>QOOS01000001.1 GCA_003331425.1 Candidatus Nitrosopumilus sp.
ATACAACAATGAGGAATCATACAAAGAATGGTTTGATGATAATTACTCACAATATTCTTCAATTTATCAAGCAGTTGGATTAGAAGAACCAGAATTTGGAATTTGTGGACCTGGAACTCTTCTAAATCCTGATGGTGTTTGTTCAGTTGTTGTAGAAGAATCTGAAGAGAAAGAAGGCGGCGGTTGTTTAATTGCAACTGCAGCATACGGCAGTGAATTAGCTCCGCAAGTTCAGATGTTAAGAGAAATTCGTGACAATCAATTGATGAATACAGAATCTGGCTCAGCATTTATGAGTGGATTTAACGAATTGTATTATTCATTTAGTCCAACAATTGCAGACATGGAACGTGAAAGCCCAGTCTTCAAAGAGATTGTAAAAGCTGGCTTGACTCCAATGATTAGCATTTTGTCAATCATGGAAAGTGCAGAAACTGAAAGCGAAGTATTAGGACTTGGTCTATCAGTAATTGCATTGAATCTTGGAATGTACATCGGATTACCAATAATTGGCGTTATTGCAATTGTGAAAAGAAAATAAAAGCTAACTTTTAATCCGAATGTTTTTTCATTATAGATATGGGAAAATTATCAAGAAATTTACGAATTTGTGGAGATTGTGGAATTGCATATACATCTGTAAGTTTTACAAAATACATTGACCAATGCCCAATTTGTAAATCAAGAAGATTTGAACCAATTCCAATCAAAACATTAGATGAATAGTGTTTAAAGTAGATTTTTTAATAGAAACAAATTTTGTTATTTATTGTCTGAAGATCCAGAAATAGCAAAAATTATGCAAAAAAAATTAGATGCTATGATTAATCAAAAACCAGAACCAAAAATTGAGCCTGGAATTATTGATTTAAACGATTCAAATTTTGATCAAATAATTGCATCAGAAAATCCAACATTAGTAGATTTTTGGGCAGAATGGTGTGGTCCTTGTAAGTCAATGCATCCAATTTTTGAAAGTCTTGAAAAACAATACCCAAATGTAAAATTTGCAAGAGTTAATGTTGATCAAAATCAAAACATATCAAGAAAGTTTGCAGTTCAATCAATTCCAACATTTATCATGTTCAAATCAGGTAAAATAATAGATAAAATGATGGGAGCAGTTGGTGCACCTGGAATTCATATGATTTGTAAAAAGCATTCCAACTAGTAACCGTACATAGGCTCTATTTCACGTTGAATTCTAACTATTTCTTGAAAAATTTCCTGTTCTTCACTACTTAACTTGTGCAAAAATTTCTTTAGTAGCTTTTTTGCTTCAGGTGAAGGTGGAAATGTATAGTATACATCTTCTTCAAATATTTGTCGACCTATTGTAACATCTTTAACAGAACATGCAACTTCATCTCCAGTTTTTGCAGATGATACTGTTTTTTTATCAAGTTGAAGTTGATGGATAGTTCCAACTTTTCTTCCAGACATATTCATAAATGGAATTTTATGTTTTAAATTACCAACATCAATACGAACACCAAAAACTGCAGGGTTGTTGTTTCGAAATACCATTCCTTTCATAAATGTAAATTTAGAAATTGGTGTTAATTCTGCAAACATTGCATCTTCTTCATTTGCTGAATCTTCTTCTACCCAAGCATTGTAATTGTCAATCAAACTGTAAATTACTTTATCTTCAAATAATTTGATATGGCTTGTTTCAGATTCTTCTAATGCATCAGGCAATACCTTAACATTAAATGCTAAAACAATTCCAAGATGTCTATCTTTTTCTTTAATAGCTTTAGCTTCAATAACATCTCGTCTATTTACAGGTCCAATGTCAGCTTTTGCTACTGGAACTTGAGAGCGTTTTAACATCTCAACAATTGCCTCAAGCGAGCCTATAGTGTCACATTTTAAAATAATTCCATTAGTTTCTGTATCAATAAACATAGATTGCATTTCAGATTCTATGAGTTTAGTAAATTTGTCAATCTCCTCGTCATTTTTTGCCACATAAAGTGTACTACCAGGCAGAACACCTTCAAGTTCAGGTGATGCAATTTTGAGACCAGCTGCTGCATCAACTTGAGGAACTGGTTTGAATTTATCTCTAGGATCTCGCATTTCATCAAGAGGTTTTGGTAAAAGCAATGCCTTAGGTTTTGTAACAATTACTGCATCACGTTTTGCCACAACAATACTATTTTCTTTTTTAATAGTACCATCAATTAAAATAACATTTGCAGTTTGACCCAATCCAACTTCATCTTTTACTTCAAGAACAATTCCACGTGGTTCTTTTTCTTCCTGATCTAATCTTTTTTGCAAATATTGTTGAGTCAATCCTACTAAAACACTTAGTAATTCTGGAATTCCAACACCAGAACGTGCAGAAATCGGAACTATAGCTATCTCAGATTTGAAATCTTCAATACGATAAAATGCTTCAGACTTGTATCCCAAAATCGATAGAGTTCCTACAACATCATAAATTTTTTGATCTAAATCAGTTTGTATAGATGCATCTTGTTCTTTAATTGCTTGTGAAATAAATTTAGTTTCAGATTTTCGCCATCCAGAAATTTGATCACATTTGTTTAATGCAACAAGAAATGGAACTTTTCTACTTTGTAAAATTTTTAAACTTTCATTTGTTTGTGGTTGAAATCCACGATTAACATCAACTACCAGTATTGCAATATCAGCAGCAGAACCACCTCTAGAACGAAGATTTGTAAATACTTCGTGACCTGGAGTATCAATAACTAATAATCCAGGAACTTTGTGTTCTGATTTTTCTAATTTTTTGTAAAGTGGGCCACACATTTCTTTGATAGTTTCAGATGGAAGAAAACTTGCACCAATATGTTGAGTAATTCCACCTGCTTCTCTACCTTGAACACCCGTTCCACGAATTCTATCTAAAAGAGATGTTTTACCAGAGTCTACGTGACCAAGAACTGCAACTATGGGCTGACGAATTTGCAAATCATATCACTCAAATGCTACCTTTGACTCGTGATCAAAACTTTCTTGTGAATCTGATGCATGAATAATATTTTCACTGAATCCTAAACCGAAATCACCTCTAATTGAACCAGGATCTGCCTCAAAAGATTTTGTAGCTCCAATCATAATTCTTGTAGTGGCAATTGCATTATTACCTTCAATGATAGCTGCTACAACAGGTCCTGATGTGATAAAAGATGTTAATTCACCAAAAAATGGTTTATCCTTATGAACACCATAGAAATTTTCTGCTTGTGCTTGAGTAAATGTGAACATCTTTAATTTTAAAAGTTTGAATCCTTTTCTTTCAAATCTTGAAACTACCTCTCCGACCAAATTTCTAGCTACTGCGTCAGGTTTTACAATGAATAATGATTGTTCAGTCAATTCTAGTTCTTTCTAATTCCGCCTTTGACATGTTTTTTAGTCCACTTTAATTTTCTTGGATCACGTTTTAGAACTAGTGCATTTTTTTTACATTTTGCTGAACAAAACCATAAAACAGTTCCATCATTTTTAGCAAACATTGTTCCAGAACCTTTTGCAACAGGTCTATCACAAAAACTGCATGGTTTAACTAAAAGACTCAATCATATCACCTATTTGATTTTCTTTGCTTCCCTTTCTGTTTCTCTTAACATTAAAATTTCATTCATTCTAACAGAACCTTTTACGTTTCTTGTAAGAATTCTTCCTTTATCTTTACCTGTAAGAACTTTAACTCTAACTTGAATAACTTCACCGGCAATTCCAGTTCTACCGACAATTTGAATAATTTCAGATTCTACTACTTCTTCAGTTGCACTCATTGTTCAGATTTACCGCCTTTTAATTCAGCAATTTTTGTTGTAACTTGGTCGACGATATGTTGTGCATCGCCTGCATCCAAAATTGCTGCAGCGGCTGAAGTAATATCAATACCTAATGATTTGCCTAATTCTTCTTTATTTGGAACAAATGCATATGCTGCACCTTGTTCTTCACATAGAATTGGAAGATGTGCTACTACCTCTGGTGGTTCAACATCTTCAGCAATTACAATTAATTTGCTAGTACCACGTTCAATAGCCTTGGTTGCTTCATTTGTTCCTTTTTTGACTTTACCGCTGGTTGATGCAACTCTAACGGCTTCCAAAATTGGACTAACTAAGTCTTCAGGAGTTTCAAATTTAACGTAATAGGCTTTTCCCATAGTATTATCGAATCCTGTGTATGGTATTAAAAGTGTTATCTGGAAATGATTGACTTAACTTTTTGAAGAAATTTTGTCATTAAAGCCTCTAAATTCTCCTGATCAGTAGATTCTGCATAAATTCTAATGATCGGTTCAGTTCCACTTGGTCTAATCATTACCCAATTTTTTTCATCAAGAGTAATTTTTATTCCATCAGAAGTATCAGAATTAGGAAATTCATCTTTCAATGAAGATATTATCTTATTTGCATTTTCTTCTGAACATTCAATTTTATCCTTGGTAGTAAATGAAGGAGGTAATTGAGAAATTTCTTGAGATAAGGAATTATTTGTAGTAGATAAAAAATCTAGCATTAATCCTAAACTCATGCAACCATCTCTAACTTGATTATGTTTTCCAAACATGAATCCACCATTTTCTTCAAATCCAATTAATGCATTTGTTGAAAGCATTTTTCTAGAAACTTCAACACTTCCTACTTTAGTACGTAAAACTTGGGAATTATATTTCTCAGTCAACGTTTCAGTATTTGTACCAGAATTCAAACAAGTGACAACCAAAGAATTTGGATTTTTAGTTAAAATGTGTTTAATGAGAATTAGTGCAGATCTATCACCAGTCAAAATATTTCCAAGTTCATCACAAAAAATACTTCTATCACCATCACCATCAAATGCAATTCCAAAATCAGCTTTATTTTCTACTACTGTTTTTGAAAGAACTGAAAGATTTTGTGGGGTAGGTTCTGAACCACGTCCTGGAAATTGACCATCAACGGTTTCATTTACAAGAATTACTTCACAGTTTAATTTTTTACAAAAATTAGGTGCAGTAACAGCTTGTGCACCATTACCCAAATCTAAAACAACTTTGAAAGGTTTTGATTCTATAAGATTAGAATCAATATGAGTGAGAATTCCATTAAGATATGTTTCAATTGCTTTAGTTTCTTCATTGGTAATTCCCCATTTTTCAGGGCGTGGCAACCAATTTTTTTTAGAATAGATATTCTCAATTAATAATTCATCTTCACGTGAAATTTCAACACCATCTTTTCCAGCAGGTTTGATTCCATTGTATTGAGGTGGATTATGTGAAGCAGTTATCATAATTCCACCAGAATAACCAAGAGATTTTACAGCATATTCAAGACAAGGAGTTGGAATAATCCCAGCTACGTTACAATCAATTCCAATTGAATTAAGACTGGAAGTAATAATTTTACAAATTAATGGACTAGATTCACGTCCATCATATCCAATCAAAATTGGTCCTTTCTCAAAATAGGTTCCAACAGATAAGGTCATTTCATGAATAAATTCTAAAGTGAAATCCTCATCAAATACACCTCTAATTCCATTAGTTCCAAAATATTTTGCCATGAAAGTATTCAATAATAGATAAATTTGTGTTTAATGGCAAAGTCGTTGCGGGAGTCGCCCAGCCTGGTCAAAGGCGTAGGGCTTAGGACCCTATCTCTTAGGAGTTCGTGGGTTCGAATCCCACCTCCCGCACCATCTTAATTACTGTGAATGATTAATAATGAGAAAAACTTCATCATACAAAGTTATGAAAAAAACAGTAGTAGGAATTACAGTTGTTGGTAAAGATAGAGAAGGTATTGTAGCTACATTTACTAATTTTGCATTTTCTAGAGGAGGAAATATTGAAAAAGTAAATCAAAATGTAATCAAAAATCTTTTTGGTATGTATCTAGAAGTTTCATTTTCTAAAAAACTAGATGTAAAAAAATTTGATATTGAAATTCAAAATTTAGCAAAAAAAGAAAAAATGGATGTAAATACACATCATGAAACAAACTTAGAGAAAAATATTGCAGTATTTGTTACCAAAGAACCGCTTTGTCTTCAAACATTTATTGAAAATAGAAAATCATTGAAAGGAAGAATTTCAATAATTATAGGTACAGAAAAATCATTAGAATCAATAGCAAGAAAAGCAAAAATTCCATTTATTGTAGTGGAAGAAAAGAATCAAACGAAAGCTGAAGAAAAAATTATTGATATTTGTAAAAAATATAATATTGATTTAATCTCTCTTGCAAGATATATGAGAATTCTTAGTCCTAATTTTGTTTGGAGATATCCAAATAGAATAATTAACATTCATCCATCACTACTACCTGCTTTTCCAGGTGCATCAGCATATGCACAAGCTTATGAAAGAGGTACAAAGATTGTTGGTGTAACATCACATTACGTAACAGAAAATTTAGATCAGGGACCAATAATATTCCAAGATTCTTTTAAAGTTGATCCAAATGATACACTAGAGAAAATTAAATCAAAAGGACAAAAACTTGAAGCAGATACTTTACTGAAAGCAACAAAGATGCATTTAGAAAATAAACTTGAAGTCCGCTGGAGAAAAGTTCACATTAAATCAAAGTGAATTAAATGACAGATATTACATCTCAATTTGATCCAATTTTAAGAAATTTAACTAAAAATAAGAAGAAAATTGCAGTTATTCCAATTGGTTCAATCGAACAACATGGTCCACATCTCCCAATTTCAACTGATTCAGATATTGTATCAAATGTATCTAAAAAAATTTCTGACAAAAATGGATATCTTCTTCTTCCAACAATAACTTATGGAGTTTCTTTTGAACACGCACCATTTTTTAATTTGAGTATTAGAGAATCAACATTACGAACATTACTGGTAGATTTGTGTACATCATTATCAGAAAATAACATT
Organism: Candidatus Nitrosopumilus sp.; assembly: GCA_003331425.1. GTDB lineage: Archaea > Thermoproteota > Nitrososphaeria > Nitrososphaerales > Nitrosopumilaceae > Nitrosopumilus. Next base: position 6,889 of record QOOS01000001.1, read on the forward strand.
AAAACAATTTTCATAATTAATGGTCATCATGGAAATTTAAAATCAATTAGAAATTTTGATTTAAAAATTAAGAAAATTTTGAAAAATAAAGTGAAAGTACATCCACTATCATATTGGCATTTTATGGATAGAGATTTTGATCATGCAGGATTTGTAGAAACATCATTAATGCTAGCAATTTCAAAAAACGTCAAAATGAAGCTAGCAAAAAAAGGACTGATTACAGATAAAATGACAAAACAAGAAATTACAAAAATTAGTAAATTAGCTAATCAATCTTTTCCCAAAGCTACCAAAAATGGAATTTGGGGAGATCCAAGAAAGGCTAGCAAAAAGGATGGAATAAAAATTTTAAATGAAATTGTAGAAAATTTATCAAAAAAGTGTCAAACTTACCTTACTGAAGATAGGTTATAGGTACACAATGATATTTTAATATAATCCCTCAATATTGAAGTCAATGAGTGATATAGATGTCCGTTGATATGGCAGTAAAAGTATTGGATGAGAGTATTAATCAAGTTGTATTAATAAAACTCAAAGGAAGCAAAACAATTAGAGGTAATCTCTTAGGTTTTGACCAACACATGAATCTGCTACTCGAATCTTCAGAAGAAATTCCTACTGAAGGCGAGACAAAAAGCCTTGGTTCCATCGTAGTAAGAGGAGATAATGTTGTTATGATATCCCCTCCACCGCCAACAAATTAGGTGATTTGGAATGACAAAAGGTACTACTTCTATGGGTGGATTTACTAAAAAGAAAGTCCATATTAGATGTAGAAGATGTGGTAAAAATTCACTTCACAAGCGTCATCACCAATGCGCAAGTTGTGGATTTCCAGAGGCTAAACGAAGAAAGTATTCCTGGATTAAATGGTATACATAGATGCAAGAAATTGCTTTAATTCTTAGTTCAATTGCAGGAGTTGCAACAGCAGCTGCTGTAAGAAAAATGCCAAGAGACAAAAATCAATTACTAAGTTTAGGTGCTAGTTCACATATTAAAAATCAAATTAATTCTTTAAAAATTGAAAAAGATATTCTCACAAAAACAATTTCAAGATTATATCAATCTGATGATGAGTTTTCTAAAATTCAAAAAGATAAACTTCTTCTAAAATATCAACATCAGTTAGGAACAATTTTAGCTAAATTAGAAAAACTTGAACAAGCTAGTAAACATCCAGATTTAGGTCCTGTTGGTGATGGTTTGATAAGTTTGATGGATCAAAAATTATCTAAACTTGATGATAGATTATATGACTTGTCATCAAAAATGGCAAATTCAAAAATTCCGACACCAGAAGTAAAACAAGAAAAAGAAGAGATCAAAAAACACATTTCTAAATCAATTAAGGAATCATTTAATTTTGAAAAACCAAAGGAAGTAAAAATAGATCCAATTGCAATACCACCGTCAAAATCTAGACAATCATTTGAATTAACAACATTAACAAACATTTCAAAAAGTGAACCAAAATTCCCACTATTTGAAAAGAAAGAAATTGTGAAACCAATGCCAAAACCAAAGGTAATTCAAACTGAATTAATTAAACCAAAAGAAGAAATTGTGAAGGAAATTGTTCAACCAAAACCAAAAGTTGAAGACAAAGTAGAAATTATTCAATCAATCACACCAAAACCAGAAATCCTAATTGAAAATAAACCAGATTTAGACAAAGAAGTAGCAAAAATTACAGAACATAAGGCACTTCCACAACCAGAACAAAAACCAAAGAGCTCAACAATCGATGATGATTTTGATGATGATGGTGATGATTTGGATAAAATCAAGGGTGATATTATGAGAGTACTATCAAAACTTGATCAAGCAGAGGTAGAATAATTGTCCTACGATGATGCCATGGAGGCATTATCAAGTGATGCATTAAAATTAATTAAAAATAATCAAGTAATTGGATTAGGTAGTGGTAGAGCAGCAACTTCATTGGTAAAATCACTTGCCAAATTAATTAAATTAAAAAATTACAATATCAAAGGTATTCCAACATCATTACAAATCAAGTTAGTTGCAGAAAAAGCTGGTATAGAATTAATACAATCTGATCAAGTAAATCACATAGATATTGTTTTTGATGGTGCAGACCAAATTGATTCAGAAAAATATGTTATCAAAGGTGGAGGAGGTGCATTACTTCGAGAAAATATTTTGTTTAGTCTTGCAAATAAAGTAGTAGTAATGGCAGATAAAACAAAATTTGTTAAAAATTTTACAAGAACAGTACCAATAGAAATTCATCCGCTAGCAAGAAATACAATAATCAATTCGATTAAAAAATTAGGAGGGGAATCTAAAATTCGTTCCTTAGATAGAGGTTATCCATTTTTTACAGAAAATGGAAATATAATTTTAGATTGTGACTTTGGAACAATAAAGAATCCAAAAACATTAACACAAAAAATCAAACTAATACCGGGAGTTTTAGAATCAGGTATTTTTTTGAGAAAACCAGATATAATTTACAAAGCAAAAACAAACGGTAAATTTGAAATTATTTAGAAGGAATTGTTCTTGAAACATGTTTTCCATGCCCAAGTTTACCTATTACCTCAAAGTCATCTGCAACTAATTCTCCTCTAACCATAGTTTTTACAGGCCAGCCCTTCAAATTACGCCCCTCGTAGACAATATAATCAGAAAAGCTTCCAAATAATTCAGAAGTTACTTTCTTTTCTTTTTTCAAATCAATCATAGTTACATCAGCATCAGAATTCTTTTCCAGGGTTCCTTTTTTTGGATACATACCAAAAATTCTAGCAGCATTGTAACTAGTAAATTTCACAAATTGTTCAAGTGTAATTTTATTGTGATTAACCCCATCATTAAGTAATATTGGTAATGAGGTACCTATTCCTGGAAAACCAGCTAAAGCACCCCAAACATCATCACCATCAAGTTTTAGCTTAAGTTGATTAGCAACATGATCTGTTCCTATAGTATCAATTTGGTTATTAGATAGTGCATTCCAAACTGCCTTTTGGTCATTTTCAGTTCGAATTGGAGGCATTACCTTAGCAAGATAACCATTTTGTTTTTCATACGATAATGTAAGGTAATGAGGACATGTTTCTACAAAAATTTTAGTTCCTAACTTTTTTTCTTCTTGAATTTGTAATAATGCTTGTTCTGAACCAATATGAACAAAGTAAATTACACAATCATAATCTCTTCCAAACTTACATACTGTTTTGATTGCTTTAGCTTCAAAGTCAGGTGAACGACTAGAAGACCATGCAGATAACCCATCTTGATTTTTTTCTTTAGCCTTTTTAATTCCGCATCCACATGACTCATAATCTTCAGCATGAACAAGTACTGGACACCCAAGTTTTGCTGCATTTTTTACAATTTTTTCTACAAGTTCATCTGTTACATTTACTTTAGATGCAACAAGATTAGAAGAATTTGGAGGCATGTCCATGTATACATGACCAACTTCACCACCAAGATTCATGTAAATTTTGAATGATGTAATTCCTTTATCAACACAAAAATTCATTTCATCAATTTGTTTTTGTGTAAAAATTGAAGCATGTATAGCATAATCAACATAATGATATTCAGATGAAGATGTTAATTGTGATTGTAAAGAATTTGAAAATGCATTTTCTAATCTAAGCATGCGCATCATGGTTGTAACTCCACCTATTGCTGCAGCATGAGATTCAGTTTTTGCAGCTTCATTAATTGGGGAATAAACGCCATAATGAACATGTGTATCAATTGCACCAGGAATTGAAATTAATCCATTTCCATTAATTTTATGGTCACATGCAGGAATATCATTTGTTAAACCTACAATTTTTCCATCATCAATTACAATATTTTTGTCAATCATACCAGTTGGAAGAATTACATGTGAATCTATAATTACAGTATCATATGTCATCAAAAAATTTTACAACAAAGACTCTATTATGCGTTAAGGAATACGCTTAAGTTGATTAAACAAAATGAAAAATCATGGAAGGTTCAGAGATTGCAAGACGAGACCATCAGAGAAATAAATCTGAAATTGTGAAATTAGTTAAAGAGATGTTTAATCAAGAAAAATGGGGCGATGAAGAATATAAGAAAAAACTCCAAGAGTTGGTTGTAAAAGATGAAGAATTAGTTAAAGATGTAATTAAAAAAATTAAATTAGAAAAAGGGTTAGAATGATGATTGAGAATGAATAAAAGCCCAAATTTGCCCAAATAATTTGAGGGCCGATAGTTTAGGGGTATAATGCTTCGTTCGCAACGAAGATGACGAGGGTTCGATTCCCTCTCGGTCCATTTTACCAGAAACTATTATACATAAATAGAAAATACCGTCATCATGGAAGTTTTTGACGGTAAAAAGGCAGCACAAGATTATATGTCAAAACACACACTAGCATTTTCTACACCAGAATTGACTCTAATGAGATTTGCATTTTGGATGGGAGATTCAGTACCAGATCCTAATAATGAAGGAAAAGGAATTCCAAGAATGATGACCTACTTAACAGAACAAGACTTTGAACCAGTCTTAATTGATGATGAAACATATGTTCCTACTGGAGCAGTAAAAAGTTCAGCAAATGTAGGAAATGCATACAATGAAGTAAAAACAGATGGAAAGTTTTGTTCAGAATGTGGTACTAGTCTATCAATGACAGCAAAGTTTTGTCCTGAATGCGGTTCAACACAAGAATAAAAAAATTATATTTTTAATTTTATACTTTAGCTCCACACTTTGTGCAGAATTTTGAATTTGGTCTTAACTCAGCACCACATGATTTACATCCATTTCCAGATTGTTGTTGTGGTGATATAGTTTGTCTTGGCATTAAAGCTGGATCAGGTGATGGTAGAGTTCCGACATCTCCAAATGCTTCTTGTGCAGATACAATTCCTGGTGGACTTCCACCAACAGGATTTTCTGCAGTTCCAGATCTTGGTGGTTGACCCATTCCACCTGCCATCATTCCAGGTTGACCCATTCCTGGCATTAATCCAGGTGATTGTGTGTTGCCAGAGTTGGAACCTTGAGATTTTTTTAATTCGAATATTACTTTGATTGCTAAAAATTCTAATGCAGAATATGCAACTGTATAATCACCTAACTTTTGAAAAAATTCTTTATCACTAATTTGACCTTTTTTGTACATATTGTTAGTATCTAAAAATGATTCATAGTATCCTTGGGATTCATCAAACAAACTTTGTAGTTTATCAAAAAGCATTCCAAGTGTATCTACTTCACCAAATGACATATTCAGACTCAATTTTTGGAATATTAATTACTTTAGGATGAAAAAATAAGAAAAAACGTATTTTAGTAATTTATGCTAGTGCTCTATCAATCATACTTTGGTATGATTCTTTAGAAGCAGCGCCAACTTGCTGGCTAACTATTTCACCTTTGTTAAGGAGGATTAAGGTTGGAATACTAAACACATTGTATTTAGAAGCTAATTCATTAGCCTCATCAACGTTAACCTTGACAAATTTTACTTTGCCATCATAGTCATTTGCTAGTTCTTCAACTACTGGACCTACCATTCTACATGGACCACACCATTCGGCCCAAAAGTCTACAAATACAGGAACGTCAGAATTAATGACATCTACTTCCCATGATTTTGTATCTGAAATTTGAGTAATTCCCATTATAATTGTGATTTAATTATCACACCTAAAAACGTTCACCAAATTTCAATATGTTATTTTTTAATCTTGGATTAAATTTCATATATACTTAAATGACGTTTTGATAAAACTGAGTTATGAGTTCAGAACTTAGATTGAAAAAATTGAGAGGTTCTGGAGGCTACGTAATGGCCACAGTTACAGATGAACAACAAATGAAAGGAAATTTAGGAGGTCCAGATTTATTTTTAGCACCAATCGGTCGATTAGATGCAGACAAAATTACTAAACATTTTTGCAATACATGTGAAAAAGAATTTGAAGGTTCACCAAAAATAGAATTTGAAAATCCAAATGAAGAAGTTGCAGAAAATTTGATTTTAGCAGAAAGAGGTCAGTATATCTGTGAATCATGTAATGCTTCAATTGCAGAATATAGAGAATTCAAAAAACCAAATGAAGAAGGAGAAGTGGGTAGTGCAAAACCATTAGATCCAAATGCAACAACAGATAAACCACTAATTCAAGAAAACCCTACATTAGCAGAAGCTACACAACCAACAGTAGAAGCTACACAACCAACAGTAGAAGCTACACAACCAACAGTAGAAGCTACACAACCAAGTTCATCAGCTTCAGTTAGTTCAATTGAAGGAAGAATGGTAGTAGATGAAAATGCAAATAAAATTGGTACTGCAAAACAAGTTGGTATTGATGGCAATACACAATCAATGGTTTTAGTGATCACTAAAAATGATGGAACAGAAGGAAGTATTCCTTGGGCTTCAATTAAAAAAGTGGGAGAAGTAATTTTACTTGGAAAACCTGAAGAAACAGTAGATGTTGAACCAGGAAAGTGTTCTGAGTGTGGATTTATCAATAAAGAAGGTTCCAAATTCTGTGAAGAATGTGGCTCAAAAATGCAATAATTAACAAAATTAATGAATATCACTAAGGAAATAATGTAATTGGCTAAAAGATCTATCTCAAAAGGCGTTATCAAAGACATTGCAATTGTTGCAATAGCAGTAATAGTAATTTGGATTGGATTACAAGCCGCATTTGGAACACAAAATCCATTTTATGTTGTTGCTAGTGGAAGTATGATTCCAGCATTGGAAGTTTATGATATCATAGTTATTCAAGGTCATCAACCATTTGAAGAAGTTCAAGTAGGGGACATAATTGTCTTTGATAGACCTTCAGATCATAACAGAGTGATTGTTCATAGGGTTGAATCTATTCTTAGTGAAGATCCACTGACAGTTAGAACACAAGGTGATGCAAATCCGTCATTCATCAGAGGTACAGATTATCCAATTACAGAAGAAGAATATATTGGAAAAGTTGCATACGTCATTCCACAAGTGGGATACATTACACAAATCTTGAAACCCCCAATGAATTACATCATTATTGCAATTGTGATTGGAATTATGATAATTAAACAATTTACAGGTAAGAAAAAAGAAGTTGAAGACATAGTAAGTAAAGAAACGTTAGAAGAGTTATCAGATATTGGTAAAATTGAAGCAGATTCTGAATATTCAACAGATATTAACAAATCAGAAATTTCTGAAGAGAAAGTTGAAGATTCTAAACAAACTGAAGAGAAATCAAACGAAGATAAAGAAAATAATCAATAAAATAATTATTAGAATTAAAGAACAGAATCCTTTGTTTTGAAAACACGTTTAAAGTAATCAGATGGTTCTGATGGTTCTTCAACATCACTTGTAATACCAGCAAGATTCTTTGCTAAATTTTTCTTATACCCTACTTGCATTTGACGCTGAATTTGGATTCTTTGAGCCTGTGGTGAACCAGCACCATGCATAGATTCTGTAAGATATCCAACTGCGTTTCTACCAAGAGTCATATTTTCAATTAATCTTAAAATTCTCATTCTATTTTCTACATCTACACCTTTTCTTGCTGCAAGATATTTTTTTAACATCGGACCAGCTTCTGGATGTCTAAAATCTTTTTCTGATGGTAAAGTAACCATTAGTCCACCTGCAATATCTTGTGCTAGTCTACCAATTTCATATGGGAATCTAGTTACATTGTGTTTACATACCTGTGCTAGCATATCGTCATTGAGAAATACACCAGACTTCATTTTCTGGCCTTGGTGTGATGATGCAATACCTGCAGCAAAAATTGTTTCATTAAGATGAGTCATCTCAATAATTTTATCTTTAATATGAGAAACCTTTGGAACACCATTATAATCTGCAATTGTTGCAGCAGCACCAATTAGTACATCACCCAATCCAGTTTTACAAACATAACTGCGTCTATGATAACAAGTAAAACGTTCAACTAACATTGATGCAAATTCAAATTCTCCATTCATGAATACTTTATCCCATGGAATAAACACTCTATCTAAAACTATCAAGGCCTCTTGTCCTCCAAATTTTGCATTACCAACATCAATGTCACCCTCTTCCATACTTCGAGTATCACAAGATTGTCTACCGTAAATGTAAGTAATTCCTTCTGCATCTGCTGGAACTGCGCCTACAATTGCCCAGTCTTTATCATTTTCAGTTAGTCTAATTGTTGGCATTAAAATTATCCAGTGAGAATTTATGCATCCTGTTTGATGTGCTTTAGCTCCAGAAACGTAGACACCTTTTTCATCACTATCAACAATTCTAGTGAAAAGATCAGGATCCTCTTGTTCAGATGGGCCTTTACTTCTATCTCCTTTTGGATCAGTCATTGCACCACCAATTACGAGATTTTCTTGTTGAACCATTTTGACAAATTCTAAAAATCTTTTATGATAATCTGTTCCATGTTTTTCATCAATTTCAAATGTTGTAGAATGTAAAGAATTCATTGCATCCATTCCAACACATCGTTGGAAACAGGTACCAGTATTTTGTCCCAATTTTCTTTGCATTTTATTTTGTAAAACTAAATCTTCTGCGCTTTCTGCAATATGTAAAAATCGATTAACTTTCAATCCAGTAATTGACGAATCTGCTGAAGCAAGAGCTTCTTCACGTAATGCAAGATCATAAGTTTCAGCTACTGCATTAATTGATGGTCTAATCATTGCATGATCTACAGGTTCTTTTACTAATTCTCCAAAAAGATACACTTTGAGATTTCTATTTCTAAGACTTTCAATGTAATCATCACCAGATCTAATTGTCTTTAACACATTAGCCATGTATCAATTATGTCTAAGTTCTATAAATAGTCTAAATTCTAAAAAAGGAGATTTTACGAATAAAAAATTATCATAGACCTATTCTAACGTCTAAAATCTTACAACCTTTTCCTTTTTCCATTACAAGTACAGGATTCATGTCTAATTCTTTAATCTCCTTAAAGTCAGAAACTAATTGAGATAGTCTCTGAATACATTCGGATAGTTTTGCAATATCTGATGGTTTTTCTCCTCTAACACCTTGAAGAAGTTTTTGAGTTTTAATTGAGGCTATCATATCGTCAGATTCTTTATCAGTTACAGGCGCAAGTTTGAATGTAACATCTTTGAGAACTTCTACATAAATTCCACCCATACCCAGCATAATTACTGGACCAAATCCAGGCTCTAATTTTGAACCAATGATTAATTCTTTGCCACCTTTAACCATCTCTACAATTAAAACTCCTTTAATCTCGGCTTTTTTATCATATTTTTTTGCATTTTTAATAATTGTTTTAAACGCAGCCTTTACTTCAGCATCATTAGTTAGATTTACTTTAACACCACCAGCATCAGATTTATGAATAATTTGTGGTGATGCAATTTTCATTACAACAGGGTAGCCAATTTTCTTTGCAGTTTTTACAGCATCACTTTCTGTAGTAGCAAGTGAACTAGCAGGAAGTGGTAAACCATATGCTTTGAGAACTTCTTGGCCCTCTTCTTCTAAGAGATTTGGTCTTTTTTCATTTTTTACTTTATCAAAAATTTTCTGAGCTTTTGATTTGTTAACTTTGAATTTGGTGATTTTACCATTTGGAGATTTAACCCAATTTCTAAATCGAATCATTGCTGCAAGAGTTCGAATTGCACCTTCAGCATATGTATAATATGGAACATTACCTTTTGCTAAAATTTCTCTATTTGTGATTCCCTCATCTAATCCCATTAAGCTAGCAAGCATTGTTTTTTTATATTTTTTTGACATTTTGACAATTACTTCTGCTAGTTTGTCATAATCTAATGTTCCAGATGGAGTACACATAGAAATTACTGAACCAACTTTTGGGTGAGCAAGAACTCTATCTAAAACATTATTGAATCTATTAAAATCAGCGTCTCCTACAATATCAACAGGATTTCTAGAACTTCCCCAAGGTGGAATTACTGCATCAATTTTTTTCCGGACACTTGTGATATCAGCCATTTTAATATTCATTTTTGAACAAGCATCAGTTGAAATAATTGCAGGACCACCAGCATTTGAAACAATTACAAGATCACCATCTAATGGTAATGGTTGTTTAGAAAATGCTGTTGCATAATCAAATAGTTCTTCCATAGTATCAACTCTAATTGCACCAGATTGTTTTAGTAAAGCATCATAGATTTCATCTGAACCCATTAATGCTCCAGTATGAGACATTGCAGCCTTTGCACCTTCAGGACTACGCCCAGATTTTAAAACAAGAACAGGTTTTTTGAGTTTTTTAGTAATATTTTTACAAACTTTAAGAAATTCTTGTCCATCGCCCATATCTTCAAGATACATTACAATAACTTCGGTTTGTTTATGATTAGCAAGAATTTTTAGTACATCAACTTCACTCATTGCAGCTTTATTTCCAAGACTTACAACTGCTGAGAAACCAATTCCTTGAGCACTTGCATCTTCAACTAAAGCTGCACAAATTGCACCACTTTGAGAAACTAGAGCAATCTTTCCAGATTTTGGCGTAATTTTTAGAAATGTTGAATTCATCATTGTTTTAGGATCAAGGTTCATCACTCCAAGACAATTTGGTCCAATGATTTGGATTTTGTATTTTTTAGCTATATCTTTAATTTCTTGTTCACGTTTTGCACCTTCTTCATCAACTTCTTTGAAACCAGCTGTAATGATAATGACTCCTTTGATTTTTTTCTTACCACATTCTTCTAAAACAGGAGCAACTAGAGTATTTTTAATTACAATTACTGCTAAATCAATTTGTTTTGGAACATCTAAAACAGTTTTGTAAGCTTTTTTAGAAAATACTTTATCACGTGATGGACTAATTGGGTAAACAACACCAGTAAAACCATTCATAATGTTGGATGTAATTGTAGCACCAACACTTCCAGCTTTATCTGAAGCACCAATTACAGCAATTGATTTTGGTGACAAAAAAACAGATTCGGCCATGATAAAATGAATTTAAGATTTTGTATAATAAAGTTATTCATAGAAATTTCTGATCTATGATTTTAACTACCCAACATCTTACCTGCAAGATTTTCTTTTCTGGGAATCCAAACTATAGATAAATTAGAAAATTTTCCAATAATCAGCCACGATTCTCTGGCTAAATCACGGAGTTTTTCATTATTTATAGCAAATTCATGATTTAATTGATTTACAGTATTTTTAGAATCACTGAAAATAGTAATTTCATTATCAGTATCAACAAATTTCTTTAATGCAGAAATTATTGCTAAATATTCAGCTTGATTATTTGTAATTTCAGATTTTTTTTCATAAAATGATTCACCAGTTTCTTTCACAAAAAAACCAAATCCACCATCAGAACCACCAGATCCATCTACATAAACACTAATTTTCATCTTTATACAACCTGGTTATCTTCACAGTTAGATTAACTACTATCATGTAAATTACTGTTGATATACTTTGAGATATAATTGATGCTAAATATGGATCATAGCTTATGATCAGAAAATAATATTGAAGTAAACCTCTAAAAATAGTATAAACAATTTCTCCAATTCCAAGTGAAGTAATTAATTTTTTAAGATCATGTTTTAATTTTACAGTATCTGTTTTACCAGATTCTAAAATGTATTTTTTTCTATTATCTAAATAAAATAAAAAACTAAACACGGAAAAATAAATTACATAGTCTGCAATTGTCGTATATGTAGCATTAAGATATTCAGTTTGTTCAGAAAGAAGTTGTGCAATTATTGCAGAAATAATTAATGATGCTGCAAAAGCAATTAGAATATTTTTATTAAGTTTTAGATATTCCTGTAGCATGTTATTGACCAATTTTTAGTATAAATAAATTGAAATCACATTATACTTTTTTACAAATTAAGATTATTAACTCAAATTGATTAAAATCGTGCCTAAAATCATAGTAGAAAGTATAAAAAAGATAATCAATGAAAGTGAAATGAATAAAAAATGATGTTGAATTATGATGCTCCACTTTATAGGCCACCTTCAGAAGCTAGATCATTAATTTTCCAAGTTACATTAGGTTGTTCATTTAACGAATGTTCATTTTGTGACATGTATAGATCAAAGGAATATTCTGAAAGACCATGGGAAGATGTCAAAGCTGAAATTGACATGATGGCAAAATATGTTCCAGATACAAGAAGAGTATTTCTTGCAGATGGTGATGCATTAAATCTTGATTCAGAATACATGATTAAAATTTTAAAATACATTAGAGAAAAATTTGCAAATATTGAAAGAATTTCATGTTATGCTATGCCAATGAATATTTTGAAAAAAACACCTGAAGAATTAAAGAAAATGAATGAAGCAGGACTTGATATGTTCTATTTAGGAATTGAAAGTGGTTCAGATATTGTTTTGAAAAAAGTAACAAAAGGGGCAGTTGCAAAAACAATCATCAAATCAGTTAACAAAGCAAAAGAAGCAGGCTACATAATGTCATGTATGGTAATTTTAGGATTGGGTGGAAAAAAATATTCAAAAGAACATATCAAAGGTACAGCAGAAGTGATTAGTTCATGTTCACCAAATTATGTTGGTGCATTGACACTTTACCTAGAAAATGGAATTAAACAAGAATTCATTGATAAGTACAATGGTGAATTTGTAAAAATAAATGACGATGAAGGATTAGAAGAACTTTATGAATTGGTTAACCAAATCAATACCGAACAGGAGATTGTGTTTAGAGTAAACCATGGTTCAAATGCATATACTGTAAAAGGTACATTCCCACAAGATAAACAAGAAATGTTAGAAAAAGTAGAATGGATGAAAGATCATCCAGAAATTGTGCGCCCTCAAGGTATCAGAGGATTTTAAATTATCAGTAGTAAATTAAGTACGAATTAACCTTACCGTTACGGATTACAATGTAGTACTAGTTTTTAAAAATCAGAATGAACTTACTCTCCAAATCTGAAAACAGTGAATGTTAGTCAACTTTGTGAATGTAAAATCTATGATCTGTTAAGATTTAGTTGTTAAAAGATGACAATGGGATTTATGATGAATTTCATTTATGATATCATCAAAAAGTGTTATTTCTTCTAGGGATAATTTTGGATAGTCGACAATTAACAAATCAATATTATTTTCTTTAACATAATCAATTATCCAATGTGAAATATTCTCGGTTAATGCTAATTTTGTCTTAATAGGAACTCCTTGTTTTTGAGCAATTCCTTTCCAGTTTTCTAATTCCTTTTTTAATTTTGTAGTCTGATTTTGTGTTAATTTTTTATCAGATTTTGTTTCAAAAAAATAAAATTTTGGCGGAGTTTTGTACATACATTCTATCACCGTCAATTCTGAATCAAATTTTTTAGCCATTTCAAGACCAAGTTCAAAGGATTTCTTGGTATGTGTCGGAGTAATAATTGCAACAGCTACTTTACGAAATGGCATATTTTTAGTTCACAGTAATTGTAAATTAATACTATCCTATTCCACCTAGGTTATTTTTGGATGTATAATTCTAAAAAAACCCTTTTTCAAAGCAAAATTAACTTTTGAGAAATGGTAAACCCGTAGTTTTTGTCAAATTAAAAATTACAAATTTTCGATTATAGATTTTAGATTTTCAGGAAGATCAGGTAATTCAGTATGACTTTCATTATTTTGTAGAACTTCAGGTCCTATTCTTCTTACTATTTGGGTTGCAATTAAAGTATCAATATTCCTTTGAATATCTTTTTCACTCATTATAGTTTTTAATTTTTCAAAAACAGTTTCCTCATTTTCATATTTTTTAATCCCATATTGAACTAGGATAGTTTTTTCAGTAGATGAAAATTCAGTCATGTATATCATCGAAGAATTAAGGCTAAGAATCTTTTGTTATCAAAAAAATGCTTAAAATATGATAGATTTCATTTCAAAATTATGCAAACGAAGTTTCAATTAATTTCAAATGTTTTAACAATGAGAAAATATGCTATGATTGGGATAATCAGTGGAATTGGACTTGGAATAATATATTATTTCTTGACCATGTCTATGTTACCAACTCATTTTGATGCAGCAGTAGAATTAGCACCACATTATCTTTTAACATCAATTGGTTTGACAGTGGTAATTTCATCTTTAGCAGGAATAAATTTTGCAATGATGGCATTTAAAATCAATCAAATGAAAAAAATGAATTCAGTAAAACCCAATTCAGTTAAAACAAATTCTTCGGCACTTTTTGGAGGAGTTTTTGCTGCATTTACACCAGGATGTCCTGCATGTACTGCTCCGTTAGCCGTAATTTTAGGAGCAGTTGGTGGATTATCATTATTTCCAATGCAAGGATTAGAATTAAAATTTATTTCAGTAGGAGTGTTAGTCTTTTCAATTTATTGGATAACTAGAGGATTACAAAGTAAAAGCTGTTGTAAAATTGGATAAGTAAATTATTTTCTTCTTTTAACTTGGAAGATTTTATATCCATATTTTTTATTTATTTCAGTTTCAGATAACTGGGAAATATCATATTCATTAAAATTTTTGAAAGCATTATACAAATTATTATCAATAATCAAACTATTTTCTGGACATAATGAATTTATTTTAAAACATCGATTAACAGTTGGTCCAAAAATATCACTGATTGTAGAAGTACTACTTTGAGCTACTTTAACTGAACCATAACTAATACTAATTTTATAGTTTAATTCAGGCATTTTTTCTTCTTGAAGTTGTTTTTTTAAATCAGAATGAGATTCAATCATGTTCAAACAACATTCTAAAATATTTTTTGTAACTTTAGAATCACTAAGATCTGTATTTGGGAATCTAAACATAAGAGCATCTCCAATATTTTTTACTACTTGACCATCATAATTTTTAACAATTTTAGCCATAAAATTTAGAAAAATTTCATATAATTTAGTAACATCACCATCTGATAGTGTAGCAGAAATTTTTGTAGAATCTTTCATATCAATTACAGCAACACAGTCATTTTGAGTATGTTGAGAAAATTTTAGAAGTATGTCTTCTTGTTGCTTAATTACTTCTTCTTTTTGTTTAATTGTAATTTCTGCCTCTTGAAGTTTTTTTGTCATATTATCAAAAGATTCAGAAAGATCACCTATCTCATCTCGGGATTTAATATTAGTTCTAACATTAAAGTCACCACGAGAAATTTGATGTGTTGCTTCACTAAGTTTTGCAATAGGTTCAGAAAGACGTTTTGCTAGAAAATATGTCAAAATACTTAATCCAATCATTAGAGAAATACCAATTATTATTATATTCAATTGTGATTGAAAAATTGAAATTTTTTCAAAATTAAGAAATATCACAGTTGTTGTAGATATAGAAATTAAAGTTGTTGATAAAACTAATACTAGTAATTTTTTCTGTAAACTGAAAAAAGTAAAAGAAGACATTCACTACTAAAATGATCATTATTGTTTATAGCAATGACGTTATTCTCAGTTTTGTTGATATGATAAGAAGAGTGGGCCCACGGTGATTTGAACACCGGATCTTCGCCGTGTAAGGGCGACGTCATAACCGAGCTAGACTATGAGCCCACTGAAACATACCTCGTTGAAATCCATTTAAACTTTGAGACATGGTAAAATATGGAAATCTGGTAAAAAATAATTAAGATAATGAATAATTGTGATTTCTTTTCTAGCCCAATCGGATTAGGTCATGTTACTAGAGATATTGCAATTGTCAAAAATCTTGAAGATTTTTCTGTAAATTTTGTTACAGGTAGTGGCGCGGCTAAAATTTTAAAAAAATTAAATTATAATATTGATGATGTCTATAATCCACCCTCATTTGTTGTAGAAAATGGTGTATTAAATAATCAAACAAAATGGCTATGGAACTATTATCAATATTACAAAAATTGTAAAAATATTTCTGAAAAAATTATTAAAAAAAATAATTCAGAACTAGTAATTAGTGATGAAGATTTTGCATCATTAACTATTGCACAAGAAGTAAAAATTCCAAATATTTTGATTACAGATGTATTAGAAACTAAATTCACAAAAGGAATAGCATCATTTATTGAAAAAAAGATGAATAAATCAATGATGAATATTATAAAAAATTGTGATGTAGTTATAATTCCAGAAAACGGAGAAGATGTTGACAATATAAGAAGAATCGGACCAATTGTTAGAGAAATAAATCTCTCAAGAGAAGAATTAAGGAAAAAATTTTCTTTCAATAAAAAAACTATTCTTATTTCAGTGGGTGGAACAGATGCAGGGTTATTTTTAATCCAAAAATCAATAGAATCAATTTTAAAATTAAATTTAGATATTGAAATTATTCTAGTAACTGGTCCATCCATAACAAAAAAATTTGATAATGTAAAAAATTTAGGATTTGTAGATAACTTACATGAATTAATCTATGCATCAGATGTAGTAATTTCACTTGCAGGAAAATCAACAATTGATGAAGCTAAAGCATATGGTACACCCGGTATATTTATTCCCATCAAAGATCATTTTGAACAAGAAAATAATTCTAAAAATGAGGGATTTACTTTTAATGATATCAACAAATTAGATGAATTAATTTTAGAAAAACTAGATAAAAAAAGAAACAAAGTAAATACTAATGGTGCAGAATTAGCCGCAGAAATTATTAGAAAATTTACAAAATAGAATCAAATAGTTAATAGATGGCAATTTAGTTTTAAGACAGTACTATGAATAATTTGATCATTGCAAAATTTGGAGGCAGTGCAATAGGTTCTGATGGTGAATCAATTCCACAAATAATTGAAAGAATTAATGATCTGAAAACAGATTCTAAAGTAATCACTGTATTTTCGGCTCCATTAACCATACATGATGGGAAAAGACGTTCTTTAACAGATGTTATATTAGAACAAGGCAAAAATGCTGAAAATGGTATCAAACCATCATTAGAAATTGTTAAAACATGTTATCAAAAAATTATTCAATTAGTAAATGAAGAAAATAAAGAAAATTGTCAAAATGCAATTGACAAACATCTAGAAAAATCTCAAAAAGCTTTAGAAGATGCACTTCAAAATAAAGAATTTGCAGATGAAATAAGATCAAGAGCACTTGCATTTTCAGGAGAAATTTTAATGTCTCATGTTATGAATCATATTTTACGAAGTAATAACATCAAGACAGATGCAGTAGAATTTGATGACTGGCCAATAATTACAGATAACAACATAGAATCAACAAATTTTCTTAAATCGGAATCAAATGAAAAAATTGAAAAAATTGAAAAATTAGTTGAAAGTAATCAAGTTGTTGCGATTGGGGGATTTATAGGAAAAACAGTAGATAATGTAACAACCACCTACGAGCGTGGAGGTTCAGATAGGACTGCAGCAGACCTAGGCATATTATTTCATAAAAAATATGAAACCAGTATAGATTTTGAAAAAGATAGTTCCGTAGTATCAGCTGATCCAAAAATTGTAAACGATGGATTAAGAGAAGTTTTTCAATTATCATATAATGAAGCTAGACTTGCAGGGATGTTTGGAATGAAAATTTTAGATCCAATTGCAATAAAAGAAATTGTTGAACATGGGGTAGACATGCCAATTAAAATTACTAATATTAAAAATCCTGAAAAAATTACTATCATTAAAAGACAATTAGATGAACAAAAGGGTCATCCGATAAAAATAGTTACAGGAAAAGAAAATTGTGCAATATTTAGAATAGAGACAAATTCAATACAGAAATTATTAACATCCTTAGACAAAGACAAACGATATAGTGAATTTATAATTTTATCACCATTTACAAAAGATGGTGTAGAATTATCAAGGATATTATTTTTGGATGGAGATTATGTTAAAAGAAATGAAAAATACTTTTTAGGATTTGATTCGCTTGCTACAATAACTTACAATAGGGGAGTTATCACATTGATTGGAGACGAAATGTGGAGAGTGCAACAAGTTGCATCAAGAACTAGTGCAAAAATTGGTGAATCAGGATTAAATATTTTGAATATGGATGCACAAGAAGAAACATCAAGAATTTTGATTGTTGTAGAAGATGCTGAAGAAAATATTAGAAAAGCTATTGTTGCTGTACACGAGGAAATCTCAAAAATTAATTTTATTTAATTAAAGCATGGCGTTACAGGTTTTCACCAGTAAACGCCATTAAGGGTTTATTCTTGGACTCTTTATCTAGACTTAGTCCGGCGTTACCCACAACACGCTACTATAATTAGAACAATTTAGTATTTAATTCTAATCTATATAGTTCAGAGTCGTTCAGCTACATACCAACAAGCAATTCCAATTCCAATGATGGCATACCATTTGAAATTACTCTTATTTGTGAAAATATTTGGCGAGGCTAATTCTCCGTCTGGATGATTTGTTAAGCGGATTTTACGCATTTGGAATGCCTGACCAATCAAGCCTACAGTAAGAAAAATTATTGCAATAAATCCTAAAGTCCATTCCATATCATTCTACATAATCAATTAGATATGTAGTTTCCAGGTTAACAAATAATCAAAAAAATAACTCTTTAAATTACGAGGATTTTTTTCTTTTCCTATGATAGAAACTGGTAAAATATGGATGAATGGGAAATTAGTTCCTTTCAAAGATGCCAAAGTTCACGTATTGACACATGCATTACATTATTCAACATCAATTTTTGAAGGAATCAGATGTTATGATACTCCTAATGGGTCAGCAATTTTCAGATTACCAGAACATGTTGAAAGATTATTCAAATCTGCAAAATTATATTCAATGAAAATGCAATTTACTCAAAAAGAAATTTCAGAAGCAATTGTAAAAACGATTAAAGCTAGTGGGCTAAAAGAAGCTTACATCAGACCATTAGCATATTATGGATATGGTACTATGGGATTAACTCCCACAACCAACAAAGTGGACATGTCAATATCGTGTTGGGAATGGAAGATGGGGGAATCAAAAGCTGGTAAGTTTTCAGGAGCAAAATGTAAAGTTTCTAGTTGGATAAAAATTGATTCAAGATCACAACCAATGCAAGCAAAAGCAGCATCAAATTATGCAAATGCAGCTTTAGCAAGAATGGAAGCATTAGATAACGGATATGATGAAGCAATTATGTTAAATTCACAAGGAAAAGTTGCAGAAGGAAGTGCTGAAAATATATTCATTATAAAAGACGACATTATACAAACACCACCACTATCTGCTGGTGGACTAGAAGGAATTACTAGAGATAGCATTATACAAATTATTGAAGAAAATAGTGGTTTTGTAATTGAACGAGATTTAGAAAGGGATGATCTGTATAATGCAGATGAAATATTCATGACAGGTACCGCTGCAGAGGTTAAATCAGTTACACAAATTGATAAAGTCAAAATTGGAACAGGAAAGATGGGTAGTGTTACCAAAGCATTACAAAAATCATTTACAGATGTAGTAATGGGTAAAGATGAAAGATTTTTGCCATGGTTGACCTTCATCTAATTTCAAATGACTTTTTTACCCAAAAAAATATGAAAAATTATGGATTTATGTGCAACAGGTGATACACCAGAAATTTGTTGGTTTTGTAGAAAAGGACGTCACGAAGATTGTATGAAAAATATTCCAAAACAAGGAAAATCCGATGGACCACATGATTGTACCTTTGATACACAATTAATTCCATGTAAATGCCAACATAAGAGCGAGAAATAATAACAAATACAGCTTCAATTCAAAAATTTTATGCAATATAATGAAGAATTTTGGAACAAATATGCAGATGAAAATGAATCAAGGTATAATGAAGAATTTTCAAAATACATTAGAGACTTAGCTAGTTCTTTACCAGGCGTACAAAGTATTTTAGAAATTGGTTGTGGAACAGGAATTGACTTAAAATTATTTTCAGACTCATTTCAATTACACGGAATTGATTTAAATGATCACGCATTAGAAATTGCCAGAAAACAATTACCAAATGTAAATTTTCAAAAAGGGGACATCACTAAATTGCCATTTGAGGATTCTTCAATAGACTTTGTATTTACACATGGACTCATGAATTATCTAGATGATGATGTTTTAGAAAATGGAATTGCAGAAATGTTCAGAATTTCAAAAAAATGGATTATGCATTGTGAAAAATATGAAAAAATAGAAAAACAAATTGACGAAAATCATAAATTTCGTAATATGGGTGAAAAATGGTTAGATTACAAAATAAAATTTGTTAGTGATGTAGATTTACATGAAGATTATGGACAAGACCAAACAAGATTTACTTTATTAAAAAAAGTTTAATCTTATTCTAAGTTTAAAAAATATGAGTTAAAGCGGGTCTAGAGGGATTCGGACCCTCGACAACCGGATTAAGAGTCCGGTGCGCTACCTGGCTGCGCCATAAACCCACATTGAATAAAAATGCCTAGAGTTGTTATTAATCTTGAGATTTTAAAATAAATGAAAATTTAGTTTTGTGCTTTAGCTTCAATTTCACTGTACTTTTCTAAAATTGCTGTAAGTGCAGTTGATACTGGAACATTGTTCATTTTCTTCTTTTCTGCAAGAAGTTTTTGATATGCATCTAGTGTAATGTACACTGGAATTGAACCATTTCCTTCAAGTAATCCTCTAACGTTGTAAAGTGCTGTTTCCATTCCTTTATCAGCTGATTTTGCAAATTTTGCTTTATCCAAAATTGCTCCTAATGGACCAAATGGCATCTCATAATCAACTGACATTGTGATTCTTGTGAGATTATCACCTAATGATTCAAATTCATTTGTGATTTCCCAATGCTTGAATGGACCTTCGATTTGTTTTGCAACGATTTTCTCATTTCTGACAAATTCTGTTGTTTCACAATCCCACTCTAAACGTTTACCGCTAAAGTCACCGATAATTCTAAAGGTTGTACCTACACCCATTCCTTCTTTGATATCCATTGGGACTACTGTCATTCCAACGGTATCATTTTTGATTTGATCAGAAACATGTTCTGGTCTTGCAAAGTATGTGAAGACATTGTCTACAGGTGTTTTGATATCGATTGATTTTCTAACGAGGGTCAATATTTGGTTTTCTTGGCAATACTGATTTAAAGGTTTTGAAGATTTACTTGAAGAAAATTGATTTACAATATATTCATCTCTGATCGTGTATATTGTATGACTAAACTGCGATCAACTCTACTGATCTTCATAATAATTATTTCAGCAACTTCTGCCATCAATTCTGCATATGCTCATTCACTGTTTAATTCTGCAGAAGAATTCTATGGGGGTTACAGAGTTCAAGTAGCCACTACGCCTGAATTTCCACAATTAAATGAACCATCTCAATTTTTGGTAAGAGTTACTGACGCAGACTTTGAAGAAGTTGATGGTTTTACAATGGGGATTAGAGTTTTCTACAATGATCAACAAGTAAATGCAATTCCTCCAACAACCATAGAAGATGCACATTGGGATATTGATTATGTTTGGAAAAAACCAGGAAACCATATTGTCTATATTGATTTGTATGATATGGATGGTACAGAAGGAACTTTGACTTACTCATTTAACATGGGAACTCAAAGCCCATTTGGAATAATTTTCATAGTTGCAATTACGATAGGTGCATTAACGTTTGCAGTAATTATGGGATACATTTACCTGCCTAAAATTTTTAAAAAAATTAGATCTTAGCTTTCATAGGCATTTTTGCAATCCGGAATGCAAATAATGTTGTTAACAATACCATTGCAAATAAGAATATTCCAATTCCCAAATGAACAGAAACTAAAACTGCATGTAATTTTAAGTCAATTACTAAAGCACCTAAAGTAATTTGTGTAATTACTAATGCTGTTGCTAAAGAACTAGTAATCTTAATTTTCACATCTGCATTTTTGTTAATCAAACTTGCAACCATTGTAGAGATTACCAAAATACCTACACTTGCTGCAATTAATCTGTGAGTCCATTCAACAAAATATTCTTCTGAAGGCATGAAACCATTTGGACATTGAGGCCATTCAGGACATGTAAGTCCAAGTCCAGAAGCTGAAATATATCCACCAATGAACATTAGTGAATACAAGACTACTAAAGTTGATAATGCCAGATATTGAATTGCCAAAATTATTCTACGATAAATTCGCCTATCATTCCTTGTAATGCGTGTCCAGGAACTGTACAAATGTAATGGTACGTTCCAGGTGCACCAGCAATAAATGTAGTACTGCCAGACTCACCAGGTTTTAGTGGATTGGTTGCTGCTGCAATAGCTGAATCAAAAATTACACTGTTAAAGTCATCAGGATTTGAAACCACACCAAATGCATGGAATGACATTCCGGCATTGAGTGAAGTAATTGTAACTTCATCACCAGAATTTACAACAATTGTTGGATTATTGCCTTCTTCTCCAGGTAATGCGTTAAATGCTAAAGTTCTGAAATCATCAGATTCTACAAAGTCTAAGTTAAACTCATGAGATACTCCTGTTGGATCTGCTGCAACTGCTGGTCCACTAGAGCCTGATACAATAATTTCACCAACCATACCTTGGTCTCTATGTCCTGGAACTGTACAAATGTAGTAGTATGTTCCTTCTTCACCTGCAATAAATTCAGAAGTACCAGATTCTCCCGGTTTTAGTGGATTTGTTGGTGCTGCAATTTCACTTCCAGGAATAACTCCTGCAAAGCCTTCAGTATCTTTTGTAACACCAAATGCATGGAAGGACATTCCATCATTTACAACGTTAAAGATAACTTTGTCACCAACACTCATCTCAATTGTTGGGTTGACACCGGGTTCATCTATCATCGCATTAAATGTCAAAGATCTAAAGTCAGCTGATTCAAGAAATTGAAGATCTTGTGTAATTGTAATTCCGGTTGCTTCTGCAGGTCCTGAATGATCAACATCTCCTGCCATTACTGAAATTACATGAGGTGGTTCTGAAATCCAATAATCCCACATTGAGAAAAAGATTACACCACCAACAATACAAATTGCTAACATTATAGCTAACATCTTTCCAACTCTTGAATTAGTTGTTCTGTAGTATTCGGTAGGGTGTTCTTGACTCATTTCATATATCTCCTAATGTGATGGGTTCTTTGCCTCAAATGGATAGTAGTATTTGCCTCCAAGACCAAATGGATCGTCTGTGTCTGCAAATTTTCCTTTTCCAGCGCTGTGAATCATGTTTGCTAAGAATACTGCCATACTGATACCGATAATCATAGCACCGATAGAAGCTATTTGATTCATTGCAATCCATTCTGGAATTGGCGGATAATCATAAATTCTTCTTGGCATTCCATACAAGCCAAGTACGTGTTGTGTAAAGAATACTAGAACAGTTCCTATGAAAGATAAGATAAAGTGGATTTTACCCAAGGTTTCATTGTACATTCTACCAGTAACATATGGGAACATGTAGTAGAGATAACCAATTGAACCAAATGCGATTGTACCCATTACAAAGAGATGGAAGTGTCCAACTACCCAGTAAGTATCGTGTGTTGTAAAGTCTAATGGCATTGCACTGTTAACTACACCACCTGCACCTGCAGAGAAGAATAATGCAATTCCTCCAACTGCCCACATCATTGGGGTAGAGAATCTAATTCTTGCATTCCACATTGTTGCAACAAAGTTGAACACGTGCATTGCAGATGCTGGAACAGCAGCTAATGTTCCAACCATAAAGACTGTTTTTTCAGTGAAAGACATTCCGGTTGCATACATGTGGTGAGCCCATGATGAGAAACCGACAATAGATAACATAACAAATGCAAATACACCAGAACTGTAACTGTAAATTGGTTTTCTTGAAAATCTTGGAATAATTTCGTACATCATACCGATTGCAGGAATTACTAAAACATAGACTTCAGGATGGAATGTAAACCAAAACAAGTGTGCATATGAAATTGGGTCACCGCCCATTGCTGGATTGAAAAATCCACTAACTCCAAGTCTATCTGTTAACAGCATTAACAATGCTGCAGCAAATGTTGGAATTGCAACCATTATGATTAATGAGGATGATAAGAATGACCAAGCCATTAATGGAATCTGTCCAATTGACATGTCAGGATGTTTACATTTGAGAATTGTAACAACAAAGTTTAGAGCACCTAAGACTGAAGATATACCCAAGATCTTCAAACCAAAGATCCACATGTCGGCTGCTGGACCTGGAGCACTAATTATAGAATACGGTGGTGTTGCATACCAAGTAAAGTCTGCAAAGCCTAACCAAATAAGAACTCCTGCTGGAGGAATCATCCAAAATGCTATTGCATTAAGTTTTGGATAAGCCATATCCTTGTATCTGACCATAATTGGAACATAGTAGTTACCAACTGCAGATGCAAATGGAATAATGAATAAGAAAATCAAAGTTGTTCCGTGAACAGTAAAGATTCTGTTAAACGTCATAGCATCTGCAATAATTTGAGATCCTGGTAAGAAGAGTTCAGCTCTAATTCCAAGTGCTAATGAACCACCTAAGAACAAGAACGTTAGTGAACTAATAAGATAAAGTAATCCAACATCAGTGTGATGTGTTGAAAACATAATTTGCCAAATAGGACGTGGTTTTTGTAATTCTAAAGTCATTAGTTAATCTCCTCGAAAATAATTTGTGATAAAAGCGTTGTTAAGGTTGTCAAGTTGTTGGCTCCGTTACGTAAAGTGTTCCTCTCATGTTATAGTGAATCAATCCACAATATTCTCTACATTGAATATCGTGTTCACCAACTGCATCTGGTGCAAACCATACAGTATTAACTCTACCAGGAATTGCATCCATTAAAACTACATAATCGTGAATGTTAAAAGAATGGTTAACGTCTTTGGACATTACTTCAAATTTGTAGGCTTTTCCTACTTCAACATGTAATTCGCCAATTTCTTTTGTTCCATCTTCATGTTCAAAAGTCCAGAACCATTGTTGCCCAGTTACAATAATTGTTTCGGCATCTGCGGGAACGTGTTCAACAAGTCTTTCAGCTTCCCATGCTTCAGCACCAACCCAAGTCATTAATGCAATAACTACTGCAACGTAAATCCATTCAGGCCAATTAGAGTGATTACCCATTTCTACCAGTCAGTCCCCTCATAGCTAGTTGGTTTTGCTTTTGGATGAGATTCTCTAAATCTCCAAACTTGCCAAATAATTGTACCAGAAACAACTGAACCAGTAATAAATGCCACAGTCATCATCTTATAGAATAAATTCCAAATTAGAACTCTACGATCAAGATATTCACCAGGCTCATCACCTGCGGCAAATGCATAATCTACAGCTGGTAGGCCTACCAAAACTGCCATTATCAATAGGAATCCAAAGATGAATTTCATTAGCGATTATTTGATTTCGACTTCAATTTCTTTATAAGGGTTTTCAAGATTACTATCTACCAATTCTGATCGAATCTAGATGGATGCATCACATTTATTCCAGATAGAGAGAATTTTCCATCTTTTTCTCTAAATAGATTTAGAGATGCATTAGCGATTATCAATTCAAATAGATTTGTTGGAGACAAATCAACTATGGTAGATAACATTGCTTTGATCGGATCCATATGAGTAACTAAAACAACATTTTCATCAGGATGCTTTTCAATTACTTCCTCTACTATTGACGCAACTCGTTTTTTCACATCAGCAAAAGTCTCCACTCCATTATGAGCAATTTCTAATTCACCATCGTAGAATTTCATAAAGACATTACCATGACTTGAAAAAATTTCATCATATGGAACATTAGTAAATTTCCCCATATCAAGTTCAATTAAACGATCATCAATTGTTACATCAATTGAATTATGTTTACCAACAATTTCGGCAGTATGCTTTGCTCTTTGAATTGGACTGGAATAAATTGCAGAAATATTCATGTGTTCTAGTAGTTCAGCAGTTTGCTGAGCTTGTGTGATACCCTTATCGGTTAAGGGAACTCCAGGAGTTCTACCAGACAATATTCTTTCAGTGTTATTTTTTGCCTGACCATGTCTAAGAAAAATTATTTGGCCCACTATGTTCAAAAGATCAAATAGAGATAATAATAACATTATCGGGCAATAAAATATGAAAGTTGGAATAATCGGAGGAACAGGCGGAATGGGCAAAGGTTTTGCCTTAAGATGGTCACAAAATCATGATGTTATAATTGGTTCAAGAGATGCTACAAGAGCATCAGAATCAGCAGTAGAAATTACAAATATGGCAAAAGAAGCATTTGGAGAAATAAAAGGAACAATAACTGGAAACGATAATGTTTCTGTAGCAAAAGAAAGTGATGTCTTAATTTTATCAATTCCTTATGAAAATATTGATTCAGTATGTTCTGGAATTTTATCAGAAATTAAAGATAGTTGTGTAGTTGTATCACCTATTGTTCCAATGACAAAAACAGATGTTGGTTTTGAATGTGTTTCAATTAAAGATAACAAACCATTTTCATACAAACTAGTTGCAAACCATATGAAAGATAAATCAAAGCTAGTATCAGCATTTCACGTAATTTCTGAGAAAAAATTGATTAATCCCACACTAGAATTAGATTATGATATCTTTGTGTGTGGAGATGACAAGGAATCAGTTCAAGTTGTTAATACTCTAATTGACGAAATCAAAGGACTAAGATCAATTTACTTAGGACCAATTGAACTATCATATCTTGCAGAAATGTCTACACCATTGTTACTTAATGCAATGATTAGAAATAAAATTAAAAATCCAGGCATCAAGATCATCTAAGTCTGCATTTCATTAATCATGAGTCACGAATATTATAGGAGGGGTAGAAATTGGTTTACTGCAATTGGTTTGATGTTTTGCGTTATGGCAACAATAGTTTTAATCCAACAATTATTAATTTGGGGGCCAGAATTTGTACAGGACTTTTTAGTAAATGGAGAAGTAACAAATGAAAAAGTGTCAATGGGAATGCTAGCATTTGGGATTTTTATGGTAGCATTGGGATTTAGAAAACATGAACAAAAGAGATGAATTTCTAAAAACACAAAAAATTTTACGATTATGTACTATTGATAAAAAAAATTTTCCACATATTACGCCTGTATGGTATAGATATAGTGGAAAAAAAATTCATATTGGAACTAATACTAAAAGTCAAAAAATTAAAAATATTAAAAAAAATAACAAAGTATCATTTTGTGTAGATGTAGGAGTTAATGCTCCAGACATTTATGGAGTAATGTCTAAAGGAATTGCCAACATAATTGTAGAAATGCCAAAAACAAAGACTATTGCAAAAAAAATTCTCTTAAAATATTTCAAGACATTAGAAAATAAATCAGCAAAACAATTACTAGATGATACAGATTGTATCATAGAAATTATTCCAGAAAAATTTTCGATCTGGAGTTACTGAGAAACAAATTCTTCAATCTTATTCATTGCAGAATCTAAAATTTCAAGACTTGGAAGATAAACAAGTCTAAAGTGTCCAGTACCATATTGTTCCCCAAATCCAGAACCATGAACAGTTAGAACACCTTTTGATTCTAATAATTTTGTAACAAATTCTTTATCATTACCAAATCTATTATCCTCAATTTTGGGAAATGCATAAAATGCACCCTTAGGATTTGGACAAGAAAGTCCTGGCATTTCATTAAGTCGTTTAACAACTAAATCTCGATGTTTTTTCATTTCTGAAACAAAATCATTGATGTAATTTTGTGGTCCACGTAAAGACTCTAAAGCTGCATGTTGAACTGGGAGACTTGTTGCAATTCTCACCCTAGCAAGCTTTGGAAGATGTTCGCGTAGAGATTCAAGTTGAGGAGATTGATTAAATGCAATATAACCAATTCGCCATCCAGACATTAGATGGACTTTAGAAAATCCATTTAGAATAATGATAGGAGAATCACCAGCAACCTTTCCAATTCCTACAAATTTATCATCAAAAATTATTTGATCATAAATTTCGTCACAAATAATGTAAAGATTGTGTTCATTAGCAATATCAACTAATTCTTTTAATGCATTTTCATTAAATACAACTCCTGTAGGGTTATTTGGACTGATTAAACAAATTGCAACAGTTTTAGATGTAATTTTAGATTTAATATCATCAATATCGGGTGTGGAATTATTTAGATCTACAGAAAATTCTACCGGAATTCCACCATGCAATCTAACATACGAAGCATATGGAGGATAATATGGTCCAGGTAAAAGTACTTCGTCACCTTCTTCAACAATGGAAGAGATTACCATGTCAAGTCCTTCAGATACACCATTTGTAATTAAAATATCATCAGCTGTAATAGAAAGTCCTTTTAGATTTTCTTTTTTTGCAATCTCCTCACGTAATTCTAAAAGACCTTCTGATGTGGAGTAATAATTTTCACCGTTATTGATAGAATTGATTAAAGCTTGTTTTACATTATCAGGAGGTTGAAATCCAAATTGTACTGGATCACCAATATTTAGATAATCAACATTCATGCCAGATTGTTCAACTTTTCTTGCGGCTAATACAATATCTCGAATTGCATATTCAACGCCCATAACTTTTTTTGAAACTTTCAATATATCTAGACAGATATTTACACCCGTTAAAATCTTAATTGTTTGGACTCGTGGCTCAGCCTGGATAGAGCAAGCGGCTTCGAACCGCTAGGTCGAGGGTTCAAATCCCTTCGAGCCCTTTAGATTATTTTATTAACCAAATAATTTTTTAGAAAATTTAATGAAGGTGTCTGCATTCAAAATTGGATTTGTATTAGTAGTGATTGGGATGATTTGGGTTTCAGTAATTTTCAATGAAACTGAAAAAAATCATGATTCAGTAATACTAAAAAAATCTAATTCTATGGAATCAAAATTAGAATTTACTGGAGAAGATATAGGATATTACAAAGTTTACATGCCTGAATTTACTAGAGAAAATGTTTTCGTTCAAATTTTAGATAAAAATTTGAACATAATACAAGAACAAAAAATTAATACAAAATTTTCGGTAGGTTATTTTGACTTTAATAAAGATGGCATTTATACAATGAAGGTATCAAATATTTCAGAAAATTCAATAATTTTACAAACAGAATTTGGAAATACTAATTCAGAAAAAATGGTTGCACCTGGAATTATGATATTGTTAGGTTCTGTGATAATTATGTTTACTTCCTATCTCAAAATAAAAAATTACAATATAGAACATCCAGATGAAAATATTTCATAAATCTGAATACATTGAATAGTGTGACCAAAAGTTAAGACAATATTAAAAATCAACCAAGTTGCAAAAAATAAAAATGCAATTATTGAAAAAGGTAAAAAGAATTTCAATTTGGTATGTTCCCGATTTTTAATGATTAAAACTGCTCCAAATGATGCAAGAACTAAACCAAGCTCAAGGGGTTGATGAGACCACGAAATAAGTCCATCAATTCCAAAAAGATCATGAGATAATGAATCACCAAATCCAGAGATCATTTGAATTATAGAGCCTACAATAACAAATTTAATTCCAGTCTTTAGAGAACCATGAACTGATTTCCTTAAGAGTAACAAACAACCCATAGTTGCAGCAAAAGTTGTCATGAACACACCAGAATAAACAACAATATGCGAAGGACTCCAAAAGAATTCAGGTTCTTTAAGAATATGAGATATAGCATCCCAAAATCCAGCTGAAACTATTACAATAGGTCCTATTACTGCAAGAATGGACACAAGAGAAACAAGAGTGGAAGATTTTAGAGTGGAAGATTTTAGAATAAGTGATTTTGAAAATTTTTGAATTAATTTCATTTTATTTTTCTCATAAAAATAGACTATTTGAAATATTGGAATGATTATTTTTAATAGAATTATAGATTATGCGTAATTGAAAGAATTAACTATATTAGATGAACAGGTCTGAATTAATCATGAGTCCAGGAATAGGATTAATGAAGAGAAGGTTAGAAAAAGAAAAAGATGCCATAGCATTGGCAATTTCAGGAATTGCTAAACAATATGATAAAAAACCTGAAGAGCTCAAAACATTAGAAACAAAATACCATAGTGATGCAGGAGATTGGTATGTAGCATTGGGATGGGATGAAAAAAAGGCAATAGTAAAAATGGATTCTGTTTTAGGAACCATTACTGAAATTACAGAAATTTAATTTATTAAAAATAAGATTATAATTGGATTATTTTTAGGTACATTGATGGATATTACAATAGAACCATGGAAAAAATTGATTATTCATGAAATAATTGAGTATCAATTTGATGATTGGGTTAAACAAATTGCATTTAGTACAAGATCATCAGGTGGAGGTATTCCAACTATGCAGTGGACAAATGGAATTGTTTTTGCATCATCTAGTCTACCAACCACCAATGCAACTGTTGAAGAACAATTGAAAGGAGTTTTACATTGGTCATCAGTATCATTTGCAATTAAGGAAAAATTTGAGAAACAAATAGTGAAAGAAAATGCAACAATTAATCTAGTAGATGTTAGTGTAAATGAAATTTTTAATAAATTATCTGTAGAACTAAAAGCACAATCAAAATATACAATTTCAGAATCTGGCAAAAATCAATGAATATTGAAGAAGAAATTAAAAAATGTGAAATTTTTTTAAAACAAATTAAACAATATGATCCTGATCCATTTTATGTAAATTATTTTTTTATTAAATATATTAATTCAATTGAGAATATAATCAATGGAATTTTTGAGGAAGCAAATACAGATTTTGGACTATTTATTTCAGATAAGATTACTCAAAAAAAATTTCATAATAAAGCAAAAACAAAACAAGATTTTAATGCATTAAAATTTTCTGAATGGTTTTCAAATAAATATGAAATAGAACATAAAAATCCATATCCAAATTTTATGAATAAAATTCGTCAATTCAAAAATATGAATGAAAAATTACCAGAAATTAAGATAATGATGAGAGGTATTGAAAGATACAAAGACGATTTTTGTCAAGAAATTAAAGTTGATTTAAGAAATAAAAAAATTATTTCAAAGGAACAGTTAGAGATTGAAATGAAAAGGCAAACTCCAATATTTTTAGAAGTTATTAATAAAAAAAGAAATGAAAATGAAGAACCAAAAGTTACAAAAAAGAAAATTACATCGTCAGCATTTTTAACTTTAGAAGATGAACAAAAAATTGAAATTATGTATTTATGTCAAATATACACGCCTGTAATTCAACGATTACTGGATGAATCAAGAGATAAAATTAAAGAAATTAAAATTTCAATAATTTAATAAATCTATTTTTGTCGATTTTGTAATCGTCTTTCCATTCTAGATTTACCTTCATCGAATTTTATACGATCTTCATCTGTTTTTAGAGCTAAGGTTGGAACAGGAATTGGCTTACCATTTTTACCAAGTGCAACAAAAGTTACAAAAGCAGTTGCAGTAATAGTTCTAATTCCAGTTACAATATCTTCAGCTTCTGCTTTAACTTCAATTTCCATTGAAGAATTATGAACATAATTAATTCGGGCATTTAAGAAAAGTACATTTCCAACAAAAACAGGTTTCAAGAAATTTACACTGTCTAAAGACACAGTTACTGCATTAGATTGAGAATGGCGCTGTGCAACTATTCCTGCTACCATATCAATATTTTTTAAAATTTCACCACCAAATACATTTCCAGCTGGATTTGCATCAGAAGGGAACATTCTAACAATTACCTCAGCATGAGATTCAGATGGAGTTTTTTCAGATTTAATAGAATTTTCTGAGGACATTTTTTTATACCAACATTCCTGTACATTCATCCAATTTAATTTGATCAGTCAATTAAGGATTATTTGAAATATTTTTTCAGGTCAATTTTATCAATTTTAGGGATTTTTGCCATTTCAAATCCTTCTGGACGTTTAGAAGTAGAGCGTGTTGCGTCAATACCCATTTTGGCAGTTTGTAATTTCTTTTGATCACTAGAAGGATCAAGACTAGAACCACGCACATTCTTAATAATTACTAAATCTTTATCTGCCTGAAATCTTGTTGCCATCGCATATTCAACAGATTCAGCACTGTTTGGATCAATATCCTCATCAACTACAGTTACTTGTTTTAATGAACGGTGAGATTCAAATGTTTTTTTAATAATTTTTTTAGCATCAGATTCGGTTTTCTTTTTAATTTGAACAACAGCATGTAACCAATTTGAACCACCATTTGTCATAGAAACCTGTTTTACTTGAGAGAAAGCCTTTTTCAATTCTCCATTTAATTTAGATTCAATGGGCATTCCCATTAACAAACGGTGTTCGCCATAACCTGATAAGACATCATGGAAGATAGGATTATTTCTAAAATACAAATTCTCAATTTCAAAAATTGGTTGTGATCTTTTATGATCATAAGTCTGAAGCATTTCAACCATCCATTCTGGGTGAACTTTATCACGTAAAATTTTTCCCTCCATTACAATTTCTGAACCAGATGGTACATTCAATCCAGAAAATGGAAGTTTTGCTAAAGTTAATTTTCCACCTAGTAAAGAATTTGCAATATCAATTTCATCCTTACCCCAATCAAATTGATAAGCACCAGCAATTGATATTGCAGGATGAACACCAACAGTAACAGCAATTTTAAGATCCTCACCATGTTCTTTTGCATCAATAAAACATCGATGTAAGTGACGACCCTCAACCATTCTAATTGAGAGATGTGTTTTATCGATAGGCATCATCCTGTGAAATGATGAGTTTTGTTTTCCTGTTTCAGGATTTTTGGCATAAGCCACTGAAGAAGTAATGAAGGGTCCAGATTCCTTTTCAAAATGAGTCACAACAGGCATTAAATTGATATTTTTTGACTTATTTTCCATGAATTTTCCAGTAGGCACGATTTTTGGTGCTTTTGAGTTTTTTATTGCTGAAATTACTTTTTGATGTATGTTATTTTCTGTGCCACCAACTGCCAGAGCAAATCTTTTTCGAGTTCCAACTAGATTAGATACTAGTCTAAAATCACTTTCTTTGATATTTTCGAATAATACTGCATGTGATTGATCTACTTTTGCTGTAACACCAGCAATTTCATATTTAGTTGAAACTTGGGTTTTAATGGTTTTAAGCTCTTTAATTTTTTTAACTTTAGAAATGTAATCTCTTAAATCACTCATTTTCAATCATTTCCATTATTTCAGACATTAAGGCTTTTGCGGTTGACGGTTCTAATTCATTTTTGACAAATATAGAGACTAAAGCAATCCCCTTCATCCTTGTACTAATACGTTCAGAAACTAATCGTAAAAATAATGATTCATTTCTAGATGGAATTATAGTAGTGGTAGTTGGAGTAGGGCCAGTAGCTAAAGAAACTGTCATGGAACCAATCTTATCATTATCTTCTGAAACTGACACAAAGTATCCATTTTCAAATTTTTGAATTCTTAGTGAAAAATTCCGATTTTCTAATTTAATAATTTTATTTACAAAGCCATTAGAAGAAGCCAATAAGTTACAAACGAGTCTTATGCTTTTATTGCTATTGCCTCATATTGTGGATTTTTTTTACACTTTTTTTCATGCTTATCAATAAACACAAAGAGTTTACCACAAAATTGACAAGCTGTTTTTGCTTTGCCTTTTGATGTTTTAGCTGTTGTTGTTTTTGCCTTTTTTGTTTTTGCCTTTTTTGTTTTTCCTGCAGCTTCTGCAACTAATTCTTGTTCCATTGCAGCAATAGAGTTGGTTTCTGACTCCTCAGCAGAATCAGCTTCAACTCTTGCTCGAAGTTTTGCCTTGTATTTCAAATTACGTGGTTTTGTTCTTAATCTATATCCACAACAAGGACACCACAATCCTTCCCATTTAATGAAAATTTCACAAATTTGACATCTTCTCTGACCTGATGCATAACGTCCTGTTCCAACAGGTTTTTGAGCTTTATATCTAACACAGATGCCTTTGCATGTCATTTTAGTATTTTATATAGAAATTATAGGTATATAAGCATGGATCGCTAAAAATTATAAAAAATAAAAATTAATTTTAAAATAATTACAAGTTTTTTCATAATAAAATTATTTTTTTCAAAAAAATCATTTAAAATAACAATAAATATGTATTGGTAATTTTCAAATTTTATTTTTTAATTTAATTACAAATATGTATAATTTTTACAAAAAAAAAATTAAAATAAATTAAAAATTTATGGGATTAGACAAGTGTTTGTTGCATCATCAAATACAGTTCCAGCTCCACATTTTGAACTAGTTTGAGTGTCTTCTAAAAGACAAGTGTTTGTTGCATCATCAAATACAGTTCCAGCTCCACATTTTGAACTAGTTTGAGTGTCTTCTAAAAGACAAGTGTTTGTTGCATCATCAAATACAGTTCCAGCTCCACATTTTGAATTTACATCAACATCAGATTCTGTTGTTTCACTAATTACTTCTGTTGGTGGCTGTACAGAATCATCATCTGAAGAAACTGTTTTGTCAAATCCATTATTCATAACAACTATTCCACCAATTACAGCTAAAATTGATAATACACCTATCACTATGA
The DNA here is from genome assembly GCA_003331425.1 of Candidatus Nitrosopumilus sp. Taxonomy (GTDB): domain Archaea; phylum Thermoproteota; class Nitrososphaeria; order Nitrososphaerales; family Nitrosopumilaceae; genus Nitrosopumilus. Next base: position 41,429 of record QOOS01000001.1, read on the forward strand.
GAATATTTTTTCTGTTTCCATTATTAGATTTTTTTTCAATAACCTCATCAGGTATTTTTTCAGGTATTTTTTCAATAGGGTCTTCTTTTACTTCAGGGTTTTTTACATCACTTCCACAATCAAGACAAAATTTAGAATTTACAGGAATAGATTTACCACATTTCCAACAGTAAATGTGTTCCATCTCTACAACATCATCTTCATCATCTTCAATACCCTCTTCAGAAACCATGATTTCAGTATCTTCTTCAAATGGATCCTCTCCACGTATTTTTGATAATTTTTTTTGAGTTTTAACTTGTTCAATATAATCATGAATTAAATGATCAAGATATGCTCTGTCAGAGCCATATACTGTTCTTTTTTGTTTTAGCATTAATTTGATATGTTCTAATCTATATGGGTCTCCCACTTTCATTTTGATTAAAATATTAACTTGATCAAGCAATGACTGCATTATTCATTTGTAAAATATCTTAAATTTAAAATTGATCAATATTGAAGATTATGCTTTCAAAATTGTAGAAACAACATGTTTTACCATATCATCAAAATTGGAATTCACATTTGATTCTATTTCAGCCAATTTTGAATCACCTTCTTGTGCAATTTTTGCAGATTCTGAATTTGCTTTTTCTTTTGCTGCATTAATCATTACTTCTGCCTCTTTGGTAGCCATCTCACGAGTTTTTTCTAACAATGTGTCAATTTCACTCAAAGTTTTAACATTTAGTTGTTTTTTCATATCTCCAACTTTACCTGTTAAAGAATCAAGATCATCTTCTAATCCGTTTAAAGATTTGATAATTCCTGTGACTTTTGATTCAGCAACATCTGCCATGTTATTCAGATTTGATAAATTCCATTTATTAAATCATTCATTTTTAGGGCATATTTTAGGCACAAAAAGTGAGATTATCCAGATGTGAGAAGTAAAATTGCCCTGGCTAGATCGCCCTTGGCCTCTTCTAAAGCACTTTTTGCCTTTTCTTCATCAACACCTGCTTGTTGACTAACTAATTGGATATCGTCATCGGAGTAAATTGGAACTTCCAATTCTGCTTCTTCATAGCTATCTGCAGTTACAGTAAAGATAGAACTATCTTTTGCTTTCATTTCAGTCACAGAAGGCTTTGAAATGATTATCTCTTTTTTGTCAGTTTTAATAATAACTTCTTGAACATTTGATAATTCATTCATATCAAGACCCATTTTGTCCATCATTCTTCGCATTTCGCGGTTACCTCCTCGCATCATACCACTATCTTCTCCTTACGACTTTTTAAACTATCTCTAACTTTTATCGCTACACCCAAATTGAAATCAGAAATCATTTTTGCAGATAAAATTGCTTTACCAACTGCAATTACTTGATTATCAAATAATACAGGAGTATCAGATGAAACTTTTACATTTTTTCCACACCAAGTAACATGTTTGCAAAAAACTGATCTTCCTTCCATAACAAAAGGGGCAGCATCTTTGTTAACTTCAATACAATTTTCTTTGAATGTTTTACTTTGTAACAATGTCTGAGCAAAACCAATACTAATTGCTAAACTACCATTAATTCTCAATGTACAAAGTAATTTTCCTTTATGTGAAACTGTTCGAATTCGACCAGTTTTTCTTGATAATTCTATATCTAGATCTTTTGGTAAAAATTTTGATGTTCCTTTTCCAAATAGAGCATCCAGTGATTGTTGGAGTTTAACAAATTTTTCCATATATGGAAATGAATTATTGGAAATATTAGTTGTTGTTAAACTATAGATAAAAGTAAAAACTATATAGATAAATTTTCTATCAGTATATTATGGAAGAACAAGGTGAAACAAGGAAAATACAATTTACAGGTAAATCATCCTATATAGTTTCACTACCAAAACAGTGGATTAGCGAATTAGGATTAAAACAAGGAGACCAAGTACGAATGGTTAGAAAAGGATCATCTACTTTAGAAGTATTCCCGCCAAAATTTGAATCACGTAAGCAAAAAAAAGAAGATGCTACTATAGAAATTTCTGAAGATGAAAAAGCAGATGCCATAGTTAGAAAATTAATTTCATTATATTTTTTAGGATTTAGAACTATTAATTTAAAATCAAAAAATGGACGATTGAATCCATCACAAAGAAACACGGTAAAAGAAGCTGTAAAAAGAATGTTAATGGGTTCTGAAATTATTTCAGATTCTAGTAATGGAATAACAATTCAAGTTCTTGTAAATTTATTAGAATTATCAGTTGATGGAGCTTTCAAACGAATGATACATTTGGCAAAATCAATGTCAAATGATGCAATTTTAGCAGTTAAAGAAAATAATGTGGATTTAGCAGAAGAGGTCATCAATACAGATGATGAAGTTGATAGATTTGGATTTTATATTATTCGTCAATTAAAAATAGCAATACAAAATGAACATGTTTTAAAAGAAATGGGGTTTAGAAATGCAAGAGATTGTTTAGGATATAGATTAGTAGTAAAAAATATAGAAAGAACTGGAGATCATGCAGCATTTATTGCAAAGGACTTTTTAGAATTTAAAAAACCAATCAAGAAAGAAATTTTAAATAAATTACAAGAAATGAATGATTTCTCGTTAACAGTATTAGATGAATCATGTTTAGCATTATTCAAAGAAGATTACTATCAAGCAGAAAAAACTATCAAAAAAATAGAAGAAATTAGCAAGTATGAAAAGAAAGTTAGAGATTCATCTAAATCATTAAAAGATGATGAGGAAATTTACAGAGTTAGAAGATTATCAGAAAATATTAGAAGAATTTCTGAATATGCCAGTGATATTGCAGAAATTGTGTTAAATATGAATATTGAAAAAACATTGAAAAAAACGGAATAATATATCAAAATGGACAAAGCAATTTTAATCACATATGACAAAGAGGATGCAATAAATGAAGCAAAGGGTCTATGTGAAGCAGCAGGATATGAAGTAGTTCATATTATTCAAGAAAATTATCTTCAAAAACCAAAATACGGAATTAGTCTGGGAATTTTAGAAAAATTGCAAGAGATTGCAGATAAAATTAGACCAGATGTAATTGTATTTGATGAGATTCTAAAACCTAGTCAAAATTATAATCTAGCAACAGAATTACAAAGAGAAATTTTAGACAGAGAAGGACTAATTCTGGAAATTTTTGAAAGTAGAGCATCTAGTGCTGAATCAAAATTACAAGTAAAATTAGCACAATTAAGATATGAAATGGTCAGAGCTAAAGAAAAAGTTCGTTTAGCCAACATGGGTGAACAGCCAGGATTCATGGGAATTGGAAAATTTGAAGTTGATGTTTACTATAACGACATCAAACATAGAATGCAGACAGTAAAAAAGAAATTACTAAAAGCAGGAAAACAAAGAGAACTTCACAGACAAGGAAGAAAGAGAATGGGATTTACAACAATTTCATTAGCAGGTTACACATCTGCAGGAAAAACAACATTATTTAATAAAACTACAGGTGAGACAAGAACTCAAAGTAAGGAGTTGTTTACAACATTATCAACCACTACAAGAAGGATTACAATTAATCAAGAACCAGCTTTAATTGCAGACACTGTTGGATTCATTAGCAAATTACCAGCATATATGATAGATGCATTCAAATCTACATTAGAAGAATTAACTTATTCAGACATAATCATTCTAGTTATTGATGTTAGTGATTCACAATTAGAATTAAAGAAAAAATTTGCTAGTTGTATGAGAACATTAGATGAATTAGGAGTTAAAAAAGAAAAAATAATTTTTGCATTAAATAAATTAGATCTAATTAAACAAGATCAAATCAATTACAAAAGAGAATTACTAAATTTAATTGAAAATGAAAAAGTAGTTTTAGTTTCCTCAAAAACAGGTGAAAATATTAAAGAATTAAAGGAATTAATTCAAAATACCATTATAAATCAAAATCCATATAAATATAAAAAAAATGAAATGAAAGGAGTTGTAGATACATTTGGTAATTGAAGTTGTTAGAATAGGACAACGTGTTGTAAGAGACGACAGAGTTACTACTCATGTTGCATTAGTTTCAAGAGCCTTTGGAGCAGAAAAAATATTCATGACAGAAGTTAATCCAGAAATTAAAGACACCTTGGAAAAAATCAATAATACATGGGGTGGAAATTTTATTGTTGAATTTATTGAAAATTGGAAATCAATTATAAAAAAGAAAAAAGAAGATGGTTTTAAAATAATTCATCTTTCAATGTATGGTGAAAAAATCAATGATATCCAAATGCAATTGCGTACAGAAGAAAAAATACTAGTTGTAGTAGGAGCAGAAAAAGTCCCCAGAGAAATTTATGAATTATCAGATTATAATGTAGGTGTAGGAAGCCAGCCTCATTCAGAAATTAGCGCATTAGCCATATTATTAGATAGAATTCAAAATGGAGAGCAATTTGAAAAAGTCTTTCCTGATGCTAAAAGAAAGATCATACCCACAAAAAATGGTAAAAATGTCCAAGTAAATGAGACAAGGGATTAATACTAGAAACTAAGGATGAATGAAGTTGGTAGACAAATACGAAGATCCTTTTGTTAGAATTGCATCAATGATTGGTGGCGATGAATATCTTAAAGTTGCTAGATCTCTATTAAAAGCAGAAGATGCAACTGATGAGGAAATTGCTAGTTCAACAGGTCTAAGAATTAACATGGTAAGAAAAGTACTCTATGATCTTTTTGGAAAATCTTTGATTACAGGTATTAGGGTAAAGGATGAAAGAAAAGGATGGTTTGTTTACAGATGGAGAACAAGACGAGAAGAAGTAGAACATTTTATTGAAAATCAAAAAAAGAAAATTGAAGAGAGATTACAACAAAGATTCGATTATGAAAATGCATCAGACTTTTATCATTGTGGAAATGAGGATTGTCCAAGAGTTACATTTGAGGATGCATTAGAAGGCATGTTCAAATGTCCATCATGTCAAAATGTCTTAAATATAAAAAAGAATGAAAAATCTCGAAAAGCATATTCAAAGAAAATTGATGAAATCAAAAAAGACATGCAACAAACATTTTGATTAATTAAAAAATTATTAAATTAATACAATTCTAAAAGAATCATTTTATTAATCCTCATATTCATCATCGTCTTCGTCATCCTCATATTCATCATCATCTTCATCCTCACATTGTTCTAATTCGAGATGACTTGGAATACCATCATCTTGGAAAAAAATCTCAATGCAAATATCAGTATTCAAAGTTGAAGCTAGCGTTTCAGCTAAATCTTTAGGAAAATTACCTAATCTACTAGGATCGTCAGAATATCGATATTGGGTAATTTGTTCATCATGGTGAAAATCAATTTCAATATCACCATTTCTGAATTTTCTAACTTTAATTACTTCTCCAAAAATTGAATTAGACAAAATTAATTTCCATGATTAGAAACATCATGAGTAAGATTTTCAGCTAATTCCTCATAATGTTGTCTTGATTTACCTAATTCATTCAATTGGGATTCTTCAATTCCAGAAAGTTCTTCATCCACTTTTTTAGAAACATGTTGCAATCTTGCTTCAGCCATCATGAATAATTTGTTATTTTCTTTCCACAAATGTTCGGTAATATGATCAACATATAGTTGCATATCAGAAATTAATTTTTCAGAATTTCCAGATGAAAGATATTCTTTTGCTGAATTTTCCATAGAATTTCCAATTTCTCGAGAACGTTGATGATCAATTAACATCATAGCAATTGGTCCCATCTTAGTAGGCATTCCAGCTTGTTCTAAAGCTGGAAATAATGATTTTTCTTCTTTTGTATGATGACAAACATCAGTAAAATTTTTTGAAAAATCAATTACAGGAAGCAAAATTGATTCAGGAATTTGTTTACCATTATTTAATAATTCAATTGTGGATTGCATAGCTTTGATTACTTTTTCAATTAATTCATGATCACGTCGAAGTGATGTAGTTGACATATTTAAAAAAAATAAAATACAGTATCTATATCTTTTTAATTTAAAATAATTAAAATATAGAATTAGTTAACGAATGTTCGCTAACTGGTTTAACGGTTAGATAGGCTTTTTGATTTAACAAATGCCCAGATCTTTTTGGTCATCTCACTAGGAGCGATTGGTTTCTTTCCAAATACTTGTTCTACAGTTTCTTGACGACCTGCAAAATTAATAGCGTATCCTCCAAATGCTGGTTTCTTTGTTTTTGATTTAGTAGCGGCCTTTCTTTTAGGTGCAACTTTCTTTTTTGTTACAGCCTTTCTTTTAGGTGCAACTTTCTTTTTTGTTGCAACTTTCTTTTTTGTTGTAGTTTTCTTTTTAATTGCCAATTTCTTGTAATTTCATTTGAGATAAACTATAAGAACTTACACTTTGATATAATTAATCACGAGATGGTTTTTGAGCCTCTTAACAGATTTTAATTTCAAATTAGGTGAATTAGCTATTTTGGAAAATCCCTTTCCTTCAACTAAAGAAGTAGCATCATTTCCTCCAATAAGATAAGGAGACAAAGTGATAATTAATTCATCAAAAATATTATTTTTGATAAATTCCCAATTCACCGTACCTCCACCTTCAACTAAAATAGTTTCAATTTTTTTAGTAGAAAGTTTTTTCATTAATAATTTTAAATTAACAGAATTTTCTCCAGAAATAATTATTTCAACAGGTAATTTTTTTAACTTTGACAGATTCACCTTACTAATTTTTTTAGAAACAGCAATTATAGTAGGAATTTTATCACTTGTTTTAATTATTTTAGAATTTTTTGATATTGTACCTTTAGAATCTAAAATTATCCTTGTAGGATTTTTTCCTTTTGTATGACGTACTGTTAATAACGGATCATCTTGTAACAAAGTATTTTTTCCAATAAGAATTGCATCCACTTTTGATCTTAATTTATGTAATCTAATACTATCTTCTTGAGAAGATAACTTAGAATCATTTGATCGTGTAGAAATTTTTCCATCAATTGAAATTGCTGCACTCAAAATTACATACATGTTAGATTTTTCCATGTACAATTTTTCCTCCAATCATTACTGCTTTGATTGTTGATTGAGATGCTCTATGTACAATTGATGCATACGGATTATGCATAGGTTCCAAATCTAATGCATGTTTATCAAGAAAAATACAATCAGCTATTTTTTTTGTTTGAATAATACCAATTTCTTTTTTTAGAATTTTTCCAGCATTTACTGTTGCCATTTTAAGAATTTCTTTAGGATCAATTCTCTTTTTTTTAATTCCCATAGTTACCTTCCAGAGATAATCCATTTCACGAAACATATCTGGTGAATTAATCATAACATTATCTGTGCCTAATCCTAATAGACATCCAGCATTTTGCATTTTTTCAATATCAGGAATTCCTTCTGACAGTGAAGAATTTGCTCTAGGACAAATAATTATGCCTCTAGTTTTCTTAGATGTAACATCTAGATCTTTTTTAGAAGCATGAGTCATGTGAATTAAAAAATCAGGTTTTAATGACAATGCTCTAAGAGTTTCAGATTTTCCAGTAATTCGTTTTGATTTTTGAACACTTTCTATAGTTTCAGAAGAATGAATGGCTCGTAATTTTTTTGTTTTTGAATAGGAATGTAATACAGATGTACTATGCTCATTAGCACCACTAATACCAATTCCATCACAAATTTTTAGTAAAGATGGAAGTTCACGAATTTTTTCCTTTGGAAAAGGGCTATTTTTTTTAATTTCGGAAGTACTTTGATGAAAATCTAGTCTTCCGAGAAGAATTGTACGAATTGGTAAATCATCAACCACTTTTTTAAGTAATATTGCACCATCTAATCCGCCTTCTCTAAAATCAACAAATGTGGTAATACCTTTTTGAATCATAGAATGACATGTATTTTTCATAAATGTTGAGAGATATTCATTAGAAGTATTTTTCAAAATTTTAGATTTAATTCCAAACATAGGATGAATTTTTTGATTTACAGTACTATTCAATGTAATATCCTTACCAATTGAATCAGCGATATGTGTATGAGAATTTATGAATCCTGGGATTAATAGTAACCCTTCACAATCTATGGTATCTTTTTTTGATTTAGATTGTATGTTAGAATTAATTTTTTGAAATTTCTCATTTTTAATTTGAATATCAACATTTGAAATAAAATCTAAATTTTCACCAACTAATGCACTGATATTTTTTAATAACATTATAATTCATAAACATCAGGTTTTTGTTTTCCTGAATCTCGGATTTCACGAATAGTATCAAGAGATTTTGTGGCTAATTTAGCTGCATCCCTACTAGTTTTGGCATTTCCGATGCCGCAATTCAAAGAAATTTGCTCATCATTTTTAATCATATCAATAAAATTTTGAACAGAATTTTTTGCATCATCACTTGCAATTACCATATAATTATCACCACCCAGGAAAAATGAAAGAGAATTTTTTTCAATAAAATATCTACCAATTTTAGAATATAATTCAAAAACTTTTAATGAAATTTCATACGGAGAATTATCTTTTCTTTTTGATTTTAGATCATCAACATCCAAATGCATTATTGAGACATTAAACTCTAAACTATTATCAATGAATCCATAGATACTATGTTCTTCATTTAATATTACACTATTTTGTTTACCATCATATGCTTTTAGGTTAGCATCAAATGGAGATTCCCCATATCCAATGGAAATAGTTAAACTAACTTCAAATGATTCTTTAACTGATTTTTGAATTTCAATGTGATCATCTAAACTAAGACCATTTGATACAACAAAGAATTCGTCAGATTTATTTAAAAATACCAAACAATTTTTTGCAGAAAATAATTTTTGCACTTGTTTGTAAAGAGAAGCCTGTAGCATCTGTAATTCATGTTCTCTGTCACTACCTAATGTTAAAGTCCAAGGCCCATATTCAGTAATTTTTAAGATACTTAATTGGATCATTGTTAAATTTTTTCCAATTCTTTAGAAATTGTAACAAGTGCTTCGATAGCCCGTTCTGCAACAGGTCTAATTCGGGCATAAGCGTGTCTTTCTTGCATTCCAGGCCCAGTTATTCCAAGAGAAACAGGTTTTTGGTATTTTAGGGATAAATCAGTTAAGGACCTAGCTGCAGCATGAGATATTACTTCATCATGTTTAGTTTGTCCTTTTATTATAGCACCCAAAGTTGCAACACCATGAACTTCTTGATTTTGTAACAATTTATCTACAATTATAGGCATATCATAGGCTCCAGGAACCTTGCAAACATGGGATATTGTTAATTTCATAGAATCTGCTTTTTCTTTTGCAACTTCTAACATGCGGGATGTTACCTCTTCATTAAATTCTGAAACTACAATGGCTATATTCAAAATTAATTCACCTTAGCATATTCCAAAAGTTCTTTTCCATCAATTAATGGAATTCCATTTTGTTTTCCAAATTTTTCTGCTTTATCTACAGATAATGCAGTATAGGTTTCTGCATCCATCATTTCACAGATAGCTGTTACTGGAGTCAATCCTGCAGTCTTAGCCAAGTAGACAGACATTTCTGTATGTCCTTGACGTGATGCTACTAATCCTTCTGATGCAATCAATAAAGGAACATGTCCTGGAGTTTTAAATGAGGATGAAAATTTTTTCTGTTTATTTTCAACTTTGTAGATATTAGCCATTTCCAAAATTGTTAATGCTCTATCTTTATCTGTGATTCCTGTGTAAGTTTGATAATGATTTACAGATAATGAAAATGTTGGATAATCACCATATGGAGCTAAGCCCATTATCATTTCTTTATTTGACATGGATGAACTTGCAAGAGTATCATGCATGTATTGTAATTCAAGAGATTTTGCAAAATTATTTTCAAGAGCAATACAAAGTAATCCACCTGCATTCTGTCTCATTCGTGCAACATGTTCAGGAGTAATGAATTCTGCTGCGACAACCATATCAATTTCATTTTCACGTCCTGCTGAATCAAATAATAAGACAAATTCTCCACGTTTAAGAGATTCAAGTCCAGTTTCAAGTGACATATACAAAAATTGTTTTAATCTAGGTATATAGTTTACTAAAAAATGGGTAATTACCACTATAATTGTAGATAATTAGCCTTGCTTTAAAATATACTTACCAAGAATGTCAGTTTCAATATTAACCTTATCTCCAACTTTCTTAGTATGAAAATTTGTAATTTCAATAGTATGAGGAATTAAAGAGACGGATGCTAATGTTTTTTTAATATCAACAACAGTTAAACTAATTCCATCAATTGCAATAGAACCTTTCTTAACAACATATTTTGCTAAACTTTTTGGAACTTCAAAGTATACTTGTACTTCTTTGGGTTTTTTAACAATTTTTTTAATTACTCCAACACCATCAACATGTCCTAAAACAAAATGACCCTCTAATCTATCACCAGCTTTCAAACTTCTTTCAATATTTACTACTCCACCAACTTTTAGATTACCAAGATCAGTTTTTTTTGTTGTTTCTTCAATCATTTCGAAAATACATTTAGATTTTGACAGTTTTGTTGCAGTTAGACACACACCATTTAGTGCAACGCTTTGTCCAATTTTTAATCCCTTCACTTGTTTACCTAAGTCAATAGTCATTTCAATTGCACTACGATTTTTTGTAATTTTTGAAATTTTATTTACTTTTCCAACTCCTTCAACAATTCCTGTAAACATCAAAAAAAATACATTGTCTTTGTATAAAATGATTTAGATGATTCTAAAATTAATTATTTTGAATCAGAATTTTGAAATTCATCATCGCAAAATTGATGAAAAACAGTGCATTTATTCTCTTTAGCATCTGATTTGATTTTTTGCATATCTTTGTTGAGCACACCCTGAGCAGCTAGAAATGCTTCATCAGGCATGTTTAATTTTTCATATAATTTTGACTTTGCAGGAGGTATTTCCCTTAAGCTTGAATCAATCCGTTGAGCTAAATCATAATAATCAATTGCATCTTGAAAATTACCTAAATGACTTAATGAGATGGCTTTGTTCATTAATGCAGTAACATCATTTGGGTCAATTACAAGTGAAGTGTCATAATATCTAATTGCATCTTTATGACGATCTAATTCGTTTAGAGAAATACCCATACTATTTAATGCCCAAATGTCTTTAGGGTCAATTGACAAAAGTGTTTCACATAATTTTAAAACTTCATCATATTTTTTCAAACTTTCCAATGCAAAAACTTTATTTTTTAATGCATATGCATCAGTACTCTTGATTTCAAGAACTTTATCACAATATGTGATGGATTCCTCAAAATTTTTCAAATATATCAAAGCTAATGAAATGTTTTGCAAGGCAAGCATATCAGTAGGATCTTTCTTTAGAAGATCCTTACAATAATTGTATAATTGATCATAATTTTGATTATTGAACATTCTAGTAATTACATTGGTTGGATCAAGAAGGTCAATCATAATACTATTCTACAATTTGTAAAAGTGCTTTTGCTTGTTTGTAATGGACTTCATCTATCATTTTTCCATCAACTGTTGTTGCACCTTTACCTTTTTTTGTTGATTCCAAGTATACTTTACAGACTTTTTTTGCCCAGGAAATTTCAGTTTTGTTAGGATAAAATGATTTATGAACCATAGAAATTTGGTCTGGATGTATTACACTTTTACCAGAATAGCCTAAGCTTTTGCCAAAATTACAATCTTTTTTTAATCCTTTCAAATCATTTAGATCCTGCCAAATACCGTCAATTGCAGATATTCCTGCAGCTGCAGCATCAACAGGTATTTTGTATCTTGAATATTTTCCACCTGGTGCGTCTTTTGTATATTCTACTCCTAAATCATTTAGCAGATCAAATATACCAAAAACAATTGCAGTGACGCGCTTTCCAAATGATGCAATTAGATAGGAGTTTACAACACCCTCTGCTGATTCAATGGATGGAATAATTTGAATTGGTTTTAGTTTTTTAGATTTTTCTAAACCAGAAAGAATTTTTTGTATTTTTTTTAGTTCTGAAACATTATTCACTTTAGGAATTACTATTCCATCAATTCCTTTTTGAACAATTTCTTTTAGATCTGATGGAATTTTTCCAGATAGGGGGGAATTAGTTCTAACAAAAATAGAAGAAGAATATTCTGAACGAGATTTTAGTGTATTTTTAATTAATTTTCTAGCACTAGTTTTTTCATTATCTGGAACAGAGTCTTCTAAATCAAAACAGACAATATCAGCTTGAATCTTCTTTGCCTTTTCTAGAAACCTAGGATTATTTCCAGGAACAAAAATGAGACTTCTAAAGAGCTGAGTCATTAAATGACTATGCGCCTTCAGGCTTCAATATGATTTTGCCGAAGAACTTACCAGTTAGCATTTTTGTGTGAGCCTCTGCTGCTTGCTCAAATGTATAAACTGAGTCTACTGCAGCTTTTATTTTTCCTTGACCCATCCAGTATAGACCTTGATCTAATTCAGCTTTTGTTCCTTGTGTTGAACCTAAGACATTGATTCCTTTGAAGAATATGTGTCTAAGATCTATTTGTGCATCATAACCTGTTGTTGCACCACATGAGACTAGAGTTGAACCGTATTTGAGCAATTGTAGTTGCTTGTTAAAGTGAGTTTGACCAATGTGATCAAATGCAAGATCAATTCCAGGTGCTTCACCTTTTGTTTTTGCAATTTCTTTAGTGATTTTGAAGACTTGTTTACTCCAGTCATCTTGTCTATGATCAACTGCATAGTCTGCTCCAAGTTCTTTACATTTTTCTAGTTTGTCTGGACTTGCAGTTGCAATAACATCACAGTTGTATAATTTAGCAATTTGAATTGCAAAACTTCCAACACCAGAACCACCACCCATTACAAGTACGGTTTGACCTGGAGTGATTTTTGCTCTTCCAACTAACATGTGCCATGATGTTAAAATTGTCATTGATGCAGCTGCTGCATCTTCATATGATACTCCTTCTGGAATATGTGAAACATTAACTTCTGGTAAATGAACTTCTTCACTATATGCACCCCATAGTGGACCGGTTTGGAAACCCCAAACTTGTCTTCTGGTACAATCAAATTCTCTTCCTGCAGTACAAGCACTACAAACTCTACATGCTAAATTAGAATGAGAAACAACTCTGTCCCCAACTTTGAAACCTTGTACATCTTCACCTACGGCGATTACATCTCCAGCTACATCTGAACCTGAAATGTGTGGTAGAGGAATTGCAATTGGAACACCTCTCATTCCCCAAATATCATTATAATTTAGGGCAGATGCTTTGTTGGTAAAAACTACCTCATCTGGTTTTGGCTTCGGGGAATCAATATCTTCAACCTTGAGAATTTTTGCATAATTATCATCTGGTGCATATTCACGGTATACGACTGCTTTCATGATTTCAAACTAATTTACCCCTAATTATATTTTATCAGTGTTAAACTCGATTTATTTTAAAATCACGTTTTGGTTGTTGTGTAGAAATGAGGATTTGTTTTAATTGATCGTCAGTTATCTGTCCAGGCATTTTTCCTTGTGTTGCCATTCCAATTAGATATTGCTCAACTAGATCGGATAACTCAGGTTTGACCATTTTAATATTATTTAATCTCATTCTAGCTTCCGGAGTTAAAATTTGTTTTAGGATTTGCTCTTTTTGTGCTGCTGCTTCATGATTAGGATTTTGATCTTGTGGTATATCATTTGGTTCAGGAAAACTCATTTTGATCTAACGATAAATTTTCAATTCAGGTTTTTCTAGAATTAATTCATTGAGTATTTCTGTAGCAAGTCTATCTAGTTTTTGCATTCCATTTTTAGAAACAACTCTACCTTTCTTTTCAATTATTTCTAAATAACCAAGTTTTTCCAATCCATGAATTGCATTACGAACAATTGCACCACTTGCATCTCTGTGATGAGCAGCACCATATCCGTGTGGTTTACCACCACCATAATCTTTCTTTAATTCATTAACTCCAATTGGACCATTAAAGTAAATTTTTCTCATAATTGATGCACATCTAGTATGCCACCATTCACTGTCTTGTGGCGGTTTGTCGGCATGTGCTCCAGTTTTAACAAATGGAGTCCAAGAAGGAGCAGGAATATCTTCATTTTTTAGAATTTCAGCTAATCTCTCAATTAACACATCTGCTGGTACATCGTAGACTTTTGCCATAAACTGCAAAAATCGATAATCGTCTTATAAATCATTTTAAGAGAATACGTCTGACAATTTAAGAAATTAGGCAGAGATAAAATTCAAAAAGATCGCTAATTAGATAAAAATTCTCAAATTAAAAAGACAATCCAGAAAAGAAAGTAAGTCAAGTAGAGACTCTTTTTAGAAAGTAATGCCATAGTATACCCAATGAAAAAAGATTGGCGTCAATATGGAGAAGGTGGAAAAAATAGATGGTCAAAAGAAAAAGAAAGTGATACAGAAGAGGAATTAGAATAAATTATTTTTTATTGAATTTCTAAAATTCCTTCTTTAATTAGGAATTGAATTCCTTGAATGAAAGCGTCATCATCAATTGCACCAGCTGCCCACCATTCTGCATTATTTTTGATCCAGTTTGGAATTGTGCTAGTTGTTTCTTTAGTTAAAATTGATTGAGAATTAATCTCAAAATTTGATGTAGATACGAGAAAGTTTTCAAAATTATTAGAGTATTGGCCAGTTAAAATTAATTTAAATTCATACTCTCCATCAGTTGGAATGAAAATGGATTCTTGATAAATTCCATCAGGAGCTAAGATACCAAGATATTTTTGGCCAGTTCCAATATTAGACCAAACTTCTTTTCCAGAGGAATCAGTAATACCATAAACAAACAATAAATCTTTTACAGAAATATTATTTCCATCATAAAAAGAAAAGGTGAATGGAATTTTTTTACCAGAAGTTAGTTCAGAGTTCCAATAAATTTCTCCTACTACATCATTATCAAAGGATAATTTTATATCATTAAAATTAATTTTTTCACCAGATAGAATTTCTAATTTAATTAAATCATTATTTGATTTTGAAATTAATTTATCTTTAATTTGTAAAAGATTTTCATGTGGTACTTCAATTTTTATAGAATTTTTATCGGGATTTGAGATATTAAATTCATAAAATTCATTATCAATTTCTACATCATTTAAAGAAATTAACAAATCATTGTATTGTGAAATAGACGAAAAATCTTTGTTAAATGAAATAATTTGATTGATGGTAGAACTGTGACTATGATCATTCCAATCAAAGGGTATTTCGTATGATATTTTGTTTAATGTCTCATTAAATTCAAAATTAGAAATTTCATCATTATGAGATTTTACGGATATTGGGAATTCCTCTGCAGAAGCAGTTTTAATTTCAAAAATTTGTTTTTCTGGAAGATGCAAAAATGTTTCAAAGAGCAAATCTTGAGTAGTCAAAGTTTTTGGATTTGTTGCACCTACGATAGAAACTTGAACAGAGTATTCTCCACTTTTATCAAAAATTGGCCCTTGAATTGTTGGAAGTGAATCCCCTCTAGCATAGTATCCACCAGCAATAGCATGTTTTTCGCCGTTGTATACAGTACATTTCCAAAGTTCTTTTTCTTGGCATCCAGTTGTTGGTTTAATTTTTAAATCTAATTTTCCATCTTCATCATAAAAATATTCATTTGCAACTAAATTACTATCTTGAAAAATTTTAACACGATAAGTTACACTTTGAATATTTACATCAGTTTCACTATCAAAAAATCTAATTGATAGGTTTGTGGATTTTGAATCACCGTAGCTGAAATCTTCTGGAAAAAGAGTTGTACTAACTGCCACCTGTAATCCATCAAGATCAATTGGAGGTGAAAGCGAACCAGAATGATGTTGAGCATATGCAGGGGTGATAGAAATTACAAAAAGTATTACAAATATCGATAAAATAAATTTTAGAATCATAACTGTATTGATTTCAATGTCATTAAAATATAATTGCAAATAATCACGATATTATTTTACGATAGGTATGACCACACAAATTACATGAAATTCTGATCGATTTGACAGATGTTCTTCCTAAACGAATTCTAGAATTTAGTCCTGGGGCAATAAATGATTTACATTTTTTGCAAAAAACTATTCGAAGGTCATATGGCATTCGAATTTTATATTTACTGCTTATTCGGCGTGCTATAGAGGCCTGTCTTTGTGATAATTCGGGATCGGTTCTAGCATTACTGATTGCATTATCAATCAAAATTTGCATTCTTTCCATTGCAATTTTGTAAACTATAGGCTTCACAATAATTTCTAAAAATACAGGTAAAAATTAGTTCTGATTAAAATTATAGACTGCAGTCAGCGGGATTCGAACCCGCGTCACAGGGTTGGAAACCCCGAATACTAACCAGGCTATACTATGACTGCGCTGAAAATAAAAACAAAATTCCTACATAAAAATGGTTTTTTCGTACTCGTAAAGGATTCTAGATACAACCACATGACCTTCAAAAGATTCATTTCCAACTGAATATAGATTTGTAATCTCATTTTGGACTGAATCAGAAAAATGACCCTTTTGAAATCCACCTAATACAATACATGAGTTATCAGGAATTTCAGATGCAATTTTTTGGTATGAACTTAATTCTCCTTCGGTAGAAAAACCAATAACACTAGAAGGATTGATTTCTTTAATTAATTCTGAAAAAGTTTGTTCCTTCATATCAAGTAACAATTCATTTTTTGAAATAATTTTTTTCTCTTGAAATAATTTTTCAATTACGCCTTGAAATCTATGGTAAGATTTTGGAATGTGAACATTTTTTCCAAAACGAATTACTTTGTTATCAATCGTATGAACAAACAAATTTAATTTATTTTGATAGTATAATGGAATTGTTGTGGCTTCAAGTATTGAAAAATGAACAAGATCTGGTCGTCCACGTTTAATTTCATTTTTTATTCCCTTCATTGCAGCAAAATGCCAAGAATTATCTAATAAAATATCAGAAGGATATTTTCCTAATTTTTTGGCATGTGAAACTACAGATGGATGCTCTTCTAATTCATAAGGTACAAGTTCTAATGCAGATTCTGATAAAATTAAAGAAATCATTTTAGTTTAACATTTGAATTTGAGTTTTAAATTCATTCCATCCAATTTTGCCATTTTGATTAACATCTACAAAGCCAGTATTACAATTATACTGATTTAATCTTTCAATTACATGTTCACTGGTACCCAGACTTGAACCACCGCCTAAAGTGATTGTTTGATCACCAATTTTTTGCTCTTCTGTAACACAACTGCTTGCTTGTTGATCAATATACCTAAACCATGTCATAAATTCAATATTTGATTCATTTTGAGCATAAAAATCAAATAATTTCTCTACAAATATTTTTTGAGAATCATCATTTCCTTCTACAAAATTAGAAGTACTCCAACTTAATTCAAAAAATCCTATTTTTTTATTTGGTACAATTTCAAAAATCTTATTCAAATCTTCAATTGCTTCATCAGGATTTTTACTTATTTCATTTAACGTATCGGTTGGAGTGTATGAAAATGCAACAAAATCACCTAATGCTAATTCTTCTACAACATTGTTGAGATTTTTATTTAATACATTATGTAAAGCAAATGAATTACCAAATTTAACATCAGGATGTTTTTGTTTTATTTCATCATATACATTAGAAAATAATTCTTGATATACTGGAATAAATCGTTCTTGGTATCTAAATTGTGATTCAGTGTCACCAGCAATTATAACAGAATCAATAATATGATAACGTGAAAGAACAGCATCCAAAACTGTAACTAATTCATCTTGATTAATTCCATTCAGTGTAGGTTTTCCAATCCATTTTGGAAATGGTCCTAATGTTTCTCCATTAATTATCGAAAAGTAAAGAGTTACTTTATGATTATTTTTTTCATTTAATCCCATTAAAATATCAGATTGCAACCAATCAAATTTTCCTTCTACAGGTTCTATCACATTCCAATAAAGGTAAACATTACTTCTACCTATTCCAGATGAAGATGCATCTGTAAAAATGTCATCTAATTGTTTCAATGTAACGGATGAAGAAGGGGAATTAATTACCATTCCAATTGATTCGTTGTTTGTTTGAGTTGAAACTTGAGGTATTGTTGTATTAGTATCATCTATAGAATTATCAGACATAATTAAAACAAAAACTAATGCAATTACAATAAAAACAGGAAGTATGCCTAGTTTTTTCTTATCCATGAGGGTAACAAAATAAAAGAAAGTAAAAAAGTTGTGATTCTGTTATTTATCCAGAAGTACAACCGCTGTATCCACACTCGATACAGATACTACAACCTTCTACAAAGACAAGATTATTTTTACAGGTAGGACACAGACGTTCCTCTGGAACTTCTTCTTGTTTTGGAGCTTCAATCTTTATTTCTTCATCATGAACTTTTAGTGCTAGTGATGCACCAACTTGTGTTTTTATGTACTTGTTTGTGATATTTTCATGGATGTAAGATAGCATGTATTCACTTGGTGCAACTTCAAATGTTTTTTCTGCATTTTCACTTGTCATGTGAAGAACTTGTTTATGTCTAGAACCATCACGGTATACAGTCATACCTTTGAGTCCAAGTTCGTGTGCTAGCAAATATGATGATTTGACATCTTCAGCTGTTACATCATATGGCATGTTGATTGTTTTTGCAATTGCATTTCCAATCCAATCTTGCCATACACTTTGAGCCATAAGGTGATCAGCCCAGTGTATATCCATTGCAGTTACAAATACTTCTTGCATCCATTGTGGAATTTCGTCAATTCCACTCAATGAACCATAGTTGTCTGCAATCTTTTCAAGTATTTCATCTGTGTAAAGACCTTCATCTCTAAGAGCTTCTTCAAGAATCTTATTTGTGTAAAAGAATCTTCCAACAGTTACTCTTTTCTCAAATACAAGTGCAAATGCTGGTTCCATTCCATTTGAACAATCTGCAATCATAGAAAGGGTTCCAGTTGGTGCTACAGTAGTAGTTAGTACATTTCTAATTCCATGCTTTTTGATTTTTTCTATCAATGGACCCCATTCAAATGAATGAGCACTTTTAGATTTTTCATAATATCCAGCTACTGGAATTTTACCTTCAGGATATTCTGTCTTGGAACATAATGGGAACTCACCACGAGATGTAGCAAGTGCAACACTTTCTTCCATAGAATAGTAAGTAAGTGCTTCAGAGAGTTTTGATTGTAGTTCATAGCCTTCTTTGGAATTATATGGAATTTTGAGTTTGTATAATAGATCTGCTACACCCATAACTCCCAATCCAATTCTTCGAGACTCTTTTGAGGCTACGTTGATTTCAGGGACTGGATAATGATTTACATCAATGATATTATCCAAAAATCTTGTTGTTTTTCTAATAATTTCTTCATATCCTTGCCAATCAAATTCGTAAGAACCATCTGCTTGTTTTTGCGCATAGTTTACTAAATTGATTGAGCCTAGATTGCAAGACTCGTATGGGTAAAGGCTTTGTTCACCACATGGATTTGTTGCTCTAAGTGGAGCTTGTCTTGCTTTAGCAAATACATTGTATTTGTTAATTTGATCAAAGAAGATCAATCCAGGTTCTGCACTTTTCCATGCAGACAATGCAATTAGATCAATTAATTGATGTGCGTTAATTTCTTTAACTGGTTTTCTATCACGTGGACTTCTTAAGACATAATTTCCATCTTCAGTATTTACAAGTGCATTCCAGAAATCTTCCCAAATACCAACACTGACGTTAAAGTTTTCTAAAACACCAGGTTCTGTTTTGTTTGTAATGAATTTTTCAACATCAGGATGCCATGCTTCAATAATTCCCATGTTTGCACCACGTCTTTTACCACCTTGTTTAACAACTTCAGTGACTGTATTGATGATGTTCATAAAAGATACTGGACCGGATGCAACACCAGAAGTTGATGCGACAATGTCACCTTCTTCACGAAGATCAGAATAATTAATTCCAACTCCACCACCAGATTTGAAAATTAATGCAGCATCAGAAGTAGATTTCATAATCTCTTCCATTCCATCATTCATTCCAAGTACAAAGCATGCAGATAGTTGTCCTAATCTTCCACCAGCATTCATCATTGTTGGTGAATTTGGCAAAAAGTTTTGTGCAGTCATCATTTCAAAGTATTCAGTAATTCTATCAGAATAAACTTCAAGTTTTTTGGCTGCTAATAATGTCAAAAGATCTTTGAAACTTACTTTCATTTGGCCTTTGTTTGCAAGTGTGACATAGTGATTGATTAGAGATCTAAAATGCCATTTGTTGAAGAAATAATCTCCTACTTTGAATTTATAATCAAAAGCATCCAATTTTTCAAGATATGATTTTGCTTCATCAATATCTTGTGTATTATTTCCAGATTTATCAAATATTTGAGAATCATACAACATATCTCCAATTCCAACTAGAACTGCAACTCTCTCAAACATTTGTGTTGGAGTCTCAATTATCTCACTTTTTGAGTTTCTGAAGAGGTATCTTGAGGCTAAAACTCTCAAACAATTTAGATCAAATTTCTTTGAAACCGGATCTAATGATTTTAGGTTTAAAACTCTCATTTTCTCATCTCTGAGTTTTCGTCTTTCGTGTCTGTAAACTATGTAAGATTTTGCGATATCACTATTACCACTATCAATTAAAGTTGATTCTACAATATCTTGAATATCCTCTACAGTTGGTGATTTCTCACTTGTGAATCCCTGTTCAACAAGTTTGTTAAGCACTTCTCCTGCTAGTTTGTCTGCAGCACCACGGTCGGCTTTGGAGGTGGCGGCTAATGCCTGGTATATGGCATTTGAAATTTTATCTAAATCGAAAGCCGTAACTGTACCATTACGTTTACGGATCTCATTGATCGTATTTTCTATTTGTGAATTATCCATTATAATATCTCCCACCATAGTAGAATACTAGCATCTATAAACTTTCAATAGAAAATAATTCAAATTTTGGTTGAACATTATTTACAACGGTACAAAATTCATTGTAATGGTACAAGTATGATGAATGATGTAACGAGTATCGTAAAAACATTGAGAACATAACCAACTAGTTAATAGTAATGAAAACATATTCTATGTTTGCATTACGAAGATCGCTTACACTACTTACAAAATATGATTTGTTGAGACTTAAACAATCCAAGGAGATTTGCATTTTGGACATTTCTCTTCATATGGTTCATCCTTAAATCCACATTCACCACAAATAGGGGTTTTTCTAACTAGTTTAAAAGATGGCACTAGTTCTGCAGTTTTTTCAATTGATTTTTTGATTTCATCGGCTTTCAAGTTTTTATCAATATCTAAGGTAACGAGTAATCCACCATTAAGTAATTTTGAGATTTTATTAGATTCAGAAATAATTTCAGACTTTGCAGTATATTCATCAATTTCTGAAGAATTGATAACAGTGCCTTGAGAATAAAAATCACTTTCCATAGAATTAAGACTAGAATTTTTGCCATATTTTTCACCATCAAGGGTTGCAAATCTAGAAGAACCTTCAGTTTCAGTCATAGAAATAGTCACATTGTCGCCTAGTTCTTTACCCTTTTTAGCGCCAACATCAACTGCAGTCTCAATCACTTTGTGAAGTATAGCACGACCATCCTTATTGTCTTTAAAGCCTAAAATGTTAAAAACAGACTCTCTAAGACCAACTAGATTTATGACCAAAGAGACAGAACTTCTTTGCATATATTGAGTATTTTTAGCAAGAATAGGATTTAATCCTCTTCTGGTTAAATCTGAGATTTCTTTTTTTCTAAGTGCCATTGAAGCCAATGCAGGTTTCATTAACAAAGCTAATCTTGCTCTAAAGTAAGTCTCATCTTTGTTTGATTCAAATGCCAATCTAGGAAGATTGATAGAAACAGACTGCAAGTTGATTGCAAGTGAACTAGTGGATTTTGAAGAACCATTAGTTACTCCATTACTAGCAGTTTGACCTTTTGCAATCATTACTTTACCTCCAAGTAACAATATTTCAGAGATATCTTGTGACACGTCAGTTATTTTTCCTTTTTCGTTATCAATTATCAAACCAATTTTTGGTATTGGTGTAATTGCAACATAATTTTTGTATGCATTAATGATTGAATGAATTATTTTTGTATCAGAACCTAATTGTAATCGAATTGATATATTTGTACTAACTTTATTGTACTTTGAAGTTGTAGAAGCAGTTGCAAATGTATTAGTTAATTTTTCTTCAAGTTCTGGAAGTGACTTTGAATGTTTTGCAAATACTGCAACTAATCCATCTAATACAACTTCCTTTGAAGCTTCTTTTGATAAAAGTGAAATTAAAACAGATAAAGAACTTGTAATTTCATTTAGTTGTTTTGAAACATTGATTCTTGATACATCAAGATATTTTCCTCCAAGATCAAGTCCATCGTCAAGTAATTCTTTTGCATTTACAAATATTGTATCAGGAATCATAGACCAAACTCCAGGATTTGAAATATGTATATCTCCAGATAAGTGGTTGTCAGCTACATCTTTTGGTAAAACATTAGTTAACAAATGTTCAGCAAATATTTTTTGACCGGTATTAAACAAAAGACCTTCAGCACCATTATCAACATTATCTAAATTAGAAACCATTTCTTGAACATCATAAACGGGCATACCTAGGCGTGCAAGTTTGTTTCTGTATTCTTCATGACCATGTTCTAAAAGAACTGAATTTACCATATCACGAATAACTGCGCCTGTGAGATAGGTAGTTTGATACTTGTAAATTCTGTTTTCAACTTCTTCAGTAATCTTTTGTGCTAATTCTAGTGGAAGACTACCCTCACGTACTAATGATTGAATAATTTTATGGGAATTAAATTCCTCAATAGATTCACCAGATGTTCTGACATACATTTTTCCACTTTCAATAATCGATCTTTCTTCAATTTGTCGGGCTAAACTTAAAACAAGTTTTCCAAGATTAGTGATTGTATAACGTCTTTCAGATTTGTTAAGTGCAACTAGTGATTGTCTAAGTAATTTTCTCAAGTGGTACGCAAATTTTCCACTTTCTTTTTTAGATTTGAATCCAGCTAATGATTTGAGCTCAGAATAAGTTAATGGTCCTTTAGAGTTTAAAATTCTAAGAATATCAATTCGGTTAGGACTTGCCATGACAGAGAAGATCATTCTGACACGTTTTGATGTAGATTGTAAAATTCCACCACGTTTTGGATCAGAATCGTCGTCGATATCAGAATCTAAATCTGCATCTAGATCGTCATCATCAGAATCTATATCCATATTCATTTCTAATTCTTCTTCATTCATTGTCATGACTAAGATCAAAGTTAGGAGTAAATAAGACTTATGACTAGAATGATTCTAAAAAATAAATTACAAATTTAAGAAAAAAAATAAAAAAGATTAGAAAAAATTAGTAAAAAAGATCTTCATGTGATCATTTTTCTTCTACATCAAGTGAAAATTCAGATGTAGAAAGCTTTTGTCCACAAAATGGACACTTACCACTAGTAGGATTCAAAACATCTTTTAATGATTTTAGCATTTTCATATCTTTGATCTTTTCTCCACATTTTCCACACGTTATTTCTACAGACATAGAATAACGAGATTTTTAAAATAATTAAGAATCTATTCTGATTTTTTTTAATAATTCAAACAAATATTTTTACTGTTTTTCTATGATGATTCCTCTTTCATCAAAGCCAGTAATTTTTGCTCTAGTTCCAACAGGTAAATCATCAGGAGTTGCAATGCCTCCCATAAATCCAGAAATTCTCAATTTCACATTATCTAATTGAAGTACTGCAAAGGCATATGGAGTGTGTTTTTCAAATCCTGCAGGCGGTACTGTGATTATAGTATAAGTAGCAATTGAGCCTGTACCCTCTAAAATCTCGTCTTGAAATCCTTTACTTCCACATTTTTGGCAGTAATATACGGTGGATAAGTGGAGATGACCACAACTTGAACATTTGTGAGTTAAAACTTTGCCTTCTTTTGCATTTTCAATCATTTGTTCTTCGACAGACATCTTACACACTCTGGAAAACATGTACTGCACAACTTGCACCAGTTGCACCAAAATTATGAGTTAAACCAACTTTAGCATCTTTTACAGTTCTTTCACCAGCTTTTCCAGTTAGTTGATCATATACTTCAACTACTTGTCCGATTCCAGTTGCACCGATTGGATGTCCTTTTGATTTAAGACCGCCTGATGGGTTAATTGAGATATCTGAATTTAATTTTGTTCTACCTTCACGAATAGCTTGTATACCTTGTCCTTTATCAAAGAAACCTAAATCTTCAGTGTCAACAACTTCTGCGATTGTAAAACAATCATGTACTTCTGCAAAGTCTACATCTTTTGCAGTAATACCTGCCATCTTGTATGCAGCTTCTGATGCAATCTTTGTACTTGGTATTGTTGTCATCTGCTCTCGTCCTTGTAATGCAGCAGGTGAACCACCTCTACCAGAACCAGTTACTTCAATGTAATCACCACCGTGGGCTTTTGCAAATTTTTCAGAACATAAAATTACAGAACTTGCACCATCAGAAAATGGACAGCAATCATAAAGTTTTAGAGGACTTGCAACTACTGCAGAATTCATTACATCATCTACAGTAATTTTTTTCTGCATGTGTGCTTTTGGATTTAATACACCATTATCGTGATTTTTTACTGCAACTGCTGCAAAGTCTTCTTCAGTTGCATCAAACTCTGTCAAGTAAGCTCTTGCCATAGATGCAAACAATCCTGGGAATGATGCACCAGCTTGACCTTCATAAAAGAAATCAGAACAATATGCAAAGTAAGTTGTTGTCCATTCAGTTCCAGTGTGAGTTACTTTTTCAACACCAGTTGCAATTAGACAATCATAAAATCCTGCTGCAATATTTGCATAGGCTTCTCTAAATGATACAGAACCACTTCCACAAGCTGATTCAATAGTTAATGATGGTTTATCTGGAATTCCTAATCTACTCATTAAAACAGGACCAATGTGTACCTGTTTATCTGCAATTCCAAAAACGTTAGAAATGTAAGAAGCACCTATTTCTTTAGGGTCAATTCCTGCACTTTCTATGGCTGCAACTGATGCCTGAGTAGTAATATCTGCAATACTATCAGCTAATTTTCCATATTTGGTGCTTCCAGCGCCAAGAACACAAACCTTTTCCACAAAACACACTGACCAAAGTCCCTATAAAAATCGTTTTAGTAAATTCAATATCATAAAATGCCAAGAAGAAAAAGTAAGCTAAAGACAGTTCAAATTAAGAAAATAACTACCAGACATATAATAAAAATTACAAAGTCAACAACAGAGGTTTTCAAAAAAGAGATCGCTCAATATTTAGACAATAATGGATTTCTATCATGGTCCTCAAAAGAAAAAAAATACTTTCTTCTTGGAACAAATTCTCCAAAAAAAGGATTAGTTCAATGTCCAGAGTGTAAAGTAGGAGAGTTAATGGTCATTAGATCAAGAACTACAAAAAAACGTTTCATGGGTTGTTCTAATTTTTATGATGGATGTAAAGCATCATCACCGCTATTACAAAAAGCAAGAATGAGAGCAACAAAAAAACCCTGTGACATATGTAAATGGCCAATCATAATTTTTCGTTATTCAAGAAATCAAAAATGGACTCATCAATGTGCAAATTTTAATTGTAAAAGTAGAATTGCTAAACCTTCAAAGTAGAATAAGTATCTGCACGTCTATTCTTTAGTAAAGGTAAAACCTTGCGTATTTCTTTCACTTTCTTTAAATCTATATCAAAAAAAATAATTCCTTGCTTCTTTTTCATATCAACTAAAACTTTTCCATATGGATCAACAACTAAACTTCTTCCACAGTAAATATTTCCAACTTGATCAGGTGCAATTACATAACATCCATTTTCAATTGCTCTTGTCTTGTTAATCGTAATCCAATGCTCTTCTTTCATTGGACCTTGTACCCATGCAGACGGTACAATCAAAACTTCACTACCTGCAAGAGCAAGAGCTCTCGACATTTCTGGAAATCTTAAGTCATAACAAATCATCATACCAATTTTTCCTATTGATGTGCCTATAGGCTTAGTAATTTTTGAGCCTGGTATCATTTTATCAGATTCTTTGAATCCCAACGCATCATAAAGATGAATTTTACGATAAGTAGAGATAACTTTACCAGAATTATCAATCACAAATGAAGTATCATAAACACGATTATTTTTTTTACTTTTTTCATAAAATGAACCGACTACCTGAATACGATTTTCCTTAGCTGCTTTTGATATAGATGAAATAAAATTTCCATGAATTGTTTCAGATAAACTTGCTAATTCTTTTGACGTTTGGGATGATTTTGTATAAAACATCATAAATTCAGGAAATGCACAAAGTAGTGCCTTTTTAGAAGATGCTTTTGAGATGTAAGAAATAATTTTTTTTAGATTTTCTTCTTTGTTAACTGATGCTTTGAATTGAACTAGTGCAACTTTCATAAAATGAAATATTTTATTGAGAATAAAAGTATAAACAAATTCTTGAATATGTAATAAAAAATGCGATCAATTGATGGTACATTTACCGATTGCATTATTTTATTTTTATAGAAAAATATCAAAGTAGATTTACTGTTTATGTGCTTGTCAGCTGACTTAGGTCAGTTTTTTTTATTTTAAATTTTAGAAAAATTACATTTTAATGAAATTATTTAGATATACTAATGATCCAGTTAGCAATACAATACCAAATATTACAAACAAACCACCTGAAATCTTTTCAATCCATACCATTTTTGATTTAATCCTTGTGAAAAATACTAGGAACCTATCAATTGCAATTGCAGAAATTAAAAATGGAATTGCTAATCCTAATGAGTAAACTCCAAGTAAACTGGCACCAGTAATAACTGATGAGCTAGATGCTGCTATTGTCAAAATACCTGCCAAAATTGGTCCAATACAAGGAGTCCAGCCTGCACCAAATGCCATTCCTACAACAAGAGGGCCAAATTTTCCAGAATTTCTTTTACCCATATCAAATCTCATTTGTTTTTCTAATTTTGGAATTTTGAAAAGTCCAATCATATGCAATCCCAATACAATTAGAACTACACCACCAATTCTTTCAATCCATTGAATTGAATCAAAAAATAGATTCCCCATAAAAGATACAGTTGTTCCCAATAACATGAAAATTATTGAAAATCCAATAACAAACATTATTCCCTTAACAGTTGCAGTTAATCTTAATTTACTTCTAGTAACTTGAGAAGTCTCTTGGGATAATTCTTTTGCACTCATTCCAGTAATCAATGATGCATAAACTGGAATTAAGGGTAAAACACATGGAGAAAGAAAACTCAAAACACCTGCACTAAATGCAATTACAAATCCTGCAATGAGTCCATCAGTTAGAATTGTTGGTTCAGAAGATTGGTAACTTGTTCCTTGAATTGTTGATTCTACTAAATTAATTGTATCCTCAGAAACAGGATCAAATGCTCCTTTCCATTGATGAATTATTTGTCCATCTGCATCAATTAGAAATGATTCAGGAACTCCAATTGTTCTAAACGCAAATTGAAATCTATTTTCAGGATCTAACCAAACAGGATAAGTTAGATTATCCTCAGCCATTGTTTGAACTATTACTTGTTCAAAACCAGGATCATCAATACTTACACCAATTATTTCAAAGTCAGAACGAGGAAACATACCATGTAATTCTCCCAATGCAGGCATTTCTTCTCTACATGGTTCACACCATGTGGCCCACAAATTTACAAGGATTGTTTTGCCTTGATAATCAGTAATAGAAACAGGAGTTCCATCCAATGCAATAGCTTTGTAATCTGGAGCTTGTCGGAATTCTTGTGCATCAACTGGCATTAATTGAGCATCAGAAAATGAAAATGCAAATAAGAAAATACCTGAAAATAAAATTAGTATACTAGGAATTTTTTTTGATGTTTTCATATTAGTTCAAAACTAATTTTCAGCTGTTGTAATTTTAACAGAGTTATCAGTTTCAGTCCAAACAATTGATACCAATCCGTTATCAGAGTCTATGTTAGTAAGGGATTTAGCATCATTTTCATTAATTGGGTTGTCTGCTCTGATTAGTTCACCATCGATGACTTGAGCAGTGAAAATCAATGCTTGTGTGTCACCATATCTCCAAGATTTCTCATTAGTAGAGAGTCCAGTTGCATCTTCCCATGTTAACCAAACTTTATCATCATTGTCAATTGTAATGAAAATTCTTTGTGGAGGAACCCAATCACCAGTTAAGATTGGCATTGGTTCACTGAAACTTTGTCCGTTATCAGTTGAAGATGCATAATACATGCCTTGACGGTCAGTTGCACCTGTATACCATGCAACATGCAAAGTTCCTGCTGAATCAATTGCCATTGGTGCTCCAACGTGAACACATCCCTTAAACTGGAAACCATCATCGTAAATTTTTACTGGGGCTCCAAATGTTTTACCGCCATCAGTTGATGCTGCAACTACCATGTCTCTTACTTGGGTGTCACCAGATCCAAAGACTTTACGCCAAGAGACGTAAACACTGCCTTCGCCGTCTGCTGCAGTTTGTACGTTACAACAAGGACATGCGTTAGCATCAATTAATTTAGTAGTATCAAATGTTACACCACCGTCTAATGATTGTGTATACCTAACTCCTCTATCACGAGACTTGTCTTTTTCCATGTAGCCAGTTGCATTCATTTTAGTTGGACCATCTAACCATGCCATGTGAATTCCACCTTGTTCATCAATAGACATGTGTTGGAAGTATTTTCCTGAATGTAATTCATCGGCTCCAATTGTGATAGATGGTTCAAATGTTTTTCCATCATCAAGTGATGATGTAAAAATTAATTGTCTGTAATTACCCATCCACATATTTGGTTCATGTCGTGAATTGGCCCATGCAACATAAACTTCACCGTTATCACCAAGTTGGATTGTTGGTGCTACACGTCCATCTAAAGCAACATTGCCATCAAGTAAATTAACTCTAACTGGTTCGGAAAATGTTTGTCCGTTATCAGTAGATGTTTTTAAGAAAATGTTAGTTTTTTCGTCAACTGTATCTTGGTATAGAACATAGATTTTACCATCATCACCAATTGTTACATTTGGTGCTGGTTGTGCTGCCATCATACTTTGAGCAATTGTAGTAGGAGCTGGAAATGAATTATTAGTATCTAAAATTGAAACTTCTTCTTCAACAACTGCTGGTTTTTCAGCTATTGGTTCTTGAATAGTCGTAATTTCACCAGAATCTGAAGACATTAAGGCAAAAGCTGAGATCCCTGCTGCTGCAACAATTGCTACGGCTACAAGTACGATTGCCTTATTCATGAAATTTTTATTATAATTTAGATATTAAAGAATCTGGTTTATTCATGAGATGTACCAATGTACATTTTATTAAAATAACCAAATATCAGTATTGGAAAATCAAGAAATAATTTTAAAATATATTCAAGATAATCCAGGACTCACACAAGCACAGATTACACACCGATTAGAAATACCTCAATCTACAGTAAAATACCATTTGCTAACATTAGTAAAAGAAAATAAGATTTTCTCTGAAAAATTATTTAAAACTCATTATTTTAAAAATGGAATTGATAATAATTTAAAAATTAAATCATGTATTAATAATAATTATAATTTAAAAATAATTATGAAAATTTGTTTAGAAGAAAGAACACTTGAAGAAATTTCCAAAAAGTGTGAGATTTCAAAGAGTGTGGCATCAAAAAGATTACAAGTTTTAGAATCACTTGGTGCAATTAAAAAAATTAAAGTAGAAAAGAAAATTAAATTTTGTAAAAATTAATTTAAAAATAAATTATTTTATTCAGATATTTGTGTGAAAGGTGCATTAGGTTGCAATTCACTATCTACCACAAATTTGAATTTTAATGGCTCAGTTGCTTCACCTAAGTCTGAAAGTAATATTTCAATCAAACCATTATTTTCAATTGAGAAATCTATTACATCTGTTCTAGTATAGTCGTGTTGTTTTTCAACAACAGAATTACCGTCAGTTAAGACATTTAGATTGTAAGAAATATCACTAACTGGTTTTTCAGTCATTCCCTCTACAATTGAAATGTTTATGGCATTGTCAGAATTTGCAGTTGGTTGATTAGTCCACCATTCCCAGCTATCCCACCAAACAGATACGAGGTATTCTCCACCACTGGTATACTTTGTAAATGCAAATTGTTTTGCATGAAGATCATCTTTTTGGATGACGGGTGGATTTACTACTATTGTTCCGGTGTTTGGACCTTCTGTAATTGTTGCAATTGCATTAAGTTTTAGTTTATCTTCAGTAGAATATGGTTTAGGTAATGTGCGGTCAAAGTATTCTGCATAAATATTATCTCCAGGAGATACTTTGAGTTCTACTTGAGAACCGCCACTCGAATAATATAATTCTCTGACAGTTGATTCACGTCTATCAGGATCTATGAATGTGACTTTTACTGGATAATCACCATGCATTTGAGGTGTTCCTCTAAAGTTTGGTTTCCAATAGGCATTAACTTCTACTCCACCTTGATCTGTATCTGACCAAATATGCATTTGATATCCAGTTCTTTTATCAAATGGATAACGTAGACCATCTAAGTCTCTGATAGTAACTGTTGCTGTATCATCCATTGTATATTCTTCTTTATCAAAATTAAAGTCGGCAATTCTCCAAGTATGAGTTGCAGATTTATGCATCCATTTATTTTCAGCATATTCAAAGCTCATTGTAATAGCACCATCTTGTCCTGTTTTAACTCCTAGAACACCATCATCTAGTGTACCTTGACCATTGTAATTGCCACTACCTTCACATCTATCACCACCATACATCCTTACACCATCGTCATTTACTGTTGTAGAAAATCCACGCATTTTGATTGAACCATAAAAGAGTCCATGATCTTTTCCTGTTTCAATAAATGGATTACATGTAGTTTTATCATCTGATCTAATTGAACCATCTCTAGAATTAAGTGTGATTAAACCTTGTCCAGCGGTAGAATCAGTTCCTAATTCATCAAGTTTATGCTCATCAGTATTAAATCCTGGAGCCCAAATTAGTACGTAAATTCGACTTCCCCATGAATATCCATCTGTTCTTTCTTTACATTTTGACATGTAATCTTGTGGCTTCATATGTGGTTTATTGTAATCAGTTTTTTTAATTGGGTTATTTTCACAAAAGAAAATTTTATGTCCATTATTTGGTGATCCAATTCCTGCAGCATCTGCAGTTGGTAAAATATCTCCATCATTATTTGCATTAAGTGGAACACCGGAAGTCAATAAAACTAGCATAAAGAAAGGTACACAATATTTAGCTTTAAGGAATCCCATTGTAATTTTTTGATCATGTTTTTTTTAATATAAGATCTGGTACATCTCTAAGATGAGCTATGGTATATTTCTCGCATGAGCTAGAAAAAAAGAAAATTAAAGTTGGTTTCCAGCTAAAAACCAATTTTCTTTAGGATTATCCTCAAAAACAACAATAACGTGACTTTCTTTTGTTTTTAGAATTTCTACAGCAGATTTTGTAATTGCTTTTGCATATTCATCCTTTTGTTCCTGAGTTCTACCAGGATACATTGATACTGTTATCAACGGCATGAAAATTTTTAATTCATTGTAGAATTTATTCTTTCAATAGTTATCGAAAGTCCGATCCATACCCATATCTTGTTCCATAGGTGAAATCTGATCTATGTGTTTTTTTGTACAAATATCCGGTAGCTAGTCCTATTGCAAAACCACCAATGTGAGCAAGATAAGCTACACCCCCACCTGCTACACCAAATCCACCAATAAAGAATGGAAGTAGATTCTGAAATACTAACCAAAATGGCAAAAACCAACGTGCCTGAATATGCATCATTCTCCAAAAGAATCCCAGCATCAAAAATGTCTGAATTCTAGTTTTAGGGAAAATTATCAAGTATGCACCTAAAACACCAGAAATTGCGCCAGATGCACCAACTGCAGGTGTTGCACTTGAGACATCACCAAAAATATGAACCAAACCTGCAACAACTCCCCACATCAAATAAATTCCTAAAAATTTTATTTTTCCAAATTTTAATTCAATATTATCTCCAAAGATCCACAAGAACAGTAAATTACCACCAAGATGTAGTAAACCACCATGCATGAATGTAGATGTTAACAATGTTAGTTCAGGAAAAGCTGGACAACTTTGAATTGTACCACCCATGTCTACTCCATTAAATGCACCGGTTATACAACCTGGAACTGCACCCCAATTGTAAAACATTACAAATGCATTTTGATTTGTAAAATCAAAAAATTGTCCTGTGTAAAGTACTTCTAAGAAAAATACAATTACATTTACAATAATTAATCCAATAGTTACTTTAGGTTTGAATCCAGGAGGATGTGGATTTTCATCTCGTATTGGTAGTAACATGATGATCTAATTGATTAAAATTTGTATAATAACATTATTCAAATAATAAAATGACTATACAACAATAATTTCTCTTTCAATGAGATTTTTAACAATAATTAGGAATTCATCATCAGATAGTTGTTCTTCGTTCCACCAACCAACAATAGTTTTGGTCCATGTTGGAATTTTCCAATCACTTTGTGTAGATGGTTCTAATGTTGGAACTTCAATTATTTGTTTTTCAATTAAAAATTTTATTCCTTCAAGAAATTCTGAATCTACAATTTCATCATTAGACCACCAACCTCCATTTTGTTTTACCCACATTGGTACTTTAGGCATATCAGGTGGTAATCCTTTATCAAAACCTGAGATTTCCCATGTACCTTGAGTTAAAGGATCTATAGTGAAAACAACATGCCAAGAACCCATTTCATCCATACTTTGAAGGAATTTAACAGGCTCACCATCTAATGTAACAGAAAATTTTTCATTTCCAGAAATTGGGAGAAATTCAAAATTTGCATATCCTTCTAGTGGGAAACTATTGTAACCAATTATACTCATTTTTGATTCGGTGTCATCAAATACTGGATTGTGGTAATATGTTCCTGGAGAATCATATCTAAAATCAAAATCGCCACCAGCTTTTTTTGCAGTACCAGGAACTACTGTAGTATCCATCGTTCCAAAACAACTGTAGTAATACACATCATCAGTAATAGAAGGGTCTGGATACATTGAGAAATTTACAATTTCTCCGGGTTCTATTTTTTCAATTATATCCATATTTTGTCCAACATCTAAAACTTTTTCATAACCATGAATAACTGCAAAAACTTTAGGATTGTAAATAGTTGTATCACCATTATTTTGAATTCTACCAGTTAAATGACCATCATCATATGTAATCAAAGTTTCATCATAAAGTATTGCAATAGGAAGTTCTTCTTGTATAGTTTTTTCAAAAGATAATTCTGCTGGAAGTAAAATAGGATTTTCTAATTGTTCAAAAAATTTAATTTTAAAAGGAATTTCATTTCCAGAAGATAATGGTACGTGTTCAATGGTTTTAGAAAATATTTGAGAATTGTTTTCTACTGAAACAGTTATTGTTGGAATTATTGCATAATCAAGATCATTTTTTACATTTCCAACTACTGTATAGATTCCATTGGAATCAAAATATGAAATATATTCATGGCTCGGAATAAAGACTTCGCCAAAAGAAGATTGAGGTGTAACACTTAGACATACAAACAAGCCTAGTGCTAATAACAAATATTTTGATTTTAAAATTCTAAAAGGAATTGATGATGTCTTCAAATCCGGATGTAGATTTTTCAAGTGAACCTGGTCTATGCTCTTCAACTAATTTGTCTACAAGCTCTCTTACTTTAATATGATATCTTTTTTTCAAATCTACTATTTTGATTTCAACTAATTCATCAGCAACAATTTGTGAAAGATATAATGAAACAGTTGAAGGGGATTTTTTAACTTCCTGTACTAATTCTGTAAATTCTAATCCATCATCTTTAATTAAAGCAAGTAACAAATCTCGTGGAGTTTCTTTTCTTAGTGCTTTGATAACAATTGATTCTTCTTCAGTGATATTTGGAGAGTAAAATCTAACTTGTCTTGGACCACGCATTACTTTGACGAGGCCACCATCTTCTAGTTTTTTTAGATAATGAGATAAAACACCATTTTTTAATCCAGATGAACGCATAATTTCACGAAATTGGATTCCAGGATTATCATCAATTAGTTCCTGTAATTTTTGAGATCTATCAATCATTTCTAAAGACTCCTAAAGCCAATAATCCTAATGTAATAAAAGTCAACAAGTGACCTACTTCATTTAACGGTAATATTCCAAGATCATACAAAGTTGGCCAAGTACTATCAACAAGTAAGACAGATTCTGCACCTATGAAAGTACAAAATGCAATTGCACTAAGCAAAAGGCGTTTTGTTCTTAATCTAAAATATGCAGCCAAAGCAAGTGTGGAAATAAACACCGCAAGTGTAATTCCACCAATATGCAAAAATATGTGTGCTAAATGGTATCCGTGTAATATATGAGGAACAATTATTGGTAAAGCCAAAATTGCAATTACACCAGTAACTACAACAGAAAACAAGGTAGATTTTCTTTCAATTATATTTTCAGGCTTAAACAAAGTGATCACATTATTGAATTATCTAAATTTAAACACAACTGGTTCAAACTTCGAATAAATTATGATTAAATTGGAATAATTTGCTTTTGAGTTAAAAATTCAAGAATTTCAAAAAATGATTCATCATCTATTTGTTGATCAATCCACCAACTAGCAATTATTTGTATCCAAGAAGGTATTTTCTTTAATTCTAAAATTTCAGAGAAATTTTCATCAATTGATA
Source organism: Candidatus Nitrosopumilus sp. (assembly GCA_003331425.1). Classification (GTDB taxonomy): domain Archaea; phylum Thermoproteota; class Nitrososphaeria; order Nitrososphaerales; family Nitrosopumilaceae; genus Nitrosopumilus. The sequence goes on from QOOS01000001.1 coordinate 76,365, forward strand.
TTATTTCATTTTCAATTAAATAATTAATTACTTCAATAAATTTATCATCACTAATTTTTCCTTCAGACCATAACTGGACATCATTTTTAATCCATTCAGGTATCAAATTAGAATTTACATTTTTTGTTTCATGAATTGCAATAGGAATACTAGTTGTTGCAAATTCATTATCACCTAAATTATTAAAATTAAGATTAACAATTCCAGATACATTCTCAGGAATAAAAAAATCTACTACGTTGTGTTCAGTCTTTGATTCAGTGCTAACTCCATTTTGTTCAAAAATTATTTGATCATTTTGAGTAATAGAAAATTCATAATTAGTTGATACAGGTTTGTTTTTCAAGAAAATATCAGTTATATCAAAAATAATTTTAGCATTTGAATTGGATTCAAGGTATTCAGGTTCCCAAGAAACAAGAATTCTAAATTGTCCGTTATCTGTAACTGAACTAATATGAGTATAATCACGATCTGGAGTAATTTCAAAGTTCATTCCATTTAGATTTGAGTCATTTTCAAAAATGTTTAACAATTCTTTTTGATATATTATAAAATGAACAACGCGACCTTCAGTAAAAAAATCATCAACATTTACAATATCATCTGATAACTTTATGTCATTTACAGACATTGAAAATCCAGATAAAAGTAATGCCCCAAATTCTTTTGGAATTATAATTTCTTCATGAACAACTGATGTTTGATTAATATTTTTTAATGACCATTCAAAAGGCATTGAATAACTAATTTTTTTTAATTTTGGGTCATATTGAAAATTAGAAATTTCATCATAATATGTGACTACTTGAATATTTTGATTTCCAAAATCTGGATCAATAAATTCATGAGTAGTAGTTTGTGCAATTGAAATCCCTGCATTAAAAACAAGAGGGGTTTCTAGTTTTTGGGAATATCCATTAGCCGTAAGTATACTAATATCCAATTTGTATAATCCACCTTCACTAAGTTTTGGTCCTTTAACGTCAATTAGCCTACTTTGAAGTCCCAATAAAGAAGCAAAAAAATCCTCACCACTATCTTTTTCATCAATAATAATTGAATCAATATCTTCAGAAACAAAATTAAAAACTAAAAATCCATTATCAGCTTTGAATTCTTTTTCAAAAAGAAATTGTTCACCACGTTCTGATTTAACTAGAAATGTTACATCACGTAATGTAATTTTAGAATCAAAATCAATTAAAGAGATTGAGATTTGTTGATCATCATTTGTGAGATCATCTTTCGTGGAAGATGTAACTTCTACACTTACAAGTTTACCATTTAATTCAACTGGTGGGAATATTTCACTTCCTACTCCATGACCATATGCATCATAAGAAGTAATTACTAATCCAGAAGAAAATATTAAAAATAAAATTAATAATAAATTTTTCAATCTATGTCCACTTGTTTGGATCTTTCTTTAGAATTTCTTTTCCATCAATTGTAATTGAATTATTTTCTTCAAATACAGTATGCCATTTACCATTATCTGGGAAAATTTTATTCATTTCCTCAAATTTTTTGTTGGTTGGAGGCTTGTTCATTAAAGCTCCCCATCTCATATTTGGTACTTTTGGCATTATGTCATTGATGTCTTTCATGTTTATCTCTCTCAAATTTTATTTAAAAATCTATTATTGAACCCTCAAAATTCCTTCTTTAACTAAAAATTGAATTCCTTGAATGAAAGCATTATCATCAATTGTTCCATCTGCCCACCAGCCTGCATTGTTTTTGACCCAAGATGGAACATCATTTCCAGAACTAGCTCCTTGTGTGGTGTCTGGAATTTTTAAAATATCCTCTTTAACTAAAAATTGAATTCCTTGAATGAAAGCATTATCATCAATTGTTCCATCTGCCCACCAGCCTGCATTGTTTTTAATCCAAGATGGTATTGTTGGAGTTTCTAAAATTTCTGGAGTTTCTATAATAGATGTTGTTGGTGAGAATCCAGGACCAAGTTCAATTATAGACGAACCAATTCCAGCGTATGTTGGATCATAATTCAATCCAGTGCCATAAACTAGAATATCAAATCTAACTGGACCATCAGTTGGAATGTAAATATTTTGAATGTCAATTCCTTCAGTTGATAAAATACCTGGATTTTCTGGGTCATCTCCGTCATAACGAGCTATTTCATTTTCAAACTCATCTAGTGCAACATAGGTATATCTTACATCCTTAATGAGGTCCCCATTATCATTAAAGAAAGTGAATTCAAAAGGAACTTCTTGGTTTGCACCATATTTTCCATCCCATGAAATATTTACAGTTGTAGGAGTTTTTTCATAATTTTTAGTATCTACAAGATAAAATTCAGTTGAACTTCTTTCAACTTCATCTAGTGGAACCAATCTAAAGTCCATTTTTTTATTATCATAATTGTCTGAACCTAATGCATCATTGATTTTTACTAACTCATTTTTTGAAATTAAGAAATGAACAATACTAGTCTCATCAGAAGTATATGGATCGTTTAGTAGTGCTCTTTGATCAATTTCAATACCATTAACATATCCTTTGAATTGTTTTCCTTCGCTATATGGAGCAAATGTTTTTGGAACACGAATTTCTTCATGTACAACTTGAACTAAATCAACATAGTCTGGACTCCAATCAAATGGCATGTCAAATGAAATTGAATTATCAGATGTGTCAAATCTAAAATTATCTACTTCGTCGTAATAGGTTTTGATAACAACAGGTATTTCTTCAGCATTTGCTGTTTTCAAAAAGAAATCTTGTTCTTGTGCGATACTAACAAAAGTTTCATAAGTTAATCTCTCGGCTAAAACAATTCTTGGACTTGTCGCAGCTTCAATATCTACAGTAATTTTATAGAGTCCACCTTGAACAAATATTGGACCAGTCATTGATGGTCGAGCACAAAAATCTAAATTTTCATCAGTACATTCTGCACCTTGAACAAATAATGCTCCAGGAGCACTAACGTGTTCTGAGCCTCCATAAACTGTGCATGTTTCAATAGGATCAGCATCACAACCAAGTTTTGGTTTAATTTTTACATCTAATCTTCCATCATTGTCATAAAAGAGATTTCTAGCTAAAAGTTCACCACTTTGCCAAAGTTCCACTCGGTATGTGACTTTGTCAAGATTTGTGTCAGTTAATGTATCAAAGAAACGTATTTGCATATTTGCTGAATCAATATCCCCAACAGTAATGTCAGATGGATCTAACTGCGTTCTAACAGTTACTTCCATATCTCCAAAACTAATTGCAGGAGCTTGATCTCCACCCAATCCATGAGCAAATCCATCAGGAATAATTGTAGGAATTGTAAAAATTCCAATTACAATGATTAACAAGCCAATTTGCTTAAGCAATACAAAAATTCTACCAATTCCATATTTAAAGATGGTACAGAATTTCTATGCGTGGCAAATTTTTTGAGGGAAAATTTGAGTATAATTTTTATTTGTTAAAATAAAACTTGGATTATGAAATTTTTACTGGTTTTATTATTAATTCCACTTTTTACAATACCAGCATTTGCTGAATCTCAAACTTTACCAACAGATCAAGGAACATTAGATGTCAAAATATCTTATGATGATGTTAAAACTGGTCAATTGACAAAAATACCAATAGAATTCATTAACCCAATGACACAAAAAACTCAAGTTCACATAGATTATAGAATTACAATTGCAGAATCTGGTAAAACATTATTTCAAACTCCAAATTTAGTTCATACGTCTGAAGGAATCATTAACGGATTCAAATTTGAATTTCCACAAGACGGATTATACAATATTCAGATAGATGCTGAAGGAATTTTATTCACTCCAATTCCAAAAGAATCTGTAACGTTTGATATCTTAGTAGGTGAAGCTGCTGCTCAACCATCAACTCCATCTACTGAAGAAGGCGGCGGTTGTCTAATTGCTACAGCAACTTATGGTTCTGAACTTGCACCTCAAGTTCAACAACTCAGAGAACTTCGTGACAACCAATTAATGAACACAGAATCAGGAATTGCATTTATGAGTGGATTTAACGAATTGTATTACTCATTTAGTCCAACAATTGCAGACTTGGAACGTGAAAGCCCAGTCTTCAAAGAGATTGTAAAGGCTGGCTTGACACCAATGCTCTCAACTTTGGCAATCATGGAAAATGCTGAAACTGAGTCAGAAGTTCTCGGACTTGGACTCTCAGTAATTGCATTGAATCTTGGAATGTACATCGGTCTTCCAGCATTTGGAATCGTTAAAGTCATTCAATTAAGAAAAAATTAGAATAATTTTCTGAGAAATCTAGTGACATTTTTATGGATCACAGACTCCAATGGGATTAATGAAGACTAAAGCAATAAGCTCAATCTTTGTACTATTTGCTATCGCAGCAGGTATGGCCTCAATGGCACCAGCTGCTTATGCAGACCACGCCGAAGTTTCAATTGGTGCAGTAGAAGAATCTGGATTCTCACAATCTTGTGTTGAAGCAGGTTGTTACACACCAATGATTGCAACAGTTGACGTCGGTGGTGTTGTAACCATGACAAACACAGATCCAACAGGAGTTCACACATTTACATCAGGAACTGTTAACGGATTTACTCCATCCCCAGATGGTGCATTTGATACAGGTGTACTAATGTCTGGAGATGCATTTGAATGGAGTCCAACTGAAGCAGGTACATACCCATACTATTGTATGTTACATACCTGGATGATTGGAGAAATCATAGTACAAGAAGTAGCTGCTGAAGAAGAAGTACCAGAAGAAGTACCAGAAGAAGTCGCAGAAGAAGTAGAGTTAATGGTAATGATTTCCGACTCACAAGTAATGGGTGGAACTCAAATTGAACTTGAATTCAATGTATTACATCTTAACTATGATTTGACTGCAACTCAAAACGGTGAAGTAGTTTTTGAAGAAAAAGGACTACACTCTATGGAACTCATTGCAACGCATCAAATTGATGCATTAGGTTCTGATGAAAATCCAATAGATGTTGAAGTTGTATCTTTAGGAATTGGTGCACCTGGTGATGAAGATTCATGGACTGGACCAGTAGGTCAAGTTACAACAGCAAAAGTTGTTCCAGAATTTGGTACAATTGCCATGATGGTATTAGCTGTAGCAATCATCAGCATCGTAGCAGTAACTGCAAAATCTAGAGTCGTTCCAAGATTTTAGGAATTCCTCTTTTTCTATTTTCTTTTTACTAAAGCAATTATCGCTAAGATAATTGCTGCTGCTGCAATTGACAATCCAAAAATTGCATAGTCATATGCTGCACCACCATTAGATGAAGTAGTTGTTTCACCAGATTTTAATTTAGAAATATCTTGTTGAAGAGAAGAAATTGCATTTTTCAAAGCAGAGACATCAGCAGAACCTTCACTTGCTTTTGGAGGAAAATCAAGTACGGATGTACTTTCAACATCTTCAAGAGGAATTTGTATGTCAATTACTACACCACGAATTTCGCCTTGTAAATCTACAAGATAACTTCCAGTTTTAGTTGGAATTATTGGTGAAAAATAATATCCAGGCTTTGGATCAGAATTAATTTCAATATTTTTACTTGCACCACCATACATTACAGTAGCATCTAAATTTTGAAATGCACTAGTGATACCTGTATAGGTACCTTCCCTTTCTCCAGGTTCTATAATTTTGAAAACAATAGAATTACGAATTCCTACAACAGGTGGTTCTATACTCCATCCTGCTTCAATTTTGTATGGTTCAACTTCAACTGTAGTGTGAGCATAAGATTGTGTGACCATGCCAAAAGAAATCAATAATGCAAATAGACCTAAAATTACTATCTTCACGACTATCATATAGCAAATAGCCATTATTATCTTTACGTGGATTGGTACAAATTTCGAATACTTTGAAAACTGTTTAAATTATCAATTAAGAGTAAATTAGTAAATGAAAAAAATCCTCATAGTCTTACTAGTATTATCAGTTTCATCAATTCCATTTGTATCAGCACATCCATTTACAGATGAAACCATTCCTAATTTATCATCAAATGCACCAACTGGAGTTTCAGAAGTAATTGTATTTTTTTCAGAACCTGTTGAAATAGAATTTAGTGTAATCAAAGTTTTAGATAGCAATGGAAATCAAATTGATAACAAGGACACAAATTATTATGAAGATGAAAAATCATTAATTGTTACAACTGAACCTTTAGAAGATGGAGTATACACAGTTACTACTAAAGTATTATCAAAAGTTGATGGCCATCTAGTTCCTGGTGCATTTTTGTTTGCAGTTGGAGATGTTGTTATTGATCCAAAATTATTAGAAAATCAAAGTTCAATTGATCTAATATTTTATCCAGAAGCTGGTGCAAGATTTCCAGGAATTGTAGGCCAAACAATTGTTTTAGGAGTTGTTATTGCATCACTAATTATTTGGGGAACTCAAAATAAACAATCCATCAAAGAAGAATTAGAACAAGTTCAAATTAAACATCATCAAAAATTCATGACTATTACTGGAATAGGACTGATGCTAGTTTTTATTTCTAATATCTTAATGATTGCTGTCCAAACTGTTAGATTAGAAACATCTCCAATAGAATCAATTCAAACTTACTTTGGAACTATTTGGTTAGCTCGAATGATAATTACTATTGTTTTACTTGGATTATGGTTTGCATTAGATAGGAAAACAAATGTAACCAAGAAGATTCAAATTCCAATGCTTGGTGCCATGTTGGCATTAATTTCAACTTCAAGTCTAATTGGTCATGGTGCTGCAAGTGGTGAAACACCAGCATTAATTCTAGATTATGTTCACAATTTAGTTGCAGCAGTTTGGATTGGTGGAATATTTTATTTTGTTTTTACATTATTGCCTTCGTTATCAAACTTGAAAGAAGAGAGCAGGGAAAAAATGAGTCTTGCATTAATTCCAAGATTTTCAATAGCATTTATCATATCTGTTGGAATTGTAATAATTACCGGTCCATTACTAATGTGGTTCCTAGAAAGTGATGTAGGATTAATCACAGAATCAGTTTATGGGCAATTGATAATGCTAAAAATTGCAATTGCGAGTGTGATGGTTGCTTTAGGAGGATTTTTCCAATTTAGAGTACAAAAAACTGCTGAAAAAAATTTCCAATCTGGAAAAATTAATGTCCATAGAAAACTAAGAAGATCTCTTAAAGTTGATGCAGCATTAGGAGTGATATTGTTAGGAGTGGTAGCATTGCTGACAAACGGTACTTTGCCTGAAGGTGAATTCCGAGATGCTAGTGCACAAGAAATTATCTATGGATTTAAAACAATTGAATTTACTGATAATGCAAAGTTTGAGATTCAAATTACGCCATTTTCAAGTGGTGTAAATACAATTTTAGTACAAGTTAGTGATTTTAATAATAATCCAATATACGATGCAAATGCAATTAAAGTAAAAATGGCAAATCCATCAAAAAATATCTCCCCAATTGAAATTCCAATGGAAATAACTAAAGAAGAAAACGATATTCCAATAGAATTTCAAGGTGAGTTAACATTTGGATTTTCTGGAGAATGGCAATTAGAAATTGAATCTCAAAGAACTGAAAATGCAAACGAATCAAAAATAGTAAATGTTTTAGTTAAACCAAGATTAGAAAACATTCAAACCCAAATAGTTGAATATGAATTTCCAGAAACTGCAAAACCGCTTTATCCATTGTATGACGGAAAAAATTCTATTTGGATAAGTGATCCATCTTCACCAAGATTGTGGGAGTTCTCACTTGAAACACAAGAGTTTTCTTCATATTCTTTTAATGGTTTAGGTACAATGTTTCTAACTATGGATAGTACAGGAAAGATATGGTTTACAGATTCCCCACGAAATCAAATTGGGTATATTGATTTAGCAACAAAAGAGATTACAACTAAAACAATTCCAAATCTTGATCCAGTAATGGCATCAAATAAACCAATTTTCATTCAAGCAGATTTTGATGATAATATTTGGATAACAATTGTAAATAAAAATAAAATTTTAAAGTATATTCCAGATGATGATGTCTTTAAAATTGTAGAATTGCCAGAAAGAGATTCATTTCCATTTGCTTTATCAATAGATAGTGATGGAAATATTTGGTATACTGCAACGGGTACAGGAAAATTTGGAAAGATTGATCCACAGGAGGGAAAAATCACTCAATATTCAAAAGAGATTCCACTTGAGGGTCCAGAATACTTGTTATTTGATAAAAATGAGGACGTATGGATTGCTGAACATACAGGCACGGCAATTACTAAATTCAATCCTGTTTTAGAGACTTTTGAGAGTATTTCAGTACCAGATGAAGAAGCACTTCCATTTGGAATGACATTTGATAGATATGGAAACATTTGGTTTGCACAACATGTTATAGACAGTATTGGAGTTTATGATCCAGATAACAATGATTTGATAGAAGTTCCAATTTCAACAGAAGGATCATTTATTCAATTTATGACATCAGATAAAAATGGTAAAATATGGTTTGTTGAACAAGAAGGAAATAAAATTGGTACGGTAAACACAATAGAAATTCCAGTAGATGTTTCACAAATTAAAACAATTGACAGTGTTGAAATAGAATATACTGAAATTGCATCACCACTAATTGCATTAGGAATTATTGCAACTGCCTTATTCTTTGTAAAAAGTATTTACGATAAACGAAGATTAAATTCTTTAATTAACTCTTAGATAATAATCCAGAAGATTTTATTCCCATAGTTACAGCAAGTATTGCAACTGAAAATAAAACAATTGTTCCAGCTGGAGTAATATCAAATACATATGAAATTAAAATTCCAGCTACAACAGAAAATACTGAGAAACTCATAGAAATAAGCATAGTTTGTTTAAAGCTTCTACCATACATTATTGCTGTAACATTTGGAATTACAAATAATGCAGAAATTAACAATACACCAACAAGTTGAATTGATGTAACAACAGTCAGTCCTGCTAAAATTATAAGCAAATAATTTATTTTTTCTACTGGAATTCCACTAACTTTAGCTTGTTTTTCATTAAATGTAGAATAAAGAATTTGTCGAAATAAAAGCAAAATTATCATTAAAATTGCTCCAGCTAATGCTACAATTGCAATTGTATCATCTACACTAACAAGAAGAATACTTCCAAATAGAAAACTAAAGATATCAAGTGTAAATCCTCCTGAAAAACTAATAATTACAAGCCCAGCTGCTATTCCTGAGGATAAAAGTACAGCAATTGAGGCATCCCCAGATATGTTGTATCTAGTCTTAACTTTGGTGATAATTAATGCACTAACTATTGATACTCCATAAGCAGTCCATAATGGATAAATTCCAGCAAATAATCCCAAAGCGATTCCACCAAACGATGAATGTGCAAGTGCATCACCAAATAAAGAATAACGTCTTAAAACTAAAAACAACCCCATTACAGAGCATAAAATTGCTATTACAGATCCAGCAATTATTGCTCTATGCATAAATCCATACGTTAGAATTTCAAAAGACATGATTAATGATGATGCATGTGTTCCTGCATTGATGCTTCAGAATACTGTTTAACAAGGTCATCATCAGAAAAGAATTTTTCAGATTCACCATGAAAAAATAGTGTTCGATTTAAGCATGCAACATGGTTTGCCAATTTGTTAACAGCATCCAAATCATGAGATGACCAAATTATTGTAATTCCTTGTTTAGAATTCAATTCCTTTAGAATTCCAAAAAATAAATTTATGCTTTGTTGATCAACTCCTGTGTTAGGTTCATCTAAAATCAAAATTTTTGGATCATGAACCAATGCTTTTGCAATAAATACACGTTGTAGTTGTCCACCAGATAGTGCACCTATTCGTCTATCACGAAGTTCATGTAACATTAATTGTTGTAAAATTTCATCCACTTTTTTATCATCAGACTTTTTTCTCAAACCCATTCTTACAACATCACTAACTGTTGCAGGAAAGTTACTTTCAAATTCAGGCTTTTGTGGTACATAACCAATTTCTTGATGGTAAGTTTTTGATTTTTTAATATCCTCATCAAAAAATTTTATTGTTCCAGTATATGTCGTGTTTAAACCCAACATTGAATCAAAAAGAGTTGATTTACCTGCACCGTTAGGTCCAATAATTCCTAGAAAATCACCTTGTTCAATTACAAAACTAACATCATCTAATGCTACTACTTCTGGATATTTGACGGTAAGATTTGATATTTCAACAGCATTTAGCATAATCCTTCGCCGTTAGTCAAATCTCCAACCTTCTTAATCTTTGGATTTTTAGCTATCTGTCTTGCTTCTAGAGCTCGTTTCATGGCTATCTTTGATAATTCTTCTGGATTTATTTCACATTTGCCATCAGTAATTCTAACTGAAATATTGTGATTGTATGTATCTGAATTATCATTAATTAAAATCTGCACTTCGTTGGGAACTTCTGGCGTATTATCTTCATTTGTTAAATTATCATTTTTTTTGGGCGTTAATTTCATTTCAACCATGTTATTATACTATTATTAATAAATCTATAAAATCTTAATAACAATTTATTAAAGTTTTAATGGTTCTTAATAACAGAGGTTGTATGCCAATTGTTTCAATATCACTAAATGATGAAATTCTCAAACAAATTGATAATCTACAATCTACATTGGGATTTTCAGGTAGATCTGATGCAATAAGAGCAGGAATACGAAGTTTTGTTTCTGAAGAAAAACAAAAAGCAGATCTTTCAGGAAATGTCAATGCCATTTTGCTAGTAGTTCATAATGATGAATATGATAACGAGGTAACTGGAATCAAGCATTCCTTTGAAGACCTAATCACAATGCACCTACACAATAAAATTAACGAAGAAAAATGTATGGAACTTTTCATTTTAAAAGGAGATTCAGATACAGTTACTGCAATAACAAAGAGTTTTCAGATTAATAAAAAAATGGATACCATAAAGTTAGTTGCATTATAATTTTCAATAATCATAAAATGAAATTGATTTCTGAATAATTCTGTCTACAAATTTTTAACAAAAAAATATTTCAATAAAGATTTTTTAGCATGCACATTCGTCTTTAGCATCTGCTAGATTATCAAGATACATTCCTTCTTTTTTGTACTCTGCAATTACAGATACATCTTTACTTAATTTTATTCCAATATTATTTGCAACAACTGCAAATCTTTGTTGAAATTTGTAAATAAAACAGAAAATCACATGATGTGCTTGTTGAAGCATTGGACCTGTTACATAGAGTCCTGGAGTTTTTATAGATTCATCATATGAATTTAGTTGTGCTTTTCCTTCTTCCCAATCAAACAAGTCATGAATTAATGAAAGACTTCCCTTAAATCCATTAGCAAGAATTGGTTTTGTTTTTGAGCGAATTTTCTTTTTCTCTGTAAAAATTACAAATTCATTTTCTTCCTTTTCTACTCTAACTACTTTTCCCTCATGAAATGTTATTTGATTATCAGTATTTACTCTTCTCAATCTATCTTTTGTATATGGAGATATTGTTCTACTAGGATCTATTTCTTCATTGCCTAACAAATTATCTTTATCAATTACTATGATACGTTTGTTTCGTTCTGCTAAATTAATTGCAGTATCCATTCCACTTTCATATCCACCAATAACAAAAAATTCATCACCTTTAACGTCATCCCAATTAGAAATCAAGCTATTATGAATACAATTTTTTGATCCTGGAAATGAATGGAGATTTGGGTATTGGAATTCACCTGCAGCCCAAACTAAATATTTACATTTTATTTCTCCTTTGTTAGTTTGTAAAGTAAATACATCTTCTGTTTTTGAAACTGAAGATACATTGGTGTCATTCTGGATTGGCAGCTTAAAATGTTCTGTAAGTTTATTCAGATATGCTGCATATTCATGTCCACTTGGATGTTCTGTCTGTAATGTCAATGCAGGTGATGTATCATAGGAAATTGCGTTAAGATCTATCATTTTGAATGTATTGCTAAAAAACGAAGGAGTTAGTAATTTCATCTGCTTTGGCCATTTAAGAAAGGAACTACCTACACTATTACGATCTAAAATTGCAAAATTGATTCCCATCTTTTGTAGTATTATGCCTACACCAATACCTGACGGTCCAGCACCAACAATGACTGCATCAAGCATACTCAGGATTGTTTGCTAAACATATTAAAGTTTTTAGAAATTTATGCTAATAATTATTAATAATTACTCATAATCTTAATATAATAAAAAGTTCTTACTGATTGTATGAAAGAATACGAAGCATATGACGTTAAGGCAAGAAAAAAATGCATAATTCTTGATCCAAAACCAGTGCAAATGAAAAACAAACGTTGGGCCATTAAAGGTACAAGTTCTGTAAGTGGCGTGGTAGTATACCGCATTATTGGAAAAGCCGAAGCTGACGAACTAAAAAAATAGTCACTGGTTACGGCATATGAAAACCAAGCCATTTAGTATTACAGGTGAGTATGTTGAAAAATTAAAATCAACTGAACAAATTTCTACTGAAGAAGATGCACTTTCTTATTCAAAATATATTCCAAAATATGTTCAAAAGAATTGGAAGAAAATATTTTCAAAGCAAATTTATGGTTTCGGTAAAGATATTCTATACAATAAAAATCTCTTAATTGAGTACGGGTTTACCAAACAAAGACCACCAATTCCCGAACAGGGAACAAGTCAATATTCAATTACTGAACAAAACGATAAAATAATTTTGTGGGGTTTTGGAATGGTATTTGCCACAAAAAATGATGCATTATTTTTGTGGCGTCATGAATTTAAACCCAAATTAATTAATGTTAATTTAATCCCGTCTCATTTATGGGAACCTAAACAGTTACAACAACAGTCTACAATACCAAAAACATCTGATCAAAAACTTCTGATGCTACAATTACTTGTAAAATCTATGAAGTGGTTAGAAAAATATGAAAAATGGGTATTAGCAATATGTGGAAAAACATATCGTGATAAATTATTACAGGAGCAGTATCCTCGTCATACATCTGCTATTCAGTTAGATGAAAAATGGTCTGAGTTATCTGAAAAATTTACAAAGATTCTAAAAACTTTTGATCCAGAACAAAACTATGATGAAGTCGAATCAAAGCCAATACAACCCAATCTTGAACAACCATCTCAAAGTATTATACAACCTAATCCTAAACAACCATCTCAAAAGGCAAAGAAAGTTTGTGGCGCATGTGGAGAAAACTACCCAGAAGAGGTGAGTTTCTGTCCATCATGTATGTGGGAGGACTTTGCGTGCTAAAACGTCCTTCAACTCTAAAAATTACTGTAATTGGTAAAGAAGGAGTTGGGAAATCACAATTAATCTCATCGCTTACTGGAAAAAATGCAGAGAGTAGTAATTTCAAAGGTTCCACTATTTCAGAGGAATCTTACAACAGCGATAAATTCTCCTTTGTAGACACCCCTGGAATAGTTTTTGATTCCGACAGTGAAACAACAAAAATTGCAATTTCATCAATACATGGAAATGATTCCATATTGCTTGTTGTTAATGCCACAAACATAGATGATGATATTGAATATTTTCTCCCATTAATCAAAAACAAGAAAGGAATCATAATAGTAACAAATTGGGACAGATTTAATTCAAAAAACGAAAATATACTTGAAAATCTAGAACAAGATCTTAAAATTCCCATCATACCTGTAGATGCACGAAAAATTACTGAGTCTCAAAAAAGTAGGATTTTTGAGGCGTTAGATAATCCACAAATATTCTCAAACAAAACATTTCATACAGGAATTTCAATTAGACCAAAATCAACAATTCTTGAAAAAAAACATGCAGGAATTTTCATTGGATTAGTACTATTACTTTCCCCTGCCATATTGTCAGTTATCGGAGCCAATTATTTTGGTGAGCTTATTCATCCAATTATTTCAGATCTTTTGAGAGGACCAATAGAAAGTCTTAGCACTCTACCATCGCCATTAATGGAAATTTTTGTTGGAGACTATGGATTCTTATCCATGGGTCCATTTCTTTTTGTTTGGGCAACCCCTGTAGTTGTAATATACGCATTAGTTCTTGGTATTTACAAATCAACTGGATTGTTGGATAGAACATCATTAGCAATTCATCCATTAGTTAAGAAAATAGGAGTAAGCGGAAGAGATGTAACTCGAATAGTAATGGGATTTGGGTGTAATGTTCCTGCTGTAATTAGCAGTAGATCATGCTCAAGTTGCTCAAGAGGTACAACGATTTCTACAATAAGTTTTGGTTCTGCATGCTCATATCAATTTAGTGCATCTATTGCTGTTTTTTCAGCATCTGGCATGCCTTGGTTGGTAATCCCATTTTTACTTTTTTTGACAGCAACAACTATTCTTTATACTAGATTAGTAAGCAGAAAGAAAAATCGTGATAAGCTAAACATGCCAGTAATTGAGGGACAAGTATTTTTTGAAAAACCTTCATTCAGTGCAATTTGGAGAGAATCAAAATCAAACATTACTCAATTCTTTAAGATGGCACTACCAATATTTTTGGGAATCACATTTGTTGCATCTATCATAAACTGGACTGGCATTATTGATTATTTTGCAGCTGAGATTAGTTTCCTAATGCAATTCGTTAATCTACCTGAAGATGCATCACTTGCAATAATATTTGGGTCTATTAGAAAAGATGGATTATTACTGCTTGCTGAGCCAAATTTAGTTAGTTCACTTTCAGCAATACAAATTTTGACAGGAGTTTATCTGGCAGGAACTTTACTTCCATGCATTGTGACATTCTTAACAGTTATTCGTGAAATGTCATGGATGTTTGCAATTAAAATGGTATCAAAACAAATTATTGCTGTTATTGCATTTACATTACTGCTTGCTCATTCTGATAAAGTTTTGAATATTTTTCTTCAAATTTAATTAGTAATTTCAATATGAATTAAAAATATTCATTGTATATTATAAAAAAAATAAAAATTTGGATTTTATCAGCATGAAATGTTTTTAATTTCAAACACTTCTGTCATGGTCTGATACTCGTTAATCTTTAGTTCGATGTCACCAGATGTGGTATCATCCATTCCAGAAAAACCAGCTTTAAATGAAATCTTATTTCCAGATACGTTTACATCAGATACTTCCATATCTGCATAAACATTGGTAATTTCATTTACCCATTCTTGTGCTTGTTCTTTGTCAACATTGCCAGTATCAAGATTTACTTGAATCATTGTCGTCATATTCTATTGTGATAGAATATTATTAATAAATGTGTAAAAAGTTAATAATATTATGTTAAAAATCATCTATTTTTTAATAACAATAAGCACAAATCAATAATTATAAAATCATTAGATGATGAAAATCTACCAAAATCAGATAATTTACAATCCACTATAATGTAAAAATTAATTTTTTCTTAATTGAATGACTTTGACGATTCCAAATGCTGGAAGTCCGATGTACATTCCAAGATTCAATGCAATTACTGATAGTCCAAGTCCGAGAACTTCTGATTCAGTTTCTGCACTTTCCATGATTGCCAAAGTTGAGAGCATTGGTGTCAAACCAAGTTTGACTGCTTCTTTAAACATTGGACTTTCACGTTCCATGTCTGCAATTGTTGGTGAGAATGTATAGTACAACTCATTGAAACCAGACATAAATGCTGAACCAGATTCTGTGTTCATCAATTGGTTGTCACGAAGTTCTCTGAGCATCTGAACTTGCGGAGCTAGTTCTGAGCCGTATGCTGCTGTTGCAATTAGACAACCGCCGCCTTCTTCAGATTGTTGAATTATTTTTTCTTCTGTAGATTTTGATTCAAAAGATTGTTGTGATAGTATTTCAAATGAATTTACTGATTCAGTAAATTTTGAAAGATCATTATCAAAATTTTCTATTGTGTTACTATATGCAAATGTATATAATTTTTCATTAGTAAATATCATTGCTTCTATAAATTTAATTTTTAATTCAACATCATCAACTACAAAAGTACCAACCGCTTCGGTTTGGTAAACATTAGATTTTATTTTTTGTTGGTCAAGTATTTCTAATTTATTCAAATAAGATGCTTGATCAAGCATTTGATTTTTTTCTTCTATTAAATCATCTAAAGTTTTACCTATTGCATTTTTGATTGTTAATGATATGTATGGATTTACTCCATTAATTTCTGGTCCTACAGCCACAACATCAGGTGAATCTTCACTAGATTTTGGTGGTTGTTGCAATAACCATCCTACTGGTGCAGCAAATTTTACATCAAGTTCTTTATTTTCAAAAATTGTAAATTCAGGTATTGCTGTAACTGTAGAACCTGTACGAGAAGGTTCTGAGAGATTCATAATATTAGAAATTTCGGAACGCTCAACTATTGTAGCTGAAATTATTCTAACTTGTTCTGGATTGTTTGGTCTGTCATTAGATACTGTTTGAACTCCTGCAATTTTATCAAGAGTCTCAAAACTTGATTCAGTTACAATCCTACCAAAAACAGTATACTGTTCATCAAGAAAATGTGAATCTTGATGAACAATAAAGAATTGTGAGCCTGCACTGTTTGGATCTTGTGCTCTTGCCATTGAAACAATTCCTCTATCATGCTTAATGTTATTAAATTCGGCATCTATTCTATCTGATAAAATTCCATTTCCACCTTGTCCCCATGTATTTGGATCACCACTAAGAGAATTTGGATCACCACTTTGAATCATAAACCCAGGAATTATTCTATGAAATAGTAATCCATCATAATCCCCATTTTCAGATAATAAAATAAAATTTTCAGTATGTTTTGGTGCATCTAAATGAAAAAATTCTATTATAATTTCACCTTGTGTGGTTTCTAAAATTACTATAGTATCCTCAACATTTTGTGCAAATGCGTAATTAGTGGAAATAACGATTATTAACGAAAAAAGTAAACTAAAAAGAATTTTTTTCATAAGTTTTAAAAAAAATATCTCACTTAAAAGGCAACTGTATTAATTTTTAATTTATAGATTATTCTAATTATAATAATTTTTAAAATTTTATTTTAATTGATTAATTTCATATTTAATAATCTATTAAGATGACTTGAAAATTTATTAAATGTTTTACAATTAGAATTTCTTTCTAATTCCAACAATGACTATTGCTGGAGCTCCTAGATACATTCCAATATTCAATGCAATTACTGATAGCCCAAGTCCGAGAACTTCTGATTCAGTTTCAGCACTTTCCATGATTGCCAAAGTTGAGAGCATTGGTGTCAATCCAGCTTTTACAATCTCTTTAAACACTGGACTTTCACGTTCCAAGTCTGCAATGTATGGTGAGAAGGAGTAGTATGCTTCATTGAATCCACTCATAAATGCAGATCCTGATTCTGTATTCATTAATTGATTGTCACGAATTTCTCTGAGCATTTGAACTTGTGGAGCTAGTTCAGAACCATATGTTGCTGTAGCAATTAGACAACCGCCGCCTTCTTCAGATGATTCTTGAGGTGCTGCTGCTGGTTCTTCAACAACTTCTTCAATTTTCTTTTCTCCAACTATTTCATCAACAACAACTAAAGCAAATTCAGTTTCTTGACCAGTATTTCGTATATTTTCAAATTTAATTATTGTTGGTCCTGTTTGATCCTCTGAAAATGTAAATTTTTCAAAATCTCCACCAACTTCAGCATTATCAGTTACTCGATGAATTTCTTCATTGTTTTGAATTATGACAAATGTATAATCAGATAATCTCATTGGTGAATCAGTATAACTATCTCGAATAGTAAAAACAAAATTTGTAGGAACACCTGCTTCAATATCCATAGGATCCCATGCTAAATTGACTTTGAATTCTTCACTTGCAGTATATGCAATTAAAGGAAATTTGGTTTCTTGACTTGCAACCAATTTAAACTCAATTTTATCAGGTAATGGTTGTTCTAATGCACGCATCTCATTTTTCAAATATCGAAGATGATCTTGCAATAAAACAAAATGAACTGTACGTTCATCATCATATGTATAATCATCAACTGTAACTGAAGATTTGAATAATTTGATGTCATTTACATAACCAGTATAACTAGGACTCAAAAATTCTGCAAAGTCTTTTGGGAAATGTGTTTCAACATGTACAACTGATACGTGGGACATTTGACTTTCATTCCAATCAAATGGCATGTCAAAAATTACTTCTTTAACATCAGGATTATATTGAAAATTAGATATTGAATCAAAATATGATTTTGTACTAAATTCCACATCTACATTATTCTTATCCTTTTGAGGAAAAGGTTTGGATTCAACTATAGTTAAATCAGCAAAATACACACCAGAATCTTCTATAACATTTGTAGGCTCATCAATTGTTCTTATCTCAATTTCAAATGTATACAATCCACCTGAATTAAAGATAGGACCTGTAATTTCTACAGGATTTGATTCAGTCCCAGACCATGCTCCAAGTAGAGAATCTTGGTCTCCAACAATTGTAATATCCCCATCATCTGTTGGTGTTGCAATAATTGGTAGAATTCCATTTTCAGCGAAAAAATAATTTCGTAATATCATTTCATCTTTGTAAAAAATTCCAATAAGATATGTTACATTATTTACATTTTCATCAGTTTCATTATCTGTTGCAGTGATTGTAATTTGCTCCTGTTCATTTTCAAAATACATTGGCATTTCTATAGAAACAGAAAATTGTTTTTCTTGAATATTTATTGAAGAAATTGTGTCAATTCCCAAACCATGTCCGTAAACACTACTTGCTGGAAATAACAGACAAAAGATGATTGAAAAAATTAAAATTTTTTTTATTGACAACGTTATTCTCCGATTGTAGTCCTATTTTACTGTCAGTAATTCTTTAGTCGATTCAATAAGATCTTCCATAGTTGGTGCTTCTAAAAGTGGTTGAAGCTCATTAGGATCCTTTGCACCAAGTGCTGCCAGAGAGTAAATGTAATCAATAGTTGGGGAGTCGCTATTTAGATAGTATTGTTCTAAAACATGATCAAGTGCATGAGAATTTACGGCATGTGGGTTAGATGGATCACTTGTTAATGCTTGATGTATGATTTTCTTTTTCCATAATTCAACTAATGCCTTCCATCTAACTAAAGAAATATTTTCGTCAATTTCAGGAATCAATTCAACTTCAGCTTGTATGTACATTTTTTCTTGAGTACCTATTTCCTCATGAATTTTTGATACTTCTTGATGGCCCTCAACTGAAAGTGGATCATAATTATCAGGTTGGGAAAGGGCAGGTGGAATAATTTTTTTTATTCTAAATGAATTTCTGCCCATTGTTTCAATATGTAGTTGTAGTCCATCAAGTTCAACATCCTCACATTTACTAATTTTAGCAATTGTTCCAACTAATTTTGGAGAATTCCATCCATTAACTGAATTTTGTTCATCAATCAAACAAACACCAAATTGGCCATCACCAAGCATGCAATCATCTACAAGTTGTTTGTATCGAGGCTCAAAAATCCTAAGAGGTAGTTCCTGTCTTGGAAATAAAACTAAGTCTAATGGAAAAATTGGAATAATCTTTGTTTCACTCATTTAATCATCTTTTATGGTTTCTAAATATATGGAATACGGAAACCCTAGCAATTAGAATCCATTTTCATTTAATGTTAAACCTAACAATGTAGCACGGGTATATTTTCCATATTCAGCTTGTTGGAAATATTTAGCATTTTTAGTTTTATCAACTTCGGTAGAAATTTCATCAATTCTAGGCAATGGGTGTAAAATAATTGAATCATCCTTCATCTGATTAACTAAATCTTCTCCAACCACATAACTGCCTTTTACTTTTAGATATTCCTCTTCATCTGGAAATCTTTCTTTTTGAATTCGTGTTACATACAAAACATCTAGATCATCAATATGATCCTCAAGCTTAGTGGATTCAGTAAAGTCAATATTCTTTTTAATGTCATAAGTTGAGTCAGACCTAATTCTCAAAGACTCGGGTGAAATTAAGCGAACATCAACATCATAGTTGCCTAAACCATACAATAGTGAGTAAACTGTTCTTCCATATTTCAAATCTCCAACAATGCCAATTTTTAATCCATCAATCTTTTTCTTTTCTTTTTTGATTGTATACAAATCTTGAATTGCTTGAGTAGGATGTTCTTCCGTACCGCTACCAGCATTAATTACTGGTTTATCTGAAATCTCTGAAGCAAATCTACTTGAACCATCCAAAGTATGTCTCAAAACAAGGATATCTGAATAGATAGACATTATTTTTACAGTGTCTGCAAGACTCTCGCCTTTTTGAGTTGATGAAGATGAAATGTTTGAAATTCCTAAGGAGTTGCCTCCAATTGATGCCATTGCAGAATCAAAACTTAGACGAGTTCTAGTACTTGGTTCATAAAACAAATAGCCCAAAGTTTTTCCTTTACAAATTTCTCGTCTTTGAGATGAATCTAGTTGTATCATCTTATCAGTTGATGTAAAGATTTTTTCTAATTGATCCTTACTAAAATCCTTAATTGAAATAATGTCCTTGTTGTAGAATTCATTCATTCTTTCAATAATATATACAAGTGACTATACAAAGTATTCTGATGGAACAGTCTGAACTAATGGTTCGACGAATCAAAGAAGGCACAGTTATTGATCATATTGATGAAGGAAAGGGCCTACAGGTTCTCGATGCCTTAAGAATTAATGGTCAAGATGGCAGTTTGATCACTTTAGCCATGAATGTACCAAGTGGCAAATCAAAGAAAAAGGACATTATCAAAGTCGAAAATAAATTTCTAAAAGATGACGATACAAATAAGATTGCAATAATAGCTTCAAAAGCAACAATCAATATTATAAAAAATTACAAATTAATTGAAAAAAGACGAGTTGCACTTCCAAATGAAATTGATAAAATATTTCGTTGTACTAATCCTGATTGCATTACAAACAGTACAGAGCATATCGAATCAATAATGGATGTAATTGACAAAGAGGGTATGGTTCTCAAATGTAGATATTGTGCAAGAATATTAGATGTAAGTAAAATAAAATATAATTAAAAAATAAAATTAAAAATTGAAAAGTTTGTAGTAAGGACTATTGTCCTAAGATGATAAACATCATAACTATACCGTAGATTGCGATTGATTCGACCATACCTACGAAGATGAATACTTTTGATTGCAATGCTGGGTTTTCACTGATTACTGCAAGACCTGCTGCACCGACTTGACCTAAACCGATACCTGCACCAAATGCTGCAAGACCAAATGCTAAACCTGCACCAAGAATTTTCAATGATCCATCACTTGATGCACCATCTTCTTGTGCATATGCTACACCAGTTGATCCGATAACTGAAATTACTGCTGCTGCCAAAAGTAACAAGACAATAGTTTTCATTGTAAATTGGACTCGATAGATTCCTTATTTAAATCATGATAAGAATTTGAATTAAATTTTGGATAGTGTTTTCTTTTTAAAACTAGATAGATCATCTTTGATAGATTTTGAAAAATTATCTTTATCCTGATCTAAAGATTTTTTGGAATCTTCAATTAATTTTTTTATTTGTTCTTTGGCCATTATTTCCTACTCTCCATCTTAGCCTTCACTTTTTTTAACTTTGCGAATTCTTCTCTTTCTCTTTCTTCAAGAGTAGCAAGAATGAATCTAATTTTATGCTGATATTGAGGAATAATTACATTTTCTAGCGCATTTAGCAGTTTTTGTGTTTTTTCTAGTGCTTTTGCAAGGCTAAAAATAGAATTTTCATATTCTGCAGCTTTACAAATTTTTGGCAATAATTCTTTGATTTGTTTTGCCCCTCTATCAATTGAGGAATTAGTATCTGCAAATCCATAAGGCATTGATTTTGTATCTTTTTCAGTTACTGACAATGCAGGAATTTTAACATCAACAACTCTTCTAACATTTACATCAACTTCCATTACAGGAGGAGTAGACTCTGCAACAGAATCAACAGTATTGGTGCCTAATGCTAGATATGCTTCATTAACAGATTTGTAAATATCTTGTAATGGATCCCAAATTCCGCCTCTAGCTTTTGAAGCCTCTTCAATCATTTCTTCAATATTTTTTAACAAAACTTTACGTTTATCATCTAAGATTCCCTGTACCATTACAGCAACTTGACTTGATTTTTTGTATTTGAAAAGTTCAATTTTTGTAGCAGCGACATTTTGTCCAAATGACATTTTATTATTCGCCCTGATAATATTTTTCTACGTGCTTATCTTTAATTTTAGTAATCTCGTTCTTTGGTAATTTTGAAACAATCTTCCACAAAATTGCAAGTGTTTCTTCAATTGTTCTATTTTCATCAGTTGCTTGTGAAAGGAATTCTTTTTCAAAGACATCACCGACATCCATGTATTTCAAATCAATTTCAGTTAATCCTGCTTTACCTACAATTCCTGCTAATGCTCTAACTTCTTGTGCTCTTGAATAAGCATCATAAACTTGGTTAGCAACTTCAGCATGATCATCTCTTGTACTTCCTTCACCAATTCCGTCTTTCATTAATCTACTAAGACTCATCAAAATATTGATTGGTGGATATACGCCTTGTCTGAATAAATCTCTACCAACTACTACTTGACCTTCTGTAATGTAACCAGTAAGATCAGGAATTGGGTGAGTAATATCATCAGATGGCATTGATAAAATTGGAACTTGTGTTACACTTCCTTTTTTACCATTTAGTTTACCGGCTCTTTCGTAAAGAGTTGAAAGGTCAGTGTAAAGATAACCAGGATATCCTTTTCTTCCAGGAACTTCCTCTCTTGCTGCACTAATTTCTCTTAATGCTTCTGCATAGTTTGTCATATCTGTAAGAATAACTAAAACGTGCATTCCTAATTCAAATGCCAAATACTCTGCAACAGTTAATGCTACACGAGGAGTGATAATTCTTTCAATTGCAGGATCGTCTGCTGTATTCAAAAATAGAACACTTCTTTTTAGTGCACCAGATTCTTCAAGACTTTTTCTAAAGTATTCTGCTTCACTGTATTGCACACCAATTGCTGCAAAGACTACAGCAAAATCATCATCAGTACCAACTACTGATGCTTGTCTTGCAATTTGTGCTGCTAGTAAGTTGTGTGACATACCAGAACCTGAAAAGATTGGAAGTTTCTGTCCCCTTACAAGAGTAATTAATCCATCAATTACAGATACACCAGTTTGAATGAAATCTTTAGGATATTCACGTTGTTCTGGATTCATTGGTTCACCATTAATGTCAATAAATTTATCAGCAATTGGATCAGGTAATCCATCTTTTGGTCTTCCTAATCCATCAAAGACTCTACCAAGTACTTCTTTGGATACTGGCATTTCCATAACTTTACCAACAAATTTTGCATTGGTTCCAGAAATAGATAATCCAGTAGTTCCTTCAAAGACTTGGACGATTGCTTTACCGTTTCCAACTTCAAGAACTTTACCTAGTCTTCTTTCGCCATCATTAGTTTCAACTTCTACAAGTTCGTCAAATGCTGCATTTTCTACATCATCAACAACTACGAGAGGTCCTTTAATTTCAGCAATTTTGCTGTATTGAACTCCGCCTTCGGTGGTCAATTTGTAACTTTCACTCCTGAAATATTTTTGAATTGTTCTTTCATATCGTTTTCTAATTGATCAAGTTTTGGCATCTCATCATCTTTGATATCCATTCTTGCTTTAAGCAATGATGTGACAACAGGTAATTCACGAATTGAAGCAAGTGATGCTCCTTCTTTAAGAGATTGTTGACCTTGTTTGTAGAAATCAACAACTAATTTCAATAATTTGAATTGTTTCTCTGGACTACAGTATGTATCAACATCGTCAAATGAGTTTTGTTGAAGGAGACCAATCTTTACCATTCTTGCAATTTCTAAGATGAGTTTTTCTTCATCAGGTAATGCATCTGGACCTAATAGTTTTACAATTTCTTTTAGAGTATCTTCTCTTTGTAAAATTCCATAAGCTTCATTTCTAATTCCAAACCAATCTTCACTGATATTTTCACCCCACCATTTTGCAATATCGCCAAGATAACCAGAGTAACTGTTCATCCAGTTAATTGATGGATAGTGTCTAGAGTAAGCAAGTTTTGCATCTAATGCCCAGAAAGTTTTGATAAATCTCATTGTGTGTGTTGTAACTGGTTCTGTAAAGTCACCACCAGATGGTGAAACAGCACCAATCAAAGTTACAGAACCATCACGGTCTGGACTTCCGGCTGCTCTAACACGACCTGCTCTTTCATAAAATTCTGCTAATCTAGATGCAAGATAAGATGGATAACCTTCTTCTGCTGGCATTTCTTCTAATCTACCACTCATTTCTCTTAGTGCTTCAGCCCATCTACTTGTTGAATCTGCTACAAGAACGACGTCTTTACCCATATCTCTGTAATATTCTGCAATTGTAACTCCGGTGTAGATACTTGCTTCTCTTGCTGCTACTGGCATGTTACTAGTATTTGCAACAAGGACAGTTCTATCCATTAGAGGTTTTCCACTTCGTGGATCTTTAAGATGTGGGAATTCAACTAATACTTCAGTCATTTCATTTCCTCTTTCTCCACATCCAATGTAAACAACAACTTGTGAGTTAGCCCATTTTGCAATTTGGTGTAATGTAACAGTTTTTCCAGTTCCAAATGCTCCAGGAATTGAACCAGTTCCTCCTTTAGCAATTGGGAAGAATGTGTCAATTACACGTTGTCCAGTAAGTAATGGAACTGTTGCATCATATCTTGTGTTATATGGACGTGGTTTTCGTACAGGCCATTTATGATACATTTTGAGTGGAACGTTTTGACCGTCTTTTTCAACAGTTGCTAATTCAGTTTCTAAATTATAATCTCCTTCAGATACAAGGTTTGAAATTTTTCCGCCAGGGTGGTTTGGTGGAACCATAATAGAGTGTTCAATAAGATCAGTTTCTTGAACAGTTCCAATTACATTACCTGGTAAAACTTCATCGCCATTACTTGCAGTTGGAACAAAGTGGTATGTCTTCTCCATATCAACAGGAGTTGTAGTAATACCTCTACCAATGAATGATCCAGATGCTTTTGATAATTCTTTTAGTGGTCTTTGAATTCCGTCATAAAGTTGTCCAATAATTCCTGGACCTAATAATACACTGAGTGGGTTTCCGGTTCCAATTACTGGTTCACCTGGTTTTAATCCACTGGTTGACTCATAAACTTGAATAAATGCTACATCTCCGGTTAGTCTAATTACTTCACCGACTAATTTTGAATCTCCAACTGTGACAGTTTCATACATTTTGGCATCAGCCATTCCATCAGCTCTAACTGCTGGACCGCTTACCCATACAATTCTGCCTTGTGCTGTCATCTTATTCTTTTACCCCGAATTTTGTTGCAATTTCTTTCCTAATTAAAGGCTTTAATCGATCGATCTTTGCGTCAATAGTATTATCGAATTTCATAGCTCCATCTTTAGATTGGATTTTAACACCACCAATGCATTCAATTGTTTCTGATGATAATTCAGAACCAGCAAAACTACCCAATGTTGATTGTACTACATCACGATCTTTAGAATTTGTAAATACTGTAACTTCAGATGTTCCTAAGACTTTAGTTGATTCATCTAATAATGATTTAATGAGATTTGCATAATCGCCACTGCGATCAGAATTTGAAATTTCTTCTACTGCTTTTGTGAAAACTCTAGAAACAGCGTCTTCAACGGCTAAAAGTTGTTTATTTCTGGCTTCAATGTCAGAACTTCCAACTATTTGTTTTTCTAGTTTGTCTGCCTCTTTTCGTCCATCTGCAACAATTTTATCATATTCATCCTCTAATTTAGTCACAGAATTGTCAAGAGTTTGATGAGAATCGCTAAGTGCTCCATCTAAATTGGACAATACATCCTGTTCAGTTTGATCGAGAATCTTGTCAATCGTCTTTTCAAGAGAAGAATTTGCCAATATCACGCGTTTACCCATAATAGATTTTAATGTTTGGAAAAGAAAATTCTGTTGAGAAAGATATTAAAAACTAAGAAATTTTCAGAGGATTAACTTGGCAATAGCTGATCTGAAACTCGGAAGTATAATTTTACCAAGATCTGAGTCGCCAAAAGCCATTTCTAGATTAACTGAATTTGAATGGTTTCACAAAATTGATACTGATAATGATACAGTAACTCCAGAAATTGATGATTTGTTGTTAGAGGCCCAAAAAACATACCAATCCATTGACGATGTAATCAAAGGTCTAGGAGTGCCACCTATGGTAGGAATTCTTGAGATTATGTTCAAAGGAACAATGATCAAAAAGAAAGACTATGAAATTGACGAAATCGAAGATATGGTAAATGACTTGATTAAAAGAACACCATCAATAATTGATGAACCTACTAAACTTTTAGAAGACCAAGCCGATACAAAACGCTCACTTGAAGAATATACATCACTTAAAGAAACACTAGAAGTTGCAAAGAAGCTAAACATTGATCTTTCAGGATTTGGATTAATGAAATATTTTTACACAAATCTCTTTGTTGTTGATTCAAAAGATTATGAGGAAATCAGCAGAGCATTAGATGGCATTACATTTTACAAATATGATTTAGCACTAAAAGAAAAATCTGCAATTTTAGTAATTGCCAGTGTAGAGGATTCTGATAAAGCACTCAAAGTACTCAGAGGTTTCAATGCAAATCCATTTTCCATTCCTGAAGGAATTCCACAAGTACCAGCCCAGGCATATTCAATGGCTGAGGCTAAAATTAAAGAATTAACTGCAAAGCAATCAACACTAACAAAACAAGTTGCAAAAATTACAAAGAAAATTAGACGTGATATTTTAGCAATTCATGAAGAAGCTCAAGTTGCAAAAGATGTACTTGAAACATTAAGAAAACCAGGTGGAACTAAGAACTTTGCAGTAATTCAAGGATTCATTCCAGTAAAGATGGAAGAGAAATTTAAGAATGCAACTAAAGAATGGATGTCTGTTTCTGAAGATGTTACAGATCCTAAATTAAAAGAACAAGTTCCAACTCTATTTGATAACAAAAAATTTGTTAGAACATTTGAGGTAATTACAGAAAGTCAGGGAATTCCAAGAAAAGGAGAAGCTGACCCAACACCAATGATTGCTTTAATGTGGCCAATTTTCTATGGGTTGATGTTTGCAGATGTAGGCCACGGATTATTGTTAATGGGAATGGGATTATTATTCAAATTCAAAGGACAAGGTAATCTTTCAAGATGGGGAATGTTAATTGCAATCTCTGGAGCATCTGCTGCTATTGCGGGTGTTGGAGCTGGTGAAGCGTTTGGATTCCACCTAGATCATATGGGACCATTAGAAGGATTATTAGAAGAAGGAGGAGCTTTACATTCAATAAGTTGGCTTGTAGGAATTATCAGTGTTGCAGAATTAACATTTGAACAAGTAATCAATATTCTCAAAGTATCATTATTCATCGGAATTGTACATTTAGTTTGGGCAATGATTCTACGTGTTAAGAGATTAGCTCAAGAAGGTCACAAATTTGTAATGTACATGGAAGCAATTCCAAACATCACACTATACGGTGGAATTGTAGTAATTATGATGTGTGCAATTGGTGCAAACTATGATGTAATGAACATGTATTCCAAAGTACACACTGAAGCAGTTCCTTGGGTAACAGTATTCTTAGGAGATTGGGCTCAAGTTTGGATTGTCTCAAGAATTGCAGTAATTATCGTACTTGTATCAATGACAATGATGATGATAGGAGGAATCATGCATGCAAAGAAACATCCTGAAGATGGAGGTTCTGCGGCAAATGTCGTAATGGAAGTTTTCCTAGGAAAAACAGTAGAAGCGTTAGCTCACACAATCAGTTATGCCAGACTTGGAATTATGCTGCTAGTGCATGCTGCGTTATTGATGACAGTTAACAATGCATTCAAGTCTCTAGGAGGAATGGAATCAGGTGCAGCAATGGCAATGATTATTGGAGGAAACTTGGGAATTATGATGATTGAAGGATTAATTGTATACATCCAGTCACTCAGATTGCACTTGTATGAATTCTTTACAAAATGGTACGATGGTGGTTCACAACCATTTAGACAAATTAGACCAGAGTTGATTTACAATCAATTCATTTGGAAGAAAAAATAAATTTTAAAATTATTTAATTGCCTTAATTACTAAACTTGAAATCTTTCTACCATTAATTTTTTCACCATCCATATATGCTCGTTCTTCTAAAATATCGATTTTTTCAAATCCAGCATCTCTAATACATGAAAGGTAATTTTCTTTTGTTAATGCACCATCAATACATTCACACCATTTTTCAGAGTTAACTTGTTCATCAGATAATTCTTGATCTGTAATCAGATCAGATATGACCATACGTCCATCATTTTTTAAAATCCGAAATACTTCTTTGAATGCATTTGTTTTGTTTGTAGTTAAATTAATGACACAATTACTAATTACGGCATCAACAGAATTGTCATTTAATGGAATATTTTCTTCGATATCACCTTTCTTAAATTCCACATTTGGATAACTACCTTTTTTTGCATTTTCACGGGCTTTTTGTAACATGTCATCAGTCATATCAATTCCAATTGCTCTTCCAGAATCAAGAACTTTTCTTGCAGCTAAAAAAATATCAATTCCTGCACCAGAACCTAAATCAACTACAGTTTCACCTTCTTTGAGTTGAGTATGATTAATTGGTGCTCCACAACCAACACCCAAAATTGCTTCTTGGGGGATGGATTCAAGTTCCTTTTGGCTATAGCCAATTAGTTTTGTTGCATCTATGGGAGAGTCTCCTGAATCACATTCTCCAGGCATGCAACAACAATCATCATTTCCAGAAATTACTATTTTGGAATATTTTTTTTTAATTTCATCTTTAATTGAATTATCCATATTTCACAATAATTAGAAAACCATACTTAAATTCATTCTATAGGAAGTATGGTATTATTTCCCCATTCACCCCAAGATCCCAAATAGACCTTAACATTTTGAAATCCAAGTTTTTTTAAAACTAAAAACGAATTGGCAGCTCGATATGCTCCTTGGCAATAAGTGACAATTTCAGAGTCTTTTGAGATGTCGTACATTTTAGATAATTCATCATCATTTTTGAAAGTCCCATCTTCAGAGATATTTTGATTCCAATCAATATTGATAGAGTTAGGAATATGACCAGTTTGAGCAGCTCTAACTATACTTCCATCATATTCACCAGTAGAACGGGCATCAATTATTTTCAAATTGTCAAGATTATCTCTAATATGTTCAAATCCTGTAATGATATTGGGATTGATTTTTCCTGAAAAATTTGATGGTTTGAAATTATTTGCTTTTGTTTCAACTGAAAAGTTTTCTTTTTTCCATTTTGTAATTCCTCCATCTAACATAGAGACATTTTGATGTGAAAAATACATCAACATCCATACACCTCTTGCTGCAAGCATTCCAGAAACAGAATCATAAAAGATAATTTTTTTTTCAGAAGTTACACCAAGAAATGAAAATAGTTTTCTTGCTTGATCATTAAAATTCTCAATTCCCTTTTTTGTTGTATCAATCCAATGAAATGCAAACAAGTCCAAATGAACTGCTCCTGGAATATGACCTTCAGAATATTCTTTGAAAGAGCGAGTATCAGCAACAATAACATCCGAATTCTCTAAAATTGAATTTAACTCAGATGTGGAAATTAACATAAATTTGATTAAAGGTTGAAAGGTAAATTCATTTGGTTTTGTTCATGAAAATTTTAGGAAATTCCATTACACATAGTGTAAGGGACAATTAAATAAAAAGAAGAAAAAAGGGTGTTTTTTCTATTCGTTTACGTATGCTCTTTCGCCATGTTGTGCCAAATCGAGACCAATCTCCTCTTCTTTTGGAGTGACTCTGATTCCGCCAGGCCAAACGGCATCCATTACTTTTAGAATTACAATGGTTACACCAAATGCATATCCTATTGAGATTAATGCACCTAAAATGCTGATTGCTTGCTGTTCCATTCCTTCTGCGGTGCCAGTCCATGCTCCGATACCGTCTCCAGTATCCCAAACGTGTGGGCTAGCTAATGTACCAGTCAAAATTGCACCTGTAAGACCACCCATTCCGTGTATTCCCCATACATCTAATGCGTCGTCCCATTTGCGTGCGTTCTTGAATGCTACACATGCATAACAAACTGTTCCAGCGGCAATTCCCATAATAATTGCAGCCATTGGACCTACCCAACCTGAAGCTGGTGTGATTGTTACCAATCCTGCTACTGCTCCTGATGCGGCTCCTACAATACTTGGTTTTCCTGTATGTGCCCAAGACATGAGCACCCAAGTAACTGCGGCCATACCAGTTGCGGTATTTGTAACAGTCCATGCGCTGACGGTAATGCCGTCTACCATTACTTCACTACCTGCGTTGAATCCAAACCATCCAAACCAGAGTATTCCTGTTCCGAGGACTACCATTGGGATGTTGTGTGGTTCCATTGGGACTTTGCCATATCCGAGACGTCTGCCTAGGACTAAAGCTCCGGCCAATGCCGCAAATCCTGAAGAAATGTGTACTACAGTACCACCTGCAAAGTCTAATGCGTACGATGGCGATAGGTCTGGATCAAGATCTAATGATCCTCCTCCTATGTATCCGCCTCCCCAGACCCAGTGTGCTATTGGGTCATAAACGAAGGTTCCCCATAAGAGTACGAATATCATCAATGCGCTGAATTTGATTCTGTCAATCAAACCACCAATAATGAGTACTGGGGTGATGATTGCAAAGGTTCCCTGGAACATTGCAAATAGTTGGTGAGGTACTGTACCAGGCCAACTTTGACTACAATATTCGCCGTCCTTAAATTCATTCATCTGATAAGCTGCAGACCATGTGTCAGCACATGCGCCTAGTTCACCTATCGGTGCCCAAGCAGATACCATGTTGAAGCCAACATAATCCAAGTTACCCATGAACATATTTGCGTCAGAATCAATTCCACCAAATGCTAGTGAGTATCCCCATAGAACCCATTGTACTGACATGAGACCCATTACAATTAGGGTCATACCAAGTACGTTGACGATGTTCTTTGATCTGGCTAATCCGCCATAAAAGAAACCGACTCCGGGTGACATGAGAAGTACCATTGATGTAGCGGTGAGCATCCATGCTGTATCACCAGTGTCTATAAGACATGGTAGATATCCACCTTCTCCATCTTCGTACCAACATTCGTTAGGATTACCAGTGTAGATACCACTGGTTCCTGCGACGTATCCGTCCATACCATCATCAACGCTTTGTGCATATGCTTGTGACATAGCACCAGTTGCTGTGATAGATACTGCGGCTACAAGTAATAGAGCATACTTGTAGTTTCTAGAATTCATTAGATTTTAACGAAAATGAATATTATTAAAGCATTGAAGACCCTAAAATTAATCAAAAAGTAACTTATTATATAATAAAATATTATGATAGTAACATAGAAAATGAAATTTATGTTAAAGGTGATTAAATGAAGGGAAAATCAAAAGGGAAATTAGCAATTTTTGATACATTCAAGACTAAAGATAACGATCTAACAGGAGAAGCAAAAAGACAAAGAGCGATCATCACAATTCTTGGAAGTGGTGGAAATCCCGCTGAAAGAACAAGAACAGGGATTTCGCAAAAAATTGCAAAAAAGCAAGAAATTGCTTGGAAAAATATCTACTCTGGAATTTTTAGAGATCTAGATGAAATTTTACTTCCAATGGAGATCGCAGAAGAAGATGGCAGATTACCACTAAAAAGAGGACCTAAAGCATTACAAGAAAAAGGGATTCCATATTATCATTTAACAAAAAAAGGAATTCTAGTTGGATTAGCAATTAATGGAATAGAAAATATGTCATTACAGTTAAAAGAATTTTTTTCAAAATCAGATTCAAAAGATAAAGAATTTGAGAAAATTTTGATGAAATTCATGACTAATAGTCCAAATTTCACCTATTCAATTTTTCAAAAATATGTAAAAGCATTTTGTGAAGATAAAATTGAGGAATTATTACCATTTGATCTTACAAAATTAAAGGATATATCAGATGAAAGTCTAATTATTCAAAAAGAAATTCTTGCAGCATTTTTGAAATTTACAAATCCAGAAAAAAAGGAAGCAACCGCATTTTTAGATAAAATTGGGTAAAAATTCAGCCTAATTGAGATCGCCAAACATTAAAATCCGTAATTCATGACGCTTCATTATGGGCAAAAACGTCTATGCATCCGTAAAATCATACAGCCAAAGAGGCAAATTACTCAATAGATCCGATTTTCAGACATTAGCAGAATCAAGAGATCTTGAAGAATTAATGACTAGAATCAAAAATACAATTTATGGTGATGCAGTTTCAGATGTTCAAAAACCATACACCTCACAAGTAATAGAATCAGGACTACGAGGACATTTAGCAGATGTACATTATTCAATTGCTAAAACAGCTGGAGATTCACCAATTTTAGATGCATATTACATGAAATTCATTGTATCAAATTTGAAGTTAATTTTGAAAGGAAAGGTATTAGATAAATCACAAGAAGAAATTGAAACTCACATCAACTTACATGCTGAAGAACTTATCAAACAAAGAGACATCATAATCAAAGCACTAGTTTCCAAAGATCTTGAAGAAACAGTTGCCAGTTTGAACTCTGTACAATTTGGTGAAGAAATTTCAAAAGCTGCAGCACTATACAATGAACAGAAAAATCTTCAGATTTTTGACACATATTTTGATAAAATTTTATATCTTCAGTTAGGTCGTGCTTTAAAAAATACTAGAGACAGAGACGTGATTAAATTAGTTGGAATGGATGTTGACTTCTATAATCTTCTAAGTGTAATCAGAGGAAAATTATGGGGTTTAGAGGAAGCACAAATTCAAGATTTGATTGTTACACAAACAGCTACAATTACAAAAGAATTGTTAGGAAGAATGATTTCTGCTGCATCAATTAGAGATGCATTTGGTGAATTAACAAATACAAAATATAAGAATTTGATTTCTCAAAATGAAAATGAGTTAGATGCAGTAGCTGAATTTGAAAGATCATTTGAAATGGCACTTTATAACGCATCAACTAGATCATTTTCAAAAATGTTTAGTTTTGCAACAATTGTGGGAATTACAAAATTGACCTCATTTGAAGTTAGAAACTTAGCAGCAATTGCATATGCAGTAGAACAAAAAATTCCTACTGAAGTAACAATGTCGAAATTAATCGTACAAGAAGAATAATTTGTAAAATGATTAGATTCCCTAAAAAGAAAAACGATATTTCAACAGAGACTATGATTAATACAATTTGGGTTAGTACCTTCATGGGCATGATTTTCTCATTACCGCCATTAGGAATTTTCTTAGGGATTTACTTTGGTACAGGGAATTTAGTAATTGGAGCAGTTTTAGGTTTTGGAGTCCATTTTGTAACATTAGCATTTGCTAGTAGAATCTCTAAATTTTTAACTCAAATAATGAGCTAAAGTATAAGAGGGGAAAAAACGAGGTAATTTATCATGATGGGAGATCGAGATTTTAGAGCAATTATTCAAAATTCGTTGGATTCAATCGGAAGGGAATTACAATTAGACATAGATTCAGAAAATCTTCAAACTATTCATTTACAAGAAGTGGTTCAATGTTTAAGACGCTCATATTTTGACCGAATTGAGCCTCTAGAAATTGAAAGAAGGGGTTTCAATGAACTCCTATCAGGATTATTAAGAAAACAAAAGTATGGAAGTGAACCTAAAGAATTCGAAATTGAAGATATCAAACTAAAAGGAGAAACAGACATGCTCGTTGATGATATTGTATTAATTTTTAGATCAGCAGAAAAAGAAATAGAAAATCCACTTGCAAATGATGTCCTATATCTTAATGCATGTTTATGGATATATGATAAACATGATGGAATTATTGTATATGTTAGTGGAGATAGAAAGGAAACAACGTTTTCTGTCACACGAAACAAGAAAATGTTTGAAGAAGTCATTAGAAGAGTAAGAGTACTAAATAATCTTCTAAAAGAACAAAAAGCACCAATTTTAGAACCATCAACAGAATGTTCTGAATGTCAATATTTTGAAAAATGTTTTATGAAAAAGAAGAATAGCAAACATGTCGACATTGGAGAAATGTTAGGCATAGGAAAATTCGGCGGCAAAAATTAGTTAAAGAAATGAAAAATATTGCAAAGGAAAATTCCTTTGTTTGGTTAATCTAGTGGTTCAGGGTGTCCTTTACCACGAAGAGCGAAACACACTACTGCTAGTGCGATTGCTACACCTGCTGCGGCGCCATAAGCTGCCATTCCTGCTTCTGCCATTTGATAAAAAACAACCATACGTCCTTTTATAACATATATCAATAATTTTTTTCTAAAAACATATTATCATAATTATAAGATTTTATGATACTATCTGAAGAATTCAAATGGGACTGTATTTTCTTGTCCACTTGTCATTGAACTTAGATTAAAGTAAACAGTTCCATAAACCCACCATTTTGCACTACCAGATTCACCATTCTCATATTCAGATTTCAATGAATCCCATAATTCACTAGAAGAAGCAGTATTTTTTATGACCATTTTCTTTTTTAGAACAATTGAATTTTCACCTAACAGTGTGTAGTAATTTGAACCAAATTCTACCATTCCTTCAGGTCTACTTCCAATAGTTCCACCAGCAAGTTGCTCGTAACTAGAGAAACCAGTTTCAAATAGATTATAATCCATAGTTTGTACAATTACAGCTCTTGGATTTGGATTAAAAATTTCAAATGCTATTTCAATTGTAGCTGAACGCTCATTTATTTTGGTGACAGAGAGATCGGCTAACTCAACTTCTAGTAATTCAATAGTTGGAGCGTTTTCAACAGAATTATTATTTCCTTGACCTGGAGCCTGCATATCAGGACCAACTAAAACAATTGCACCTAATATTCCAATAATAGCTAAAACTGCTGCAAAAACGAAAACTTTAGGATTCATACTTAATTTAACCTCAAATATACAAAATATTAGATACTTATTATACCATTCCAGAAGGGGAAATTATGCAATATTTTCAAGCTGTTCAAAAAGGAAAACAACGAGCAAGTAAATCACAAATGAAAATGTTTGATGTGGCTGGATTTTCAATGTTAACTTTAACAACCAAAAAAATTGATGGAAAATTCTTTCCGGTAGGAGAAGAAGAATTCACAGCTGTAATTGAATCAGAAGATGGACATGTTGCTGTAATTGTAGATAATGATGGCTTCACTAAGGCTCAGTCAAAGGCAGTGGAAAAAGAAGAAGCCATTTCAATATTCAAAAAACTCTTGGATTCAGGAATCCCAGAATATTCAGAAAAAGAGATTCAAATTTGGTCTCAAACTAGACCTACAATACAAAACCAAGTTTAATTATTTTTTAGAGGATAAGATAATCTCAGTTCCCACTTTTCCGCCTTTAATGGCTTTTTCAATAATTTTTGGTTCTGCTTTTAAAATCCTAGTTTTAATTTTAGAACGTTCTATTATTTTTAGAGCAACGATATCCATTAAATCATATCCTCCAGCTACAGAATCCTCATGAACCAAAATATTTTTTAGATTTTTGAGTTCAATACTTTTGAATTTTTTTGCTTTTTTGAATTTATTTGGATCCATATCATAAACACCATCAACATCAGTTGCATTAAGAAATTGTTCTGCTTTAATTTTTTCAGCAATTAATGCAGCTGTTCCATTAGTACTTTGACCTGGATGTAAACCTCCAGCTACTACAATTAATCCATCATTAACTGCGTGTTTAACTTCTTGTAAAGTGGTTGGAGGGTGTGAATATGCTTTATTTTTTAGCGCATAAATTAACAATTTTGCATTAAGTCTTGAAATTTCAATTCCTAGTTCATCTAATGTTGATTCATCAGCATCAAAATTTCTAGCATGTGAAATGTAGTGTCGTGCAATTACTCCACCACCAGCAATTACAACTGGTTGGCAAAATTTACTAATTTTTATTAGAAAATCAGCATATTTTTGGATAATTTTGGCATTGTCCATACCAAAAACTCTTCCAGATAGTTTTATCACAATTTTTTTCTTCATTTTAAATCACCTAGTATCGATTTTGCTGCAATTTCAACTTTTTTCCTGTATTTATCATGGGTATAGATTCTAAGTATGTTCATAAAGCCTGAAATGGCCGAAACCACTGGTATTTCGGAAATTGGGAGTTCTTTTGCAGATGCTTTTCCATTTTCTGTAGAAATTAATGTTATTGACTTTGATTCATTTTTTGACGGTGCAAGTGGGATAGAAGGAGTAACAGAACTATCAACATAGATTTCATTTTCATCAATATGAGATTTCTTTGAAATTTCAAGGCGTAATTCATCTGTCCTAGTTTTTTTCAAATTTTTTTGACTTGTAAGAATTCTCTCAAATACACATTTGAGTAATTTCCTATTTTGATAATCTTCAGCTAATTTTTTGGCTTTTTTAAGTTTTGAAGATTTTGATGAAATAATAGATGATAAAACAAATTCATCTGTTAATTCTACATATTCATTTAGATTAAAGGATGTAAAACCAAATTCATCATCAGATAATCTTAATGCTTGGATTAGCATGACTTCTGCAGCACGAACTGTTTTATGAAAATATACTGCTTTGAACATTTGATATCTAGAGTGCATCATAGATTCAAAAGAATACAATGCTGAACGTTCTAATGCAATTTTTTTCTTATGTACACTAAGTGATTGTGTGATTCTTTTGTGATCAACTTTTGCATGTTCAGCTCCAGTGAAATAACCATCTCTAAGTAAATAATCCATCATATCTGCACTTAATGCGCCAGAAACAATTTCATTGAGATATTGAAATTTTGATTCGCCAAAAGCGATTTGTGCAATTAGTTTTTTATCAAATCCAGTTTTAGATAAAATATCACCAATTTCAGATTTTAAAATTATTTTTTTACCAAAATCCTCATGTGAAATTTTTTTTTCTTGAATTATTTCTTCAAACAAATGAGAAAAAGGTCCATGTCCAATGTCATGTAAAAGACTTGCCAGGCGTAAAATCTGAACATCATCAGAATTTAGAAATTCTTTCTCATTTAATGCAAATCCAGCTTCAGTAGCAATATGCATAACACCAAGTGAATGTTCAAATCGGCTATGCTGAGCAGAAGGGTAAGTCAAATGTGCTCCAGAAAGTTGTTTGATACGTCTTAATCTTTGAAAAAGGGGACTATCAATTATTGGAAGTTCATAATCATATACACGAATAAAATCATGAATTGGATCAATAATGTCTAAGTAATTTTTTTTCATATTCCCAGCTTCTTTGAAAATGCTTTGACAATTTCTTCATGAATTTCTAATTTAGTTTTTGATGCATTAATAATTTTCCAATGTTTTTTCTTTGCAGTAGTACGATAAAGTTTAGATATTTTTCTTGAAAATTGTTCATTTTTTTCAAATTCATCTCTCTTCATAATTTTTCCTTTTTCATTTCTAGGTGAACGTGAAAAAGATTCTTTCTGTGTAACATCAAGCAATATTACAAGATCAGCTTTTGGTAAACCATCATCAAGACTTTCAAGCCATTTTTGTTTTAAACCATTTGCTAATCCATAAACTAAATTAGATTGATAATATCTATTCATTATCAAAACAGAATTTTTTTCTTTTGATTTTATTATTTCATCCAGTTTCTCCCATCGATTAGCTGCTAAAAGACAATGAATAACTTGTGGGGGAAACTTACGTTTTCCATCTAGATATTTTCTAATTTCTTTACCTATTGGAGTTTCATAATCAGGAAAATGAAATAATTTTGTTTTGATTTTTTGTTTTCTAAGAAATTTTTGTAATAAAACTGATTGAGTTAATTTTCCTGCCTGATCTCCACCTTCAATGACAATTATCATAAGTTATCCAAACAGAGGAATTAATTGATTAAAAATCTATCAAGACAATGATATGTTTGATGTATCAAATCAATAATTTATCAAAATAATTAGGCATGAATTCAAGATTTAAAACAAATGAATTAAAAATTAAACTATGTCTTGTACGCACACTTTCAAAAATAAAGAAAATCACATGATTTGTGCAAAATGTGGCTATATCCGTGAATTTACTAAACCATCCATAAAACCAAAAATTCTGGTTATTGGATTATTAATCTCTGTGATGATTGTTGGGGGCGTTTTTACACTCTCATTTTTTTCCTAAAAATTAGTTTTGATTAATAATCAGTCAAGGTTTATATCTAAAAATTTACCACTCATGACAAAATGGGATTAATGAAAGAAATGATGAAAGAAATTGGAAACAAATCAAGAGAATTTTATGAATTTGTTTTACCAGCAATAGATATGCATCTAACTGATAAAAATCTAAAAGTGGTAATTGATATTCCAGGATTTTCAAAAAAAGACATCAAACTAACTTTATGCGGTGATATTCTTTCAATAAAGGCTAAAAAAGTTATGGATGAAAAAGATTCAAAAACATTAATTTCAAATCAGCGACCAAACATGATTAATAAAAAAATTAGATTACCAATTGAAATTAAAGAAGGTGAAGAAAAAATTGAATCAGCAAAATATGAAGATGGTGTTTTAGTGTTAGTAATTCCAGTTACTAAAAAATCAAAAAATATTACAATTGAATAATCTAATATTTTCGTAGTAATGCAGATATTCCCATAATAATACCAGAACTAATCATTCCAATTGTTCCAAAATATTCATTTGATTGAAATAATAATACAGAACCAATAAAAATAGCAGAAGAAAAAATACTTCCACTAATCAACACAACTGGTTTACGTTTTTTCATATATACTTCAACTTCATTCATTAATTTCTCCATATCTGAACCAACTCTCAAAGTTGAATTGATTGATTTTAGAAAACTATCAAAAGAAATTTTTAATTCTTCAACATATGCACCCGTGATTAAATTTTCTTGTTGTAAAATATTTTTTAAAACTTTTAAAAATTTAAAATCAACGTCATGTGTTTTGTAAATTCCTTCAATAATTGAAGCCATTCTCAAATATAATGCCAAATTTTTTGGTAAGATAAATGGAAATTTACTCATAGTTTTATTTGCTAATTCCATCAAACTTTCCACTTCCATTTCATCAGGTTTATCACCATGCATAGAACGAATTGATAATTCTATTCCTTTTTCAATTACCGATCTATTGTAATCAGGAGTTAACATTTTGAGATCATCCATTGCAGAAACTACTCTTGAAGGGTTCTTTTCCACTAGTGCAAGATACAATCGGATTAAATTAATCCGTGTTTTGTTATTTATTCTTCCAACCATTCCATAGTCATATAGAATTAATTTTCCTTCATCAGTAACTGAAATATTTCCTGGATGTGGATCTGCATGAAAAATTGAATGTTTCAAAAGCATTGTGAAAAAAATCTGATGAACATCAATGACTAATTGTTGTCTATCGATATTTTTTTTATCTAGGGCTTCTACATTTGTGACTTTAATTCCAGGCAAATATTCCATGGTAAGTACATTTTTTGAAGAAAAATCATCAAAAACTGAGGGTACGATTACCTTAGAATTGTTTGCCATATCATTTTTGATTTCTTTAAGATTTTTGGATTCATTGGTATAATCTAATTCTTCATGAATGGTTTCAATAAATTGTGAGAGCATTGTTTTGGCTGAGTATCTTAAATTTGAATCAACAAATCTTAATGCCAATGGTAGTATTTTTTTTAGAATTTTAAGATCTTTTTCAACTACTTTTTCAATTCCAGGTCTTTTTACTTTAATTACTATTTGTTGACCAGAAATTGTGCCTCTATACACTTGTCCTAATGATGCTCCTGAAATAGAGGTTGGATCAATATTATCAAATTTTTCATTTATCAATCCAATATCTTTTTCAATTATTGGTTTTACTTGTTCAAAAGGAGCAGCAGGTACACTATCTTGTAGTTTTGATAATTCTTGTAAATATGGTTGTGGTAAAATATCTGCTCTAGATGATAACCATTGTCCTAATTTTATGTAAACTGGTCCCAATGAAATAAAAGTTTCAAGAACTTTAGTTGCATTTTTTTTAAATTGAGTTGGATCAATTTCATTTTTATTTTGATTGATCCATTTCTTTCGATCTTTACGTAATGCCAAAATAGATGGCAAAAGTTTAATCAAAATTTTTACGGTTCTAATGGTATACACAAAATCACTCCAAATGTTTTTTTATTTTCTTGGTTGTCT
This sequence comes from Candidatus Nitrosopumilus sp., assembly GCA_003331425.1. Lineage (GTDB taxonomy): Archaea > Thermoproteota > Nitrososphaeria > Nitrososphaerales > Nitrosopumilaceae > Nitrosopumilus. The sequence continues at coordinate 116,717 of QOOS01000001.1, forward strand.
CATATGCCAGATAACCAGACATTAACGAAGATGCTAACACATTAGCTATGGATAATTTTTTAGAATTTTTAGATGAAAGTTTTTTTGCAGTGTTTATTCCAGTGAATATTCCACAGGCAATTCCAATTAATACCTCAGGAGCATCATAAACTAAATGACCAATGGGGTTTACTCTAGGATCAATTTTATCTGTATGAACTAAAAATTTATCATCATATTCTCTGATATGCAAATTTCCATAACGATATTGTTTTAGAGCTCCATTTTTTTGTCCAAGGATTGTTTCTTCTGCTTCTTCAAGCATGAATTCACGTAATTCTTTAGGAACTTCAATTTCATCACCAGGCATAAGATGATTATACAATAATTGCTTATAATCCTAGATCAAAAAACAATTGTGCCTAGTGTTGATTCTATAGTAATTAATTCTCATTAATTTAATTTTACAAATTATTTTTTGTAAATAAAATAAAACTAGCACCAAATGAAATTAACATTATAATTCCAGGAATATATGCATAATTAAATTCCATATCAGGATGATTTTGTTCGTGATAGTAATTAATCACAAAAGTTAATATCAAAAAAATTACTCCGATAAAAGTTAGTTTTCTATGATTTAGCAATAATTATCAAATAATTAATTACTATATGAATTTAGAAAAATTATGTTTTAAGGATCCTTTTCTATTTCAGATAATTTAGTAATTATCTGTTCTAATTCGGATTTATTTTCATTTATGACTTGCTTTAAAACTTCAATTTCATTATTTATTTGATTGATATTGACATCGTCAGAATTTTTAATTTCATTTTCTAAGTCATTTAAAATTTTTTGATTGTATTGATTAATTTTTTCTAATTCATTTTTGTATTTTAATAAATTATCATATTGAGTAGAGATATTGGGGATATCTACATAATTAGAATTTGAAATAAAACCTGTTGCAATTATTAAACTACCTACAGATAATGTTATAATTAAAATAATAATTGTTAATCTTAGTTTCATTTCATATCCATAGTTTTTTTCAGATTTAAAATTAATGATAATTTTTATGATTTCTGGTTTTTACGCCTACGAATCAAAAATACTGCGATAACAATTACAATAATGATTGGAATTATGACATATTCAGGACTAAATGTTTCTTCTTCAACAGTAGAAATTTCATTTACTAAAATTGTAGTTTCGTAAGGAAGGAAAATTTCATCTCTTACACTATCTTTGTATCTTACAGTAATTGTAACATCATGTTCACCATATTCTGGTTCACCATCAAATTCTATTGGAATATTAAATGGGACTGGTGCATCTGTTTCAATTTCATCAATAAATTGAGTATTAGATTTGATGTTAGAGTTACCGTTGGCATCAAGGCTTACAAAACCAAATAATGCATCCTCATTTCCTTCATTAATTATTTCACCAATTACCATTTGTGTTCCAGATAATTCAATAACTTTTACATTGAAAACAGTAAGATCAATTAAACCTCTAATGTAGAAATCAAGAATTTTTGAAATAGTTTCTTTATCACCATGTGTATTATAATACGTAATAGATAATGGAATTCGTAGAGTGTCACCTTTCAATGATTCAGGAACATAAACATCAGCAGTAAAGGAATCATATGATTTTGCATCAATATTTCCCAAATCCCAACTAGATTCAAGAATCAAAACATTCTCAATATTTGTAATAGATGCGGTATTAGATGAAAGTGATGTTTGTGCATTATCTATAGTAACATCAACTGCAGACATTGGTGCAGTTCCATCATTAACAATATCTATTACAATATTATTTGATTTCAATGAAGTAAGAAATGTTTCAGATGCTCTAACGTTAATTGTACTATCTCCAGTAACTTTAAAGTCAAAAGTAGAAAATGATGATCTAACACCTGACTCTCTTAATCTTGAATAATCAACTTTAACAGTTCCAGAATATTGTTGAATGTCAATATTTTCATCAATATTTACATAAAAAGTCAAATGGAAATTTGTTCCAGCTAAAGAATTAGTGTTGGTGTTAGCATCAATTGTTGTACCAGGTCCATCTGAACCTGAAAACCCAAATGGTAATGACAGTTTTCCTTCAATTCCAGTAATATCCTGAGTTCCTACATTAGCAAATTCAATTGTAAATGGAACATTGTTATCGCCACTACCAACTTCTATTTTGCTATTCAGCGTACCAAAATATGCGTCTAATAGTTTTACATCACCAAAATCTCTTTCAAATGCTGAATCACCAAAGTTTCCAGATTGTATTGGTCCATCTTTCCAATCAGCAAATGAAGATGAAATAAACAATGGGGAAAGTCCAATTAAAAATAAAATTAATAATAATTTAGAATTCATTATACAGTAATCTCCATTGTTGAATGTTCTTCATCTTGAAATGCTTTACCATCTTTGATTGTAATAACCTTATCAACATCTCCAAAATGTTCTCTATCGTGAGTAACAATTACAAAAGTTTGATTAAGTTTTTTTGCCATAGATTTCATTAAATCAACTATTAATTGTGAAGTAACTGAATCAAGATTACCAGTAGGTTCATCAGCTAAAACAATGGAAGGTTTATTGATTAAACCTCTTGCTATAGCTACTCTTTGAGCTTGTCCACCAGAAATTTTATTGGCTCGTTTTTGTATTTGATCTTCTAAACCAACTGCTTTAAGTAAATCTCGAGCTTCTTTTTCAGTTGATTGAGTACCAGCAATTTGTATTGGCAATAATATATTTTCTAAAACTGAAAGATCTGCCAATAAATTAGAGAATTGAAAAATAAATCCTAATTTTTTATTTCTAAATGATGATATTTGGTTATCACTAAGAGTTGTAGTATTAATTTCATCAATGAAAATCTCACCGTTTGTTGGACTATCTAAAAGCCCAATCATATTCAATAGTGTAGATTTTCCAGAACCAGAACCTCCAACGATTAAAACAACTTGACCACGTTCAATTGAAAAGGATACATCATCTAGAGCTTTAACTTTATTGTCTCCATCACCATAAATTTTTGTTAAATGATTAACTTCAAGTACTTTAGCCAGTTCTCATCGCCTCCACAGGTAGTAATTTTGTTGCCCTATACGATGGATATAGTGATGCAATGATGGCTAAAATGAATGATGATAAAGCTGTTTGAATAATTTTTTCCCAATTGTAACTTACTTCAAGAGGCAAGCTGTTATTGAAAGACATTTTTGTTTCCTTTGCGTAAATAGTATAACCTAATCCAGTAGCAGTACCAACTCCAGCACCAATTGCTCCAATTAACATACCTTGAAAAATAAAAATTATTAAAATGTCCTTTCTTTTAGCACCAATTGCCCTCATTACACCAATTTCTTTAGTTTTCCCATTTACTAACATCATTTGAATTGTAACAATTGCAAATGCAGAAGACATCATTCCAAAGTAACCAATCATGTTAATCATTGCAATACCAGATCTAAAACCAGCAAGTTGTTGTTCAGCTGATTCTTCTATTGTTTCTGCTAGGAAATCATCATTTGGGAATGATGCTAAGAAAAATTCTTTGACTTCAAATGCTTTAGTCGGATCATTTAATTTTACCATAATTGATCCTGTTTGATCTATTCTATCTGTCATATCACGTAGTGTGTCAATGTGCATAACTGCACTATAATCAAATCCTTGACCACCAGGAGACTTAGCAATTCCAGATACAGTGAATCTTTTAGTTTGTTCCTCACCCCATCTATCAATAATTGTAACTTTGACATTATCACCAACTACAGCTCCTCCAAGATCATTTGCTACAGTATTTCCTAACACAATAGAATTTCTTGAGAAAACGTAAGTTCCTTCTGTAACAGTTTCATGTACAGTGGATGCTCTAATATCAGTAAATGGATCAACGCCAACTACGGGTATTCTAGTTTTTTCAATTAATTTTCCATTTTTTGTAATTTCCATTTCTGACGTCGATGAAAGCCGCGGTGTCGCCGCTTCAACATATGAAATTCTTTCAAAAAATCTTACAATTGTTGAATCTGATTTATCTATGTAATCATCTTCATTAGTTACAAGAACATCACCGTTTCGATATTCACTGATATCTCTAACAATTGCATCAAAAAGTCCCTGAAATATAACAAAATTAACATGAATTACTAAAATTCCGATAGTTACAGCTAAAACTGCACCAATCAAACTACCTCTTTTGTTGAAAAGCATTCTTTTTGCTAATTTCATACGATAGTCCATAACTATTGGAAAAAAGTCTAATATTTAACACATTTTATTCCTAGTGCTAAATTATAGACAATTTTATATGATATTAGTAATTTGTATATTTTATGAAGGCTCAAAAAGTGATATAATGGACAATTTTGATATTCAAATTCTAAGTAAATTACTAAACAATTGTAGAGAATCAGATAGACAAATTGGAATTGATCTAGGAATGTCAGGAGGCGCAGTAAATGCAAGAATACGGAAAATGCAAAAGTTAGAAATTATTGAAGAATTTTACATTGTAGTTGAACCGCCAGTATTAGGATATGGGATTTTGTATTTTGTAATATCTGGAGAAAATATGAAAGAAATTTTAGAACAAGTAAGTCTAGTAGGAGAACCACATTTTGTAGCACCTTGTGTAGGTGGAATTACAGTTTGTAGTATTATTGTAAAAGAAAATTTAGAACAAAAGATACAACTTGCAAAAAAATTGATGAAAGATTTCAAAGTTATATCAATTTTTGAAGCAGAAAATCCAGGATTCAATACAGATCTAACAAAAACAGATTTAGAAATTTTAGAGGAGTTATTAAAAGAACCAAGACAAAAAATTGAAGCAATTGCAAAGAAGACAAAGTTATCAACAAAAACAATTACAAGATGTATTGAAAAATTACAAAAAAATGAGGGTATTAAATTTACAACAATTTATGATCCTAAGAAAATAAAAAAATTTATTCCATATGCAATTATTACATGGATTAAAGGTGACTTAAAAGAAACATTAGAAAAAATGAATAAAGAATTTTCTAATACATATTTACAAATTCCATTTATTGCAAAAAATCAAATTGTTTTATTTATGTATAGTAATAATATTTACAAAATGGATGAGTTAACACAAAAAGTTAGAAATTTAAATAATGTTAAATCTGCTGATTTGTTTATTCCTAAAAAGATTTCATTTTATGACAACTGGATAAAGAAAACAATAATAGATTTTAAGAAATCATCTAAACTACATTTGACATACCAAACAAATTAAATAATAACGCTGTTGAATAATAATGTGAAAAAAGAAAAACTGTACAAAGGAAAATTATTTGAGTTAAATGCATATTATATGAAAGTAGAACATAGAAAAGTTCGCAGAGAAGTTATTGAACATCCAGGTGCTGCTGCAATGCTTGCTTTTGATGAAAAAGGTAAAGTTCTGTTAGTTAAACAACATCGATATCCACATGGATATATTCTAGAAATTCCAGCCGGTACTTTAGAAAAAAGAGAAAAACCAATTGATTGTGCCTATAGAGAATTAATTGAGGAAACAGGCTATGAGGCCAAAAGAATGACTAAATTAATTTCATATTTTCCATCAGTAGGCTATAACAAAGAAGAAATTCATATTTTTGTAGCATCAGGCACAAAAAAGAAATTTGATTTAAAATTAGATAATGATGAATTCATCACTGTTGTAAAAATGGATATTAAAAAATTAATTGGAATGATAAAATCTGGAAAAATCATTGATTCCAAAACAATTTGCGCAGTAATGGTTTACGCTGCAAAGAAAAAATTATTGTAATTATTTTTCAAAAATATTCATTATAGATGATAATAATTTATTGATAGCTTGGTTTAACCAGATCAGTAATATCAGACCAAGATTGTAAAATCTTTTCAAACATATAGATCAGATCAAACAATGGCAAAGATATTTGCTTTTCACTTTCCAAGGATGAGCGTATTTTTGAAATTTTTAGAGAATTAGTTCTTTGTAATCTAATTGCATTAATTGCAAGCATCCTATTATTAGAAATAAATGAATCAATTGATTTAATTTGTATTTCATCTATGTCTTTTGCAAAATCATATAATTTTTTTAATTCTTTTTTAGATAAATTTGATTTAATTAATGATTTAGATAATTCTACAACTGTATCACCTGCTATTTCAAGTGTATTTGCAGCTATTCTATAATCAAGAATATCAATATTTTCTAAATTAAAAATTCCAGCTAGTCTAGTATCCATTATTGTACTTCGAATTAATCTAACAAGAAGAAAATATTGTCTGTTAATTTCAGCATCACGATTTGCAATTGTTTCAAGATTTGTTTTATCCCCATTTTTTAATGCTAATACAACATCATTAAACATTCCAAGTGCAATTGAACTCATTCGTTTTAAGATATTTTGTGGATTGATTGATGTTTCATCTAGTAAGAATTGAACAGAAATATTTGTTGCATCTTCATCAATAATTTCTAGTCCAACTAATTTTCTCATTGAACCACGAACATTTTCTCTATCATTAATTGAGATTGAGGATTTTCCCACAATCCGTATGACGTCAAATCCTAAAAGATACGCACCAGTAATTGTTGGCACAATACCTTCACCTTCTGATAAAGGATATGAAATTTCAACTTCTTTTGAGGGCCTCTTACTTAGTTGTGTTCTAATTGAGAGATTATTTTGATTTGTTTCGATTTCAACTTGATTACTTTTACTTAGCTCATTTGCATCAATCCATTCTTTTGGAAGAGAAACAAGAATACTACTACCAATTTTTTGTAGGCGTCGAGTGAACGTAGTCAATTTATATTAATTTAAATTATTTAAGCCAAGTATTAATATTTTCCAAATTTCTCAAATTTGATCATTATGGCAACAGCATTTTGTCCAGCTCACATCACAGGTTTCTTTAAGGCGGAATTAAGTAAAAAAGATTCAAAACAATTAGGCTCACTAGGTGCTGGATTTTCCATAGAAAAAGGTGTAAAAACTACAGTTACAATTCGAGAGAAAACAAAACATGACATTTCAAATTTTACAATCAAAGTAAATGGTTTTGAATCAGGAGATATGAGAGTATCAGAAGTAGTTCTTAGTAAATTTTCTACACAAGGAAAATTTGTAGATATTATACATGAAATTGATGTTCCTGTTGGATATGGATTTGGATGTAGTGCAGCAGTTGCATTATCACTGTCCATTGCATTAAATGATGCACTAAAATCTAAATTATCTAAAATTGAAGTTGCACAAATAGCACATGATGTTGAAATAGAATGTAAAACAGGATTAGGAGATGTTTTAGCATCATATCATGGTGGATTTGAAATTAGAGATAAACCAGGGGCACCAGGAATTGGACATGTTCAAAAAATTAATTTAAATAAAATTTCTATAATCATGATATGTTTTTCTCCAATTTCGACAAGTAAATTTATCAAAGAAAGATTATCACAAATTAATGGTCTTGGTGGAAAAATGGTTGATGAATTATTGGAATCAAAGAATTATGAACATTTTCAAGAAATGTCTTTAGAATTTGCAAAATATGTAAATGTAATGACACCCAGAATGCAAAAAGTGGTTGATGAGTTATCAAATAATAATATTAAATGTGGTATCGCATTATTTGGGGAAACAATTTTTTCAATGATTCCAAAAGAAAAAGAAGGTAATGTTTTAAAAATTTTAGAAAAATTTTCTGATGGAATAATTATAAAATCAAAATTAGATGATGTAGGTGCTAGAATTCTTAATAATTAAAAAATATGACTACAATTCCTAAATCACATCCAAGATTAAATTCTCTTTTAATTCGTGAAAAATTAGTAAATGGATTTGATAACAATTTAGTTGCTAAGGAAGGACTTTTGGCTCACGGACGAGGTGAGGCATTTGATTATCTTATAGGTGAAAAAACTTCAAAATCCGCTAAAGAAGCAATAAAAGCTGCTGCAATTATGCTCAAAAATGCAAAAAATTCAGTCATTTCAGTTAATGGAAATTTTGCTGCCTTGTGTCCAAAAGAAATTGTTGAATTAGCAAAAAATACAGATTCAAAAATTGAAGTAAATTTATTTTATTCAACTGAAAAACGTAAAAAGGCAATTACTGAGATTTTAAAAAAATCAGGATCAAAGGAAATTTTTGGATTAAATAAGAAATCATCTGTTAAATTATCAGGAATTGATAGTGCACGAAGGATTGTTGATAAAAATGGAATATTTTCAGCAGATGTTGTATTAGTTCCATTAGAAGATGGTGATAGAACGATTGCATTAAAAAAAGCAAAAAAGAAGATCATAACATTTGATTTAAATCCACTCTCAAGAACTGCTCAAACAGCAGACATTACAGTAGTAGATAATGTAACACGTGCAATGAAATTACTTGTAAAAGAATCAAAGAAGAGTATAGGGCGAAATTCTAAATACAATAATAAAAAAAATCTTCAAGTATCAATTTTAGAAATTAAAAAAAATTTAGAGAGACAAGCAAAAAATGTATAAAAATATTCAAAATATTTTAGAGATGAAAGATAAAGAGAAGATTACTGTTTTAACTGGATATGATTCAACAATGGTTACATTATGTGATCAAGTTGATATAATTTTAGTTGGAGATAGTGCAGGAATGGTTATGTTGGGATATGAAGATACTTCTTCAGTTACTATGGAAGATATGATTAGATTTACAACTGCTGCAAAAAATGGAAGGAAAAATTCATTGATTGTTTCAGATTTACCAATTAATTCATACAAAACTGAAAAGGATGCAATTAGAAATTCATTAAAACTAATTGAAGCTGGTGCAGATGCTGTGAAATTAGAAGGTGGAAAAGAAATTGCAAAAATAATTAAATCAATAACAGAAGCAAAAATTCCTGTCATGGGTCATTTAGGATTATTACCACAAACTGCTCAAAAATATACAGTTCAAGGAAAAACAAAACAGAGTGCAATTGAATTAATTGAAGATGCAAAAATAATTACAGAATCAGGCGTATTTAGCATAGTTTTAGAGATGGTTTCCAGTCAAGTTGCAAGAATAATTACAGAAAAAATTTCTGTCCCTACAATAGGAATTGGTTCTGGAAAATTTTGTGATGGACAAGTTTTAGTTGTTCATGACATGTTAGGATTATTTGAAAAAATTAAACCTAAATTTGCAAAAAGATATCTATCTTTATCTGATGAAATAAGAAATGCCGTGAAATCATATGCAACAGAAGTTAAAGAAGAGAAATTTCCGTCTATTGAACACGAATTTCAAATGGATGAATCAGAATATACTAAACTGAGGGAACATATTGACTAAAAAAGAATTAGAACATCCATCATTAGACATAGTTGAATCAAAAGGAACAGAACTTTCTGGCAAAAAAATTGTTTTATGTGTTGCTGGAAGTGTTGCAGCTTACAAATCAATTGAATTAGCAAGATTACTAATGAGACATGGTGCTAAAGTTACATGTGTAATGAGTGGTGCTTCAACAAAAATGATTCAGCCAGATTACATGAAATGGGCTACAGGAAATGATGTAATTACAAAATTAACAGGCAAATTAGAACACATCAATATTGCAGATTATAAAAAATCAGATCTAATTATTGTTTATCCGGCAACTGCCAATACATTAGGAAAACTTGCAAATGGTATTGATGATACACCAATTTCAACAGTACTAACAGTAGGATTTGGATCTAAAACACCAATCCTAATGGCTTTAGCAATGCATGCATCAATGTATGAAAATGCTGCAGTTAAAAAAAATATTTCATTTCTAAAAAATAAAATAAATTTCATTACACCAAACATGATTGAAGGAAAGGCAAAAGCATCAGAACCAGAAGAAGTTCTTGATTATGTTTTAAAGAAATTTGGGTTATCATCAAAATTACACGGCAAAAAAATCTTGATGACTGCTGGACCAACAATTGAACAAATTGATCCTATAAGGGCAATAACAAACCAAAGCTCAGGTAAAACAGGAGTAAGTTTAGCAAAGGAATTAGTTTCTTCAGGTGCAAAAGTCACATTTGTTTACGGACCAGGGAATGAAAAACCACCAAAAGGTGCCAAAATTATCAATGTTGTGACAAGTAAAGAAATGCACACTGCAGTAAAAAAAGAATTGAAAAATAAATTTGATATTGTGATTATGGCTGCTGCAATATCAGATTACGTTCCAAAAAATCCTAGTAAAAAGAAAATTAAAAGCTCAAATACAAACCTCGTAATTAATCTCAAAAAAGCACCTAAAATTATTGATGATGTCAAAAAAATGCAGAAAAATGTTCTACTTGTTGGTTTTAAAGCTGAAACAAATGTTACAAATATTCAATTAATTAAATCAGCAAAAAGAAAATTAAAAGAATCAGCATCAGATTTAATCATAGCTAATGATATCGGAACAAAACGATACAAAAAAAATTCTCAAAATAATCAAATTATAGTCGTAGATTCAAAAAGAAGCATTGTATCAGGTTGGATGAAAAAAGAAAAAATTGCAAAAATTATAAAAAAACAAATTGAATTAAAATTATAATGAAAAAAATTCATTCAAAATATAAGCAAAGAAATATGAAAATTTGGAACGAGGTTGCTCCAAGATACCATAAGAGATGGGCAAGTGTGAATAAAGGTCCATTTCAAAGTACAAAAAAATTAATTGATATTGTAAAAATTGATAAAAAAAATTTGGTATTAGATGTTGCATGCGGAACAGGAGTAGTAACAAAGCAAATACAAAAAAAAATCGGCAAGTCTGGATATGTAGTAGGAATTGACACATCAACTACTGCAATTAAAATTGCAAAAAAATGGAATGAAAATAATAATTTAGATTTCATTAATACCGATGCAGAGAATTTTGCTTTTTCAAAAAAATTTGATATTATAACTTGCCAATATGCACTATTTTTTTTTCCTAATGCAGAAAAAGCATTAAAAAATATGAAAAATAGTCTCAAAAAATCTGGCAAAATAGGAATTTCAGTTCATGGAAGTAAAGATAATGTACCATTTTTTAGTAGTATTTTAGATTCAGCAGTAAAATACATTCCAGATTATGTTCCACCAGGGACACCAGATTTAGACCGATTTGGAAATAAAACTGCATTAAAATCAATTGTTAAGAAAGCTGGATTTTCAAACATTGTGGTAAAAGAATTTATTTTTAATTACAATCCAGGAAAATTTGAAGATTACTGGAAGAATTACATAAAATACATTGCACAACCTCTAAAAGAAAAACTAAATGCACTGGAATATTCCAAACGCAAAGAATTTAGAAATTCTGTAAAAGAGAATACACTCCAATATACAAAAAAGAATGGTGAAATCATTTTTCCCTGGCAAGTTTTAATTTTAACTGCTAAAAATAATTAAGATTTTTAGAAATTTCTCTAGTTTATTTATTGAATGTACCAATTTACTATTATTCTAATTAATGTAATTTACTTTAACCGATCATAGTGATGAGAAGGACAGGAGTCATTTTAGTACCTTTACCTCTTCTCATTACTTCCCTATCTTAATTAGAATTAATAAAAACTCTAGAATTAGATATCGTTATCATTTCTACTGCTTTAATTGACATATTTTCTTTTTTAGAAATATCTATAATTTCTTTAGTGTGTTCATCCTGAAGATGTTTTAGAAATTCACTTTCTTCAATATTATTTTGTTTATAATTACATGTAGTAAAAATGCAGTTAAAATTCAATAATAGTAATAATTTTTTTCTAGTAAAAAAAGTCTACATAAAATTAAGCTTTGAAAAACAGATAATTTCTTAAATCTAGGCATAAAAATTGGCGAATTTCCTAAATAAGCGTAAAAAATTACAAAATTATGACAAAATCAATTAGTTGTAAAGATGCTGGAAAAAATTGTAGTTGGTCAGCATCAGCTGAAAGTGTAGAAGAATTAATGTCTCAAGTAACAGAACATGTCTTAGCAGAACATAAAGAAATTGAATTAAATTCAGACAGTATTACAAGTATCAAATCATTAATCAAAGACAATTGATTCATAATATTCGTAAAAAAATTGGCATAATCAGTTTAGTTAATAATAACTTTAGATTTATGATAACTTACAGGGATTAAGATGGGTAAAAAAGATAAAAAAGAAGAACAAAAGCCAAAAAAGAATAATCTAAAAGCTTTTCTTAAAAAAAGAGCTCCACTATATCTTGCAGGAATTGCGTTAATTGTTATTAGTGCAAACGGTGTTTTATCAGAAAAGCATCTAGATAATTTTTTAATTGATCTTTCAGAGGAGGAACAAATTGTAGTAGATATTTTAATGCAATACAATGGTCCCAACGAATCAGGGTTAAATGTAAAAGATGCGATTGAAAATAAAATAAATGAAGAATATCCTAATATGAAAATATTTGATGACAGAAATACTAGAATACATGTAGTCGTAACAAATATCAATTTAGAAGAATATCAAGTCATATTAAATTTCAAATCGGATAAAGGTAATGATATTAATTATGATTGGAATGTGAATATAGATTCTAAAGAAATTAAATCAAATAACCCTGAATCAAAATATATCATAAACATAGTAGATTTTTACGATTAGATTTAGATTGTTAGTAGATCTTTTGTAAATTTATGCATTACAATTGGTTTATTCTTTACAATAAGAGAATCTTCTATTCGAATTCCAAATTTATTTTCAATATAGATACCAGGTTCTACAGTAATGGCCATATTTTCTTTTAATTTAGTATTACTTCGATAAGAAACAGTTGGAAACTCATGTACTTCTAATCCAATTCCATGTCCAGTTGAATGAATAAAATATTTGCCATAATTTTTTTCTTCAATGTATTTTCTACATGCATCATCAACATCTTTACAATCAACATTTAGTTTTACAGATTTGAGACCAAGTTTTTGTGATTCTTTTACAATTTCATATGCCTCATTAGCTTGTGAAGAAATTTTTCCTAATGCAAAAGTTCTAGTCGCATCTGAAACATAACCTTTGTATCTTAATGTTAGATCTGTAACAACAAGATCACCTTTTTTGAATTTACGTTGACTTACCTGTGCATGAGGTAATGCCCCATTTGGACCTCCAGCAATAATTAATGGATTAAGGGTTGATTTGTAACCAGTATCAAACATTTCCTGCTCCATAGCATATGTCATCAAAATTGTTTGTAATTCTGATTCTTTTTGTCCAACTTTCATTTTTTTAGAACAAATTTCAAACATTTCATCAATAATTTTAGAAGCTCTTTTTAAGATCTTAATTTCTTTTTCATCTTTTATAATTCGAGCATTGTAAAATGGTTCTGTAGAAGACGTAATATTTGAAATTGATTTTTTTAAGCTAATCATTGTAGAGTAGTCCTTGCAATCAGTACAAACATGATTTTTCTTTATTTTGTCTATAAGAGTAGAAATTAATCCAGATCCACGTTCCGCAGTAATCACATCACAATCTTCAGACTCATCTTTTGCTCTACCAACTTCAAGTTCTGGAGCAATAATGGTTGTTTTTCCATTTTTTTCCAATAATCCTATGGCCTCTCCCCAAAAACCAGTCATATAGAAGAGATTTTCAGGCTCAAATGTTACTAAAGTATCACAATCTATCTTTTTAGCATGTTTTAGAAGATTTTTTCTTCGTTGTTTCATAACAGAATATTATATTTTCTCAATTTATGTATGATGCAAAGTTTGTATAAGGAAATTTGAAAAAATATTATCGTGACTGAAGAAAAGAAAAAGAAAGTTGTTGCATTACTTTCTGGTGGTTTAGACAGTCAACTTGCAATTAAAATGATGCAAGAACAAGGTTTTGATGTTTCTGCAGTTGCAATAAAAACTCCGTTTTGTGATTTTGATTGTGGAAGAGGATGCGGATTTGAAATTAGAGAAAGAGCTGATGACCTGGATGTAAATCTAAAAACTGTTTATCTAGGTGATGAGTATATTGAAATGTTAAAAAAACCAAAACACGGGATTGGTGCTGGATTTAATCCATGTATTGATTGTAGATCTATGATGTTTGATGCTGCAAAAAAACACATGGAGGATATTGGTGCAGAATTTATTATTTCTGGTGAAGTGTTAGGACAAAGACCAATGAGTCAACATGCACCAGCATTACGTACAATTGAAAAAGAATCAGATTTGGTTGGAAAGATAGTAAGACCACTATCTGCTGCATTATTACCAGAAACAATTCCTGAAAAAGATGGTTTAATCAAAAGAGAAAATCTTGGAATAATTGAAGGAAGAACAAGAAGAAACCAATTAGATATGGCAAAAAAATATGGGATTGAAAATCCACCAAATGCTGGAGGTGGTTGTTTGTTAACAGAACCACAATTTGGAATTAAAGCTAAAGATTTGTTTGAACATAAAAAAAATCCAACAATAAATGATATTGATTTATTAAAAATTGGAAGACATTTCAGATTAGATGAAGAAACAAAATTTGTTGTTGGAAGAAATAAAGATGAAAATGAAATGATAAAAGCAATTGCATTACCAGATGACATATTACTGGAGGCTAAAGATTTTGTTGGACCTGTTTCAATTTTACGTGGAGCAAATTTAAAAAAACATCTTGAATTTGCATCATCAGTAACTTTGAGATATTCAGATGCACCAAATGATAAAACAGCAATTGTTTCTATCAAACAAAGCGATTCAGTTAAAGAAATAATTACAGAAACTGCAAAAGAAGAATCATATATTCAATTTAGAATGTAGGCGTGAAAAATTCAAAAAATTAGTTAAAACTAAGGAAGAGTTTTTGAGGGAGTAGATCTCATTTTTAATTATCATGCAGAAGCAAGAAAACCCTACATATCTCAAAGCAATTACAATTAGAGACAGTAGTGATGTACATTCGATTAAAGAAGATATCAAAAAAGGAATAATTTTGATACTTAGAGTCACACCATTGGCACAAAAGGATGTGGATCAATTACGAAAAGTCGTAGAAGAATTGTATTCAATTGCTAAAACAGCTGATGCAGATATTGCAAGATTAGGTGAAGAAAGAATAATTGTTACTCCATCTAGTATAAAGATCTGGAAACCAGAATACGATTTAAAATAATTTTATAGCTTCTTGAACTTGAGGATAATGAGCAGGAAGTTTGAATGTTCTTCTAATATTCATTGCAAGATTTTCTGATTTTGAACGTTCGCCGTGATTAACTAGAACACGACGAAGTTTTGGTCTTAGTCTTTGTACAAATGACATTAATTGGTTGTAATCACTATGTCCACTGAATCCATCTAATTTTTCAACACCACAATTTACAGAAACAACTTCAACTTTACCCTCTTTCCCTAACATAGATACCTGTTTAGAACCATCAAGAACACGTCTTCCTAGAGTTCCATTTACTTGATAAGAAACAAACACAACTTTATTTTTTGGATCAGGTGCAATATTTTTAAAATATTCTAAAACAGGTCCACCTTCCAGCATTCCAGATGTTGCTAAAATAATACATGGAGAGTTTTCTCGCATTGGTTCTTCTCTAGCGTCAGCATGTTCAATATTTGTAAAGTATTCAGAATCAAATGGATTATCATCAGTTTCTAAAATTTTCTGCTTTAATTCTCGTGCAAGGTATTCAGGGTAGGATTCATGAATTGCTGATGCTTCAGAAATCATACCTTCAGTAAAAACTGGAGCTTCAACCATTTCACCTGATTTCATATAATGATCAATTACCATCATAATTTCTTGTGCACGACCAACTGCAGGAATTGGAATCAAAACTTTACCTCCATCTGCCAAAGTATTGTTTACTGCGTTGATAAAAGAGGATTCTACTTGTTGTCTTGTAGGTTGTACATCTTCTCTGAGACCATATGTACTTTCAATTAGTAATGTCTCTACTCTAGGAAAATTCCAACTTGCAGCTTCAAACAAAATACTTTTTCCAAATTTAATATCTCCAGAATACACAAAATTGTGATCACCATTACCAATATGGAAATGACATAATGCAGAACCAAGAATATGTCCTGCATTAGCAAGAACTAATTTAATGTCAGGTGAAATATCAGTTACAGTTCCATATGGTAAAGTAATTGTTTGTCGCATTACTTGTTTAACATCTCTTTCAGCATACATTGGAGTTCTACCTTGTGCTGCTGCAACCTTAATTGCATCTAATTGGATCAAATTCATCATAGGTAATGTTGGTTCACTACAATAAATTGGACCTTTGTAACCATATTTGCATAATGCCGGTAAAAATCCTGTATGATCTAAATGAGCATGTCCAATTACCACAGCATCAAGTTCATCTAATGTAATATCTAATGAATCAAGTCGTGGGTATGAATCCATTGGAGAACGGGCACCAGGATTAATTCCACAATCAACTAAAATTTTACTTTCTGGGGTAGATAGAAGCATTGAAGATCTACCTACTTGTCCAAAGCCACCAAGAGTGTGAAGAGATACTTCAGTTCTTTGTGATAAACGAGGTCTAAAAATATCATCACCAACTTGTTTCATTTGTTTACTTCTTTCAGCAGAAGCCTGTTTTAGAGTTGAATTAATTGTTTGAATAGTTCTAGATGGAATTGTAGTAGCTTTTCTAATTCTTAATCTCCATCCAATTTTTTCTGTTAAATCAGCGTGATTGAACTCTTTAGCATTTCTTTGTAACAACCAAGGTCTTTTTGCTTCAATTGACACTTCACCAGTTGAAGTATCAAAAAGAGTAGATTGTAAGTTAGCTTCTTCTGGCACACATTCAGCAATAATTTTTCTGCATTCATCTTCTGGTTTTCTTATAGATTCATCAGTTCGAATAACAATTCGTTTTTTGATAATATTAACAAGTTTTGAAATAGTTTCATTATTTTCTAAAAGATATCTAGGTGAATTTGTATAAAGTGCAATTCTTGGTCCTTCGTATTCTATTTTTGTAATACTAGCTTCCTTTGGCATACTTTGCAGTATGGTTGCCATTATATTCTGGCTGCTAGGAGGTAATTCTTTTGGAGGTTGTTTTTTTTGCATTAAATCACTAAAGTTCGATAACTGCTTTCTTTTGTTCATCGGTCAATAGACGGAATCCATCTTTGTCCATTACTGCGATGTTTATTCCATCACCAGTACCAATGTTTCTAACGATTGCAGCTTTAACAGCTCTTAGAGCTATTTTTTTTGCCTCTTCAACTGTGAGGTCATTTCTATATTCTTCTTCCAATAAACCATAAGCTACTGGAGAACCACTTCCAGTTGTAACATAAGATTTCTCTTCAACAGAGCCAAACATATCAACATTAAACAATGCAGGACCACTTGCATCATATCCACCAAGTAAAATGTCAGCCATGAAAGGATATCCTCTATTTTGATGAAAAATCAATGAACAGAGTCTTGCTAGAGAATGAATAGAAATTGAATTTTGTTTATCTACTCTGTGTAAATTAGAATGATATCGTAAAACATCTACAATGTTTTGTGCATCTGCAACACCACCTGCTAGGGTTAAACCTGCATGAAGGTCAATTTGTTGAATTTTCATTGTATTATTATTTGCAATAAAGTATCCAGCACTGGCCCTCATATCTGCGCACAAAACTACACCATCTTTTGCCTTGATACCTACTGTGGTAGTCCCATGCAAAATTTTTTCTTCAACGTTCGTAGACAAAATATACCTCTTAAGATAAAGTAAATGTCATGCCACCCTTTTAAATAACTTTTTGATCCTTTGAAATGATAAATACTGAGAAAAAAGGAGGATCGCATGCAATCACACACAATGGAATTACCTAGACTAATAGAGATCGGGGAGAAAAATATCGAGGAATTTGGAAAATTCCTATATTCATTAAATAAACCAAAAAAAGTTTCATTGATTAGTGGAACAAATGTTCAAAATGTTTTAAAATCTAAAATAGAAAAATCACTAAAAATTAAGAAAATTCAGCATATTTGGCATACATCAATTGACAATCAAATAAAATCAATTGATAAAATTCAAAAATCTGTTAAAAAAGATAATTCAGATTTAATTATAGGAATCGGAGGAGGTCGTTCAGTAGACACTGCAAAACTAATTTCATATAATTTATCCATACCATTTGTTAGTTTACCAACTGCTGCATCACATGACGGAATGGCAAGTCCATTTGTTTCTGTAAAAAGCGATAAACCTCATTCTATTGTAGCATCAGCTCCATTAGGAGTTTTTGTAGACATAGATGTAATTAAAAAGGCTCCATCAAAATTATTGGCTAGCGGTTGCGGAGATCTTATTGCAAACATTATAGCTGTAAAAGATTGGCAATTAGGTCATAAAAAGAAAAAAGAATACTATGGAAGATATGCTGCAGATTTGGCGATGATGAGTGCAAAAATTGTTATGGAAAATTCTTCACAATTTGCACGTAAAGGAACAGACCCTCGTGTAATTGTTGAGGGATTAATTAGTGCAGGAGTTGCATCATGTATTGCTGGAAGTAGTAGACCATGTTCTGGTGCGGAGCATCTATTTTCACACGCACTTGATAAAATTGCTCCAGGGATTGGACTTCATGGAGAAAAATGTGGGATTGGATCTATAATGATGGCAAAATTACAAGGGCAAGATTGGAAAAAAATTACTAAGACACTAAAAGATGTAGGTGCACCAACAACTGCAAAACAAATTGGAATTGAATCAGATAAAATTATTGAAGCTTTGATAATGGCACAAGGATTAAGACCCCAACGTTATACGATTTTAAAAGAAAAAATTATGACTAAAAAAACAGCATTGAATCTGGCAAAATCAACTAAAGTAATTTAATTTAAGCAGTTTTTTCTTTTGCTTCAGGTTTTTTTGGAGTTTGTTTGTTGACATGAGTTTCAACAAAACTGATTTTTTCTAAAGTATTAACAAATTTGAAAATATCCATTTGAATAAAATGTTTCATTATTTGTAAACCATCTGCACGTAAAATATCTTCAGGAATTGTAATACTAGCTTCTTTATCTTTCAAATCAAAAGCAATTTTACTATCTTCAACTGGAAGTCGTTCTTTTAGAATTGCATCAACTTTATCATTTGGTGTGTCTAAAGCCTTGAGTACGTTAACATCATAAAGAATTGTTTTTCCTGCATATCTATGATTATAATCAATTTGGACTCGACCTGAACCAATAAAACGAATAATTCCTCTTTTATTATCAACTTCAATTGTATCACCAACTGAAACTTTTTCAGCATCTTCACCAAGTTTTCTTAGTGGAATCATTCTAACTTTAGTAGAATCTCTTGCACCAAAACCTTTGTCTGGTGTAACTTCAATTGTAAGCTTATCTCCAACTGATGTTTTTGCTAATGCCTCATCAAATCCTTTTAAGACAGGATAAGATGTTTCACCAATTGAAACTAGTTTAGGATGATATTTTGCATTTTCTTCATGAAGTGAATATTTTTTTGCATCTGCTTCAAGAGTGGTATCAAATACCTCATCATCGTCTTTTACTTTAGCAGTATAATCAACTAGAATTAATGAGCCTTTATCAAAAGTCAATGTGATCGTTTTCGAATTTCCTTATATTAGTTAAACGTTCTAAATCTTAAGAAGGGTTTGGAAGTGCCTTTAATTTGTCTTCAGCGATCTTTAGTCCGGCTTGTGAATCAGTTTCATAACCCATCATAGATAGTGTAGATGAAATTCCAGAAATACATCTCATAACATGTGATGCGTTTACCTCACCCATACATCCTACTCTGAATACTTTACCCTTAAGATTACCAAATCCACCAGCAACTAAAATTCTGAATTTTTTAGCCAATGTATCACGGAATATTTTATCTTCTAGTCCGTCTAGATAGTTTAATGCAATAACTACAGTTGAACGTGAGTCTTCTTTTGCAAATGGAGTCAATCCAATTGCAGATAAGCCAGAATATAGAGCATCAGAACAAATTTTGTGACGTTGAATTCTCTCTTCAATTCCTTCTTCGAGCATTATTCTCATTGCTTCTCTGTATGCAAAAAGAACCGGCAAAGCAGGTGTGAATGGTGTGTGTTTAGCTTCATCATAATATTTGAAGTATCTTGGTAAATTGAAATACATTGTACTTGGTGGATTTGCTTCCATGTATTTTCTAGTTCTTGGATTAATACAAATTGGAGAAATTCCTGGTGGGCATGCAAATGTTTTTTGTGCACCAGTCATTGCAATATCAATACCCCATTTGTCCATGTGAAGTTCTTCACCGCCGACAATGGAAACTCCATCTAAAACATAGTATGAATCATTTCTTGAAGTGAGATCCTTTATTCTATCAAGATAATTAATCATGGTTCCAGTAGATGTTTCATTCCAAACACAGTAGAATGCTTTTACATCTTTGTTGTTATCAAATGCCTCTTTAACTTGATCATATGTAGGATTAACACCTGGTTCAGTTTCAATTCTAATTGTTTGTCCACCAGCCCATTCAATTTGTTGTGCTAAACGAGTACTAAATTCTCCATTTACTGGTATGATTACTTTATCATCTTTTTTAACTAAATTAACAACGGAACATTCTACAGCGCCTGTACCTGATGCAGATAAACAAACAGCATCACCTTGAGTATCAAAGATTTTTTTTGTATTGTTTACACATTCTTCATAGAGTGTAACAAAATCATCACTTCGGTGATTAATAGAAGGCTCAATCATTGCTCGAGTAACACGTTCAGGTACATTTGTTGGACCAGGTAACATTACTAAATATTCCAAAATATCTTCAAAATTAGTTAGGCTCAGGCTTATTTATAATTAAAGAATTTTTAATCTGTTTTTTGCATCCAAATTTTCTAAAAGAAGTTTGGTTCCTTCAGGAACTAGTTCATGCCATTTTTGATCGCTTTTAATCAGTTCTCTTAATCGTGTTCCAGATAATTGATCTCTATTTAAAAATGGAATAGGAATTACCTGAACATTTCTTTTTGAATAAAGATGTTCAGTCATAGGATCGTTTGAAAAAATAATTTCATAATCTGGAACTATAGTATCAATATTTTGAATCCATTTTACATGATTATCTAAATCGGGAATTGGAAAAATAGAAATTTTATTTTTAATTGAATCTTCAATTGAAGATAGAATCATTTTCTTTCTTTCTTCAATAGAAAATGGATTGTTTTTTTCAATAGGTTTGTTTGAGCTGCCCAATCCTAACCAAAGTTTATCAACTTTTGGTAATGCAAATCGTAATGCTGAAAGATGACCTAGATGAAATGGTTGGAATCTACCTATTAACAAACCATTCATAGAAAATATAGGAAATGACTTTTTAAAAAACTATCATAAAGAGTGTAAATAAGTAAAAAATATGAATTTTTTAAAAATTAATGGAGCACATGGAGAAGGTGGAGGACAAATTGTACGTTCAGCTATTACATTATCATGTATTACTAATCAACCAATTCATTTAGAAAATATTAGAAAGAATAGAAAAAATGAAGGGTTAAAGCCCCAACATCTTGCAGCAATTAAAATTTTAAAAAAAATTTCAAATGCAAAAGTAATTGGCGATACACTTGGATCAACTGAATTAAAATTTATTCCAGGAGAAATAAAAAATTTAGAGTTAAACGAGGATGTAAAAACAGCTGGAAGTATTTCCTTAATTTTACAAGTTCTAATACCTGCAGTATCAATTTCACAAAAAAAACTAAGTTTGATAATAAAAGGAGGTACTGACGTTATGTGGAGTCCAACAATGAATTATACAAAATATGTACTGAAAGAAGCATATTCTAGAATGGGTATAAGATTTGAAGTTCAAATAACAAAAAGAGGATATTATCCAAAGGGTGAAGGTGAAGTAATAGTAGAAGTATTTCCATCAGAAATAAAATCAATAAAATTATCTAAAAGAAAAAAACAAAAATTACAATTGAAATGTTCATTTTCAAAAATTCCAATACAGATAATTGAAAAAAAAATTGATGCGATTAAAGAAGAAGTTCAAAAACATAATTTTGAAATTGAGATTGAAATGAAAGAAGATGAAGCAAGTGATTCTGGATCTTCAGTATTAATTTACAGTGTTGATGAAAATTCAATTATTGGAATAGATGGATTGTTTAATAAAAAAACACAAAATTTTGACTTGGATGTTAAAGAGATTTTTGATAATTCTTTTGGAATGGATAAAAATATGGCTGACATGTTAGTAGTACCTGCAAGTTTAGGTTCAGATATAACAAAATTTGAAGTTCACGAAATTACAAAACATTTAGAAACAAATCTGTTTGTAACATCAAAAATTACAGGATGCAAATACGGAATTGGAAAGATACCAGATGGTTACGAGGTAATAATAGAAGGAATATCAAACACCAGCATCAAGTAAAGATGCTAGAAATAGAATTGCAAGTGAAACAACGACTGTGATTTCGCCAAGAATGATAATCTTTTTTCTTAATTTTTGAATTTCAGGCTCAGACATTTGATTTGACATAATTTTTTCTTCAACATCTTTACGAATCACTCTAACATGTATTGCGTATGTTATGATTAAAATTACTACAAGAATCATTTTGATGATTAAAAATTGTCCATAACTTGTTTCAAAAAGAATAGTTGACTTACCTAATATCAAATGAGAATTATACATGCCAGTTGCAATTAAAATTATTAGCGCAGGTACAGCAATTTTGTTAAATCTTTTTCCAACTCTGATCATTATTTGCATTCTTTCTTGTACAGAGTTAGTCATAGTTTTTAGAAGTGGGGAAAATACAATTCCAATAAAAAGTGAACCGCCAACCCAAATTGTAGCTGAAACAAGATGAATCCAAGTAATAATTGCCTGTTCTATTGCAGCCATGATTATTCAGATATTGTATCAAATATTATGTATTTGGATCTTGACAACGTTTTTTACTTGTAGATTAAAAATCATATCAAATTGGCACTACAAAGTAGATTAACAGTATATGCAGCAATAGCTGGAGTTTTAGCTTTAATGGGAGGAATTGTATATTATGCTAGTTTAGATAATGTATCACTTGACCAAGTTGAAGTTGAATTAACAGATGTAACATTAAGAGAAGCTGGGGAAGATGAAGCAAAATTTGTTTTAACATTTCTTGTAAAAAATCCTAGTGAAAAAATATACGTAGTTCCAGTAATTGCATATGAATTGTATGATGATGATGTGTTATTAGGATCTGGAAAATATTCTACAGAGGATGTTGCATTACCTGGTAGAGCACAAATTTTTGCTGGTGGTGAAGTTCCTCTGAAAAATACATTTATTCTAAAAAAATCTGAAGTTGGTTCAGAAATTTATCAATCTATGATAGATGGAAAAATAACAAACTTTGTTGTTGAAGGAATCATTACCACTCAAAGTACTTGGAGTGTCGCAGAAAATGAATTCAGATCTGAAAAATAAATAAAGTGGGCCGGGAGAGATTTGAACTCTCGATCGCTGCCATGTCGAGGCAGCATCATAACCAAACTAGACCACCGGCCCTTTGAAGTTAAAATCTAGGTTCAGACATTATTAACGTTTAAGAAAAGAAAGGCTGAATAAAAAGAGGTAATGAGGGACAATATTGGAAGATAGTTTTACTGATGAGGAAAAAAGAGGGTTCTATAAGGCGATTTATTCCAGAAGGGATGTTAGATCACATTTCATATCAAAACCTATTGAAGAGAAAAAACTATCAAAAATTCTTCATGCAGCACATCATGCACCATCAGTAGGGTTTTCTCAACCATGGAATTTTATTTTAATTAAAGATCAAGCAACAAAAAAGAAAATTAAAGAATCATTTGATGAAGAAAAAAAGCGTTCTTCGCAAGTGGTAGATGAACCAAAAAAATCTAAATATTTATCATTTAAGCTAGAGGGAATTTTAGAATCACCTGTTAATCTTTGTGTAACATATGATCCTACAAAATTTGGTCCATTTGTAATTGGAAGATCTAGTATTCCAGAAGCTGGGTTATACAGTGTGTGTTGCGCAATTCAAAATTTGTGGTTGTCAGC
The DNA here is from genome assembly GCA_003331425.1 of Candidatus Nitrosopumilus sp. Classification (GTDB taxonomy): domain Archaea; phylum Thermoproteota; class Nitrososphaeria; order Nitrososphaerales; family Nitrosopumilaceae; genus Nitrosopumilus. The sequence continues at coordinate 140,750 of QOOS01000001.1, forward strand.
AAGAACAGAAGGTGTAGGATTAGGCTGGGTAAGTATTTTATCAAATGAAATTCTGAAAGAAACTCTCCAATTGCCAGAGCACGTAGTTCCTGTGGCATACTTGTGTTTAGGTTATGTGAATGAATTTGCAGATAAACCTGATCTTGAAACTGCAAAATGGTTACCAAGATTAGATCTAAAAGATGTTGTATATTATGAAAAATGGGAAGATAAAGAAAATTCAGATTGGAAAGAAATTCAAGATTTAATTCAAACTAATCTTGATTAGGCTTAAATAATTTAGAATATTTTTTCTGCTGGGCTTGTAGCGCAGAGTCAAATTTGACGCGCAACATGGATAGCGCAGTAGCCTCCTAAGTTACAGGTCGAGGGATCGAAGCCCTCCAAGCCCGCTTAATTTTAAAAATTGCAGGAATTAAATACAAAGAATGATAGGGAAAATTATGAAAATTGTAGTAATTTCAGCTAGTCCAAGAAAAACTGCAAATACACAGATAATTATGAAGTATGTTAACGAGTATACAAAATCAAAAAATCCAGAGACAAAATTCATCAACCTTTCAGATGGAGAAATTGAATGTTATAGAGGATTTGATGTAGAGTACAACGAAGCAACTAAAAATGCTGCCAAAGACATAATGGAGGCAGATGTTTGGTTGATTGGTTCACCTATTTACAACTCATTTTTTAGTTCTGCATTAAAAAATCTCTTTGAATATGTTGATTATAAAAAAACTGAAGGCAAAGTTGCAGGAATGGCAATTTTAGCTGCTGGAAATATTGGTTTTGTTGATGTTCAAACAGTAATAACACAATTGTTATCATACTTTAGAGTAATTACAAATCCGAAAGCAGTTTATCTAACAACTGAAATATTTACAGATAATCAAATTTCAGATGAAGATGCAAAAAATAGACTAAAAGAAATGGTAGATGAAACATTGCAACTCGCATCTAAATTAAAAAAATAGCAGAAAAAACTAGATTTAGTCTAATTTTATAAAAGTCAAATACTATTTGTGTTAACTAGTGATATTGAGTTTAAAAAAAGATCCAACAGAATTATGTTCATGTAAATGTCATTATGGTGGAGCAGTAAGTTGTCCTGGATGTAAAAAAAATCACGGTACAGTCACTTGTCACTGTAAAGATTGAAATTATTTTCTTTTTGAAGATAGAGCTTTAAGATTAGCTAGTTCTGCTTTTAATGATTCAATTTGTACAAGAGTTTTGAGATTAGAAATTTCTTGGTTTAGTCTTTCAATTTCATCATCTTTTAGTTCTACTGATGATTTTAAGTCATTTAGTTCTGTAGATAGTTCATCTTGAATTTGTTTGATTTCTGATAAGTTAACTTGTTTTGGAACTTCAACTTGAACTGTATGTGAGTTACTCAAGCTTTTTTTTTGATGAACTGCATGTTCATGACCATGATTGGTTGCATAGTCTGCACTTTTTTGGGATAACCAACAAGTTAGAGCCATAAACCATGTAATTGGTACTGCCATGATAAAGACAAAATTTAGAATTGGTGCGTAATCATAGAATGGTGGCCATAATCCAGTTAAAACAGCAGCAAATCCTGCTGTAATGATGGTTGCCATATGATTTTTCCAATATCCCATGATTTACTGCAAAAATTCATTCTTTATAATAGTAATGTTACTGATTATAAAATAAAAGAATAAAATAGAAAGGAGAATTATTCTGCTTCTTCAGGAGTACTTGATACTTTAGGCATATCAGATTGTAAGATTTGGATCTTTTGTAATAATTCGGTTCTTAGATCTCTTGCAACCCTTCGTACTGTAGGTCTTGGGACTCCAAGTTCATCAACTACTTTTGTATAGATGTCTTGTTTGTCAGTAACTCCCTTATCCAAATAGGAATTAATTGCTTCTTTAATTATCGTGCTTTGGTTTGTACGACTCAATAGATCATATTTCTAATCGATCTATATAACACTATAACTTGGATAGTTCCAAAAAATAGATATCAAAAATAATTAAGAAAAATCAAATTCTAATTTCTTGAACAACAAATGCAAAAAAAATTGTAAATTTTTTAAAAAAATCTAATAAAGTATAGAAAATTTTCAGATGAATTATCAAAAAGACTTTTATGATAATTTAATCTCCAAAACTTTGTGACTACTGCAAATATAGAAACTAATCATGGAAAAATTTCATTTGAATTATTACCAGACTTGGCTCCAGAAACTGTTAGAAATTTTGAAAAATTAACCAAAGATGGATTTTATGATGGAACACTATTTCATAGAGTAATCCCTGGATTTATGATTCAAGGAGGAGACCCAAATACAAAAACTGACAATAAAGGTTCCTGGGGAATGGGTGGACCAGGATATAACGTAAAAGCAGAATTTAGTTCAAGATCACATTTACGAGGAATTGTTTCAATGGCAAGAGCACAAGATCCAGATAGTGCAGGCTCACAATTCTTTATTGTCACATCAGATAGTGCATTTTTAGACAGACAATACACGGTATTTGGTCAAGTCAAAGAAGGAATGGATGTGGCTGACAAAATTGTGAATATGGATAAAGATGGAAACGATTGTCCATTAGAAAAAGTCGTTATGACAAAAGTAACTTTAGAATAAATGAATAAAATAATTTTTTCATTCATAGTAATATTTGTTCTAATTACAATTATCCCATTAGTAGATGCTCAATTAAATTTTGGAGTACAAGCAAATCAAAAAGAAGTTGAGATGAAACTGAGTAATTCTGAAATAGTTAAAGTGAAACATGTAATTACTTCACATAATACACCAACAAGTTTAACATTATTTGAAGGTACAATTTCAAATTTATTAGTTACAAATGAAGAAGGTGAAGAAAAACAATTTGGATTAGTTGATGATGGAATAGGAAATCAATCACTTTCAATTTTTCCTTCTAATCAAGACACAATTGTAGAATATGATTTAGAAGACGTAAACTCATTTTATGATAATATGTGGACACTTAGAACTGAATATGACAAAAAATTTGCAATAATATTTTCAGAAGAAATTAATTTAATTTTTATAAATAATAATGTAATAGAGTTAAAAAATAAAGATGGAATTTCAATAAACGGTGGTGGAAAAGTAAATTTACAATATTATGCTAATATAGAAAAAACTATAAAAAAAGTGCAATGGGAAGAAAATAAATTTGATATTATAATTACTTCAGATGCTAAAATAAAAAATTTTAATTTTGAACAGCCATCAAAAAGTATTAGTTTTGAAATAGATTCTAAAAATAAATTTGTAACTGTAACAATGCCAGAGATTTTTTTGGGAGGACCATATGCAACATTTTTGGATGATGAGAAAATTGAATATAGTAAATTTGTAGATAATGAAAAAAATGTTTCAATTACTGTAAAGCCTAAAGCAACAGGTCAAATAACAATAATTGGAACTACAGTAATTCCAGAATTTTCAATGTTTATTCCATTAATTATGGGATTTATCATAATTTTGACTGTTCCAGCAATGAGAAAATTTAGTCTCCGCTAGAACCACAAGAACAAAAACCATATTCATCTATTCTAACATCACATACAGGACACTTTTCACCATATTCAACTTCCCATGGTTCTTTACCAAAAAGTTTGAAATGATCATCAATTTCTATTGGAACTTCACGTTTTTTATCCAATGATTTGTATAGATATAGAAACTATACATAGATTATCTGAAAAAATTATGAAAATAGAATGTGGTTGTCATTGCATAAAGTGTAAAAGCACAAATCTAGAATCAAATAAAATAGGGATTACTGAAAAAGATGGATATTTTGACATGCATCACACATGTCAAGAATGTAATGCACATTTTGATCATTTAGATGGAGAGATTTTTTCTAATTGCTCAAAATGTAACTATTCTTCTAATTAGACAATGGAATGGCTTCAATTGAATAACGAATTTGATTTTCAGTTGAAGTTTTAATGAATTTTTTATTTAAAGCCATTTTTGCTAATGCTTTTGAAACATCTAATGTACTTGTAGCCCATCCATATTCTCTAAGTTGCTGAACAGTTTCACCAACTGATCTTGGTGAATCAAAAAATTTACTAGTTTCTAAAATTTTTAGTTTTGATAAAATTTCACTAGATTGAATATACTTTGGTTCATTAAATTCAGGTTCAAATGTTTCTGCATCATCTAATGATTCCAAACCGTTATTGATATTAGTTGAAATTTGTTTGGAATCAGATTCATAAACAATTTTTGCTTGATTTTCTGGCATATATTGAGAAATATTATCAATAATTTCACCTAATGTTTGATTATCAACATAGAAATCTCTAGAATCGACTTCAATTTCATTCTCACCTAGTTTGAGCTTTATTCGTGCCAATGAGAATTATTGGGTTAATTTTGATTTATTGAGATAGCTCTAATGAGATTTAAGATTAAATCAAAAATTTTACACAAATAATTAGGATTTTTTATTAATTTTACCTTAAAAGAAAAAATTTTGAGGTATTAACATGACATCATTAAAGAAAAGAAGTGCAGTAATTCTATTTTTCTTATTAATTGGAATCATAGGATATTCACAAATTCAATCAGCATCTGAAATATCAGTAGATCTTTATGAAAATACAATCATTAATGAAAATCAAAATGAGACAGATTATGAAATTGAATTAAAATTTGAAAATCCATCATTATTAACACTGCCAGCAGGTAAAACTGAATTTTTTGTTTCTTATGATGATGAAATTGTTGGAAAAGGTAATTTAGAATCTTTTACACTATATCCACTAAGTACTAGTTTAGTAGAAGGAACATTCACAACAAATACTAGTTCAGATGAATCCAAATCAGTAAAGATTTCAGGAGTTACAAAATATGATTTATTGGTTACATCAATAGATGTTCCATTTGATTATTATCCAAATGAAGAGCAAACAAGGAAATTTATACAATAAAATTATTTTTTGATTAATGCTTACTGTTTTTGGTTCTACAGCTCTAGATACAATTAGAACACCAACTAAAACTCTAAAAAATGTTTTAGGAGGAGCAGCAACATATGCTGCAATTTCATCAAGTAATTTTGTAAAAACAGGACTAATTGCAGTTGTAGGAGAAGATTTTTCAAAAAAGAATCATAATATTTTGTCAAAATATCTAGATTTACAAGGATTAGCCATCAACAAAGGTAAAACATTTCGTTATGATGGAAAATATGACAATACCTTAAGCACAAGATCTACTTTAAAAACAGAATTAAATGTACTTGGAGATTTTAAGCCAATTGTACCAGATGAATATAAAAAATCACAATTTGTTTATCTTGCAAATAATGATCCAGAACAAAATACAAAATTAATTAAAGAATTTGATAATGTTAAATTTTCAATGTGTGATACCATAGATTTTTGGATATCAACAAAAAGAAGTGCAGTAATTAAAATGATAAAAAATGTTGATGCAGTTGTAATCAATGATGAAGAAGCTAAGCTGCTAACTAAAGAACATAATTTAATCAAATGTGCAAAAAAGATGAAACAATGGGGTGCAAAATATGTTATAATTAAAAAAGGCGAACATGGTTCCTTGATGTTTTATGATGATGTAGTTTTTCCTACTGCAGGATTTTCATTAGAAAATGTTGTAGACCCAACAGGTGCAGGTGATTCATTTGCAGGAGCAATGATTGGATATCTTGCAAGTAAAAAAACAACAAAAATTTCAGAAATTAAAAAAGCTGTAGTATACGGAAATGTACTTGGTTCATTTGCAGTTGAAAGATATGGTTTAGATGGATTACTAAAAATAAAAAAAGGTGACATTGAAAAACGTATAAAATCATATGAAAAAATGATCCAATTCTAAAAAGACTTAAGTAAATAATTTTAAAAATAAATTATCATGTCAGAAAAAAATGAAGATAGATTAGATGAAATTTTCAAACTTCAGAAAGGTTTGTCTGAAGTAATGAAATTAGATAGATACCCAAAAGATGTAGAAGGTAGAGTTTCTGCATTATGTACTGCAATAATGCATGAGGCTGTTGAATTACAAAGAACCACAAATTGGAAATGGTGGAAAACACCTACTGAATTTAATCAAAATGAGGCTAGAGAGGAATTAATTGACATATGGCATTTTGTAGTTCAAGCATCATTAGAATTGAAATTAACCCCTGATGATATTTTAGACGAATACAAAAGAAAAAATCAAATTAATCACGAAAGACAAAAAAATGGTTACTAGTTTTTTTGAATTGCATTAATGATGGATTCAATATTTGTTTCATTAATTAAATTTACAAGAGTAATTTCTTTTTGAAAATACTGTATTTGTGATTCTGAAACAGTTAGAAATGGTTCAGGACTAGTGGAATTAATTATTCTTTTATCATCGTCAATCCCATTTTTATATAATTCAAACAATGAATGTCCAGATTTATGACCCCAAACTTCTTTTCCACATACAATAATTGTTTTAATTTTTTTATTTTCATTTACATGCATTATCATAGAGTCAATTCCTTTATTTTCAGTAAATAATCTTCCAGCAATTGCAACATTTTCAAAAATTTTTGAATTTTTTATTTCTTTTAATAATTTAATGCTAGAAAGTGTACACACACAAATTGATGAATTTGTGTTACCGATATAGAATTCTTCTGGAATGGGTAAAAGTGCCTCACAAATTTTTCCAATAGCATCACTTAGTTTGTTCAAAGTATTTCAAAAATTGATTTTGAGATGAATTCAATATTTTTTGTAGTCACTTTAGGATGAATTGGTAAAGAAAGAACTTTTGAAGCAGCCCACTCAGTTATTGGTAATTTTGTTTTAGATTTGTAAAATGGAGTTTTATGTACAGGTATTGGATAATACGAGGCTGCACCTACTCCTTTTTCATTAAGTTTTTTCAAAAGAGTATTACGTTTTGGTGAAGTAACAGTATAAAGATACCAATTTACTTTTTCATACTTTCTTTGTATTGGTAAAGAAAGATTTGATTTTGAAAGTAATTCTGTTAAAAGTTCTGCATTTTTTTGTCTAGCTTGTAAAAATTTTGGTAATTTTTTCATTTGTATTTTTGCAATTGCTGCATTGATTTCAGGTAATCTCAAATTAAGTCCAAGCATTCTACTGTCATATCCTTTTACCATTCCATGATTTCTAATCATAAGTAATTTATCTCGTAATTTTTTGCTGTTGGTAACAATAAATCCTCCTTCACCTGCAGTCATAACTTTTGCAGGATACATACTGTAACATCCCATTTCAAAAAATGTTCCCGTGTGTTTATTTTTAAAAGTAGAACCAAGTGATTGAGCTGAATCTTCTATAATTGGAATATTAAATTTTTTTGCAATCTCAGAAATCTTATCCAAATAAGCAACATTTCCATATAGGTGTACAGGAACAATTGCTTTAGTTTTTTTTGTAATTTTTTTCTGAAGTTGATCTGGATCCATTGTAAAATTATCTTTTAAAATATCAACAAAGATAGGTTTTGCACCAGTAGATAGTACAGAATTTGCAGTAGCAACAAAAGTAAAAGATGGAATTAAAACTTCATCACCATGTTTAATGTCTAAAGCATATAGTGCTGCTTGTAATGCTGCCGTTCCAGAATTTACAGCAACAGTATATTTTGAATTCACAAATGAAGAAACTGATTTTTCAAAATCTTGAACATATTTTCCACCTTGACTTGCTGAAGAAGTTAAAGCTCCATTTTTAAGAATGGATGTGACTACTGAAATTTCTTCCTTACCTACAAAAGGAATGTTTATGGGTATTTTCAATAATTTTACGTAGAATAACTACTCTATAAATCTCGTTTAGTAGGTATGAATTTTTATATTTCAAAATTTGGCAAATCATAGAATGAAACCACGACATTTAGAAAAAACTGATTCAGGTTACAAAGTCTATTTGTACATTTTTTACACTTGTGGTGCAATTATGGTTTCATCATTAATTTTTGGTGTTTATGCTACAATGTTAGAATGGTTAGAACATGGAACATATGTTATGGGAGAAGTAATTCACAACACTACTATTCCATTTGAAAATTTTGCTAGAGTTTCAACTTGGATATTCTTTTCAACAATAATTGGATGGTATTGTTGCACTAGAATTGGTTGGAGACGAACTGCTGGTGATAAAATTGTTGGAACTAGAATGGCCTTACTTCAATTGATGTTGCTTGGGTTTGCAATAATTTCTTTTTATGAAGTTTTATACAATTTTACAGTTTTAAATGCACAAATGACAGCAGGAGTAGTAAATGGAGTAGTACCAGATATTGATAAATTATTAGTAGCTTATCCAGATCCTGACCGTCCATGGAACTTAGTTTTTGCAACTAAAATATTTCTTGCAGCATTCATAATTACTGCTCATGCATTTTATCTAAGTGTAAAACCTAGAAAAAGTTTAGATGAATAAGAATTATAATAAAAAATCTTATTTGTTGAAATAATTTCAAAAAAAATATTTGATAAAATTATGTTTTATACTATTAGATACTTTGTAAACTAATGGGGTTATTTGGCTCAAGTAAGAATGATTTAAAATGTAAAAAATGTGGAACCGTGTTACCAGATTCTGAAAGATTGAAAAAACACCAAGAAAAAGCCCATAATAAGAAAAAAGAAAAATGTAGAGCGTGCGGAGCTGAATTTGATTACAGTGAAGAATTAAGAAAACATAAAAAAAATTGTAAATAGTACTTTTAGAAATTTAATAAATTAAGATTTTGCAGGTCGTAAGAGTGATTTTTCAATTGCTTCCAAATTTGCAATTTGATTTTTAGAATTCAAAGTTAGTGTTTGAATCATTTCTGAGCCTAGTTGAACAGATTGTTCAGGCAGGGTTTCTAAAAATTTTTCTAATCCTTTTTTATAATTATTAATTAATTCTAATCCTTCTTCAAGAGTCATAAAAATAGTAGAATTTAACCTATATTCAAAGATTCAATTCTATAAGTTGTTGAATTACTAAGAAACAATGTTTATAGGCTTAGATTTTAAAAGTTGTTTTGATTTGGATATAATTGAAAAAGTAGATTTAATTGAAAAGCCTCCAACTGAAGAGGTTGTAACACGTGAAGAATTAACTGAATTATTTAAAACAAATTCATCTCCAAATCATTACATTGGATTAGAAATTTCTGGTTTCTTACATTTAGGTAGTCTAATCAGTACCGGTTTTAAAATAAATGATTTTGCAAAAGCTGGAGTTAATTGTAAAATCTTTCTTGCAGATTGGCATACTCTAATCAATGATAAATTAGGAGGAGACTGGGATACAATTTCTAAGGTTTCAAAATATTATCAAGATGCTTTCAAACTGGTTTGTCCAAATGCAGAAATTGTTTTAGGATCTAAATTGTATGAGGAAAAAACAGAATATTGGTCTGAGCTTGTAAAATTTACAAAACATATGTCAATTGCTAGAACAATGCGAACGTTAACTATAATGGGTCGTTCTGAGGACGATAACAAAATAGATGTAGCTAAATTATTGTATCCAGCAATGCAAGCAGTTGATATTCATTCTTTAGATGTAGATATTGCACATGCAGGAATGGATCAAAGAAAAATTCACATGTTAGTAAGAGAAATTTTTCCTAAAATGAAATGGAAAGTTCCAGTTTCTGTTCACCATAAATTATTACCAGGACTATCAAAACCAGCAGATACGGATAATTCTCAAGTTTTAGGAAAAATGAGTAAATCAGATCCAAACTCAGGCATATTTATTCATAATACAGATAATGAAATTAAGAAAAAAATTAGTAAATCTTGGTGTGAGGAACAAAATGTTGAAAGTAATCCGGTTTTAGAAATTGCAAAAAATGTAATTTTTCATGAATTTAATGAAATGAATGTTGAAAGACCAGAAAAATATGGTGGTAATGTTTCTTATTCTAATTATAATGAACTACATACAGATTTTGCAGAAAATAAATTGCACCCAGGAGATTTAAAACAAACTGTTGGAAACTATCTAGTTAAAGTGATTAGTCCTATAAGAGAAAAACTAAATCTTAGTGATGAAATTTCTGAAGCCATCAAAAAAAGTTTCTAAACTTTTAGATTAGGATTAGTTTGTTCTTTCAAATTATATTTTGATTTGTATCCTCTTGGATTGATCATTAAATCTTTGTAAGTATATGTTGATGAATTACCAACAATTACAGTACTTGTCATACCTAATTCCTCATCAAAATTAAGTAAATTTTCTAAATCAGTCATTACAATAGTTTCAGATTCTCTATATGCACTTTTAATTATTGCAACAGGTGTAGTAGGTTTTCTATGTTCAAGCAGAATTTTTTGAGTATCTTGTAATTGATGAATTCTTTTTTGACTTTTAGGGTTGTAAATTACAAGTACAAAATCACCTTGTGCAGCTGATTTAACACGTTTTTGAATTATCTCCCAAGGTACCATCAAATCACTCATACTAACAACAGCAAAATCTGTCATTAGTGGTGAACCAACAATTGATGCACATGAATTCAAAGCAGATACACCAGGAATAATTTCTACTTTAAGTTCATCAGAAGGATCCCAGCCTGTTGTTGCAAGAGTTTCATAAATTAATCCAGCCATTCCATAAATTCCAGGATCTCCACTAGATACCAAGGAAACAATTTTTCCAGATTTTGCAAGATCAATACATTGATGTGCTCTTTCAACTTCTTGTGTCATAGCATATCGATGAATAGTTTTTCCTCCTATCAGATCTTGTACTAAATTAACATAAGTTTCGTATCCAACAATTGTATCACTTTCAGAAATTACTTCTTTTGCTCGAAATGTCATATGATCATGATGCCCAGGACCAACACCGACAATGTAGAGTTTACCAGTCAATTAAAAATAATTTTTTTTCAACTAATTTATCCGTTTAGTGATATTTTTATTGAAATGGATCAACTATTGGAGAATTTATGATGTATTCACTATTTGACGGACGTGCAATGCTGACTGTAATTTGATCATCATTATGAAATGAATCAATATCAGATTTTGTTTGCAGAATTTGTGCTGTTTTAGGATCATGCCATTCTACGAGATATATTTTTGAGATCGGATTATAATTTTCTTCATCTAAAGAAAAATTGAAAATTTCTGGTTGAAAGTCTAAAGAACCAGATCCTATAATTCCATTTTTGAATTGGTATTGATCAATTATAGACGAATGCGTTAATAGATCTGACATTGATTGAGAATGTTTCACACCCATTAATTTTGATGGTCCAATAGGGGTTACATCAGTAATAATGTAGTAAATTGTTTTTCCAGTTGAATCCCAGCTTCTATGCGCAACAAAAGTTACAATCAATTCATCCTCATTAATTTCAGTGATTTGACCTCCAGAAAATGACATTTTATTACTGATTTGTTTATCAGAGCGTTCAGTCATTTGTCCACCTGACCACTTTATTTGAGGAGTATTTACGACTACATTTGTTTCATTAAATTTGATTCTACCAGATTGTTCAGCATCAATAATATCAGCAGCTGATTCAAAAATAATTTCTTTCTGACCAGATTTCCATGTAACTTCAATTATAGATCCTAATGGAGTGTAACCAGATTGTTCTGGAGTATTAGAAAAAATATCAGTTTGAAAGCCAAAAATTCCATCTCCTTTAATTCCATTTTTAAAAAGAAAAATTTTTTGTAGATTATTTTCTGGAATATTTTTAAGTGATTTTGATAATTGAATATTCAATTCTTGTTTTTCTGAAATAATATTAGCATAATCTTCATCACTTGTATCAGTAATTATGTAAAGAATTTCATTTCCATTATGCATCCCTTTGTGCATTGGAATTTCCATAGAAACATTAGTTCGTGAAAGTAGTAATGATGGATCCTCTTTTTGAAATTCAAGTTTTTGTTCAAGTACTTGGGTTGGTTGTCCTCGAATCCAACCATCAACACTTACAGTTGTAGTAAATTCTTTTGAGTTTGTTGAATGTAATGCAACTCCTGCACCTGTAAATTCAATTGATCCTGATTTTTTTTCTGGATTTAGTAAAGATAGACCATAAATTTTACTTTCATTAACAGCCCATGTTTCTTGTCCATTTACATCATTTTGACTAATTTCATGTAAAACAATTACATTAACTAATTCACTAGAAGTAAATGTCATAGAACCATCATAAATTGTACCTTCATTTGGGGATAAAACAAGAGCCAGTTGATGATCCTCATGACCTAATCCAGGATCTTGAGAAGAAGTGATTGTTTGAGTGAAATGGACTTTTTTTGTCGATCCTGCATCAACATATTGATCTGAAAAAGTTGAAACTGAAACAATTCCAGTAACAAAAATTCCAATTATCAAAATAATAATTATTTTTTTCAATAATTTTGACTAATTTTATTACTTTAAATGATTTGTCTTAATTGATTTTGTCTAGTGTAAATGCATCATGAATTGCACGTACAGCAGTATTTGTATCAGAGTTTTTTACTACCAATGCAAGATTAAGTTCTGATGATCCTTGAGTAATCATAGATACATTTACTTTATTTTTTTCAATTGCTGCAAAGACTTTAGATGCAACACCAATTGTTCCTCTCATTCCTGATCCAATTAATGCGATTATTGAAACTCCAGTAGTGACTTCTAATTTTTTAATGATTTTACCCAACAGGTCCATTTCTAAAACACTAACAGCCTTGTTAAGATCAGAATTTTTTACTACAATTGTAATACTAGATTCAGAAGGATTTTGAGAAATCATCATTACATTAATTCCGGCTTTTGCTAAAGTTGCAAATATTTTTGCTGCAGTTCCTGGTGTTCCAATCATACTTCCACCTTGTATATCGATTAATCCATTATTACGAATATTACTAACACATTTTACAGTATTTTTTACAGATGCAGAAGGTGAAGAAGTAACTAAAGTTCCTTCATTTTTTGCATTAGATGAATTTCTTATTTTCATTGGTATTTTTTTTGCTAAAAGTGGTTCAAATGTTCGTGGATGAATTTGTTTTGCTCCAAACAAGGCCATTTCAATTGCTTCAGTGTATGATACTTCTTTGAGTAATTTTGCATTTTTTACAATTTTTGGATCTGCAGTCATTAATCCATCAACATCACTCATTAACCAAATTTCATCTGCTTTTAAGCAAGAACCAATTATTGTAGCTGAATAATCAGAACCACCTCTACCAAATGTTGTCGTGTGTCCATGTTGATCTGCACCTGAAAATCCACCTACTACAGGAATGGTTTTTTTAGAAAATAATGCATCAATACTTTTTGAAACTCTTAATCTTGTTGTATCCATAAGTGGTTTTGATTCACTAAAATTGGAATCAGTTACAATACCTACTTCTTTTCCAGTTAGTGGAATAGATTTTTTTCCTAAATCATTTATTGCAGCTGCAAGTAATTTCCCAGAAAATCTTTCACCAAAGGAAATTAAATAATCCATCGATCTAGATGTTACTTCTCCTAACAAAACTAATCCATCGATCAGTGCAACAAGTTCTTTAAAATCATCATTTAATTTAATTAACAATTTTTTTTGAATTTCAGATTTTTTGATTGTTTGTTTTGCTAATTGTTTATGTCTATTGGTAATTTTTGATGCAAGTTGTTCTGCTTTAGACTTATTTTCTTTTTTGATAGATTCAGATATTTCAATTAAATCATCTGTTGTTCCACTTGTTGCTGAACAGACTATCACAAGTTGATTTTTTTTGGATAATGAAATTACATGTTTGGCAACTGATTGAATATCTTTTGTGTTAGATATTGATGTTCCACCGTATTTTAAAACAAGTTTCAAGTTAAACTATCTGAATTATTCAATGTTTAAATGCTTTAACTTTCCACGCGTGGAGCAAGATAAAAGTGGATTCTTCCTATATTTGCAACTTTAAACTCAATTCTGAGTGGTTTTGCACTAGAAAATTCACATGTGATAAATCCAGCATTACTGCCTACAGCTTTAACAACAGGATTGAGATATTCAAGGCTGTAAGTACCTTCACTATCAGATTTTGAAGAGATTTCCTCAATATCATCAGCATCTTTATCAAGATCAATTATTACTTCACCTGAATCGCCCTTTCCAGAAAAATTACCTTTTGAATCAGACGTATTGATTGTTAAATAATCAGAAACAACTTGTACGTCACCAAGAATTTTATCAAATTTTGATGAGGTTAAAATAATTTTTGAGTCATAAGGAATTTTTGGTAATGGTGTGTCAGTTGCTGAACTTTCAATAAGACGAATTTTGTATTTTTTATTTTTTCCAACTGTTACAAGTAACATATTTTCTTCAGAAATACTAATTTCTATGCTATCTTTTTTATCTGCACGTTTGATAAGTTTTGAAAATTCATCTATTCTAACTCCAAATTTAATATCACTATCACATTCATATTTCTCAAATGCTGAATTTGGCCAAGATATATCAATTAAAGCGACATGAGAAGGATCCATTCCTCTAAAAGAAATTCCTTCTGCTGTTGCAACAAAAGTTGCTTCTTCAACTAAAGTGGATATTGCAGAGATGATAGCTTTTAGATCATCTGAACCATTTGTTTTAGCTCCAAAAGTCAATTTAATTTTCTTGGCTATAAGTTCCAGTTAAACCTTATGTGTAATCACGCCAGGTATATTTGCACTTTGTACAACGATAGAATCTGGTAGTCGGTTCATCAGCACTTCTAGTTTGAAACATCCAAGCGACTGCTTCATCATGACCACATTTTTCACAATCAATTTTTACTGTAGGATTAGTTTCTTCACCTTCATCACCTTCAAAAGCAAGTAGTGAAAAATCAGGTTCTTCTTCAGTAACAATTTTTTTCTTTTGTGTTATTTTTTCTCCGTCAACGTAATCACATTTAGGACACTCTAAACCTAATTCACCTTTTTTTAGTTTAACCTCACATTTGGGGCAAAATTTCAATTTAATTTACCCTAATTTTGAAGTAAATAATTCTTTGAACTCATCAGCCATCTTTATTGCAGATTCTGCTGATTTTTTAACCTCAGTTAATGGTTTTGAACTAGAATTAATTCTCATCCAGCACTCATTAGTTAATGGGTGTTTGACAATTACACCTGCAAAATCAACATTTGAGGCCTTTAGGAGTTCGTGTTGGATAATGTATAATACTCCAATATCAGTTTCTGTGACAGAAATACTGATTTCTTTGGGTTCTGAACTGATTACTTCTGCATTCATGTATTCAGAAAAAGCACTTATTGCGGATATAAATCATATGAACTATAGCATGACAGAAAGCAAAATTTCACAAATAACACTAGAAAAATCCAAAGAAGAGTACTCTTCAGATGAAAATATTGAGATAAATGTCCAATTTTCTATTGAAGGGGGCCTTAGAGATGCATTCAATGAAGCAAATTGGACTAAAGCATACAATAACAACGATGTTTCAATGAAACTCAAATATGGTGTAAAATTGACATCTGGTGGTTTTAGAAAGAAGGAATTAGGAAGAACTATTGATTCTTATCGAAAAGCTGCTATTTTTTGGACTAGAAATCCAAAATTAGTTAATCCAATGAAAGATAGAAGAATTTGGGTTCAAATTGCAAAAAACTTTGAACCATTTATCAGACTAAGTGAAGAAGAAGTTAGAGAAGAATTCTTAGACTTTAATGAAAAGTTTGTATTCAAAGCATCTGATTTAGGAAAAGGTAAACACAAGATAGGAGCTGAAGTATTTTCATCATGGCAAAAACATGATTTTACTGAACCAGGCAATATCAAAAATAATTCTAATGAAATAGAAGTTGTAATCAATTAGGATATAAGGAACTTTTTTCTTGGATTAACAATGGCAAAATATGACGGTCTATTAGGACAACCAATTCTTGAAGTCGAAGAACCTGATAAAGAAGGTGGAATAACTTTCATCTTTAAAGATAACAGGTTTATGTTTATCAAAGCAGTTGATGGAAAAATTGAAACCGTATCAATTCCAGAATAGGTGATTATGAATGGAAAAATTTGATAAACTCAAAATGTTGGAATTGGTAAAGGTTGAAGATCCAGATGCTGAAGGTGGATTGACTTTACATTTTCAAGAAAACATTACGTTGAAAATTAAAAACGTTGATGGAAAATTAGTTTCAGAATTTGTATAACTAATTTCTCACATATTTTTCGTAATAACTAATTGCTAATTCTTGTACATCTGATTGAATAGAACCAGGTCTTTCTTTTCTAATTTTTTCAATTGCTTCTTTAGCTGAAAAATTTTTATATTTTATAAAATAACATGCAAGAATTGTTCCAGCTCTTCCTAATCCTGCAGCACAATGAACCATCACTGATTGATTATCTTTTATTTGATTTTGAATAAATTCAACAGCAGAATCTATTCCTTCCATATCAGGAGCATGAAAATCAGCTGTTGGGACATGTAGATAATCAATTTTATTAGTCCACTCATCTGGTAGAGGGTTTTCAGTCATAGTAACAATAGATTTTACGCCTTGAGTTAGAAGCCAATCAAATTCATGAAGGGATGTAGGTATTCCTGAACCAGCCAATTTTTCTTCAATTAACCAAGAAAAATTCGTAGGTTTTTTTGTAATTTTTCCATGAACTTTTCTCCAAATATTACCTGGTTTACTCATACTATTATGATCCATATACTATATTTTTAGCATTACGAAAATATTGAAAATGATTTCTTTTAAAAAAATAAAAAGTAAAATCAATTTTAAAATTATGAAAAGTTAAATACTGTTTTATCAAAATTATATTGTGCCTACTGCTTATGTATTATTGAATTCAGATTTAGGTACAGACGTTTCAATAATTAATGAAATAAAAGAAATTCTTACTGAAGAAAATGTAAAATATGAAGTAAGAGGAGTTTATGGAGTATATGATATTGTTTTAAAGATTTCATCAGATGATGCAGAGAAATTAAGAGGAATAATTACAAATAAAATTAGAAAAATCAGTAAAGTTCAATCAACACTTACTATGATGGTTATTGAAGAGCAAGAAAATCTATAGTTTTTTAATTTCATCAATTACTTTTAGCATATCTGATTCATTATTAAAAAAATGAGGTGATACACGAATAATCTTTTTTTCCATTATTTCTCTAACTGCTAAAATAATATTTTGTTTTTCTAATTTTTGTACAATTTTTTCGGAATCAAAATTCTTGATGTTAAATGAAATAATACTGGTTCGTTTATCAGGATCCTCTGGACCATATAAGACAACATTAGGGATTTTCATTAATTCATCTCTAAAAAGATTAGATAAATTTTGATTTTTTTTACGAATATTTTCCATACCAAAATTTAACAGATATTTTACTGAGGATTCTAATCCAACAATCCCAACATAATTTCTAAAACCAGTTTGAAACTTTTCAGGTAAATCCTTAAAAATTAAATTATTATCATTTTCAATAATTGCAGACTCTCCTCCAATAGTTTTTGGTTCTAATAATTCACTTGATTCCTTTTTACAATAAAATAAACCTGTTCCCATTGGTCCACACAACCATTTGGAACCATTAAATGACATAAAATCACATCCTAATTTTGAGACATCATGTGTACCAATACATCCGATTGTTTGTGCACTATCAATAAAAAATGGAATTTCTTTTTTTAGTGCAGTAGAAATTTTTTCTACAGGTAAAATAGAACCAGTGTTATACAAAGCATGACTTATAGCTAATAATTTTGTATTATTATCTATATTTGATTTTAAGTCATCTAATTTAAAAAATCCATTTGAATCAATTGGAATATTTCTAACTGAAATTTTATTTTTTAATTTAATCCACGGAAAAAAATTAGAATGATGTTCATGAGTCATTCCTCTAATTATGATATTAGAGGAATCATCAAAGGATAAACCATTTGCAACAATGTTTATTCCATCAGTAGTACTTTGAGTCAAAATTACTTCTTCAGGTTTACAACAAATTATTTTAGCAATAATTTTTCTTACATTATTGAGTTTTTCTTCAATTAATAATGCTGAATCACTAGAATCAGGTCCTAAAGAATTGTATAAAATTAGAAAATCATTCATTGCATTAATGCTCTGAGAAGGCATTAAAGAAACAGATGCATTATTCAAATAGATTTTGTTTGATACAGGAAAATCATCAGAAATATCTTTTGACATCAAATTCATTATTATATCTGTTAAATCCTACTTTTGTGTTGGATAAAAATCCTGAGATAAATCTAAATGATGATTTTAAACATATTCAAAATGAATTTAAAAAAAATGTACCTAGTCTAGTTTTATGTTCAAATGCATTTCATAAAATTGAATTTTTAGATAAATTAATTTTTTCCATAAAGAATCCAATTATTTTTGTAGATATGGATTTGTTATATTCCGGATATATTGAGTCAAAAATGATTAAAGAAAAAGAAAATTTAGAAATTTTTAGACCAAATAAGCTTGATTGGAAAGAGAAATTATCAGAAATAATTTGTAAAATTTCAGAAAAAGAATTTTTTATTATTATTGATTCATTTAATGGAATTTACAATTTATTTGATGATTTAGAATCTGCCAGATTTGTTAATTCATGTTTAATGCTGCTTTCATCATTAAGTAAACAAAGTGATTGTACAATTGTAGTGACTGGAATGGCCAAAAATAAAGACAATTATGAATGGATTTTATCTCCTGGAGGGAAACACATTATGCAATTATCTGAAACAAATCTATATTTTTTAAAAAAAATTCAAAACCAACTTACAATTAGAATTATTGATAACGATCAAAATAAGTCAAAAGAAAAAAGTAAAGCGATCTAGTTCAAACGGCGTTATAAAATTTGAAACGGCGTTATAGGTCAAAAAATCTAGGAAAATTATATTAAGCATGAATCTCGATTTAATTTTGTTATGCCAGTAGGAATTATTCCAGACATAAGTGAACAAATGTGTATCGGATGCGCACTCTGTGTAGAAATCTGTACAACACTTGGTCCTGATGTCCTTAGAGTAAAACCAGTTGAAGGCTGGAAAAGAGGCAAAGCATTTGTCTTCTACCCAGAAAGATGTATTTCTGATGGTGCATGCATCGGTGTATGCCCAACAAAAGCAATCTTTTGGATGAGACCAATGGACTTTACAGTCGGACAACCAGTTCCACTCTACAAAAACTCAGTCTTCGTCAAAGGTTGGACTGAATTAATCGATTAGATTAGTTCTACAATTTTTAATTTCTTTTTATTATTTTCAATTAAGTCTACTTGTATCGAATCTAATTTTTAGAAAAATTGAATTTTGATTTCCAATTTGAAGTTGATTTCTTAGTTGGCTTTTTTGATAGATTATCTAACATGTCATAGGTAATAGTAAATCCATTCCCTACCATAGTAGCATCTTTATTGTAATTATCTTTATGTTGAACAAATTCGTCAGCCAAATCTTTGATTTTTTTAGTCTTAAGATCAAACAATCTGATTTTTTTACCATTTTCTAATTCAATTATTGCATCCCCACTTAGTCCTTGAATAGAAAAAGTTTCAAAAAATCTAATTGTACCATTTTTTTTTAATTTAATTACACAATCATATGTTAATTTGCTTCCATAAAATAAAATTTCGCGTGCAGAAAGAATTGCATCCTCTTCAACATTTAAAACAATAATTGAATCTGCTACAAGAGATACAGTGTTTACAACATTTTCAGCAACAATTTTTCCTTCTGGTGCAGAAATAGTTGTTCTATGTTCTTGAATTTGAAAAACTCCAACTCTACCTTCTTTATCCTCAACTCTAAATTTTCTACCATAAATATTACCTACAACAACATTTCCATTATCTACGATAATTTCTGCACCATTTTCAATTTTATATTTATTTTCTAATGGTTCAATAAATTTAAAATCACCTTTCATTAAATGGATATTTGTTTTATACTCTTGAGTCCAAGAAGGACTAGTGATACTTCCTTGCATAATTATAGGTCCGTCATAAGTTAAACTTCCAGCCATAAAATTACCTTTAATTGATAAAGTACCAGTTGCTTTTCTTTCTAGTTCAATTTCACCAAGAGTTTTTGAACCAAATAATCTAGTAGCAGTTACGTTTGAACGATTTAAAGCTGATGCCCATTCTTCAGCAGTTTTCATTTCCTTAGATAATTCTTGACCTAAAATCTGATTTTTTCTTCTAACATCTTCTTCACTTTCATCAGAATAAACTCTAGAATTTTTTATCTTCTCAATATCCGTGTCGGGATATTTTTTTCCAATTTTTAGATCGTCGTATGCCTGTTTGATTTTAATAAATTGTTCATTTTCTCCACCTCGATCTGAGTGGAATTGTAAAGCCAATCTTCTAAATGCATCTCTAATGTCTTTTTCAGTAGTTCCTTCTACAATACCTAAAATATCATAATTAGATTCTACCATTTTTTATCAACCTAGTTAGGATGTATAATCATTTTCCTATACTTGTAGTTTTTCACATTACAACATATCAATGATTTGGAAATTATATAAAAAATACTCGTAGAGTTAATTTTTTCTTGTTTTTAACAAAGCAATAATTGCTATTATAATACCAATAATTGCAATTGGCAATACTACTACATATGCTCCATCTATTTCATTCTGTTTTTCATCATTAAAATTTTCTAGAGTTTTAATGGTATTTTCTAATGAAGCAATTCTTTGTTCAAGTTTTGAATTATCATCAATTACTTCAGTTAAAGCTAAATCAGCAGATTGAGGAAATTCAATATATGATCTTTCTGCAATTGGTGGAGGATGCATAGACAAATTGACAGGTGTTTCTAATATTTTTCCAATTAGATTTGCCTGAAAATATCCTGATACAGTAGGAGTGATGAAGGCATAATATTTTCCTGGAATATCATGATCTGCTACAAATGGTAGAGTAATTGTTTGAGTTTTATCATATACAAATTGAATTTTTAATAATTTTTTTAATCCTTCAATACCATTTTTAAATTCTTGAGAATTTGCACATTCTAGTGGAATTGGAATGTCAGGGCATGCTTCTAACGGACTAACATACAATTCAAGTCCATTGGTCTCACCTGACATAACAGGTTCATTCATCCAACCAATTTCTACACGATATTCTCCAACTGCATCAACTGTATGTCCATATGCAATTCCAGCAAAACTAGGAATAACTAGTAATGAAAGTAAAAGAAATTTGTAATTCATAATAAAAAATTAAAATCTAATTTTAAAAATGTTATTTTTGAGATTTGTACCACTAAGCATCTGCATACATAGAAACTTCCCAAGCAGTAGGAGTTTGTGCAAATGCAGTATATTCCTTATATTTTAAGTCAGAATAAGTTTCAAGAAAGTCTTTTGTAAAAACTTCTTCTAAAAAGTTAGAATCACTATTTAGAGCATCTAGTGAACCTTTTAGTGATACAGGTAATGCACCAATATTATATTCTCTTTTCTTTTCTGGAGAAAGTTTGTAAACATTTTCTTCAATAGGATCTCCAGGATCAATTTTATTTTTTATTCCATCAAGACCTGCTAAAAGTAATGCAGCTTCTAATAGATAGATATTTGCAGTAGGATCAGGTACACGATATTCAATTCTTTTACTTTTTTCTTGATTTCTATTATACATTGGAATCCTTATTGCTGTTGAACGATTTGCTAATCCCCAACAAACATTGACTGGTGCCTCAAATCCAGGAACAAGTCTTTTGTAAGAATTAGTTGTAGGATTTGAAATAGCACATAGTGCTGATGCATGACTAAGTATTCCACCTACATAATATCTACCAGTTTGACTCATTTGAGCAACTTCATCATCATGATCATACATTGCATTCGTATTATCTTTCCATAAACTCTGATGTGTATGCATAGCTGATGCATTATCACCAAAAATTGGTTTTGGCATAAAGGTTGCAACTTTATTTTTTCTTTTAGCTTTGACTTTAACTAAATTTTTAACTGCAATAACGTTATCAGCCATTCCAATCATTTCATCATAAACTAAATTAATTTCACATTGACCTGAAGTTGCAACTTCATGATGTTCAGCTTCTATTTTTATTCCAAAATAATTATACAAATCATCACATACATCTTTTCTGAATCCTTCAAGTGTATCTTTTGGTTGTGATGGATAATATCCTTCTTTGATATCTATAGCAGTACTGACATTTCCTTTAGCCCATGGTGATTCTTTAGATTCAATAGAATAACCTGAACCACCACCTGAATGGGTTGCAGCATATGGTGATGGATAAACATTGATTGAATCAAAAACAAAGAATTCAATTTCAGGACCCCAATTTGTGTGAGTAAATCCAAATTCCCCAAGTTTTTCAGCGGACTTGTGTGCAATTCCTCTAGAATCTCTATTGTATCGATCTTCTTTGTTTGTACTACCATCATAAAGATCACAGAAGATTCTTGCATTTTTTCTATGTCCTGGATCATAATCATTTGGTAAAATTTTAAATGAATTTGGATCAGGCATTAAAATCATATCAGAATTATTAACAGATTTGAATCCAACGATTGAACTGGCATCTAGTTTTTCAAGACCATTTACAAAACTAGTTTCATCAACTGCATAACTAGGCATTCCAACATTATGAAGTTCACCAAAAATATCTACAAACCAAAAATCAATGAAAGAGATTTTTTCATCTTCAATAGTTTGTAGTACTTGTTTTGAATTCAATTACTAAATCTTAAAAATTATTTTACTAATGTTATCTAGTAAGATAGAATTGGCAATAAAGTCAGGTAAATTTTAGGGTAAAAACTCTCAATTGAGTTTATTTTTTTGGAATTCCATCATTCCTTCCTCAAAGAAGAATTTTTCATCAGATATGGGCTTTAAATCATCTAGCCAGATTGCATTTTCATCATATTTTGCGAAAAATGGTATATCTACCCAATCAGGATTTCGGCCTTGTATGAATCTCAAAACAATCGCTTTCTGATTATTTACATTTGTAGTTCCCATAACATGGACTTTTCCAGGTGTTGCAGACATACTTGGTCCACGAACAGTTCTGGCAATACCACTAACCGAAGAGTATGCTTTTCTAAAAATTTCATGTGCTTTAATTAAAGAAATTCCAAAGTAATGTTGAGCTCCTGTATCTCTAACTACAAACATGTAATATGGAATACAACCTAATTCAACTTGTTTTGTCCACATTTTTGCCCACATTTCTGCATCATCGTTGATATGTGTTAAAAGAGGTGATTGAGTTCTAATTTGAGCTCCTGTTTTTCTAACTTCTTTAATTGCATCTTTTACAGCAGGTGTAGATAGTTCATTTAGATGATTGAAATGAGCCATAAATGCAAGATGCAAACCACTATCAGTGATTTTCTTAAAAACTTGTAACATTTCTTGAGAATCTGAATCTGTCAAAAACTTGTAAGGCCAATATGCAAGAGCTTTCGTTCCGATTCGAATAGTTTTAAGATTAGGAAGATTAGCATCGATTATTGCATCTATATATTTTGAAAAGATTTTTGCTTTCATGATCATTGGATCACCTCCTGTAAATAATACATCTGTAATTTCAGGATGTTCTCTTACATATTGAACCAGTTGTTCACCTTCCTGCATTGCAAATTTCATTTCATCCATTCCAACAAATTGTGGCCATCTAAAACAAAAGCTACAATATGCATGACAAGTTTGACTTTGACTTGGGAAAAATAAACAAGTTTCTTTGTATTTATGTTGCATTCCGTATAATTTTGTACCATCTTTTAGTGTTGGAACATTAAGTTCCATTTGGCCTGCAGGATGTGGATTTAATTGTAATCTAATTTCATTTGCAATCTTTGTAATTTCTTTTTTATCAGCATTATTTTTCAATGCATCAGCCATCTGATCATAATGTTCAGGTTTCAACATTCCTTTTTGAGGAAATGTTAAAACAAAAATAGGATCATTTGGAATATTATTCCAATCAATTAATTGTTCAACGACATAATTATTTGCTTTAAAAGGTAATACATTTCCTACAACCTCCATCTCAAATTGTTTTTCTTCAGAAAGTTGTTGAATTTGTGGAAGTTGACGAAAATTTGATAATGTATATGATTTCATAGAAGGAGTATCTTTCCAAATTGATTTTTGATAGGTCATTTTAAGACTAGTACTGAAACCCTTGTTAAATGTTACATCAATTTCAGGCACAAAATAATGAGTAATAATTGATAGTTTTTTGCTACATAATCCTGATCGCTTAACATTTTATTCTAGAAAATAGAACAAAGTAAGAAGACTAACTATGAGCGAAGGCGATATTTCACAAATTTCTGTTGGCGAATTTGAAACTGTTTCACAGTTATTGGCATCGTCAGAATCACTTCAATTAGCATTTATCATCATGATAGTTGGAATAATTGCAATTGCTGCTGCATATAGAAAATTTTCGTCATTAATTAAATCAAAAAAAATTTTTTACACTAGACCACATTTATCAAAATTTGTACAAAATGCAGTACTACCATTTTTCGCAATTGCATTAATTTCATCAACAAATGCATATATTCAAACTTCAGAATTATTTGAAAATGATTCTAATTCATTAACAATGGAATTAACTCCAGAAGAAACTTTTGCAAAAATTCTCAATACTTTTAATATTTTAGTTATAGGATATACTGTTTCTCATTTAATACCTATTATGCTTACAAAACGTGACAAATCAATTCTTGAAAAACAAGATTTTGGTATGTGGTATGATATGCAAGGTTTTTCTGATGATGATGATCTTTTTCATAAGTTATACAAGTGGGTTCCGCCTACAGTTACACCAGAAGATTTTACAGATGAAGAATTTAAAAAATTATGTAAAACAAAGGAAGGAATTATCCAATTAGAGCAATATCGTAATTCAAAGGGAAATCCTATTGGAAGTTATGAAAAATTAATTACTAATCCATTTCAAAAATGGAAAGAATCTGAAAGAGCTAAATATTTAAAATATTTTAACAATTGTGTTACTGGAAATAATCAATCAGGGAGAAAGTTAAAACCAGGAACAAAACCTGATGAAATATTTGCAATTGACATATGGAGAGAAGAAAAGAGAATTAATGGTTTTGAGCCATTAATTCCTAGTAATAGGCCACCTGGATATGCACGGAAGAAAAGAGAAGGAATTCCCAAATCGTTTAAACAAATTTTGCCAGTAGGGATTTTTCTTGCAACAATTTTAGGAGTTGTGTCTTGGTGGGGAGTAGATTTGTTTGTGTTAGCAACAGCTACAGGCGGACTTGCAATTGGTATCGGTTTAGCCCTACAAGAAACGATGCAAAATTATTTTGCCTACTTGATGATTAGAAAAGACAATATTTTCAAAGAAGGAGAAAGAGTTCAATTAGAATCTGGCTATAATGGAATTGTTCATAAAATAACACCTAGAGTTACATATGTGAGAGATGCATTACATGAGTCAGTAGCAATAATTCCTACAAGACAGTTGGTTACAGCACAAATTATCAATTATACAAAAGAAAACAAGTTAGTTCCAGCACTAGTTACAGTTGGTGTTTCATATCTTAATGATCCAAAGCAGGTGGCAGCAATTTTAGTTAAAATTGGAAAACGTGGTATGAGTGAAATTAAAGATGCTAAAGGAAGACACCTTGTTCGACAAAATAGATGTCCATATTTGGATGAAAATAAATCAAGTTGTGGTTGTGATAAGGACTTACATGTAGATATATCTCAACCAGTTGTACGATTTAATCAATTCAATGATTCTGCTTTGGATTTTTCAATGTGGTTATACGTAAAAGATTATGGCTCGCAATTTAAGACAAAAACAGATCTAAGAATGATTATGTATGAAGAATTTAAAAAGTACGATATTAGAATTCCATGGCCAATTAGAACTGTCTATCAAGGAGATGAAAAGAAGGAGCAAATAGAAATTGATGAAAAAGATGAGTTCAGAAATAAAGTAATTGATGAATATGGATTAGGTGATTTAGGTCGTGGAGAAGGCGACGAATAAGAAAAATTTCTCAAAACTTAAGAATCCCTTCAAATCATATTTTCTTATTGAGTCAAATATCAGTTATTTCAGGAAAAACTTCAGAAGATTTAGCAAAGAAAGTTGCTAAAAAAATAAAGGCAAATTTGGTTAAATCAGAAATTAGAATATTTCCTGATGGTGAAAGTAAAATTACTTTAATTGGAAAAATTTCAAAAAAGAGATCGATTGTCATACAATCAATTTTTCCACCAGTAGATTCCAATTTGGTTCATACATTATCGCTAATCACAAAAGCAAAAGAAAATTCATCTCAAGTGGATGTTGTTGTACCATATATGGGGTATGCTAGACAAGATAGAGAATTTTTACCAGGTGAAATTGTAACAATGAAAGTACTTGCAAAGTTATTCAAAGGAGCAGGAGCATCAAAAATAATTGCAGTAGATATTCACAGTTTAATTGGATTGAAATATTTTAGTGTCAAAACAGAAAATGTGACTGCAATTCCAGATCTTGTTAAATATTTTAAAAAATTGAGGCTAAAAAATCCATTAATTGTATCACCTGATCAAGGTGGTAAAGAGAGAGCAAAAGAATTTGCAAAAGAATTAGATTCTGATTACATAGCATTAGAAAAAATAAGAGATAGAAAAACGGGTAAAGTAAAAATTAAAACTAAGAATTTGTCTGAAGTTGAAAATAGAGATTTAATTTTAGTTGATGATATGATTAGTACTGGAGGTAGTATAATCAAAGCTACACAATTTCTTAAGAAACAAAAATCTAAAAGAATCTATGTTGCATGTACACATGCATTATTAATGAATAATGCAGAAAAGAAAATTAGAAAAGCTGGAGTAACAAGTATTATTAGTACAAATACAATTCCAGGTAAAACATCAAAAGTAGATATTTCAAATACTATTGCAAAGGCAATAATGTGATGCCAGAAAGTTTTTTTATTTTATCAAAAGATTATTTAGAACTTGCAGCTGATGAAATTACTACAATAACAAGAACGTTTGATCGATTTGCTAAAATAAAAATTATTTCAAATTTAATAGTTGTTCAATCAAAAACTAATTGGAAAAAAATATCTGAACGTGCCACATTTGTTAAAACATCTGGACAAATACTAAGAAAAATGTCAGGACTTTTTTTAGATGAAGAAAATTTTCAAGTATTAAAAAATACACAAAGTTTTGTGTGTAGAGTAATTAATCTATCATCAAATCAATTAGATGTATTAGAATTAGAAAAATCTATGGGGGATATGATATCAAAATTCACACAAGCAAAAGTGAATTTAAAAAATCCTGAAATTACAGTATATTTAATTTTCACAAACACAGAAAATTTTTTTGGTTTTTCAGAAAAAAGTGAAAATAAAAAGCGACCTAAAAAATCAAAAAAATATCCTCATGAACTAGATTGGAAATTAACAAGAGTGATGATAAATTTAACAGGATTGAAAAAAGGTGAAACTGTATGTGATCCATTTTGTGGTACAGGCACAACATTACTTGAATCTGAATCTATGGGCATTAACGCTATAGGAATTGATTTTGATGAAAAAATGTGCAATTTGACAAAAGAAAATCTTGGATTAAATAATTATAATTCCAAAGTTTTAAAATCTGATTTTCAAGAATTAGTGAAAATTTCAAATAATTTTGATGCAATTGTAACTGATTTGCCATATGGGAAATCTTCAAAAACTTCAGAAAAACCTGAAGAAATTCTAAAAAGATTTATGTCAATTGTGCCTAAAAATAAAAAAATTGCAGTGATGTTCAAAAAAGAATTAGATCCTAAAATGAAATTAAAAGGATTAAAAAAATATCAGATCTATAGGCATAAAAGTCTGACAAGAACTATTTTGATTAAATGAAACTAGTTTTTTTAGGAACATCAGCTGCACAACCAACAGAAAGAAGAGGATTATCCTGCATATGTTTAGAAAAAGAAGGTGAAATTCTAATGTTTGATGCTGGTGAAGCTGCACAAATTGCATATATGAAATCAGGTTTAGGGTGGAATAAAAAAATGAAATTGTTTGTTACACATTTGCATGGAGATCATTGTGTGGGAATTTTAGGATTATTACAAACAATGTCAATGCAAAATAGAACTGAGTCATTAGAAATTTTTGGTCCTAAAGGAATTGATGAATTTCTTGCAGCAAACATTAAGGTATTAAATTTTGGATTACCATTTTCTATTTTAATTAATATTATTAGCGAAGGAAAAATATTTGAAAATAAAAAATATTTAATTCATACAACAAAAGCCAATCATTCTATAACAGCATTTTCATATTTATTTGAAGAAAAAGATAAACCAGGTAGATTTAATGTTGAAAAAGCAAAAGAATTAGGCATACCTGAAGGAGAATTATGGAATAAATTGCAAAATGGGGAAGAAATAACAAGTAATGAAAAAATAATTAAACCAGAACAAGTATTAGGTGAAAAACGTCCAGGTAAAAAAATAGGAATATCAGGAGATACAATGCCTACAAAAAAATTAGAAGAATTTTTTTATCAATGTGATTATTTAGTTTTTGATTCTACATTTATTGAAGAAGAAAAACAAAGAGCTTTAGATACTTGTCATTCAACTGCAAAACAAGCTGCAGAATTAAGTAAAAATGCAGAGGTAAAAAATCTAATTTTAACACATTTTTCTGCAAGATATAAAGATGAATTACAACATAAAATGGAAGCAGAAAAAATTCATAATTCAGTAATTACAGCAAAAGATCTTTTAGAAGTAGAAATTAATTAATTTGAAATAAATTTTTAATGAAACTAAAAGGATCAAATCCAGATACTTCATTTACTAAAACTCCTGTGGATGATTCTAAATTTACATTTTCTACTAATTTGTCTCCAGTATCAGTAATTCCTTCAGAAATTTTTTCATTTACATTTTCTACTAATTTGTCTCCAGTATCAGTAATTCCTTCATACACACTATCACTAACACTTTGAATTGTTTTATCTATTGAAGAATCTAATCTATTTTCAGTAGAATCAGTTACTTTAGCATTTAATGAAGTAATATCATCTTTTAAAGAATCAGCTAATAATGCAGAAGTATTAGGAAACAATGAGGTAATTTCTGTTGAAAATATCATTCCTCCTAGAACTATAACAGATACAATTATTCCTAATTTTATCAACATTTCATTATAATCCTAAAAAATTGATTTTAAATTCAAACTAAAAAAAATAATCAAAAATGGGTTGATTTTCTTAACTAATTTTATTTAATCAAACACAATCCAATCAATAATTCTATCAATATTTGAAGATGTCAAAGTGACTTTAATTGGTCCCAATGGAGATTCATCAAATTCCTCACAAATTGCAATTTGCTCAACAAATGCAGCTTGTTTATTAAGATAAAACCAAGTAGTATCATTTTCTAAATTGTCTTCTAAAGAACGCAAAAAATTTTTTTGTAACTTATTATTATGAACAAAGTGATAGATTTTTTCAAATGATCTTAATTCTTTAGAAATTGCATTGATGGTAAATTCATTGTTTTTAATAACTGAATATGGAAAAATACTAGAAATTGTTTGTTCAACTTTTTCTATAGATTCAGAGGGATTTATTGTACAAAACATTTCTATTTTGCAACTAAGATTAGGAGTATTCATTCAACCCATCTTTGAATTATATCATAAGATTTTTTTATCAATTCATCTTTAGTTAAACCAATATTTGATATTGCAAAATCAGATAGTGCAATCGAATTACTAACACCAACACCTAACTCACGATCATCTCTTTCATTGAAATGTTCTTTCGTTTGTGGATCATCAGAACGTCCTCTTTTTTGTAAGAAATTAAATCTAGTGTCAGTTGAAGCATGAATTGCTAATAATTTTACAGTTCCCAATTTTCTAAGTACTTGTATTTCATCATTAGATCTAACTCCATCAATTAACAATACATTTGCATTAGACGATTCTATAATTGGTTTGGCAAGTTCAGCTATTGCACCAGCTCCATTATTCTCTCTTAATTCTAACATTAATTTTCCAAGATTCTCTCTGGTTGGATCTAAATTCCTTTTTTTTGCCTCTTCTCTTACAGCATTTCCCAAGTTAATTATTTCATAACCTTTAGGTTTCAAACCATCAGCAATTGTAGATTTACCAGCACCAGGCATGCCTGTTAAACATACAAGTAATTTATTCAACATATATCAAAAAAAATACTCGTCTATGAAGTTAACTATTAGATAATATGTAAAAATAATGAAATTAATATAAAATCAAATAAAAAATAATTAGTGATAAAATAATGAAAGAAATTATTTCTAAAATTGCAAAAACAACAATTCCATCTAAAATAATTCAAAAATCAAAAAAAGAGATTGCAGATAAGGTATACAAATTAGTTGAAAAAGAGATTCAAAAATATTCTGAAGTAGTAGAATTAGAATTTGGAGGCTCATACGCTAAAGATACATGGTTATCAAAAAATGCAGATATTGATATTTTTATTAAATTTAAAAAAAATATTTCTGAGGAGAAATTAGAAAATATTTCAAAGAAAATAGGTTTTGAATCATTAAAAAAATATTCTCCATATGTTAGATATTCTCAACATCCTTATGTTGAGGCAAAAATTAAGGATACAAAAATAAACATAGTACCATGTTATGATGTTAAAATTGGTGAATGGAAAAGTGCTGCAGATAGGTCACCATTTCATACTAAATTTATGAAAAAATCATTAACAAGAAAAATGAGAAATGAAGTTAGAATTTTAAAGACATTTTTAAAATCAAATAAAATTTATGGTGCAGAAATTGC
Source organism: Candidatus Nitrosopumilus sp. (assembly GCA_003331425.1). Taxonomy (GTDB): domain Archaea; phylum Thermoproteota; class Nitrososphaeria; order Nitrososphaerales; family Nitrosopumilaceae; genus Nitrosopumilus. Next base: position 171,597 of record QOOS01000001.1, read on the forward strand.
AAAACAAGGTTTTAGTGGATATATTTCCGAAGTTTTAATTTTACAATATGGAAGTTTTGAAAATTTAATAAAATCAATAATAAAAATTAAGGAAAAACAAATCATTGGAAAAACATCAAAATCATTTGATACAGCAATAGTAGTGATTGATCCAATTGATGGTAATAGAAATTTAGCTGCTGCAATTTCAAATGAAAATATTGGAAAATTTATTCTTAGTTGTAGGGCATTTAAAAATAAACCAAGTTTAGAATTTTTTAAAAATCAAAAATCAAAAATATCAAATAAATTTTGGAATAATTTACTAATTGTAAAATTTGAATTTAAAATTAGAAGTCCGGATATTATTTGGGGGCAAATTAAAAGAGCAACATCAACATTGTCCACACAATTAGAATTAGGAGGATTCACTGTAGTTAGAAGTAAAGCACATACAGATGAACAAATAGACGCATATCTGATATTCTTCTTAGAATCTACAATTATTAGCGAAATATATCAAAAAAAAGGCCCAGAATTTTTTAGAAATGATGGCTCACATAGTTTCATTTCTAAAAATCTTAAGGATAGTGAATTAGTATGGATTGGAAATGATGGAAAAATAATTTCATTAGAAAAAAGAAAGCATGTTAATGCTGAAAAATTTATGAAAGAATTTTTGAAAAAAAATCTCAATGTAGGCATACCAAAAGGTCTTCATAGTGATTTTAAACGAGGGTATAAGGTATTTTTAGGAAATAAGACTCTTAGTAAATCAATTAAAGAGGAGATATCTGAAGTGATTTCAGTAGATGGCACACTCCTTCATTTCAATTAAAAAATTTACAGAGGAACCACACTCAAAAATTTTAGGATATCCAAATGCAACTAATCGTCAAATTAAATCAAGAATTAATGAATTAGAAAAATTAAAAATTAAATCAATTTGTTTAACAGGTCCTACTACAATTGGAAGTTTAGAAATATTAGGAAAAGGATACGTTGGAGTTGTTGTACTTGCAAAAAGAGGAAACAAGGAAGTTGCATTAAAAGTTAGACGGACTGATTCTCAAAGAGAAAATATGAAAAATGAATCAATATTATTAAATTTAGTAAATACGGTTAACGTCGGTCCTAAAATGATTGATGTTAGTAAAAATTTCTTAGTTATGGAATACATTGAGGGAGAAAAATTTAGCGAATGGATTGATATGTTAAAGGGTTTGGGTAGTGCAAAAAAATTGAAGTCTACAATTAAAAATGTTTTAGAAGATTGTTATAGATTAGATCAAATTGAATTTGATCATGGAGAATTGAGTAATATTTCAAAACATGTGATTGTTGGAAAAAACAAAGCAACTTTAATTGATTTTGAAAGCTCTAGCACAAAAAGAAGACCATCTAATGTTACATCAATTACTCAAGCATTTTTTATTGGTTCAGGTATTGCAAAACAAACTCAAAAAATTTACAAAAATTCCTCTAAAGAGAAAATTATTCTTGCGTTGAAAAATTATAAACAAGAAAAAACACGAGAAAACTTTGAAACCTTGCTTAAAATTTTAAAATTATAATGGGATCGGCAGGATTTGAACCTGCGACCACTAGCCCCCCAGGCTAGTATCATACCAAGCTAGACTACGATCCCTAAATTCACAGGCACAAAATGAAATTATTAAATCGTCCTATCTAGAATTAACAATAGTGAAAATTTGTAATATTTGTCATAAAATTTCAGCTACAGATAAAGATCATACAGATTGTGTTCAAAAAAGAAGTATAGAGATAGAAGATCAGAATTTCAAAAACAGTATAGCTGAAAAACTGAATCTGTCAAAAAATGATCAAGATTTAGGTGTTGAAGTTAAAGCAATTCTTGAACATCTAACTAAAGAAAAAGAAAATGATGATTAATTTATAACCATTTTGACAGTCTTTCTTTTTCAAAATTTATTTTTTTAGAAAGATTTTCAGATGTTGATTCTGTTAATTTAGTCGATGGTTTTTGATTTGTAAACATGTCAACTTCAATTATTGATGCAGTCTCTCTACCAGATTCTAAAAAGCACCCTCCTTTTCCATCAAATAAAACTGATTTATCATTACATTCAATTTCTGAAATAATATTTTTTGCTACTGTAATCCCTTCACCTTCTGCAAAAATTCCAGCTTTAGGAACTGAAATTAAATCAGTAACTGCCAAAGTTGTAACATCACCTATAGCAAAAATATTTTCAAATGGTGTTTTACAATCCCTATCAATTGGAATAAAACCGGGTTCTGATGCCAAATTAGAATTATAAATTACTGATGGAGCAATATGTGGTGGTATTGCTAATAAAATATCAAAATCATATTCATTATTTTCAAAAATTAGTTTTTTTGGTTTTACTTCTTTAATTTTTTCTGAATTATGAAAAGTTATTTTTTCTGAATTTATTAAATCAAGAATTTGTTTACTAACTTCTGGTCCTGCTGCTGGTAGTGTAATTGGTGCAGGACTAAAAAAATCAATTTGGACAGAATTTCTTATTTCTCTTTTTCTAAGCATGGAATCAACTAGTAAACTAGCCTCAAAAGGTGCAGGGGGACACTTGTAAGGCATTCCCATTATAACAATAGCAATTTTTCCTGACTGTATTTTATTTAATTTTTCATTAATTTGATTCAATTGGTTATGATCATACAAGTTAAATCCATTATCTCTTAAACCAGGAATTTTTTCTGGTGCTAATACTGCCCCCATTGAAATTATTAGAAAATCAAACAAAATGTTTTCAGATTTTGTTTTTACAAAATTATTTTTTGTATTAATTTCAATAATTTCATCTTTAATAAAATTAATTTGTTTTTTTGGTAATTCATTTAATGAACCAATAGAATTTTCAAAAGTTCTGCTTCCATTCATAATCCATAATTTTGCATAACCAACCATGAACCAGTCTTTTTTATCTATAATTGTAATATTGACTTTTGATGAATCTAGTGAATTTCTTATTTCATTAGCAGCAGAAAGACCTCCAAATCCTCCACCTAAAATTACTACATGAGGGATTTTTGACAACTATTTTTCTTGGGTTGTAGGTCTAATCAAAACTTCGTTGACATTAACATGTGATGGAGAATCTACAGCATACAAAATTGCATTTGCAATATCTTGTGCTTGTAGAGCTTGCATTTTTTTCCCATTTTCTACAAATTGTTGAAGAGATTCATCTGTTATTGTATCAGTTAATTCAGTTGCTACTATTCCAGGTTCAATACTTGTTACTCTAATATTAGAACGAACACTAAATTCTTGTCTTAATCCTTCAGTGAATGCAGCTACAGCAAATTTTGTTGCGCAATAAACACTACCAGCTGGAAATACAACTCTACCAGCAACAGATGAAAGATTAACTATATGACCAGATTTTTTTTCTTTCATATGAGAAATTACTGAGCCTGTACAATATAACACACCTTTAATATTCACATCAACCATTCTATCCCATTCATCAACTTTGAGATTTTTGAAAAAACTTAATGGCATCAAACCTGCATTATTTACTAAAATATCAATTGAACCCCATTTATCTAAAACAGCTTTAGCAAAATTGTCACATTCTTCACGTTTTGTTACATCTAATTTTTGAAAGTGAACTTCTCCACCTTCAGCAATAATTTTTTTGGATAATTCTTCTAATCTATCAACTCTTCTAGCACCAATTGCAACTTTAACACCTGCTTTTGCAAGCGTTATAGCAGTAGCTTCACCAATTCCACTACTTGCTCCAGTAATAATTGCAACCTTTCCATTAATCATTTGTAATCACTAGATTTTTTTTTATCAATACTAAAAATGTTTAGAAAATTTTGTTGTTAATCTTTTAAAACAAGCTTGAAAAATTCTAATAAGTTTTTTAAAAGAAAAAAATCATAGTAAATTATGATATCTGAAAAATGTGCGTACTGTGGGGATATGACAGATATGCCATTTCATTGTAGTTATTGTAAAGATCCATTTTGTGCTGAACATAGACTACCAGAAGAACATAGATGTGTTAAATTAAGACAAATACGTTCAGAAAGATTTGGACAAAGAAAAGTAATTCGAGATGGGAATAAAGGAAAAGGAAGTATTTTCAAAAGATTTTTTGGGAAATAATTGAATTAGTAAGGACTTTTTTCAGGAGAAATTTTTGCCCTTCTACCCTGATAAACTAAAGCAATTGCTAAAGCAAACATAACCATTGCCGTTAACGGAAAATTTTGTGGTGCTGGTAAGATAAACCAATAGTAAATACCAAATCCAATAGATACAATTGCTTGAGTCCAGAGTTTAATCCATTTGGGGATTTTGAATAATCTACTAATTATTTCAACAATAAAAATTCCGATAACTGGATAAATTGTATAAAATAGGAAATCAATTACATCGACACCAGTATGTGACATATCTTATATCAATAATAGGTATAATTTTTACCTAATCTTCCCATCTAACTTTAGTTGCAATATTTTTAGCAATTAAAGCCTGAGCGTTCTCATATGGAATTGTAGCAATGTCCTCAACTTTGAATGGGCCATATTTTTCAAGATCTGCACCTACAATTTCATCTAAATTTTCAAGAAATCTAACAACAATTTTTTTAATTTTATGATTTTCAGCCAAAGATTCAAGAAATTTTGATTTTCCATTAATTGTTGCAGAAAGAATCATTTCTGTTCTTTCATTTTGTTCATCTTGAGAATCTATAATGAATTTTTCTTCATCTAAAAGATAACCAATATCATAATCATTAGAGCTAGAAATTTTTTCCAATCTAATGTGTATAAGTAATGATGTTAATTCTGTGGCCATTTCAATCATTGTTTCTTTAATCTTGTTTTCTACGCCTTCAAATTCTTGTTTTCTTAAGTTTCCAATAAAATCTGATAAGTTTCGATAGAAATTAGGTTTAATTTCTAATAAAGAATCATTTTCAGTTTCTCGTAAAACGGTATTATGTAATGAATTGATATCAATGTGATTTGATTCTGACATTTCTACCTAATCCTTAAATGCTGGTTGTATTTGTGTTTGATTGAAGTATAAAATTGCCATATAAAGTCAGTCACGGAAAAGCTATGCAGATTACGTATTCCCCTGACGAAGTATTCTCAAGAATTCAACATGAAGGAATTCAGTTTATTGATTTACAATTTACAGGTTTAACTGGTCATTTTCACCATACTACAATTTCAGCAAATACTTTCACACCAGAACAAATGAGAGATGGTTTACCAAAATTAGATGGTTCATCAATTGTAGGTTTTACAACTATTGATGATTCAGATTTATTGTTAAAACCAGATCCAAGTACATTTGCAATAATTCCTTGGATGACTGAAAATAAAACAGCTAGACTTCTTTGTGATGTTTATTGGGGGGAAAATAGAGGAAGATTATCTAGAGATCCTAGAGGTATTGCTCAAAAAGCTGAAGAATATATCAAAACTCAAGGATTTGATTTTAGTACATGGGGTCCTGAAGTAGAATTTTTTGTTTTTGATAAAGTTCACTGGGATGTTTTAACACCATACAAAGGACAATCATATTCAATTGAATCAAAAGAAGCACCATGGAGTAATGATGGAGATGGATATCCAATGGGACTACAAGAGGGATATTATCCTACAACACCATCAGATACTCTTACACCATACCGAAATGAATGTGTAAATATTCTTAGTAAAAATTTTGGAATTTTATGTGATAATCATCACCATGAAGTTGCAACTGCAGGACAATGTGAAATTGATATTATGTATGATCATATGACAAATGCTGCAGATGCTGCACAATCCTACAAATATGTAATTAAAAATGTGGCACAGAAATATGGAAAAGTTGCAACATGTATGCCTAAACCAATAGCAATGGATGCAGGTTCAGGAATGCATGTTAATGTTAGTTTATGGAAAGGAAAGGAAAATGCATTTTACGATCCTGATGATGATATTGAATTAAGTCAAACTGGCAGATATTTTTGTGGTGGAATAATTAATCACGCAAAAGCATTATCTGCAATATGTAACCCAACTACAAATTCATATCACAGATTAGTTCCAGGATATGAAGCTCCTGCATATATTGCATGGAGTGCAGGAAATCGTTCAGCTATAGTAAGAGTTCCAAAACATTTGAAAGGAAAACAACATTCAAAATTAAAGAGATTAGAATTTAGAGCACCTGATCCATCATCTAATCCATATCTTGTATTTGCTGCAGTAACAGCAGCAGGAATGGACGGAATTAAAAAGAAAATGGATCCAGGAGAACAAGTTCAAGATGATATATTCAAAATGACAAAATCAGATAGAGCAAAACGTGGAATTGGAGTTCTTCCAAAAAGCTTAGGCGAAGCATTAGATGAATTAGAAAGTGATAGAAAATTCTTGAATCCAATCTATACGAATGATGTAATTGATAAAATTATTGAATTAGAAAGAAGAGATCAAAGAGAAATTGCAATTAGACCACATCCTCATGAATTTTATCTTTACTTTGATGTCTAAACTCTTCCAGTTAATTGAAAAATAAAATATAGTGAAATTCCAATTAAGACAAATCCACTTCCAAAAAATATTTCTCTTTTTGTTTCAGATGTTGTAGCTCTGTACAATAAAACTCCACCAGCTAGACCTAGAAATAAAACTAAAATTCCACTTATTACTGGTTCAAAACTTGTATCAGTAATTATTGGATAAAAAATTCCAGATAGTAATGCAAAAAATACAATTAGATAACCATACTTAAAACTCGATAACATTTTTGATGAAGCATTAGTCATAATATTTCGTAAATTATTTATCAAATAAACTTTTGAAGTAAGAAAATTTTTCTAATGAATTTTACATCATTCCGCCCATATCAGGCATTCCACCCATTCCAGGTGGCATTCCACCCATTCCACCCATTCCAGGTGGCATTCCAGGTGGCATTCCTCCTTCTCCTCCACCGCCACCACCAGAACTTTGGGTAGCGATAACATCGTCGATTCTAAGAATCATACATGCTGCTTCAGCTGCTGCTGAAACGATTTGAAGTTTAACTGCTAATGGTTCAATAATGTCACTTGATTTCATATTTCCAATTTTGCCTTTCATAACGTCAATTCCAGTCCACTTTTCTCCTTTCTGCTGTTTAGAACGTAAAACAGTAAGAGTGTCAATTGGATCCATTCCTGCATTTTCAGAAAGTGTTAATGGAATTGATTCTAAAGCATCTGCAAATTTTTCTGCAGCTAATTGTTCTCTTCCTTCTAATGATTTTGCCCAACTTCTGAGTTTTGTTGAGGCATATGTTTCAGGAGCACCACCTCCAGCAACAATTTGTGGTTTTAAAATTACATCTTTTACTACCATTAATGCGTCATGAACAGAACGTTCAACTTCATCAACTACTCTTTGTGAACCACCACGTAAAAGTAAAGTTACAGATTTTGGATGTTTACATCCTTCAACAAATACCCATTTATCTTCTTCAATTTTTCTTTCTTCTACAACTTCAGCACTACCTAAATCTTTTTCAAATAAATCATCCAAATTTGTAACAATTCTAGCACCTGTAGCTTTTGCAAGTTTAGTAAGATCACTTTCTTTAATTCTTCTAACTGCAATTATTCCTGCTTTTGCTAAGTAATGTTGTGCCATATCATCAAGTCCTTTTTGACACAAAACAACATTTGCACCAGAACCAATTACTTTGTCAACCATTGTTTTTAGCATTCTATTTTCTTCATCTAAAAATGATTTTAGTTGTTGAGGATTTGATATGTTAATTTTTGCATCAGTTTCAGTTTTACTAATTTCTAATGCAGTGTTAAGTAATGCAATTTTTGCGTCTGTAATTTTTCTAGGCATGCCTCCATGAACAACTTCTTTGTCCAATACAATTCCCTGAATAATCATTGAATTTTTAATAGAACCTCCTGCTTTCTTTTCTACTTTGATATCATCAATATCAACATCATAAGTTTCACCTTGTTTTTCAGAAACAGCAACTACAGATTTGACAATAATGTCTGCAAGTAAATCAGAATCTTTTCTAACTAATTTAGTTTGCATTGAAGTTTTTGCAATTTTGTTTAACATGTTTTTGTCAACTGGAGAAATTGAATCAGCTATTTCTTCAAGATATTCTTTTGATTTTCTAGCTGCTTTTTTGTATCCATCAACAATAATTGTTGGATGAACATCTTGATCAATTAATGATTCAGCGTGTTCTAATAATGCACCGGCTAAAACAACAGCTGAAGTTGTTCCATCACCTACTTCATTATCAGTAGTTTTAGAAATCTCAACTAACATTTTGGCTGCTGGATGTTGGACATCAATTTCTTTGAGAATTGTTGCACCATCATTTGTAATTGTAACGTCACCTAAGGAATCTACTAACATTTTATCCATTCCTCGTGGACCTAAACTGGTATGAACTATTTCAGCAACGATTTTTGCTGCTCCAATATTGTTTTTTTGAGCATCTTTGCCTTTTGTTTCTGTACCGCCTTCTTTAAGCAGTACAACTGGCATATTTCCTTTTGAAGTTGCTTGCATACCCATAATTGGCAAAACTCCAGATTCCCCTTTTATACCTTCCAGATCAAGAATGGAGAAAAATGGGTGGATATCGGTGTTTTTAAATTGGGAAAACCAATTTACAAAATATGGTCAAGTCCCAAAATAAAGAATCTTACAATAAAATATTTGCAAAATTAAAAGAGCATCATAAATGGTTTGAAAATTCAATTCCATTAATTGCTAGTGAGAATATTCCTAGTCCTGCTGTAAGAGAGGCAATTATTTCTGATTTTGGTAATAGATACGCAGAAGGTTGGCCTGGAGATAGAGTTTATGCTGGATGTATCTACATTGATGACGTAGAAGTAGAATGTATGAAATTAGCTAAAAAATTGTACAAAGCAAAATTTGCAGATGTGAGACCTATTTCTGGAGTCGTTGCAAATTTAGCAGTATATTCAGCTTATTCAAATCCAGGGGATGTAATGATTGCTCCATCTATTCCTGCTGGTGGACATATTTCACATGGTAAAAAAGAACATTCTGGTACTGCAGGACTTGTCCACGGTTTAGAAATTGAATTTTATCCATTTAATGCTGAAGACATGACAATTGATGTTGATAAAACTAAACAAAAAGTAAAGGAATTGAAAAAGAATAATCGTCTTCCAAAAATGGCAATGTTTGGTGGTTCATTATTTTTATTCCCACATCCGGTAAAGGAATTATCAGATTTTCTTAAAACATATGATATTCACATCAATTATGATGCAGCTCATGTTGCAGGATTAATTGCTGGTGGAAAATTCCAGGATCCAATGCGTGAAGGTGCAGATACAATGACTATGAGTACTCATAAAACATTGTTTGGACCTCAAGGAGGATTAGTTTTAGGTTCTGAAGAACATGAAGAGCCAATTAAGAAAGCAACTTTCCCAGGATTAACTAGTAGTCATCATATCAATAACATGGCAGGAAAAGCCGTTGCATTTGCTGAAGCATTAGAATTTGGTAAAGATTATGCAGTACAAGTAATTAAAAATGCCAAAATATTTGCTGAAGCACTAAATGATGCTGGATTCAAAGTATTAGGTGAAAGTAGAGGATATACACAATCACATCAAATTGCAGTTAATGTTTTAGATTATTCTGACGGTGGAAAAGTTGAAGCCGAATTAGAAAAGGCCAACATAATTGTAAACAGACAACTTATTCCTGGAGACATTAAGGCTGGAAGAAATTATTTCCATCCAGGAGGTATCAGATTAGGTGTATCTGAAATAACAAGATTAGGAATGAAAGAAAATGAAATGAAAGAAATTGCCACATTCATTAAACAAATAATTATTGAGAAAAAGGATCCAAAGAAAGTTCTTCCAAAAGTGAAATCTTGGAGAAAAGATTATCAAAAAGTCAAATATTGTTTTGATAGTAAGCTTGGTGCTTATGAATACGTCAAATTAAGATAATTTTACGAATAATCAGTAAGTAGTGATTGGTCACCTTGATTTTTTCCAAAAACTAATTCAATCTCATCAGATAGAGCATGAATTCTACCCCGTTGATATTCTCCAACATCATATTTGTCAACTAATCTCTTTGCAAGTTTTAGATATTTTTCAACTGAACCTCTAGTGATTGTTGCTATTAATTTATGTCCACACACACATGTTTGAATTAGAGGCATTCGACGATATGATTTTCCACATGCAGTACATCTGAAGCTTTGTCTAGCATATGCTCTTAGATTTCCCATAATATCTGGAACAAGATGTGTTGAAATTACATTTGAAACAAGTTCAGATGGATTTACTACATCAATTAATTCAGCATTTCTAACTTGCATATCAAACTTATCAAGCATAGAGCCAAGTGTTGAATACGCACTTCTTGATTTAGAAGTTGTTAATGAGGAAGTAGAATGAGTAAAATGATAATCATAAAATTGTCTTTTAGTATCTATTCTTGATTTTATTATTTCAACTGAATTAACATCAGATGCTTTACTTTGTTGATTTGTTGATTCAAAAAATTCTAGAGGAAAAATTTTTGTTACTTCAAGATTATGTGCTTGAGGTTGAGATTCGTGTGGTAAAACTAGTGGTTGTACAAGTAATGGAGCGTCCATTAAACCGCCTATTCTATCAGAAAGGAATTGTCGTGAAAAATTAAGTAAACTATCCATTAACAACATTATTGAATCAGCATCACCATCAGCATCACGTCTCTTTGCTGAATGCCAATTTGGTGTTCCAAAGCAAACATGAGTGTCAGTATATCCAATAACTCTACCTACAATACCAACTGAAGTATGAGGTGCTAAACCAATTATTAGATGGCCAATAAATTCTTCAGTATTATTTACATTATAAAATGAAGATTTACCATAAAATTTTGTTAGAAGAGTATCAATGTATTTACAAGTTGAAACTAGATATTTTCCACTTTCCTCAGGAATTACAACATCTTGCATCCTTAGTTCTACAGTTTGTTCAATATTTTCTAGCGGTTTTCCATCAATATCATGAGAATAGCCTAATTTCTTTAGTTTTTCAACAGAGGTTCCAATCCATGATGGTTTGAATTGAGTTAATGGGGAATTTGTTGCATCAAATCTAACTGTTCCATCTTTGAATGTTGTCAAGCCAAAAGTTTGACGTACTAATCCCTTTTCAAGAGGTTCTGCAATTTTATCCTCACTGATTAATTCTTTAAGACCTTTGAAAGGTTCTTTCGCACGAATGCCCATTTTCTCTTGAGCTAAAAGCAATCGTGATTTTAGTGGAAATTCTTTATGAGAATGCGCAGGAGCTTTTCTTTTACATTTTTCACAAAATGGTTCTGTTAGGATGTCTCTACAACTATTACATCTGAAAGAAATTGTCGTTTTTTCACCACAATTAGAACAATTGATTCCAATAGATGGTTCATTACATTGTGAACAGTGTCTATTATGAATATTAGCAAAAAAATGTTCATTTCGTGATGCCTTAAGTAGATCTCTTGTTGGTCCACCTTTATCAGAAATTGGAAATAAAGTATGTGTGGGCGGTTTCATTTGACGTGGAGCAGCTTTTTCAGGCCTACCTATTCTAACTCCAATTGATGTTGAAAATTTATTATTAATTTTAATTTTTGATGAATTTGTTAAAATTTCAGGAATTGATAATTCATTGATTATTGGTTTTGATACAAATAATAAATTAAAGAAAATTTTTGCTTCATCATTTTCTAAAATAATTAACTGATTTACAATTTTATGAGGCGTTCCCAATTTTTCTAAAATTTTTTTAATTTCAATTGGATACTCAATTTTCTTTTCATTGAAGTTTTTGGGTTGTAAAAGTTCAAGTAATTCTTCTGAAGAAATTTTATCCCAATAATAGAGGTAATGTGGATGTAATGGAAATTTGTAATCAATTGAAATTTTTAATGCCTCATCTACTGAGGGTAATTTAGTCAAAAACTGTTCTAGGTATTGATTTTTAGGCTCAGATATTGAAATTATTTCTTTTAGTTCTTCTATCCAAATTTCTTCAACATATCCTGAAGGAATTAGTTGGGCATTATTTTCAAGAAAATCTCCAAATGTGATTAAAATATCTCCAAGGTGAAGAATTTTTTCAATTTTATTTTTAATTTCTATCCCATGTTTAACATCTCTAATTTTTACAACATCTCCATTAAGAAGGCGGACTGTTGGTGTTTCAATACTATCAACAAATGCTACAGTTGCACCTTTTCCAGGAAGATCACATTTGACTTGTGTTCCAACTGCTATAGTATGATCTAAGATTTCAGCAACCACAGGATGAAATCCTACTGCTGCAAACCCAGTATTACATGCTCTTCCATATCTAAGCCTAAATCCACCTAGTTTGTTAGGCATGGATAATACAGATCTTCCCGTAATTACTTCGCGCATTCTTTTTGCTGCAGCATCTTCTTGATTATCACCTGTTTGAACTGCACCTTTAAGATCACCAAGCCATTCCCAACCATCTAAATTGTACATTTCGATTCTTTTGAGTAATTTTTTTGATCTTCCAATCAAACCATCATTAAGAACGCGTAAAGCCCCTCCTCTAACTCTATCAGTTTGGATTCGAGTCATTCCTTTATGATTTACAACTTCATATGGATCAGTATCTACTCCAGCTAATTCAACTGGAAGATTTGAAATTACATGCTCAATATCCTCATCCAAAATATGAAATTGAAAGCTACTGGCCTCTCTTTCATAAATTCTCAGTTCCTCAACAAATCTACCTGTTTCATCATCAAAGGAATTTGCCTGAAATTTTGATAACCCTGCAATCTTTCTAACATGATCTGCAATTAACAAAGTAACTGCAGATTCTGTACCTCCTGCAGAACGCATAGGTCCTGCAATTGAAACTGAAAGATAATCTGTTCCATCTTTATTTTTCTTAATTTTTACTTCACTAATTCCTTGAAGAGGTGCAATTGTAACGCCTTCTGTAATTATTGCTAATCCTACACGAACTGCAAGATCCAGTTTTTCTTCTATAGAAGCATCTGGTAGTGAATATTTTCCTAAAGCAATGTCTTTTGCTAAAATTAATGCAGAAAGTTCTTTCCCATTAATTTTTAAAATTTCTCTTAACGGTTCAGCAATATCAATTTCGTGCATTTTTGCAACTCGATCTGCCAAATCAAATGCGATTTTAGGCTCAATTATGCCTGAAGAATCAACTAAAGTTGATTTTGCTGCTGCTGCATGCTCAAATATAGAATATGTCTCAGTTGAGAGATTTGAATAATAATCTAAGTAATAATCTGGCATTTCAATACCACGAATACGAGAAATTGCGTCATTTTCTGACATAATAGTATAGTATTATTTGCTACTTTGAATTGCTTTTGCTATTTCTTCTAATTTTGTAAGACTTCCTCCTTTTTCAAGGAAAGTTCCAATGACTAAGGCATCTGCTCCTGCTTTAACAAGACTTTCAGCAGTTTCAACATCTTTGATACCACCACCAACAATTAGAAATCCATTAAATGTATGTCTAACAGTTTTTACCATTTCCGGAGTTACGCTAGATTTTGCACCTGATCCTGCTTCTAAGTATACAAATCTCATTCCAAGAAATTGTGCTGCTAATGAGTATGCTGCAGCAATTTTTGGTTTTTCAAATGGAATTCCTCTTGCAGAACCAACAAACCAAGCAGATGTACCATCTCCAATCACTAAATATGCAGTTGGAAGTGGTTCTAAACCAAATTTAGCTACACTTGGAGCAGCTAATGCTTGTGCCTGAGTAATGAAATAAGGATTTTCTGAGTTCATTAAAGAACTGAATAATATTGCATCAGCATCAGGTACGACGCCTGTAACATTTCCAGGAAAGAGAATAATTGGAATTTGAATATTTTGTTTAATTCCTTTAACGACTTGAGACATCTCAATTTGATCAGTAGCAGATGAGCCTCCAACTAGGATAGCAGAAGCTCCTATTTTTTCTACATCTTGAGCTAGTTTACTAGAAGCCTCCAAATTTGAAACCTCAGAATCAATTAAGACAAACAATAGTGCATTTTTCTTCTCTAATTCAGATTTTAGGAATGATTCTACTTTTCCAGCCATAGTTGTGGTTTGTATATGACACTTTAAAGTTTAATTGGAATACTGGTATACAGTATTGTATAGCTATGGCAGAGTCTAAAGAATCTAATTTTAACAACATTATTAGTAAAATTATCAAAAAATCACTGTTTACAGAGCGACAAATTGAAATTATTTTAAATCAAAAGGATCTTTTAGAATCAAGTTTTTCCATATCTAAAGGTGCGTATTATAGGCAAGTAGGCCAATCTAGAGAGAAATTAGTCGCATTATTCTATTCAATCATTCTTTTACGTGGTTTAGGCATACTTTTGCCTGATGATATTGATGTGATATCCAAACTTTCTGAACAGATTAGCGTGATTAATGATAGTGATATCTTTCCTGAAAGAGAAGATGAAGTGATTAGTGTGATAGAGAAGCTAATCAGGCAAGCGTCAAATATGTAATTGGTGTGATTGATGTGATTAGTGTATTGAATAGTGTATTGTGATTACCTTTATTGAATTGTGATTGTTAGTGTGAGATTGTTAATCTAAAGTGTGAAATAATTTTGGTCAATCACAATAAATCACAACTTAGGCATAGAAATTGTGATGTTAGTAGAGATTCCTGATCCTGAAGTGATTTTAGGTGTGATTTTAGCATTTTTGATAGGTTTGGGTGGCTTGTATCTATTCTTCAAAATACGTCCATTCATAAAATCTAGTAGTGATATTGATGATCCTACCCAAACAGAGCGCTTAGAGTACTATGAAAGACAGTTAATTGATATGAAAATACGCCTAGATGCATTAGAAATTCAAGGAATTGATGAAAAGCCTGTTGATCCTAACCTGGAATTGAAACAATTCATGCAAGGATTAGTAGAAAATTATGAATCACAAAAAGAAGTTGAAGTGATTAAAGAGCCTGAAATTATTGTTGAAAAGCCTGTTTCTGTGCCTAAAATTCCTAATATTGAGCATGTGAGCCCAACTGATTATGTGTTGCACCTAATCACAGACAAAGCTATGACGTCACGTGACATACAAATCACAACAAAAAGAAGTAGAGAGCATACTTCGCGGTTAATGAAGAAATTATTTGAAAGTGGTTTGGTTCAACGAAATACTGAGACAAAACCTTACACATATTCAATTACTGAAAAAGGCAAATCTAAAGTTGAGGATGTTACATCTAATCCAACTGTTGTTTAGATAGTTCAACATATTATTTTCAGAGTGATTTTAGTGAAAATATGAAATTTACTCAATAAATCATTATAATTTTTAATTATTCATTAAAATAATATAATATTAAATTATATATATTATTAAATTATAATCAAATTATGTCAGTTCAAGAGAATGAAGTTTTAGTGAAAATTACATCTGCAGGTACAATTTCAATACCTAAACAATTTAGAAAATTTATGGATGTTCAAAAAGGTGAATATGTTAAAATGATTCTTGGTAAAGATAGGTTGATTGTTCGAAAGGTAACTATTACTTGAGAATTATTGTTGTTTTTGAGTGATTTTAATAGATTGGTAAGTCCATTCTCTACCAGTTCTAGTTCTTTCTACCCTACCTTTTGAAGCAAATCGTGATAAATATGTCGAAATTACACTAAGTTTTACAGGTTCGTTGTATTCATCTTCATATTTTTCAAGTATGTTTGATGATGTGAATTTACCCATTGGGAAGTATTTTTCTACGATATGTGAAATTTTAGATCCTACTGAATCCATTTTTACAGGTTGGTCTTCCTGGTCTTCTATATTCATCAAATCCATCATTTCAAATATTTTTAGAACTTTATCTCTAGTCACATTACCTTCTAATTTAATATCATAACGTGCACCGTCTGCATCCTCCATATCAATTCGTATTCGTTTTTTGGCCATTGTTGAGATCTAACAGATCAAATGTTAACGGTTGAAGTGATCTGATCAGTTTTGTTAACATTGTTGTTTGTTAACATTGACTGCCTAGGTCACGCCTAGCCTATTTTTTGTTATTAACACACACCCTTTAATTTAGCCCCCTTAGGTATGGAAAAACCATGCCTGGAGTGGAAATAAAGGGGTATTTTTGACATATTCACAGTGTTAACAGTGTTCTTAACGCCTGGAATGGAAATATAGGGGTTAAAATGAGGTTTTTTTTGATTTTCTTCACATAAAATTAACAATTTGTTAACATGTTTTTCTAACAATAATAATCCCACACACCAATATTTCCACTCTATCTTTTTTAATTTTATTTTTTTTAGAAAAACTAAAACTAACTAAAAATAATTAATGATAAACTAAACTAGAATTACTATAGTATTCTATACTCTCATAAATGAAAGACAGGTATGTTGATAATGAAAGGAAATGAAGGTGTCTGAGTATGTCTGACCCAATTGATAGATTACTTGATGCAGCTGAGTCTGGAAAATCTATAATTAAAAATCGAGAAATTTTACATTTTACATATATTCCAAACACAATACTTCATAGAAATTCTGAACAAGAACAAGTCACACAATCACTATTACCAATTTTAAAACAATCTAGACCATCTAACCTTCTTGTATATGGGAAACCTGGTACAGGAAAAACATTAGTTGTAAAAAAAGTATTATCAAAAATTCAAGAACGAGTTGAAAAATCAAATTTCCCAATAAAATTAGTATACTCAAATTCTAAAAATGAGACAACATTATACGGATTATTAGTCAGTATAGGCAGGCAATTAGGCCTAAATGAGAAAGAATTACCAACAACTGGTCTTGCAATAAGTGAGGTTTTCAAAAGATTATTGAATAAAATTAACAATGAAAAACTAAATGCGGTTTTCGTCATAGATGAAATTGACTATCTTGCACAATTAGTAGTAAAAACTGGAAAGGATATACTCTATCAACTAACTAGAGCAAATGAACAATTAGATGTAGGTTCACTCACAATGGTTGGCATTTCAAATGACCTAACATTCAAAGAAAAACTAGATCCTAGAGTAATTAGCAGCCTTGGTGAAGAAGAAATTGTATTCACAAATTATAATGTTGAACAAATTAAAAAAATCCTAGAAGAACGAATCAATGAATCATTTATTGAAGATGTTGTTGAAGAACCAGCACTAAACCTCTGTGCTGCATTAGCAGGGGGGGAACATGGTGATGCTAGAAGAGCCATAGATTTACTTAGAGTAGCAGGAGAATTGGCCGAAAGACAACAATCCGATAAAGTCACCATTGAGCATGTCAGAGAAGCTTCACAAAAAATTGAAGAAAATAAAGAAGAAGCATCTCTAAAATCATATCCATTACACGAAAAATTAGTCATATTATCAATAATGAAGGCCAACGGTTCATCAACTGGCGAAATCTATACTTCATACAAAACCCTCTGTAAAACGGTTGGAAAAGACGAATTAACACAAAGACGAATAACACAAATGTTAAGTGAAATTGAATTATCTGGAATTATTTCTGGACGTCTTATCCACCAAGGAATTCATGGTAGAACAAAAAAATACAAACTAACTATTTCATCTGAAATGATAAAAAAATCCTTCAAAGATGAATTAACTTTGCAAGACATTATCTGAGTTAGAACTATAATTTTCATGAAATACTTGGAAAGTTTTTAGGTTTACAATAATAGCAAGACCTGGATTTGGGACCATACCAACACTTGCTTGGAAAGGTGTTTGTTTTTGCCATGAACCCGAATTAACTAGTAAAATTCCCTTGTACATATCTAATTGAGCCTTATGTACATGTCCTACATGAAAAATATCAGGAATGTCTTCAATTACCAAAAGATCTTCTACTTCTGGTGCTATTGGGGTTGAACTACCATAAACTGGACTTAGATGTCTGGCTCTAAGAAGATTTTTCATAACATCAGTAGGCCTATCATAACTTAGTCCAGGAGTAGTTTTTACAATATCATCTATACTTTGACCATGAAACATCAACACCTTAACACCATTTAATGAAACTAAAGCAGGATTTCCAACCATTTCAATATTTTCTCTTTCCCATAAACCTGAGTTGTATTTTTGTGGTATTGCAGGTTGAGGCAGGGCTCTCCTTCCTGGGTCATGGTTTCCAGGCATAATGATAATTTTGACGTTTGTTGGAATTTTATCTAACAAATCTTCTGCCTTTTGTAATTGGTCTTCAATTGTTTGACAAACTAATTCTTTATTTTGATTTGGATAAATTCCAACACCATCAACCATATCTCCACCAATTAGTACAAAACGAACCTTTCTTGCAACAGGATCAGGACTAGATATCCATTTTACAAATTCAACCAATTCTTCTTCCATGAAGTATTTACTTCCAATATGCAAATCTGACAAAAATACAGCATACACTTCACTTTCAGATTTATTGATTTTCTGGTCAGGCAAATCAGGCATAATCAAATCCTTAATCATTAATCCTGAATTTTTGGCCGTAGCCACTCTTACCATTACAAACTGGTCAATTAACAAGGTTCCAGCAGTTTTTTGTAACTCATCATCAAAAATAATACCCTCAAATGAGCCTGATGGGTCTTCTAATACTAATTTCGTAATATTTCGTTCAGCACTTCTAGCAGTTACCAATCCACACACATAAACATCATTTTCTAATTTTGTGGATTTTACAACAGAAATAGATTTTAGCATTTTTGATTCTGGTCTCTCTGAAATAATTCGTTTAAGTTTGTTAAAGCGACTTGAAAACAAAGCATTGTATCCCTTAACACCTTCCCCTGAAGTGATTTTTTCAGTAGGATCTGATAGTACCTTAAGATCACTTTGAAGATTTGGGTCATCTTTAATTCCTAGATATGTTTCTAAATCATTTTGATTAATTTGGTATTGTTTTTGTCTGGTTTTTTCTTTAACAATTTCTTTAATTATTTTCTCTAATTTTTTAACATCAGTAATATCATCTAAGATTTTAAACGCATCAGGATGAATTTGAAATCCTTTGTTTAATGCATAATTAAGTACAAAAGATAATTCCTTTTTCATATCAAAAAATACTATTTGGTTTAATTAAATCTGCTCTAAACTAACCCTCAAATATTGTTCATCAACGCAAATCTATATGAATAAAAATAGAATCATTTTATTTTTCATATTCTTAGCAGTGTTTACAATAATTTTTCAATTAGGTTCAATGTCTACTGTTAGTCAAGTAGAGGCAGATTTGTTTATGGAGGAATTTAAAAAACTAGTTTTAGATATAGATGCTTTTGGAATTTTTGTGCATAATACAACTATAGCACTACCTATGTTTATTCCAGGATTTGGAATTTTTTGGGGATTATTTTCATCATGGTCTACAGGATATGCATTTGCAGCAATTGCAACATCTATACCTGAAGTAGCTAATATTTCACCACTAACAATACTATTTTTATCTCCATTTGGGCTAATGGAGATTTCTGCATACTCATTAGGAATTTCTAGGAGTTTTATTTTGATTAAAGCAATTATTACAAAAACAAATCTTCTTCAATTTATCAAACCTACAATTATTGAGATTGGTATTGTAATTGCTCTTCTTTTAGCAGGTGGGTATATTGAATTTTACATGATAGAATTAGTTGAAAATGAGAATCTTGAAATGCCTGGTATTTAATTTTCCCACTGCCATCTATAATTCATATAAGAATCTAAACTTGCCTGATTAAACACCATTACTGATAAGTCAGAAAATTCTTTTCCTTCTAACTCCTTAACAGTTCCTTCAAAATTAGTTTCATTCTCAGTAGTAATTGACTCATAAACATGAACTTTGATTTTTGTTGTGTCAAAACCATTTTCTCTAAGATAGACTGCTATCTCTGATGGCATAAAATGTTTGTCTGGTTGTTTTGGCCACGGTCTTGGAACCAATACCACACTAAAACCATCTATCAATGCTTTTTGTAATTCTAATTTTTTATCTTCAATTGGAGTTGTAACATGCATTGTAATTACTTTGGATTTATCTAGAGGAACTTTAGCCCTTGATGCAGCCACTTGAAAAGAACTAATTCCAGGAATAATTTCTACTTCTCCAAAAATTTCAATTAATCTATCAACAACTTCTGACTCTGAAAAATTTACATCTCCTGTAAATGGAATGACTAATGTTCTATCACCAAGTTCAGGTAAAATTTTTTGATAAGACTTTTCTTGATCATTCATAGTAATTTCATAAATTTCCTTACCCTCAATTAGATTCTCTATTGTTTTTAGCGTGTATTTGTAACCAATCAAAATATCACAATTTTGAACAATTTCTTTTACAATTTCTGTCACATATTTAGGAGAACCAGGCCCAACACCGACAGCGTAAACTTTACCCAACTTTATTTCATAAATTATTGCCTTTCTTTAACATATTGAACAAAAGGCTCCCAATCTACTTTTAGAAACTTTGTTGGTTCTTTTAGGGGATATTTTACCCAATCTTGGGCTACAGAATACTGAAAATTCTCTTTTTTACCATTTTTTTCATATTCTAAAAACAAAACACTACCCCATGTCTCTTCTTTAAATTCAATTTTATCAATTTCTTTAAATTCCAATTCAACATTTTTACTATTTTCAATGTCACTTACAAGATCTTCTTCATTATACCCGTCATGACGAATCATTGTATTTTTTGATTTAAGAAAAGTAATTACTTGTCTTTGTGTAATTGCTTTCCACCAACTCATTTTTGATTCGGTTTTATGAACAAATGATAAGTGCTTATCAGTTAATACCAACATACCTTCTTTTCCACCAACTGAAAAAAACTTTTTAGATTCTCTCCACACTGAAACTACGTGTGCCTGAATCTTTTCATCAGGGTGCATATCAAAGATTTGTTTGGCTTTGTTAAAAACTAATACAATTGCCTTTTAAGTGAGATATTTTTTTTACAACTATTGAAAAAAATTCTTTTAACTTTAATTTTTTCTCTAATTTTTATTACTTCAACTAGTTATGCATTTGCACAAGTTTATGAAGACCCTCTGGTAATTTTAGAAACAACTCAAGGAGAAATTGTTATTGATCTATTCCGTATTGATGCACCAAATCACTCAGAAAATTTTCTTTTATTATCAAAAACTGGATTTTATGAAGGAACATTATTTCATAGAATAATTCCTGGATTTATGATCCAAAGCGGTGATCCAAATTCTATTAGTGGTGATCCAAACACTTGGGGGCAAGGTGGTAATGGAGCTTTATCTGACAGAATAGATGCAGAATTTAACAGCATTAAACATGATAGAGGAATTGTTTCAATGGCAAGAGCACAAGATCCAAACAGTGCAGGCTCACAATTCTTTATTGTCCATAAAGATTCACATTTTCTTGATGAGCAGTATACTGTTTTTGGTAGGATTGTAACTGAATCAAGTTTTGAGACTCTTGATAAAATTGCAGCAGTTCAAACAGGATCTAATGATAGACCATTTAATCCAGAACAAGTTAGAATAATTTCAGCTACAGTAGTTGAACGTTCGGAAATTTCTAATATTATGAATCTCTCAGAACCTTCTCGTACAGGCTCTACAGTTACAGCAACACCTGAATTTACACTTTTTGAAAATCAAGATCTTGATGTGAGATTTTCAGCACCTGTAGGATGGTTATTACAACAACCCCCAAAATCTACTCCTGATTCTCCTGATGTTGTAGCAGTAGGACCAGAAGTCAATGGAGTTAACCCTTACATTTCATTAACAATTAAAGACGCATCAGGTAAAACTATTGATGATTTAATTACTGAAAAAAATCAAATTCTTGATCAAGCTGTATATTTAAATAAATTAGAAATTCTTAATCAACAAAAAATAAAATCTAATGTTTACCAAACCGAAGCACTTGGTACTTTCGTAGTTGATGATACTGAATTAAAAATAAAATTTGTAGAAGCAATGATTTTTACAAATGAAAAATTATACACTTTTGCATATAGTAATACAGTAGAAAATTTTGATAATGACGTTTCAAAATTTAATGAATCACTTAATTCATTTGAAATACTATCACAACAATCTTCTGAATCAAAATCTACTGAAGAAAATACAAATCAACAAACTGAAGAAGGTGGAGGTTGTCTAATTGCAACAGCAACTTATGGTTCTGAACTAGCACCACAAGTTCAACAACTCCGAGAATTACGAGACAATCAATTACTACAAACTGAATCAGGAACTGCATTTATGAGCGCATTCAATGATATTTACTATTCATTTTCTCCAGTAATTGCAGATTATGAGCGTGAAAACCCATACTTTAAGGAAACAGTAAAGATTGCAATTACTCCAATGATTTCCACACTATCATTAATGGAAAATGCAGAATCTGAAAGCGAAGTTCTCGGATTTGGATTGTCTGTAATTGCATTGAATTTGGGAATGTATCTAGGAATTCCAGCAATTATTATTTTTGGAATTAAAAAAAGAAATTAATTCTTACCAAAGATCATCAACTTCATCAAGTAATTTGTATTCTTTTTCAGTTTCTCGTTTGATATAATTCAGTCTTGAAACATCTCTATCAAAAAACAAATCTATCATCCAATCCAAAAATACACGTGTTTTTTTATCAAATGTTGGTACCTTTGACAAATACACATTTCTCCAAATCAACCATGCCAAAAATCCTGAAATATTCATCCCAAGAATTGTTGCAATACCCGTTCTTTTACCAATTATAGCTAACTGGCCTTTAGACTGATAAACAAATTTTTCTTTTTCAGAATTTTTAATTATAGCAATTAAATTTTTAGCAGCTAATTTTGCTTGTGCTTCTGCAATTTGTGCAGTAGGTGGCAATGGTCTGTTAGTAATTGGGTCTACAAATAATGCACAATCTCCAATTGCAAATACTCCTGGAAATTCTTTAAGCTCCAAAAATTTATTGACTACAATTTTTCCTTTATCTGTTTTAAACATTGATCTTTTAATTGTACTAACTGAAGTAATTCCTGCAGTCCAAATTAACGTTTTTGTAATTATAGAACTAACTTCAGATTGATCTATGGAATCTTTTGGTGTTTCATCTAGTGATTTAATCATTACTTCATTTCCATCAAAACTAGTTACTGCTTTTTTTAATTGGATGTTCATTCCTCTTTTTGTTAATTGTTCTTTTGCAAAATTTGCTAATTTTTTATTTGCTCCACCCAAAATTTCTCCCATTGCTTCTAATACAATTACTTTAACATCCTCTTTTTGGATTGTTGGATAATGTTTTGTTGCATCAAAAAGTAAATCCAATAATTCTCCAGCAGTTTCAATTCCTGCATAACCTCCACCAACTACTACAAAATTTAACATACCTTTTCTTAAGATTGGGTCAGTTTCATTTTCTGCTTGTTCAAGCATATCAATAACTCTATTTCGTAATAATATTGCATCATTGAGTGTCTTCATTGTATATGCATTTTTTTCAACATCAGCCATACCAAAAAAATTGGTTTCACTACCAAGTGCAACTACTAAAAAATCATAATTTATTGAAATACTTCTTTTTTCCCTAGTACCCCATAATGTTACTAATTTTCCATGTGGATCAATATTCTTTATTCGACCTTCATAGAATTTTGTTTTTTTACATATTGTTCGAATTGGGAAAACTATGTGCCTAGTTTCAATCATACCTGAGGCTACTTGAGGTAGCATTGGGGTAAATAAGAGAAAATTATCTTCACCCACCATTGTCAATTCTACTTCAGGATCATTTCCAAATTCTTTTTCTAATTTTTTTGCACATTCTACAGCTGCAAATCCACTTCCTAAAATGACAATTTTTTTCTTATTTTTTACCAATTACTGACTTTCGTATGTTGAATAATTAAAGGATGTTAATTCAAATTTAAGAAATGGCACTAGTTTTATTTTCTCATAATATCTGAATGTAAAATTTCATATGCCCTTGATGAATCTTTTTCATTTAGAATAATTGTAATGTTATCTTGACTGAAAAATGCATTAACTAATTCTACACCATTTGCATGCAATACCTCTGCAACATAAGATACTACATCAGACTGATTTTGAGAACTTGGAATTGAAATTCTAATTTTTGCTAGTCCAGTACTAAACATATCTTCTCTTTCTGAAACACTATTGAAAATTTGTCTAATATCATCCATATCTTCAGTAAGGAATCTAAATGAATCAGATAATCTAAAAAACTCATAATCATTTGTTACCTTTGAAAATTTATCTAAAATTGACATAGGATCCATTTCATTTGAATCCTTTACAGAAAATCTAACATCCATTATTCCACCAGTTAAAGCTAATCTTGCATTTTTCAAAACTGATTCTTCTTTCATTTCTTCTTTAGTTTCAAATGAATCGGCATATCTTTTGATTGCAACAACAACTGTGTTTAGATTAACAGAATTTCCTAAAATTTTTTCTATTTCTGGTTGAATCTTTACTGCTAATGCAGTATAATTTATCAAATCCATCTTCATGCAATCATAAATTGATCTATTTCTGGTAATGACTTCTCTTACAACTTCTGGAACAGACATCACTGATCTCATAAATTTTATTATATTATGTCAGATATAATAGGATTATGTAATAATATTGATATTAATTCCATATATTTATATAATGTAATACATATTACATTATGTAGATAAATATGACAAGTTTCTTTGATACCGAAATTGATAGAATCTTCAAAAAAATGTCTAATTCATTTTTTGATACAAATGACATGATTGAAGAATTCAACGGTAATTCCAATTCTGGCCCAATTTTTTATGGTTATACAATGACCATTGGTTCAGATGGAAAACCTTCTGTGCAAGAATTTGGAAACGCAAAACCAGATCGTCTCCCTGTTTCTAATGCCAGAGAAGCAATTGTTGATACAATTGTAGATGAAAAAGAGAAAGTAGTAAAACTCATAGCTGAAATGCCAGGAGTTGAGAAAACTGATGTCAAAATTTTAGTTGACAAAAATGTTGTAAATATAACTGCAGAACATGATGATAAAAAATATCATTGTAAAGTCCCACTTCAACATAAAGTTGATGAAAATTCTGCAAAAGCTACTTACAAAAATGGAATCTTGCAATTGGTTTTCAAACTAGTTTTAGAAAAACAAACTGGTAAAAAAGTGGAGGTTGAATAACCCCCCTCTTATTTTTTTGAGATTTTATTATGAATAAAATAATTTTAAAAATAAATGAAATTCCACAACAACATGTTGGTAAAGGTAGAGCAATTATTGATCCAAAAATAATCGAAGAACAAAATTGGAATATTGGTCAAATACTAGAATTAACTTACAATAAAAAAACATATGTTAAACTTTGGCCAGCATCACCAGAAGAATACGGTGCTAGTTTAATCAAAATTGATGGTATTACTAGACAAAATATTGGTGCAGGATTAGATGATAAAATATCTATTAAATCAGTTGAAGCTGCAAATGCAGAAGAAATTACTTTATCTCCAACGGAAAAAATTACAATAGATGGATTACAAGAATATATGATATACAATTATCTTAATCATGTATTTTCTAATGGAGATTCAATATCTCTTAATACACAAATGGGAAGTAAAGTTCAATTTGTTATAACAAATACAAAACCATCAAAACCAGTAATTGTTACTGAAAATACTATATTCACACTTGGTTCATTAACTAAAGCCGTTGATTCTTCTGTTCCAAGAATTACATATGATGAATTAGGAGGTCTAAAAAATGAAGTTCAAAAAATTCGTGAAATGGTAGAATTACCAATGCGTCATCCTGAATTATTTGATAAAATAGGTGTAGAAGCTCCAAAAGGCGTTTTACTTTATGGTCCTCCAGGAACTGGTAAGACTTTGATTGCAAAAGCAGTAGCTGGAGAAACAAATGCTCATTTTATTTCTCTGAGTGGTCCTGAGATTATGGGTAAACATTATGGAGAAAGTGAGGAAAAAATTAGAGAAATTTTTACCCAAGGTGAAGAAAATTCTCCTAGCATTATTTTCATTGATGAAATAGACTCGATTGCTCCAAAAAGAGATGAGGTTTCAGGAGAACTAGAGAAAAGAATAGTATCTCAATTATTGACGTTGATGGATGGTATGAAATCTAGAGGTAGAGTTGTAGTGATAGCAGCTACTAACAGACCTGATTCTATTGATCCAGCATTAAGACGACCAGGAAGATTTGATAGAGAAATTGAAATTGGAATTCCTGATGATGATGGCAGATTAGATATTCTTTCAATTCATACACGTGGAATGCCAATTAATGAAAAAGTCAATCTAAAACAAATTGCAAAAACAACTCATGGATTTGTTGGGGCTGATTTAGAAATTTTATCAAAAGAAGCAGCAATGAGATCATTACGTAGAATTCTTCCAGAGATTGATCTTGAAGAAGATAAAATTTCTTCAGAAATTCTTCAAAAAATTGAAATTAGTAACGATGATTTTCGAGAAGCACTAAAAGAAGTTAGACCAAGTGCACTAAGAGAAGTTCAGGTTCAAATTCCTGATGTAAATTGGGATGATGTTGGAGGTCTTGATGAATTAAAGGATGAATTACGTGAAGCTGTTGAATGGCCTGTTAAACATAAAGAAGCATATGACTATGTTGATGTAGAAGCTCCAAAAGGCGTTTTACTACATGGTCCTCCAGGAACTGGTAAGACTTTGATTGCAAAAGCACTTGCAAAAATGACTGAATCTAATTTCATTAGTATCAAAGGACCTGAATTATTATCAAAATGGGTAGGTGAATCTGAAAAAGGAGTTAGAGAAATTTTTAGAAAAGCACGACAGGCAGCACCATGTATAATATTTTTAGATGAAGTTGATGCACTTGTTCCAAGAAGAGGTAGTGGAAGTTCTGATTCACATGTAACAGAAAATATTGTTTCACAAATTCTTACTGAAATAGATGGATTAGAGGAATTACACAACGTGTTAATTATTGGAGCAACAAATCGATTGGATATAGTTGATGAAGCACTTTTACGACCAGGAAGATTTGATAGAATTATTGAAATAGGAAATCCTGATTCTAAGGCAAGAAAGCATATTTTTGAAATTCACACCAAAAAGAAACCACTTGAAAATAATGTAGATATCAAAAAATTAGTTGAAATTACAAATGGATTTAGTGGTGCAGAAATAGCTGCAATTACCAATAGAGCTGCCTTAGTTGCATTGAAAAGATATGTTGCTGGTAAATCTCAAAACATCAAGGAAATTAAAATTACACAACAAGATTTGATTGATGCTGTCGATAAGATAAGACCTCAAAAAAAGGAAGCACCTATACCTCAAGCCATAAAATAGTCTAAATACTGAGGAAAATGAGATAAAATATGAAACTTTTACTAGATTTTGAACCTTGTAAAGAATGCAAAGAAATGATGAATGAATTAAGCAGTCCTGAAATGATTTTTGGTGATGAAAAAACAAGAATAGATGTATCTGCTAAATTTCTAAGACATTTGACGTATAATCACAATGAAGTTGTGCAAGCTGTAATGGAAGATCTTCCAAAACAGAAAAAAGATCAAGAACCTGATTTTTATCAATAATTAATTTTTTCTTATTTTAGTAAAATCTGCGCCAAGAATTTCTTTTCTAGTAATTTTTACAATTTCATAAATTTTTTCGTAAATTTCTTCTGTACTATTACTTAAAATTTTTACAATTATTCCAGATTCATTAGGTAAAATTGATGTTCCTGATGTAATGAATTCTATTTTTTCATTAATCATTTTTTCAAGTTTTTGTAATTTTTCTTTCTTTGTTAAAATATACACTGTTCCAACAATATCATATTTTCCTAAAATTCCTTTAATTTTCATATTATTTTCTTTTGGTTCTATTTTCATATTTTCTAAACATCGAAATTTATTATTTTGATTTTTACAATATGTTCTTAGATAACAAATATCATAATCAAAATTTTCATTCATTGCAATTCTTCCAGGCGTTAAAACTTCTGAATAAATCAGAGTTGCATTATCATGAATATTCAAATTTACTTTTTGATAATATCTAGAATTTTGATATGGAATAATTTGATCAGGAATATATTCCAAATAACAATTTTCATCTAATGTAATATTGACCATTTGTGATGCAGAATTTGAATTCATACTATAGATTCTGGTTGCACCTTGAGTAGTAATGTGACATGTTGAATTATTTTTTAAAATAATATCTGTCTTGTATCTATCTCCTTGTAAAATTCCTCCTGATGGTGAAATAATATACAAATATGCCATGCCTGGAAGTGAATTTTCAGGATATACGGCTCTTTGAATTTGTAAAGGAACTTGAGAAAATTGTTTTGTAATGACAGTTTTGTTCTGATCATTTCCTTTTAATTCAATATCTAAAATTCCAACTTTACCAGATTTTCCAACTTCTAATTGTTCAATTTTTGAATTATATTTTCTTACTTCAATTGGAGTTTCATCTGAAATTAATTTTATGTCACTCAATTTTTACACTTTTTTTAAATTATTTGATTTAGGTAGAGAATCTAATAGTAAATCATGAATAATATGTTCTGCAATTTTTTTGATACCTTGGTCTGTTTTACAATTAATAAATTCAAATGGTTTTTCTTTTCGAATTTTTTCAGCATCTGTTTTCATAATTTCTAAATCTGCACCAACTAATCCTGCGAGATCTATTTTATTTATCACTAAAAGATCACAATTGGTAATTCCTAATCCACCTTTCCTTGGATATTTGTCGCCTCCTGCAACATCAATTATGTAAATAAAATAATCTGCAAGTATTGGACTAAATGTTGTTGTAATGTTGTCGCCTCCACTTTCAATTATAATTAAATCCAATTCAGTATGATTATCTTCCATTTCTTCAATTACTGCTAAATTCATTGAAGGATCTTCTCTAACTGCAGTATGAGGGCATCCTCCTGTTGCAAGACCAATTACCATATTTTCTGGTAACAATCCTTTTTTTGTAGATAGATTATTTCTAATTCTATCTGCATCTTCTTTTGAAATTACATCATTTGAAATTATACTAATACTATAACCAATTTCAGCTAATATAGGCACAAGACGTTCAATTAACATACTTTTTCCAGAACCAACTGGTCCTCCTATGCCTATTCTTGGTATGTGAGTCATAACAGAAAAATTAATTTTTATGTAATAAACATTTTAGAATCCATTTTTTCATGTGACATTTGGATTATATCGAATTGTGGAGCAAATTGCCACATATCAAAAATTGATTTATTAGAATTATTTTTTAATGTTTGAATAATTATTGGTTTAATTTCGTGAAGAATTTTTTGACCCTCTAAATGTTGAATTAATCCTAATCTTAAAGCAGCTCCAATAACACTAACAGTAAAACCATACAATAACATTGTAAGACTTTTTTCTTTTCTAATTTTTAATGCGTTACAACATATTGCAAATGAAACTGGAAATGTTCCATGTATTTTTTTATCTTTAATTGCTTTTTGAAAATTATTTAATGTTTCATCATCATTTACAAATTCACTAACACATTTGACTAATTGAATCCCTGAATTTACAGATGCTTTTCTAATTTCTTCAATTGGTTTCATTATAAACGCAATTTCATCTACTTGAATTATTTTTTGGAAATCATTATTTTCAGCATTAGTATATGCATTTGAAAGTGCAACACAATCTGATGGACCCATTTGTTGTTCTATATTCACTTTAATCATATTTTTAATATCATCTATTCCTTTGATTTCATTATTAGAAAAAAGAAATTCTAGTCCATTTGATGTTGCATAAAGTCCTGTAGGAAAAAATGAATCTGAAAGCTGCATTACTGCAAGTTCTTCATTAATTTCATCAGTGTTCATGTACATCAGCACTTGTATGTGGTAAAAATATCTCTTCTTGTATCTCTAGTTCAATACAGTCGATAATTTCTTTGAAAAGTCTTTGAAATATCTCTAATTCTGAATCTTCTTGAATTGGAAATAATATCATTTTATCTTTTATTGCAATTGGTCTGTGCCTATTTCCAATAATATGCCCCAATAATATGCCCATTTTTTCATTATTTTGCTTTATTTTTACTGAAATTACTTTTTCTGCCATTTGTTCAACAATAATTTTTATCTCATTGTTTCCGATAATATCTCCATGTTTGAGTTTTGTATTTGAATCAAGATTTATTCCAATATCAGTGCCTAAATTTGTCTTTTTTCTTAAAATTCTTTTTTCTAAATCCACTCTTGAAATTTTTAATTTTTCTAAATTATTATTTTCAAAATTATTTTCTTTGAAGATATTTCCTAAAATAGAATTAATATTTATCACAACTACTTTCTAATCTTGATAAAGTTATACTTTTGTAATTTACGTTTGAATTATTATATACATTAAGTAAATACTATAATTATTGATGCTGACACCTAGGGAAATTGAAAAACTAAATATTTTTGTTGCAGCTGAATTAGCACGCAAAAGACAAGGAAGAGGTTTAAAGTTAAATCATCCAGAAGCTGTAGCTATTCTTGCTGATCATATTTTAGAAGGTGCTAGAGATGGAAGATCAGTTCCTGAACTAATGAGTTCTGGAAAACAAGTTCTAAAAAAAGATCAAGTGTTACCGGGAGTTTCAGAATTAATTCATTCTATACAAGTTGAAGCAACTTTTGATGATGGTACAAAATTAGTAACTGTTCATGATCCTATAGGAGAGAATTAAAATGATTCCTGGTGAATATTTTTTATCTGAAGATCCTATCATTGCAAATATAGGAAAATCAGTAATAATTCTAGATGTTAAAAATACTGGTGATAGACCAATTCAAGTTGGTTCTCATGCACATTTTTTTGAAATCAATAAGGCATTAGAATTTTCAAGAAAAAAATCCTATGGATTCCATTTGAATATTCCTGCAGGAACTTCTATAAGATTTGAGCCTGGAGATAGTAAAAAAATTGAATTAACTGAATTTTCTGGAAAAAAAACTGTTTACGGATTTAGTGGATTAGTAAATGGTTCACTATCTGAAAAACAAAATGAAGCGTTCTCAAAGGCAAAAGAACAAGGATTTCGAGGTATGGAATTATGACTCTAAATATTTCTAGAAAAAATTATGCTGATTTGTTTGGTCCTACAACAGGTGATAGGGTTCGTCTTGCTGATACCGATTTAATTATTGAAATTGAAAAAGATTTGATCAAACATGGTGATGAATCTGTTTTTGGTGGTGGAAAAAGTATTCGAGATGGAATGGGTCAAGCTAGTGGGGTATCAAGAGATGAATCACTTGATCTTGTTATTACAAACGCAATAATTTTAGATCCTGTTTTAGGAATTATCAAAGCTGACATTGGTGTAAAAGACGGAAGAATTGTAGGTATTGGAAATGCTGGTAATCCAAATATTGCAGATGATGTGGATATGGTAATTTCATCCAACACTGAAATTATTGCTGGTGAAAATACAATTTGTACTCCTGGCACCATCGATTCACACATTCATTTTATTTCTCCACAACAAGCAACACACGCAATTTGTAATGGAACTACAACAATGATTGGTGGTGGAACAGGTCCTGCTGATGGAACAAATGCAACAACATGCACTCCTGGAAAATGGAATATTCATAGAATGATAGAATCTGTAGATAATTTTCCAATGAATTTTGGTTTTCTTGCAAAAGGAAATGATTCACTTGAACCTGCATTATTTGAACAAATTAAATCCGGAGCTTGTGGACTAAAATTACATGAAGATTGGGGAACAACTCCGGCCACAATAAATTCTGCACTAAATGTCGCTGATAAAACTGACACACAAGTTGCTATACACACTGATACACTAAATGAATGTGGATTTGTTGATGATACAATAGCAGCAATTGCTGGTAGAACTATTCACACTTATCATACAGAAGGTGCAGGTGGAGGACATGCCCCAGATATCTTAAAAATTGCAAGTGAATCTAATATTTTACCATCATCGACAAATCCAACACGACCATTTACTGTAAACACTCTATCAGAACATCTTGATATGATGATGGTGTGTCACCATCTTAATTCATCTGTGCCTGAAGATATTTCCTTTGCTGAATCTAGAATACGAGGTGAAACAATTGCTGCAGAAGATGTGTTACATGATATTGGTGTTCTTAGTATGATGTCTTCTGATAGTCAGGCAATGGGAAGAGTTGGGGAAGTAACTACAAGAAATTGGCAAACTGCAGATAAAATGAAAAAAATGACTGGAAGTTTACCTGAAGACAATTCTCAAAATGATAATTTTAGAGTTAAACGCTATATTGCAAAAATTACAATTAATCCAGCAATTACACATGGAATTTCAGATCATGTTGGTAGTTTGCAGCCTGGAAGATTAGCTGATATTGTTATTTGGTCTCCCCAATTTTTTGGTGTAAAACCTAAAATGATTATCAAGGGTGGATTCATTGCTTATTCTTTAATGGGCGATCCAAATGCATCAATACCAACTACTGAACCAATTTTCTATAGACCCATGTTTGGATCATTTGGAAAAGCAGTCCAATCAACATCTGTAATTTTTACATCTCAATTAGCATTAGATAATGGCATGCAAGAAAAAATTAATTGTGACAAAAAATTGGTTGCAGTAAAAAATTGTCGTTCTATTGGAAAAAAAGAAATGTTGTATAATGATTCAACACCTGAGATAGATGTGAATCCTGAAACATATGAAGTAAAAGTAAATGGAAAAATTACTACAACAGATCCTGCAACAAAATTATCTTTAGGTAGATTGTATCATTTGTTCTAATTTATTTCCAAAATTATTTTTCACGAGACAAGGCGTTTCAATTATTTAAATTCTAATTTATTTCCAAAATTATTTTTCACGAGACAAGGCGTTTCAATTATTTAAATTCTATTTTAATTGCCGATTTCATAGATTTTTTCAAATCCTTAAGTAGTTGATTACCACTATAAGCCCTAGTGTCCATCCCTAGATCCATCTATGCGTTTTCGATCTTAGCTTTGATTGCTGTCATTACTGTGTCTAGTATTCCTCAATCCGTATACGCAGCAGGTGCAATCTCTGAAGGTTTTGCCGTTGGAGAAGCCTTGCCAGAATGGATCGGTTGGGCCATTGTTGTTGGTTTAGGAATGGTTTTTGCTGTAATTATTACAGTAGAGGTAAAAATTGAAGAAAAATATCTCGGTGTTAGCCAAACTTCTGAAATGTTTAACACAGCAGGAAGAACAATCAAAACAGGTCTTACTGCAGCAGCAATTGTTTCAGCATGGACGTGGGCTGCAACATTACTTCAATCATCAACTGTGGCATATCAATATGGTATTAGTGGTCCATTTTGGTACGCAGCAGGTGCATCCATTCAGGTTTTATTATTTGGAATTTTAGCTATTGAATTAAAACGAAAAGCACCAAATGCACACACGTTCTTAGAAATTATTCGCGCAAGATATGGTAATGGTTCTCACAAAATATTCTTAGTTTTTGCATTAATGACAAACATGATTGTAACTGCAATGCTTCTTCTTGGAGGTTCTGCAGTTGTCAATGGTTTAACTGGCATGGATATTTCACTGGCTGCATTCTTAATTCCAATAGGTGTTATGATTTACACTTTAGTTGGTGGATTAAAAGCAACTTTCGTTGCAGATTACATGCACACTATCATTATTTTTGTAGTCATCTTAACTTTCGTTGCAGCTGTCTATGTCAATACTGACATTACTGGCGGTATAGAAGGAATGTATGAAAAATTAGTACAAGCGGCTGAAATAAGACCGGTTGAGGGCAATGCCGCAGGTGCTTTCTTGACAATGGCATCAGCTGGTGGTTTGATGTTTGGTATCATTAACATAGTTGGAAACTTTGGAACTGTCTTTGTAGATCAGGCGTATTGGCAACGTGCAATTGCAGCTCAACCAGGATCAACTGTAAAAGGTTTCTTACTTGGTGGGCTATGTTGGTTTGCCATTCCATTTACACTTGCAACAACGATGGGGCTGACGGCGGTAGCGCTTGATGTGGATATTACTATGCAACAAGCTCAAATGGGCTTAGTAGTTCCAGCTGCAGCAACGGCTCTAATGGGTGAACTTGGAGCAATTATGGTATTAACAATGTTATTCATGGCAGTAACTTCGGCAGGATCTGCGGAATTAATTGCAGTATCCTCTCTGGTAACGTACGATCTGTATAGAACTTACAAGAATCCAAATGCATCAGGTAAACAACTTGTCAAAGTATCTAGGGCGACGATTGTTGCGTTTGGACTTGGGATGGGTGGTCTAGCTGTAGTACTGCTTAGCATGGGTCTAAGTCTTGGATTCGTCTACTTAGCAATGGGTATCTTGATTGGTTCAGCAGTTATCCCAATTGCACTGACGATACTGTGGTCCAAAACTAACAAAGTTGCTGCGACAGCGGGAGCGGTTATTGGATTATTCTGTTCAACAACTGTATGGGTAATAACAGCATCTGGTGCAGGTGGTTTTGTCGAATCAGGTGGTGTTATTGACTTAGCTAGCCTTGGTAACAATTACGCTATGCTATTTGCAAATATTACTGCAATCCTATCGGGTGGTATAATTGCAATAGCTGGAAGTCTTGCAGCAGGCAAAACATTTGATTGGAATGATCTTAAAGAAAAGATTACTCTTGTCGAAGTCTCTGCTGCGGATCAAGCTGCATTAGAAGAAGATGAAGAGACATTGAAGAGAGCATTCAAGTTTAGTCTTAAGGGAGGAGGCCTCATGACTTTAATTCTTATCATTGCATGGCCAATGCCATTAATTGCATCAGGATATGTATTTGAATTAGGTTCTTACGCTGTATGGGTAGCAATATCAGTTGCATGGGTAGGAATTGCATCTGCAATAATCATCTTCTTACCAATAATCGAGGCAAGAAAGGGAATAGCAAAAGTCTTTAGTGGAAGTAAAACCGAAGGAGCATAACATGACTTCATGTACAGGATGTAACGTTTCATTAGGATTTAAAAAATATAATTTTCAAAAACAATGGAGAATTCCTGGATATTTTTGTAGAGAATGTATGAAAAAAATGGGACAAGACTTTGATGATCATGGTAGAATCACTCTTCCTAAGAGATCATGTGATTCATGTCATCAAGATTTCTATTTCTTAACTCAAACATGGCAAAATAAAAAACGTCATCGTTGTTGTGATGTTTGTAAAGATATTGTAGATATTGAAGCATCTTCAGCTAAATATACAGAAGAACCATACCTTCCACCAGTACCTTCTCGAGTTCCAGTAATGATGGCTATTTTTGCAGCATTTGGTGTATTGTTAATGCTTGCTGGATTGGCATATGTTTTACTAAATTCAGATTTAGGAATTTTACACATTATTGTTGGTAGCTCTATGACTGCTGGTGGATTTATGCTTGCACGAAAAATGGTTAAAGTGAGAAATGTCATATTGGGTAAAATTTCAACCACCCAAAAATGATATGAATTTTTAAATTCTATTATGTTTATGGTAATACTATGCGAACAAGTGATCCAAAATATAGAAAATATATGCTAGCATTGATGGGAGTATGTGCAGCAATAATTGTTATTGTAAATATGCCAAAGTAAATTTAATTAAAATTTTTATTTTTTAATTGATTCTAAAGAATGTCCACGATTTGTAATCATTTGTGTAACTGCCTCTATAGTATAATCAAGCCCGTGTTCTTCTTCAAAATGATCTCTTAATTTTCCAATCAAGCCCATAGTTAATTCTTCATCCAAAACTAGATCACATTCATAACCATAATCACTACATCTCATTTTGATTGACATCACGTTTTTGAATTCTCAAAGCTATAAAAATGTCAGCATATTTTTTTGACAATACCACTATTAAGTCCTAAAACAAATTTCATATCAATGAAAGGTTTGGAATTTATTTTTCTTGGAATGGGTTCTGTTTTAGGTGCATTTCTAAGATACAAACTTACTGAATCACCATTAATTTTCAATACATTACCTGTTAACGTTTTGATAGTCAATATTGCTGGAGCATTTATTCTTGGAGTATTTGTAGTAGTTTCACAACAATGGCATCTTGATTCAAAATATTCCTTATTTGCGGCTGTTGGTTTTTGTGGGTCATTAACTACAATGTCTGCTTTTGCACTTGACTCTAGTAATCTACTTGAAAGTAATCAATACATTTCATTTATTGTTAATATTTTTACAAATGTTGGATTATCTATTGCAGCCTTAATTGGAGGAAAATCCTTAATGACTGCAATAATTAATAATTAATTGAAGATGGTTTACTCGTATCAGGTAGTTAAATTTCAAACAATTTCATTCGTAAATGGAGTTCATTGGTCTCAATCTGTTAGTGATAAAGGAATCTTGTACAAATCACTAAAGGATCCATTTTCAAAACTAATTGTACAATCTCAAAATGGCTCAAAAAAATTATATCATATTCCAAAAGATCGAACAGTTGTTGTAAATAATGATAGTGTACATTTTCTAGGCGAACCAGCTTAAACAGCATTTTTAATATTGATAAATATCAAATTGAATTTATATCACTAATTTTGTATTAGAATATTGTTAGACTTAACCAAGATAGTATTTGGAAACAT
The DNA here is from genome assembly GCA_003331425.1 of Candidatus Nitrosopumilus sp. Taxonomy (GTDB): domain Archaea; phylum Thermoproteota; class Nitrososphaeria; order Nitrososphaerales; family Nitrosopumilaceae; genus Nitrosopumilus. The sequence goes on from QOOS01000001.1 coordinate 208,305, forward strand.
TATGACTCAAGAAATTATTGGTTCAGAACCATCTATTTCTGAAATAAAGATTAGATTTGAAAAAGAATTTCAAATATTAATTAAAAATCTAGAATCAATTTCAAAACAAGATTTAGAAAATATTTTAGAACAACAAAAAATTTCTCAAAAACATGTGAATACTAGGCCTGGAGCTATGGCTTTGAATCAAAGTAAAATTGAAATGTTTAATGATTACAATAACAAATATCTAAAAAAAATTAATGAAAAATTTACTACTTTTTAGAATCATCTGTTGGTTTTACAAATCCACCATCTAATTTTTCATGATATTCATCTACTTCTTCAGTAATAATTTCATTATCTGGTGAATCATCTGTTGGTTTTACAAATCCACCTTGAATTGAATCTGGTGGTGGAATTTTCTTTGATTTTCCTAATCCTATAGTTGTAATTATTACTGATGATAAAATAATAAAAAATATCATTTGTGGATATGCCTCAGCATTTGGTAATCCCATTGTAATTGGATAAGTTGCAAGTACAGCAGCAGCTAATCCTCTTGGAATCATCGAATTTGTTACAGACTTGTCTAATCTAGAAAATTTCTTTGTTAATACGGCTTTTACAACCCCTGCTCTGCCAACAAAGACTGCAATTGTAATGACAATACCAAATATCATATATTCAATTTGTCCAAATGTTGCCATTAATCCAACAAATACAAAGAAAAATGATCTTACCAAAAATGTTAATTGATTATGTGTTGGATCATCCATCTCAATTCTAGGAACTTTAAATCTAAGAATTCTCGAAAGATGTCTTTTGTTACCAATCATTAAACCAAATACTAAGGCTGTTAGTGCGCCTGATTCTCCAAATGAGTTAGCCAAGAAAAATAATACAAATAATATTGATAATGTTAGCATGTAAGCGTGTTGAGTATTTGCAAATTTTGTTGAAATATACATCCAAGGTATTCCCACACCAAATCCTAAAACTAAACCAACTACTACTGCTCTACCAATTGTTTCTTGTAATGTTTGTAAATCAAAATGACCTGCTAGTACTGCTTCAAATAGAATAAATGCAATAATTGTAGCAAGAATATCAGTAACTGCTGACTCAAAACTTAAAATCGATTTAGTTTTTTCTGAAATTCTGATATTTCTTACTAAACCAAAAACAATTGCTGAACTACTGCCTCCAACAATTGAAGCTAACAAAATACTCTCTAACCATGTCCACTCTAATACATAATGAGCACCAACTGAAATTATTATTACTGATAAAATAAAACCAACAAGTGCTAGTGTTAGTGAATAATGAGCAGTTTTTATCACATGTTTGATATCTAAATTTAATCCACCATCAAACATGATAATAATTAATGCAAGTGCAGCAAAATATGGGACAACTTGAATTACAGCTTCAGCTTGAATAATTCCAAATACTGGTCCTATGATTACACCTAGAATCATTAAAAATGCTACATCTGGAATACCTGTTTTTTTAAAAAATGCTTCACCAGCAACTCCAAGAAATATTACCACACCTGCTGCAAGTAATATTATTGGTGCAGCAGCAATCGGCTCATCTTGTATTGATAATGAAGAAATTGATGTTTGGATTTCTGTCAGTTTATTCAAAATAACTGATGAATTAATTTCTGAAAATGAGAAACCTTCTATTTGCGATGTTATCAAATTTAATATTGTTAAAGTAATTGTATCCATTACTAATTGATTGAAATTCTATATGGTTAAAAAGTAAACTGAATTTTTCATGAGTGTTTAGATATTTTGTAAAACATTAAATCCAATACAAGAATAATTTTTGTTATTGAGTGCAACTGATTCATTACGTGAAGATCATAAGCAAATTAGGCGTTTAGATAAAATAATAATAAAATGTTATACTGAGCTTTATGCCGGTAAAAATATTCCAATTTCAGATTTAGAAAAAATTACAATTATTATTGAGGAATTCTTTGACTCAATTCATTATTCTCGAGAAGAGGATTCATATTTTCCATGTGTTGCAAGTTATGATCATTTAAAACAAGAAATTCGAGCATTGTTAATTGAACATGAATTTTCAAGAAGAATTGCAATTCAAATAAAAAAGCATGTAAAACGATGGAAAAATGGCGAAGATGCACGTGAACCTGTTGCAAGATTTTTGAAAACATACTCTACTTATCTAATGGATCACATGAAAAAGGAAGAAAATTTCTTTGATAAAGCAGAAGCTGAAATAATTTCTAAAGAAGAGGAGTTTGAAATGTATGAGCAATTCAAATCTGTAATGACAGTTTCAAAAAAAATGGAAGATATGATTAAAGAGATTGATTATTTAGAAAATCAAAATTGGGTTCAAAATTAACGTAAGCTCTTTATTAGTAATTTTAACATTTTTGAATATGAAACCTTTCATTCTTTGGATGACTGGTCTTCCTTGTTCAGGTAAGACCACAATTGTAAAAGATTTGCAGAAAGATATTCCAAATTTGGCAATGCTTGATGGTGATGAACTAAGAGAATGGTTCTCACCAAAAGATTTTTCAAAAGCAGGACGTGATGAACATAACAAAAAAGTTGCTCATTTAGCTAAGCTTTTGCTAAATCATGGTGTTCCAAGTGTAGTATCTCTAGTTTCACCATATGTTGAAAATAGAGAAAATGCTAGAGAAATTATTTCTGCAGGTGATCAATTTGCAGAAGTGTATGTAAAGTGTTCATTAGCAAAATGTGAAGAAAGAGATGTCAAAGGCATGTATGCCAAGGCTCGAAAAGGAGAGATTAAAGGATTTACAGGAATTGATGATCCTTATGAGGCTCCAGAAAAAGCAGATTTAGTTATTGATACCGAACATGAACCTCTTGCAGATAGTGCAAATAAAGTAAAGGACTTTCTTAATGAAAGAAACCTACTCTAATTTTTTAAATTCTCTTAAAATTTTTTCATGAATTAATCCATTGGTTACTAAGATACCATTTTGATGATACACATTTTCATTATTGTATGTTAATTCATTTCCTAACATATCTGTCATTTTTCCACCAGCTTCTGAAATAATACAATGAGATGCAGCTGTATCCCATTCTTTCATTTTATTTGTTGTAGTGATGTATACTTCAGCTTGACCTGAACTAATTTTACCGACTTTTAATGAACTTCCTATACTTGTAAAATCTTTAATTCCTATTTTTTCAATGAAATCTTTTTCTTTATCTGATAAATGATGTCTAGAACCTATTGTTCTACATTTAGGTAGTTCAGAAATTTTAGTAACTGATATTTTCTCCCATTTATTATCTGAATATCTAAAAGCACCACAATTTTTTTGTGCAACGAATAAGGTTTTTTCAGTTGGCCATGCAATTACACCTAAAATTGGTTTTTGATTTTCTATCAATGCAATCATTACTGTAAATTCTCCAGTTTTATCAATAAAATCAGAAGTTCCATCAAGCGGATCAATGATCCAAACCATATCATTTGATAATCTATTTTTATCATCAACATCCTCTTCAGAAAGAATTGAATGTTTTGTGACTGAGAGAATTTCTTTAATTATTTTATTACTTTGTAAATCTGCATCTGTTACTGGCGAATTGTCAGTTTTAGTGAACGTTTTGAAACCTTTTTCATAAATTTTTAAAATTGTATTTCCCGCTTCTTGTGCAGCCTTAATTGCAAGATCTAATTCTGGAATTTTATTTGAAATTGGAATATTATTCAATTATGGTTTTTCCTTATGTTGTTAATTCTGGTTTCAAAGACCATGCAATTCCTAGCATGATGAATGGAATTGACATGACCCCAATTATTCCTAAAACTGTATTAAATTGAGCATCAGAAACTGCAGGATTGTTAATTATCCATGGTAGTGGTAATGTGATTACTATCCAAATTGCTCCTAATAGAATTATTAGTTTAGCTCTAAATTTTTTCTTACTTTCCATATCATTTCGTAATTTTGGGTTGTATTAAATTCATGTGAATTTATTTAATTGATTCTCCTCCATCAACTGTCAGTACTGCTCCAGTAACCCATGATGCATCATCTGATGTAAAATACAATGCAGCTTTTCCAATTTCATCAGGTTTACCAATTCTTCCTAATGGATGTTCATTATTCATAAATTCTATATCTTTTTGATTTTTTAAAAATGGTTTTGTCATATCTGTATCAACTACTCCTGGACAAATACAATTAACTCTAATTTTGTCTTTAGCATATTCTAATGCCCAACATTTTGTGAGGACAATTAAAGCAGCTTTTGAAGCTGAATATGCATCAGCATTAAATCCTTGATATGCTTTTAATCCTGCATCAGATGAGATGTTAATAATACAACCAGATGTTTTTTGCAAATGTGGTATTGCCTCTTTAGTAAATCTAAACTGTCCAGTTAAATTAACATCTAACACTTCATTCCATTCTTCCTCATCAATTTCATGTAATTGTTTAATTTTTGGAAATATTCCTGCATTATTTACTAAAATATCGAGTTTACCAAATTTTTCAATTGTTTGATTTAATACATTTTGAACTTCACTCTTTTTTTTAATATCACATGTTATTCCAAATGAATTTGTAATTTGTGCTTCAGCTTTTTTTATTTTTTCAGAGTCTTTTGATGTAATTACTACCAATGCTCCATTTTCTGACAGAATTTTTGCAATGGCAAATCCAATTCCTCTACTACCACCTGTAACTAAAGCAATTTTACCCGATAATTTCATCAGTTTTAAAATCCAATTTCGTAATTTATAGATCAATTTGATGAAAAATTATTAAAATAATTTAATAATATTCAGTATTATTAGTAATTATTTTGAAAAAATCTTAAATATTAAAATTTTCTATAATAGTTAATGTCGAAAGTTGTTATTTCTATCGACTAATTTGCGTAGCCCCGCAGAACGAAAAAGGCACTCAGGCGTTTGACGCTTGACCACAAGAGGAAATCTCTTAGTGTTCTGCAGTTATGGGGTTTACGCCTTTTACTTTATCAAATCCACTGATACTGAACCCTTTACGTTCCCATTTGGATCAATACTAATTGAAATTTCTTGTGAAGAATCAATTATGATTTTTTCATTTCCAACATATTTCCACGTAAAATATTTTGCAGTTTGAGATTCATGTGGAATGCCTACTAGTTCAAAATTTTCTTCAAATGTATAATTTTGACCAATTAATTTTATTGATAAAATTTCAGGACTACTGCCGTTTGGAACAAATCTAAAAAAATATGTTCCTGGCTCAATCAAAAATTTATCAGTATAAACTCCATTAGCATATAGTTCAGGATCTGCTAAAGTTATGTGAAATATGTCCTCATTGATTATTTCATTTTGATCTGAAAAACCTGTAATCCAATCAAATGCAACAAATCCCAGTATCGGAATAATCACCATTATGACTATTTTTTTATTCATAACACAAATCACAAATTCTATTATAAAAAATATTTTTTATTCAGCTAACTAAATTTCACGTCCTGTTAAGCAAATTTTACACTTGAAATTAAGTAATAACTCCAGAATCTAATTTATGAATGGTCTTAATGATAAATGGTCCAAACAACCAAAAACAGGCATAGCTGATAAAATTAATGATACAATCAAGCCTAAAGGTCCATTAAAACCACGAGTTCAAGATGGTATTAAAAAATTACAATCACAAATCAAAAAATTAGATTCTATGTTATCCAGTTTAAAAGAACGTGATGCTAAATTATTTCAAAGAATTGTAACTGCAACACAAAATCATGATGTTCAAACTAGTAAAGTTCTAGGAAATGAATTAGCTGAAGTTCGTAAAGTTACAAAAATTTTAAGCAGTGCTAGAATTGCTTTAGAACAAATTGAATTAAGATTATCTACATGTAATGATCTTGGTGATACTGTAGTTGCTATGGTACCTACAATGGGATTAATGAAGAATCTTAAATCATCACTTGGAAAAGTAATGCCTGGTGCAGAGCAAGAAATTGGTCAGATGGCAGAAATGCTTGGAGGATTTATGACTGAAAGTTTCGCAGGTGACGCAGCATTTGGTATAGACGAAACAACTAATGCAGAATCTGAGAAAATTTTACAAGAAGCTTCTGCTGTTGCTGAAAGTTCAACTGGTGAAATGTTCCCATCTGTTCCATCTACTAGTAAAGAACAAACAAGCTCTAAATTTTTCTAATTTTCTATAGAATCTCTGCTTTCTTTAATTTGTTTAACTCTATTTCCTTCATCGCCTACTATAGTATCAATACCTGAAAGCTTATCTCTCAAACTATTGATTATAGTAGCTACTTCATCTGCTTCATTTTCTACTTTCATTCTTTTATTTGCTAATTGCTGAATTCCTCTATTTTCTTCATCAATGTATTCACTAACTTTTTCTAATTTTTCTTTAAGATTTTTGATATCTACTGATTCTTCTTCTATATCTTTTTCAAGCATTGTTCTTTTATCTTTAAGATTTTTTATCATTAAACCCACATAATCAATTGCTTCTTCTAATTTTGCGCGTTTTCCCATTAATTCTCCAATACCTATAGTTGATTCACTATTTGGTGATGCCTCTACTGATTCTTCTTCACTAACATTCTCTTCAATCCTTTCTTCCATCATTTCTCCCCCTTTCTCTTCTTTGAACTTATCAAACATTTTATGATTTTCTATTGAAATTGGGAATAAAAAGTTATTATGAATCTCAAAGCTGACCTTGTGAATGAATTTTGATCCAATTTTTTAGCCTCATTTGGATAATTTTTTTGATAAAATTCTCATTTTTGCCAAAAATAGGGGATTTTTTTCAGTGAAACGGCCGTTCCGCTTTGCGTTCCGCTATAAAGTTTCAAAATGTTCCTCATTAACAACACCATTCTATACTAATGCATGTCAAAACAACAGTATAGGTCCGAAATGGGCATAATGGGTGATATCTTAGATGTGACTGCCAATGGTGGTCGCGATGGAATCATTGTATCTGCAATCTCTCGAAAAGCCAACCTATCTCACTATGCAGTATTAGACAAATGTGAGAAATTGGTAGAAGCTGGCTTAGTAGAATCAGTCAAAAACAATAGAAATAGAGTCTTTCAAATAACTGAAAAAGGTCTAGGCTTTTTCCAGGAATTCAAAAGATTTCAAACTCTTGTAGAAAGCATGAATCTAAGGTATTGATCTCCATTGAGCCTATTAATCGAACCAATCCAATCGAAAAAATCTCTAGGAGAGGAGGGAATACTTTTTGTAAGGAATGACAGTATCTTTGATACAATGGTCAAAGTACCCCTTTTGGTAGCTAGTATGATAATTGTAGCAGCTTTAATGCCAATCCAATCTTCCTTTAGTACTCCTAGAGATCTTGATCTAATTATTTATCCAGATGGTTCTACTCATATTTCAACAGAAATTGATGTTGATCCATTCTTAACTGATTATGAAGTAAATCTTTTTGGAAGTACTATTGATAATTTAGTTGTAATAGGAGATAGTGGATTTCTCTTAGACGTTGATGTGATAGACGATACAGCTTTAATCCAAACTTTTGGTTCATCTGTAATAACTATTGAATATGATATTCATGATTTAGTTTCTAAACAAGGTAGATTATGGACATTCTCTTTAGATTCTCCTTCTGATTTTACATTACTATTACCAAAAAATTCTGCTATAGTTGGTATGACTAATTTACCGTTGAATATGGAAATTATTAATGAACAAAACCAATTAACATTATCTTCAGGTTCAACTGAAATAGATTATTTTTTTAGCATCAACACAATTTCAAGTACTACTGAAGAAATAGTAAATGAAGAAGATAATTCGTCAAACATAATTATTGTTGGAATAATTGGTGGAATTATTGTAATTGCATTAGTTTCTGTTATCATAATTACTAAAAATAAACAAAAAAATGTTAAAGCAATTGACGAAGTTGTTACAATTCCGAAAAATAATATTTTAGATCTTGAAACAATTTTTAAATTAAAACCTGATTTAAGAGAAGACGACAAAGAATTAATCAAATTTATTTTTGATAATAACGGTGAAGCACTTGAAAGTGAATTACGAAAAAATTTCTTACAACCTAGAACCACAATGTGGCGTGCAGTAAAACGATTAGAACGTGAGGGTGTAATTGAAATAGAAAAGAAAGATTTACAAAATTTGGTAAAATTACGTAAGAGTATGGAGGAAGACAATTGAAAAAATTAGCATTTTTTGCAATAATTGTTTTGATTTGTGGTACAATGTCCCCATCATTAGTTAATCATGCATATGGACAAAATGATCCAAGTATTCTTTTACGTATTGCAGTTCAGGCAGACAAACAAATTGTAAACCAATTAGATAAAAAATATGAAAATCAAATACCAAATAATATCAATATTTTATATGATAAAGGTCATACAGCGGTAAAATCATTAGACCAATCTCTATCAAGTAATGATATTGAAAAAGCTAAACAAGATTTTCTTTTAGCAATGAATTCCTTTATGCAAATTTCTAGAATTATGTCACAATCCTCAGAAAAATCTATTGAAGTAAATGTATCTGTAATACCCCACCAAGCTTTAGAATCTAAAATAGATAGGATAGAAAAATTTGTACAAACTTTAGAATCAATTTCTAAAAAACATAATATTGTTCAAAATAAGGATGAATTTACTAAAGCTCATTCTTTAATTAAAGAAATACGTGACCAAATCACTTCTAATCAAAATCCCTCTGAAAAAATCACTGAATTAAATAATTTAATGAATTCTATTCAAAAGGAAATACGTAATTCTATAGCTGAAAAGCAATCTAATGCTATCAAAAACTTCTTTGAGAAATTCCTTGTTCAAATCGATCAAAAATTAATTGAAGCAAAAGATCTGGATAGGAATCAAATTGAAATTGATAAGGCAAATGAATTAATCGTTGAAATTAGAGAATTGCTATCAAAAAATCAAATTAATGATGCAAAAAAAGTGTATTCTGAATTAAAAGTTGTTCTAAAAGATATTGGAATTTCAGTCAAGATAACATAAGCTTCATATACATTTTGTAAAGAGTTTCAGCATGGTCTCAAAATCAATTATTGTAGGAGTAGGTATTCCAATGATTGTAGTTGGTGCTTTAATGGCCTGGTTATGGTCTCCAATGGGAGGGGAATTACAAAGTCAAGTTGAGTTAATTGGTAGTACAATTGGGATCTTGGGTGTAGTATTTTTCATTTCTGGATTATTTTATACAAAAGAACCGAAAATTGTATAGGTTAAAGTCATTAAATAAATAATGAAAAAATTTAGTATTATTACTTGAAAGTAAGACTATTTGAAATATTCACATCAGTTGAGGGAGAAGGTATTCTTTATGGAACAAAAACTCTTTTTGTAAGACTTGCTGGATGTCCTTTCACATGTTTTTATTGTGATACTAAAGAATCATTACCGCTTGATTCTGGTGAGGAATATTCAATTGACGAAGCAATTGAATTAATTGATTCTAATTTACAAAATCAAACTTACAAAGTAAATTTTACTGGGGGTGATCCTCTTATTCAACATCAAGCTGTTGCTCAATTAGCAAAACATATTCAAACAAAAAAAATTCCTACGTATTTAGAATCATCATGTTTTGATATTGATCGTTTTAATCATGTTTTACCGTTTATTGATATTGTAAAAATTGAATTCAAAACACAGGATTCTGATTTTGTAGATTCTGAGCACTATGACAAATTAATTAATCATACAATGAAATGTCTTGAATCTTCTGTAAATTCTAAAAAAACAACTTTTATCAAAATTGTTGTTAGTTCAAAAACTCAACCAACTGAATTCAAAAAATTAATTGCAAATATTTTTGAAATTATTTCAAAGGATAGTATTGATGGATTTGTAATTCAACCAACTTATGGAGTTTCTGAGCCTTCTTTGGATTTACTGCTTAATTTGTATGATATAGTATTTCCATATTATATTGATGTCAAGGTGGTTCCTCAATTGCATAAATTCATTGGAGCGCCATAATCTTAGCACCTGCGTAAAAATCAGATTAGGTTCAAATACTAGAAAAAATGCATAAAATTACAAAATGGACGAAGAACGTGTAAAAAAACTCGTAAGAGAACTAATTATTGAAGTTGGTGAAGATCCAACACGTGAGGGATTAAGAGAAACTCCTAAACGAATTGCAAGTATGTATAAAGAAATTTTTGCTGGTTATGACTCTGATTCAGAATTATCTGTACAGTTTTCAGAAGATTCTGATGTAGTTATTGCACGAGATATTCAATTTTATTCAATGTGTGAACATCACATGTTACCATTTTATGGTAAAATCCACATTGCTTACTCTCCAAATGGAAGAGTCTTTGGTATATCTAAATTAGTTAGATTAGTTGAAAAATACTCAAAAAGATTACAAATTCAAGAGCGTGTAACCAAAAATATTGCCGATGAATTGTATTCCCAGGGAGTAAAAGGTGTTGCAGTTTTTGCTGATGCTGAGCACCTTTGCATGAAAATGCGTGGTGTTAGAAACGATGCAACCCTTTCTTCGTCAGCATTTAGAGGAATTTATGAAAATAAAGAAGAAAAAGAGAGTGTTTTGGCACTAATTAGAAAACGCTCATCAGATTCATCATTTTAAGAATCTCAAATATTAAATAATCAATATTTTTCACCATCAATATGGGAAAAGCAAATCCATATGTTCACATTCCAAAAGAGTCATTTCCAAGCTGGATTTGGTATGCAGCTGAATGTGTTGGTCTTATTGTTATTGCTTTTCTATCAGCAGTTCAAATTACTAATACATTTGAAGGATTAACTACTGAACAACATAACTATATGATAACTGGAATTTTTGCATCATTCTTTGTAGTTTGGTATGTGCTAATTAGAAGTATAATTCTAAAAAAGAAAATTCTTAGATAAATAATTTATTTAAGATACTTTGTTTTATCTGTGATTCCAGCTTTTGTAAATGCAATTTTTCTATTATTACAAGATTCACAAATTCCACAGTGGTATTTTTTATTTGCATAGCAACTCCAAGTTTTAAAAATTGAATCACCTAAATTTTTAATTCCAGATTTTAATAAATCACTTTTTGATAATCCCTTTCGATATGGTGACCAAATTTCAATATTTTTTCTTAATTTTGAATTAATTCCATCAATTTCACCTTCATTAAACGCATTTTCTAATTTTTTTGCAAACTTTGGTCGACAATCTGGATAATTTGTATCTCCTGTATGTGCACCATATGCAACAAGAGATGCATTAAGTGTAAAAGCCCATGCAGATGCTATTGAAAGAAATACTGCATTTCTTATTGGAACTACAATTGAATATTCAAATTCTGTTGGAATTTTTCTCTTTGAACTTGTTAAAACATTTGAATTCCCATAAAGATTTTTCATAAAACCAATATCAATAATTTTATGTTCTTTTAATCCCAATTTTTTTGCAAAAGATTTTGCTGCTTTAATTTCCATATTTGCTTTTTGACCATATGAAAATGTAATTCCATATAATTCATATTTTGATTTTAAAAATGATACAGCACATACAGAATCCACTCCACCACTAAATACAATTACAGCCTTTTTCATATTAATCATTAAATTATTTTTGTGTGTGTATTGCACCTTTACTTGGTTTACAAACTATTGTTTGACATTCAATATTTGCTGTTTTGAAACCTTTTGCCATTGCAGTACTAATTTTTTTTAAATCAAATGAATTTTTTGAAAATGCAATTACTGATGGACCTGCACCACTAATTGTTACACCATATGCTCCTGCTTTTAGTGCATTTTGCTTTACTTTTTCATATCCTGGAATCATATGTTGTCTGGCAGGTTCAACAATCACATCTTTAATTGAATTTCCAATTAATTCTGGATCTTTTTTGATAAATCCTGCAACTATTGCTGATGCATTTGATAAATTTAATACAGCATCTGTTAATTTCACTTTTTTAGGAATTACTCCACGTGAAACTTTAGTTTTCTTTTTTGGAACATCAATTTTTGGAACTGCAACACACATTCTTAGATTAGTTGGTGGATCTATTGAAATCACATTTAATGGATTTGTTTTGACAATAACAAATCCTCCTAAAACTGATGCTGCAACGTTATCATAATGAATTGTTCCTGCACTTGCTTTTTCACCAAATCCAGCAAATTCTACAAGTTGATTAGAATTTAATTTAATTTTAAATAATTTTCCAAATGCTACTGCTGTTGCAGCAGCAGATCCTGCACTGCTTCCCATTCCAAACCCTGCTGGAATTCCTTTTTTAATTTGAATTTCAACACCATTTTTAATTTTCAACTTCTTTTTCATATTTTTTACAACTAATCCAGCAGTATTATTTTCTGGATTAGTAGGAATATTGTCGTCTGTAACTATGGTGATTCCTTTTTTTGTTTTTGTTAAAGTGACTTCATCATAAAAAGCATCTATAGCTAATCCAAATGTATCAAATCCTGGACCTAAATTGGCTGTAGATGATGGTGCCCTAACTGTAATTTTTGATACCAACTAATCTTCTACCTCCTCACCTAAATTAAGAATTCTGCTTAATGCACTCTCAAGATTTACAATTCCATCTCCAGTTAAATTTGAAATTGGAATTAATCCCTGTTCAAATTCACTAAGATTTAATCCTCGTAAAATACTTGTAGTCAATGAATATGTTTCACCATCTGTATCATTAGATATTGCATTTTCTAATGTATTCATATTTGTTGACCACTGTAAAATATCTTTTAATTTAGTATCTATTACATCTGTTTTTGTTATTGCATTTATTGTTGGTAAATTAAGTCGTAATCTAATTGATGTTGCAAGAAGTGCAATGGACACAAAATTTACTGGGGTGGTAATTATTGAACCATCAAAAAGAAAAATACTTGCTTTTTCATCAGATGTTATTTGATCTATGATAAATCTACCACTAGAGCGATATGCAAATAATTCAATTTGTCCTGGAGTGTCGACAATTAGATAATCCGGATTAATATTATTTACATCATTTTGTATTTCATCAATTTTTGATGCAATCAAATCATTTGCCATCACCAATCCGCCATTTGGTCCAAGATTATATTCTTGCATTATTGAAACATAATCCACATAATCTCTTACATCTACATCACAATTGTAAGGCATACTTTCAACACCTGGATCTAAATTTAATGTTGCAGCAAAAGCTCCATTTCTTGTATAATATTCATATAATTTTGATACAAGTGATGATTTTCCTGAACCAGCTGTACCAGTAACGAAAATTGTTTTCAATCTGTGTAGATTTCTTTTCTTTGCTTATATTTCAAACTAGATTGCTATCAAGAAATCTTTGAGCTAATTTTTGAAAATATCCTAAAATCGAATTCAACCTAAATTAGTCATTTTTTGTGCCTAACTCTAGGCATGATAATCTACTACCATTTTTATCAACTTTCATATTTGATTCCTTAAAAAAAATATCAAATGAACTGGAGACTAGTAGCCATACCTGTTACTTTAATCCCAATTATTCTAATTGCTATTCAATTCGATATTCAACCAGAAGATATTCTTGCAATTGGGGTCCTTCCATTTGTGGGCGCAATAATTGCAATGATGATAAAATTGGTTTTACAGGGAGTAAAATTTGCATATATTACAAGAAAATATCTTGGTAATACTGATTCATTTCTAAAATTGATTGGTGTAAGAGTGGGTAGTGAATTCATAAAATTTACAACACCAATGTTTATCGGAGCAGAATTTATTGTCATTTATTACTTAAAGAAAAAAGGTATAGAGCTTTCAAAAGCTACATGGATTGCACTTGTTGATATTGTAACTGAAGTACTTGCTGCAGGTATATTGTCAATGCTGGCAGGAATCATTGCGTTATTGAATGGTGCATATGTTGTTGGAATAGTAATTTTAGCTACTAGTATTTCAATTACCGCACTATGGATGGTTATGTTTATGTTATCTTCTAAACATACATTCCAAGTTCCAAATGTTTTAGAATCTCTTGTTAAAAAATTAGCAAAACAAAAAGGAACAAAAATTATTAATCAAACAAATGACTGGATGGAAGAAACTTGTACTATAATTAGAGAAAATTTTAAAAGACCAGAATCTAAAAAAATCTTTACTGTTTCATTCTTAGTTTCAATTGCTTCTTGGTCATTTTATGGAATATCATTTATGATTATTGCAATGGGAACTGGTTTCATCATAAATGCATTTGATTCAATCATGGCAGTAATGGGTGCAAATGCAATTGGTAATTTGCCTATCACAATTGGTGGTTCAGGCCTAGCTGAATTTGGTATTATAGCATATCTAAATAATTTAAATCCGTTTGATTTTACTATCACTGAAGGAATTTTAGGTTGGGATGCAGTAATTGGATGGAGAATTGCAACATATTATGTTCCAATAGCAATTACATGGCTATTATTAGTTAAATTAGCCTTGAGTAAAATTCCAAAAACAGAAAATAAATAGAAACCACTTTATCATTAAACTATTTTTTTTATTTGTGGATTTTAAAAATAAAGTAGTCTTAATCACTGGAGCATCATCAGGTATTGGTAAACAAACTGCAATTGAATTTGCAAAATTGGGTTCAATTATAATTTTAGTTGCAAGAAGAAAAGATAAACTTGAACAATTAGAAAAAGAATTAAAAAAATTTAATGTGACTACATTGGTTTGTGAATGTGATATTTCAAAAAAAACCCAAGTAGAAGTCATGTCAAAAATAGTAATTCAAAAATTTAATTCTGTTGATATTTTAGTAAACAATGCTGGATTTGCTATTTATGGTTCTGTTTCAGATCTATCAATAAATGATATAGAATCTCAAATGGAAACAAATTATTTTGGTATGATTTACTGTGTCAAAAATTTTCTTCCACTTATGATTGAGAAGAAATCTGGACATATTGTTAATGTTGCATCTGTAGCTGCAAGTTTTGGATTACCTGGAATTGCATCTTATTGCGCTTCAAAATTTGCAATGTTAGGTTTTTCTGAAGGTCTTAAACATGAATTAAGTGGCAGTGGGGTTGGAATTACTGTTGTTAGTCCTATAATGGTTAAAACTGATTTTTTTGAACATCCTTCATTTGAAAAAATGCCAAAATATTCTCCAACATCCCTAAATGCCACAACAGTGGCAAAGGCAATTTTAAAAGCTGCAAATTCATCTAGACTTGAAATTATTGTACCGTCAGTAGTTCGTGGTGCAGTATGGGCGAAACATACATTTCCATATTTTATTAATCCAATCCTAGGAAAATCTTTTAAAAAACAATTAGATTCTTCTAAAGAAAATTGATTTAATTATTCAATATCGTCTTTTGAGGATTGATTGGATCCACCTTCATCAATTAATTTAATTGATTTTAAATCAAATTGATAAATAGCATTCATTTCAATCTCTTTTTCTTTTTCTAAAAATTCTGAAACTTTTTTACTTAATGGAGCCTTATGCTGGTCAAAAGTGAATTCATAAACAATTCCTTTCTCTAATTCTTTAATCTTAATCTTTTTTGCCACATCCATTGTAACTATTTGTCTTCCATCCTCTAAGGCATCATACAATTGAACATCAATTTTATCATCATCATGATAAAATTCTAATACATATCCTGAAATTTTTAATTCTTTAGGTTTTTTGAATTTAGCATTTTGAATCTCATCAGTAACCCAATCAGGAATATCATCTTTCTTTTTTGCCATTTTAAAATACCACTAATTATCTAGATTTTTATCTTTTTTACTTTTATTCCACCATTCAAGATAATCATCACTTTTATCATCACGTGTTCTTTCTTTTTGATTTAATTTGTATCTGATATCTGAAATTTGTTCTCTTGATGCATATAATCCACATTTTTTACAAATGAAATTTTTAGTATTTTTATCCATTTCCATTGGTATGTCAACTTCATCGTATAATTTGTAAAGATCTTGTCTATCTCTATCTTCTTCAGCTACTTCTTCTTCGTATTTAGTTAAAATTTTCTTTTTTGCTCTTGCTGTACATTCAGGACAAACAACCAATGAAATTCAGATTAATTTTTTCCATAAAAGCGTTCGCACTACTAAATTGATCGATTTTTTTATCTGACACGCGGATTTTTTCATCATCCCTTGCGGTCCGTTCGCCCATCGAAATCCCGCGTGCCAGATGAGAATTTTTTTTAAAATTATCTATTATCTCTTTTCTTCTAAAATTTCAGATGCAATTTTTGCTGAATTTTCTGCTCCATTAGGAATAAAATTCTTTGAAAAATCCTTTAAATTATCTTCATAATCATCATAATTTTCCTTAATTTTTGAAATTGCACTGATCACATGCTTGGTTTTAATGGCTAAAACTCCAAGATTTTTTTCTTGAGCCCATTTGATGTTATTGGTATGCTCATCATATATGGGAATTCCAATTATTGGCTTTGATTTTCCTCCCATTATTTCACCCATTACAGTATGCGAACCATTAACCACTGCATATCCACATAAATTCAAAACTGTATCTTTTTCTTGTTCTGAGAGGAATCCAATATCAATTTGAATCCAATCAATTTTTTTTTCTAAAGCATCTGGTATTGAATATTTTTTACCATCTTTTCCTATAACTGAATCTATGTTTGGCTCATTTCTTGCATGTGAGATAATTCTTTTTTCATTTCTCATTTCATTTTGATTAAACACATTTTCATATCTTAGACCTGTTCCATCATTTGTCGATTTATTACCTGTTCTCATCCAATATCCAAAATTATTATTTTCGATTAATTTTTCTAAATCTGTTTTAGTTTTAATTTCATTTTTTTTAGCATTTGTAAAATGACCAACATAAACTACTTTATGTTCAGACTCTTTAATGAAATTTAGATTATATTCACACATGGTATATGGAGGTGGTGAATCTGCAACAAGAATTTTTGTCGCTTTATTGATTTGTTTTGCAATAAAAATTAATGACGGATATAGATATGATCTTGAATTATATAATTTTGGTCTAAATTGATTTGTTACAAATAAACTTGGAATATTTCTATTATTTGCTAAAATATTTGATCCCATATCTCCGTCGTTAATTACTAAATCAAATTTTTCTTTATTGTAGAGTTTTCTTTCTTCTCTCAAATAATTAATTATTTGTCTAATTAATGACGGATTATTTGAAATTGGTAATAGAATATTCATCAATGATTTTGAAATACTAGGTCCAAATTTTCCATCAATAGGCGTAGGCATTAAAATTTCGTGGATTTTTTCTTTTTTTTCTGGAAATTTTTTCAATAATTTTTCAATTACATGATCTTTGCTTGAAAAATGAACATCTAATTCATCTTTAATTTGAATTGATAAAGCATCATTTAATCTCATCATTCGAGAATAATGACCACTTCCCCATGGGTAGATGAATTCACCTATTTTAAGCACAATTTCTTATCAAATATGCTGTTTAAATTTTCAATGATCTTCACTTAAGGAATCTAAAATATCATGAACATTATTTGCTCCTAATTTCACAGAAATTTCCTTTTTTGTCTTATGTGCAAGTTCTACATCTGTTTTAGAAAATTTTGGAACATCATTTGATGTAATATTGATCATTTTTTCTATTTTTTTGATATTTCGTTCTAAACCAATCTCTTTTGCTTCTATAAACAATTGATTATCTACGCCTGCTAATGGAATGATTGGAATTTTCTTTTTGCTAAAAATTCGATTTAAGGCATTATCGATAATATTTGCAGGAAAAATCAATGGTGATAAAGATAAAGATATTTTATTGTTTGAATAACTTAACAGGATTTCTATTATTGAATTTACATAAATTAAATAATTTTTATTTCCATTTGGATTTATTTTTAAATTATAAAATTCTATTTCAATTTTTTCTTGTACTAGTCTTGGGATTATTTGATTAATCATTTTTGCTAAATTCATTAATTCTGATTTTTGTCTATAACAAACTATTATTTTTGTATCGTAACCTTGCTTTATGGTTTCATAACAAGATATTGCAGAAATTTCATCATAAATTGCACAGATTGTTTGTTGATCTTGTGATTGATATGGTATTCCACCTTTCCCTGTATCTGAAAAAATGGAAATGTATGCATAGTTTTTTGTTAAATATGTATAAAGTAATTTATCATATTTTTCCTCAGTTCCTGGATGAGCACCCAAATTAGATTTTTTTTCTATGATATTAGACGTTGCAGCTATTTCCACATCCTTAACAAGAAATCCTTTTGATATTCCTTCTACTGTAACTAAAAATTTTTCTCCTTTTAATAATAAATTACCTCCAATAGTTGTAATTTCTGAAATAATGTTTTGAAAATCATTTGTTACTTGTCTTGCAATAGCAATTTTTTTGATACCAAAAAGTAAATTGATAGCTGATGATGCAAATACTGGATCATTTGCATTAACTAAAATAATATCTCCATCACGTTTTACAGAACTATATTTTTGATTTTTAATTTTAAGAATTTTTTTGATATTTTTAATTAATTGAGGAATTTTATTTTTAGAAAATATACTTGGAAAAACTACTACATATGATATTTCATTCATCTTTTCTCTTTTCAATTCTACTTGTTTATAATTTAGCATAAATTTTTGGGTAATCAATATAAAAGAAATATTTTAAATGAAAATGTGACAAAATTTACGCAAGAACAAGTGGATGAACTTAATTCAACAATTAAAACAACTGAAGAAGCTTTACAATGGGTATCTGATAATTTACACCCTAAGGTTGCAAAGGCATCAAGCTTTGGTGCTGAAGATGCAGTTGTCATGGATATAATGTTAAAAATTAATCCTAATTTTCGATTTTTTACCCTTGACACTGGTAGACTTCCACAAGAAACTTATGATATCATGGATATTGTTAGAAAAAAATACAATATTTCAATTGAAGTCTTGTTTCCTGATACAAAAGAAGTTGAAGAAATGGTAAAAGAAAAAGGATTGAATCTTTTCTATGAAAGTGTAGATAATAGAAAACTTTGTTGCGAAATACGTAAAGTTCATCCAATGAATAAAATGCTGAATACTTTAGATGGTTGGATTACTGGATTAAGACGTGATCAAACAAAAAATCGAGAAGATGTTAAAATTTTCCAATTAGATCATGGACATGGAGAAATTTTAAAAATTAATCCAATCGTTGATTGGACTTGGGAACAAATTCAAGAATATATTAAAAAAAATAATTTACCGTACAATAGTCTTCTTGACAAAGGTTTTCCAAGTATAGGATGTGAACCTTGTACTAGAGCGATCAAACCTGGTGAAGATATTCGTGCAGGTAGATGGTGGTGGGAACAAGATGGTAACAAAGAGTGTGGCCTTCATATAGACCATAAATAGAGACTCAGATATGTCTGAAAATAATTCAATTAAAGCACATGGTGGAGTTTTAGTTAATAGAATTACTAAAGTAGATTCTACTGGATTATTTTCAATTACTATTTCTGAAGATTTAGCAAATGATGTAGAAAATATTGCTGATGGAATTTTTAGTCCTTTAGAAGGATTTTTGGGACAACAAGACTTTGAAAGTGTTGTTTCTCGTGGAAGACTTGCTAATGATTTAGCATGGACAATTCCAATTGTACTTGATGTAGATGAAGAAACTGCTTCTAAAATGAAAGAAGCAGGAGATGTTTTATTAAAAAATCCTGATGATGTTGGGGTTGCAGTATTACATGTAGATGAAACATTTAGTTTTGATAAGGAAAAAACAGCCCAGGGAGTATATGGTACTACTGACTCATCACACCCTGGTGTTGCATACACAATGTCAATGAAAGACTTTCTAGTTAGTGGAAAAATTGATTTTATTCAAAGACCCAATGATACTGAAATTAGAAATAATAGATTAACACCAATTCAAACTCGAGAATCTTTTGAAAAAGCTGGTTGGAAAACAATTTGTGCTTTTCAAACAAGAAATCCACCACATGTTGCACATGAAATGTTACAAAAAACATCTATAACAACACGTGATGGTGTTTTTGTAAATCCAGTAATCGGCAAGAAAAAATCTGGTGATTTTGTAGATGAAGTAATTGTAAAATGTTATGAAACAATGATAAAAGAATACTATCCTGAAAATAAATGTAAACTAGGTACACTTCATACACAAATGAAATATGCTGGTCCAAAAGAAGCAATACATCATGCAATTATGAGACAAAACTATGGTTGTACTCATATCATTATAGGACGTGATCATGCTGGTGTCGGTAAGTTCTATGATCCAATGGCTGCCCAGAAAATCTTTGATGATTATCCAGAATTAGAAATTTCTCCAGTCTTTTTCCCACCATTCTTTTACTGTAGAAAATGTCTCACATTTACGAATCCAAATGTTTGTCCATGTGATGCAGAATATAGAGAACAAATTTCTGGAACAAAAATGCGAGAGATGATAAATAACGGTGAATCTCCATCTGAATTTATCCTAAGACCAGAAGTAGCAAAAGTAATTTTACAACATCCAAAACCTTTTGTTGATTAGATATTTATTCAAACAAATTTACATTAGCTCATGAAGTATTTCTTTTTAGGAATTTTATTTCTAGGATTATTAATAACCCCTGCATTTGCCCAGGAACAAACAAACCCATCATTATTAATTGAAAATCTGGAAATCCCTGCTGAAAAATTTAATACAGTTTTACGAAATGCCCCATTAATTCCACTTGAAAATACTCATACTACAAGTTGGCAAGTTACACTTGACAATAATTTACTCTATGCAAATCCAAATGGAAATGCAGTTTTTCGAATATATGATAAAGAAGATAACACTGAATTCATTGAAGTAGGAATGGGTTCACAACCTGATTACAAATTTTGGGTTGCAGTTCAAACTCCTGATGAGGGATACATTGTTGTTCATAGAGATTTAGACAGAGGATGGTATCCTCAGGCAAAATCTATTGTATCCTATACTGATAGAGCAGGACTAACTGTCAATAATGGAGCTAGAATTGTTGTCACAAATTTGGATATTGGAAAGTTTGAGATCGAATCATATTCAGTTCATGGAATGGAAGGAAGTACTGATCCTCCTGCAGTTAATTCAGGAATATATCTTGCTGAAATTTTATCTGGTGATCCAGGAAAAAACATGTTTGCATTCTTTCCGTTTGCTGTAGCAGCAGGAGTTGGAATTTTAGTTGGGACTTTATATCTGACTAAGAGGCGTTAGTGTCTTTATAATATTTACAACTTTTTTTAATTTTGCAAACATCACACATTGGTGAAATTGGTTTACAAATATTTTGACCATACATAACAAATGTGTCATTGATATCAATCCAATATTTTTTATCTATTTTTTTCATTAACTCTTGTTCTGTTTCTTCAGGATTTTTTGTTTCAACTAAACCTAATCTATTTGAAATTCTATGAACATGAATGTCTACTGGTATAGCTGGTTTTTCAAATGCATAAACTAAAACACAATTAGCAGTTTTTCTTCCAACACCTGGTAATTCTACTAATGTTTCAAGATCCTCTGGAACTTTATCTTTGTATTTTTTATGAATTATTTTTGAAACTTCTATTATTCTTTTTGATTTTACATGAAAAAATCCAATTGATCTTATTATTTTTTCTACATCTTTGACTTTTGCATTTGCAAGGTCTTTTGGATTTTTGTATTTTTTAAATAATGCTTTCACTGCTTTTGTAGTTGTTTCATCCTTGGTTCTAGCTGAAAGAATTGTTCCTATCAAAATACTAAATGGACCTGTTTCTGCATTATGTAGATCTCTTAATGCTGTAATTCTTGGTGGTTTTACAGAATTCATGGTATTTGTCATACCAGTAAGAATTTTTTTCATTTTCAATTAACATTTACGCACAAGTATTATAACTGTAATAATGATATTTTGACATTGGAATTAACCCGTGAAGAAGAATCTGCTCTGAAAGGTGAAAATGGGGAAACTATGCAAATGGCATACAGAATTCTAGTTGCAACCGGTGAAGCAACTGATGCTGAAAAATTAATCCCAATTGAATGGGCTCATCTTTCTGGTGTAAATTATAATACAATTGGTGATGCAGGAGAAGAATTTCTTTCAACAATTAGTAAAGACGCCCGTGTTTCAGTAAAAACAACATTGAATCCAATGGGTTTTGATATCGATAATGTGTCTAATTACAAATTAGATGAAAATTTTATTTCCAAACAACTCTCAATTAGAAATTCTTATGAAACAATGGGAGTCATTCCATCATTTTCTTGTATTCCATATGAAATTTTTGATATTCCAAAAAATGGAACACAAGTTGCATTTGCTGAAAGTAATGCAGCAATACATGCAAATTCTTATGATAATTTAAAAACAAACAAAGAAAGTGCATTCAGTGCATTAGCTAGTGCAATAGTTGGAAAAAGTCCTTATTCGTCATTGCGTAAAGAGGATACTCCAAATATTACAATTGAAATGAAAGTGAAAAATCCAAATGAATTATCATATGGGATGTTAGGCTTTTTTGCTGGAAAGGTAGGAGATACATCTGTAAATATTTCTGGTCTAGCTGAAATGGATCAAAGACAATGTAAAGCAATGTGCGGTGGAATGGGAACTTCTGGAACTTGTGCTAAATTTAATTTTGGTGAAGGTGATTCAAATACTGAAAAAATAGAATTTGATGAAAAAGAAATGCAAAATGTACATGATGAACTTAATACTTCAGAAAAAGGTGATATTATCACATTGGGTAGTCCTCAATTAGGTTTAGATGAAATTTCAGATCTTACTGCCAAATTGAAAGGTCGTTCGTTTGAAAAAAGATGTATGGTTTTCTTACCTAGAACAGTAAAAGAACAGGCACAAAAAATTGGATATATTTCAGAACTTGAACGTGCTGGATGTGAAATTCTTTCTGATTGCTGTACATGTCTGACCCCATTGATATCTAAAGATGATGTCGATGCAGTAACCACAAATAGTATCAAAGGTGCATTTTATCTTAAAAATTCTAATGGTGTAGGTGTTAATTTAAAATCATTAAAAGAAATTGTAGAAGATGAAACACGATGAATAAAATTTTAGTTTCAGGAAAAGTGGAAGGAATTGTTTTAAAATCAAATGATCCAATTAATTTTTTAGGTACAGTTGATAAAAAAACTGGAATTATCAGCGATAAGAATCACACACTATTTGAAAAATCAATGAAAAATTTGGTCTTAGTATTTCCATCTGGAATTGGTAGTAGTGTTGGTGCATATACCATCTACTCTATTAAATCAAATAATACAGCACCAATTGCAATGATTTGTAAAAAAGCAGATCTAACAGTTGCTACAGGTTGTGCATTAGCAAATATTCCATTAATTACAATTAGTGATGAAGAATTTGAATCAATTAAAACTGGAATGAACTTATCTCTTGATACTGATTCAACTACTCTAATTCATTATCAGTAGAGATTTCTTTTTCTAAATCTCCTAAACTAATCTCTTTAATTTGACTTTTTCCGGCAGGTAAAGCACGAACAAATTCATCGATATTTATTTTTCTTGTAATATCTTCAAATATTTTTAAAAATTCAATTCTAATTTTTTTTGCACATTCTGCCATTTCTAATCCATTTGGTTCAATTATTGCATAACAAATAGAATTTTTTTTAATTGGTTCTGGCGGTCCACATGTTAAAACATAATCATTATCTTCTAATTTTATTATTCCAACAGCTAATTTTAGGGTCTCAGATTTGATAAAATTTCGTTGTCCTTCTATTGTAAATGATCCTTTAGGAAGAAATTCTCCGCTGGGTGCAGATTTTTTTACTTGGTCTGGAAGAACCCAGTAGGCACTAACTCCATACAACCCTTCTCTCCATGCTCTACTAAAACAGACTGTTGCAGCAGCTATTTGATTCATAGTTGTATCTGGTACATTTTCTGCGTCCTTTAAAATAAAAAATGGTGATCCAAAAATATCACCATGAAAAACTTTATCATCTTTATCTAGGTGTTTTCTAATTACAGCTGAATTTGATGCTGCATCTCTACCACCGATTGTAAGAAATCCATCAGTAGTCATAAACCATCTATATCTTTCAAACCAATTTTTCTTTCTAATTTCTGAAACTACTTCTAAGTTTCTTTCAGCTTCAGTTTGATTTTGAAATTTCTTTAATTTCTTTTCTGTTTTTTCTTTAATTGCTTGAATTGAATTAATGGCACCTGATTGTTTTTTTGCTTGATTAAACAAAACAGATGCAATTGATTGAAGTGGAGATTCTGTATTTATCTTAATTTTTTCATCTTCTATAATTATCATCGAAATTCCTTTCTCGTTAATCAATTTTGCATTATTTGTTGCCAAAATTACTTTTGCAGAATCGTTTGTTATTGAAATAATTCCTTTTGAAACCATTTCATAAAGTGAATTTGCTACATTTGTAATCTTTTTTGATTTTTCTTTTACTGTTGCAATTGCTTTTTCTTGTTCAGATATTTGAGTTTCTAGATCTTTAATTTTTTTATCTGAACCACTAGTTTGAATTGATTTTCCTTTATCTACTATATTTTTTGTAAATACTGTATCTAATCCTTCAATAAATGTAGAAACACTAGTGATTTTACCTTCTAATTTACCTAATTTTACTGGAAGAACTTCTATTTTTTCATTTTCAACAATTACTGGTTCATGATTTCCTAATACAATATCTGAAATAATATTTTTTGTAGTTTGATAAATTTTTTCTATTTCTTCTTTTGTTAATAAATTACCAATTTTTTTAGGATCTATATTTGTAATTTCAAAAACAGATTCAACATATTTTTTAGGTAATCCTAAAGTTCTTCCAAACCATTTTGCAGCAATTAAATCTGTATTTTTTAATTCATCAAAATCTGATTCTGTCAAATTAAAAATATCTAAATTATTTTCTGGGGGTTGTGTGTAGTCTAATCCTACACTAAGTTTTCTATGTCTAACTTCAATTGAATGTTGTAAGGCTAAAATTTTCATTTCATTATTACAAAGTAAAATATTTCCATCTCCAAAAAATTCTCCGACTAAAATGAATTCTTTTCCAAATCCCTCAAATGTAAAATATGCAATTCTTTCAGCACCTATTTGTTCAATTTTTTTTAATTTTAATCGAAGTAAATCACTTCTTAACCTCTTCAACAATCTATTTGGCTCCATTTGATCAATCTTTACTTTAGTTAGCCAAACACCAGATGTTGATATCATCATAAAGAGATCGCTTTTTTCTGTATGATGAAGTTTGAATAGAATACTGTCTTTTGTTATTCCGTAGATATTACTGATATAGTATCCTTGAACTTGTTCAGAAATTTGATTTACTAAATATCTTAATTCAATTCCAGCTAATGCCATAATTATCGTGTTTAATCTCTAAAATTATACCCTTCCTATACTGTGCTCAAGTTTTTACCAAAGATATTAAACATGGTTTGCTTGATTTACGCTAGAAATTTACTTTGGCCAAATTTAAAAAGAAAAAATCAGCACCTACGCCTGGAAATGATGATTCTAAACCTAAAATTGAAGAAAATATTGATATTCCTGAAACAGAAAACTCTCCACCTACTACAAATAATTCCAAAGAACCATCAAAAGATCCACCAATTAGCGTAGCTGAAAAAAGTGAAAAAGACAAAAAATTAGCCAAATTATTTTGGATGCGTATTGCTTTAGGAGTTATTGCAGGTGTTGCAACTACTTTTATTTTTGAAGACATTGAAGGTGAAGAAAGAAGATGGGCATCAATTGGATTTATGATAATAGTATTTTTTGCTTCAATTATAGTTGCTAAAGGAATGAATATGCAATTGCCATCATCAGATAGAAAAAAAATTGTTACACAAGGTATCGGTAGCTACGTATTTTTGTATTTATTTACATGGATTGTAAGTTATACATTAACACATCTTGGAGATATCTCTACAGGAATTAATTTATAATTAAATTTTGAGTAGGACGATAATTTATGTGGAATTATAAAACACCTGGAATTCCTGATGAACATTTTGAACGTGCTGAAAAAGTTCCAATTACTAAAGAAGAAGTAAGAACAATACAACTCAGTAAAGCAAGATTGAAACCAGGTCAAACTGTTTATGATATTGGTTGTGGTAGTGGTTCTATTTCTGTAGAGGCTGGAATTCAAATTGAATCAAGTGGAAAAGTATTAGCAATTGATTATGATGAAAATGCTGTTGAATTAACTAAAAAGAATTTAAAAAAATTTAATCTTTCAAATGTTTCTGTACTCTTTGGAAATGCTAAAGAAAAAATTTCTGATTTAGAAATGGCAGATGTTATTTTTATTGGTGGTACAGGTGGTGATACCAGTGATATTGTCAAACTTTCTGAAAATAAACTAAAAACTGGTGGCAGAATAGTAATTGGGATTATTCTAATTGAAACATTATATTCTGTTTTACAAATTCTTGATACTCTGAAGTTTGATTCTATTGATATTACACAAGTTACTATTTCTAAGAGCAGAAAAACCACTACTGGTACTATGATGTTAGCTCGAAATCCTGTTACTATAATATCTGCCACAAAAGTATAATCTAGACCGTATTGGTTTCTTAAACAATTTTGTGCCTAGAAATCAATTGATTTCATAAATATGGCATATTATGGATAATGATATTGAAATCAGTATTCATTATTGGAATAGTAGCAGTTGCCATGATTGGAGTTATGGTTCCAAGTGTTTTTGCACAACAGTTTGAAGATTTTGATTATAGTATTAGAGGTGGAGAAGTTTTAAAATTTGAATTAGATGCAGATAACACATCTTTACTAATTTCCATTGATGCAAGAGCAAGAGGAGAATTAATCATAACGTTACCTAGAGCCATAATTGATGCAAAAGTAGGCTCTGAGGATACTGATTTTGATGTGTTTATTCGTGGAATGCAACTTTCTTCATATGAAGAAACTATCACTCCTTATGATAGAACGGTCACCATTCCTTTCAAAAGATCAAATGATGAATTATCTATTGTTGGAACACACATATTTTCACAACCTGCAGCTACAATGCAGACACAGTCTGTAGAACAAATGGTACAATCAGAATTAAATGAAGAGATACCTAACAGACAAGCAAAATTATTGATTTTTTCAGATACAGAATGGGCAGGTGCATTTCAATCTTCAAACATAGATTTTACTGAAATAGCTGGTCAGAATAATGAGGATGTTCTTTTTGAATGTAATTCTAATATGGGAAGTCAAGCTCTATTTGGTGCAAAAATTCAAAAATTAACACAAGAAGGTTATTTGGAACTTTTTGTAATTCAAAATCAAAAAATAATATCACAGGGTTATACTGAAGCAAGTTTTGGAGAAGTATACATTACAGACAATTG
Source organism: Candidatus Nitrosopumilus sp. (assembly GCA_003331425.1). Classification (GTDB taxonomy): domain Archaea; phylum Thermoproteota; class Nitrososphaeria; order Nitrososphaerales; family Nitrosopumilaceae; genus Nitrosopumilus. Next base: position 235,734 of record QOOS01000001.1, read on the forward strand.
TATGTCTAATTCTGGTCCTGTACCAATTCCTGATGGTGGAGGTTGTCTAATTGCAACAGCAACTTATGGTAGTGAGCTAGCTCCACAAGTTCAACAACTCCGTGAGTTAAGGGATAATCAATTACTAAATACAGAATCTGGTTCAGCATTCATGGGAATGTTTAACGATGTTTACTATTCCTTTTCACCAATGATTGCAGATTATGAAAGAGAAAATCCACTATTCAAAGAAGCAGTAAAGCTTGCAATTACACCAATGATTTTCACGTTATCTTTGATGGAGAATGCAGAATCAGAATCAGAAGTATTGGGTATGGGAATTTCTGTAATTGCACTAAACCTTGGAATGTATCTTGCAGTTCCAGCTATAGTTCTAGTTGGAATTAGAAAATCCATTTTTTAAAATCAAATTAATTATTGAGAAAGGTAACCTACAATACTCGAGAGGATTTGAGTACTGTTGGTTCTTTCTCACATTAGATACAACTTGATTGCTTTTAAGACCATCAAAATCAATAATTTGTCTTTTGAAAAGGCAAAAAGTTGTTTATTTTGTTTGCCAAGATACAATCTAGACTTTTAATTGGGGGAAAAGGTAGCAAAATCATGCCTGGATTAATTGGAATTGGTGTAGGTCCTGGAGACGTAGAACTCTTAACTGTTAAAGCAGTAAAGGCAATTCAAAATGCCGATATTATCATGTGTCCAGCTTCTAAAGAGACACGACCTAGTATTGCATTATCCGTTGTTTCATCTATTATAGATAAATCCAAAAATCAAGAAATTATTAAATTAATTTTTCCTATGACTAAAGACAAAGACATTCTAGAGGAATCATGGAAAAGAAATGCCAAAATAATGGCTGAAACTGTTTTGAAAGGAAAAAATGTTGTCTATCTTACAGTAGGTGATCCATATCTGTATAGTACATGGATTTACATGCATAGAGATTTGAAAGAAAAATATCCTGATATGAACATTAGTGTAGTACCAGGTATTGTATCCATATTCTCATTTGCATCAAAAGTTGGAGTTAGTGTTGCAGAAGGTGCTGAAAAAGTTGCAATCATTCCATCTTGTTATGATTTATCTAGTGTAAAAGAAATTGCAAGACATTCTGAATCAATGATATTTCTTAAAGATGGTAGATATTTTGATCAAGTAATTGAAGTGCTAAAAGAATCTGGATTCCCAGATGATTCTCTTTTTGCAATTGGACAAGATTTGGGAACAGAAAATGAAATTATACGAACTATGAAATTAGGTGAAGTAAATGATGATTCATTAACTACAAAATATTTTTCAATTTTGGTGGTAAAACGTGTCTAACGTATTTTTTGTCGGTTGCGGTCCAGGTGATCCTGAACTAATTACAGTAAAAGCAAAAAAATTAATTCAAAAAGCTGATGTTGTAGTTTATTCTGGTTCACTAATTCCTGAACCAATTTTGAAATTATGTAAAAAAGGAAAACTCCATGATGCTGCAAAATTAGTTAGAGAAGAAATTTTTGATTTGTTGTATAAAAATGCAAAAAAAGACAAACTAGTTGTTAGACTTCATGATGGGGATCCTGCAATTTATGGTGCAATAAGAGAACAGATTGATAATTTAGAAAAAAAAGGAATAGAATCTACTGTTGTGCCTGGCGTTACATCATTTTTAGCCTCAGCAGCGGCACTTGGAACCCAATTAACTCTACCTGGCGTTACTCAAACTATGATAATTACAAGAGCAGAAGCAAGAACGAAGGTTCCTAAAAGAGAACAAATTTCTGAACTTGCAAAACATCAAGCTACATTAATTTTTTATCTCAGTGTTCATTTACTCAATAAAATTTCAAAAGAAGCTATTGAGGGAGGATACAAAAAAACTACACCTGTTGCAGTTGTTTACCGAGCAAGTAGAAAAGATCAAAAAATAATTATTGGAACACTTACAGATATTGCAAGTAAAGTGAAAGCTGAAAAAATTACAATGACTGCTATTGTAATCATTGGAGATGTGATTAAACCAAAATCTTATGAATATTCAAAACTTTATGATAAAACATTTACTCATGGATTTAGAAAAGCAAAAACTAAGTAGATAAATAATTTATTTTATTTTTAATACCAATTTTATTTAATTTATTTTTAAAATTAATTATATCACCTGATGTAAAAATTTTTAGTGAATTTCTTTTTGATTGTTTATTTTTAATTTTCAGAAAAATTTTTTTTGCAACTAAACTTCCTGGATCAATAAACTCAACTTGTGGAAATTCTTTTTCTAATAATGTTTTTAGAAATAATAAATGAGTACTTGATAATGTAATCACATCAATTTTTTCTGTAATAATATAATCATCTAAACTTTTTTTAATTATTTTTTTACAATATTTTTTATTATTGAGAAATTTTCCTGATTCTACTAAATCCACAAGATTTGAACCATTAATTTTAAAAATTTTATATGATTTTGGAATATTATTTTCTTTAACATAATTTTCAAGTCCTTTACTGTTAACTGAAGCCTTTGTTGCAAGAATTCCAATTTTTTTTGATTTTGATTTTTTTTGTGCTAATTTTAAAGGAGGTTTAACATCTATTATTTTCCCTGTTTGTAAATTTAACATTAGACTTGGTGTATTTGATGCAACAACAATAACATCAGGCGTAAATTTTTTTTCTAACATATTGATAGTTTTTTTAATTATTGAGGCTATTTGAGCCTGGGATTTGTTACCATATGGATAGTTCTTTTGATCTGCAAAATATACGATATCTGTTTTCATAATTTTTTTAATTTCTTTAATTATTGAAATTGAGCCTAATCCTGAATCAAAAACAACAATTTTTGCCAATAATTTGTTTTGATTAATCGACCATTATACTTTGTTAGCTAATTTTACTCAAAAGCTGATCTAAATTTACACTGTTGATTAAGACTAAATTTCTAAATCCATTATCATGCCAAACTTCGACAGTACATGGGCTCGACAAGAGACCCAAAGTGTAACTGGCAAACTACGCGATGCAGTAAAACCTCAAGGTGCATTAAAACCACGTATTCAAACAGCAGTTAACAAACTACAAGTCCAAATATCAAAAATGGATTCAATGTTAGGTAAATTGCAAGAAAGAGATGCGCAACTCTTTCAACGAGTCGTGACTGCAATGCAGCAACATGATACTAGCACAAGTAGAGTTTTGTCTAACGAATTAGCAGAAATTCGTAAAGTTACAAAGATGCTCGGCAACGCAAGAATGTCATTAGAACAAGTTCAACTAAGACTGACAACTATTCATGATCTTGGTGATGCTATGGTAGCAATTGGACCAGCTATGTCTACAATGAAGGGATTGAAGTCATCGCTCGGAAGATTCATGCCAGAAGCTGATTCAGAATTGAATAGTATGACCCAGACACTTAATGGACTCATGATGGATTCACTTGCAGGAGACTCATTCAATATGGAGTCTGATGTTTCAAACGAAGAGACTGATAAGATTCTTCAAGAAGCATCCGCAGTAGCTGAGCAACAGATAGGAGATAAATTCCCATCTGTACCATCTTCAACAGGACTTTCGTCACAAACCTCTTCTACTTCTTCCTTTGAGTAGACAGTTGTGTTAGACGATTGTTACTATTTTTATTTATAATTTAAAAAATTTTTTTGATAAATAATTTTACTAAGTTAAGGAAATCCTACAGAGTCAAATAAAATAGAATCAATTTTAGTAATTTCTACTCTACTTTGTTCCATTGAATCTCTTTTTCTGATTGTCACTGTATTATCCTCTAATGTTTGATGATCAACTGTAATTGCAAATGGAGCACCAATTTCATCTAATCTTCTATATCTTCTACCAATTGCACCAGAATGATCTAAAAATGCATCATACTTTCTTTTAATATTGAGAAAAATTTCATCAGTTTTTTCTTTTAATCCATCTTTTTTAACTAATGATAAAATTCCAACATGAACTGGTGATAAATATGGTTTTAATGATAAAACCATTCGTTCATGTTCTTCATCATTTTTTAAAGAATGTTCTAAGATTGTGTATAGACTTCTATCTATTCCCATAGAAATTTCAAATACATGGGGTAAAACTTTTTCATCATTATCCATTACTTCAAATTTTTCTTTACTCATTTTTGCATGACTAGATAAATCATAATCTGATCTGTAATTACATGCAACAAGTTCAAGCCAACCTATTGTTGTTTCAACTTCAAAATCAAATGCAACTTCTGCATAGAAAGCTTTTTCCTTATCACCTAATTTTCTAAATCGACTTTTTGAAACATCAATTCCTGTTTTTTCATAAAATTCTGTTAAAATTCCTAAATAATATGCCACAAATCTATTTGGAACTGTACCTGACTCTAATGCCTCTTTACAAGTCATAGAAATTGGTTCAGCATCTGTTTGAACTCTAATTATTGTATTTTCAACTTCAGCAAATTTTTCAACATCCTCTAATCTACCTGGATTACAAAATACCTCAATTTCTGCTTGATAAAATTCCCTAAGACGGAGTAAGCTTTGTCTAGGTGCAATTTCATTTCTAAAACTTTTTCCTACTTGAGCAATTCCTAATGGAAGTTTTCCTCTCATAGTCTTGAAAAGTCTAGGAAAATCAACAAATATTGATTGACATGTTTCAGGTCTGAGATATGCTTCTTCTTCTTGAGGTCCGATACCAACTTTAAACATCATATTGAATTTTTTTGTTGAACTAAAATCACCTTTACATTTTGGACATTGAATTTTATTTTCTTTAATTGCATTATCAAATTCAATTAAATCTGCACTTTCAGGAATCTCAATATTTGCAATTTCTGCAATTGTTCTATCTGCTCTAAATGTTGCATTACATTTTGTACACTTTATTATTGGATCTGCAAAATTACCTAGATGACCTGAAGCTTCAAAAACTGATTTAGACATAATTTGAGAACCATCGATTTCCATCATTCCATCCCTTCTGATTAATTCTCTTCTCCATAATTCAAGAAATTTATTTTTTAGACTAACACCTGATGGTCCATATTCCCAAAAACCTGCATTAGCATCTGAATAAACCTCACAGCTTGGAAAATAAAATCCTCTTTCAAGTGCTAATTTCATTACTTCTTCGTAATTCATTATTGATCTACCTCAACAATTGTATACATTTCTATGCACATCCTTTTGCAATTTTGACATTTTCAAAATCATCTCTGTCATCATCAATTGGAGTTTCTAAAATTATTGGAATTTTTTTCTTATTTGCAAATTTTACAACTGATGTTATGCCTTCTTCTCCTATTCCACCTAATCCTAAATGATAATGTCTATCAAGATTGCATCCAAGTTCTCCTCTAGCATCATTTAGATGAAGAATTTTTAAATTTTCTACTCCAACATGTTTGTCAAATTCTTTAAAAGTTTCTTTTACTTTTTCTTTTGTTCGTAAATCATACCCTGCAACAAATGCATGACATGTATCAAGACAAACACCAAATTTTTTTTCAGGTTTTAATTGCTTGAAAATTTCACCAAGTTGTTGAAAATCTGAACCGACAGAATTTTTCTGGCCTGCTGTATTTTCTAGTAAAATCATTACGTCATTTTTTGTTTGACCAGCTTTTGTTAAACCATCTACTAATCTTTTAATTCCTGCTTCTTCACCAGTCCCTAAATGACTACCTAGGTGTGTAACTAAATATGGTATTCCTAACTGTGCACATCTTTCAACTTCACTTACCAGTGTATTAACTGATTTTTCAAATGCATCATCTTTTGGAGTAGCTAAATTTGGTAAATATGGCATATGTGCACAAATTGCAAATCTGTCAATTTTACTATCTTTTAATTTGGATTTAAAAGCATCAATAACTTCTTTTGTTAGTTCTTTAGCATGCCATGATCTTGGACTTCTTGTGAAAATTTGAAATGCTGTACAGTTTCTTTCAACTGCATTATCTACTGCTTTATCAATTGAACCTGATGCAGAGACATGACAACCAACTTGCATACTTTATCAATTTCTTAAAACATAATTTAAACCACCGTTCAAATCCTAAGAACCAGATTTTTATGTAAATTATTCAACTAACTATTATGCTAGTTCTTGGGCAAGATGAAAAAGCAAAATATCCATTTTTGGCTGATGCTGGAGAATATTTGAAAGATAAGGGGTTTTCTTTGACTCAATTTGGTAGCGATCCGGTTTTAAAATTATCAGTTGAAAAAGCACTTCATCGAATTAAGGTTGCAGCAGCAGGTGAGGTGTATAAATCAGATTTGATTGATGGTCAGGCATCAAAAGATTATGTTCTTGAAAGAGAAGTATTTTCTTTTCTTTTAGCAATAGTTTTGATTAAACTAACTGGAATGTCTACACTTGTCAAAAGATTTGCTTTAGCTGAAGCTAGAAGAGCAGAAAATTATTTGGAAAAAGATTTAGGAAATGCATCTAATAAATCTAAAATTGATTTAGCAACTAGAATTATTTATGATTTATTTAATATTGAAATTGTAAAGGAAAATGATTTTTTTGTAATACCTGTATCTGATTACTTGAAACACTCAGTTACTTTTCATGAGCGCGAATGGAAATTAATTAACAGACATGTTGAAAATGGAAAAGTATTCCTTACTCCTGATAAAACAGTTAGATTAATTCGAAAAGAATTAGGAAATTACATTAGTTCTAAAATTATTAATGCACCAAAACCATCTATGATTCCTGGACTAGAAAAAATTGTTGATGAATTAATTTCAATTTCTAAAAAACTCACACCAACTTATACGATTACTACAGGAGAATATCCTCCATGCATCAAACATGCAATTGATGTTCTTGAAAAAGGTGAAAATCTTCCACATTCTGGTAGATTCATGCTTGCAACTTTTCTTTTATCAAGAGGACAAACAGTTCAACAAATTGCACCTCTATTCAAAAATGCACCTGATTATAATCCTAGAGTTACACTTTACCAACTTAATCATCTTGCTGGAACTTCTGGAAGTGCAACAACATATGCTTGCCCTTCATGTGAGAAATTAAAAACACAGGATCTATGTTTTATCACAAAAGAATGTGACAATATCATTAACCCTTCACAATTTGGAAAAAAGAGAAAATAATGAATGAAATTGATATTAAATTTTTAGAGGATTCATTCAAAAAATATTATTTTAATCATTTAGAACTAATACCTACTCCACAGCGTACATCTGAAAGAGAATTTGGATACCAAAAATTTAATTCTAGTTTTTTTAATAGACATATTTCATTAAAAAACGACAAAGAATTACATTTACTATTCATGCAAAATACCCCATCTGATGTTTATTGCTCAAATGCATACTATGCATTTCCAAATTCTCCTATGAATGAAAAAGATTGGAAAGAAGCTGATTTGATTTTTGATATTGATGCAAAAGATCTTAATTTACCATGTAGAACAAATCATACTGTATCTATTTGTAATGAGTGTAATGAAGTTACAAAAAATAGTAATCAATGTTTAAAATGTAATTCAAGTAAATTAGAAAAAAAATCTTTACCATGTAAAATCTGTATGGATGCATCAAAAGTTGAAGTTCAAAAATTAATTGAAGTACTAAATAATGATTTAGGAATAGAAAAAGAAAATATTCAAATTTATTTTTCAGGTAATGAAGGATTTCACGTTTATGTTTTTAATTCACAATTTCAAAAACTGGGTTCAAAAGAAAGATCTGAACTTGTTGATTACATTATGTTCCGTGGAGCAATTCCTGAAACATTTGGAATGAAAAAATTTAAACCAAATCGATCATCATTTCCTGATTTTAATCAAAAAGGATGGAGTGGAAGATTTTCTAAACAAGTTTTTGGTTCTAAATCAAAACGTTCAAAAATTATTTCAGAATTACTCGATAATGGTTATTCTTCATTTCAAAAAACACTTGATGGTGTTTCAGAACAAATTGGTGTAAAAATTGATCCTAATGTAACAATGGATATTCATAGAATTTTTAGATTGCCTGGGTCTATTAATAGTAAAAGTGGTTTAACTAAACTTCTTTGTACTGATATCACAAAATTTGATCCATACAATGATGCATGTTTTCTTAATGATGAACCCGTTGAAGTCCTTGCAACATGCCCAATAGAATTTAAATTAAAAAATAAAAAATTTGGCCCATTTTTGAATGAAAAAATTACAATCCCAACTTATGCTGCAGCCTATTTAATTTGTAAAAAATTAGCAACAATTGCTTAATTTTGCTGGTAAGGCTTTAATTTAGTGAATCACGACTCAATGTGATTTTGTATAGCGCCTCTACTGATAAGCAGACTCCACCTCCTGATACTGGAAAATTCATCAGATTAGCCATAATTGCTATTATAGGAATTGTAATTTTTGCAATGGTTGGAAATCAAGCAGTAGTTTTATCAATGAATTTCACTGAATTTGGTGAACAATTCACAAAACCGCTTTACTATACTGTTCTTTCAACTTTAATTTTATCAGCAATTGCCCTTATTCGTGTAAATATTTCTGGCAGATCCTCAATTTTTTGGTATGGTATCAATACTGCAATTGGATTTATTGCTAGAGGCCCTCAACAATCTGTTTCAGCAGATATTGAAAGTTTTAGAGATTACAAATTAACATCTCCGCAATTCATTCTTTGGCAAATTACTAAGATTCTCCTATTTGGTGCATTCTTTGCAAATATCATGTTTGGATTTGCAGCAATGTCATTTATCGATGGAAATACTTTGGGTGTTGAAAATTTACCAAATTTATTTTCCTTACCATTTGTAACTCCTGAAACAAATCCAAACTATGCATCTGAAGAAGTAGTTCCAATGATTCCTGCATTAGTTATTTTAATTCCACCTATTCTTGCAGCAATTGGTTTACGTTTAGTTTTGTATGTTGGTATTCATAGAATAATTGATGTAGTTACAACTTATTTGAAAGACTCTAAAGAAGGAAAACCACGTTATCTAAATTATGTTTCTACTATTGAAGGAATTTTTGGAATTGCAGTTTTATGGGTTGGAGTAAATCTTTTCTTTACTGATCAAATTGACTATAATACAAGATATGTTATAGGTGGAACACTTGCTATTGGTGCAGCTTTAATTGCATTTTCAATTATTGATAGAATACGAGCACGAGTATTAACTCATATGTTTAAGCGTGATGTGATTATTAGATTTGCAACAATTCTTCTAATTGGATTGATAGTTGGTGGTACTGTTGCAGTTAACAATAGTATTGCAGATGCTAAAAAAATTGAATTTTTAGGACCATATACTGCTCAACAAATTGGTGTCAATAGACATCTAGGAGAATTAAATGAAGTTCAAGAAAATATTCATGATGTTCAACTAACATCCGTTTCTGCAAATAATATTAAAAATTATGTTAACCAAAATAGCGATGTACTAGATGTTATTCGAGTTTGGGACTGGGAAGCTGCATTTGCCAAATTAAAACCTGAGATAGGATTAATTCCATATGTAGATTTTGAAGATAATGATATTCTTAGATTTAACAATACTTTGTATTGGACTGCTTCAATGAAACCAATTTTACCAACTTCAGTTAGTCTTGATAATAGATGGTACAATGAACATCTTGTTTATACTCACGTTCCAGAAGGATTTTTGACTCTAGAAGCAACTGATGGTCAGATTGTTGATAGTGGTCAGTTTTTCAAACAAAGAGAAATTTACTATGGTGAAGGTGGGTTGTTTGAACAAACATGGTCTGGTTATCCAACTGGAAGAGGAGATACAAGTGCAGAATTAGGTGGCGTATCTTATTCTGGAATCGGAGGTCTAGATGTTCCACCACCACTAAGTTGGATATTTGAACCAAACTTTTTGCTTTCATTCCCGGGCGAATCTGTTCATATAATGAGATACAAAGATGTACATGATAGAATGGAAACATTGTATCCATATTTCTTATATGATCTGTTTGGAAAAGAATTGGACTCATTACCTGTAACTGATGGTAAAAATTCCTATTGGCTAATTCCATTAATTATTGGATTTGATACACGTGATGTTCCTTGGTCTGTTGGTAATCCGTATTTACGTTTAGTAGGTTATGCACTTGTTGATTCGTACAACGGAGATATACAATTATTGAAAACTGGAGATGACTTCTTTTCAGATATGTTTGCTGATCAATACTCTGAACAATTCAAACCAATACCAGCTTGGTTAGAGGAACAAATCAGATATCCAGTTGAATTATTTAATTGGAAAACAGAGATGTACAATATTTACCACGTAACTGATGTTGAAACATTTATCCAAGCAAATGAATTTTATGAAATTCCACGAGGACTTGACACATACTATGTTGAAGCAAAACCTCCTGGATTTGAACAAACATCATTTTTGGGATTACTTTCATTGGAATTGAAAGGCTCACAAGGAAGAAATCTTGCAGGATATATGGTAGTTGAAAATGATCTTACCAATTTAGGTAATTTACAATTTTATGAAATACCATTGGACTCTGAAACTAAATTAATTGGACCTACTGCAGTAAGAGAAGCTCTTGACAGAGATCCTGAATTTGCTCAATTAAAGACATTATTGAGGAATCCAAGAATTGGTGATAATATTTTGTATCGCGTAGGTGATCATGATGTGTACTTTATTCCTGTTTACACAGCTGGCGCTGGTGGTGTAGTTGCACAATTAGGTACAATTGCAGCTGTTGGTGCAGCATTTAATGGAGAATACTTTGTAGGACTTGGTGATACTCAAGAAGAGGCATTTGAACAATATTTGAAAAAGGTATCAGGTGTAGCATCAACTACAACTACTGCAGATGATGATTATGTTGAATTACTAAAATCAGACAGAATTGATATTATAAAATCTGTATTTGAAAACAATGAAATTGTTATTGCTGAACCAACATCAATTCAAATTCCATTATCATTTAATGAAGGTGAATTGTTCTTCTTTACTGAAGATGATCGTGCTGATACAGAGGAATTCTTATCCAAATTCATAGATGACTTTGTAAAACCACGAAGTGATAGAGTATTCATGTGGGAAGAAAATGCAATTTTGAATATTGGAACTGTGTATGTGAAAGATGGATTACCTGAGATACATTATGTATCAATTGAGGTTGGCAACTAATTGCTTCTAGTTGTTGATAATGGTTCTATCTACACAAAACAACTAACAGATTTCTTAACTCAAAAAAAATTTTCTTTTGAAAAATATACTCCTAATACTTTAGAATTAAATTCATTAAAAAAATATGAATCAATAATTTTATCTGGAAGAAGAAAAAATGATAAAAAAATTAATGAAATAAATTCAAAAGTTATAAAATATTCAATTGATAATAATAAAAAATTACTTGGTATTTGTTATGGAGCTGAAATATTAGCTCTTACTTTAGGGGGTACTATTAGAAAATCAACTTCTATTCAAAAAGGTGATGAAATTATTGAAATTTTAGAAAATAATTTAACTTCAAAAAAATCAATCACAGTTTTTGAAAGTCATGCTTTTGAAATTTCTAAATTACCACCTATGCTAATTACAACTGGAAAATCAAAAAATTGTAAATATGAAATTATTAAACATAAGGAAAAATCAATTTTTGGAACTCAATTCCATCCTGAAATGAGTATTGATGGCAATAATTTAATTGAAAATTTTTGTTCACTCTGATTGATTTAATAACTCTCAAAAATTCTTGTTTTTATGGACGAAGAGGATCATCAATTACTCTTACCTTTAGTTGAAGATGAAAATATTTGTCTTCCTTTACCGATTAATGTTGTATCTAGATATTGGAATGTTGAATTACCTATGGCTGAGGCTATCGATTCTGCAAAAAAATATTCTGATTTTAATGGAAGTATAATTATTGAAGGGATCGAACTTGCAGAAAGACATGGATTATCTTGTAAAATTGTTCATTCATCTTTAAATGAATTAAAAAAAATTATTGATTCAGGAATACCACCAATTGTAATTCTTCCTGGAATTCCTGAAATTACACAACATGCTTCAATAATTACTGGTTATAATGAAGATGAAAAAACAATTTTACATTATATTCAAAAAGGTAATCAAGAAGGAGAACAACAAGAAGGTGCAATACCTCAAGAAATTTTTGATAGAGAATGGTCAGAAGAAGGAAAACTAATGATAATTATTTCACCTCCAGATATTTTATCAAAAATTACTTTAGAAAATGATTCTAAGAATAAATCTAATCGTTTATGTTTTGATTCTGAAAAACAAAATATTTTACAAAATTATTCTGAAGCACTTTCATCTTTAAAACAATCTATAGAACTTGATCCAAATAATTCAACTGCACTACATTTGTATGCAACAATGTTAAATCAACAAAAATCACCTGAATGTGTTTCATTTTATGAACAAAGTTTCAAAATTAATTCCAGATCATATTTAACATTTAATGGATTAGGAAATTTTTATTTAAAAACAAATGAATTTGAAAAAGCAGAAAATTTTTACAGTAAAGCAATTGAAATTAATCCAAAAAGATCTGCAAAAATTTACAAAAATCGTGCTTATCTACGTGAAAAATTAAATAAAAATTCTGATGCTAAGGAAGATCTTAAGTCATATTTGAAATATTTTCCAAAAGCACCTGATAGAGGAATAATAGAGCAGGCTATTAGAGAAATTTAATGCGGAATACGGGATTTGAACCCGTGACCTTCAGCTTGGGAAGCTGACGTCATACCAGACTAAACTAATTCCGCTTACTATTTTTTTTAAATATGATTAAATATCTTAATTGCGAATATACTGCATGGATGCAAAATGTCCTGAATGTGAAAGAGTTGCAATTTTGGATGATGATGTTACTAGAGTGAAGTGCCCTCATTGTAATTTTGAAGCAGATTATGACACGTATCTTGAGATAATGAAAGATCATGCTATGAACATGGCATCAGATTATATTCCAGATCGACCTGGTATGTGATTACCAATAATTGCCTTTATCTGAACAATCTAAATGGGCTCCACAATTTGGACAAAACATATGACACGCTTGCATGTCAACCATTTTATTTTCACATCTCGGACATGTGATTTCTTCTTTCATGACTATCTATGGAATTATTGATTTAAAAATAATGTCCAAAGGTTAATTAGTACTTCAACTTTTTTTTCGAATACTTGGCAAACTTCAAGCTTACAATATCAGATATCAAAGGAAAGTCTCTATCTAAGGAACTAAAAGATAGTGATGCAAATCCATTATTAGGATTAGAATTAGGAAATGAAACAGATGCAGCAGTTGTTGGTCTTAGTGGAAAATTAAAACTAACTGGTGGTAGCGATAAATCTGGTGTTCCTATGAGAGATGATGTTCATGGTTCTGCAAGAAAACGTGTTTTACTTTCAAAAGGTGTTGGATTACAAGATGCAGAACATGGTGATCGAGTAAGAAAATTAATTCGTGGAAATATAATCTCTGAAGAAATTTATCAAATAAATTGTAAATTTGATGGTGAATTACCAGTTGAAGCACCTGCAGAAGAACCAGCTGCAGAAACTGAAGATAAGAAAGAATAACTTAACATATACCGATTCTATATTTTGACTCATGCATTGGCGAGAAACGCTTCCTGATTGGTACATCAAAAAATATGGTTATCAACCATGTGTCAATATAGGAACTTCAGGACATGTAGATCATGGAAAAACTAGTCTAATTCAAGCATTAACAGGTTCATGGACAAGTGTACATAGTCAAGAATTAAAACGTGGAATTACAATACGTGTTGGTTATTCTGATGCTGCTTTTTACAAATGTAAAACATGTGAAGAACCGCTAGGATATTCTACAACTCCAAAATGTAATAATTGTGGAGATGAAAGTGAATTATCTCGAGTTGTAAGTTTTGTAGATAGTCCTGGACACGAAAGTTTGATGGCAAATATGCTTTCAGGTTCTGCATTGATGGATGGAGCATTATTGTTAGTTGCAGCAAATGAACAAGTTCCAAGACCACAAACAAAAGAACATCTTTTAGCTCTGCAAACTCTTGGAATTAAACAAATAGTTGTACTTCAAAATAAAGTAGATTTACTTTCTCGTGATGAAGTATTAGCAAATTATAAAGAAATTACAAAATTTGTCAAGGACACTAATGCTGAAAAATCCCCAATCATTCCAATTTCTGCTCAATCTGGTTTAAATCTTGATGCATTAATTGGTTTAATAGAATCTACGATTAAAACACCTGAACGAGATGAAAAAGCTGATCCAGTAATGCATGTTTTACGTTCTTTTGATGTCAACAAACCTGGTATCAAATTGAAAGATATCAAAGGAGGTGTAATTGGTGGAAGTTTAACTCAAGGAATTTTTAATGTTGGTGATGAAATTGAAATTAAACCAGGTCTAATGAATGAAAAAAAGAAATCATATGAACCAATTCTTACAGAAATTACCTCATTAGGAACTGCTGCAGGAATTGTTGAATCAGTAAAACCTGGAGGTTTAGTTGCAATTGGTACAAAATTAGATCCATCTATGACTAGAAGTGATTCATTTATTGGTTCAGTAATTGGAAAACCTGGAACACTTCCTGAAAATTCTACAAAACTAAAACTTAGTGTAAATTTATTTGATGCAGCTGTGGGAACTACTGAAGATATCAAAGTTAATCCTATTCAAAATGGTGAATTACTTCGATTAAACATTGGAACTGCTCCTGTTTTAGGTAAAGTCACAAAAGTCAAATCATCTAATGTCGAAATTGAACTTAGACGTCCTGCTTGCATCTTTAAAGATGGACATGTTGCAATTAGTAGAAGAATTGCTGAAAGATGGAGATTGATTGGTGCAGGTATAGTTGGTTGAAGTAATCTGTGATACCAATTTTTTAATACATTTAGCAACTAGACGAATCAAAAATATTGATAATTTGGATATGGAAATAGGCTCAATTTCTTTTATTGTTCCCGAAGTTGTTAAAAATGAATTAACAAAATTACAACAAATTCCAGAAAAAACCCAAGAAATTACTCAAACATTAAATTTTATTAAAAAATTTAAAATTATTCAAATAAATGGAATTTATGCAGATGAAGAGTTAATCAAGTATGTAAAAAATAAGCGAAGTATAATTGGTACAATGGATAAAGTACTTAAAAATAAAATCAAAAAACTTGATAGTTCTATTTTATCAATTCATAATGACAAAATAATTCTTGAAAGTTAGAAAACTTTATTTTTAAATTAATTAATTGAACTCTATGTCTGAATTTACTATTACTAGTTCTGATTTTAATGATGGAGATGAAATTCCAAACAAATTTGGCTACAAATTTGAAAATAAAGAACCAAAATTAGATTTTAAAAATATACCAGATGGTACGAAAAGTATTGGTTTAATCATGGATGATCCTGATGCAGTGGCTGCAGTTGGAAAAGTCTGGGTTCATTGGCTATATTATTTTGAATATCCTACAAAAAATCTAATTGTAGAAGGCAAAACCGATTTTGATGAGATTGGATATGGTGGACCAGCACCACCTAATGGAAGGCATACCTACATCTTCAAAGGATATGCACTTGATACGACATTAGATTTGAAAAAAGGTTATTCTAAACAAGAATTAGAAAGTTTGATGCAAGGTCATATTATTGAAGAAGCAAAATTAACTGGAACTTTTGCTCCTTAACGTTATTTTTTAAGAATATCTTTCTGCTAATCTATATCTCATGTATTTATCGTCTGGTGAAAATTTAGCTGGATGTACTGATTTTGTATCTTCACCACATTCTGGGCATTTAGTTTTTAACGTATAGTGACTACATTTTGAGCATTTTCTTAATTGAAATCTCATTTTAATTTTCTCTTGTTTTCTTAGAATCTTCTCTTGTAAAATTGAATGAACCTTTTTTCTTTTCTATATTGGTTTGAATTTCTTGAATTATTGGTTTTAATGATTTTTCAGCAGATTTAAAATCTTCAGCTGTAATTGATATTCTGTATTTTGGTGCACCTAAATATGTAATATCCATTGTTGAATCTTTTTTTATTACATCCAACAGTGTTTTTTTAATTATTTCAACTCCATCTGATTTATTATTTGTAATTTCCATAATTCCTCTAATTTCTACTGATGGTAATTTTATTTTTGAACAGATTTCCTCAATTGCAGTTGTAGTCTTTTTTGCTAATTTTAATTCTTTAACTGTAATAATTCCATTTCTTGCAATTTCCATAAATGCATCATACACTGAATCAAATTTTGTATAAATTTTATCTTCAATTTTTTCAATTTCTTCATCAGATAGTTTTGCTTTATCTTGTACATTTTGTAACAAAGTTTTTCCTTTTTCATATTTTTTAACTTCTTTTAATTTCTGCTTTTTTTGATCTTTAGAGACTTGTTTTAATGACAAATCGATATCCCCTGCTTTTACTTTTTTTACAAGTAAAACTTTCTTTTCTCCATCTTTTACAAATCTATTGACTGATCTAATCCAACCTGGTGCAATTTCAGAAATATGTAAAAATCCTTGAATATCCTCATATTCGTCTAATGTGACATATGCTCCATGATCCATTACTTTAGTAACTGTGGCTAGAATGATTTCCCCTTGTTCTGGCATTTCTTGAATTTCAGTGGACAATTCTTCTAAAAATTTCCAATCTGTAAATTAATGTTGCTCGTTAGAAGTCAATCCCTTCTTTTGCTTTTATACCCTTTTGAAATGGATGCTTAATTTCTTTCATTTCCGTTACTAGATCTGCTGCCTCAATTACTTCTTCTTTAGCATAATTACCTGTTAACACTAGATCTACATTTTCAGGTTTAGATTTTATTAAATCTAAAACATCATCAAGAGAAATTAAATTGAGATTTACTGCATAATTTATTTCGTCCAAAATTACTATGTCGTATTTGCCTGATTGTATTTTTTCATTACTAATTCTAATTGCTTCTTTTGCAATCTCTTGATGATCTTCTTTTGGACTTTTATCGTCTATTATTCCAACAAATCCTTTACCTATAGCAACCATTTCAAATTCTGGTTCCAATCGTTTTGATGATTCCATTTCACCGTAATGCCAGGAACCTTTAATGAATTGAATCATGCATATTTTCTTTTTATAACCAGTAGCTCTTAATGCAATTCCTAATGCTGCAGTAGTTTTCCCCTTACCCTTTCCTGTATAAACAATTGTTAATCCATTTTTGCTCATAATGACAAGTTAATTTTTATCAGTAAAAACATTCGTAATTTTTGAAAGGTATCAATTTAAATAAAAAAAAAATTCTACACATACATTGAAAATACCAAGAATTGTTTTAGCAGGAGCGACTAGTGGAGTTGGTAAAACATCGATCACATGTTCAATAATACACGCTTTACAAAAAAGGGGTTTTTCAGTACAACCATTCAAAGTGGGCCCTGATTATATTGATCCCAGTTATTTGTCAACTATTTCAAAAAATGAAACATACAATCTTGATGTATGGTTAATGGGTAAAAAACAAGTTTTAGATAGTTTCGTAACTCATTCAAATTCAGATATTTCAATTATTGAGGGTGTTATGGGATATTATGATGGATTTGAGGGAAATTCTAATCATGCTAGTACTCATCATGTAGCATCCATAACTAAATCTCCTGTAATTTTAGTATTAGATGCAAGTAAAACTGCTCGTTCTATTGGTGCAACAGCTTTAGGATTTCAAAAATTCCACAAAAATTCTAGAATTGTTGGAATTATTTTGAATAAAATTGGAAGTAAAAAGCATGAAATTTTATGTCGAGATGCATTAGAAAAAACAAAATTACCCGTTATTGGAGTAATTCCAAAAAACCCAATATTAAATTTAGAATCTAGACATCTTGGATTAATTTCTACATATGATAATAAGATTTTAAAAAATAAATTAGAAAAAGTTTCAAAGATAATTTCAGAGTCATTAGATGTAGATAAAATTTTAAAAATTATTAAAAATCCTGTACCTATTCCTAAAAATAAAATAAAAGTTAATAAAAAATCTAAAGTAAAAATTGCAGTTGCTTTAGATAATTCTTTTAATTTCTATTATGATGATAATTTGAATGCATTAAGACGCAATGGTGCATCACTAACTTTCTTTAGTCCTATTAAAAATAAACAAATTCCAAACTGTGATGGGTTATACATTGGTGGAGGATTTCCTGAAATATTGGGAAATAATTTGTCAAAAAATCAATCAATGAAGAAATCAATCAAAAAATTTGCTGATAATGATTTTCCAATTTATGCAGAATGTGGTGGATTGATGTATCTAACTAAATCTATTACTAATGATAAAAAAAAATACAAAATGGTTGGTTTGATAGATGCTGAAACTATTATGACAAAAAAAATGAGGCTAAATTATACAAAAGGAAAATTCTCTAGTCAAAATATTCTATCTAATACTTTACATGGATTTAGAGGACATGAGTTTCATTATTCTCAATTAAAATCAGTTGCATCTGATTCAAAATTTGCTTTTGATTTAGAAATTGGGGAAGGAATTAAAAATCATAAAGACGGAATTATTCAAAATAATACTCTTGCTTCATATGGTCATCTTTATTTTGATAGTTCTAATTATGCCCAAATTTTTGTCAATAATTGTATAAATGAATCACATAGGTAGGTATTTTTGAATAAAAATAGGAACCTCCTTTCCGGCAAAAGCAAGGAGGGCTCTATGATTCCTTTTGTTTGTGTATAACCAAAAATATTATTCATTTTATTAAAACTAAATCAAAATTTGATCCTAGTGATAATTCAATTTAGATTATAGAAAAATGATTCTTTCATATTGTTTTCAAAAATTTTTCTGAATCATCTTTGATTTGTTTTTTCTTATCTTCTGACATATTTTTGATAGTTGAAAAGACTGTCCAAAGTCTTGGATTATTTTTTAATTTGTTTTGATTTTTCAAAAAAAAGTTCCAATAAAGATAATTAAATGGACATGCATCTTTACCATTTTTTGCTTTAACATCGTATTCACAATTTTTACAATAGTCTGACATTTTATTGATATAATTTCCACTTGCAGCATATGGTTTTGAACCGAGAATTCCTCCATCAGCATAAAGAATCATTCCATGTGTATTAGGTAATTCTACCCATTCAAATGCATCTGCATAGACAGATAGATACCAATCACAAACTTGTTTAGGCTCAATTCCTGCAATTAATGCAAAATTTCCAGTAATCATTAATCTTTGAATATGATGTGCATATGCTTCTTGCTTAGTTTGTTCAATGCAGTTTTTCATACAATTCATTTTTGTTTTTCCATCCCAGTAAAAATTTGGAATTTTATTTTTTGCATTAAAAAAATTTGTTTGATTATATTTTGGCATAAAGTGCCAGTAAATTCCTCTTACATATTCTCTCCATCCTAAAATTTGTCTTACAAATCCTTCTATTGATTCAATTGGTAAATCTTTTTTTTGTAAAACTTTTTCAATTACTTCATGTGGATTTAGTAATCCTATGTTTAGATAAATTGATAAAACTGAATGATAAAGAAATTTTTCTTTTTCTTTCATTGCATCTTCATATGGACCAAAAAATTCTAGTCTATTTTTAATAAAATCATCTAAACTTTTTACTGCATCTTGTTTTGTTGTTGCAAACCAAAATGGTTCTAAATCTCCAAAATGTTTTGTATATTTTTTATTTAGTTGTGTAATTACACGTTGTGTAATTTTATCTGGTTTACAAATTAACGGAGAAGGAATTTCTGGATGATTTTTTGGTAGTCTTTTTCTATTTTTAACGTCATAATTCCATTTTCCACCAATTGGTTTTCCTTTATTATCAATTAGAATTTTGTATTTTTTTCTCATTTGTTGATAAAAATTTTCCATTTTGAGTTCTTTTCTAGACTCTGCCCAGTCTGAAAATTCATCTATTTTACAAAAAAATCTTGTATCTTCCATAATGGTCACTGGAATATCTAGCAATTTTTCCCATTTTTTTACCTCGTCTAGGACACGATATTCACTAGGATGTGTAATTTTGATAGATTTTGGATTAAATTTCTTACATTGACGCTCTAATTCTTTTGTAAAGTTTTTCTCAGATTTATTAAATTCAATATATGTTACATTAAACTTATTTTTTTTAAGTTCATCTGCAAAATGACGCATTGCACTAAATAACAAAACAAGTTTTTTTCTATGATGATTTGCATATTCTATTTCATTTGAAACTTCCATCATCAATATTTTATCTTCATTTTTTCTAATTTTTTCTAATGATGAAATTTCTAAAGATAACTGATCTCCTAATATAACTATTAAATTACGAATCAAATCGAATCAATTTTAAATAAATTTCTTAACATATTACCCTTATTTCAAATAATGAAATTTTTTTATATTAATTGGATGATTCAGCTCTAATTAATTTAAAAATTGCATTGATAATTGCTGATGCTGAAGAACTTCCTCCTTTTCTTCCTAAATTAGTTATGAATGGTGTTTCTTTCAATTTTGATAACTCTTCTTTTGATTCTGGTGCACAAATGAATCCAACTGGAATTCCTATGATTAATGCAGGTTTTACAATTCCTTCGTTGACCATTTCAATTACTTCCATTAAAGCAGTTGGTGCATTTCCTATGGCAACTATTCCACCATCGATATCATTTTTTGCAACTCTCATTGAAACTTGAGAACGTGTTTTTCCTTCATCTTTAGCTTGTTGCATTATTTCTGGTTTAGATATGTTACAAACTATTTCATTACCAAAATCTTTTGGGTTTTGTTTATTGAGTCCACCAATTACTCCATTTACATCCACTACTATGCTACATCCATTTTTGAGAGCATTCATACCACTTTCTATAGCATCTTTTTGAAAAATGAGCCTATTTTTGTCTGCAAAATCAAAATCAGCAGTAGAATGAATTATTCTTCTTACAATAGGCCATTCTTTTTCATTATAATTATGTGATCCAATTTCATCTTCGATCATTTTCATGCTTGCATCTTCAATTGATTGGCCTTTCTTAGTTTGCATTCTCTACTTCCTTTGCTCTTTCTAATATTAAATCTACCATTTTTTGATCTGTTCCAATATGTTTTGTAATATAGCTTTTTTTAATCTTAGAATTTTCTAATGCTGGTATCAAATCATTATTGATATCTGTTTTAACGTGTGCCCCTTCATGAAGAAAATAAAATACATTAACTAGAACATTTGGATCATTCTTTTCAACAGTTTTAATTCCTTCAAAAATATCTGGTTGTTCTATTTCTAACCATGATCTACTCACATTTCTGTAATTATCTTTTAATCCATTTACAATATAATCAATTGATCTTTGTGCATTAGGATCCATGCTTCCATGACCAATAATCATTACATCTACTTCCTTATCTTCTAAAGTAATTTGATTTTCTTTTAGTGCTGATTCTACTCTACTTTGAACTATTTCTACCAAAGTTTTATGCATCATCATTGGTTTGGTAACAAGAAATTTTATTTTAGTATCTTTTTGAAACTTCATAACATCCGCAACAGCATTTTTTACTTTTTTTCCTGGATATAGAAAATATGGAACTATTGTAAGTGTATCAATATCTTGTTTTAGGATTTTTTCAATTCCATCTTCAATATATGGTGGTTCAACCTCTAAAAAACAAAAATCAACAAAAGAATATTCTCCTTTATCCCTAATTCCTTCACAAATTACTTCTAATTCTTCAGATGCTTCTCTTTGTCGACTTCCTCTATCAATTATTAATAATCCACGTTTCAATCTATTTTCCTCGCAATTGCTACTGTTAAATTTGGTGGGAATTTCTGCTTCTCCACAATTAATTCTCCTTTTGATACTTTAATTGCAGCAGCTTCAGAAACACTTGCTGTACCTTCAAATGCTTTTACTGTGGTAGATGGATTTGGAGTAATGATTTCTGCAAGTTCTTCTCTATCAACATATTCTACAGGAACTTGCATTTCTTTTCCAAGATCGATTAATCCTTGTACATCTTCAGGTTTTTTAATTGAAACCAGCTTAGCAATAGATTTAGAACTCAAATTGAATTTATCTAAACAATAATCTATTCCCTCTTTGATTGTATCTTTTGTTGTATCCCAATGTAGTCCTATTCCAATAACTAAACTTTCAGGACGATAAATTACAGATTCTTGAGATAATTCATCATCAATTTCTTTATCTGAAATTATTAAATGTGCTTTTGAATTTGATTTCTTTAATTCATCTAAACTATCATAAATTTTTACATTTTTTGGTAATTCTTTATACCATTTTTTATTACCTGCTTGTTGATAAACACCAATAGGTTCTGCATTTACCATATGTGCGCTAATTTTAGTTACTGTTGTTTCATCATCAATTTTCCAACCAAATTCTTTACCTACCAAATCCACTGCAATTGTTTTGTTTACATCTGCTGCAGTTGTAATAACTGGTAATGCATTTAATTTTTGAGAAATTTCTTGAGTTAATTCATTTGCTCCTCCTATATGGCCTGATAAAACACTAATCACAAAATTTGTTTTATCATCAATTACAATTACTGCAGGATCTGTTTTTTTATCTTTCAGATGTGGTGCAATTAATCTTATTACTGCACCCAATGAAAAAAGACAAATTAATGCATTGGAATTTTTAAAAAGTTCAATGATTTTATTTGTTGTACCCTCAGAATACCATACTATTTCGTTATTTTGATTAGATAATTTCTCTGGTGCAAAAATGTCCCAATTAGGATAAAGTTCTTTTAATTTTTCTCCAATTTTGATACCATTTTTTGTTATTGCAAGAACTGCTACATTTTCCATAATCAAAAATTTCTAACTTTAATAAAATACCTTACTCTTGTGATTTTCTAGCAAGGATCTGTCCTTCAAAATCAAATAATATTACATCTATTGGAACTTTTTCTTCTGAATGTTTTCTCATATGCCTATACGTTTCACTACAAATTAGTTCAAAAAATCCAACAATGTTATTTTCTTTGATTATTTCTGAAACGTGTCTTGCAGTATTTGCTTTTTTAATACTTTGAATTACTTCTTCATTGGCATTGGCTTTTTTTGCTAATTCCGATAAAAAATTCATATCAACTTTTGATCCTTTAACATGAGTTTGTTTTACACCAGCAGCCATTTTTGCCAGTTTTCCAATAAATCCTACAACATATGCTTTTTTGATATTTTTTCTACCGCATTGTTGTATTGTATATCCTGAAAAATCCCCCATTTGTACAAAGCAGTGAACTGGTAAATCAACAATTTTTTTAGCATATTCTTCACTTCTTCCACCTGTTGTTAATACTACAGTTTCGTTTCCTGCAGCAATTGCTACATCCAAATTTTGTCTAATTGATGCTGCATATGATGCTGTAGAAAATGGAATTACAATTCCACTTGTACCTAAAATTGAAATTCCATCCTTAATTCCTAATCTGGGATTATCTGTTTTTGGCGCTAATTCTTTTCCTTTTGGTACTGAAATTACAATTCTAATTCCTTTTTTCTCAAGAATTTCTTTTCCAACATCTCTTAAATTTTCATTAATCATTTTTTTTGGTACTGGATTAATTGCAGGTTTACCTATTTCCAAACCTAAACCTGGTTTTGTAACTATACCTACACCTTCACCACCATCAATTTCAATCTTATCAGTTTTCTCTGTTAATGATAATTCAACAATTATTTCTGCACCATGTGTGACATCTGGATCATCACCACCATTTTTTATTACAGTACATTTCGCTTTTTCATTTCCAAATTCACAAGAATTAACAGGAATTTGAATTGAGGAACCTCTCGGTAAAATAATATCTATATTTTCAATTTTTTTTTGATTAATTATTGATAATAATGCTGATTTTGCGGCAGCTGTGGCAGAACTACCAGTAGTATATCCTGTTTTCAATTCCACTTTTTTTTCTGACATATATCTTAGATTCATTTTCTAGTATTAACTCTTATTTCATTAATGGTGAAATTTGTACTATAGATTTAAAATTAAAAGTCAATTTAGATAATTATGGTTAAATCTTTTCAAGTGGTTGTTACTGGAGCAAGTGGATTTGTTGCAAAAAATCTAAGAAAATATTTATCTGAAAATAATATTAATTTAATTTCAATTTCACGAAATGATTTTAAAACATATAAAAATGAACAAAAAATTATTACTAAAAATTATAATGAAAAGATTATTGTTAATAAAATCAAAAATTCTGATGTATTAATTCATCTTGTAGGGATTGGAAAACAGTCTATAGATATTGATTATGAAATGATAAATGTTGAATTAACTAAACATATTGTAAATTTAGTAAAGAAGGCCAAAATTAAAAAAATTGTTTATAATAGTGGTCTAGGAGTTTCAAGTAAAACTTCTGTTGGATATTTTATTTCTAAATACAAAGCAGAACAAATTATAATTAATTCAGGCTTAAACTACACGATTTTTAGACCCTCATACATTGTAGGAAAAGATGATTTGTTTACAAAATTCTTAAAAAAACAGATTAAAATCAAAACAATTGAAATACCTGGTTCTGGCAAGTACTCAATTCAACCAATTTCAATAAATGACGTGGTAAAAATTATTTTTCAATCATTTAATGAAATTAAATTTAAAAATAAAATATGTGATCTTGTTGGACCTGATTATCTAACTTTTGAACAATATGTAAAACTTTTTTGTAAAGGAAGTAAAATAAAGATAAAAAAAATTAATTTAGAAACTGCATATTATGATGCAATTAATAATAAAAATTCCAATTTTGGAATTGATGATCTAAATATTCTAGTTGGTGATTTTAAAGGAAATTATAAGCAATTAGAAAAAATTACACAAATAAAATTTGAATCTGTTGTAGAATTATTAAAGTCCGGCAGATTGCTTTAAAATTTCTGCTTTGTCAGTTTTTTCCCAACTAAATTCTGGTTCATTTCTTCCAAAGTGACCATATGCTGCTGTTTTTTTGTAAATTGGTCTTTTCAAATCTAGTTCTGAAATAATACCTGATGGTTTCATATCGAAATTCTTTCTAACTAATTCTTCTATTTGATTTTCTGGAATTTTATTGGTACCAAATGTATTGACATAAAGTGAAACTGGTTCTGCTACACCAATTGCATATGCTAGTTGAACTTCACATCTATCAGCAAATTTTGCTGCAACTAGATTTTTTGCAATATATCTACACATGTAACAAGCAGATCTATCTACTTTAGATGGATCCTTTCCAGAAAAGGCTCCTCCACCATGTCTTCCAAAACCACCGTAACTATCAACAATGATTTTTCTTCCAGTTAAACCTGCATCTCCATGAGGTCCACCAATAACAAATTTGCCTGTAGGGTTTATGTGAATTTTAATTTTATCATTCCAAAGATTTCCTAAAACAGGTTTGATTACCTTCTCAATTATCTCCTTTGTAATTTCTTCTTGAGATATTTCAGGTGCATGTTGTGTTGAAATTACAACTGTTTCAATTCCAGTTGGTTTGTTATCTTCATATTTTACTGAAACTTGAGATTTTCCATCTGGTCTAACCCATGGTAATGTATTATTTCTTCTAACTTCTGACAATCTTTGAATTAATTTATGAGCTAACAAAATTGGCATAGGCATTAATTCTTCAGTTTCATTTGTTGCATAACCAAACATTAATCCTTGATCACCAGCACCTTGTTCTTTTTCTTCAGTTGCTGTAACTCCTTGACTGATATCTGGACTTTGTGAATGTAATCTTAAATCAACTTTACATGTATCACCATCAAACATCAATTCTTTATCATTATATCCAATTTCTTTGATTGTTTTTCTTACTAATTCTTCTTGTGCTTTTTTATCAAAAACTGCTTTTGATGTTACTTCACCTGATACAACTACAAAATCTGTTGTAACCATTGTTTCAACTGCAACTCTTGAATTTGGGTCTTGTTTTAGATATTCGTCTAAAAATGCATCTGAAATATTATCACATACTTTGTCTGGATGACCTTCTGTTACTGATTCTGATGTAAATAGAAAAGTATTGGCCATAAAACCACTCTTAATTTAATTAAAGTTCATTTTCTAATTTGATAAATAATACGTTGTTTCCTCTAACGATTACTCGACCATAATTTGCAATGGTTTTACTATCGTGGATTTCTTCCGCATCAGTCATTATCAAATTCATATATGAATCGACATTATCCATTTTACCTTTGTATTCAACTTCGTTCTTTAATCTAACGGTAACTTTCTTTTTTGTACTTTTTTGAAGTATTGTTAATGGTCTTTTTGCACTATTTGTTTGGGACACTAAATGTTCACTTATTTTCAAAAATTCCTGTCCAGCATAAAAGCCTTGCCACGATTGTAATTCTTTAAATTTTTTCTTATTTTTCTATAAATCATACAAATGATCTCAACTGGTTTAAAAAAAATAGATGATTTTCTGTCAGGAGGAATTCCTAATGGTGTAATTGTAGATATCTTTGGTGGAAATGGAACAGGGAAGACTCAATTATTATTACAATTATCAATTAACTCAATCAAAAATGGTGGCAAAGTTTTATTTTTAGATACTACAGGAGGATTTAGACCTGAAAGAATATTAGAAATTCAAAAAAAATCTAATTCAAATCTTAATTTACTTAACAACATTATAGTTTCTAGAATAACAAATACTTCAGAACAAATTAATTCAATTAAAAATTTTAAAGAAAATAATTTCTCTTTAATTATTATAGATAATATTACTGATTTATTTTCTTATGAATATAAAAATAATCAATCCATCTTCAAAAAAAATTCTTTATTTATGAAGTATATGCGTGAATTATCCTTATACGCAGTCACTCATAAAGTTCCTATTGTTATTACTAATATGATTAGAAACTCAAATGAGCAAGAAGTTGAAAACATGTCTACAGCAATAGATCTTTTTACACATATCAAAATCCATCTTTTTAAAAATTCATCTATTTACAATGGAGAGATATCTTCTCCTTTCAATAAAGAAAATTTTTCTTATACAATTACATCTTCTGGTTTATCTGATGCTGAGTTTTAATTTTTCTTAATAATTTTTGAATGTGCTGTTAAAAATAATTCTATTCTACCTTCTCCAAAATTATTTGCTTTAGCATTTAATCCAGTTATGGAAATAATTTCTCCTAATTCACATTTATCAATTAGTTTCGCTTGATTTCTCCATCCTTTTACCCAGATCTGACCTGTATCATCCTCAACAAACATTTCTGAAAGAGAAATTGATTCACCTGATTTAGTTTGTATTTCCTTTCTTTCAGGAACTTTTAGCACTATGGATTCAATACAATATGTTTGGTCTACTTTTACATCACTAATCTTTGTGCGAATTTTAGATAATGATGGAATTGTTTCATCATTATCTAATTTTCTTACAAATGAATTTTCATCTAATGTAACTGAATTTCCATAAACTTTTGATGGCATGCATTCAATTACATCTCCTTCAACACAAATGCTAGTTGAATTTGAAAAATCATTGATATTGTAGATATTTTTTTGGTTATCTGTTGCTATAATCATATTTTTTCCGTCTTCAGTTGTTACTATTGATAAAATTCTTGCAATAATGGGTTCAGCTTCTTTTCCACCCTCAATTTCAATAATTGTTGCTTCATTACCATGAATTTCCAATCCTTGATTTCCAGATTTTACTCTAACACCTAACAATTTTACATTTGCAGATTGTGAAATCATATTTGGAATTAATGATTCGTCTTTACCCCATAGAACAACTCTCATTGCAGATCCATCTTTTCCTTTTAGTCTCATTCTAAGTGCAGTTCCAGGCTGACCTCTGGAATTTGTAAATTTCATTCCACTGATTATTCCATCAATTAATCCTGAGATTGCAAGATCTTTTTGCCCTTCTTGTAATTCACTTATGTCTTTAGTAATTTTATCAATCATTGGAATCTCACTTTCAGTTTCAACGGTTTGAATATTTGATCCAGAACCAATATTGATGGTAGGTGAACCATCTAAATCTGATTTTACATATGCTTTTATGATTTTAATTAGATCACCCGGTTTAATATTTTCAATACCAGGTAAGTTTGCTTTTTCATCCCATAACTTTACGCTTGCTGTAGAACCTGAATCGTATACTGTCATTGTTCTTAAATCAAATGTTGAACCATCTTTTCTTGAAAATTGTTTTGTAGGTGAAAAATTTAAAACTCTAGTTTCTAATGAAATTTCTTTTGCACCTGCATACAAGTCCTTTAAACTAATTTCCGTTTTTGATGTTTCCTCAAGTTTAACATTATAATCTGATGCAATCAAAAATACTGCTCCTTCGTCAGTAAGATATCCAGAACCTATTTTCTCTTTTTTTTCTGCAATTTTTTGATCGATTACATCTTTGGTTAATTCTGGTTTTAGTTGTAACAGTTTATCAATAAGATTTTGTGATTCTGACATTTAGTTTCCATAAACATGATGTCTTAATAAAAATTTCATTGATTTTTTAATTTATTTAATCAAAATTATCGATAACTGCTTAAATTATTTAATTTAAAACCTATTTCTTTATGTAGAAACAAATCTAAAATTTCCTTAATTTGTTTAATAATTCTGTTATATTATCTCACTACCTAAATTAATAGGAAGATCGCAGGTTGATTGTGTCTTGTATTAATGTAGAACATTTATCCAAATCATATGGATCAATTACAGCTGTAAATGATCTAATTTTATCAGTAAAAAAAGGCCAAGTTTTTGGATTTTTAGGTCCAAACGGTGCAGGCAAATCCACGACAATTAAGTTACTTACAACTTTGATAAAACCATCCTCTGGTTCATTATCCATTTTAGGAATTGACGCTATTTCAAATCCGTTAGAAATTCGTAGTAAAATTGGAGTTGTTTTACAGCAACCAAGTTATGAGCCTACTTTGTCTGTAGAAAAATCTCTTGATAAATACGGAATGATGTGGAATATTCCAAAAATTGAGCGTAAAAAAAGAATGGAACAATTATTGAAGGATTTTGATTTGGTTGAAATTCGTAAAAAGAGAAATGAAGATCTTTCTATTGGTCAACGAAGACGTGTGCAAGTTGCACGTGAATTCATGCATGATATGGAATTATTATTTTTAGACGAACCCACAGTTGGATTAGATCCTGAAGCTCGTAGAAAATTACTTGATTATTTAAAAAATAAAATTAAAACTGGTTTAACAATTTTTTATACAACTCATATTTTATCCGAAGCTGAATATCTCTGTGACGAAATAGCTATAATTGATAATGGAAAAATTCTTACTGTTGATTCACCTGATGCTTTAAAAAATAGATTTGGAAAGGAAAAAACAATTAAAATTCATTTACAAAATAAACAATCAAACATTTCTTCATTGTTAAATGACATACCTGATTTTGAAATTAAGTTTGATACTGGTACAACAATTATTATTCATTCAGAACAATCAGAATTAATTTTACTACGAGTTCTAAAAATACTTAATGAAAATAATATTGAAATTGAAGATTTATCTGCAGTACCAACAAATCTTGAAGATGTATTTTTAAAAATGGTGAGAGAAAATGCATCCAATAATTAGACTTGTTAATAGAAATCTAACGATTTCACTTAACCCTGGATTTTTAATTTGGCAAATTATTTTTCCTTTAATCTATATTTTTGTAGCAGGTTTTGCTTATGGTCCACTAATTAATCAGGTTCCGTTTGCTGGAAAGGATCTTGATTATCCTGCATTTTTAGCATCTGGTATGATTGGATTTAATATTATGAATAGTACATTAATTTCTGGAATTCTTATTTGGAATGATCGACGACATGGAATGTTTGAACAGATCATGTCTGGTCCATTTACTCGCAGTCATTACATTTTGAGTAATATTTGTACAATTGGCATAATTGGATTAGTTAGTGCATCCTTAATTGCAGTCGTTGGCTATCCTGTAATCTTTCAATCTGCAGAATTTTCACTGGCTACGATCCCAATTCTAATTTTTGGTGCAGTCGTTGGATCCATTCTATTTGGTTCATTAGCCTCAATAATTTCTACTAGATTACGCTCAAGTGAAGGATTTAATGTAATTATCAATACGGTTTTTCTTTTCTTTGCATTTGTTAGTTCTGCATTTTACCCAGCTGATACAGCACCTGAACCATTACGTACTGCATTTTATCTTAATCCATTGACATATCTTGTTGATATAATCAGAGCAGGAATTTTTGGAACTATTACTGAATTTGTTATTTATGAAATGATTATTCTTGCTGCACTTGCAGCTATTCTTTTTATTATTGCTTCAAAACTATTAACAAGATTAGATTTTTAAAAATTAGAATTATTTTTTAAATTTTTCATACATTTCATTAATTGTTTTAATAACATCTAAATTTTCATACTCTACTAAATTTAAATTTGGAATGACACAATGTCCTCCAATAATACCTGGAAACATTTTTGGTCTATTGCCCAAATTTTCATGAATTTCATCGGCAAATTTCCACATTTCATCAAAATCAACATTCTCTTTTTCACATATCATTTTAGTAATTTGAGCATAATTGATTAACCATCCATAATATGTTGTATCAACTAATATTTTTGCAAGCTCTGCAGTTTTTGTAGTTGACATCCATTCTACTTTTTCAAATCTATTTTCTAAATCTTTTTTTATTTCTGAATTTATTTCTTTATTATCAAACGAAATAAATTTTGTATATTTTTTAATATCATCTAAAAATCTTCTATGTACTCCACGAACTGGTGAAAATAAAATTGGTATTGATGATCTTTCTTGAATGCTTTTTGTAGTTCCTGGTTTTACAGTTGAATGAATTACAACAACTTGAATATTTTTTATCTTATTAATCCATTCAATTACAATATCTGTAAATTTTTCTAATTCTCCTGGTAGACAGACATGAAGGTATTGTGGATTTTCAATAATTTTATTTTCAGTATAGTTTTTACATTTTGAATCTTCTAAATCAATTCCAATACAATCAAATTTTCTATCTACAAGTAAATCAAATAATGTCTCCCCCACTTCTCCCATTCCTAAAATAATATCTGTCATTATGCCTAATCTGAGTAATATTGACTATATTATGTTCATGCTTCGATTATCATCGATTTTTAGGTAGAGTAGCCCGGGCAAGACTCGAACTTGCGTCTCGGGCTTCAAAGGCCCAAATGCTTGACCGCTACACTACCGGGCTACTAAATCGAGCACTGCTATTCCCTTAATGAACTTTTTAATCCAATTTGACTCTTAAAAGTAAATTAGAATTAATTTTTGATTATTTTAATTAGTTTTTCTATAGGATCTTCCATCTGTTTAACAACTTTTTTGGCTCTTTTTTGATTTTGGTCATTTTTTCTTGCAAAAATTCTCTTAATTTCATTTGAAACTTTTTTTGGATTTGTTTCCCTTTTTACAAGGGATTTTTTTACTAAGAAATTTTCGATTATATTTGGAACTGCATTATATGATATTGTAGGAATACCCATTAAAGCAGATTCTGCTGTCATAGTTCCACCAGAACCTATGAAGACATCTGTATCATTGAGTAAATATTTTCCATCAAATGACATTTTAATAACTTTGATTTTTTTTCCCATAATTTTTTGTAGATTAATAATTTGTTGAGTATATCTACCTAAAACAATAATATTCTCATCTTTGTAATCATTGGCAATTTTTTTAATTATTGGAATTATTTTACTTGATTTTGATGTATACGCAGCTTCTTCCTCTTCCACTCTGATCAAAATATTTTTTTTATTATTATTTTTAAATGGAGAAATGATATTTTGATTAATTTTTCTTTGCATAGTCACTACTGCGTCAATTGCTTTGTATTGAACAATATCTTTCTCATTAATTCCAAATTTTGAAAATTCTTTTTTAGGTATTACATATGGAATTAAGAGTTTTTGAATTAATGGTAATGTAAGTCTCATTACTGCATTTGCATGTGGTGAGTCACAGAACATAATATGTTTAATTCCTAAACCAAACGAAATTCTTGCTGCTTCTGGCGAACCAAAACTTATCACCACATCAGGTTCAAAATTCTTAATTTTTTTAGATAATTTTTCAATCCTTTCAATACTTGCTTTGAGTTTACTTTTTTTGTCTCCACCACCATGTTTTCCAACAAAAATTAGGTCAAAATGTCTAATTTTTGCTAATTTTGTAACTTCGTTATATTCTCTTGATGTACATAAAATGTCATGTTTTTGTCCTAATTTCTCAATTATTGGTTCAGAAAACAATAATTGTTTTGGTGTGAGAATATCTATCCATATTTTCAAGTATTTCTGCTAATTACTATACTTCAATAAGTTTTTCTTAGTCGATAATCATCTGTTATTGATGGCAGGAGCAAAAGTTGTTGTTTATGGGTTAAGTACTGAAGGTTATGCAATTGCATCTCAAATGGCCATAAAAGGTGCTGATGTATCTATAATAGATGAATCAACCCCTTCTGCAATATCTCTTAAAGCTGAAATTGCTAAAACATATCCAAATGTTTCTTCATTAAAAGAGGATGAGCCATTATTGGCAATGGAACCAATTGATGTAGCAATTTCTAAAGCTCAATATCTTTTCTTTACACCAAGAATTAGAAAAACTGGCCAAGATATTAAAACAGAAATTCATTCTAAATTCAAAGATGCAGTTACATCATTAAAGAAAAATAGTTCAGTAATTTTTACATTAGCTACGGGATTTGGAGGTAACAACGAAAACATTTCGTTATTAGAACATGTAACTGGACTTCAAGCTGGTAAAAATATTTCTTATTTTTATTATCCTTTAGAGGATCTAAATCAACAACCCAAAATTATTGGTTCATTTAATGGTAAAAAAGATCCAATTTTAGCAGATTTACTTGGTAATACTAAAAAAGAAAAAGAATTTGTAGCAATTTCATCATCTGAACACTTCCACGCTATTGATATTTTATCAAGATTTTCTAGTCTTTGTAGTATTTTAGAAGTTTGTAAATATGCGCAAGATGAAATTACGAAAAATGATCTTTCGTCAAATGATTTTCAAGAAATCTATTTGGATAATATGATAAATGGATTATTTGATTTAAAATCTCTAGGCTCTTCTTTTGAAGGTTCAAATTCGTTAATGTATTTGATAAATGGAAGTGTAAAAGGAATAGATGGTTACATTAAAAGATTGATTGATGAAATTCGTGGTACATTAAAGAAAAATGATCTCAAAGCTAGCAGAACCAAAATTGCATTATCTTGGACACTTGATCAACATGCAATGCGTGGTGATAAAATTGAAATGCTTCAAAATCTAACTTCTAAATTACGTGATTACATAGGTGACGTTGAAGCTTACGAAGATCCAGATTTCAATTTATTTCACAGTGATAAAACTACAATAATTGTTGCTTGTTCTCAATCTGATTTTAAAAATATTGAAAATACTAAAAAAGATTCTAATTTAATTATTGTAAAAGCAAATCCTCTTTGTGAAACTATTCAATAATGGTATAAATTAGCTAGATAATAATTCTGTTTAAATTGTCTAACGAAACAAATTCTGATGAAATTCCTGTTGAAGTACTATCTGAAAATGAAACTGATTCTAGCAATAAAATCGAGGAATTAGATAATATGGATAATAATGATAACACATCTGAAGATTTATCAAAACTATTAGAATTAGAGAAACAAAAAACACTACAATTTGAAGAAAAATTAAAACATGTATTAGCAGATTTTCAAAATCTTAGTAAAAAAACCCAAAATGATATTGAGACTGGTGTTAATTCTAAAATTAATGAATTCATGTTGGATTTTCTTAAAATTTATGATGATTTCATACGGGCAAAAGAAGTAATTTCTGAAAGTAAAATTAATGCAGATGGTTTAAATTCGATTTTAAAAAATATGGAATCATTAATGGAAAAATATAATGTTAAACCAATTGATGCACTTGGAGAAATTTTTGATCCAAACTTCCATGAGGCTATTTCAATAATTTCTGATCCCTCATTAGATGATAATACAATTACAAAAGAGATCAGGAAGGGATATATTTCTCATGAAAAAATATTAAGACCTACACTAGTAGAAATTTCAAAAAAGGAGAATGATGATAAAAAATGACTAAAATTATAGGTATTGACTTAGGAACGAGTAACTCAGCTGCAGCCGTAGTAATGGGTGGTAAACCAACTATTATTCCAGCAGCAGAAGGTGCAACAGTAGGAGGTAAAGCATTTCCTTCAGTTGTAGCATTTAGTAAAGAGGGCGAATTGATGGTTGGTGAACCTGCCAGAAGACAAGCAGTTACTAATCCAGATAATACAATCGTTGCTGCCAAAAGAAAAATGGGTTCAGATGAAACTTTTAAAATTTTAGATAAACAATACAAACCTCAACAAGTTTCTGCATTTATTCTTCAAAAAATAAAAAAAGATGCTGAAGCATTCGTTGGAGAACCTATTGAAAAAGTTGTAATTACTGTTCCTGCATATTTTGATGATAACCAACGTCAAGCAACTAAAGATGCTGGTACTATTGCTGGTCTCGATGTTGTTAGAATAATTAATGAACCAACTGCTGCATCTTTAGCATTTGGATTAGATAAAGCTAAACAAGATATGAAAATACTTGTTTTTGATTTTGGTGGTGGTACTTTAGATGTAACCATAATGGAAATGGGTGGTGGTGTATTTGAAGTGCTAAGTACATCTGGTGATACAAAATTAGGTGGTACGGATATGGATAAAGTTTTGATTGATTATGTTGTTGATGAATTTAAGAAAAAAGAAGGTGTTGATTTAACTTCTGATTCAACAGCAATGACAAGAATTAGAGAGGCTTGTGAAAAAGCAAAAATTGAATTATCAACGGTTATGGAAACGGATATCAATTTACCATTTATTGCACATGATCCATCTGCAGGTGCTAAAAATCTTGAATTAAGAATTACAAGAGCAAAATTAGATGAGTTGATTGGTCCAATTGTGGATAGATGTAAGCCTTCAATTCTAAAAGCATTAGAAGATGCAAAATTGTCTAATTCTGATATTAATAAAATTGTCATGGTAGGTGGACCAACTAGAATTCCTTTAGTTAAAAAATTCGTCAGTGAAGTAGTTGGACAAGAATCTGAATCCGGTGTTGATCCAATGGAAGCAGTAGCTATGGGTGCTGCAATTCAAGCTGGTATTATTGCTGGTGACGTGACAAGTGATATAGTATTACTTGATGTAACACCTCTAACATTAGGAATTGAGACATTAGGTGGTGTACGAGAACCATTAATTGAAAGAAATACTACTATCCCAACATCAAAAGGTAAAGTTTTCACAACTGCTGCTGATAATCAAACTGCTGTAACAATACATGTTGTACAAGGTGAAAGACCAATGGCAACTGATAATGTATCATTAGGAAGTTTCAATCTAACTGATTTACCACCAGCCCCAAGAGGTGTACCACAAATTGAAGTTAAATTTGATATTGATGCAAACGGAATCATTAATGTAACAGCAAAAGATCTGGGAACACAAAAAGAAGCTAAAATAACAATTGAATCTAATTCAAAACTTTCTCCAGAAGAAATAGAGAAATTAAAAGAAGATGCAGAAAAGTTTTCTGATGAGGATAAAGTAAAGAAAGAAAAAATTGATCTCAAAAACGAAGCAGAGAGTTAT
This sequence comes from Candidatus Nitrosopumilus sp., assembly GCA_003331425.1. GTDB lineage: Archaea > Thermoproteota > Nitrososphaeria > Nitrososphaerales > Nitrosopumilaceae > Nitrosopumilus. Next base: position 271,483 of record QOOS01000001.1, read on the forward strand.
ATCTATACAACTGAAAAATTAGTAAATGTAGATCTTAAAGATAAAATTTCACAGGAACAAGGAATTAAAATTACTGATGCAGTAAAAGAAGTTAAGGAAGTATTAGATAAAGAGCCATCTGAATTAAAACCTAAACTTGAAGCACTTCAAACTTTAGTTAATGAAGTTACCACCGAACTTTACAAAAATGCAGCTCCACCTCCAGGTGCAGAGGGACAACAAGGTGCAGAGGGACAACAAGGTGCAGAGGGACAACAAGGTGCAGAGGGACAACAAGGTGCAGAGGGACAACAAGGTGCAGAGGGACAACCTAATGAATCAGATTCAACTGATGAAGCAAAAACTAACTAATTTTTGAAATTAATCATTTATAGTGTAATTAAAATGAAGAAATAACTCATGACTGCAAAACGCGATTATTATGAAGTTTTAGGAGTATCTAAAACTTCTTCTCCAGATGAAATTAAAAATCAATATCGAAAATTAGCATTAAAATTTCATCCTGATCGTAATCAATCTAAAGATGCTGGTGAACACTTTAAAGAAATTTCTGAAGCATATGCTATTCTTTCAGATTCTGAAAAAAAACAAACCTATGATCAACATGGACATGCAGGAGTAGATGGTACATATAGTAACGATGATATTTTTGGTCGCGGGGCGGCGGCGGTGGATTTAACGATATTTTTGAATCAATTTTTGGTCGCGGGGCGGCGGCGGATTTACTCAACAACAACGAGGATCTGATCTTCTTTATCAAACAACTGTAACGTTAGAAGATGTTTTACATGGAAAAAAAATGGAAATTAATTTACAAAAACAAATCAAATGTGATAATTGTCAGGGTTCTGGTTGTAAACCTGGAACCAATAAAAAAACATGTACATCATGTAATGGTCAAGGCGAAGTAAGACAAACGCGTAATATGGGATTTGCTTCATTTGTAACAGCTGCACCATGTCCAACTTGTAGAGGCCAAGGTTCAATGATAGAAACACCATGTAGTAATTGTAAAGGGCAAGGTCGAGTTAAAGGAACTAAAAAAGTTGATTTTCAAATTCCACCAGGAATTGATACAGGTGATTATATTGTTTCTAATGAAGGAAATGAAATTCCAGATGGAATTAATGGTGATTTGGTAATTCGAGTAAATATTCAACCTCACACGCATTTCAAAAGAGATGGAAAAGATATTTTTTATGATCGAGACATCTCAATGGTAGATGCTGCATTAGGATGTGAATTAATGGTGCCTACTCTGCATGGAGAAGAAAAAATCAAGATAGATTCTGGTAGTCAACCAAACACTATAATCAAATTAAAAGGAAAAGGAGTTTCTCATATTAATTCTAGGGGAACAGGGGATCAGTATGTACGAGTAGTAGTAAACATTCCTAAAAAACTCAATAAACATCAAAAAAATCTATTAAATGAATTTAAAGATACAACTGATTAATCGATAATATGAAAATTGCACTAGATGTTGATGGTGTACTTGCTGATGTAATAGTTTCATGGTTAAATTATAGTAATTCCATTAGGCCATCTATTTCTAAAAATCAGGTAACAGATTGGGAATTTTGGAAAAAATTTAAAATTGATCCATTTGATTTTTATTCAGAATTAAGTTCTTGTTGGAAAAATTGGAAATCAATTCCAGTAACTGAAAAAAATTTATCCTTAACGACAAAAAATCTTTCTAATTTTGCACAAGTAGATATTGTTACAGCTAGAGAAATTTCTACTAATTCTTTTGTAAAAAATTGGTTAGAATATCATGACATTTCATATGACAATTATGTATCTGTGATTGATGGACCTATGAAAGCTGATTTAGATTATGATATTTTTATTGATGATTCTCCATTAAATGCAATTAAATTTCTTGAAAATAATAAAAAAGTTATTTTATATTCACAACCTTGGAATAAGCATATTTCTAATAATCAATTATTCCGAATTTCAAAACTTTCTGAATCAATTAAAATAATTAAAAATAATTAATTTTTTTCAAATTTTCTGATGTTAATTTGATGACCATTTCTAACATGAGTTACATGACTTGTTTTCATTAATTCTGCAATCTTATCTTCACTGTAAAATTTAATGTTATATCGTCCAATTACTTTTTTACAACTTGTACAATAAATTTCTCGAAATTCCATCTTTATCACTTAATTAATTTGAAAATACTATTTTCTTGTATAATAAAGAACTTATTTTAGAATTCAAAATCACACGATGCAGGAATTACCAAGCCTGGTCAACAGTGTAAGGTTCAGATCCTTGTCTCTTAGGAGTTCATGGGTTCAAATCCCATTTTCTGCATTTTTATTCTTCTAATTTCTTTTTAATATTCTCTAATAGAAGATTATTGATTATTTCTCCAGATGCTTTACCCCTTAACTCTTTCATAGCAATTCCCATTAATGGTCCAATTGCCCTTTCTTTTTGATTTTTAATTATTTCTTGATTTTTATCTACTATATTTTTAATAATCTGATCTAAATCTTCATTCTTGATTGATTCAATTGAAGTATTTTTCATGGCTTCCTCCACATTTTGTGATTTATTTGACATAATATTTTCAAGAATTATTTCAATTGACTCTTTTGCAATTTTCCCTTTGTTCAATAATTCAAATAATTTAAAAATTTCTTGATTTTTTAATAAGTTTGAATTTAATCCCTTTCTTTCTAAATTTGTAATTGTTGAACAAAGAATTGATGCAACAAATGTTGGATTTGTTTTAATATTTTCAAGAATTTTTTCAAATAATTCAATATATTTTGAATCAAAAATTTGTTCTGATAATTGCTTATTCATTTTATATTTTATTTCTATTTCTTTAATTGCATCATCCCATAATTTTGGAATGTTTTTTTCTGCGTCACTTAGTTCTTTTTCAGTTACTATTATTGGTGGAATATCTGTTTCTGGATACATTCGTGCAGCACCTGGTCTTGGTCGGAGAAATTTTGTTTCTCCTGTTGGAGTAGCTAATCTTGTATCAATTGGTATACCTTGATTTTTGATATGTTCTATTCGTGCAATAATTTGATCAATTACTATGTGAATTTTTTCTTCTGGTGCTGCTAATATTAAAAAGGCATCATTTTCGTTAATTTTTAATAAATTTCTCAATCCATTTAGATCAGATGCTTCTATGCCATAATTTGGTAATTCATCAGAATGAAAAACTCCTCCAATTCCAAAAAATCTAACTAGTTCTGCTACTTCTTTGCCTAATCTTATGCCTTCATATGGTAAATATCCAAAAATTCCACCCATATTTTTAAAAGAAATTGCTATAATCTTGTGATTTTTCTTTATGGCATTTTGAATAATTTTTGATTTACATTTTGAAAATAATTCTGTAATGTCTTTTTTATTATCCTCATCATATTTCCAATTGGTTTCTAGTATTTTTTTTGAAATTTTTAGTAACCCATGTTGTCTTTTTGCTTCATATTCTACAACTTTTTCTAATTGATCCAACTGTTGAACTCCTTTAACTTCAATAACAATTCCTCCACCATCTTTAATGGATACATTAACGTCTTGTCTAATTGTTCCTAATCCTCTTTTTACTCTTTTTGTACTTCTCAAAATTCTTCCTAGAGATAATGCAATTTTTTTAATTTCTGTTAATTCTACTTCAAAAGGATCTGTTGCAATTTCTACTAACGGAACACCTAGTCTCTCTAAACCAAATTTTCTTGTTGTTCCTTCTTCACCTAAAATTTTTGCTGCATCCTCCTCTAAACAAATTGACTGAATTCCTATTTTTGTTTCCCCTGCATTGTAAAATCCACCTTGAGAAATTAACATAGTACGTTGAAACCCTGTTGTATTAGAGCCATCAATTACTGTTTTTCTCATTGGATAAATCTCACTAAAAATAGTTGATTTCAATGCTGCAGCGATAACTAATGCAATTTTTCTGGCATCTTCATCCAATTCATGTGGTGGTTCTTCATCTTGTTCAACTAAACAACTACTCTCTTCGTTTGCATAGTACATGATAGTTTTTGATTTTGTACTTTCAAAAAGTGCAGCAGGATCAAATTCACCTAATTCACTTTTAGAAGCTCGTAATTTTCTTTGAAATTTTATTGAATAATCATCTGATTCTATTGGTGTACAATTACAAAATAATTTTTTATTAGTTTCAAGCTGTTGGTGAATTTCTAAGCCTACTTTTACGCCTACATCTTTAATTGAAAATTTTTCCATTTTATTACCTGATCACGTTGAAAATTCTAATGCAATTTCTTTTAACATATTTTCTTTAATTTCATCAAATTTTTCAGTATTTCCTGTTACCCACATTGCTTTAACTAATGCAATTTCTGGAATCATGTTTTCTAGTGGAATAATTCCTAGATTTAATAGATCTCTTCCACTTTCATACACTGTCATTCTTACCATACCATCAATACATTGAGAAGTCATTCCCATAAAAATTCCCTTTTCATTTGCCATTTTTACTGCCGGATACATATTCTGACCAATGTGTCCTAATCCTGTTCCTTCAAAAATAATTGCTTTAACTCCCGAATCTATTAAATTTTTTAATAAATCTGGATTATACCCAGGATGATATTTTACTAAAGCAACTTTTTCATTGATTTTTATTTTTGGCTCAAATTCATTAACTTTGAAAAAATCTCTTTTCATATTTTTCTGAATTTTATTATTTACAATCAAAAATGCTGGATCATTTCCTATTGTTTGAAATGCTCCTCTTTTACTGGTGTGATTTTTTCTCACACGTGTACCAATATGACAAGCAATTGTTTCATCATTTTCATCTTGATGCATTGCAATGTAAATTCCATTTGTTTTTGATTCAGTAAGAAACTTTACTGCTCCAATTAGATTTAATGCAGCATCTGATGATGCTCGATCTGATGATCTTTGTGATCCAACTAATGCAATAGGTATCGGAAAACCTGCTAATGCAAAAGAGAGATACGATGATGTATAATGCATTGTATCTGTTCCATGAGCAATTATAATTCCCGTATACTGAGATTTACTATATTCCTTAACTGTTTCAGCAATTTTTACCCAATGCTCAGGCATAATATTTTCAGAATATTCTGAAAATAGAACTTTAGTTTCAATATTTGCTATTTTCCCTAGTTCTGGAACAGATGAATTAAGTTCCTCTGCTGTTAATACTGGTGTAACCGCACCAGTTCTATAGTCAATTTTACTTGCAATTGTTCCCCCAGTTGATAATAATAAAATATTTGGTAAATTATCATTCTTTTCAATATTTTCTTTAGTTTCAATATTTTTTTCTATGGATGATTTTTTTTCAACCTTTTCAATATTTTTGATTTCTAAACCAATATTGTATCCACTTTTTAATTTCAATACAATATGTTTGTCATCACTGTGTTCATATCGTGGCATAACTATTCCCGAATATGTAATGTCAGCTAAAATTTTGACAGAATCACCTATTGAAATTTTATTTACTTTCAAAAATTCTAATGAATTTCCATGATAACCTGTGTATTCTGACATTTATGAGAATTAGAATTACTATTTTATTAAAACTACCTGTAATAGGAGGCGACTAATTTTTCACCCATCTTAAGGTCTTTTTGTTCTCTTACTTTCTTGACTGCTTCTTCAAAGTGTTTCATAGTTACTTTGGCATCTATGCTAGCTTTTTCCATTTCTTTTACATCCGGATGGGAATCTAAGAATTCGTGAATTACTAAAGATACAGCAGTATTTGCTATAGATGCTGTATCTGCACCACTTAATCCGTCTGTAATTTCTGACAATTTATCAAAATCAATATGTTTTGGATCACTTGGTTCACTAATGGTTGGAATCTTTTCAGCATTAATTTTTAGAATACTCTTTCTACTTTCTTTATCTGGTAATGGGATTTGAATAATCTTATCAAATCTTCCCGGTCTTAATAATGCTGGATCAATCATGTCAGCCCTGTTTGTTGCTGCTAAAACAATAACTCCATGCATATTTTCCATTCCATCTAATTCTGTTAGTAATTGACTTACAACTCTTTCAGTAACTGCTGTTTCTCCACCAGCTCCTCTAATTGGTGCAATAGAATCAATTTCATCAAAGAAAACTACACATGGTGCAGATTGTCTTGCTCTCTTGAAAATTTCTCTAATTCCTCTTTCAGACTCACCAACCCATTTTGATAACAATTCAGGTCCTCTGACTGAAACAAAGTTTGCTTCACTTTGTGTTGCAACTGCTTTAGCAAGTAAAGTCTTACCAGTTCCACTTGGACCGTGAAGTAAGATACCTCTTGGCATACTGTGTCCTAGTTTATCATACAATGCAGGATATTTCATTGGCCATTCAACTGCTTCTTGTAATTCTTTTTTAACATCTTCTAAACCACCAACTTCTTCCCATTTTATGTCAGGATTTTCAATGAATACTTCTCTCATTCCAGATGGAGTAACTTCAATCAATGCTTTAGTGAAATCATCATGATTTACAATCAGTTTATCTAAAGTCTCTGGTGGGAGTTTTTCTTCTTCTAAATTAAGTTCAGGTAGTAATCTTCTCAAACATTTCATTGCTGCTTCTTTACATAGATATTCTAAGTCTGCACCAACATATCCGTGACTGACTGAAGCAATTTTATCAATATTTACCGGTAAATCTTGACTATCGTCTGCTAAAGGCATATTTCTGCTGTGTATTGCAAGAATATCTCTTCGTCCTTTTTTATCTGGTACTTTAATCTCAATTTCTCTATCAAATCTTCCCGGTCGTCTTAGTGCAGGATCAATTGCATTAGGTCTGTTTGTTGCAGCAATAACAATTACTTTTCCTCTTCCTTCTAATCCATCCATTAATGATAACATTTGTGAAACAACTCTACGTTCAACTTCTCCTGTAACCTCTTCTCTTTTTGGTGCAATAGAATCAATTTCATCAACAAAAATTATTGATGGTGCTTTTTCTCTTGCTTCTTTGAAAATTTCTCTTAATCGAGCTTCACTTTCTCCATAAAACTTACTCATAATTTCAGGACCTGAAATACTAATGAAATGAGCTTGACTTTCATTTGCAACTGCTTTAGCAAGTAAAGTCTTACCAGTTCCTGGAGGACCATAAAGTAAAACGCCTTTTGGAGCTTCAATTCCAAGTTTCTCGAAAATTTCAGGATGTCTTAATGGAAGCTCAATCATTTCTCTTACTTTCTTAATTTCATTATGTATACCGCCAATGTCTTCATAGGTTACTTGTGGAACACCGCGTAATGTTTCTCCTTTTTCTGCAATATGGAAAACTGTTTTTTGTGTAATCAAAACTGCATCTGCAGCTGGTGTAACACCAATTACTTGGAATGTTAATCGTCCACCAAAGTATGGGACCATAACGTTATCACCTTTGATTAATGGAACACTTTCTAAAGCATCTGCAAGATATCTTTCATCTATTGGAGGTATTGCTTCTAATGGTGCAACTACTACTTTTTCTGCTGCAGTTGCTTTAATTTTTCTAACTGATATTGTGTCTCCAATTGCAATTCCTGAATTATTTCTTCCTAGTCCGTCAATTCTGATAATTCCTTTTCCTTCATCAGATGGATATAATGGAAGACATTTTGCAACTGTTCTTCTTTTACCTTTAATTTCAATTACATCCCCAGTTGATGCATTTAACGTATCCATTGAGTCATAATCAATTCTAGCTACTCCTCTTCCAACATCCCTAGTATATGCCTCAAGAACTTTGAGAGAAAGAGCATTTTGACTCATACAAAAAGAACCTCTAATCTAATTTTTATACCTTTGTGGTAATTCTTTCCTATTCTAATCCATACCAAAGCTTAAAATTCTCTTTTCAGATTGAAACGATCAACTTGGGTAAAAGACCATTAGTACGTAGACGAGGCCGTGGAGGCAATCAATTTAGATCGACTTCCACTGGTAAAGTAGGAAAAACTGCTAATTATCCACGTTTTCCACTAGCAGAAAATCATGTTGGGGAAATTATTGATTTAGTTCACGAGCGTGGACGAGAAGCACCTTTATCTAAAGTTAGATTTGAAGACGGTTCTGTTTCCTTTATTCCTGCAGTACTAGGAACTAAAGTTGGAGAATCATTACAATTTGGTTTAAAATCAAAAATTGAACAAGGAAATGTAATTAGTGTTCAAAATATTCCTGATGGAACAATTGTTTGTAATATTGAAAGACATTTTGGTGATGGTGGAGCTATAGTAAAATCTGCTGGAACTAACGCAACTATTTTCTCTCACGGAGATGACGGTGTCACAATTAAACTTCCTTCAGGAAAATTTGCAACTCTTAATCCAAAAAATAGAGCAATGATTGGTACTCTTGCTGGTGGTGGTGCAACTGAACGCCATTTCATGAGTGCTGGAAACAAATGGCGAAGTTTCAAAGCTAAAGGAAAGAAATATCCAATTGTTAGAGGTGTTGCACAAGCAGCATATGTTCACCCACACGGTGGTGGTCGTCACCAACATGTTGGACAAAGTTCTACAGTTTCTAGAGATGCTCCTCCTGGTGCAAAGGTAGGAAGTATTGCTGCTAGAAAAACAGGTAGAGCTAGAATTAAAGAAAGAAAGTAGTTTATCTTTAAACTTAAAATTGATTAAGAACTTTCTTGTATTTTGTATTAATGACAAATCAACGTGTTAGACTCTTTGTAACTGGTAGAGTACAAGGAGTTTTCTTTCGTCAGAGTCTAAAAGCTAAGTCTATTCAAAACAATATTTGTGGATGGGTAAAAAATCTTCCAGATGGTCGTGTTGAATGTGTTTTAGAGGGTACAGAAGACAATGTTTCTAAGTTAGTCAAATGGTCCCATGTCGGTCCTGCCAATTCCATTGTAGAACATGTTGAAATTCATAACGAGGAATTTAATAATGAATTTTCAAAGTTTGATGTTTTGTATTAACGAATATTTTCATAAGCATTTTTGAAAAACTCAGTAAATTCTGAAATTTGTTGTTCTTTTTTTATTTGAATAATTTGGATTGGATCTTTTCTACTTTTTTGAATTTTAATTTTTACTCCTTCTTTTTCTGGTTCTACATCAAGAAACCATCTAAATGTCATTGATTTGCAAAATACAACTCTATGCATTCGAACATCTTCTACTACATTTTCACCTAATTTGAAGCAGAATTCTCTAATTGAATCAAAAAGAGGTAACACATCAGCTGGAATTTGTTTTTTAAAATCATCATAGTTTCTTTTGTTACCAAATGAAATTATTCCATCCATGATCATGCAAATTTGATTTTAATTATAAAGGTAGTAGATCCGCTGGTTCCAGTCTAGACGAATAGCCCCATTTCAAGGCATACAAGATCCGCCACGTAGACGAGGAAGCGTGGATGCTCCACCTTAGGATTGCTCCCTCCCGGACCTCATCCCTTTCGATAGTTCGGTCTTAGAAGTTATTCCTTCGAATATTTCTAGTCCTGCAACCACCCGCCTCGGCGTGATTTCATTTCCGCACACCAAGCGGGAATTACCCATCTAGAGATTTACCCAACAGTTGCTGATCTCTGCATATAGCCGGTTTCAGAATAGGGCACGGCTGGCACCCCAATCCTACCTACTACCGTTTTTTCTAAAAGATGGCATGTTATATTTGCATTAGGTTTGATTTGATTTTAATTTTAAGACCATAGTGCATACTGAGCATATGTTTCCAGTACATTCAGCACCACATTTTTCACAATTTGTTTTTTGTTTAGTATTTGAATTCGAATTTTTCATTACATCTGAAACTTTGATAATTGATTGATACAAGTTATTTTTAATTCCACTACGTTGATTTTCTAATGAATTCAAAAATTCACGAATGTCAGTTCTTATCCCTTCATTCATGTGAGGACACGGTTCAGACTGAAATGGTAAATTATTTGTAAATGCATAAAAAACAATTTCAGATTCGTAGATTTCACAAAATGGTTTTATTTTTCTTAATGAATTTGTAGATGTATCTGGATTCATCCAACCAACTTTAGTTGTATCCCCTGAAAGCATATTTATCACAAAAGTTTGTAATGTGTCATCTAAATTATGTCCTGTTGCAATTAAATCTGCTCCAATATCTTTTGCAGCATAATCCATTGCACGTCTTCTAAATGTTCCACACATTGAACATGATGATGTTTTTTCATTTTCTCGCAAGTCTAATGCTTCATCAAGTGTTAATTCAAAAAGATCTTTGTAAGAATATATTTTATATTCTACATTTAATTCAGCACAAACTTTTTTGACAATTTCCAATGCCTCATTTCTATATCCTGGAATTCCTTCATCTATTGTAATTACTTTAATTCTAAAACTATGAGTTAATGACATTTCATGAATAACTTTAAGCAATGCTAGTGAATCTTTACCTCCTGAAACAGCTACAGCAACTAATTCATTATGTTTGATCATTTTATATTTAGAAATTGTTTTTGCAGTTTTTTTTACAATAGATTTTGAAAAACATTCTGAACAAAGTTTTTCACCAGAATATTTCCTTGTATATGCTGGAGGATTTTCACATCTGTCACATTTCATGAAATTAATTATAATTTTTCATTAATGATTCTTTAGGTAAATTAGATTGTAAACCATCCTGATTTCATATATGATAAAGCAATATTGAGACCAAACAACACAAAGGTGAATGCATAAATTCCCCACATTGTCATTTTAACTGCTTTTTCTGAAATTCTTTTATCAATAATGATATGAATGAATTTTCCACCGTCTAGAATTGGTAATGGTAACATGTTGATTATTCCTATGAAAAATGAAATCATCCATAACCATAACAAGAACATTGAAACAGTTGGATCATTCCATTCAATGAAATTCATTACAGGTTTGTATGTAAACGAATTATCTCTCATTATTCCAATTAATCCTCTTTCAGGATCATCTGGTGCTGGCATTACTAGTAATTCAAAATTCAATGGTTGCCCTTCTCTAAGTACTGAAACAGTGGCAGTCTCACCTGGATTCAAACTGGGGAAATCCGCTGGAATAAGAATCGGTATGTCATTAATTGAAGTAATTATATCGTTTCCAAGTAATCCAGCTTGTTCAGCTCCTGAATTTTCTATTATTGAAAGTATCAAGACACCTTCAGGTAATTCATAAAATATACTCAATAGTGGTTCTGGAACAACCATTGCAAAAAATGGATTTGTTAACAAAATAACTCCTAAGACCAATGCAAACAAAACATTTGAAGTTGCACCTGCTCCTATTACCCTTAATTTAGAAATCTTTTTTGCTTTTTCAAATTCTTCCTCATCTGGTTCAACAAAACCTGCAAACATTGCAATAAAAATTGCAAAACCACCTGTTTTGATTCTAATTTTTTCAAGTGCAGCTACAATCCCATGTCCACCTTCATGCATGACAAGTACAATTGGGATAGAAAGTAAAAAGTAAGTAATGGCTGGTGCAGAAGTTAATGTAACACCTGGAATTAATACGGTTAACTCATTAAATTCTGATTGTGCAACAAAAAAGTTTGAAACATTATTTAGTAAAAACCAAAATGCAAAACCCATCATTATGAATCCTGCAATGACACTAACATTTGCAAATACTGATACTGCTGATCTTGTTCTACCTAGAATTTTTATTAAAAGTTCATTGACTCCTTTATTTTTATAAACTAGACTGTATGCCTTAATTTCAAAACCAAATCGCTCTAATTTTAGAGCCTTGGCTGATATGAAAATAACTACCCAAGCCATTAAGACATAGATTATCGAATTTTCTGTAATAAAATCAAGTTCCAAACTAATTGTTAATTTTTTAAAGTACGGGCATTTATCGGTTACTATGAAACCAGTGTTTATTGTATCAACATATCCTAATAAAAAATCAATTTTAAAAATTGCTAATGAACTTGTTAAAAATAAGACTATAGCATGTGTTAATATTTCAAAAATTGATTCAGTATATTCTTGGAATGGGAAAATTCAAAATTCCCCAGAATATATTGCAATATTCAAAACTGTGACAAAAAATAAAATTAAGCTCAAAAAGATAATTGAAGAAACTCATCCATATGATGTTCCTGAAATAGCTGAAATTGATGTTACTTCAATAAATAAATCATATTTGAACTGGTTAATTGAATCAACAAATTAAGTCTCTAATGAATATCGTAACAAAGAAACTATTCCACCTAAACCTGTAACTCTTAATCCGATATCTGTAGACGAGTCAACACTGTAAATTTTAACTCCTTTATTTTCTACATCATTTAGGAAATCCATTATTTCTTGTTCATTGTTATCTTGAATTATTTTATCTGAAAAAACTATTGATTCTACTGCACCAATTTGATTGGCATTCAACGTTTCATTATACCCCATTGTAAATTTTTTACTTTTCTTATTTGCAAGAATCATAATTTCATCAATTATTGCTGCAGCTTTTGCTAATTTACTATCTGACATTATCTCATGCATTGTTTGAGATTTTGTAAATGTGTAAATGCCATCTTCTCCACCTGAATCTACTCCATCAACAACTTGAATCTTATATTTTTGTGATTTTTGTAAATGATTTGCAAATCTTTTTTTTGTTTCACCTGGACCAAAAATTACTATCATATCCCCCTCTTTGAAAATAGAATTCATTGCCTGCTGTACATGTTCAAAGAATTTTTCAATTTTAAAATTAGTTTTGTATCTCTTTCCTCCAGATCCAGAGTACATATTTGGCATAAATTCTAAATGTGTTCCTCTTAATCTTGCAATTCCACAATCTGCAGTATCAATTGCAATTAGTACAAAACTAACTTGATTATTACTTGATTTCAAAAGTTTTTTCTCAACTGGTAACCATTTTTTCTTTGAAATTGTAATACCATCATTTAATTCTAAAATAAATGAATGATGTGAACCATGTGGTACTGATTCGTTACTTGATTCAGAAATAATTCCACTAATTCTCAATTTATCTAAAACTTCATCAAGAGAAATTTTTTCTACAGTTAATGCAATTCTAATTTTGATTCTTTCACCTTTATCTGGTCTTGCATACTCTTTATCTTGTTTTAAAACTCTAGTTGTATCTCCAATCACTTTATCATTTTCTCTAATTATTCGTCGTAAATTCAATAAATCTTCTGAATCTTCGGGAATTACTGAAATTAAATTTTCATCTATTGTTTTTGTAATCATATTAGTAAAATAATTTACAAAAAGTAAAGTGTTTAGTTTGTAGTTTCAGTAGTTTTCGCTTCTTGTGATTTTTTCTTTAGATAATTTTCAACCCAATCTAAAGTAAGAACACCTGCTTCTGCTAGATTTGTTAAAGAATTTGGAGAAGCTTCACCTGTTACTTTACCTTCCATTCTTCTAATTTGTCTCCATTTGAGTGATGTATTTCCGCTTTTTGAATTATAAATTATTCCAAGTACATCTCTTGCATTCATAAATTTGATATCTCTAATTTTTTTCAATGTTACTTTATCTGCTGCTTCTACGTATATTGCACCCAAATTATCTTCTCTTTCTGCAAATACCTCTGAATCTTCTAAATAATTTCTTGGAGCATAAGATTTACACGTACTAGAAATGATAAATCTTCTAAAACTTTCCAATGTTGCAGGAGTGCTAATCGTGACCATTTTGTTTAACTTACTATTTCCCATTTATCAAGCTTCTTGAAAGACTCAAAAGGAATATCTTCAAAAACTGCCTTACAGGCTATGATGTTTCTATCCCTCTGATTAATGATGAGGATCTTGAGTTCTGAGCCTGCTTTATGATTTTAATTTGGTGATTCATTTGGAAAAACTATGAAGTCATTAACTAAACATCTTACATTTAATATTAAATCTCGAAGAGGTTTTGTCAATATTACTCCTGACATCAGAAAATTAGTAGACCAAAGTAAAGTCCAAGAAGGACTTTGTCTTGTTAATGCCATGCATATCACTGCAAGTGTTTTTATCAATGATAATGAGGATGGATTACTTCATGACTATGAAAAATGGTTAGAAGAATTAGCACCTCATGAACCAATTGAACAATACAAACACAACGATACTGGAGAAGATAATGCTGATGCACATCTAAAAAGACAAGTTATGGGGCGTGAAGTAGTTGTTGCAATTACAAATGGTGAACTAGATTTTGGTCCATGGGAACAAATTTTCTATGGTGAATTTGATGGTAAAAGACCAAAAAGAGTTTTAGTTAAAATTATTGGCGAATAATTATTTATCCGAAGTCTGCATCACGTTTTTGACTTTGTGATTCATTCTTTCTTGCAGCATCTCTAAATGCATCATCATGGTTTTGAGGTCCATGTTGACATTTTACACATGCAATTTTAAAACCATCTTCATTTTTCACATAGGTTTCACAACCACAGAAACATGCCATAGTAAATCTAATTCTTAATCTGATATATCTTTTGGGATGTCTTTAATTTTTTTACAACATTCGCCCATTGGAATATCATGATTATGTGGACTTTTTCTTGGATGACCTAACATTGTACATAATGCATCAGTAAATTGTTTATTCATATGATGTTCAATTCCACATACCATTTCTTCATCAATTTCTACTTTTAATGCACTATCCATTAGAACTTCTAATAATCTACTATTTCTCAACATACTAGCACCAATTTTTTCTCCTTCATCTGTAAGATTTACACCTGCTTTGTTATACTCTACAAGATTTTTACCATTTAATTTTTTTAGCATTTGAACAACACTTGGTTGTCTAATATTGAGAATTTTTGCAATTGTACTAATTTTAACATCATCGCCTCTTTCCCTTATATGCCAAATTGCTTTAAGATACATTTCAACATGTTCTGCTTCTGCAGTTCCAACAAATAGTTTTTCTTCTTTGCGTATATCCATGACACTATACCTTCTTTGAATCTTTTAATAAATATTCAAAATATTGACGCGCAATTCCTGCTAAACCAATATGATCTGCCCAAATTGCAATAACATCTGATGAATTTTCACCTGCAATTTCAGGACCTAATAAAATTACAACATATCTTTTATCTGAGATAATTCCACCTCCAAACAAACCTTTCTTAATTTTAACTTCTGCAACTCTTTTAATTGCTGTAATTGATTCTTTATCGATTTTATCTGATGTAAGAACTGTAATTTTTACTCCTTTATCGTGTAATGCTCTTAATTTTGGTAATGCTTGTTTAACTAATTCCACACCAACTTCTGGTAGTGTAATCATTACTTCGTCTCTACAACTATCTACCATCTCTAAAATTTTAGCAGTAATGTTAACTGCACCTGATAATACCCATATGTCTGGTTTTTCACTTATACCACTTTTTTCATATAAAGGAACTAATTCATTTAAAATTACATTTTGATTTTGTAGGAAGTCACTTTCCATTTTTTGTTTTGTGCTTTCTACTCCTGTTGCTGGTGACTTTGCAAAATATTTTGTTGGTCTTGAGTCATCTGACCCAATCCATCCTTTTTCTTCCAATGTTCCTAAAACTTCATAAATTTTTGAATATGGCACACCTGATTTTTGACTAAGATCTGATGCTGTCATTTCTCCTGATTTTAGCAATGCAGAAAATGTCTTGATTTCATAACTGGTAAGACCAATTTTTTCAAGAGATTTTTTTGTTTTATCAGATATGCTCATGCGATCTAATCGATCAGTTTTGATATTTAAACCCGTCACGACTAACTACTAAATTCCCCACGGGGGTAAGTATGAAACAGATTATATACTGTTTTTTTAGAAATCTAATTACAAGCATGGCACTAATTCAGATTTCCAATCAAACAAACAAGAATTTGGGTAAAAAATCTACTATCAGATTTACTCAAAGTATCTGTCCTGATTGTAACATGATTTTGGATGCTGAAGTCTTTGAAAGAGATAATCAAGTTTTCATGTCAAAAATTTGTCCAACTCACGGTGAATGTGAGGAATTATACTTTGGTTCTTATGAAATGTACAAAAAATTCAGTACATATTGGATGGATGGCAAAGGTGCACATTCTCCAAATGTAATGATTGACAAATGTTCTTGTCCAAATAACTGTGGCTTGTGTTCTAATCACTTATCTCACAGTGGATTAGCAAACATGATTGTAACTAATAGATGTGATTTAACATGTTGGTATTGTTTCTTCTATGTAAAGAAGGGACTTGAAGGTGCTTACATGTATGAACCAGATCATACTCAAGTTAGAGGTATGATGAAAACTCTAAGAGCAGAAAGACCAATTCCAGGAAACTCTATGCAAATTACTGGTGGTGAACCAATGCTCAGAGATGATATTGCTGATGTTATTAAAATAATGAAAGAAGAAGGTGTTGACCATATTCAAATGAATACAAATGGTATTAGACATGCTATGGATCCTGAAGCAGCAAGAGAAGTTAGACTTGCTGGATGTAACAACTTGTATCTTTCCTTTGACGGTGTAACTGCAAGAACAAATCCTAAAAATCACTGGGAAATTCCATATGCTCTTGATAGTTGCAGAAAAACAGGTACTACTGTTGTATTTGTTCCAACTGTAATCAAATCAATTAACGATCATGAATTAGGTGGAATTATCAGATATGCACAAAAGAACATGGATGTAGTTCACGCTGTAAACTTCCAACCAGTATCATTAACTGGTAGAATGGGTAAATCTGAACGTGAAAAATACAGAATTACAGTTCCTGATTGTGTTCAAAGAATTGAAGAACAAACCAATGGTGAAGTAACTGTTGATGATTGGTTCCCAGTTCCAAGTTGTATGCCACTAACTAATGTAATTGAAGCATTCTCAAGTAAACCAAAATACGAATTATCTATTCACTTTGCTTGTGGTGCAGGAACATACATCTTTGAAGATGCTGATACAAAGAAATTTGTTCCATTAACTAAATTCTGTGATATTCAAGGAATGTTAGAACTCTTTGAAGATAAAGCAGAAGAAATTCGTTCTGGTAAGAACAAATACTTTACAATGCTTGAAGTTGTAAGAAAACTCAAAGGTTTTGTTGATACTAAAAAACAACCAGCAGGATTAGATTTAGCAAAAATGTTTGGTAATATTCTCATGAAAAGATCATTTGATTCAGTTGGTTCATGGCACGTCAAAGGATTATTCCTTGGTATGATGCACTTCCAAGACAAATACAATGAAGATTTAGAAAGATTACAAAGATGTGATATTCACTATGTTACTCCAGACCTTAGAATAGTTCCATTCTGTGCATTTAATGTAATTCCAGAATGGTACAGAGACAGAATCCAAAAGAAATATTCTATCACTGTAGAGGAATGGGAAGAACGTGAAGGTGTAAAACTTGAAGATGGTCTATACAGAGGTCTTATGAGACGTGGTGCAGGTGATGAACTTGCTGCTGGCTGTGCAAAGAGTCAGATGTTCCATGATGCATCTCAAGCAACAATGTAATAGTTTTTTTAATAACAAATTTCACTTTATTTCCAAAGAGTAATAATAATTCCAGATATAATTGATTCAGTAATGATACAAACCCAATTGCTCAAAATAGGGAATTTTAATTTAAAATTAAAACATTTGTTAATACTTGTTGTACTAATTTTATCATTTTCAATATCTCTTATACTTCGTTCACAAGTATTAGATTATGGATATGAGTTAAATGAATTTGATCCATTTTTTAATTTTCGCGCAACAGAATTTCTTCTAAATAATGGTTTATTTGAATATCTTGATTGGCATGATGTTAAAAGTTGGTATCCTAATGGACGAGATATTTCAGCAACATCACAAGTAATGCTGCATGTAACTGCTGCAATAACCTATCAAATTTTTGGGAGTAGTGTGGAATTATATGATTTCACAATTTTGTTTCCTGGTATAATTGGTGCATTAACCACTATTGTAATTTTTGCACTTGTTAGAACTATTGGTGGAACTACCGCTGGATTATTTGCATCCTTACTTTTTGCAATATCTGTACCAATCATACTGAGGGGGAGTATGGGATGGTTCAAATCTGAACCCTTGGGATTATTTTATGGATTATTTGGATTATATTTATTTTTAAGTGGAATTAAATCTGATAATAAAAAAATTACAATATCTAAATTAATTGGAGGTGGAGTTTTTTTAGCATTTGGTCTTGCATCATGGGGAGGAATACAATTTTTTATAATTCCTATTGGAATATTCATTTTTGCTCTTCCATTTCTTCGAAAGGATTTTAGATTTTTAATTTGGAGTGTTCCTGTATTTGTTATTTCATTACTAATGACTACAGCAATTTTTGAGAGACCTGGAATGGGATTTGTATTGGGAATGGGTGGATTTTCTTTAATTATACCTACAATCTTTTTAATAATTTGTTCATTTATTCACAAATTCAATAATTCTAAAAATCAAACTCGAAATTATTTAATTTTGTTGGTATCCATAGTAGTTATCGGTTCATCTGTAATGATAATAAATACAGAAAATCACTTTTTACCATCTCCAAGCTTTCGTTATCTAAATGCAATAAATCCATTTTTAACAACTACTAACCCATTAGTGGATTCAGTTGCTGAGCATTCTACAACAACCATTCATGAGTCATTTTTTATGCATTCTATACTGATGATTTTTGCAGGATTAGGAGTTTGGATAATTTTTAACAAACTAAAATCAGAATCATTTCAAGTTTTTCCAAAACACTTGATCACATTTTGGATAATTTTTAACAAACTAAAATCAGAATCATCTAAAGATTTTCCAAGAGATTTGATGGTATTTAC
>QOOS01000010.1 GCA_003331425.1 Candidatus Nitrosopumilus sp.
GTTTAGAAGTGACTGCCTCTAAATCTACAATAATATTATCAGATTCAGATTGATCTTCAAATTCTACAGCAAATGCTTGAGATGAATAGTAAACATCTCTTAAAGTAGATGATTTTTTTTCATTAGTTAACCTATTTGCAAAAAATGCTAACCACATTAATTGTGTAAATGATCTTAGTTGAGCGGAATTTCGAGAGCTTCTCAAAGCAGCGTTATTTCCTAAAATGTATTGTCTAAGTTTTTTATCATATACAATATTGCTTACAGATCTACTAGGAATAGAGAATTTTGGAAATTGTCCATTATCTAAATCATCATAAATTTTTGCACCATGACTTTTTAGCATTTCAAGAATATTCTTTTGTTTATCATCAGCTTTTTTACTTCGAGCTTTAATCTTACTTTCTTTTTGTTTTTTACTTGTTGCCAATTTCTTTTTCCTCCTTTACAGCTTTTTTATTTTCGGTTTCAATTTCAGTTTCCAACATTTTCTTATAATTAGGTTCTTTTTTCTTTCCAGCTAATTCAGTACAAAATTCTGCAATCATTGGAATATATTTTGCATAAAGATTAGCTCGCTTTTTAGCTGCTTCGGCTTGACCACGTTTTGACATAAAGGAAGACAATTTTCTAGATAAAAATTGCAAAGCTAATCTTAATTCTCTCTCTATTTCTTGTCTATCAGCAACATTTTCTTTTCCAGCAGTTTTGTACGGAATTCTAGTTGAACAGATGTGAGAAACAATAATGAAAGGAGGTTCGCCTTTTACTTTGTATCTTCCCCAATCAGTATCATTTACAACTTTAATCACAACATCACTTCCTTCATCATAAAGCAGTGGAATTCTGTTTGCATAACGGTAAACATGTGGCCCACCAGATTTAATATCACCACCATAAGCAATTCCCATCTCAATAATGAAAGGGAATCCAGAATAAGCAGAAGCAGGACGCTGAACTACGGCTACAAAGTCAGGATTAAAAAATTTCTTTATTCCTTTTTCTAGAGGTTCTGCACCTAAAGGTGCTAAACAACTTGAATCAGGAGCCATAAAATCATCAAATTTCTGAAGTGCGTCACTCAGATTGACAAGTTCTTGGTTGGTCAGGGTTCCCATTCTTTTTTCAGGCTTTAATTTAGCAAATGATGCAAATTTAACAGCAGTTGTAGGACCTACACGCTGAAATCGTTTAGTCAAAAATGTAGTTAGCGGCTCACCCTGAACAGTATTTGTTAGTTGTTTGTAATATTGACTTTCAGGATCCATATCAACTGATTTTGATTGTGAATCACCAAAGTCCCAGTAGAATAATTTTTTGTTTGGCATATCAATATCTTCAATTCTAATTTTGTTTAATTTTTCAAAATCCATTTTTAAAAAAGACATCAAAGCAATTACAACTCTAACTTGACGTGGAAGCGTTTTCCATTTTTTCTTAGCTTTTTCCATAATGGATGTAAAGCTTAATTTCTTTACAGACAAACCTAAATCTTTTCTAACTTTTTCAATCATCGCATCATCAATTGTTGGAATTTCAAATTGAGATTCAACTATCATTCTTCGTATGCGTTCAACATCAATTCCATGTGGATGTGGACGAATAATAGTTGGAGGTGGAGGAATATCTTTTACAAATCTAGGATGACTGAATTTGTTTCCTTTAGGATCATCAAAAGTTATTGATGCATAAGGAGTGATTAAAGAAGTTTCATAAACATAATCACGAATTTTATTTCCTGCTTTAGAATAATCACCCTCTAAACAAATACTAACACTCAATCCTTTTTTTGCAACTTCTTTAGTTGTATGTTTTACAATTACAGGTTTGTTTTTTTGGATATCTAGTAAGATTTCAAATTGATTTTGAATTTTTGCATCTGAAGAGCTTTTTACTGTCACAGGTTTGTTTGTTGTAATTTGTCCATACAAAATTGCCATAGTTGCACCAAGACCAAACATTCCTCTTGCTTGTTTTAATCCAAATTTTGAACCATACAGTACAGTTCCAAAAGCAAGTGGAATATGTTCTGCATCAATTCCAGGTCCATTATCTTTTACAGTCAAAATGTAAGGTTTAGGATCTGGTTTATCAGGCTCAACAGCCTTAATTGTAAGATGAACATCAGGTAAAATTCCTTTTTGATCACATGCATCTAGTGCATTTTCAACAAATTCTCTAACTGCAGTGTATAATGAACGAGTAGGATTACTAAATCCAGCTAAATCCCTATTACTATAAAAAAACTCACTAGGAGAAATTTGATTAAATTTTTCTTTAATAGAAGACATCTTGATCTTCCCACAATTGCATTTTTTCTTGTTTTGTTCTTCTGTTTGCAGCTTCTAATTTGTCATAAACTGCACCATGCATACCTCCACTTGAAATAGCAGAAATTGCATCAACTACTAATCTTAATTTACTTGCATCACCAATAATTGAAACCGTTCTACCGTAAACTGAAATGTGTGTACTAGTAAGATTTTCCATATTTTTTCTTGCTCTACCTCCTTCTCCAATGATCCTCCCTTTTATCCTTTCAACATTTGCATTAGATTTTCCAGCAAATTCTCTAAGATCAATTACATGTAATGTATTTTCACCTTCTAACAAAGTCATTGCATTTTCAGGAGAAAATCCACGTCCAATTGCGCTAACAATTTCCATTGCTTTGAATGGTTGCATTTTTTCAACATCTCCAACAGATTTTATAAAAACTTCACCGTTATCACCGTCAATATCAATTGAAACATAGCAAGATTTTTCAATTGAAGATTTAACATTTCCAGATTTTCCAATCAAAGCACCTATCCTATCATTAGGTATACGAATTAATTTTTCAAAGCTCATTTACAATTTCCTCAAATACATCAACAGGATCCTCAATGTTCATTCCTCTTTTCTTAAAGAATCTTGTAATGTTATTAATGTCTCTTTTAAGAAATTCTTTTGAATTAGGATGTCTTAGATCTACAGCAGAACCTAAATCAAATACCACTAACCCATCATCAGTTTTAAAAATATTATATTCTGAAAAATCACCATGAACTAACTTTGCTTTATGATATAGATCTTTGATTAAAGAAATTGCTTGCTCATAATCACTTTGTTCCACATTTGATGTTAGTAAAGCCCTACAAGGTGCTCCATTTACACCCACAAAATCCATTGCTAGTACATTATTTGTTAGATAAAGAGGTCTAGGTACAGGAATTCCAGCCTCATAACATTGAGTCAGATTTCGATATTCTTTTTTTGCCCACAAATAGACTAAATTTTTAGTACCTTTTTTGACATGTCTAAATCTAGGATCCCCTGTAAGATAGGGTTCACGTTTTTTAAAATTAGATGTACTAACCAAGTAAATTTTCAAGGCAACATTAGTATCATCATCAGTAACACCCCAAAAAACAACAGATTCTTTTCCTGCACTGACAGAACCATTAACATATGCAATTACATGGTCTGTAATCATTTTGTATAATGTCATAACTGTAGGTTTATCTAAAACTTCATTGACAACTTTACCTTTCTTAAATCCGTCATCAAGTTCTCTTCGTTTAGATTTTGAAATTAATTTATCATCAATTTTAGATTCTAATTTTCTACTAATAGTATCAGTCAATAGTTATTATTTCCCATACTAGATAAAAGAGATTGCTTTTTAATTAAAATATTAAAAATAGTTAAATTGTAAAAATCCATATCAACTATTGAATATAATTAAAAATGGAATATCAGAAATAACTTTAACACCATCTTTAGAACCAATTCCAAGATCAATAGCTAAAGAAATTGTTTCTTTACCAACTAGATTCATGATGGAAGCAGATTTTAAAAATGAGGTAGCTTCATCTTTGTCTACTATTTGTTTACCATAATAGCTTTCACTAATGTGAATTTTTAATTCACCATCAATAACATCTTTTCCTATTAATTCAGCATCACACATATTGACCATTATGTTTTTTTGGTAATCAGAAATTCTTACTGAAAATTGCATTACGCATATTTACCTTTCAAAGTAGATTTTGCACCACATGCTTCACAAATTAAAAATGAAATACGATTTTCTTTGACAATTTTTGAGTCAGGACTTTTGCATGTTGGACATTCAACATAGTCTTTAACATAAATTTGAAATAATCTTGTAAAATCATCTGGAGCTCTACGTCCAACAAACATTGCTTTATCACCTAATCTTTCTGCTGGAACAGCAAATTCTTTTGATAAGTATTGAAGTACCTTATCAGGTTCTCTTCGTAAAACTTTTGGAAATTCAGAAAAATTACGCAAGAATGTTTTTTGTCCTTCCCACATCACATCTACAACAGGTAATTCAAATCTAGTAGAAGATTTTTCAGTTGAATCACCTAATTTGCCCTCAATACGTTTAAGCAATTTTTCATAGTCAGATTTAGTCATAAAAAAACGTGGAGAGTATTCCCTATATTGTTTTTGAAAAAGTGGAATCGAGTAAACTAATGTTCTCTATTCTTTTGGCATTGCGCCAATACGGAATACATTTGTTCCACAAGTTGGACATGTGCCTTTTACAGCTGGACGTCCATTCTTTAACTTGACCTCTTTTGGATCTTTGATATCCGTTTTTGCTCTACATTTTACACAATATGCTTGAACCATTATGAAATTAAACAAAGTTTGGAAGTATTTAGGCAGAGGCTGTGAAATATTTTTCACTATCAAACTAGATGTACGTAGTTTTATTTAGGCACTAAAAATTATCAAATCCAAAAAATTTTGTAAAAATATACATTTTATTATAAAAAAAGCAATTATTATCAATTAAAAGTATAGTTTTTTCAAAATATAATTAATTTAGTCATAATTTGAGAAAAATTATCAATTATAAACTAGGTTGTGGTAAGAAGAGAAAATGGCATCAAAAAAAGGAATTGTGGTAACTGTGATAATTTTGGCTGCAATTACTGGTGCCAGTTTTTCACTATGGTTAATTGAACCTGAAAATGAGACAACATTGGTCGTCACAGATTATCAAAATTATCTTGACGGAGTAGAAAATATTCACGAGGTACTACAAGAGTCAATTGATATCGAATATCAAAATCTTCGTGATGGTAAAATTTCACCAGAAGACTACATTACAGTTACTGAAATAACATCATCACAAGTAACTACACAGATAAGTGAATTCATTACTTCAAAACCATCAGAACAATGGCAAGAAAGTTACATCAATTACATGGAAGCAATGAAGAAATTTAATGAATATATTCTAGAAACTAAAGTATTAGCCAATCAAATACAAAATACAAGTCCAAATGAACAGATTTCACAAACATTAGAGAAAATAGAATCAATAAAAGCAGAATCTATGCAGTACATCAAAAAATCAAATGAATTAAGACCATAGGCTCAAAACCGAATTTTACTAATCAGAAGAGTTGGAAATCATTAAAAACTAATTCCATCTAAATAGGATTATGTCACAAAGGTCTTCTAAAGTACAAAAAGATATCAAAAAATCAACAGCTAACAAATTAGTGGTAATTTGTGTCGATAGAGACGATGATGTAGGTGAAAAAACAGGAATCAGTACTCCAGTAATAGGAAGGGATGCATGCATAGAAGCAGCACAAAGATTAGCATTAGAAGATCCGGAGGATGCTGATTCTAATTCAATTTTTGCTGCAATTAAGACTTATGAAGATTTGATAAGTAAAGGCTACCAAGTTGAAGTGGCCACCATTACAGGGGTTAAAGATAGAGGAGTACAAGCAGATGAAAAAATATTACGAGAAGCAAAAATAATTCTAGAAAAATTTGATGCAAACGGTGCAGTAATTGTTTCAGATGGAGAAGATGATGAAAGTGTAATTCCAGTTATTCAAAATGTGTTACCAGTTGTTTCAGTACAAAGAGTAGTAATGAAAGTCAGTAGAAGTGTAGAGTATTCTTATGCAGTTTTTGGAAAATATCTAAAAATGATTGCTTATGATACAAAATATTCAAAATTCTTTTTGGGAGTTCCAGGAATTCTCTTGTTAATTGGAGGAATTGGAACTGTTTTTGGATATACTGCAGAAATTTTTGCAGTACTTGTAAGTATTCTAGGTGGAGCATTTTTAATCAGAGCATTTGACATAGATAGAGCTTGGTCAAGTTGGTCAAAACCTACACCGACAGGTTTTATCAGAATGTTTACAATGGTTACAGGAGTATTATTGATTTTATCATCAGTGCCAGCGGGAATTAGTACAATTGATCCTCAAGTAATTGAAGAAAATGGCGGAGTAATTGAAAGTATGTCAAATCAAATTGTTATTGGACAATTTGTAGCAGGTTCATTACCAATTTTATGGATTGGTTTAGGAGCAATTTTTGCCGGTACGTTACTTAGTAATTGGATTGGAGGAATTCCAAGACAAATTAGTGATATTCTAAGAATTATTGTTTTGATTTCATTATATCCAATAATTGCTCAATTTACCAATATCATGATATTTGATGAAAGTTCATTCACATTAATTCCACCATTATTAGGAGGATTAGCAGTAACATTAGTTTCAGCTACAATTCTGTTTAAAAAATATAGAAAACAAAAAGATCAAGAAATGGTATGAGATCAAATAATTGATTTTTATTTGATTTTTTAAAAAAACACTGATATCATCAGATAACCATCAATTTTCAGGGAAATGAGTAAAGTAAAAGACATTGTTTTGCAATTATCCGGATTATACAAAATATATGGAAAAAAACTAGAAAATGAAATTAAAACAGGAGATATTCCCAATCACATTGCATTAATTTTGGATGGGAATAGACGATGGGCAAAACGACATTTAGAAATTAATAAAAAAGGACATTGGAAGGGTGCAGATGCAGTTGAGAATTTACTTGATTGGTGTGAGGAATTCAATATCAAAATTGTCACACTTTATGCATTGTCAGCAGAGAATTTAGAAAGAAAAGATAGTGAATTAGATGATCTCTATGAGTTAATCAGAATGAGATTAGAAAAATTATACAACGATCCTAGGATACACAGATGTAAAATGAGAGTTAAAGCAATTGGAAGAATAGAATTACTTCCAGAATCAATTAAAGAAGTTTTAACTAGGTTAGATAATGTAACAAAAAATTATGATAATCATTTTCTAAATATTGCATTAGCTTATGGGGGCCAGTATGAATTAGTTGATGCAGTAAAAAAAATTGGAGAGAAAATTAAAGATGGTGATTTGGAAATAGATGAGATCACAAAAAAAGAGATTGAATCAAATCTATATACTTCACATTTACCACAATCATCACCGGATATGATTTTACGCACATCAGGTGAAAAAAGATTAAGTGGATTTTTGATGTGGCAAAGTGCATATAGTGAGTTAGTTTTCATGGATATTTTTTGGCCAGAATTCAGAAAGATTGATTTAATGAGAGCGATAAGAACATTTCAAGAAAGGAAAAGGAGATTGGGAAAATGATTGAAGAGACATCTGCAGGAATTGTGTTATTTAGAAAAGAGGAATCAAAAATTCTATTTCTATTACTACATTATCCATCTGGTCATTGGGATTTTGTAAAAGGGAAAATGGAACAAGGAGAATCAACACATCAAACTGCAGTTAGAGAAACAAAAGAAGAAACAGGAATAACAGACATTACATTTGTAGAAAATTTTGAAGAATGGATTGAATATAATTTCAAATATCAAGGAGAATTAGTTCAGAAAAAAGTAGTATTCTTTTTAGCAGAAACTAAAACTGAAGAAATAAAAATTTCACATGAACATAGTGGTTATACATGGATGGATTATAATTCATCAATGGAAAAGACAACATTTGATAATGCAAAGACAGTTCTTACCAAAGCTCAAAAATTGTTATCAAATACTTTGTGATTGTAATTCTTTTGCAACGGTAATAGGATTCTTTGCATTCAAAATAGTTCTGCCCACAATAAGATAATCTGTACCAGAAGAAATCACTTCTGATGCATTTCCACCCTGAGTTCCAACTCCAGGGGAAAATATACTTAAATTTTTTCCTGCTTGTTTTGAACAATATTGTATAATTTTTGGAAATGTAGCACCAACTACAATTCCATCTACTTTTGCAGTTAATGCCCAATTTAGAAATAATTGGTATAATTGTTGTTTTTTACCTAGTTTAATTTCCATATCATATGATAATCTAGCCTCAGGTGCACTCATGTGACATAAAGTAATCACACCGTTTTTTTCTTTATGAGATGATTTTACCAAATTCTTTAAGCTATCTAATCCCATGATAGGATTCGCAATAACAGCATCAAATCCCAAATTCCATAAATGTTCAGTTGTTACACGATTAGTATTTCCAATATCATTTAATTTGATATCTGCAATTGTTTGTAAGCCATAATCATGTGCCGTTTTATTGATCTTAATAATTTCTTTAGAACTTAGAGGTAATAATAAATGAAAATTTAATTTAATTGCACAAAGATACGGATTAAGTTTTTTAATATTTTGAATAGTTTTGCTCTGTAAATTTTTTTCTGAAGAATTGTAATCATTTGCAAGAATTACCTTGCCATTACTTTTTGAGATCTGTGAAAGTCTAGTTTTGAAGGTGGCCATAATCTACTAGTGGATGAGTATCCTTCAATTTTATTATTTTGATATAGGAATAACCATGTTCAGAGGGGTTTTGGACAAACGTTGGTTCAATTCCGTTTGTAGTAGAAAATTTAATGAATGGATTTTCTGGTTCACTGTTTAATACAACGTGACAAAAATATGATGTTCCTTCATCATTAAAATTCATAAAAACACCAAGAAGCCATTTATCATTATGAGGAAATAAGAACAGTGGGAAAGGAACTTCATCAAAACCCCATGTGAGTTTTGCAAGACTAGATAAATCCTCTAGTTCAATAGGCTGATAACGATCAAGTGTTCCATTACCAGGTTGTAATGTTTTTGGAAGAGACTTTATTCTAATAATTGGAGAGTATAATTTACTAGAATCAGAAGTAGAATTTACAATTTCTGATTCTTCTTTTCCAGATTTTAATCCATAACAAAGGTAATCACCATTATGCTCTAAAGGAGTATAGTAAACAATTGGTTTTTCCTTTAATACATCCATTTGTACAGATAAGATTTTTTTGCCATCATGATTGTGTGAAAAAGATACACGTGGTGCACGCTCAAGTGCACAAACTAATCTTGTAAATTCTAAAGTTGAATGTACTTGGATGTATCGAGGTAATTTATCAACTGTAGGAGTTTCTAATTTGTCCACATAGATTTGTGAAAGATTATCAAATTAAACTTATCCAAAAATCTAGAGCCTACTTTCTTCTATCAACAACATCATTGATAGCAGGACCAGTTCCAATAATTGTTACAGGCGTGTTTAATTCATTTTCTATATTTTTGATAAAGGACTTTGCATCTTCAGATAATTCATCAAAAGATGTTTTTCCCGCACAATCAGTAAAAAGGACATCAAGCTTTGTAATAGAAATTTGTGTTGCACCATTAAGCATAATTGCACGCCTAGCTAAATCAAAATCAAAATCAGCTGCACGTCTTTGACGACCAGTTACAGTTCCAAATTCAGACCAATTTTTCTTTTCTGCTTCCTCAAGTGATAATTCTTTTGCTAAAGGACCAGTTCCAACACGAGTAACATATGATTTGAAAACAACAATTACTTCATCAACTTTTGTTGGTCCCAAACCAACATCAGCACAAATTCCAGATGCAGTAACATCTTTAGAAGTAACAAAGGGATATGTTCCGTGCCATAGGGAAAGGAATGTTCCTTGAGTACCTTCAACTAGAACATTTTGATTTGCAGATAATGCTGAATTAATCTCTTCAGGCACATCAACAATCAAAGAAGATAATGAATCAAAATCTTTTGCCATTTTTAAAACTCGCATTGCTCTATCAGAATTTGCAGGACCAGTTCCACTACCAGTACTACCAATTTTTTCTTTTAATTCTCCTTTAGAATCTCTTTGTAAATGAGAATCTTCAATTACACCACAGTGTTTATCGATAAAAACACGACCAGATGCACCAAAATCCTGAATTTCATTAGATAAAACTTCAGGATTAATTACAACACCAGGTCCAATCATAACTTTAGCATTTTTATTCAAAAATCCACTTGGAAGCATTCTGACTTTGTAGACTTTGTCACCATCCATAATAGTATGGCCAGCATTTGGACCTGCACCTCCCCTAACTATAATTTTAGGATCGTCTTTAATTGCTAAATATGAAATAATTTTTCCTTTACCTTCATCACCAAAAAATCCTCCAACAACAACAGTGGATGTCATAATTTTAAACATCCATTTCGTTTATTTAAGCTAAAGTATTGTCACATGATTTTATATTCAAGCAACATCAGATTAGATCGATGTCAGAAGATAATTTTGCTGGAAATATTATTGTAAATTTAGCTAGTCTACCAGATTTTCTTCGAACTCCAATTTTAAAAAAAAGAATGATTGAGTTTTTTTCAAAAGATGAATCAGATAAAAAGGAAATTATTTTTAATGCGTTAGAGGCAGGTCCAACGATTCCATTTCTTAATTTTTCAAAATTGTTTAAATCATGGTTAAAAATTGTTGCAAATCTACCAGAAGATCATAGAGAAGGAATGTTTCAAGCATACATTAAACAATCACTATTAGAACCAGAAAAACTAATTGCATTTAATCTAGATGGAATTTTAGAAATGTTTTTGCAATTAGAAGAAAATGAGAAAGAGACCATATCAAAAACAATCAAAAGAATAATTGAGAATCTAAATGAACAAGATAGGAGAAAAATTCTAATTATTATACCAAACAATGCAAAAATTCATTTAAAAATTTAGTTTACTTCAGGCTCATCAGGTTTTCTATTATCTTCATTGGTATAATCAATGATTTCGCCTTCAGGAGACAATACACCAACAAAGATTTTCTCATGTTTTTTTAATAATTTTCTGTGATCAGCCATAGACATATCTAATTTCATTTCATTCATTACCATTATTTGATATTCCTTCCATTCTGCCCAACACTTTGTGCATACAGGATATTTTTCATTAACTGGACCTAATTGTTCAGTATCAGGAATAGATTCTTTACATTTAGTACATATACGACTCATAAAATCAAGAAGAAATTACTCCTTTTATCTTTTTTTGATGTAAAGTAATAATAATTAATGAACAACATTAGATTGTATGAAGATCAAATGTCCAAAATGTAAAGAAAATGCAGAAGTGGCAATGGATTATTCAGTTGTCAAATGTGGTTCATGTGATTTAGATATGAGTTATGGAGAGTATGTAAAATTTGTAGCACATAATCAACCAAGATATTCAGATATTTTAGGAGATTATGCATCTGGTGGCAGCACAGAAGGACATACAGCAGGATCCTTGGATGAATGGGATTAACAAGATGGTAAAATGATTCATCAGATTAAAATAATTACTTTAAGAAATTACTAAACATCATTGGAATTTTTATTAGAAAATATATTAAATCTTGTAGGATTTTTGGTTGGACTTGCAATCGGCATTATGTCATTTGTGGGATTTCGAAATACAGGTAGTCCAACATTATTTAGATTAACAATTGCATTTTTTTCAATTAGTATAGGATTTTTTGTGATTTGGTCAGGATATATGTTAGAAGATTATGTAATTAAATCTGGAAGTATAGATAGAGGAATTCAAACATTAGGAATTGTTATTCAAACTGTAGGATATTTTTTTATTGCATTTTCGCACAGTATCAAAGCATTTTTTCCAAAATCAAATTACTTTAGATCAATAGGAATTTTACCATTTTTCTTAGTATCAACAGTTCAACTAGAACACATTTTCAGATCAATTTCATTTATTTTATTGGTTTATGGTGCAATTGAAACAATATTATCATACAGAGACAATAAAAACAAAGGTGCGGTTTCAGTTGCCTTAGGACTTGGACTTTTAGCATTTGGGGAATTTTTGGGATGGTATTCTTTTGTATTCCCCGAATCAATATTGTACTCAATTTCAATGACAATCAAAATTGCAGGGTTAGTTGCATTATTCATTCCAGTAAGTAAGGTTCCATTAAAGAGGATAAAATTTGATGATGACTTGGATAAAATTTGAGATAGGCTCAAAAATCCAGTGTTGTCAAATTCTTTTATCTTTTTAGTATATACGAAAATATCAATTGTTTCGTATACAGATTTAAGAATAAAAAATACAGAGAAATGGCAGAATATAGAACACAAATGAAAATTATTGGAGATATACTGTCAACAACTAGAGACGACCTTCAAGATGAAGATGGAGCAACAGTAACATATCTAATTAGAAAAGCAAATATTTCTCATTCTAGAATTTCTACAATTTTAAAAACATTAGTTTCACAAGGCTTGTTAGAACAAGCTGATACACAAGGTTCAAACAGATATAAAATTAGTCAATCAGGAAGAGAGTTTCTTCAAGCATATCATTCATTTTCAAAATTTGCAGATAATTTTGGTTTAAATATTTAATTTCCTCTTTTATTAAATTAATACGAATTAGAATAACAAAAAGAAAATAATAATTAAAGAAATAATGAATATTAATTATAATGAAAGTAAATTGCAATGATGAGGGAATTAGAAAATCAGTAGAAATTATTGAAAATGGTGGAGTTATAATATTTCCAACAGATACTGTATATGGAATAGGTTGTAATCCATACGATGCAAATGCAGTAAAGAAAATTTATGAAATTAAATCAAGGGAAAAAATAAAGTCATTACCAGTATTAGCAAGTTCAATAGAGATAGTAAAACAAATTAGCATAATAGATGAATTTACTGAAAAAATTATTAAAAAATATTGGCCAGGACCACTTACATTAATTTTAAAATTAAAAGATAAAAATTTGAAAGAATCATTGAATTTAGAAGATAAAATTGCAGTAAGAATTCCAAATTCAGTGTGCACTTTAAAATTATTAAACAAATGCAATTTACTTGTTGGAACAAGTGCAAATGTTTCTGGAGATTCATCATTTACAGATCCTCAAGAATGTATGAAAAATGTCAAAAACTATGATATTTTTGTTGATGGAGGAACAATTACAAGTAAAGGAGAATCCACTATTATTGAAATAGAAAATGAAAAAATTCATGTTATTAGAGAAGGCGCATTAAAAAAAGAGGATATTGTAATTTGATGAATCTAATTGTTACTTGTGCAAGAAATTTGGAAGGAGAAGCTGAGGAAGAGATTATGGATATTTTAGATGAACTAGGAGATCCAGATGTTAAAATTTCTGTCAGTAATATGTCTGGAATTATTACTGTTCAAACAAAATTGGATCCTATAGAAGTGGTTGGAAAAATGAAGGAGATCTTATTAGATGAGCCTTGGAGCATAAGGTACTGTTTAAGAGTAATTCCAATTCAAAAAATCGTTGAAACGAATCTTGAGAAAATTGAAGAGTGTATTTCTAGCATTTCAGATAAAATTGAAGACAATGAGTCATATAGAATATTAATTGAGAAAAGAAATTCAGATATTTCAAGTAAAGAAATAATTACAAATATTGCAAATCAAATAAAGAACAAAGTATCATTAGATTTTCCAGATAAAATTATTTTAATTGAGATATTAGGAATCGTCACAGGAATTTCACTCATTAAAAAATCAGACATACTTAGTCTAGAAAAAACTAAACGAAGTATGTCAGAGTAAAATAGAAGCTTTTTCAACTAAAATATCTTCTAGAGGAGTTTTTGAATATACTGAATCAATATGTTTTTTTGAAATATTGAAATGCTTTTTAATAAATGCAGTATGATTTTTCAAAAATAAATTTACACATAATGGAGACAATTCAGAGTACACAGAATTAAAGTGATTTTTATTTCCAATTGCAATTAAAATAAAATTAACAGAAGGTTTCAAACCTACAGAAGAAATTGCATTAGAAATTTGTAATGTGGATGCAAATCTCATCAAAATATCCGTTTCAAGTTTGTTTGATAGTAAAATATTATTTTTTTCTGCATTTATTGAAATCGATAAAATTTTCTTTAAATGAGAAGCATTTAGAACAAAATTACTTGAAACAACTTGGAATTTTAGTTTAGGATATTTTTCCCTTAAATTATCAATAAATTGAATATCAATTTTTTTTTGGGCACAAATTTCAATAATGTGAATTTGTTTCTTTTCAATTTCAAACGTTAATTTTTTTGTGGAACCACCGTGAATAACAGGGATTATGCTTACAACATCACCATCAGAGATTATAGTATCCTTTCCATTCATGGCTGAAGAATCAGAGCCATTAATTGCAATTAAGAGATTTTCAATATCAAGTTCAGAAGTATTACTAGGTTTAATTTTTAATAAATGATCAAGTAATTCATTCACAGATATATCAGATTTTTCAATTTGAAATTGATCAGAATCAAACGATTTTTTTGCACCTCCAACTAACTTTACAGCAATCATATCAACACCTTATTTACAATTTAGAAATTAATATTTAATTAATTATTCAGATTTCTCTTCTACAGATTCTTTTGTAGCAGCAATTGTTTCAACTTCTTCGTTTGTAAGAGTTATTTCTTCAACTGTTTCAGAAATGTCTTCGGATTCTGCAATCTCTAATGAAGAATCTTGTTCCTCATCATTGGAAGAGTCAACATTGTCTTGTTTGTATTGTTCGTTGAGAATTTGTTTTTTATTAAATCGTGTAATGTATCCTGCAACTTTATTTTTCAATCCTTTTGAACGGATAATAGAAACTTGATTTAGTGCTTTTTTATTTTCAGTAAAATCTTCACCGAATTTTGTCTTATGATCATTTAATACTTCAAATGAAAGACGTTTTATTCTATCCACGCATGAATTAACGAGGGGGGTATTTTATACCTATATTCCAAGATAGCGTTTTGTATTTTCTTCTAAAAGACATGACATGTCATCAAATGTTTTTTCAAGAACTTTTGAGGCACAAAAAATGACGCTAGGGATAAAGCTGATCTGTCCAGATTTCATTTCAAAACATCTGGAAAATCTAACAGGTCCATCAGTCTCAACAAGAATTTTTGATTCATTAGCTTTTGACAATAAACTTTGTTTGTCATTTGCATAAATCATTACGGGGCCAAACGATACAAAAAAATCCATATCCATGGCTTTTTGAAGTTGTTTTTTACTGCCATCAAACCAATGTAGTAAAGCATGTTTTGTATCATATGAAGTCATTATTTCAAAAACATCATCAAGACTTTTTCTGGAATGAATTGAAACAGGTTTATGAAATTTTTCTGCAGATGAAAGTAAAGATTCAAAGACATGGATTTGTCTCTGAGTATCATCATTATTTTTACAATAAGTAGGATCTAATCCTATTTCACCTATTCCAGAAATTACATTTTGATTTAATTCTATTAAATCATTAATTTTTTCAAGATCATTATCATTTGCACATTCAGGATGGATTCCAATAAAAGGTAAAACAAGATCACTTTTTTTTGATAAAGATAGCGTTGAGATTGAATTTTCAAAATTCATAGAAACACAACATGCTTTAATTTTGAGTGAATCCATTTGAGTTAAAATGAAATCAATTTCAGGTAAATATACAGAATCAGATAGATGTATGTGAGAATCAAATAACCATGTCATAATCTAATAAATTTTGAATGTTGTCTGTATAAATCGATTCCTTAGTGATATTTTTTCACTCATTAAGTTTTTTCACAAAAAAGAGAAACAAAAATTATGAAATCTTCAGAATTAGGATTATCAGCAATGTATAGAATATTAAAAAAATCTGGTGCTGAAAGGGTTAGTGATGAATCTGCAGATGAATTAAGAAGAATCATAGAAGATATTGCTGAAGATATTGCAAAAAATGCTGTGGATATGGCATCACATGCAGGTAGAAAAACAATCAAAGCTGAAGATGTAAAATTAGCTTCAAAATCATTTACTAAATAATAATCTAAAGAGTTTAATTGTTCATTTCGTGTTTTTCAAAACGGTACTCTGGCAGAACGGTTATGCGTGAGCCTGCAAAGCTTATACAAGGGGGTTCGACTCCCTCGGGTACCTTTATTCTACAATTACCTGAGCAAACATCCAAGGATGTAATTCGCAAAAGTAATCGAATGTACCGATTTCATCAAAAGATAATGTGTAATACTGATATGGATCTAAATAACCACTATCAAAAAGTTCAGTAGGTTCTCCATAAAATCCTGAGGTTACAGTATGAAAAGCAGAATCTTCATTCAACCAGGTAACAGAACCTCCTTTTTCTACAATAATTTTCGATGGGATATAACAAATATCTTCAATATCACATCCAGGACGTGAAACCTTTGTTGGTATTATAACATCAGCATCCATCACTTCTTCAGTTTGCAAACTAGTTTCTTTAGAGTTAATTTCTTCAGAAATGATTTCTTCAGAATTTAATCCAGAAAAGGATAAACCAATTACAGTTACAGATATTCCAAAAATTATTGCCAAAGTGATTATTTTTTTTATCATTTCATTTCACATCCATTTGAGAGTTATTACACAATTACCTAATTCTCTAAATATATAATACATTACAAAAATCAATGTCACAAAATCCCAATGGCCTATTAGAATACATTCCAGGTTCACATGCACTATTGGTACAGAAAAATTCGAGCCCACCTTTAGAAGGATTTACAGAAAATATCAAAGAAAATATTCATGAGTATGCAGAAGATTCAAAAAGTGAAGTAGAAAAAGGAAATAAATTCCTTCAATGGATTTTGACAAGAGTTTTTGAGGCTACAGAAGATGATGCCGCAGATGCAATTGTTGATGGTGCAAATGATTTAGGGATTGATGCATACCTACCGGTGGATTTTTCAGATAATACTGTTAGATTATTTCAATCAAAATATGGAACATCACATTCACTTGAAGCAATTGCAAAATTCAAAGAGGATGCAAAAAGATTACTTGCAAAAGACATTACAAAAATGAGACCAGAATTAGCTCAACTTGTTACAAAAATCAAAGAAAAAAATCTAAAAATAAAATGTTGTTATGTTACAGATCAAAAAGTAGATTATGAAGATGACTTAGTAGAAATAATTGATGAAGAAAAAATTATTCAAAAATTATGGGATAGAATAAAAAAACCAGCTGCAGGAAAAAAATCATCAATTAAGTTAGAAAGAATGCTTAGACATGAAAATACCATTTTAGGAATTTTAAAACTCCGTGAATTAACAGATTTTGTGAGTAAAAATCGAGATTATGTTTTTGAATCAAACATTAGACAATGGATGCAATTTAAGACTACAGTAAACAAAGGATTAAGAGATACTTTACAAACAAATCCAGGAAAATTCTTTTTTTATAATAATGGAATTACAATTGTAGTTAGTGATTTTACAGAATTAGGAGAAAATATGATTGAACTTTTTGCTCCACAAATTGTTAATGGTGCACAAACATCAAATTCAATTTTAGATCATTCAAAGAGAACAAAAAATATGGATGGTTCAATGACAGTCACAATAATAAAAGCTGATGATGAACAAGAGCAGAACAACATTACAAAATATAGAAATTCTCAAAATTCAGTTAGAGGAAAAGATTTAGTTTCATTAATGGATTTTCATAAATCAATTAAGTCACAATTAAAAAATTGTGGATATTTTTATGAAATCCAAGCAGGTTCGTTTGATACAAAATCAAAATCAAAACAATTAGAATATGCTGGTGATGTAGCCTACAATAATTATCTTCCAGATAATCATAAAAAAGTCATTGTTGCAAAAGACGCAATTCAATCACTGGTTGCAGGAATTGAACAAAGACCTACTGAGTCATACAGTTCACCATCTCAGTTTCTTCCACGAGGTAGCAAATATGATCAAATTTTTAATGATAATCTAAAAGATGATTATAGAATTATACTGTATCCATATCTTGTAAAAGAATTTGCAAAAAAATCTTTGAAATATGGTAAACAAGGAGGTCATAAAACAAAAAGATATGCAACACTATTCTTTGTGGCTGTTTATTTTAGAATATTACATAAAAAAATTTTAGAATCTAAAGGAGATTTTAAATCAGATATTAGAAAATTAGAACCAATTTTTCATAGTTTTAAGCTAAATAATAGAATTTTGAAACTAACAGATGTAATTGTGACAAAATTTCTAGAAGATACAGTAGTAGATGATGAAATCGAGTTGGCAAATACAAAACATAATTTCTTCTCCCAACATGTTTGGAATGATACAATGCTCAGAGTAATAGATAAGAAAATCAGACAAGAAGAAGATGAAATAATAGCACTTAGAAAAATTTCAAATAATTTATTTTGATAAGAAAGGCAGTAGCCTAACCAAGTAAAAATCTTGCAGGAGGTTTACATTGGTTAAACTAGCTACCTGATTTAATGAGAAATATGTAATATTTAACATAATTTTCTTAATTATCAAGAATCTAGTATGTTTTTTATATTGATAAAAAATAGAAAAAAACGAATTGGGTTCAAAAGAAAAATGTACCATGTGTGACGAAAAAGTGCAACAACGATACATGCCTATGCAAGAATGGGGAATCAAAGGACCATTATGTGGAAAATGTTATTCAAAATTAGTTCACGAACATTATCCAGGGGATCACATCAGAGTTAACAAAGATTTAGATTAATTTTATTCTGTCTTCGAAAATTTATTCACATTAAAACAATTCCATACAAGAGGATCATCTTTAACATCTTTTTCTTCTAAAAATTTGATATCAGTTATAGTTTTTTTTCTTTTCAATAAATTCACTTGAAAAGTAGAAAATACTTTACAACTACAATCATTGTATAAACAGACATCATCATCACCCTCATCATGATCTTGTGCTTCATGACCACAACTACATGAATCATTTTTTTTAGCATCCTTTAGAGATTTTTGTGTATAAACTCCTAATCTAAGATATGCTTCGCCACCATGACCCTTTTTGAATCGTTCATAATGTTCAGATTTTGGCAATATTTTGAAAAAAGCTAAATTTGTGTCAGGTTTTTGGGAATCAGATCCCATGATAAACCAATAATCATTTTCCATTTCAACAAATCTGATTTTAATTGAGGGATCTACCCACCAATGAATAGTATCATGCCAAAGGGAAGCAGATTGTTTTCTATCAGCAATTAAAGGAACTACATTCATTCTAAGATCATAGTATCTATATGCAACGCCCACAAAATCATCATACCAAGGTATTGGTGATTGAGAAGACATTATACAAAAATGCAAGAGGAGCTTATTTATCTGATCTGAATAAATTGTAATACCCTTATATCTGAGTTTTTCATTATACACCACATGGTAGCTTACAGAACTAGTATGCAAATTGTAGCAGATCTGTTGACAGTCACCCAATTATCAGGTCAAGAAGGCATCAAAACTACATCACTTCTAACTAAAGCAAATTTATCACATTCTAGATTATCAAAATTTTTGAATAACTTAACAGGTGCTGGTCTAATTAACAAAATTGAATATGATGGAAAAAATACATTTGTCATTACATCGAAAGGTAGACAATACTTAGAATCATATGTTAATTTTTCAAGTATTGCAGAATCATTTGGTTTAGAACTTTAATTCTATTTCTTTTTAGATCTTTTTCTTTTAGCATTAAGTTTCTCTCGTGCTTTTTTATCTTTGTATCCACCGTAGAAAAGAATGAAGATTATTCCTCCAATAGAACCATAAAATAGTGGAAGTAGTGGTTGTTCGCGTATTTCTCCACTCATTGGCGAAACCCAAGCAATTGGAATTCCCACAACCATGAAAATTAAGATGACTGTAAGATACTTGTCCATATCTTACCTATTTTACAAAACCATATATCTTTTTGATTCCAGAGAATAGAGTAGAAAAAGATGGCAAAATTACTAGAAATGATAGGATTAGTACTTATCTCAATTATGATTTTAGGATTTGTCGGAGCATTAGATACACTGATACCACTTGGTATTGAGAACGGATTATCACCATTATTTTGGGGATGTGCTGGTGGAACTCTCATAATTATCTTGTATAGAAAAAGAAAAAGAAAACAAGCAGGCCTAGAGTAAAAATTATTTTACAAAAAATTATCAAATGATCAATAATTAATCAACCGACAGATCTATTAAGGAGCATTTTGAAAAAGTAAAAGGGATTATGACAGAACAAACAAAACAATGGTGGATAGGTTTAGGTAAAGAATTAGAAATAGATATTGAAACATTAGATGAATAATCCAATAATTTTTCCAAAAAATTTTAGAATTGAATATAATATGAAAGCCTTGAACGGGATCTGAACCCGCGACCTACTGATTACGAATCAGGTGCTCTACCAGGCTGAGCTACCAAGGCACGTTTGGATTTATCCATCAGAGTTAATAAAAAGCCTTTCCGACTTTGAATAATTGAAAAAAACAATTTCAGGTATAAGAGGAATTTTTGGAGATGATCTTGATCTAAAAGACATAATTGAATTCACTAATAATTTTTCAGTATTAATAAAATCAAAAAAATGTGTAGTAGGAAGAGACACTAGACCTTCTGGAAAAATAATTCAAGAAACAGTTAGTGCAGTTCTAATGAAAAATGGAATTGATGTGTTTGATTTAGGAATGGTGCCAACTCCGGTAGTATTTAGAGAATCAAGAAAATATGGTGCAGGGATAATAATTTCTTCGTCCCATAATCCAATAGAATGGAATGGTATGAAATTCATTTTAGAAGGAAGAGGGATAAACGAAGGAGAACTCCCCAGCATAATTAATCACCAAAAAATTTTAAAATCAAAAATTGGTCAAATTAAGAAAATAAAATCAACATATGTGGAGGATGCTAGAAAAATCATTGGTAATGTTACAAATTCACCAAAAATTGTAATAGATAATGGAGGAGGTGCTGCAAAATATTTTGCAGAAAACCTGTTAGAATGCATTGGATGTAATGTAGAAATGATTAATCAAGAACTTTTAGATTGTTCTAGAGGTCCAGATCCCACATCAGATGAATTAGTTGAGTTGAGTAATGCTACAAATAATAAAGAAATAGGATTTGCATTTGATCTTGATGGAGATCGTTTAGTAGTTGTAAGAAATGGTAAGAAACAGAGTCCAGATGTTACATTAGGTCTAGGGGTTGCAAAATCATTAGAATTAGGATACAAAAAATTTGTTTTAAGTTTAGACACAAGTGTGTCAATTGAAAAATTCATCAAAGAGAAAGGCGGAATAGTTGTAAGATCAAAAGTAGGTGAAGCAAATGTTATTGAAGACATGATAAAAAATAATTCTCAAGCTGGTGGAGAAGGAAGTAGTGCAGGATTTATTTTACCAGAATTTAATTATTGTAGAGAAGGAATTCTTACAAGTGGTTTGATATCATCAATGTTAAAAAATCCAGAATTTTCTGAAATAATTAATTATATGGAAAATTATTTTCAAATTCGAGAAATAATAAGAGTAAATACAAAATTTCATGATAAAATAATTGAAAATATAAAAAATAATTTACTAAAAAAATATTCAGAAGTAGATACACGAGATGGTGTTAAAGCAATTATAGATGAAGATACATGGATTTTGATCAGAAAATCAAATACCGAAGATATCATTAGAATTTCAGGAGAATCAAATAATGAAGAAAAATGTAAAAATATTATTAAAGACACTACACAAATGGTAAAAGAAAATTATGACAAAATTAGATGAACTTAAAATAATTAATATTTTTCAAAAAAAATTAGGAAATAAAAAATTTATTTCTGAAGATGTTGAAAAATTTACCTTAGGGAATACAAAAATTATAGCAAAAACAGATACCATGGTACAAAGTACAGATATTCCAAATAAAATGGAATTATCTGCGGCTGCACGAAAAAGTGTAATTGCATGTGTAAGTGATTTTGCATGTAAAGGAGTAAAACCAGAATATGGAATAATTTCAATTACTCTACCTAAATCAATTTCAACAAAAAAAATTACGAATATTGCAAATGGATTTAAAAATGCATGCAAAGAATACGATATTGCAATAATTGGAGGAGATACAAATGAAGGTAAAGAAATTGTCTTTAACGTTTGTATTTTTGGAAATTCAAACAAAATTGTTACTAGAAAAGGTTCCAAAAAAGGAGATTTGATATTTACCACAGGCCCATTTGGTTATACGTCAATTGGATTAGGAATTTTATTGGGAAGTAATAACAAAACAAGCAATTTCATAAAAAAATCTGTCAGAGCCGTAACAAATCCACATCCAAGGCTAAAATATGGTTTAAAAAATAAAAAATATTTTTCAGCATCAATGGATTCCAGTGATGGCTTATCTACTACATTAAATGAAATGGCAAAACAAAGTAAAAAAAAATTTATTGTTAATAAAATACCAACTAATAGAGATTTAGAAGATTACTGTAAAAAACAGAAAAAGAATTTGAACTCAGCAGTTTTTCATGGAGGTGAAGAATATGAATTTGTATTCACAGTACCTTCAAAATTTAAAAAAATTATAATTAAAAATGCAAAATTATTGAAAACACCAATTTTTGAAATTGGTTATGTAACATTTGGAAATGGAGTATATTTAGAAAACAAAATGGGTGAAACCAAATTGAATGATTTGGGGTGGAAGCATTTTAAATAATTATTCACCAAAAGTAAAATCTCTTTCAACATTATTTACAATATTAAAAATGGATTCAGTTGGTAAAACGGAAACACATTCTTTCATCCACAGATCATCAAGATATAACAGTCGTTTCTTATCATCTTCTAAAAGTTCATCGGGATTTGAATTGGGATATAGTGTGTGCATTCTATATCCTTCATTTGCAATTTCTTGACATTTTTTTTCTACAGGAGATAAAATCACATCGTTGATCGAGCTAAGAGATTGGATTAAAACAGAACCCAATAAAGCAGCCGCAACAGCAACAATAATTACCAAAAAAATAATTGAAGCCATAAAAATAATTAAAAATCATAGTATATCAACAATGAATGATTTTATGCCAAGTGACCAAAATCAAATGATTTCAAGAAATCAATGTTTTTTAAACCCTTTAAGATCTGGTAAACATTGTCAGAAATAGAGGCCGAAGTAGAAGCACCAGTTGAAACAACTGAGGCAGTAGTTGAAACAACTGAGGCAGTAGTTGAAACAACTGAGGCAGTAGTTGAAACAACTGAGGCAGTAGTTGAAACAACTGAGGCTAAAAAAGAAGGCCCTGAAAAATGGGGAATTGCTCATATTTACAGTAGTTATAACAATACAATTATTCACATGACAGATCTCACAGGTGGTGAAACAGTTGCCATCAGTTCTGGTGGAAACCATGTTAATGCAGACAGATACGAATCATCACCATTTGCTGCAATGAAAGCTGCAAATGCAGTAGTTGAATCTACAAGAACAAAAGGGTTCACAGGATTTCACATTAGAGTTCGTGCAGTTGGAGGAGTTGGTTCAAGAGTTCCAGGTCCAGGTGCACAAGCAGCTATCAGAGCACTTGCAAGAGGCGGATTTAAAATTGGAAGAATTGATGATGTAACACCAATTCCTCACGATACTACCAGAAAGAAAGGTGGTAAAAGAGGAAGAAGAGTTTAGTTAATAGAATTTACTTTAACGTTACAACCTCTAGCAGCAAAATAATCACTCATAAATTTAGTAAATTTTCCTGCATCATCATTATATTGATATTTTGCAAGAATGTCAGAAAATTTTTCAGATATACTAATTTGAAAATTTGACTTGAATT
The DNA here is from genome assembly GCA_003331425.1 of Candidatus Nitrosopumilus sp. Lineage (GTDB taxonomy): Archaea > Thermoproteota > Nitrososphaeria > Nitrososphaerales > Nitrosopumilaceae > Nitrosopumilus. The sequence continues at coordinate 23,825 of QOOS01000010.1, forward strand.
CTAATTTAAAAAATGTCCAACCAAATTTTGATGAAGGTTCACTAAGATTATAGCTAGCATAACAACTCAAAAGACTTTCCATGTGAGAAAGGTGTTTTTTTATACAGAGTAGATCATCCAAATAATTTTGTGTACCAATTTCTAGAGTAATACTCATTCTACATCATCTTTAGATTTGTTACTAAGTTTATCTGTTAAAGAAACAAACTTTCCATCTTGTTGAATGTTAATTTTAGTATCCATCCTTACATTTAATCCAATTGAACGAAACAATCCTAATAATTTTCCACCATCAAGATTTTCAGTAATTTCTCCATTTTTGATTAATTCATATAATTTATCAATGATCATTTTAGTTTCGTTTGGAAACTGAGATTCAGCATTTGTCAAAACTTCCAATCCCCTAAATCCGAGTTGTTTAATCAATATATCTCTAGGATTAACAGTTTTTTCTTTAGATGGTTCTGGAGTTTCAACAGAGTCATCTCGTGAAGAAATATTTTTTTGCATTTCAGCTAAACGTTTAGCTTGTAATCTCTGAAGTTCAGAATCATCTTCACTCAACCTTTAATCACACCTACATGTAGCAATATTGATGTTATATCCGTTCTTACATAATTTACTGTTCATTACAAAAACTAGTTAGTTAGAATTAATCCTCTGGTCGTTCGCCCGAAGGTGCCATTTTCACTAGTTTTGGATCAAATCGTGCTTGGATGTCTACCAGATCTTGTTGTTCTTCCATGACTTTGTCAATGTTTTTGTAGACTGTTGGTACTTCATCTAAGCCAGCTGATAGAAGAGTGACTCCTTTGTTTGCAAGGATCTTGTTTGCATCTTCCCAGTTTAGTTCTCTGTGCGCCCGTTTCCTCGACATTACTCTTCCAGCACCGTGAGCAGCAGAATTAAGTGATTCAGGTTGTCCTTTTCCTTTAACAACATAAGCAGGTGACGCCATTGAACCTGGAATGATTCCTAAAACATTTTTTCCGGCAGGTGTTGCACCTTTTCTATGAACGATAAGTTCCTCACCATGATGTGTTTCTTTCCATGCAAAATTGTGATGGTTTTCAACATCAAGTAAAACATTAGAACCCAAGTGGTTTGTTACATGTTTATGGATACAAGCATGATTTGCTTTTGCATATTTTCCCATTAGTTCCATTGCATCCCAGTATTCTTCTCCTTCTTCGGTATCAAGATCAAGCCATGCTAAATGTTTCAAACGATCCGGAAGTTCATGGTGCATTTTCATTGCTAGTTTTGAATAGTGGTCGGCAACTGCTGCACCGACACCTCTACTTCCGGAGTGAGACATGAGTGCTAAGTATTTTCCTGGATTTATCCCAAGATTTTTTTCTTTAATTGTAATGGGTCCAAATTCTACGAAATGATTACCTGATCCTGATGTCCCTAACTGTGAATGAGCTTTACCTTTCAATTTTTTTGTGATAGGAGATACATCCCAGTCTTCATCTATGACAGAATGTTCTCGTCGATCTTTGAATTTTGCTCCTACTCCAAACTTTGTTTCAGTCTCTATTGCTTTGGTTAACTGTTCCATTCCGGATTCATTTTCAAGCATTTCGGGTGGAAGATCCAAGACGGATAGTTTTACTCTGCACGCGATATCAACACCTACGGCATATGGAATTACTGAATTACGAGTTGCTAAGACTCCTCCAATGGGTAAGCCGTAGCCAATATGGGAATCTGCCATGAGTGCTCCTGATTCTGATATTGGTAGTTCACATGCATTCTTCATCTGCTGCTGAGCTTCTTCCATACAGGTACCCCACTGCTTGAATTCTGCGGGTTTATCTCTAAGTGGTTTGTTTTCCATCTTCCTACAGAAGACTAATCATCACAGGGATATTAGATATTTGTCTTGTATGAATTTCGTCACTACTAATTTAAACTACAATTGCATCAAAAGTAATTTAAAATTGATCAGATACAATTGTAGCATATGTTAGATAAAGCAACAATTACACAAAAAGCAAATCAATTACTTGCAGAATTAAGAGCAAATCCAGATTGGGCAATTGATGAAAAAAATTTCAAACAAGGTTATTTGAAAGCTTTAGAATGGGTATTGTCAGATACAGGAATTAAGCAATAATAGAGGAAAATTCTCATCAAAAGGATTCTCATTAGTGGTTAATCATATAATGATCGCAATAACGAATGAAAAAACAAGTAGATTTATTTTCTAATATACAATTACCAAAATGTTGGCAATTTTACCTATTGATAATGGTCGTTATGGGACCAAAGAAATGATGGATATTTTCAGTGAACAGAAAAAAGTAGATTATCAATTAGAAATAGAAGGAGCTGCTGCAATTTCTCAAAGTGAAATTGGAATGATTTCAAAAAAAATAGGTAAAGAAATTCACAGAGCTGCAATGTCAGGTAAAATTACTGCAAAAAGAATTAAACAATTGGAAGCAAAAAGTGATCACGATACAGCAGCATTAGTAGAATCACTAAGCGAAAAATGTTCTAAAAATGCAAGACCATGGATTCACTATGGCCTAACAAGTAATGATTTAGTTGATACAAGTAATTCCATGCAAATGAGGGATGCATTACAAATTATTGAACCTAAAGTTGCAAAAATGGCATCAATTCTTGCAAAAAAATCTGTGAAATATGCAAAGATACCAGCAGTAGGTAGAACTCATGGACAACATGCAAGTATCATTTCATTTGGATTAAAATTTGCTAATTGGGCAGCAGAAATGGCAAAACATGTAGAACGTATTGAAGAAATTAAAAAGAGAATTTTAATTTGTAAAACACTAGGAGTTGTTGGAACAGGTTCTCTAATGGGTGCAAAATCACTAGAAGTACAACAAAGAGCTGCAAAGAGATTAAAATTATTCCCAGCAGAAGTTACAACACAAGTTGTACCTAGAGAAAGATATGCGGAATATGTATTTGAATTAGCATTAATCGGAGCAACATTAGAAAAAATTGCAATAGAAATTAGAAATTTACAAAGAACCGAAATTGGAGAAGTTGCAGAACAATTCAAAAAAGGTCAAATGGGAAGCAGTGCAGTTCCTGTTAAAAGAAATCCAATAAAGAGTGAACGAGTATCATCATTATCAAAATTAGTAAGAAGTCAAGTTGCATTATCTTTTGAAAACATTCCATTATGGCATGAACGAGATCTTTCAAATTCAGCTAATGAAAGATTTGTCATTCCAACTGTATCAATCTTGGTAGATGAAATGCTAGAAACAATGACTAGAATTATTTCAAATTTGATGGTAAATGAAAAAAGAATTGTAGATAACTTGTACATTACAAAAGGACAGATTTTTGCAGAATTTGTTTTAGAGGCACTCATCAAAAAAGGAATTCCAAGATTTGTTGCATATAGAGATGTACAAAGAGTTGCATTTGAGGCAAATGATAAAGGAATGTTGTACAAAGATGCAATTAAAAACGATAAAGCATTTACTTCAAAATTAACAAATAATGAAATCGATGCAATCTTTTTACCAGAAAAACATCTTGGAGCATCACCAAAAATTATTAGTAATGTAGAAAAATCAGTTCATAAAACTGTAAAAAAATTTATCTAGTTTTCAGTAAGGATTTATGAATTTTAGAACCATATTGTAATGCTTTTTTTCTTTTACTACAAGAAATTTCAGGAACACCAACATCACTAGCTAATTTGCGTATGATATGCTTACGATATAGATCATCAGAACTATGAATTTTTTCAGTAATAGGAACAGTTTTGGCATATTCAATAAATTTAGCAGATAGTAGGGGTTGTAGAATTTTTACATCAAACTCTGAAGCAATAACATTGACAGCTTTCATCATTTTTAATTCATTTTCTAATTTTGAATCCATGACCTCATTAATTTTAGTTTGACCACCAACAAAGGCTTCACGATAGGCATTATATCCACAAAATAATTCATCAATACCATTACCAGTAATTACAACATCAAGATTCAAACTTTTTGCAAGTTTTGAAACATAATGGAAAGCGATACAATTTTCATTCCAAGATAAATTATCAGTATCAATCACTTTGTGAATGTCAGTAGTAATTTTAGGAAATGTTTCAGGATCAATCTCTAAAACATGGTGGGAATAATTTAGAAATTCATTTACCTCTTTGGAAAATATAATGTCATGAGATTCAGAAAATCCAATTGTAAGTAAAACTACATCAAAACCCATATCTGTACAAATTTTTGATACTAATGTGCTATCAACACCACCAGAAAAAGCAATACCTATTTTCTTTTTAGGAACCACTTCAGAAATAGAATTTTGAATATTTTTCAATAAAATTTGATTAGTTGATTCCATGTACCCTCATGAAATATCAAAATAAATTTTACATATATTTCCATAAACTATGTGTGCTTAAAGAAAATAGTCTTAAACACGGTAATAATTAACAATTTTACTGAATAATAAAATGGAGCCTGAAGATGTTTTTAAAAAAAGAAATTTATCAAAAGTTGACTTTGAATATGAAGAATTAATTGGAAGAAATTTTTCAAATACAAATTTAAAAAATGTTGATCTTAAAAATAGAGATATTCATAATGCTAATTTTAGTGGAGCTGATTTAAGCGGTTCCAATTTGAGTGACACGATATTATTTAATGTGAAATTAAGAGGAGCAAATTTACAAAATACAAATCTAAGTAATGCAAAACTTTGGGATACAGACATGTATGGTGTTGATCTAACAAATGCCAATATCAGTGGAGCTGATTTATTTTATGCAGATTTAAGAAATGCAGATTTAGCTAACACAAATCTAAGTAATGTAAATTTAAGACATACAAATTTTGATGGGGCTACATTTAGCTCAATAGATTTCACTAATGCCAATTATGATGTAAAAACATTAGATACAATTTCAAAAGACATTAAATCAATTTTAGAAATGCAAGGTAATCTATGGTAAGAATGGCGTATCAATCTTTTAATTTAGCAAACTCTTAAAATTAGTATGATGAGATTATCAGAGACAGAAATCACAGAAGAATTAAAAAAAATAGAGGGATGGGCTATTAAAGATAATAAATTGCACAAAGAATTTCAATTCGATAGTTTCAATCAGGCATTTGGATTTATGACAAGAGCTGCCATGGAAATTGAAAAAATGAATCATCATCCAGAGTGGTTCAATGTGTACAATAGAATTACAGTAGATTTAACAACACATGATGCAGGCGGTATAACAAATAACGATATCAATCTTGCTAGAATTTTAAATTCCTTAGTTTAATCATCGAAAAAATATTCAGGCACATTACAGAATTTATATAATATCCATAGCCAAAAAATTTTACATGACTACAAACCCTACAATTATTGATTCAGATTTCAAATATATCGATAAAAAAGGAAATTTGCTTAAAACAAGAACGGAGTTAACAGTTGCTCAAATGCTCACATTTTTAGAAAATGAATATCAATACAATTATGAAATTAGTCTAAAAAATGGAACAAAAGTCAAAATTGATTTTAAAACAGAAAAAGGATTAATCGAAGTTATTGATAATGATAAAGATATTGAAAAATACAGACAACTCAAAGAAGACTTTCCTGAAGAAAAAATAATGGCAATAGGTCATGCAAAATATACTGCACAAATTAAAGAATTACAAGACATAGTATTTTATGAAAAAACACCTCAAACGGGTTCAATATTTTTAGATGATGCATCATTTGCATTTGATTATGCACATATTCTTCCATTAGTTGAAAAATGTTCTATCTTACATGGACATACGTCTTCAGTAATGGTAGAATTAGTAGGACAAATGAAAAATAATTTGTTAGTTGATTTTGGAATAGCAAAAAAAATCATTAAAGAAGTGATTAATGATTTTGATCATAAATTTTTCATTAATAGAAAATATCTTAAAAAAGAAGACGATACACATTATCAAATTAGTTTTGATGGACCAAAAGGAATGTTTGACTTACAAGTCCCAAAACATACAACATATCTTCTTGAAGGAGAAGCAACAGTTGAAAATCTCTCAAGTGAAATTATTAAATTATTAGCTCCAAAAATGCCTGAAAACGTGGAAGCAGTCGGAGTTTACATTTACGAAGGATACAACAAGGGTTCTCACATAATTTCCAACATCGAAAGATAAAAAATGGAACCTAAAATTTCAGAAAAAGCATGGAATCCAGAATTAGAAAAAAATATTCTAAAACAGTGGGAAGAGAACAAAGTTTATGATTTTACACCTAAAGAAGATAATTTTACAATAGATACACCACCACCATATCCATCAGGTAGACCATGGCATATTGGTGCAGCAGCACATTACTCTCAAATAGATATGATTGCACGTACAGCAAGAATGGCTGGAAAAAATGTGTATTTTCCAATAGGTATCGATAGAAATGGATTACCAGTTGAGCTCTATACTGAAAAGAAGCACAAAATAAGAATGAGGGAAACAGAACGGGGAGAATTTCTTAATTTGTGTAGAGATGCTTTAGATGATTTAGAAGCAGAAATGATTCTAATCATGAAAAGTTTAGGAATTAGTGGCGATTTTGAAAATTACTATAGAACAGATTCAGAAGAATATAGATCATTAACACAATCAACTTTCATTAATTTATGGAAGAAAGGAGAAGTTTATCTTGCAAATAGACCAAACAACTATGATTGGGTTTCAGGAACCACAATTGCAGATGCTGAAATAATTTATGATGATTTACAAACAAAACTTGTTTACATGAAATTTAAAATTAAAGATACAGATAAAGAAATTATTATCGCAAGTACAAGACCAGAATTACTTTGTGCATGTAGAACAATTATTGTTAATCCAGAGGATGAAAGATATTCAGAATTTATTGGTAAAAAAATAATTGTGCCAATCACTAACGTAGAAGTAGAGTTATCAACACATCATTCAGCAAAACAAGAATTTGGTTCAGGTGCAGTAATGGTTTGTAGTTATGGTGATCAAAATGATGTTGCATTATTTAGAGAATTACAATTAGAAGAAATAGTTGCTATTGGACTAAATGGAAGAATGACCGATGTTGCAGGTGATTATGCAGGATTAAAACCAAAACAAGCAAGAACAAAAATCATAGAAGATTTAGAAAATAGAGGATTTGTTGAAAAAATTGAGGATATTGTTCATAGAACTCCAATTTCAGAAAGAAGTAAAACTCCAATTGAAATAATTCCTATGGAAGAATATTATCTCAAACAAAAAGATAAAATTGAAAAAATGAAAGAAGTTGGAAAAGAAATTACTTTTCATCCTACAATGCACAAACAAATTTTGATGAATTGGTTAGAATCAATCAATATTGATTGGCCAATCTCAAGAAGAAGATTTTATGGGACAGAAATTCCAATTTGGTATTGTAAAGAATGTTCAGAACCACATGTTCCGGAACCTGGAAAATATTATAGACCATGGAATGAAAAATGTCCAATTACCAATTGTACAAAATGTAATTCTAGTGAATTTATTGGTGAAGAAAGAACATTTGATACATGGATGGATTCTAGTGTATCACCGTTATTCATAAGTAAATTTAGTAGAGATGATGAATTTTTCAAAAAAGTTTATCCTGCTACAATTAGACCTCAGGCAAAAGATATTGTGAGAACCTGGTTGTATTACACATTATTGAGATGTGAAGAATTAACAGGAGAAAAACCATGGTCTGAAGCTTGGGTTATGGGATATGGATTAGATGAAAAAGGAATGAAAATGAGTAAAAGTAAAGGTAATGCAATAGATCCATTACCAGTAATTGAAAAACAAGGTGCAGATACTTTTAGATTTTGGAGTGCCAGTGAGATTAACCACGGATATGACTTTAGATGTAATGAACAAAAAATTGACTCAACCAAGAAATTTTTAAGCAAATTGTGGAACGTATCCAGATTTTTATCAAGTTTTCCAGTTATTGATTCAGGAGTTCCAACTGATACAGACAAATGGATTTTATCAGAATTAGACAAATTAGTAAAAGAATGTAAAAAAGGATATGAAGAATATAATTTCTTTATTCCAGCAGTTGCAATTAGAGAATTCACATGGAATGTATTTGCTGCACACTACATTGAAATGGTAAAAGCAAGAGCATATGGAATTGATTTTTCAGATGAGGAAAGAGATGGTGCAATATTTACACTTCATAAAACCTTATCAACGATTCTAAAATTATTAGCACCAATTACTCCATTTATTACTGAACATCTTTGGAAAACATTGTATTCCAATGAGAGCATTCATCAACAAAAACAAGTTGATTTTGAAAATATAGAGGAACAAACAGAAATAACTAAAGCAATATCAGAATTTAATTCTAAAGTTTGGAATGAAAAGAAATCTCAAAATTTGTCACTAAAAGATTCAATCAAAATAGACATTCCAGAAATTTTACAACCATTCAAAAAAGATTTGAAATCAATGCATAATTTGTTAGATTAAAAGGAAAAATATAGATAAAATTAGCACTAGAAGAATAAAATATTAGTTTTAAATATACCAAAAAAGTTTTTTGAATATTGACAAAAGAATACGAAAGTTTCTTAGATGAATTAAAAATTCAATGTCCAGAATTACCTCAAGGTGATGTTAAAAATATCACAGATGATTCAGGATTGTCTACATTAGATGACTTTACAAAGGCTAATTTTGTTAATTTTGAGGCAAAAAGAGAGGACCTCTATAGATTAAGTATGGATATTGAAGCATATGCAGTAAAAAATTATGATCCACTACTTGCTACATTTGAAACTGAAGCACTTTACAAATATGTCCAAAAAAGATATACGGAAATTTTGAAAAAAATTCCTCATGCTTGGGTAATAGGTGGTTTTGATGATCCATTTTTGATTCCACCTGATTCAGTTCCACCAACAGCAGAAATTCTAAGTTGTTTAGATACTAACATTGAAAAAATGTGGATTGTTGTTACTAAAGGACCAAATGGCCCATTTGGTTTAGTTGCAGAGGATTTAGGCGGAGATAAATTCAGAGGATTCTTTACAATGGATTCAAAAATTATTGAAAAAGTAATAGATATTATTAACAACACAATGCGTATTGAAATTAACTTTTCAAAAGTTTAATAGAAAATTTTTTTTGAAAATATAAGAAAATAATTAAAAAAAATTAAAATTAGTTATGTCTTGGTGTTGCAGTTCCAGTCACTTTAACAATTTGTGGGTCTGCGCAGACTTTTTCTATATGTCTTATTCCCATTAAGCCTGAAAAGATAACTCCATCTCCCCACTTGTTTGTGGAAATTTCTATTGGAAATTTATCTCGGGCTTCCTCTTGTTTTATGTGAAGATCTACACCTTGTTCATATGTTACATCAAGATGAACATGTGGTATATCTGGACCGACATATTTTTTCAAATTTATCTCAAATAACATTACTCGAATTAGCAATTCCGTATCAATTTTGGGATGAGTGTTTTTGATCTGTTCAAAAAACTGCTCAAAATATGGTGCTATCGAGCCGGTTGTAGTTTGTTCTGTCATGTACCTTCTTGAATTTTATTATATTTAATTGGTAATAAACCTGTAATCTAGTGCCAAAATTATACCCAATAGGGATAATCCTCTATTATTCAATTAGTTTTTCAAAGTATTTGTAAGATTTACAAAATATTTGTGTAGTGAAATATCACTTGTCAATTCAGGATGAAATGCAACTCCAATAATATTATTTTTTTTAATTGCAACAATTTTTTCATTAAATTTTGATAAAACTTCAACATCTGAACCCACATCAGAAATCGCTGGGGCTCTAATGAATACACCATTGAATGAAGGAATTCCAATAGAGTTTAGAGAAATATCAGATTCAAAAGATTCTCTTTGACGGCCAAAAGAATTTCTTTCTAATTTAATATCTAAGATATCTAATAGAGGTTGATCAATATTTCCTACTACTTTGTCTTGTGCAGTTTTAGATAACAAGATCATTCCAGCACATATTCCTAAAACAGGCATCCCTTGATCAATTTTTTCCTTTAAAATTTTCAAAGCACCATTAGCGACGGATAATCTTCCTATTGTAGTACTTTCACCACCGGGAATAACTAGACCATCAACTTTAGAAATTTCATCAGGGGTCTTAACACTAGTAACAGTTCCATCAATACCTAATGCATCAATAGCGGCTTTTACAGCAAGAACATTTTCAAGAACATCTCCCTGAATTGATAAAACTCCAAGAGTAAGACTCATGCTGAACCTCCACGGTCTTGCATGCGTAAATCTAATGTTTTAACGTCTAATCCAGGAATAGATTGTCTTTCATCAATCATTTTTTGTGCTTCTTTAACTTTATCAGATTCATTCCAAAAGGTGGTAGCTAAAACAATTGCATTTGCTCTTTCTTGTGCATCATCTGCACTGAAAATTCCGGAACCAACAAAAATTCCATCACAACCAAGTGACATCAAGTATGCTGCATCAGCGGGTGTTGCAATGCCACCTGCTGCAAAGTTTACAACAGGTAATCTACCAAGTTTTGCAGTTTGTTCTACAATATCATATGATACTTTGAATTCTCTTGCCATTCGTACCAAATCTTGATTATCACCAGAATCATAAATTGATTTTATTGTTCTTAATTCATCATTAACTTTTTTGATATGTGTTATAGCTTCTGCAACATTTCCTGTTCCAGGTTCACCTTTTGTTCTAATCATAGATGCACCTTCTTCGATTCTTCTTAAAGCTTCAGCCAAGGATCTTGCACCATTAACAACAGGTGTTGTAAGATCCCATTTCCAAATATGACGTAATTCATCTGCTGGAGTTAAAACTTCAGATTCATCAATCATGTCAACATCAGTTTCTTGTAAAACTAATGCTTCGTTAACATGACCAATTCTACATTTTGCCATGACGGGGATAGTAACAGAATCCATAATTTCTTCAATAATTTTTATACTTGCAGTTCGTGCAACTCCACCAGCTTTTCTAACTTCAGATGGAAGTTTATCTAAAACCATTACAGAAACAGCACCAGCTTCTTGAGCAATTAATGCTTGTTCAACATTTGTGACATCCATTACAACACCATTTTTTTGCATATGTGCAAAACCTCGTTTTAATGTGCTTGAACCTCGTAAGGTGTCAACAGAATCTAATTTTTCAGAGATTATTCCTTTTGCATTAATTCTTTCACCAGAGAGAGGTAACATACACTAATTTTTGCTAGAGCCTATTTGTACCTATTCACTAAATTCAGACATTACTTTATCTAATTCAGATTCAACCATCGTAATTATGGGCGGAATAAAATCTGGCGTAGCAGATGATTCAGGCCAATGAACTTGATTGACACGTCCATTAAGAGTAACTTTTACTGAAGATTTTTGAAAGTCAGTAACATTTTGAAAAACGGAAAAAGAATTTGGATCAATAGATATGAAACCAGTTTCTTTAATCAATGCCTTGATTTTATTCAATTGTTGTTCATCAATTTTAGATTTTATATCAGGTTGAGGATATCCCTTTTCAGTTATAGTGTATTTTATTTCTCCATCATTTTTTATTAAAATAATTTCAGTTTTTTCAGAACCAGTTCTTTCAGCAATTCCATTAGATATTTTTTTTAATTGATGTTTTGTGTATTCAATTTCTAACTTGTCAAAAGAATTTGAAGCTGATACAGGAATTTCATTTTTTGTTACTAATGGTAAAGCAAGTAAAATTGCAACAATTACTGGAATTGCCCCTAATACGAAATAAACTGGTTTAACCATTGCGTCTTACAACACAGATAATCGATTATTGCAAATAAATCTTGGTTAAAAATAAGTTAAAATTCAAGCAAATTGTTCGGATTCTTGTGGGTTCGTAGCCTAGCCTGGTAGGGCGATGGTCTCCAAAACCATCGATCGTCGGTTCAAATCCGATCGGGCCCATTTTTTATTTTTTATTTCTTAAAACATTCAAGGCAGAGCCATGTTTGAACCACTGAATTTGAGATTCATTATATGAGTGATTTAATACAATTTCTTCTTTATTTCCATCACTGTGAGTTATAACACAAGTTACTTGTTTTTGAGGTTCTAAATTATCTAAATTAATTAGACTGATTTTATCATCTTCAAGAATTTTTTCATAATCATTTGGATCATTGAAAGTTAGTGCCAAAACACCTTGTTTTTTCAAATTTGTCTCATGAATTCTTGCTAGACTTTTTGTAATTACAGCAACACATCCCAAATAACGAGGAGTCATTGCAGCATGTTCTCTACTACTGCCCTCACCATAATTGTTGTCTCCAATAATTATCCAATTGAGACCTTGTTGTTTGTATTGTCTAGCAATTTTAGAAAAAGGCTCTATCTCATTATTTAAAATATTTTTACCATTACCAACTTCATCATTAAAAGCATTAACAGCTCCCAACAACATATTATCACTTAGATTATCCAGATGTCCTCTAAGGGACAACCATGCACCTGCTGGGGAAATGTGGTCAGTAGTACATTTTCCTTTTGCTTTAACCATTATTGGAAGTTCAACAAAGTCATCACCATTCCATTTTTCAAAAGGTGCTAAACGTTGCAGACGTTTACTATTTGGATCAATTACAACATTAACGCTAGTTGAATTAGAAGGAGGAGCGACAAAAATTCCATCAGGTATCTTAAATCCTTCTTCAGGGACTTCAGGTGCAATTGTTGGTGGTTGTAATTTGAATTTTGTTCCATCTGCTGCAACAAGATCATCTTTTAATGGATTGAAAGATAATTTTCCACCCAATGCTAAGGCAATAATCATTTCAGGACTACCAATAAAATTAAGAGTAGATCTTTGTCCATCATTTCGTCCAGGAAAATTTCTGTTAAATGTAGTTACAATAGAATTTTTTTCATTTTTTTCTAATTCAGGTCTATTCCATTGACCAATACATGGTCCACATGCATTTGCCAAAACAGTTGCACCAATTTCTTTTAGAGAATCCATTTGACCATCTCTCTCAATTGTACCTCTAATTTGTTCAGAACCAGGAGTAACAAGTAATGGGATTTTTGATTTAATTCCTTTAGATTTGGCTTGTTCAGCTAAACTAGCTGCTCTAGACATATCTTCATACGAAGAATTAGTACAACTTCCAATAAGTGCAACAGAAATTGGATCTACATAATCATTTGAAGTTACATCATCAGCAAGTTCAGAAATAGTTCGTGCCAAATCAGGTGTATGTGGTCCAACAATATGAGGTTCTAAAGTTGATAAATTAATTTCAATTATTTTATCAAAATATTTTTCAGGTTCGGATTCAACTTCAGGATCTGCAACTAGTAATTCCTTATTTTGATTAGCAAGCTCTGCAATTTCTTTTCTATTAGTATACTTTAGATAAGTTTCCATTCTTTCATCATAAGGAAATACTGAACAGGTGGCTCCAATTTCTGCACCCATATTAGTAATTGTAGCTTTTCCAGTACAACTAATGGAAGAAGTACCAGGACCAAAATATTCTACAATTGCATTAGTTCCGCCTGAAACAGTTAGTTCCTCTGCAACTTTTAAAATAATATCTTTAGGTGCTGTCCAACCAGTTAGTTTACCAGTTAATTTTACACCAACTCTTTTCGGATAAAGCAATTCCCAAGGCATTCCAGCCATAGTTTCTGCAGCATCTAAACCTCCAACACCAATGGCAATCATTCCAAGACCACCTGCATTAGGAGTATGTGAATCAGTTCCAATCATTAATCCACCAGGAAATGCATAATTTTCTAAAACTACTTGATGTATAATTCCTGCACCTGGTTTCCAAAATCCACATCTATATTTTGCACATGCAGATTGTAAGAACTTGAAGACTTCACTATTTTCATCTAATGAAACTTTCATATCAACATCACCCTGAACTTCGGCACGAATTAGGTGATCACAATGAACAGTAGTTGGTAATGCTGTTTCATTTAATTCTGCTTGCATAAATTGAAGCATAACCATTTGTCCAGTAACATCTTGTAGAGCTACTCGATCAGGTTTTAGAAAAACATAATCTTTTCCTCCAGAAGGATTCTTTTCAGAAATTTCATTGAAATGACCAGATAGAATTTTTTCGGTTAGTGTTAATGGTCTATCAACAACGTTTCTAAATTTACCAATGTTTTCTTTTAATTTTTGATAAACATTAGAAACAAGTTCAGGAGTAGTATCAATTTCCATAATATACAGAAAATTCTCCCTGAATTTAATATTTACAATTTAAAAATTAAAAAAAAGATCAAAATAGGCATATTAATTCTCAACAATTATAAGCCAAACCCAGCTTAACAATGCGTTGTCAATAAATTCAAAATTTTCTATGGAGATACTATAATTTGGTCAATAAAGGATTTCCAAAATTTGGTATGTCACAAGCAGGTTCATTTGTTGCTGCATTAAAAAATTATAATTTACCTGATTTTATTTTAGTATTAATTGCAAAAGAATGCAAATCAGAATTACTTGAAAGAGGTAGAATTGATGATAGATTACAAAGTATGAATGATGATGCATTACATCTATTACACAAAATTTTTGTTGATTGTGAAGAAGATGATGCAGGAAAATTTGCACAATACAGATTTTTTGCATATGTATCAAGCATGTATCATAAATGTGAAGTATTAGTTAATGAGACAATTCCTGGTCAATCAGGAAAAAATCACAAGATTCTTGTTGCTGTAAAAAATAATGGAATGTATATTTCAGTAGCTCAAAACAAGGCCACAGGAAATCCTGTAAATAAAAAAGAAACGAATAGATTTTATGAAATGGTAGATGATATTAAAAAAGGAGACCACGGAACAATGTTAACTGATGCAGTTTATGGTTCATCAGTTGGATTTAGACCAGATGCATTATTAGAACTCAAAGAACTAAGTAAGTCTAGAGATAATGATCCTGAAAATAAATTAGATTTTAAAACTGCAAATTTTGAAAATAATATTTATTCAGTTACAAAATGTTAGAATTTTAAAAAATTAATTTTTAAATTTACTAATATCCATTGTCAAAAACATAGGTTTTCCTTCTGTACTTTCAAAATCTTCCCCATATTGTTGAAATTCTAATTGTTCGTAGAAATGCTTTGTCCAGACATCATGAACTTCATGAATATATTTTTTATTTCCTTTAATTCGTAACATTTCATGAATAATTTCATGTGAAACTGTAGTGCAGTTTTTTTCAGCTAAAAATAAAATATCATCAGATACATTTGGTTTTTGCCAAAAAATCATTCCAAAATTTTCTGCATGATAACCTTCGCAAGTACAGTCAGTCCATAGAGGTTTAAAATGAGTCAAGTAGAAATGGTAAGTATCTTTTCCACGTTGCTCATGATCACGAACAAGTGTATGTGTATCTAGTTTTTGAAAAATACTCCTAGGTTTTGTAATTAATTCATCACATTGAATTTCATAGTTAATTCCAAAATTATCATTAATCCATTTTTTATAAAATTGTGCCATTTTTTTGATATACTCAAATTCAGATTTACGTTTCTGAATATCCTCCTCTTTTATTACAAAAATAAAATGTAGAAGCATGATTAGAAAAAAGGGTGTTTATGTTTGGCCTTCAATACCCATCAGGGTAAGTGTAGAACGAATCTTTTCAATTTTTCTGATTTTCCAGGTAATTGTTTCTCTCAGTTTTTCAACAGTGTCTGATTCAATCTTGGCCAAAATATCGTATGCACCAAAAGTTCCATGAACTTCTTTTACACCTTCTAAGCCCTTTAGTTGCCCAATAATAGCTTCTTCAGAACCTAGTTCACAGTTTATTAAAACATAAGCTGTTGCCATGATACAATTAGATAATTCTACTATATCAATAAATCTATTAGACTAGTCTTGTGAAATTTTAATAATTTCATCCCAGATGAGTTTTGGAACAGGCATAACAGATAATCTAGAAATTCTAACTAATTCCCAATCTTTGAACTTTTTATTATTTTTTATTTCAGTTAATGTAACTGGTCTTTTCAATGTTTTTTTATATTTTACATCAACTACAATAAAACGTTCAACATCCTCTTTTGGATTAGAATAGGGTTTTGAAGTAACTTGCATTATTCCAACTGCTTGTCTTTCAACACCAGTATGATAAAATAAAATCAAATCACCTGATTTCATTTCTCTCATATGCTTTAATGCTAAATTATTGTGAACACCATCCCAAACAGTAGTTTTATCTTTTTTTAGTTGTTCAAAATTATACCCTCTAGGTCCACTTGGTTCTTGTTTTGCTAACCAATAGTTTACCATTATTGTATTTTGCAAATTACTAACGTTTAATGGTTTTTGAGAAATTTAATGTTCCCCGGTTCTGACTCGCAAAATTTCATTGGACATAGCCATACGCCTCATCACGTTCTGAAACCGGGGTTGCCCATAATGTAGCACACCTGGGTGAATTAGAAATCATTGGTATCGTTACGATCAGCGTCATCCCAATCCGTCTGTGTGCCTGCTCTTGGGCGATTAGTCATTAGATGAACCTACTAAAAACTATTAGAAATTTATAAAAAAGAAATTGAATTTTTGTGAAGGGTTTTTGGAAATTAGAAATCAAAGAAAATTTTTAGTGGGATTAATAATTTTGATTTTAGGTTCATTTGTAATAGTTTTTGATTATCCACAAATTGAATATTTTAATAATTTAGAGAGTGATAATTCTATAACATTAGAAATAGAGCAAAAAGAAATTTTTCAAAAAATCCTAATTGAGTTTACAATTGGAGTAATTCTTTTGATAATTGGTATAGTGCTAATTTTGATATCAATGTTAAAGAGATTTGAGAATAGATTCAGACAATGAAATTTCAAATCCAACAACAGGTACACGGATTTTATAATTTTCAATAATAGTAGAATCAATTTCTCCAATTATTCCAATAATATTTCCATTCAAAATAATATTTGCACAATGTCCATCTTTAAAACTAGAGTGAGAGATAGTTTTTGTTTGAATTTGAATACTAAAGCCAATTTTTAATAGAGTTTGTAGTACAGATTTAATTTCAGTAAAATTTGCATCTTTGTGAGCACTAATTACAGCAAGATTAATTTTTTCAGAGATAGGTTGTTCAAGATTGAAAATGTTTCCAGTTTCAAACATTTTTTGAGGATATGATTCATGAATATTTCTTGAAAGATTTTCAAGTAATCCAGGAAGTATTGAATCTCGCAAAATAGTATGTTCTTGACTTTTTGAATCAAGGACAGAAATAATATTTTTAGAATCTCTATTTGTCATTTCATATAATACACGTTTACTGCTCAAACTTGAGTTTAATGCCTCAAGAAATCCCAACCCAATCATTGTTTGATTAAGAGATTTCAGATGGAGTGATACAGGGTTAGTTTGTCCTATTGTTTGAGAAGGCGATACAGTAGGCTCAAAATTTTGAATTCCATAACCTAAAGCAACTTCTTCAACCAAATCCATTGGACCAAATATATCAAATCTATATGCAGGAATTGTGCAAACAATTTTTTTTCCTTTTGAAATTGCATTCAATCTAGATTTTTTTAATGAGGAAATAATTTTTGGAGTTGAAAGATCTAAACCAAGAGTCTGATTAATCAAAGAAGAGTCAATGGATAATTTCTTTTCTTGAAGTTTAGGTGAAGAATTTTTTGCTCCAGAGATTTGGATATTTTCTAAGCTAAATCCTGCACTTTGTAAAATGGTTGCAACAACTGAAAGCATATCTTCAGCATCAGCCTTATTGATTCCAGTAACTTCTACAAAGAGATTTTTTGTTTTGGTTGTTACAGTAGTTATTCCAGCATTAATTATTGGAGGAAAAGAAACAGTATTCTTATTGGAATCAATAATTATTGGAACTTTAGAAGATTGTCCAAGTAAGTGACCATAATCTTTTCCTGTTTCAGTGTCAGAAATTATTTCAGATATTGAAAGTTCTTTTTCAGAATTTAATGGAATGAATTTATGGTTTTTATCCACAGTAGTATATGTCAAAGGAAAAGAAATCTTATCCAAATCATGTATTCCAATAGATGATTTTTTTCTTTTTCTTCCAATTCCAAAGTGAAGATCCTCTTGCATTGTCATTAATTGTTTAATGGTTTTATCATCAATTTTGCCATTTTTAGCAATAATTCCAGTCACAAATGGACGAATTTTTGAAACAGTAGGTTTGACAGTTATTGTATAATTTTTAGAACTTTTTACAGTTAATTTCAGTAAACCAGTTTTGATACCAAGTAATCCTTGTAATCCAAGCGCAATTCCAATGTCAGTTGAATAATCTGGACGATTTGGACTATATTCAATTCGAACTAAGTCTTTATCTTCAGATTCAATATCCAATCCCAAAAAAGGCAATGAATCAGAAATCTGTTTTTTTGAAACCTTACCAATTAGTTTTTGGAGACGAGAATAAGATAATTCGATTACTGGCATTTTGTATTACTCCTTAACCATCCTAAATTATTATTATAAAATTCTCTAACATCATCTAAATCATATTTTAGCATAGCAATTCGTTCAATCCCACCACCCCAAGCTAAAACAGGTTTAGTGATTCCAAGTGGTTTTGTAACTTCTGGTCTAAAAATTCCCATTCCAAACAATTCGATCCATTTTCCTAATTTTTCATTGTAAACCATTGTTTGAAGTGATGGTTCAGTGTATGGGAAAAATGTTGGCCAAAATTTTATTTTAGTAATTCCAATTCGCTTATAAAATTCTCTTTGAATACCCATCAAATTTCTTAAATTAGCATCTTTTCCAACAACAATTCCTTCAATTTGATTAAATTCAACTAGATGTTTGTAACTCACTTTCTCATTTCTAAATACTCTACCTAAAGAAAAAATTCTTGCTTCATCGGGCTTATTTTCAGCTAAATGTTTTATCGTTACACAAGTAGTGTGAGTTCTTAAAACCATTTTTCGAGCTTCGTTGATATCCCATTGGTACCTCCAATTTTTCTTATGAGAATCAGAAACTTTTCTAATTTGTTCGGGATTTGCAATTTTTTTTGCAGAGATTCCATCTAAAAAGAAAGTATCTTGTAATTCCCTTGCAGGATGATCTTGCGGAGTAAATAAAGCGTCAAAATTCCAAAAACTAGATTGAGTCATGTTTCCAAGAATTTCAGAAAAACCTAAAGTAACAAAGATTTCACGAATTTCATCAATAGTATCTTTTAACGGATGTGTTCTTGCAACAAAAACTTCAGGTACTTCAGCTTCAACATCAATGGCTCCAGAAATATTTGAAACGTCTAAAGATTTAGCAGATTGAGTTAGGCTAATTTTTTTATTTTTAATAATATCTTCTAAAATAAAATCAGGTCGTTTCAAAAGTTCAGATAAATCAATTTTATCAGTTTGTTCTTTTGGTAATTTATTATTTCCAATTAGTTGAAGAGATTTTTCACCAGGTAATTCAGATGGAATTGTTTTAAGAATTATTTGATCAGAAGAAGTTTCAATCCAATTATTTTTTCGGCATAAACCAATTGCAGGACCAAAAACAAATCCTAATTCTTTTTGAATCTCAGATAATTTTTTAGGACCGCTTTTGATTAAATTTAACAATCTTCGTTCAGGTAATCCTTTTTCAAATGAGTCTAAGCCATTTTTTCCTAATCTTAATACACTCGATTTTGATTCATCCACAATAGCTAAATCCTTTAATTTTAGCCATTCAATACCACGTCTAATTTGATCAGGTGAAAGTTGAGTTGAATTTTCAAGTGTTTCAGGAGTCTGAATTGGATTTTCTTTTAAGGAATTAATGATTTTTTTTTCGATATCATGAAATACTTGTGACAATAGTTCAAAGATCGAAAAAGACTTTTTAAACCTTAACCTAAGTCAAGTTGAATGTCAGCTGATGAATTCATTGTAACACCTTGGCACGTTGAGGGCGATATTGACTATGATAAATTAATAAAAAAATTTGGTACTGAAAAGATATCATCAGAATTACTAGATAAAATCAAGAATATTACAAATGAAGACCACTTTATGCTAAGAAGGGGTATTTTCTTTTCACATAGAGAAATGAACAGAATAATAGAAGATCATCAAAAAGGTAAAGGATTTTTCCTATATACTGGAAGAGGGCCATCAGGACATACACATATTGGGCATTTAGTTCCATGGGTATTTGCAAAATGGTTACAAGAAAAATTTGATGTAAATTTGTATTTTCAATTAACTGATGATGAGAAATTCTATTCAAAATCAAATTTGACTTTAGAGGAGACAAACAAATTTGCATATGAAAATGCACTGGATTTCATAGCATTAGGTTTCAATCCAGAAAAAACAAAAATAATTATCAATACAAAAAATATTCAAACATTATATCCAATTGCAGCTCAAGTAGCAAAGAAGATTAATTTTTCAAATACAAAAGCAACTTTTGGATTCACTAATGAAACAAATATTGGAATGATTTTCTATACATCATTACAATCAGCTCCATGTTTCATTGAAGATAAACCAGTTTTGATACCATTAGGAGTTGATCAAGATCCACATTTTAGATTAACAAGGGATATTGCACAAAAAATTGGAAAACAAAAACCAGCTTTAATTCACAATATTATGATTCCAGCATTAACAGGACCGGGAGGAAAAATGTCAGCATCTGAAGAAAAAGGAACAATATACACCACAGATTCTCCAGATGTGGTTAAAAAGAAAATTAACAAATTTGCATTTTCAGGGGGACAGCCAGATATTGAACAACATAGAAAACTAGGTGGAAATCCGGATATTGATGTATCATATCAATATTTGAGAATATTTTTCGAGCCTGATGATGAGAAATTAAAGAAAATTTATGATGATTATAAATCAGGAAAATTACTTTCAGGGGAATTGAAATCAATTCTAATTGAAAAAATTAATGAGTTCCTTAAAACACATCAAGAAAAACGTGAAAAAGCAAAACAGCAAATAGAACAATTTCTTTTACAAAATAAATGAAAACTGATATTGTATGTGACGATGAATATGAAGCTCAAAAATTAATGAGTTTAATTTTCATAAAAGAGGATAAAGAGACATACATTTCAGGGATTTTAAATATAATAAAAAATGAAATTATAATTTCATTGAAGGATAAATCAGCTCATAGTATTTTACTTAAAGATGAAGAAAATGTTGAAAAATTTGCAGATTTCATACAATCAGTATTTGATCAAGAACATGATTTGGTTTCAACTAAAATGAATAAATCAACAATTGAAATTATTAAAGAATAAATGATTTAAAAATTATCTAGGAAAATACTTACTTCTTTTAGATTTATTTCTTGGACGTTCTTCTTGGGTTTTAGGAGCAGGTACAACAACATCGTTACAATTTGAACAAAAGACTTTGAGTTCCTTTTTAGCAATATCAGGTGCAGAGATATATTTTCCCCAAGATGTGGCTTTACTACCACGTCTAGTTTCAGTAGATAATTGATTATTGTTTTCATCACAAATACCTAAAGATCGTTCATCAGTAGAACCACAACTAGAACAGGTTTTTCCTCCTAAAATTTCATATAATTTTTTCTGTAACGATTCATTGAATTTTGCAGAGCCACCAGAGTAGAAACTTTCTTGTTTTCTCAAAACTTTCTCACTCCTCCTATTTGATCTAGAATTATCTCTGGAATATCTTGAGCCTCTATCGTCTCTGGAATATCGTGAACCTCTATCGTCTCGAGATGGTCTATCATTACCAGAATCATCTGGTTTGTTTTTTCTAAAGCAATCACTACAGTAAACTGGTTTGTTGCTTCTTGGAACAAATGGAACGGTACATTGATCACCACAATCAGCACAAGTTACAGTTGTTTCTTCTCTGTCATTGTCTCTGGAATATCGTGAACCTCTATCGTCTCTGGAATATCGTGAACCTCTATCGTCTCTGGAATATCGTGAACCTCTATCGTCTCTGGAATATCGTGAACCTCTATCGTCTCGAGATGGTCTATCATTACCAGAATCATCTGGTTTGTTTTTTCTAAAGCAATCACGGCAGTAAACTGGCCTATCAGTTTTTGGAACAAATGGTATTGTACATTGATCACCACAATCAGCACAAGTTACAGTTGTGTCTTCTCTGTCATTGTCTCTGGAATTTCTAAAAGAACGAGAAGGTCTATCGTTAAAAGAAGAATTACGATTAGGGTATTTTTTATCAGAATGTTTTGATCTGTATAGGTCCATTTTATAATAAAGTTGAGAGTTGTTGGATATAGATACTTAGATCTCTAAGTTGTGCCTAGAATTTAAAAAAATATCAAACTAGAGATTTATCCATTTCTGTAGACATCAATTCTTGAACTTTAAGAAAATATAGTTTTGTAGAATATGGCATATCATCTAAATTATTATCAACTACAATCATGAAATACCTAACTGCTCTCTTTGAAATATCTAAATTAAATTTCATTGGAAGAATAGGATCCTGGTTAACCTTGATTTTGTCTTGAAGCCACGGAGGTGCCATTTCAATTGTTTCTTTGATAATTTTATCATACCAAAATGAAAGATTTTGGGGTTGGAGACCTTGTTTTAAATTTGATACATCAGTATCAATTTTTTTCATCATATGATTGATTATGGTCATAAATTTTCATACAATAATTTTGTTTTATTCAGATTACTCAAAATACTGTAAGCTACTTGTCAATTGGTAGCAAGTTTCCATCAGAATCAATTTCAGAATTTTTTATTCTAGTTGTAGAAATTCTTTTCCCATCTTTTGCTAAAGTCATTGGGACTACAATTATTTCAACAGGAGAAATATTACGTTCGGTTCTTAACTTATTCAAAATATTTCCTTGATTTTTGGTTTCATCACTTACAACAAGTGCTTGAACTTCTTTTTCAAAAACTGCAGGTCCAAAATCATTGTTTAATTGACTAATTTCAAAATAAGAATTAGGAAATTTTTTAAAAATAATTGAAGTCAAGTTTTTGAGACGTTCATCATATTTGTGAATAGGATTTTTTCCCTTTTTTTGTACAAACTCATCACTAGTTAATCCAATAATGACTTTTTCAGAAATATCAAATGCAGTAGAAAGTAAAGTGATATGTCCATGATGAATGATATCAAAAGTTCCACCCATGGCAATTAAAGAAAATTTTGACATGTATTGATATAAAATTCTTTGAAAATAAATCTACTAGTTTACCAAAATTTGTGCTAATTATCCTTAGGCTCCAAGAGAGATATTATCTTCATTTCAAACAAATGTTTCAATGAAAAATTGACTTTTTTGTTCAGGAGTCCAATCTATAGATTAAGAGTTTTGTAATTTTTAGTATCTTGGAACGATGCTAAGTCTTGATTTTGCAGAAATTGCAACTATTGAGATAATTGCGACTGCTAGAATCATGGCTGCAATTGTACCAAACTCTGGAATTACAAAGGTACCGATAATTTCAATTTGTTCAGTTTCTGCACCAAATGGAACGATAACTGTGTTACCGTTAATTTCTGCATCATCTGATTCCTCGCCATCAACTAATACCATAAAGATACCTTTTTGTGTTGATGTTGAAGGACTGATTGTCAATACACCATCATCCATTGCGTGAATGTTAATGATGACTGAATTATCATCTAGGTTTACTGTTGCACTTTCGACATGTCCATTTGAAATATCATAAGAAGTACAATTACCTCCAATGTTTACTTCACTTGAACCACATTCAACATCATCGTGATGCATTTCGTGATCACCATGACCCATGTGTTCTTTCTCAGCAACTGCAACTCCACCATCTAATTCAACTTTGACATTGTTATCTAAACTGCCATAGTTTACTTGAATGGTGTATGTACCATCGTATTTCCATAAATTACCAGCTGTACTCATTGTTGTCTCAAAACTTCCATCATTTGCAACATTGAATTGATCAATTGTAACAAGTGAGG
>QOOS01000011.1 GCA_003331425.1 Candidatus Nitrosopumilus sp.
AATTCTTTGACATCTACTGGAATCTTCCCTATTGCTTGAACTGCATCTGTGTGAAAAATGATATTATTTTCATGGCAAATTTTGGCAATTTTTTGAATTGGTTGAATGGTTCCAACTTCATTATTTCCAAACATTACTGAAACAATACTTGTTTTCTCAGAAATTGTATTTTCTAAATCTGATATGTTGATCATGCCAAATTTATCTACTGGCAGATAATCTACTTTGAATCCTTTTGAATTTAATTTTTTACAAGGTTCTAAAACTGCATCATGTTCAATAGATGTTGTAATGATATGACTAGATGGAAATTGTGATGTAATTCCATTTATTGCAGTATTGTTAGATTCTGTTCCTCCAGATGTAATCAAAATTTCTGCAGGATCTGCATTAATAATAGATGCAATTTGCTTTCGTGCTTTATTGACAGCTTTACGTGTTAATCTTCCTTGTCTATGAATGGATGATGGATTTCCATATTGTTCTTTAAGATAAGGTAACATTGAATTTAATACATCATCGTGAATTCGCGTTGATGCTGCATTATCTAAGTAGATCAATTTGAAATCACATTAATTTTTCCAGGCTTGTATCCACCTTTATCTATCTCAACTGAAGTAAATCCAATTAATTTCAATTTTTCACTTAATTGATTGACAATATTCTCATCAAAAATTGATATCTTTTCTTTATCGACTTCAATTTTTGCACAACCTTGAATGTCTCTAACTCTAACTTGTTTTAGTTTGGTAATCTGTTTAACAAGAGTCTCACCTAATTCAATTCGAGTTAGTCTTTCTGCAGTTACTCTTTGACCCCAGGGAATTCTAGATGCTAAACATGAATTTGCTGGTCTATCATGAACAGACAATCCAACAGATTTGGCAATATCTCGAATCTCTGATTTGAAAAATTTAGTTTCTACAAGTGGACTTCTAATCCCATTTTCCTTTAATGCTTGAATTCCTGGACGATAATCACCTAAATCATCTAGGTTGGTTCCATCAACTATGATTTTTACATTATGGATTTTAGCTAATTTGATTAAATGATCTCCTAACTCCATTCTACAATGAAAACATCGATTTGAGTCATTTTTGACAAAATCTTCATTTTCTAATTCACTATAATCTAAAATCATTTGCTCAATGCCTATTTCTGAACAAACTTGTTTTGCTGATAGAAGTTCTTCTTGTGACAATGTTTTGTAATCTGCAGTAACTGCAATTGCAGAACTTCCTAATGCTTGAAAAGCAGCATATGCAACAACTGCACTGTCTACTCCTCCTGATAACGCAATCATTACTTTACTTTTATCTGCAAACCATTCTACTAAATTATTTAATTTTACCATTATGACCCCTCTATTTTTTCAATTTCTTTTCTCAAAAATAATTCAACATCTCTAATTGGTTTATCCAGAGTTTCAGAGATATTTTTCAAATCTTCAAATTCTATTTTAAAGTGAGTTTTTTCCTTGTAAGTTGATTTTTTATAATTTATTTCAAAGGATTTGCCTTCAAAGGTTAATGAGAAACTATGATTTGTTCTAGAAACAATTAACCGATTAGAATCTGATATTCTGATTCCTAAAGTACCAGTTTCCAATACTAAAATATCTGTGATTGTTTCAATTTTTTCATCATCACACATTATAGAAATCAAGTTAGTTGGTCTTCCTTTTTTTGTAATTCCTGGATAAATTGAAATATCTTTTGCACCTACTTTCATAATTTTTTCAATCAAATATCCTAAAATCTCTCCTGAAACATCATCTACATTTGTCTCAAGAATCTTAACTGAATCCATCTCCGTTTTTCCTTGATTGCCTTGAACAATTTTTAATACATTTGAGAATGATTCAAAATCTTTTTGACCTGCCCCATAACCAATTGAACTAATATTCATTGAAGGATAATGTTCCACTGAATTATCTGTCAAATTTACTAAAATACAAGCTCCAGTTGGAGTTGTTAACTCTTCATTTGCATTATTTCCTTTAATTATTAACTTAGAATTTTTAAAAATTTGGAGAACTGCACTTGCAGGATTAGACATTGTTCCATGAGAAAAACTAACAGTTCCACTTCCAACTGATACTGGCAAACAAACAATTTTCTCCTCAAAGAATTTCAATTTTTCACATGCAATAGTAACTCCAACTATGTCTATCAGTGTATCAATACTTGATGCCTCGTGAAAATGAACTGAATCTTCAGATATACCGTGAATTTTAGATTCTGATGAAATTAAAGAATTAATGCATGATTCTGCAAATGATCTTGCTTTATCTGAAAGTTGTAATTCATTTACCGAATTAATTATTGCATTTTTTATCTCAACTCCTTTTCTTTCAGAAATATTTTCATCAATTTCTAAGATTAATTCCGTTGACTCAATTCCATTTTTTTGAATTTTTTGAAAATCTATTTTATTAATTTTTGAATCTGGTAGAAATTTTACTATTTTTTTTATTCCTTCCACGATCTGATTTTTATCTGCTCCTAAATCCACTAAAGAACACAAAAGCATATCTCCTGAAATTCCTGCTATTTGTGGATCAATAACGATAACCATGATTAAAAATTATCAAAAATGCTTATAAATTCGCCTAATATTTCGACTATTTCATTAGATTTATAATTTCAAATTTAGCATTGATTTTCATGATTACAATTATTGGATCTGGCAAAGTCGGTGGAGATGCAGCTTTATTTTCAGCATTAAAGAAACTAGATGATCAAATCTTGTTACTTGATGTTGCAAAAGGATTACCACAAGGTGAAGCCATGGATATCAATCACATGTTATCTGAACAAGGTATTGATGTAGAAGTCAAGGGTTCAAATGACTATGAGGATATTCGAGGATCAAATATTGTAGTGGTAGTAGCAGGTTCTGCCAGAAAACCTGGAATGACAAGAATGGACTTGCTAAAAATTAATGCTTCAATTGTAAAAAGTGTCACAGAAAATATTAAAAAATACGCAGATGATTCCATGATTATCCCAGTTTCAAACCCATTGGACCCAATGGCCTACATTACTCAAAAAGTATCTGGATTTGATAGAAGTCGAGTGTTTGGAATGGGTGGAATGTTAGATTTATCAAGATTTAGACAATTTATTCATGAATCTACTGGTCATTCCCGAGATTCTATTAGAGGATTAGTAATTGGTGAACATGGAGAAAATATGCTTCCTTTACCAAGATTTTCATCAGTTTCTGGAGTTCCACTTTCATCATTCTTACCAAAAGAAAAATTAGATGAGATTGTTCAAAACACAAAACAAGTTGCAGCTAAAGTAATTGAATTAAAGGGTGCCACAGTACATGCACCAGGAAATGCAATATCTGCAATTATTGAAACAGTAGTTAGAGATAGAAAACAAGTCATTCCAGTAGCAACTTATCTTGATGGTGAGTATGGTCATTCTGATGTTACAATTGGTGTACCTGCTGTAATTGGTAAAAATGGTGTAGAGAAAATTATTGAGTTAGATCTTAATGATGAAGAAAGAACTATGTTTGACAAAGGTGTCGCTAATGTCAAAGATGCACTTTCTGGTATTGAAATCTAAGCATTTTAGTATAGATGTCAATTATTATAATTATTGAAAATCAATGAAATTTTAGAATCCGTAAAATCAGGAAAAATTTCTACCAAAGATGCAAAAAAACTTTTAACATTATATTCAATTGAGGAAGTTGAAAATTTTGCAAAAATTGATGTTAACAGAAGTAAACGAAGAGGAGTTCCAGAAGTAATTTTTGCAGAAACTAAGGAATTAGATGATATTAAAAAAATCATTAAAAAGACTCTAGAAAAAACTAATTCTGTTCTTGTTTCAAGAATCAAAAAAGAGGATTACAAAAAATTACTTTTGTTCGTAAAAAAATTAAAAGTTAAAATCTCGACAGGGAAAAATTCATCAACTATTTTGATATTTAAAAAACCAATTAAATTCCAAGGAGGAAAAGTTGGTATTTTGACAGCTGGAACTTCTGACATTGGAGTTGCTGAAGAATCTAGATTAATGTGTGAAGCAATGAACTGTGAATGTATCACAAGTTATGATGTTGGAGTTGCTGGAATCCAAAGAATATTTCCAATTTTAAAGAAAATGATTGAAGCGGATGTTGATTGTATTATTGTTGCAGCTGGAATGGAAGGAGCTTTGGCCACTTTGGTTTCTACCCTGGTAGATATACCAATTATTGGAATTCCGACATCAGTTGGATATGGATATGGCGAAAAAGGAATTGCAGCTTTAGCATCTATGTTACAAAGCTGCTCATTGGGATTATCTGTTGTAAATATTGATAATGGAATTGCTGCTGGTGGAATTGCTGCAAATATTGCAAATAGAGTCAATAAGAAAATAATTTCTTGATTTGAAGTTTCAGATTAGATATATATTAACCCGAACGTGATTTTTTTCAGTTTGTGTGTATTATTTACTATTACATTTAATGTTCGATCTGGGGGCTTCTTAAATGGCAATTAAGAAAAACCAAATTTTAGTACCAGATCATGTTTATGTTCCAAAACATGAAATTATTCCTAAATCAGAAGCTGAAGAAGTTTTAAAAAAATACAATTGTAAACCAACAGAATTACCATTAATTTTCGTAAATGATCCTGCAATTATGGGACTTGGTGTAAAACCTGGTGATATGATAAAAATCACTAGAAATAGTCCAACTGCTGGTGAGAGTCTCTACTATCGATATGTGGTGGAGGTCTAGATTTGGCTGATCCTTCAAACAAACGTTGGCCAGTTATTCAAGATATTTTAAAACGTGAAGGTATTGCACGTCAACATCTTAATTCTTTTGATGAATTTTTAGAAAGAGGACTTCAAAGTATCATAAATGAAGTTGGACAAATTGATATTGAAAATGCTGAATATCCATATAAAATCCAATTAGGAAAAGTAAAACTTCAACAACCAAGAATGATGGAACTTGATGGTTCTATTACTCACATCACACCAGCTGAAGCAAGATTACGAAATGTTTCTTATTCTGCACCTGTAATGATGGAAGCTAGTGTTGTTGAAGATGGTAAAATTTTGGAATCAAGATTTGTTCATATTGGTGATGTACCAGTTATGGCAAAATCTAATGCATGTATTTTGAATAATTTCTCTAATCAAAAATTAATTGAACATGGTGAAGATCCAAATGATCCTGGCGGCTACTTTATCATTAACGGTTCAGAAAGAGTAATTGTTGGATTAGAAGATCTTTCTTACAATAAAATAATTGTAGATAGAGAACTTGTTGGTGGAAACACTGTTTTCAAAGCAAAAGTTTATTCTTCAATTGTTGGTTATCGTGCAAAATTAGAACTTGTAATGAAAAATGATGGATTGATAGTTGCAAGAATTCCAGGTTCTCCAGTAGACATTCCAGTTGTTACTTTAATGAGAGCACTCGGATTAGAATCTGATAAAGAAATTGCTTCAGTCGTTTCATTAGTTGATGAACTTCAAGATGAATTAGAAGGCTCTTTTGAAAAAGCAGGAGATGTTCCTACAGCTAAAGACGCTATTGTTTACATCAGTAAAAGAATTGCACCTGGAATGTTAGAAGAATTCCAAATCAAACGTGCTGAAACTTTACTTGACTGGGGTCTATTACCTCATTTAGGAAAACATCCTGAAAACAGAAAAGAAAAAGCACAATTCCTAGGAGAAGCAGCCTGTAAATTATTAGAATTAAAACTCAATTGGATTACTCCTGATGATAAAGATCATTATGGAAACAAAGTCATCAAATTTGCAGGACAGATGCTTGCAGATTTGTTTAGAACTGCATTTAGAAACTTGGTAAGAGATATGAAATATCAATTAGAGCGTTCAGGTCAAAAACGTGGAATTAACGCAGTTGCTGCATCAATTCGTCCAGGAATTATTACTGATAAACTAAACAATGCTATTGCAACAGGAAACTGGGGTCGTGGTAGAGTTGGAGTTACACAATTACTTGACAGAACAAACTATCTATCAACTATCAGTCATCTTAGAAGAATTCAATCACCACTTAGTAGAACTCAACCAAACTTTGAAGCAAGAGATTTGCATGCAACACACTTTGGAAGAATCTGTCCTAGTGAAACACCAGAAGGCTCAAACTGTGGTCTGGTAAAAAATCTTGCATTATCTGGAATCATTTCAGTAAATGTTCCTTCTGAGGAAATTGTTGAGAAATTATATGATCTTGGAACTGTACATTTCTTTGATGCAAAAGATGATTTGAAACAAGATGGAACTAGAATATTTGTCGATGGACGCTTAATTGGATATTACAAAGATGGACTTGAATTAGCAGAATCTCTTAGAGACCTTAGAAGAAATTCAAAAATACATCCACACGTTGGAGTTTCATTCCATAAATCTGATGAACATAAAGAGGCTACAAGAAGATTATACGTAAATTGTAATGCTGGACGAGTTTTAAGACCATTAATAATTATCAAAGATAACAAACCATTACTTACTCAAGATCTTTTAGATAAAATTTCAAAGAAATTACTATCTTGGAATGACTTGTTAAGAATGGGTGTCTTAGAAATGATTGATGCAAATGAAGAAGAGAACTGTTACATTACATTAGATGAAAAAGACTCAAAGAAACACACACACCTTGAAGTATTCCCACCAGCAATTTTGGGAGCAGGTGCATCTATAATTCCATATCCAGAACATAATCAGTCTCCAAGAAATACATACGAATCTGCAATGGCAAAACAAAGTTTAGGATTTTCAACACCAATGATGAATACTAGTACCTATGTTAGACAACATCTTATGTTATACCCACAAGTTCCAGCTGTTAATACAAAAGCAATGAAACTACTTGGATTAGAAGATAGACCAGCAGGTCAAAACTGTGTAGTTGCAGTATTGCCTTTTGATGGTTACAACATTGAGGATGCAATTGTTCTCAGTCAAGCTTCTGTTGATAGAGGATTAGGTAGAACTTTCTTCTTTAGAATTTATGATGCTGAAGCAAAACAATATCCTGGTGGAATGAGAGATTCATTTGAAATTCCAAATGCTGAAGATAATGTTAGAGGTTACAAAGGCGAAAGAGCATATAGATTGCTTGAAGAAGATGGTGTTGTAGCATCAGAGTCACCTGTTAAAGGTGGAGATATTTTGATTGGTAAAACTAGTCCTCCAAGATTTATGGAAGAATACAGAGAGTTTGAATCCTCTGGTCCTTATCGAAGAGATACATCCATTGGTGTAAGACCTTCTGAAGCCGGTGTTATTGACACAGTTGTAATGACTCAATCTAACGAGGGTGGTAAAATGTATAAAATTAGAGCAAGAGATATGAGAATTCCTGAAATTGGCGATAAATTTGCTTCAAGACACGGACAAAAAGGTGTACTTGGAATTTTAGCAAAAGCAGAAGATTTACCATACACTGCTGAAGGTATGTCCCCTGATGTTTTGATTAATCCACACGCTTTCCCATCTAGAATGACTGTTGGTATGATGATGGAATCCATTTGTGGAAAAGCTGCATCATTCCGTGGAAAGAGATTTGATGGTTCTGCATTCGTTGGAGAGAAAATGGATGAAGTTAAAGAAGTAATGGATGCACATAATTTCAAACATTCTGGTAAAGAAATAATGTATGATGGAAGAACTGGAAAAGCATTCCCAGTTGATGTCTTCATTGGTGTAGTATATTATCAAAAACTCCATCACATGGTTGCTGATAAAATACATGCAAGAGCACGTGGACAAGTTCAGATGTTAACCAAACAACCAACTGAAGGTAGAGCTAGAGGTGGTGGATTAAGATTTGGTGAAATGGAAAGAGATTGTTTAATTGCTTATGGTGCATCAATGATTCTAAAAGATAGATTGTTAGATGAATCTGATAAATCTGATGTGTTTGTATGTGAAAGATGTGGTTTAGTTGCTTATCATGATGTTAAACAAAGAAAATATGTTTGCAGAGTTTGTGGAGATAAAGCTAAAGTATCTTCAGTATCTGTAGCATATGCATTCAAACTATTATTGCAAGAAATGCAAAGTCTAAACGTTGCACCAAGATTGCTCATAAAGGAGAAACTCTAAGATGTCTATTCAAGCAATTAAAGCAATTGATGGAATTCGTTTCTCTGTTTGGTCTCCAACTGAAATTAGAAAATATTCTGTTGCTGAAATCACTGCTCCAGAAACTTATGATGAAGACGGAATGCCAGTTCAAGGAGGTCTTATGGATGGAAGACTTGGAACACTTGAGCCTGGACAAAAATGTCTAACTTGTGGTAACACTGCAGCTAGATGCCCAGGACACTTTGGTCACATTGAACTTGCAGAACCAATTTTACATATTGCATTTATTGATAATATCTACAAATTACTACAATCAACATGTCGCTCTTGTGCAAGACTAAAAGTTCCACAAGAAGATCTTAACGCATTCCAAAAAATTAAAGATAAAGGAGCTGCATACACAACTGTTTCACAAAAACGTATTCCTGAACAAATTATTGAAAAAGCAAAGAAAGCTAAAGAATGTCCTCATTGTGGAAAAACACAATACGAATTAGTCTTTACAAAACCAACTATCTTTGTTGAAAAAACTGAAATTGGTGAACACAGATTATTACCAATTACAATTAGAGAAAG
Organism: Candidatus Nitrosopumilus sp.; assembly: GCA_003331425.1. Classification (GTDB taxonomy): domain Archaea; phylum Thermoproteota; class Nitrososphaeria; order Nitrososphaerales; family Nitrosopumilaceae; genus Nitrosopumilus. The sequence continues at coordinate 8,661 of QOOS01000011.1, forward strand.
ATTCTCACAAATCATTGATGATGATTTGTCACTATTGTCTTATGATCCTGTAACTGCAAGACCTGAATGGTTTATTCTTCAAGCATTACCTGTTCCACCAGTTACTGTCAGACCTTCAATTATTCTTGAAACTGGAATTAGATCTGAAGATGATTTAACCCATAAAATGGTAGATATCATTAGAGTTAATCAGAGATTAAAAGAAAGTAAAGAAGCAGGAACTCCTCCATTAATTGTTCAAGACTTAGTTGATTTGTTACAATATCACTCAACTACATATTTTGACAATGAAGTTTCTGGAATTCCTCAAGCTCATCATCGTTCTGGACGTCCTCTTAAAACATTAACACAAAGACTCAAAGGAAAAGAAGGTAGATTCAGAGGTTCCCTTTCTGGAAAGAGAGTTGACTTTTCTAGTAGAACTGTAATTTCTCCAGATCCTAACTTGGATTTGTCTGAAGTCGGTGTACCTGAAGCAGTTGCAATGAAACTAACTATTCCTGAAATTGTAACTGAATGGAACATAGAAAGAATGCGAAAATTAGTTATCAATGGACCTGAAAAATTCCCAGGAGTTAATTATATTGTAAGACCAGATGGTGTAAAAATTAGATTAGACTTTGTTGAAGATCGTTCAACAATTGCAGAAACACTTGAAATTGGATATTTAATTGAAAGACATCTTGCTGACAGAGATATTGTAATGTTTAACAGACAACCTTCACTTCACCAGATGTCAATTATGGCTCACTATGTGCGAGTACTACCTGGAAAAACTTTCAGATTACACCCATCTGTTTGTCCACCATACAACGCAGACTTTGATGGTGATGAAATGAATCTTCACGTTCCACAAAGTGAAGAAGCAAGAGCAGAAGCAATTCTTTTGATGAGAGTCCAAGACCAATTAATTTCACCAAGATACGGAGGTCCAATTATTGGTGCCCTAAGAGACTTTGTAACTGGTGCATATCTATTAACAAAAGATGATACTATTTTGTCTGTTCAAGAATTTTCAAACTATGCAATGCTTGGAGGATATACTGACGCACTTCCAAAACCATCTACTAAAGCAAAAGATGGCAGCCCTGCATACACTGGAAAACAATTATTCTCATTATTCTTACCAAGCGATTTCAATTATACATTAACATCAAAATGGTCAAAAGGTACTGGTGGAAAAGCAAATGATGTTGTAATTAAAAACGGTGAATTAATCAGTGGTGTAATTGACAAGACATCAATTGGTGCAGAGGAACCAGAAAGTGTCTTACACAGAATTACTAAAGATTATGGTAACGCAGTTGGAAAGAACTTTTTGAATTCTATCTTAATTATGGTAAAACAATTCATCACTCACTATGGATTTAGTTATGGTTATGGTGACTTGGTAGTTCCAGAAAAGAATGAGCAACAAATTCTAGATGACATTAGTGATACATACGATGTTGTAGCAGATTTGACTGACCAATATGAAAAAGGAACATTGAAACTTACAAGAGGTATGAAAGCCGAAGAGGCTTTAGAAGCTTACATTGTAAATGAATTAGGTAAAGCCAGAGTTAAAGCAGGTGATACTGCAAATGATTCACTTGATGATGGTAATGCTGGAAAAATTATGGCCACTACTGGTGCAAGAGGTTCAGCACTCAACGTAGGTCAGATGGCCGGAGCATTAGGTCAACAATCAAGAAGAGGTAACAGAATGAATGAGGGATATGCAAATCGTGCATTAACTCACTATAAAGAACATGATAGTAATCCTGATGCACACGGATTTGTAAAATCAAATTATAGAACTGGATTAACTGCGTTAGAATTCTTCTTCCACGCAATGGGTGGTAGAGAAGGACTTGTAGATACTGCAGTCAGAACACAACAAAGTGGTTACATGCAGCGTAGATTGATCAATGCATTAGAACACATTAGATTAGAATATGATGGAACTGTAAGAGATCCTCATGGACACATTGTTCAATTCCTTTATGGTGAAGATGGAATTGATGTGCAGAAAAGTGATCATGGTGAGGCATTCAATCCAAGTAGATTAGCTGCATCACAAGCTATGGTTGATTCTGGAGCAAAAGCAACAAAAGATGAAATTGAAACATTAACTAAAAAATACACTAAAACATTTAGTCCAAGATTAACTAAACTAGTAACTGATGCATTAAACAAATCTGGTCTTAGTAAATCTGGAATTGAAGCAGTATGTAAAAAAGGTCTTTCACTATATGATAAAGCACGTGTAGAACCAGGACAAGCAGTAGGAATTGTTACTGCACAATCTATTGGTGAACCAGGTACTCAGATGACTTTGAGAACATTCCACTTTGCAGGAATTAAAGAAAGAAACGTTACATTAGGTCTTCCTAGATTAATTGAACTAGTTGATGCCAGAAAGAAACCTGTTACTCCAACTATGGATATTTACTTAGAAAAAGAAAATAAAGGAAATAGAGAAAAAGCAATTGAAGTTGCAAGAAATGTTTTACAAACTAAAGTAAGTGCCTTAATTGCTGATACTGAAACTGATTATTCTACAAATATTAAATTAATTTTAAGTGAGAATAGACTCCGTGAAAGAGGTTGTTCTATTGCAGAAGTTGAAGCAGCACTTTCTTCTAATAAAAAATTCAAGATGGAAGTAACTGGTGAATTAATAACTTTGAATTTGGTTGAAGAAGTTGATACTGCAACTGCAATTGCAATTAGAAATAAAGTACTCAATACTACTGTTAAAGGAGTTCCAGACATTGAACGTGTAACATTAGTTCAAAAAGATGATGAATGGGTAATCCAAACTACTGGTTCAAACATTGCTAAAGTCTTAGAAGTTAAAGGAATTGATAAAACCAATGTTAGAACAAACAATGTCTTTGAAATTGCAGGTACTTTAGGAATTGAAGCTGCAAGATTTGCATTAATAGATGAACTAAATCATACATTGGGAGACCAAGGATTGGAAGTCGATGATAGATACATTATGTTAGTATCAGACTTAATGTGTTCACGTGGTTACATGCAACAAATTGGTAGACATGGTATTGCTGGTACTAAAGACAGTGTACTTGCAAGAGCTGCATTCGAAATTACTGTACCAACAATTGCACATGCAGCACTTGGAGGAGAAATTGAACAACTTAGAGGTATCACTGAAAATGTAATTGTTGGAAGTAACATTCCAATTGGAAGTGGTACTGTTGATTTGTACATGCAAGTGAGCAAGAAGAAATAGAATTAAGTGATAATTATGGCTGATGAAATTTCTACATTAATGACTAGTTGCCAAGGAAAAAGTGTTTTACTTCGTTTAAGAAATAACAAAACTGTTCAAGGTAACTTGATAGATTTTGATATTCATATGAATTTAACATTGGACAAAGCTGAAGACATTACTGAAGAAAAACATTTGAGTCTTGGAAAAGTTTTGTTGCGTGGAGATAATATTTTAGCTATCTCTTTACCTACTGATAAATCCTAAAATTTATCATCAAACATTAAATCTGATTTTAATCAATATATGCTGTGTACGAATTTTTATTGGGATTTTTTCTGATTTTAGCACCTGTTTATGCCGAATCCCTTCCTGATTATGACAAACCTTTTGCACCAATCTATACTGATAAATCTGTATATTCGTGGACTGATAAAATTATAATTTCAATTAATGCACCAAGTTGGAATAGCAATTCAAATAAAATTGATTCAATTGGCGAAACTGATTCTCATGCAATTAAAATTTCATCTGGTGAAAATTTTTTAAAACCATATAGGTTAACTGAAACCTCGTCAGGTTCTGGAATTTTTTCAGGTGAAATAATTCTAACAGGTTTTTTACATGATGTTGACGGTGATGGGAGTTTTGATACAAATCCAAAAACTTCTGGTAATGGACCAACAAATGGATTTTTAGAAGTTGAAAACAATGATTCAATCACAATATCTTTTGAATTTGCAGATGGTGTTGTGTTAACTGAATCAATTCCAATAACATGGAATATGGGAGTAATACAATTTTCAAAAGATATTTTTCTTACAAGTGATTCAGTTGAAATTCGTGTAATTGATCATGATATGAATTTGAATCCTGAGGCAATTGATACACTTACCGTAGAAGTTTTTTCAGATTCTGATAATGGAGGTATAGAAGTTGTTGCGACAGAAACATCTGAACGCTCTGGTGACTTTATAGCAAATATTAGTTTGTCAACAAACACCTCTAGTGGAAATCGACTTTATGCAGTTCCTGGTGATAGTATTTTTGCAAAATATGATGATCATACATTACCAAAACCTTTTTCAAAATCTGATGAAACATCTATTGAAACATCTGCTATTGTAGACCACTCACTTTCATCAATTAATCGAATACAGACTTCACCAATTTCTTTTTCTGATAGTTTTGGCAATCCCTTAGAATCCCTTATTTCACAAACTCAAATGCAAATAGTTGGAACAATTGAAAACCAATTAAATTATGATCAAGAATTTATCTATTTTTTCCAAATTAAAAACTCTGATAATTCTGTACTGTCTTTATCTTGGATTCAGGGCAAACTTTCTCCAAATCAAATTTTAGATATTTCTCAATCATGGATTCCTGAAAAATCTGATAATTATGTTTTAGAAACTTATGTGTGGAATTCGTTAAATGATTTCATACCATTGAGTCCTGCAATCTCATCATCGATAATTATTGATTAATTTTATAAAAACCAAAAATAATTTTTAATTGATTTATTATACTTAGAAATATTTTTTCAATAAACCTATAAAGGACTCTCAAGACGATCGTGATAAGGAAACTACATGAGTAAAATACTTGAGAAATCATTGAAGGATGCCCGTAAAGAGAATAGATTGACAATGGGTAGTAAAGAAGTTTTGAACTCTGTAAATAATTCCAAGTTAATTGTATTATCTCAATCTGTAGACAAAAAAATGCTTGAGAAAATTGAATCTGATGCAAAAAAACAAAAAGTCCCCCTCGTAAACTTTCAAGGAACTTCAGTTGCACTGGGTAGATTGTGCGGCTTACAATTTAGAATTTCAACAATTTCATTTACATCAATTGATGAGGCAAATATCAAATCAATTTTAAACGATACAAAAACTGAGGAAAAAAATGACTAATTGTTTTTTGTCTAACCTAAGTTTAAATGAGACATTTTTGGTCTGGAGATAAATAGGAATTCTAATGGCACAATCAATCAAACTTTCAACAGATCAAATGCGAATGATGTCGCTATTTCAAAATGTCACCGGTGCTGTTGCAAGAGATTGTATTGAAGATGAAAAACAAAATAGAGTAATTTTTGTAGTAAACACTGGAAAAATGGGGTTAGCCATTGGTAAAGGTGGAATGCATATCAAATCTTTACAAAATATGGTTAAACGAAATGTTGAACTAGTTGAATTTGATGAAGATCCAGCAAAATTCTTAACTAATTTATTGAATAATAAACTAATTTCTGAAGTAAAATTAAATACACGTGCAGATGGGACAAAACAGGCAATTGTTATGGTAGACCCAAGAAAGAAAGGAATTGTAGTTGGTAGAGAAGGTAGAAATGCTGAGAAAGCAAGATTATTAGCTAAACGATATTTTGATATTGGAAGTGTATTGATTAACAGTCCTGAAAGGGCAACAATGGAGTTATAGAATATGAGAAAATCACCACTAGGATTATTTGCAGGTAGAGTACTAACTACTAAAAAGAAAAAACAACGCTGGGCAATTTCTACATACAAAAGAAGAAAACTTGGTATTGATAAAAAATCAGATCCTCTTGGAGGTGCACCACAAGGACGTGGAATTGTTTTAGAGAAAGTTGGTATTGCAGCAAAACAACCAAACTCTGCTATCAGAAAATGTGTTAGAGTTCAATTAATCAGAAATGGTAAATCAGTTACAGCCTTTTTGCCAAGAGACGGTGCAATGAATTTCATTGATGAACACGATGAAGTAACAATTGAAGGAATGGGTGCAACACAAGGTGGTGCAATGGGAGATATTCCTGGTGTTAGATTCAAAGTTTCTAAAGTTAACGGTACATCATTACATGAATTAGTTATTGGAAAGAAGGAGAAACCAAGGAGATAGAGAAATGGCTGAAACAAAAAATTTACTATTATTTAGAAAATGGGATTTATCAAACATTGAAGTTGTAGATCCTGGATTAAAGACTGCTATTTGTTTAAGAAAACAAATCTTACCTTACACTTTTGGACGTTCTGCATTAAAGAGATTCAATAAAGGTGAAGTTAACATTGTTGAGAGATTAATTAACAAATCAATGCACTTTGGAAAAAAATATGCAAAAAATACTGGTAGAATGACTGGTAAAAAAACTAAATTAATCAACACTGTACGAACTGCTTTTGAAATTATTGAATTAAAGACTGGACAAAACCCTGTTCAAGTTTTAGTTAAAGCAGTTGAGTTTTCTGCTCCAACTGAGGATACTACTAGAATTGTTTATGGTGGAACTACATACCATGTATCCGTAGATGTTGCTCCAATCAGAAGAGTTGACATGGCTTTGAAATTTATTGCTGATTCAGTTAAAGAAGCAACATTTTCTAATCCTAAACCTATTGAAGAACATTTAGCTGAACAATTAATTCTTGCAGCAAATAATGATTCAAATTCTCCATCAGTCAAGAAAAAACACGAGTTAGAACGTATAGCACAAGCATCAAGATAAAATTCTTTCAAAAACATTTTCACCAAATCATTATATTCTAAATTACTTGAATTTCTATCAAGTAGCCCGATAGTCTAGTGGTCAAGGATTCTGCCCTCTGGATCTCAAGAGTGGATAGGCGGAGACGGCAGTTCGAATCTGCCTCGGGCTACTGGTAATTATTTTATTCTAACTTCATGGATAGCTGTTGCATAATCACATTTTGCTTTTAATCTCATATATGGAATTAATTTGTAATGAATTGAATACGTATCATTTTCTTTTAGTAAAATTCCTTTTAGAACAAGAGATACTAATCCTCTTGATGCAATTGTAATTGTTGTGTTTTTTTCTTTACAGACTTTTTCGCGTTTTTCTTGAAATTGTTTTAATGAAAATGTAATATCATTAATTTCTAAAACTAGTGGCCAAATAATTTCAGCCCACACAAATCTTCTATTCTCTGTGGCTGCTGCGTATTTTCCTTTTTCACTCAACATTAATAAGATCTGCAAAAGCGGTTATAACTGAATACTTGTCTCAAAAAGAAATTCAAGAATCATTAGATTTGTTAGAAAAGGATTGGGATTTTGATCCTATCTTAAGAAAATTCGTATTAGGTCAAATTACTGATGTCTCTGACTATGCAATCAAAGTCAAAGATGTAGTTTTTCATGTCCCATTTCTTAATTCAGAAAAAAAATATATCTTATGGAAATGCTTTTGGCCTGATTGTCATAATTGTTGTGATAGACAAGGTAGATTACCATTAACTTCTGATGATCTAATCACAATTGGCAAAGGTCTCAAATACAAAAATACTGCTGAATTTATCAAAAATGAAACTCTTACTGTAACCTATGATGAACCAGGACCATCAGGTCAAATGACTACAATGACTACAATTAATCTAAAAAGAAAAACAGATGAGACTCCTGAAGAAGATGGAACTCACATTTCATGTAGATTTTTAGATGATAAAGGGGGCTGTAGTATGCATCCTGATAGACCTGGAGTGTGTTATCTTTACCCATTTGCAAGTTGGTTAGAAAATGAAGGTGGAAAAGCACGTGTTCATGCAACTTATCAATTTACAGGTGATTGCCCAGGATTTTATCTTGCAGATAATTTGGATCAAATGAAAGAAGAACTACAAGCATACTCTACAACAATTTATGATTATAACATGGCAAGTAACCGTACAAACCGAGAAGGATTTAGTTCTGTTAGTTTCTCTTAGGCTTTAGCAACTTTTAGCAAATCTGCAATTCTGATATCCATTCCAAATCTGTCTTCGTTCTTTTTCATGTAACGGAAGATTGCTAAAAAGTCAGGCAATGCTTTCAAAAAGTTAAAGTCTTTGTGAATTTTTGCTCTAACAAAATTGAAAACTTTGGCATATACTTTGTAATGTTTTTCAACTGCTTTTTCATATGCTGCAAAGTCATGCATATTTTCTACAAAGATATCTACACATTGCATTGATGGGATAATTCCTTCCCCAAGTAGAGCATAAACTGTACCAATTGATTCACCAACACCTACAACTTTTCCAGAGTAGTATGGTTTGCATCTATCTGGTGTTGCAAGTCTAATTGGACGACCTTTAGTTTTTACAACTTTACCTCCGTGTTTTTTTAGAAATGCATCTGTTGCTTTAATGTGATTTTTGTTATAATCTCCTGCACCAATGTGTGCCCATTTTTCACCTAGTGGGAAATACCAAAAGTATCCAGACATTCCTGGAAATGGTTCAATGTAAAAGTCGTCATATGGAACTCCGTTTTCATATTCTACTTTGTATTCATAAGTTGGTAAAAAGAAATCTTCTTTCATCTTTGGCAGGTATACTCTGTGGAATCCGGTACAATCAACTATCATATCATATTCTTTTTCAAGTTCTTCTTTTTTTGGTGGGTTGCCGTAAATTATTTTTGAATCTTTCATGAAGTCTTTGATTAAAGCTAATTTGTCATATGTACACATTCCATGTAATCCGATATCAAATTTTACATTGTCATTCATTTTTACATGCATACTTTTTCCGTCATGAATCAAAAAGTCATCAAAATTTCTGCCAGTCTTTTTACAAAATTCTTGTAGTACTGGTTTGATTGTTCCCCATGCACAAATTGAATCATGTGCTTCTTCTGATCTTAATTCATATCCTGTAACTTCATGTTCTGTGTCTTTTAGTCTGGCCATTAGATATGATCCAGCTACACCCATTCCCATTACTGCTATTTTCAAGATACTTTTGCACCCTCTACCTCTAATAAATAGACTATCTGAATTCTAAATCTGTGGCACTAGTTTGATCGAATTTTAGCACTAGTAGAAATTATGAGCGCTGGTTATATACCAAAATTGACTTAAGATAATTACAAGAACAAGTCTGTCATCTACAAACAATCGTTTGGGATCTTAAGACGAACACTGTCATCAGAAAAGGGACACTTTCTGATCTTAAGTGGCATGGGCTCTCATCGTACACCTCGCGGTAACGATCTTAAGCCCAAAAACTTCTTTTTTTAAATTTTGAAAAAGGGATAATATCTATGAGTAATAGCCATACATTATGAAAACAATCGCTGTAGTTGCAATTGTAGTTGTAGTTGGTGTGTTTATTGGAATAATAGCTACTGCTGATTATGGTGATTTTGTCAAAGAGCGGGAGTTGAGAAATCTTGAATTATCATATTATGAATTACAACAAAAAACTCAGCAATGTGAAGAACTGTCTGGTTATTCTCAAGACACATGTAAAGAAGAATTAAAAAGATTTGAAGCATCTCATGAAAAAATGATTCAAAGATATGAAGGATTTACAGGTCTTGAAGTTTATCACATGGCAAAGGATGGAAAAAATTCTCTACTTCAAAGCAATGAGTTTTGGGATACATATGAAGAACAACTTCAGAATTGTCGTGAAACTTGGATTGGTAATGAGGAGCAACTCAATTCATGTATACAACAAGTTCATGTTGATTTAGATATAGAAAATTAATTTTGTAATTAGTATTTATTCTTCAGGTGTTTTGGGTGTTTTTTTCCAGACTTGTATTTGACCACCATATACTTCGTCATCGTATACAAATGCTGCAATTTGTGCATAGTAGCCCTCACGACCTGTTTTGAAAACTTTTGGAGGTAATGGAATTTCTACCTCTTTTCCATCTGGCATTTTGAGAGTTGCTATTGCAATTTTAGACTTTTTTGGTTCACTTTCACTCATATTTTGTTCCTGATTATGCTCATTATTATCTATTTTCAAATCTTCATTTATTGATTTTTCATTATTTACATCATCAATTTTATTTTGAGTATCATTCATTAATTTTTTAAAATAATCTTTTGCTTCTTTTTCACTCATACACTATGGAAAATTTCCTTATCTTAATAGATTTTAAGAATAATTATTTTAATTCCTTATTGTCCTGAAATTAAATCCCACACAAATCCAATTATTTCTTTAATCATATGGTGTATTTATCAAAAAGTAGTTAATTTCGTGGGTAAATTACGCATGACCTAGATCGAACCTGATTTTGACACATCTAGTTAACTCTAAATTTTACAATCAGTACTGTTGCGAGGGATTTGTAAGATTTGTAGAGGATTTACCATACTACAACTAGCTAAAGTGAGTATTCCTTATGATTTAGAAATTAAGTATGCTTATGTTTGCTCGACTTGTAAAAATCGCTATTAATTATTCAATTAAGATTGCTGGTTTGAATGGTCTTGCGTGTCTAGCTTTTCCTTTTGGATCATAGATATCCTCATCAGTTGCTCCAAACACTTCAATGTCTACTCCAAATTCTTTTTTACCAATACTTGATAGTTCTGTAGATAAGAATTGTTTTTCATCAAATTCTTCTGATTCTAATTTTGTTGATTTAATTTCTTCAGACTCTGAATGCAAGTCTTTGATTACCTTTTGGATAAAGTCTGGCATCTTTTTAGCATCTGTAGTTTGAGGATCTGCAATCAACTCTTTCATTACTACACCCATATTGTTTTGACCTCCTACCATAATTCCTAAAATTTTTCTATACACTTTAGATTTGAATTCATCAGAGTTTACATAAATTACAATTTTTTGTGGAGTAATTTTTGTAACTTTTAGGATATTTGCAATATCATCAATTGTTGATTTTAGTAATTCTTCTGATTGAATTGATGTAGCATCCACATTTTCTTTTGAAAACTCAGGCCATGCTGATTTTGATGCAAGTTCTGTATATCCTAATTTTTCCCACATCTCTTCAGCTACATGTGGTGCAAATGGAGACAACATTGCAACTCTTGCTGAATTTATTTTGTGTAATATTCCTGAAACATTGTCTCTTCCTTTAGCCTCAACTCTCTTTGAATACCAACTCAAATCAGATTCAAATGAAAATAGTATGTCATGGAGTCCTTCTCGTAGCCTCATTTTCTCTACAGCTTCTGTAACTTGGGCAATCATGCCTTGAGTTTTTGATAAAATCCATCTATCTTCAGCCTCCAAATTACCTACATCTGATGCTTTGAGGCTGCTGCACTCCTCTAGTAGAGATTCTAGCTTGCTTTGAATTCCTGTTACACTGTCCATATTGAAATCAGCATCTTGAAGTAGTTCTGCTGATGAGATAATTGCTAATCTAATTGGGTCTGCTCCGTGGTCTTTGATTGCAGTTCGTAGTGGAATAATATTTCCCATACTCTTACTCATTTTTGCACCATCCATCATTACTGAACCATTGACAACAATTTCTTGTGGCCACAATTTTTTCTCAAATATTGCAACATGGTTTAAGACAAAAAATGACAAGTGATTTTGTACAAGGTCTCTTCCTGAATGTCTAGAGTCAACTGGATAAAAGTATTGGAATTCTTTTTTGACCATACTAATTACATCTTCAGATAATTTTGATGTACTAACAGCTAATGACATGTCTCCTTTATCTAGTAAAATAAAATCAAAGAATTCTCTTGTAAGATTTTCAGGTTTTAGCGTTCCATCATTTACAAATCTTGACATGGTGTAGTATGCCATGTAAATTACACTATCAGACAAACTCTCAACAATCCAATCTTTATCCCATGGTAGATTAGTTCCCAATCCTTGTTGTCTTGCACATGCTCTTTCGTGTAACCAATCAATTACTTCTTTGAATTCTGTTGTAATTTTATTTGGTAAAATATTCATCTCATCAAAACAATTTCTTGCAGTTTCTTTCCATTCTTCATCTCCATAATTCAAAAACCATTGATTGTTCAATACTTTAACAACACATTCTGTTCCACAACGACATTTTACAGGAGCATTTTCTAGTACTGGGAATTTTTCTAGATGTTTATTTTCCATTAACCAGTCTCTGACTTTGTTTCGTCCAAACTGAACTTTCTCATTTTGGAAATCTCCACATTTGTCATTTAGTTTTCCATCTGTGAATTCTTTGAGGTATAACTCATTTGTTGCCTCTTCTAATTTTTGATCAGATTGGTCTGATACTCCCATCTTCTCACAAATCTCTTTTGCAGGAATCTCTCCATATCCTTCCGTGGAAATTATTGGAATAGGCTCAATTTTTGAGGCTAATTCATGATTTTTAGCCTTGAGGTCCATTAATGCCTGGTAATCTTTTGGTGCGTGGGCTGGAACTGACATGACTAGACCTGTTCCAATTGCAGGCTCTACAAATTCTGCTTCTAAAATTGGAATCTCTTGATTGTTGTGTAATGCTGTAGCTGATTTTCCAATAATTTCAGTTCCTGCAATATCTCCTTCAATTGTAATTTCTTTTCCAAAGAATTCTATTTTCTTTGCACATTCTTCAGAAACAATCCATTTTTCATCGTCAGCTTTGATTTTTTTATAAATAGTATTTGGATTAACCCAGAGGTTAGTGATTCCAAAAATTGTTTCAGGACGAAGTGTTGTTACTGGAAATATGTATTCACCAAACTTGAATTTGACTAGATGGTTTTTATCATCAATTTTTGGTTCAACATCTCCCATTGTATCGTGTTGTGATACAGGGTTTTGATCACGTGGACACCATCCCACTGGATGTGAACCTTGAATGATTTTGCCATTTTCTTTTAGTGTTGTAATCTGCCATTCAATGAATTTCTGATAACCTGGAACAATAGTAGTAAATTCTCTTCTCCAATCAATGGAATAACCCATCTCAATCATTCCAGCTTTAATTTCTTCATGGAAATAATCTGCAATCTTTATTGGTTCAACAAATGTTTTGATATCTTCTTCAGGAACATGGTAGATGTTTCGTAATCCGTCAAGAATTTCTTTTTCTTGAGATTGGATTCTTTTTGCCATTCCCAAAACAGGTGTGCCAGTATAATGAAATCCCATTGGGAACAATACATTGAATCCTTGCATTCGATAAAATCTTGCATGAACATCAGCTAATGTGTAAGTTCTTCCATGTCCAATGTGTTGTGGTGAGTTTGGATATGGATATGCAACTGTTATGAATTTTTTTGGTTTTTCATTTGGATTTGTTTCAAAGTCTTTTGACTCATCCCATTTGGCTCTCCATTTAGTTTCAATTTGGTTCCAGTTAATTTCCATCTTACATTTATCCTAAAATCATTGATTTTGCTTTTTGTATTGCCTCGTCTTTTTTAGATGTGTCTTTACCTCCACCTTGAGCAAATTTAGCATCACCACCACCTGAACCTCCTAAAATTGAGGCTATTTCTTTGGCAATTTCACCTGCATTTACGCCTGATTTCTCACCTGCAAATATCATTACTCGTATAGTTGGACCAGCCTCAAAAATTCCACAAAATGCTGCAGTATCGTCTTTAGCAACTAGCTTCTTTCCAAAGTTTTGATTGAAATAATCATCATAATTTTCACTTGATGTAAAGCAAAGTTTTCCTTTGTTGTTAATTTCTTCAGATTCTAATGATTCTCCAGCTAGAATTTTTTCAATAAATACTGGAATTTTCTCTCTTGCCTTGTCTTTGTTTTCTTCTCTTTGTTTTTCTAATTGTTGTTTTGCAATTGCTTGTTGTTCTTTTTTCTTTGACTCTTCTTCTTGCTCTTTGACATATTCAAATGCATTTGGTCCTGATACAAACTCTAAACGAACAACCCCGTCTTGAATTCTTTTTGTCTTTGTAATTTTGATTAATTCAATATCTCCAGTTTTCTTTACATGGGTTCCACCACAAGCTTCAATGTCTTTATCTTCAATTGATACAATTCTTACAGATTTTACTGGAACTACTCCACCTTGATAAATTCTAAATCCGTATTGTTGTTCTGCAGTACCTCTATCAAAGTATTCAATTTTTACAGGATAGTTGTCTTTGATCATTTTATTTGCTGCATCTTCGATTTGTTTTACTTGTTCATCATTTAGTGATGAATGATGTGTTATGTCTAATCTTGCATGATCATCATCTTTGAATGCAGAGTGTTGCCAAACCCATGAACCTAATACACTTCGAGCTGATGTATTGATAATGTGAGTACTGGTATGATTTTTTGTAATGTTTGAACGTCTTGTTGCATCTACTTTACACTGAACTGTATCTCCTTCATTTGGAGTTCCACCTTTTAATTTATGAACAATAATGTCTGCATGTTTATCCACATCAACTACTTCAAATCCTGCAATACTTCCGTGGTCTGGTTCCTGACCTCCACCTCTGGCATAAAATGATGTTTTATCTAATACCACTTGATCATCAAATACTTTGATTACTTTAGCCTCAAATTCCATGGGGTCATCTTTGTAAAATAAAGTCTCAGTTTCTGGAAGTTTCTCTAATGGTAATTCTGTAATTGCTTTTTTCTTTTCTGATTGGTGCAAATCTGATAATTTTGAATAAAATGATGATGGGACTTCTGCAATTGCATCCACTTCTTTTAGATATTCTGGAGTAATTCCATCTGATTCGTAAAATGTAATGAGTTCATCAACTGTTGGAGTACCTTTTTCACGAATTTTCTCTGCTTTTTTCTTCATGTGTACCTTTGATTCTTCATATCTGGCAGATTCTATCTTGAGAATTTGTTTTACATCTTCTCTCTTCTCATTTAGTTCAGGATAGGTGTCTTTTAGATAATCAATGTGTGTATCAATCAAGTCATCGATGTCTAGTTTAAGATTTAGTTTACTTACTGTTGCATTAATTCTTCGCAACATCATTCTGAGATTATATCCTCCGCCAACATTACTTGGAAGTGCACCATCTGTAATTGCAAAAATCAATGTACGTAAATGGTCGGCAATTAGATACATTCCCTCCATTGGAGTGATCATTTTTGTTAATTGTGAATCTGTAATTCCTGCATTTTTAATTGCAAGTCGTCTTACTTCATTAAGGTCATCATAGTTATCAATCTCTTTTGCAATTTCTGTAAAGTACTTTCGTAGAATTTCTGAATCTGAATCTATTCCAATTTTATTAAATAATTTCTCATTAATTGGTCCAAAACAACAATCGTAGGCTGTAGGTGTACCCATTGTAATCCATGCAAATCTCTCTAGCCCTGCACCCATATCAATTACCCTCTGGTCTAATGTTGTATGCTGTCCTAGTTCTCCTTGGAACTCTGTAAATACTGCATTTCCTAATTCTAATCCTCTAACAAAATATTCTAGTGATGGACCAAACGAACCACCACCTGCCCAAACATCTTCTACAAAAACTACTTCCTCTTTTTTAATTCCAAATTGATCAGTTAGTAATCTGTAATCCAAATCAACACATTCATCTTTCCAATATCCTTGATTATTTGGAACACTGTGCTGTCCAATCATACAAAAGCTTGAAAAGTGTCTTCCAGTTACTCCTACATTTTCCAAATCTTTGAATCTCAGACATGTTTGTGGAACAACTAGTGGATTTGCAGGAAATTCAAAAACAACTTTTGAACCCATTATTCTTTGAAAATCTACAATTGATGCAATTGTAAAGTACAAGTCATCACGCCATCGACATACAACTGGATATCTACTAACTGAAGTATGATTATTTTTTACAAAAAATTCTTCAACTTGTTTCCAAGCTTGTGTATAATCAAATCTTTTTGTTGTTGGTGGTTCTCCAATGAATGAATACGTATCAGTACCATCATCTGGACAAAGTGTTCTATCTGCATCCAAAGTCCAAAAGAATCTGCCACATTTGGAACATGATTTTCTGACAAATCCTTGCTCTTGAAATAATTTGACATTGTAGTATTTTTCAGGATCTGAAGAGAATTCTTTTAAAATCTGATTTTTGTCCAACGATGAGCATGCCTCTTTCCGATATTAAGTATTATTGATTAATGATTACATTAAATACAATCAATCTTTTATCCTAATCATGTTTGGAAGCAAACCTAAACTCAAAGAAGGTACGCATATTTTCTCAGTTAAAAAAAATGGTGATTTTAATGACTTTATTTTTGCTGTAGTTAGTGGTGTAGATGGCCAAAAAGTAGGAGTTAATGGTGTAATTGTAAATCCAATCGGTCTCAAAAATAAGATTAAACAAGGTAAAACTGGCGACAGATCCGAAGAAATTCTCAATCATCCAACTCCTGACAATGTTGTTTTGGCATTGGTGTATAGAGTTGAATCTGAAAATTATGCTGATGTTTTAGATCTTGATGTTGATAAATGTGATATTCTTCCTCCAAAAATTTATGCAGTTTTAGATGGTTGGATTCGTGAATCAATTCCTGAATTCATTAACACTGTTTTGTCTTTGGCTCCAGGTACTGAAAGAGATGAAGCAAAAAGAGTTTTGAGAAATAGGATGGATACTTTAACCGATCCAAATTTGAAGAGAACTTTATACGCTGTTTGTAGAAGTTTGAAAATTCTCAATTAGATTTTTTCAGGCGTCACTTCGCCATAGTTTTATATTATGCCCCAAGAGATTCATGGTACAATGGAATATGTTTACGCTGCTTTACTTCTTCATAAACTAGACAAAGAAGTTAACGAGGCAAACCTCAGTTCAGTTGTTAAAGCATCTGGCGCTGAAGTTAATGAAGCCCAAGTTAAATCACTAGTTGCAGCCTTAGCTGATGTTGACATCAATGAGGCAGTTAAAGCCGCACCTGTAGCAGTTGCAGCAGCCGCACCGGCAGCCGACGCAGCAGCAGATGCACCAGCAAAAGAAGAAAAGAAAGAAGAACCTAAAAACGAAGAAGCAGCCATGGAAGGACTCTCATCCTTATTCGGCTAAGCAACTTTATTCTTTCAACTTAATTTTATACTTATTTTTAATTAATCTTAATTACTCTGTTTACCGCTTTTCTATTCGTTGACAGAATTTTCTTTTAGTACTGAATTTTTCATCTATGTTTTAGATCTATTTGGTACTGTAGCTTTTGCAATAACTGGTGCTTTTAAGGCAATTGAAAAAAAATTTGATGTTGTGGGAATTTTACTACTTGCAACTATTACTGGTGTGGCAGGTGGTACAATAAGGGATGTTGTCTTGGGTAGGGTTCCAAATTCTATTGTTGATCCGGCATATGTGATAGCTACTATTGCTTCAGGAATTGTAATCTTCCTTTTGTATTCTAAATTAAAAAAACACTGGAATTTATTTTTGAAATTTGATGCAATTGGTCTTGGTGTTTTTACAATTATTGGAGCAACTTTTGCTTACAATATTTTTGGATTGAATTTTTTAGCCATTTTACTAGCAGGTATTTTGACTGCTGTTGGTGGTGGTGTATTAAGAGATGTCTTTGTCAATCAATCCCCTATAGTGTTTGTAAAAGAATTTTATCTTACTGCTAGTTTCATTGGGATTGTAATTTTTTCAATACTATTGTATTTTACAGAAGAAATCTATGTTGCAACAATTATTGGAATAATTCTAACTACTGCATTGAGGTTAATTGCAATAAAGTATAACTGGAATTTACCTAAAGTAAAAAACACTGATTCTTAGGCTGGTGTGTAGTCTTTTGCTTGACCTGCTAAGCCTTTAGCTTGAGCATCTGCTTTTTGTAAGATTTGCTCTTTTGTTTCATCAGTCATGAAACCTGATTCAATAGATACTGAACGTGCAGATTGTGCTGCTTTTGTAAGAATTTGTGTAACGTTATCTGCAGTAATGTAACCTGCTTCAATTGATAATGAAACTGCTTCTTGGTGGAATTGTGCAAACAAGTCTCTTGTTTTCTCAACGTCTACAATCATCTCGTCTTCAGTGTATTTGAGACCTTCTTCAACTGCTGAATAAAGTGAAATTCCTGCCTCTACTGGTTTGATATCTAATTTACCTAAAATTGCTGCTAATTTTTCATTAATTGCATCACCTTTTTTGGCTGGTGTTGTTTCTTTGGCAATCCAAATTGTTCCTTGATCAATCTTTGTTGGAATTCCTGCCTCTTTGAATTCTGTAAGCATTGGTCCTGGTGCAATTCCTGTGTTTTTCTCAGCTACTACAATATCCATACTTGCAATATCTCCAGTACGTGCACCCATCATGACTTTATTTTTACCTAGTAAGACATTGAGTTTGAATGGTGACATGTTTGTAAATATGAACATGATTTGTCCTTTTAGTTCTGTAGAAAATTCTTTCATTCCTGGAATGTCTGATGATTCAAGTGCTTTTTTTGCAACTCTATCTTTGACACAAACAAATTCTACTTCACCTTTCAAAGTTTTTCTTAATGGTAAAATTTGTGTTGAACGAACTTTGTTCATTTGAATAATTGAGATTGTTTTGTATTTTTTTGGTAACTCTGCTAGTTGTTGATACATTTCCGTTTTTCTTTTTGGATATGTAGTTCTATTTTCATGCATACTTTTTCTTTATCTCCTGTACTTGTTTTACTGGTTTACCCATTGTAGTTTTTATCATAACTTTTTTGATATTTTTTTCACCGTTTGGTAATTTCTTCTCAATTGTATTTAGAACTGTAAATGCATTGGTTGCTAAATCTGCATCTTCCATAGATTCATCGCCAATTTTACATGAAATTGATAATGATGCTCTTGTTCTAACTTTAATTGATGTTCTAAATCTTGCTAGAAATGCATCAATAGGTGCGTCAAATGGAACTGGTGTTGGCATTTTTCCTCTTGGACCTAAAAGTTGACCAAGTGCTTTACCAACTGTTGGCATAATTTTTGTATCTGCCAAAAAGAAATCATATTTGTTAATGAATTTTCTAGATTCTCTTTTGTTAGCTTCAAATTTTGCTAATTCTTCATTTCCGATTACTGAATCTGCATTTGCTGCTTTTGCTTTTTGGCTCATTTCACCAGTAGCAATTACACATACTGTTGCAGGGGAATTTGTTTTTGGAAGTTGAACTACTTCATTGATTGCAAATCCTTTCTTTACATCAATATCTTTAAAATTAATTATTAGCTCTAAGGATTGTTTAAATTTCGTTTTTTTAGTCTCCTCTTTGGCTTTTGTTACTACCTCTGCCAATTGTGCTTCTGTAATCATTACGAACAAATTCCAGAAAACCTACTTAAAATCGTTTAGAGATCGAGCTTCCTATCTCTCAATTATTTTAAAAAATTTCCTTTTTTTATGTGAAAAAATTGTAATTATGAAGCAATTTTTGACAAAAACTTATAGATATATTAAATGAGAAGCAATCTTTTCATCATATTGCATCGATTTGATGATCTTGATATGAAATTACTCTATGAACTAACTCAAGATGGATCAATTTCTGTTCCTGTATTATCTAAAAAACTTGGAATTAATGCCTCTGTTTTGTATAGTAGAATAAAACGATTAATGAAAAAGAAATTAATCAAAAAATTCACTGTTGATATTGATCAATCTTTGTTGGGATTTGGAGTAAAGGCTTCAGTTGGAGTTAATCGTGATCCAAAATTAAAAGAAAAAATTCATGAGCAATTCATGGAAACTGTTGAAATTATTTCTATTTCTGAAGTAACTGGTAGATTTGATATTATGATTGAAGTGTATGCCAAAAATCTCGAAGCCTTACACTCTGTAGTTATTGAAAAAATTGGAAAAATAGAAGGTGTTCAAAATACTGAAACCTTTGTAGAATTACAAAAAACCGATAAAGATCCTGTTTATCTTATTGAATAATTATTGGAATTTTTGATCCCATTTACCTTCATTGATTTCGGCAGTAATTTCTTTTGGAGTTTTTCCTTCTACTTTAACTCCTAATGCCACACATGTTCCAATGATGGATTTTGCAACTGATTTTAATGATGATGCATAAGATTTTTCGAGTTTTGTATTTGCTACTTTAACAATTCCATCCATTGTGACATCTCCTGCCCATTCTGTACCTGAAGTACTTGAGCCTTTTTGAATTCCTGCTTCTTTCATGATTAATGCTGCAGCAGAAGGAATGCCAATTTCAATTTCATATTTTTTTGTATCTGTATCTACTATGACAGTTACAGGAACTTTCATTCCCTCGAAATCTTTAGTTTTTTCATTAATTGCTGAGATAACTTCCATGATGTTAACTCCTAGAGGACCTAATGCTGGACCTAATGGTGGACCTGCGGATGCTCCTCCTCCAGTTACAAGTGATGATACTTTTTGTTCTCCCATGTTAAATCAGTTTAATCCCGAAAATTTAATCCTTCCTAAGCTCCACTCGAGAGTTTAAGATAATTTGCATCTACAGTTACTGGTAATTGATAAGATGCATCAAGTAACACAACTGTTGCTTCTTCTTTATCTGCATCTATTCTAGTAATTGTTGCTTTCATTCCTTTGAATGGTCCGCCGGTAATTTCAATAATGTTATCTACTTCTAATGTTGAAACTGTTGATTTCTTGACAAGATAACCTTCGATATCTTTGAATTCTAATTCTCCTCTTAGTTGACCGCGAATATGTCTAACCCCTTCTACTGCCATGTATGCATCACTTGGATTGATTGCTTCGATTACAACATATCCTTTAAGATTGTCAACTAGTAAAACTGATTGAATGTTAATTTGATTGGCATTTGCTTTAGCTTCTAATAATCTCATTACCACTTTTTCTTGACCTCCTGTGGTTCTAATTGCAAATAAATGTGATTTAATTTCTTCAGACAATTTTATCGACCAAATGTTACTACCGAAAACACAAATTGAATTATAAATCCAATTGTACCTACTCCGAGAATTCCTGTTAATACTAATCTGAGATGTTGTTGATATTCATCTTTATCTGGCTTTTTTGCCATTTTCATAGTATTAGACATATTTTTCAAAGTCTGTTTCGGGTTCATTGGTGGAAATTAATATGGTGTCCTTATAATCCTTATCTCATGGAACTCCTAATTGCGTATCGAGATGACCCTGCTGGTTACAATATGGCGAATTTTCTTTCGCAAAATATGACCATGGATGGAGATATTTTTCGAGGCAAATTTTATGATTTAATCATTATTTCAACTCCTACAATTTCTGCTGATTGGTTAGAAGAAAAATACGATTATGATGGTTTTGTATTTTTATCAAAACATGCTGCAGAATCTGGAGTTTTGGCATTGACTTGTCATAGTACTGGAAACTTTTCTGAAGCAAAATTTGGTGGAAATGATAGGCAAGTTGCTATTCCTCATCCTGATCTTCAAAAATATTATCTACAAACATTACAAAAACATCAATCCGATTTCTCAGAATTCCAAATCACTATTGAAGCAACTCATCATGGTCCAACTGCATTAACTAAACCTACAATCTTCATAGAAATTGGTACTACTCAAAAACAATGGACTGATGTATCCTTATGTGAATCTGTGGCAAATTTAGTTCATCAAGTTTTTGTCAACAAGTTACCTGAAAACCCTATTGCAATTTGTTTTGGTGGAACTCACTACTCAACAAAATTCACTCATGAATTACTTGAAGGAAAATTTGCTCTTGGAACAGTAATTCCAAAACATGCTTTAGATGAACTTGATGAGGAATTATTTTCACACATAATTAAACAAAATAAAATGGCAAAATATGCTCTTTTAGATTGGCGTGGATTGGGAGCAAACAAACAAAAAATTCTTGAACTTCTTAAATCAACTTCACTTGAGATAATTAAATTATGAATCTTGAACAAAGAGTTTACAAAAAATTACTAGATGTTCCTAAAGGTCAAATTACAACTTATGGTGAATTGGCAAAAGCTGTTGGATTAAAAAATGGTCAAAGAGTAATTGGAAAAATTATGAATAATAATCCGTATCCTGTAATAGTTCCATGTCATCGTGTTGTAATGTCTACAGGTAAAATTGGTGGTTATGCATATGGTGAACATATCAAAACTAAAATGCTAAGTGAGGAGGGAGTAGAAATCAAAAATGGTAAAATTACAAGTTTTGATAAAAAATTATTTAGGTTCTAATCTTTTCTTTTGGTTTTAATTTCATCCATCAGAGTTCTCAAGTGAGCCTTATTTCTGACAGTGTTTCCACCAACTTTTTTGTATAATGTCCAAAATTCTGGATTTGTCAAATCTTTTCTGTCTTTTGCTATTTTTAATAATCTTCTAAGTGCACGAACTTTTGCAACATAAACTTCTTTTTTACCAACTCTTGCACCTTTTCTACCTTGTTTGGAACCTTGAGTTGTACCTCTTTTGTGTCTCTGATCCAATTTGGTTTGTGCTCTTCCTCTAGATGTTCCTGTAAATGGTTTGATTTGAATTGTATTTGCAGTGATTAAACTTCTGATGTTTTCTCTGGTAATTGCATCTGCAATATCGTCTAAGTGATCAGTATCAAATTTAATTCTATGAATTCCTACTCCAGTAACTCTGGATGCAAGTCGTTTTTTATCTTTAAGATTTATTGGCAATTACACTCACTCTTGCATTAAATATTTTAAATTTGTTTTCTACTGCTTTAACGACAATTTCTTTTCTCTTTTTAGTTCCAACACCATGTCCTAATCTAACTCCATCTTTCTTTGGGTCTAATTTTTCTAAATCTGAAATATTGTAAACTAAATTATCTGTAAATCCTGAAGGGTGTAATCCTCTTGCATCTTTAGGTCCACCATATCCAACTTTAACTAAACCAGGACGTCCTCTACTTTTTTGTTTTCTTTGATGATGGTCTATTCCTTTTGGTTTTCTCCAATTAGTTTGAAGTCTAACATATCGCCAACTTTCTGGTCTGACAAAATCAGGTTTGTTTTGTTTTACTTCCTGTCTTTTCTCGATCAATTCCTTGTTGATTGGCATGGAACTAAGTCTTGAATTTTGGAATAAATACGTTCCTCGACCTCAAAAAATACTCATGGAAAAGAGATAATAAGGAAAATCTAGGCGGATCTAAATATCTTATGACCCTTGTATATGCTCAAACACACTGCATTTGGAGATTAAACTATTGACAGAATTACTTGGTAGATCCGCATCTGAGAAATTTTTGTCTCAATTAACGAATTTTGGGATAAATCCATCTAAAGTCCATAGAAATTTGCCTACTGATGAAATGGTGGCTATTTCTGTAGATAGAAAAGAAGGCGTTGTTAATTCAACTGGTTCTCTTTCAGTAAACACTGGAAAATATACTGGTAGGTCACCTGATGACAGATTCATTGTATATGATGACAAGACTCATGAAACTATTGATTGGGGAAAAATTAATCACCAATTTCCAAGTGGCAAATTTGAAAAACTTTTTGCAAAAATGAAGGACTTTGTTGATAACAAAGAACTTTTTGTTTTTGATGGTTTTGTAGGTGCTGATCCTGAAACTCGTTTGCCAATTAGAGTAATCAATGATCATGTTTGGCAAAATATGTTTTCTAGTAATTTGTTTATTAGACCAACAAATGATGAATTAGAAAATCATGAACCTGAATTTACAATTTTATGTATTAATGATTTCTTAGCTAATCCTGAAATTGATGGTACAAGAACTGATGTTTTTATTTTAATTGATTTAACAAGAAAAATTGTTTTGATTGGAGGAACTGAATATGCTGGTGAAATGAAAAAATCTATGTTTGGTGTAATGAATTTCTTATTACCAGACCGAAATATTTTCCCAATGCATTGTTCTGCAAATATTGGTGACAACGGAGATACTGCACTATTCTTTGGATTATCTGGAACTGGAAAAACAACTCTTTCTGCTGACCCAAATAGAAAATTAATTGGTGATGATGAACATGGTTGGTCTGATAATGGTACATTTAATTTTGAAGGTGGTTGTTACGCAAAATGTATCAATCTTAGTCAAGAAGCAGAACCTGAAATTTGGAATGCAATTAAGCCTGGCGCTCTTTTAGAAAATGTTGTCTTAAATGATAATGTGCCTGATTATGATGATAATTCCTTAACTGAAAATACTCGTGTTGGCTATCCTTTAGATTTCATTCCTGGTGCAGTAATTCCAAGTGTCGGTGGTAATCCACGTGTTATTGTATTTTTGACAGCTGATGCTTTGGGTGTCTTACCTCCTGTATCTCGATTAACAAAAGAAGGTGCAATGTATCATTTCATGTCTGGTTATACTAGTAAATTGGCAGGAACTGAAAGAGGAATTAAAGAACCAAAATCTGTCTTTTCACAGTGTTTTGGTGCCCCATTCATGCCTAGACCTGCATCAGTTTATGCAAAACTTCTAGGTGAAAAAATTAATCAACATAATACCGTTGTTTACCTCGTTAATACTGGATGGTCTGGTGGACCATATGGTGTAGGTAAAAGAATTAAGATCAAATATAGTCGTGCAATGGTAACTGCTGCAATTTCTGGTGCACTTGATATTGTGAAATATCGTCATGACGATTTACTTAATCTTGATATTCCAACAGAAGTTGAAGGTGTTCCATCTGAAATTTTAGATCCTAAACATACTTGGGTAGACAAGGATTCCTATGATCTTTCAGCAAAAAAATTGGCTCAAATGTTTGTTGAAAACTTTAAGAAATTTGAAAATGTTTCAGATGATATTATAGCAGCAGGTCCAAAATTTTCTGCATAATTTATTTTCTAATTATTAATCCTATAATTCCAACAACTACTATAATTGAAATAATTAATATGATTTGTTTTTCTGGTATGTTTCTTAATTCTATTACTTCGATTTTTTCTGAAATTGAATTAATTTTAATTAAATCAAATGCATCAGTAGTATTTCCATCTGACATAATTTTTGCCTCTATCCAATACTCTGAATTTTCATAGATTTTCATTGAAGGTTTTTTATCTGGTGTGGCAGTAATTGTGTCAGTATTTCCATTTTTACTATTTGTAATTGTGATTTTTGTAAAACTCCATTTGTCTGGATGATTTATTTCAAAAAATAATTTTTCATTTTCTTGATATGTTGAAATTGAACCTTCTGTGTAATGAATAATTATTGGAATTGTATATTTTATTTTTTCATGATTGATGAAGATTTTTCCTTCATATTCTCCATATTTCTCTCCAGATATTGTAAATTCTGTTTGTAAATTATTGTCTTTGATTTTTTGTTCAAATGTAATGAATTCTGGACCTTCAAATTTTACATCAATTTTTCCTAATTCTTTTTCAATTAATTTTAATTGTAATTCTTTTTGAATTGATTTTTCATCTGATGAAAAATTAATTACAAAATTTGTAGGACTGATAATCAATTTTGCATTATATGCACTTGCTATGTCTAGTCTTCCTGAGCCTGACTCGTGAATAGAAAATTCTTTTCCGTAGGCGTTGGAAACTGGTTTAACAGTAGTTACTAACAATGACTTTAATTCGTGATTCTCTAATTCTGGATTATTTTGTAGCAATAATGCTGCTGCCCCACTCACATGGGGTGCTGCAAAACTAGTCCCGCTCGTAAAATTGTAACTAGAACCAATTTGTGTGGTATTGATATATGCGCCTGGTGCTACCATATCTGGTTTCATGTAAAATGGTGAAACTGGACCTCTTGAACTAAAATGTGCAATAAAATCTGGATTGTAAAATAAATTCATTATTCCATTGCTATCATTTTCTAATTTTTCAATAATTTCTAATCCTTCTTCTCTATCTACTGAAACCACTGGAATTTGTGGACTATATTCTGGACCTGAAAATTCATGAATTAATTCACCCAAAAAAATTCCTGATTCACTATTGTATACAATTAGTGCTTTTGCTCCTGCATCTGCAGCATTTTTTTCCTTAATTGAAAAAAATAATAATTCTCCTTCAACATCACTTCCTCTTTCTACAATCAGAATTGAATCTTTAACATCTAAATTTTCTAAATCAGAGATTTTTCCAAAACCTCCAAAAATTATTTTTCCAGTTACTGGTTTGTCTGTTTTTGGAGCACCTACCATTGGAATTGCAGTATACTGTTTTTCATCTATTTCTAATGTTGCAATTAAGCTTGAAGTCATGTTGTTGTATGTTGCACCAACTGTTAATGATTCAAAATTTCTTCCTGGACTTCCTATCGTTTTTAATTCCGGACCATCATTTCCTGCAGCTGTCACAACAAAAATTCCTTTTTCTAATGCGTAATTTACTGCACTATCTATTTTTGAATTTGTTCTATTTACTCCTAAACTAATGTTTATGATATCTGCCTCATCTTCAATTGCTTTTTGTATTGCTCCTGAAATTAATTCTGATGATACTCCTTCTCCGTCCTCAGATACTTTGTATGCTAAAATTTTTGCCTTGGGTGCAACACCTAGGGTACTACCATCTGCAGCTATTATCCCTGCAACTTTAGTTCCATGCCCATTTCTATCCATAGGTAATTGATTTGTTTGAATAAAATTATAGCCTCCAATTACTTTTCCATCTGGACCCCATCCTAACAAATCTGGATGATTGAAATCTACTCCAGTATCGATAACTGCGACTTTAATTCCAGATCCATCTAATCCTTCAGTTCTTGGAATTTCGGTTCCAACATATGGAACACTGTTTTCAATGTATGTACTAATTTCATTTTCAGATTGTAAAAATTGTGATACGATAATGCTTGATATGATTACAAGTGTTATGGAAAAAATTACTGATGATTTCATGAATTTTTTAGTCTTTTAACAAGTAAAAATGAATTGTTTACTAAACCAATAAATGGAATAAAAAATCAAATTATCTCATGGGAAAATACACACTTCCTGAAATGCCATATGCTTATGATGCATTGGAACCTCACATTGATGCAAAAACAATGGAGATTCATCACACAAAACATCATCAGACATATACTGACAAATTAAATGCAGCACTTGAAACATGTCCAGCTGAAATTCAAGAAAAAGATATCTTAGATATCCTTTCTGATATTAATTCAGTTCCTGAAGACAAACGAGGTGCAATTAATTTCAATGGTGGTGGTTATGATAACCACAGGTTATTTTGGAATAGCATGAAACAAAATGGAGGCGGTGAACCTGGAGGAGCAATTGCTGATGCAATTAATGATTCCTTTGGAAGTTTTGCTGAATTCAAAGAGAAATTCTCATCTACTACTGCAGTAATTCAAGGTAGTGGTTGGGGATGGTTAGTATACAATCCTTCAACATCAAAAGTTGAATACAAATCAATGCCAAATCAAACTAGTCCAAGAACTGAAGGATTAGTTCCGTTATTGGGTTGTGATGTTTGGGAACATGCATACTATCTAAACTATCAAAACAAAAGACCAGTTTACATCGAAGCATGGTGGAATGTAGTAAATTGGGATGAAGTAGAAGATAGATTCTCTAAAGCAAAATAAAGTTAGTTCTTTATTTTTTATTTATTTTTTAATTTCTATATTTACTTCATGAATGAATTTATAACCATCAGAGCATGATTTGTTGTACATGAGTGAACAACAGGCTGAACAATTAATGCAACAGATGCAAATGCTTGAAACGTATTTCTCTGATTTATCTCAAAGAGAAGGAACTTTTGTAAGCATTTTACGAGAAGCTACTGCTGCTATCGAATCCATTAAATCTCTTGGTACGCAACCTGATTCTGATACTTTAGTTCCTCTTGGAATGGGGGCTTATGTTCCAACAAAAATCTCATCAAATAACAAAATTGTTGTAAATATTGGCGCAGGTGTTGCAGTTGAAAAAGATTTTCCTGCTGCAATAAATTATTTTGAAGCTAGAATCAAAGAAATTGAAGTTGCTCTACAAGATACTGCTGCCAAAAAACAAGATGCTGCAAATAGATTGGAACAAGGTAAAGCACAAATTAATCAATTAATGCAATCTCAACAACCACCAAAAATGGGATAGAATATGTTTGATAGTCTTCGTAAGGCGTTTTCCAATGCTGCTAAAAGTCTTGGAGAAAAAGAACTTAATGAAAAAGATATTGAAGATATTCTTTTTGAACTTGAAATTTCTCTTTTAGAATCTGATGTAGCTGGTGAAGTAATTGATTCAATTAAATCTGATTTAAAAGAAAAATTAATTGGTTCTAAAGTTGATAAAAATGAAATTGAAAAATTTGTTAAAGATAATTTAATTTCTATAATTTCAAGTTTATTTGATAGTGTTGGGGATATAGATATCTTTGAAAAAATTGATGAGAAAAAGAAAAAAGAACAGCCTTTCTTGATTGTATTTGTAGGAATTAATGGAACTGGAAAAACTACTTCTTTAGCAAAATTTGCATCATTACTTCAGGAGAAAAAATACTCAGTTGTAGTTGCTGCTGCTGATACTTTTAGAGCTGGTGCAATAGAACAATTACGAGAACATACAAATCGTCTAAATCTAAAACTAGTTGCACAAAATTATGAATCTGATCCTGCAGCAGTAGCCCGAGATGCTGTATTATATGCTAAGTCTCATAAAACCGATTGTGTTTTAATTGATACTGCAGGTAGAATGCAAACCAGTAAAAATTTGATGGAACAAATTGCAAAAATTACTAAAGTTGTGAATCCTGATATGACAATTTTTGTTGGTGATTCTTTAGCTGGAAATGATACTGTAAATCAAGCACGTGAATTTCATAATCATGTAAAATTTGATGGCTCAATTTTGACAAAAAGTGATGCTGATGCAAAAGGTGGTGCTGCATTATCTATTGCAAAAGTTACTTCTACACCTGTTCTTTATCTTGGAACTGGACAAGAGTATTCTGATTTAAAATCATTTGATAAAAACATCTTTTTGGAAACTGTATTTGGTTCACTAAATGATGTAAAAATTGAACAAACAGATGTATCAAAATTAAAAGAATCTTCCACACCAGAACCTGAACCAACACCAGAACCTGAACCAACACCAGAACCTGAACCAACACCAGAACCTGAACCAACACCAGAACCTGAACCAACACCAGAACCTGAACCAA
>QOOS01000012.1 GCA_003331425.1 Candidatus Nitrosopumilus sp.
ATGGACAAATGTATTGTTGTAAAAGGAAGCAAGGCATTTTGTGTTCCAGTTCGCGATGTAAAAAAAGGCGATGAAATAATTGTAGGTGAAGCAGGAATTAAAATTACACCACCTGAACGTCCAAGAGAAGGTGTTAATGTGTTTGAATTTATGGGAAGTTCAAGTTCCAGTGAAAGACCAACACAACATATTGCAAAACAAGTAGCTGATGATATTTACAATACAAAAAAGAATGGTGGAAAGATAGTCATTGTTGGCGGTCCAGCAATTGTTCATACTGGTGCAGATGATTCAGTATCAGAATTAATTAGATCAGGTTACATTGATGGGGTTTTAGCAGGAAATGCACTTGCTGTTCACGATATAGAATATGCAACACTTGGAACTTCATTAGGAATGAATGTCAAAGATGCCACATTAGCATATCATGGTCATAGAAATCATATGGATACCATCAATGCCGTGTTTAAGGCAGGTTCAATTGCTAAGATGGTTAAAAGTAAAAAATTAACTAAAGGAATTATGTATGAATGTGTAAAAAATAATGTTCCATTTGTTTTAGCAGGTTCAATTCGTGATGATGGACCATTACCTGATGTAATTACTGATGTTGCAGAGGCTCAAAGACAATACAAAAAAGTTCTCAAAGGTGTAGATATGGTGATAATGATTTCTACTATGCTTCACTCTATTGCAACTGGAAATATGCTACCAGCTAGTGTGAAGGTAATTGTTGTAGATATCAGTCAACCAACTGTCACTAAATTGATGGATAGAGGTACATGGCAAGCACTAGGAATTGTATCTGATGTTGGTGCATTTTTGCCAATGGTTGCTCAACAAATCAAAAAAAGATCTAAATAATTTTTCAATTATTTATCAAATGCTCAATTGAAACAATCATGTCACCTATGGTAAGTTTGTCTTCCGATACCCACAAAGCTAGGTTTGCAACCCATGGAGGCAACTGTTCATCTGCAATTCCTAATAATATTGCAAGTTCTGAAACATCTTGTGTTGAACCAGTCCAATCTGAAACCACATCATTGAGCATTGACTCATCATAGAAACCCAACACCTTTTGATTTACTTTTGATTCAAAAACTAGCGGCTCGTTTCCTGCAACCTTCAAAGTTAGTGGTAAAGATACCTTGAAGAAATTTCCTGACCTGTCAGTTCCTTGAACCCAAACATCAGTAGTCTGCATCGGTTGCAAAAATTTCATGTTAAATGAGATGGTAAACGTGCCAGTCAAATCGTCCTGATTACAACAAACTCTGTTGTCTAATTCTCCAGATTCTTCAATTACAACATCAGCTTTTGACCATTCTACAGTTTGATCATAATCATAAAACAAATCATCGCCAGTGTTGTGCCATTCATAAAATGTTGTACTTACCTTTCCATATTCATCAAAATTGTTTGCATAAAAATTATTCATGTCATTTGGTTTGTGTAAAAAGTTCGTATACGTTCCACTATCTGCAATTCTCTCCAAAGTTCTGTTGTCAGTTAACTCTAAAACAATTTCAACTTGATCTCCAGGGTCTGCAATAATTGGAGTCTTGTAATCATCAAACATTGGGTATGGTGTTTTTTGATCAAATGTCCATACATAGTCACGTGTTTCCGATATTTGTGGAGAATTTTCATTAATTATCTCATCAGATGTGTTTGATGTGATATTCACCTCAACTTTGGCCAGTTTTGGAGCTTCACAGTCATAACATTCATCAGATTTCTTAACTTCTTCTTCACCACATGTTCCAGTTAATTGCCATGGACACGATAATTCAAATTCACGAATAAACTCTCCAGTTCCATTCCATCTATGATTACCATCTCCTCTATTTGTTCCAAGAACATACATACTTGTTCCATCGGGACTGAATCCTAAACCCTGGGCATCTTGTTCCCATTCAAGTACATCAAATTCACCTTCATATGAAAAAGAGTCTACATCATAAGCGATGCCCAAGGTAAACTCATGAACTTTTGCAACATCAAAACATGCACTTGCACAATCAGCTTCAATAACATAAAATTTATTTCCGTCATCACCAAATTCCATTCCTCTTAGTGACTTTGTTAAATGATCACTAATATCAATAGTTCTCACTACACTACCTAATGGTTTGATATCAAATGCATCAATATGAAATTCTAATACGCTTTGTCCTCTATTATTTAGAAATATTTTTGTTCCATCACCACTGAACTCCATTCCATGCGGACCAGTACCAACAGTATTAGTAATGTCGATTTTTTGTGCGAAACTTGCAGTCTTCACGTTAAAACCAGTCGATAATGAGTATTGATTTATCTCATCAGCAGCATTACCAACTACAAACATTTTTGTTCCATCACCATTAAACTCTATTCCTCTTGGTTGACCGTCACCTGTTCCACCTGAATTTGAATTGAATCGTTGACCATTACCTGCATACGAAAGTGTTGTTAAATCATATCCTGTTGAAAGTGTATATTGTTCAATGAAATCAGTTGCACCTTCGACAATTATCAATCTTGTACCATCTTCATTAAAATCAAAATAACGAGGTGTGCCGCCAGAACCTGTTAATTCATGACTCTCTACAAAAGTTACAGTTGCATCAGTAATTTCAGCAAAAGCATCAGAAGGTACAAGAAATACTAGGGAAAATAATGCTAAAACGGATAAAATTATTTTAATTTGCATTAGATCTGATCTCAGATTTTTTCAATATGTAAGATTTTTCTATAATTTTAGGCACAAATATCCAATTTATAGGAAAATTACTGTGTGAGAATTAATTGAAAATAATTTTAAAATTAAATTATTAATTTGGTATTCTTACATTATTTTTTAACATCATCAATTCATCTACTGCATCTCTTTTGAGTGCATCAAAGAACTTTTCAAGCATTGTTAATCCTGCAACAATTTTAGGTGCATTGTTTTGGACAAATTCAGTTCTTTCAGAATGTGTTTTTGGGGTTTGTTGTTGATAAGCATCAAAAACTTTAGCGCCATCATAATCAACATATGCAATTCTTGCACTAAAGTCAGTTCTTTCCAAAACTAGACTATCTCCCCCTACTATTGCAGTATGATATGGATGAACAATTAATGCTTCAGATAATTTTTGGGACGTAGTGATTTTTGCTTTTTGTAATTCTGGTGCATATGCATTAAAATCAGCTAAAAGATAAAACGTTGCCTCAGGTTTTGTAGCTTTAATCCCATCAATTGCAGTTAATGTATTGTAAGTATATTCCCCCATAATTTTATGAATATTTCTTGTAACTTTGAAATACTCATCCATTTCATGACTTATTTCAAATCCTGCAACTGCAGCATGCTGAATTGGAGTAGATACTGCAGTGTATTCAGTTGCAAGAATTTTTTTGAATTGAGCTTTAAGATCAACAGCATGTTGAGGAAATACCACATATCCTAATCTGTATCCCCCAGCAGCATGGGATTTTGATAATCCGTTTGTAACAAAAGTTCCTTCAGGATAGATTTTTCCCATACTAACAAATTTTGAAAAATCATACGTAGTTTGAGCATAAATTTCATCAGAAATTACTGTAATGTTTAATTCTCTACATACATCTGCAAGCTCCTCTAATTCCAATTTGTTGTAAAGCATTCCAGTTGGATTGTGAGGATTATTCAAAATTAGGATTTTTTGCCTATCTTGCAATCTTAATGCTAACCGTTTAAGATCATTTGGAGCGATTTTTCCATTTGCCCTAGATGGTAACATGTGGAAATTTTTTTTCAAAAATCTAATTTGTGGTAGATATCCTAGCCATGCAGGAGTAGGTAAAATTACAGTTCCGTGTAAAATTTCTAAAAGATTGAAAATCAGTTCTTTTGTGCCAGGACCTACATAGATACGCTCAGGGGCTACATCTATTCCAAAATAATGTTTATTATATTTTGAAATTGCATTTCGTAACTGTGGTATGCCTGGAACTGCAGCATATTCTCCTTTGTTTGCATTTTGAATTAATGCTTCTTGAATTAATCTAGGCACAGGAAATGGGGATTGTCCAAAAGCAAATCCATAAAATCCAAATTGACATTCAGGATGAGTGCAATCTGAATGAAATTCTTGTAAAAATGTATTTAGTTTTAGATTCTCAGGCATCTCAATGTCTTCAACTTGTTGATCAACTATGAATCTCAATATTTCAAATTATGAAATTTTAATTATTATTCCAAAGTTAAAAAGAAGAAATCAAAGGGGTTGATTTTCTAAACCCCTGTTCTGTATTTTATGAAGATATTTTACAATAATGATGTGCATTTACAATTAATTGCACATATTTCTACAAATGATAACTAGGACGCTTGAGAGTTTCACTTTCTTTCAAAGCTAATTCCT
The DNA here is from genome assembly GCA_003331425.1 of Candidatus Nitrosopumilus sp. Lineage (GTDB taxonomy): Archaea > Thermoproteota > Nitrososphaeria > Nitrososphaerales > Nitrosopumilaceae > Nitrosopumilus. The sequence continues at coordinate 4,377 of QOOS01000012.1, forward strand.
TTTTTTCAACAAACGTTAACTGCTTTTGATTATTGATGGAATCAACTTTCTTTTGAAAATCAGTTACTATTTTTTCATTAGTTGTGGATGAAATCATCGTATAGTTATAGTGAATAAAAGATATAAGATTTTTCTATTTTCAATTGATTTTTTGAATTTCATTTAAAATGTGAGGATTCTCTAATGATGATAAATCTCCCAATGGCTTACCCAAAATCTTTGATTTCAATAGTCTGCGCATTATTTTTCCTGTACGTGTTTTTGGAAGATCAGTCAACTGAATAATAAATCGAGGTTTTGCAATTTTACCAATCTTTTTGGAAATGTGTTCTGTAATTTCATTTTCTAAATTTGTGTCGTCCTTATTTTCTGCGACAAAAAATACCACAATTGCCTCCCCTGTGATTTCATCAGGTATTGCAATGGATGCTGCATCTGATATTTTTTTATGTGAAATTACAGTGTGTTCAATTTCTGCAGTACTCATTCTATGACCTGATACATTGATTACATCATCAGTTCTACCTTGCATGTACCACAAATTATCCTCATCTTTTAGTACATAATCTCCATGAAACCAAATGTTTTCAAATTTTGACCAGTATGTCTCAACGTATCTCTGATCATCATTTAACAAGCTTCTGGTCATTCCAGGCCAAGGGGATTTGATAACCAAATATCCGTTTTCTCCTGTAACTGATTCTCCATCATCATTAACAACATCTAGATTCATTCCAGGAACTGGAATTCCTACAGTTGATGGTTTTAACTTCATTCCTGGAAATACAGATAACATTGCACCTCCAATTTCAGTACCTCCTGATAAATTCATTATTGGAATTTTTTTATTTCCAACATTTTCAAATAACCACCACCATGAGTCTTCATCTAATGGTTCTCCAGTCGTAGGAATATTTTGTAAGGAATCTAAAGAATATTTGTTGAGAGGATTTGAATTAATTTTTTTAAATAATCTTACAGCAGTTGGAGAAATTCCAAATATTGTTGCCTGATATTTTGATAATATCTCCCACACCCTATCAGAATTTGGAAAATCTAAGGCTCCATCATAAATTACCGCACTGGAGCCTACCAGCAAGAGTCCATACACGTTCCAAACTAGACCTGTTATCCAGCCAATATCAGCAGGCCAAAACAGCCTATCCTCTTTACCCATATTCACCAAATATGATGCCTGATGACCTGCAAATACAGAAAAACCACCATGTGTGTGAACCACGCCCTTGGGTTTTCCGGTAGTTCCAGACGTATACAAAATAAACAATGGGTCTTCTGAATCCATTATCTCAGTATCACATGTATCCTTTTGCTGTAAAACTAATTCATCATAAAATTGAATTTTTTCTGATTTTTCAAATTTATCAATTCCTTTGTAATAAACAACAATAATTTTTTCAATGTCTGTATCTATTATTGCATTATCTACGGTAGTTTTTTGAGATATGGCCTTACCTTTTCTATGAAATCCATCAGAAGTTATCAATATTTTTGCATGACAATCTTGCAATCTTGTTTTTAATGATTCAGAGCTATATCCTGAAAAAACAATAGTTTGAACAGCTCCAATTTTTGCTGCAGCAAGTATTGATACGATTGCTTCTTCAATCATTGGCAAGTATATTGCAATTACATCCCCCTTTTTGACCCCTAAAGATTTGTAGACATTTGCAAGTTTTGAAACCTTTGTGTTTAATTCAACATATGATAATTTTGTTTCAATCCCATCTTCAGAAATAAAATTATAAGCTATTTTTTCAGGAGTTTGTTTTGTAAATTTTTCTACAGATGATTTATAGAGATTTGTCTTTCCATCAACAAACCATTTTGTCCATGGGATTCCATTTGAAGTATCCAGTGTTTTTGTATATGGTGTATCCCAAACAATTCCAATATCTTTTTCAACAGATTCCCAAAACCACTCCAAATTAGTTTTTGATTTTTCTGATAATTCTTCTAATGATGAAATGTTGTGTTTTTTCATAAATTTGTAAATATTGGAATTTTGATATTGCTCCTCATTTGGAATGAATTCAAAATTTGACAAGTTTCATTTTTTTCAACACTTTGACCGTAAAAAGATTTTTTAATTTATGAGATATCTATGCCGAGACGTCGTGCACATGCTATTGCTGCTTTGCCATCATCTTCAGTAATTCCAAATTTTAACAACTGATCTGTACACTCTGTGCCTGTATTTCGGGTGTTTTCATGATAGTATTCGCGTAAAATTACCCCTACTCTATCATCTAATCTTTTTTTTGTAGCCTCATTCATGCCTGCTTGTAAAATTGTTGCATCTGATGTTGCAAGAATTTTTATGAATTCTATATCTTCTAGAGATAAATCCATTATATCCCAATCTGTTTTTTTAATAAATTCAATGTAGATGTAGGATCTGCCTTTCCTTTTGTAGCTTGCATTACTTTGCCTACCAGATAGTTAATTGTTTGAGGATTAGATTTTGCTTGTTCTACAGCTTCTGATTCATCAGATATTATTTTGTCTATGATTTTTAGTAATTCTGATTCATCAGATACATTACCTAAATCTAAATCAGAAATAATTTGAGATACACTTTTTCCTGTTTTTAAAATTTCATGTAAAGCGTTTTTAGAAGAGTTTCTTGATACCTTGCCAGTTTGAATTGAATCTGCCAGGTCTCTTAAATGAGTGGCTGTAAGTTTAGATGACTCACGTTTTTCTCTAGTGTCTTCTAATCCCATTAATTCAGTTGTTATGATATTTGCAACTTCTTTGGCATTTGATTCAGTATGTGACTTTTCAAACATATCAGAATAAAATTTATCTGAAGATAATACATCTGCAACTTGTTCTGGAATATTATATTTTGTAACATATCTTTCTTTTTTAGAACTAATACTTTCAGGCATTTCAGATTTTAATTCAGTGCGAATTTCTGGATTTATCTTTACCCAAGGTATGTCACCTTCAAGAAAATATCTGTAATCCATGTCTTCCTCTTTTGAACGTGAAGACACGGTAATTTTTCTCCTATCATCCCAGTGTCGTGTTTCTTGTGCAATTGGTATGTCTCTGTCATGCAAACTCTCTTGTCGGGTAATTTCAAAATGAGCTGCTTTTTCTAAATCATGAAAAGAGCCAATGTTTTTGATTTCAACTTTATTTCCGCCATGTACAGATACATTGGCATCTGCACGCATTGCTCCTTCTAAAGTAGGGTCTGCAACCCCTAGGTTTTTGAGTAAATCTGACAATATGTTAAGAAAATCACGCACTTCTTTAGGTGTCTCAAAGTCTGGTTCAGTTACAATTTCAACTAAAGGAGTGCCTGCACGGTTGTAATCCACCAAAGTTATTTGATTTTTTGAAGAACTTCCTTCATAGATTAACCTACCAGGATCTTCTTCTAATTGAATTCTAGTAATTCTAATTTTCTTATCTCCTACAGAAATTGTTCCAGAACCACCAACACTGGTATCACCGTAAATATTCAATTGTGTAATTTGGAAATTTTTAGGCAAATCAGGATAAAAATAATTTTTTCTAAAAAATGCAATTTTTTCAGGAGTAGAGCAATTCAATGCCATTGCAATCATGGTTGCTTTTTTTACTGCTTCTTGGTTTAATCTGGGTAAACTACCTGGCATTCCTGCACACACAGGACATATGTTTTCATTTGGTTCAAATTCACGATAGTTTGCCTTACATGAACAAAATAACTTACTTTGTAAATTTGTTAATTGACAGTGAATTTCTAAACCAATTTTTGTCATATTGGTACCTCCGGTAAGGTAACTGTTTGTTCTAATGCATGAGCTGCTTGTAAAAGCAGTTTATCGTCCATAGAATTTGCTAATAATTGAATTCCAATTGGCAAGCCATTTACAATTTTAAACGGAATTGAAATGGCAGGTTTACCAGTTAGATTAGCTGTAACTGTATTGATATCTACTAAAAATAGAGACACAGGATCATCAATTTTTTCTCCAATTTTAAATGGCAATATTGGAACAGTTGGTGCAATCAAAAGATCAAATTTCTTAAATGCTTCATTGATTTGTTTTGTAAGTTTACTTTTTACTTTCATAGCTTTGAGAAAATATTTTCCTGCATGACCTGCAGATGGAACAAATCCTCCAATGATCATTCGTCTAGTTACTTCAGGTCCAAAGTTTTTTCTAGCTTTTGAAATGTAGGAATTAAATTCATAACCTTCAACAGGCATTTCATATCCATATCTCAAATTATCGTATCTTGCTAGATTACTACCAGCTTCTGTTGCAGTTATTGTATAATATGCGGCTACAGAATATTTTACCATATCTAAGGATACTTCTTCACAGGTAGCACCTAATCCTTCAAGTTTAGAGATAGCCTCTTTTGTAGCAGAAAGTACTTCAGGATCAATTCCTTCTCCCATCATTTCTGTAATTATTCCAATTTTTTTGCCTTCTATTCCTGATTCAATTCCTTCCAAATAGTCTTCATTATTGTTGTTAATTGTAGTATTGTCATTTGGGTCAATTCCTGCGATGAGATTTAACATGAATGCAGTGTCCTTAACAGTTCTAGTTAGAGGGCCTATCTGTTCAATACTATTTGCGTATGAAATTAATCCAAATCTACTGATTAATCCATAAGTTGGTTTGTATCCTACAGTTGAGCAAAAACTGGCAGGGTTTCTAACTGAACCCCCAGTATCAGAACCCAATGACGCAATACATTCGTATGAACTAACAGATACTGCACTTCCACCAGATGAACCTCCCGGAACATGTTCAATATTCCACGGGTTTTTGCTGGGTCCAAAAGCACTAAACTCAGTAGTTAGACCCATGGCAAATTCATCCATGTTTACCTTGCCGATGAAAATTGCATCTTGTTTTTTTAATTTTGAGATTACTGTTGCGTCATATGGTGCAACAAAGTTTTCAAGCATCTTTGATGCACATGTAGTTTTTGTATCTTTGATACACATGTTGTCTTTAATTGAAATTGGCATCCCGTAACATGCCCCTACATTTTCTCCAGATTTTATTTTCTTATCGATATTACGGGCTTGATCAATTGCATCATCATTTACAGATAAAAACGCATGAAGTTTGTCATCAACTTGATTAATTCTTTCAATTGTTTTTGCAGTGAATTCCTCTACAGTAATATTTCCAGTTTTTACTTCTTCGATAAATTCAAGAGCAGATATTTTTAGATTCATATCACATCTTTGGTGCTCTTACGTAGGTTCCTTTGTAATGATTCATCTTCTCAATTAATTTTTCATCAAATGGAATGTATTCATCATTTCGTAATTGTTCAATTGGGATTTCCGGCATTGATATTTCTTCAGATTCAACTCCTGCAGAATCCAAAATATCAAAATAACTAATTATGGTTTGAACTTTTTCTAGATATTCACTATGATCATCTACATCTATTTTCATCAATTTTGAAACATGTTCAATTTCTTCAACGGTAACCATTTTCTATACTCCTATGAGGTGAATCTATCAATCTTACTATAAAATGGTAGGCACAAAATACTTTGATCTGATTGTTTAGCCACGTGGTAGAGCGATAATCCCAAAAGATGCGTTAGTTTGAATTATCGCAGCCCAGCATTACCCATGGCAATATTTTCTATTGAAAAATTATGATAAATAAAAAAATGAATAAAAAAATTGATCTTGTCATTAATTTTCATTAATACAAAAAGTATGCCCAGATTACATGAATTCCGGTTCGGTTCAAATCCCCCTTCTTTTCATTTCCTTTGTAATCTTGGCTTGACTTATCTCATAAATTTTTGTTAAAATTAAAAAAGTGTGAAAAACTTGATTAGCAGATCAAAAATTATCTAAAAAACTATGCTTCCATATCGGTACCTAATGCATCTGCGATGATATTTGCCCAATTAAAAGCAGCTACTACAGAAGTAATTTCTACGATTTGTTTATCATCATATCCTAATTCATTTAAAATTCTATGATCTTCTGCAGTTGTTTTGTTTGCAGAGTTGTTAATTTTTAATGCATAATTTAATACAGCTTTTTCCTTTTCTGGAAAATTTTCAAAATCATTTTTTAGATCATTGATTTTATCCTCATCAAACCCCATTAATTGTAATAACATTGAATGTGCTTGTGTGCAATAATTGCAGGAATTTGCATTTGATACAACTACTGCGATGGATTCCTTCAAAGTTCTTGGAATAGAAGATTCTCGAAGTAAGATAATTTTAACACCATCCCAAAACCATTTTGCTATGGGTGGATCAATTGATGTAGTTTTTAGGATATTTGGAATCTTGCCAATTTTTAATTCATCATCAATTTCCTTGTACAGTGATGAAACATCTGGATTTGATTCGTCTCCCTCTTTTACAAATGGCATGTACTGACTAAATTTATTTCAAATAAAAATTTAGTTTAAAACAAATTTTAATAAAATAAAGTATCCTGCAAAGCCTGATAAAAATAAGATTCCTCCAATGCTTAGAATTTTCAATATCAGTGAGGGCTGATCAGATTTTTCTAAATATTTTCCAGTAACTAACCTATAATTGAAAATAGCAATTACAGGAGCAATTACAAATGACAAGATAGTTGCAAAGTCAACTAATTCCTTTAGGTTATCTCCAAACTGAAGCACTGTAACTAGTGATCCTGAGGCTAAAACAACAAGAAAAACAGAATACAGTTTTCTTGAACTTTGGGACTGATTTTTCTCATTTTTTCCAAATAGTAATTCAACGGTTCGATTAAGAGCCCTAGAATATCCGTCAAACACTGCAAGAATTGTTCCAAACATTACAGTAAATGCTGATGCAGCAATTACGATATAGCTCCAATTACCCATTACACTGCTATACATTGTGATTATTGCATGGGCAAATTGTGAATTATTGTTGGGAAGTTCTTCTCCAGAACCATAAAAGATGAAAGTACCTAGGGTGACAAACATTATTGCCAGGATTCCAGTTAGAAGATAAGAAATTCGAAATTCTAACAAAGTTACTTTTAGTTTTGGTCTATAGTTTGATTGCTTTATTTTTTCTAATGTCCATAGACTGTTCCAGCTTGACAAGTCAATTGCAGTAGGCATCCATCCCATCAGTGCCAGTAAAAAGAAGATTCCTGTAGTAGTCCACAGTTCTTTTGGAACAAAGTTTTCAACTGGTTCAATTGGTCCATTAATTACAGTTAGTGAAAAGGCAAGTACAGTTGATACAACCAAAATAGTTACAATAACTTTGATCAAATTATCTAATAGGTGGAATTTGCCTATTGCCAAAATCAGTACACATGATATGAATAGTAAAATGATGGACCATTCTCCTAAAAATTCTAAATTAAATAGATTCTCAAAAAATCCTGCAGCTACAAATCCAACTGCACCAGTAACAAAAAACATTGAAGATACTGTAATTATCAGATATAAAACCAGAATTGGCGTTCCTAGTTTTTTGTAACCATCAATTATGCTTGTTTGAGTAGAATTTGCATATCTGGAACCATATTCAAAAAAAGGATATTTCAGCACACTAACTAGTACTACAAATCCAATTATCATTAATCCAAAATCAGCACCTGCCCTAGTGGACTGAATAAGATGAGATACGCCTATTGCAGTACTTGCAAAGAGCAACCCAGGCCCACTAATTTTAATGATTTTTGATAAGGTTTCTCTCATACTAATTAATTCAAAAATTATTTTACCGTATTAAACTTAAAAGATTATTCTGCAGACTCGATATCAGAATTTTTTTGATGATTTTCAGTGAATCCCAATACTACAGAATTGATACTTGCCAATTCCCCGTGAAGTTCACCGATACTTAGGGAGATTTCAGTCCCATCAGGTTCCTCATAAGTGAATTCAAAATTATTGTTTATCCACCAAGAGTCATTTGTTAAAACATTTCTCAAATCCACATTGAAAAATGTTCTAAGACCGGCTTTGTGAAATACAGATACACCGTCATTTTTGTAATCACCCAAATGGTCAATCATTTCATTATAACCAGGGTTAGATTTTGTTATTCCAAGTTTTTCAAAATTTAAAGAGAATTTCAAACATGATTTGTATATCTCAAAATATGATAGTGTTGCTTGGGCAAACATTGCAATCAAATCAAACATTACAGATTTATCAAAATCTTCAACTTTATTTCCATCAGACATATGTTGTTTTAATTGAGATACTTTATCTTCAATTGATTTTTTTTGTAGTTCTATTCTATCAATTCTTTTTTGAAAAGAATGGTATACTCTTCCAGTATTTTTATGAATTAATTGATTAGATACCAATAAGGGGAAAATCTCTATATCGAATTTTTCTCGGTATTCTTGTAAAAGTTCAGCATACACAGTCAATACAAATTAAATCATTATCTGGATAATAAATTACTAATCTATGGAGTAAGTCTATCAACATCTCTTGGATAAAATGTTGTATCTCTAATATTTTCAGTACCAGTTAGTGCCATAATTAATCTCTCAAGACCAATACCGCAACCAGCGTGTGGTGGGACTCCATAATCAAATGCATTAAGGTGATACTCAAAGGAATCTGTTTTCATACCTTTGTTGCTCATTCTTTGAGCTAATTCATCACGTTTTTCAATTCTTGTACTGCCTGAAGATAATTCCAAATCTCCAAACATTAAATCAAATGATTCAGAAATTTTTGGGTTAGATTTACTATCTTTTACATAAAATGGCTTTGGACCTAAAGGCCAATCAGTAATAAAGTAAAATCCATCTAATCCAATTTTTTTAAGATTTGATGGATACAAGTCATCACCCCACTCTGTTTTGGCACCTGCTTTTTGCATTCTGTCTACTAAATCATCATAAGTGTATCTTGGAATAATTTCAGGAACGGGTGTTGGAGTAAATTCAGAATCAGGATTATTTTTAATATATTCATTTACTGCGTTAATTGAAACTTTTATGATTTCTTCAATTCGATTCATTACGTCATTGTAATCTACAAAAGCTTCTTCCAAATCAATAGAAATTGCTTCAGCTAAGTGTCTGTTGGTTCGAGATGGTTCTGCTCTAAAAATTGGTGCAATTTCAAATACTTTTTCAAAACTCATTGTCAATTGTTCTTTGTACAATTGGGGACTTTGAGCTAAGAATGCTTCTTTGTTATAGTAAAATATTGGAAATAGTGCAGCACCGCCTTCAGTAGCTGTTGCAATCATTTTTGGAGTATTGATTTCAACAAAGTTTTGATCATTAAAGTAATCCCTAATTGTTTTTAGAACTAAACTTCTAGTTTTGAAAACATGTTGTAACACATTTCTTCTAAGATCAATTGGTCTTACTTCTAAACGAGTATCAATATTTTTTACAGTTTTTACTGTTGGTTCAAATGGAGGAATTTTTGATACTTCAGAATAAACTCTTAATTCAGTTGGAATAATTTCATATCCTCCAGGAGCTTTTTCAGAGGATTTTACTTTTCCCGTAACCCCTATTGATGAATGAGCTTTTAGTGTTGAAATTTTTTCACGTATTTCATCAGAACAATCCCCCTTTTTGGCAATAATTGAAAGACTTCCATTTTTATCTTTGATAGTTGCAAAACTGATATTTCCATGTCCTCTAACTGTTAAGATCCACCCCATTACTGTTACCTCAACACCATCCATTGATGCGTTAATTTGATCAGAATAATGAGATCTTCGTAAGTTTCCAAGTTCAGTTTCAATCATAATTTATAATATTTCCATATTTTCAGCTATAATTAATTTTTTCAAAATGATCTTTGAAATATCGTGATTTTCATAATGTTTTTACAGCCCTAAAGGTGGATTCATAACAATATGGCAAATATCTTGATAGCACTGGTAATTGTAATGTTCATCAGTACTGCAGTCTATGTAGGGTATCATGCTTCACAAAACACTTCAGATGACGGATATGGTCATAGTATTCCAGTAGATCTAGAAATTCTTGAAACAACACCTGAATTATTACAAATTATTGAGAAACAAGAAGGATTTCAATCAATAATTTAATTGGAATAGTCTTAGATTAATTAGCCAGAATTTTTGATAATTGATATGACTCTCACAAACAAAGAAAAAATGATTTCAGTGATTTCAAATGGTATTGCAGTATTTTCATTATTACAAGAACGGGATGAATTACCAAAAAATACAACAATGTATGATTTTGTATTAAAAGTAATTCCTGAAGATATCAAATCAGAATTAAGCGTAGAATTAATTGATGAAGTATTTCGGTATGTCACATCTGCACATAGTTCATCAAAAATTAACCAATCAAAATAAGAATGAACATATCTAACAAATCAAATTCTGATGAAATCATATCAAATTTAACTTCAATTGATTTTGTAGTACTTGCAGCAATGCATGATACAGATTTGAAAACTATGATCAAAATTAATGCATTAGAGTTGGTAAAAAGTTGTGAGAAATTTTTTGATTTAGAAATTATGCAAAAAATGAATCATGAACCATCACCAGAATTAAAAATGAAAATTCAGAATTGGTTAGTTTCAATTGAATATAAGCAATATACTCAAAATACAAATCAAACGTTAAGTGTTGATGATAAAGAAAGTATCCGAAGAATTTACTCAAAATTAGGACTAAAACCTCATGATTTATCTGAATTAACACAAGCAGGTGAGGTATTTCTTGAAAAGAAAATAAATGAAATAAAAAATAAATGGAAAATATTGATTGAGTATAACAAATCAAACAATCCAATTAAACTAAAAGAGGAGATTGACAAATGTAGTAAAATTATTCCAATAATGTTTACAATTGGAATAGCAAATACAAAATTATTTTCTGAAATGTTTAAAACAATGAATTTGAGTATGTATGATTATCTTTCAAAAAATAAAAACATCCATCCAATATTTCTTGATTACTTAAAATAAAACAGATAAATTTTACAGATGCATTAGTCTCATATGCATTGTGATGACAAAAGAACATTATTTGTCCTAAAACAAGAAATTGAAAAAACTTGGGATGAGTTAAAGGAAGCGGATTTTAGTAAAGAGGAACTCATCAATAAACTATCTGAAGAAATTCAAGAGTATTTTGAGTACAAAAATTCACCTTCGAATTAAAAATCTAAAAAATACAAAATTAGTATTATGATAAAATTACCTTGGCTTCTTTAATCAACGATCAATAGTTTTAACGTAGTCAGATGTTAATTCATTGTACTCTATGCACAAATCAATCTACAATTACTGTAAGAGTCATGGATTTTCATTATTTTATTGATAATAACATTAAACCGCGATCTAAATATACTAGTGCGATCTGATGTTAGGTATGTCTTGGTGAGGTAAAGAACGTCGATACGTCATATCTCTTCAGGACATCGAAATTATCTTAATTACAGTTATTTTCCAATATTGAATTTTTGAGGCATTACTCCTCAACAAATTATTAATTGATATATTATCAGCCTATAGGTAATTTGATAATTCCATTAGCTACTAAAATCATCAATCCGACAGGAATACCTGCTCCAACTAAAATTGAGCATAAAACCAAAATGTCTCTTTTGTCCATAATATGATAAAAAATAGACTGTATTTATTTCAAAATAAATCAATGATTTATGGGTTATATCATCGAATTCTAATTGTAAAGTTTTTTTAGATTGTTAAATATTTTAAAAAAATTCTCTATTTCCCAACTTCCTTTTTCTTCATTTCTGAAATGGCCTCCATCTTTCCTTTGATAAAAGCTAAATCATATGTTCTTAGCAATACCTCTTCCCCATCTTCAAAATTAGTCTGTAGGTGTTTTGCCATATTTTTAATAATTTCTTCTTTTGTTGGAATTTCTGAATTATCACTCATCATGAAAACCTGTTAGAAATTGTCATCAGGATCTTCACCCCTATCTATTGCATCATTATACTTGTCAACTTTGATATTGTATTCATCTATCTTTTTATTTTCTTCATCTATCTTTTTATTTTCTTCATCTATAGAATTTTTTACATCCATGTTGAATAACCCCCTTCTAGGGTTACTGCATTGAATCCACCTTTAATCAATTCATCAGCTGCAATATTGCCTCTATATCCAGTTCCACAATATGTACAAATTTTCTTATCTTTCAAATCTTCAATTTGATTTTTCTTTACATTTCTAATACACAACCCCAAAGGCATATGGATAGAATTCTCAATAATTCCACCAGTTAATTCATCAGATTCCCTAACATCAATAATCACAAAATCATTTTTTTGAGACATCAGTTCTTTTGCAGTAATTTTATCAGCCATACATTATCTGATACATAGAGTAATTTATCTTTGAAGGTGAGGTTTTTGAGACAGATTATCAGTAAATTAGGCGTGATTTTATAGGATATCCCCAATAGTTCATAAAGTACAAAATTTGAGTTAGTTTAAGAAAATGACTGCCATAGCAACGTTGGGATCTCATTGCTCTCTACAGGTTTTAAAAGGTGCAAAAGATGAAGGCCTCAAAACAATGTTAGTTTGTGAGAAAAAACGTGAAAAATTATATCGCAGATTTCCATTCATTGATGAATTAATTATTGTAGACTCATTTAAGGAAGTTTTAGATCAAAAATGTCAAAAAACACTTGAAGAAAACAATGCAGTTTTGATTCCACATGGAACTTTAATTGCACAAATGAGTTCTGAAGAAATTGAATCTATCAAAACCCCAGTATTTGGAAACAAATGGATTCTAAGATGGGAATCAGATAGAGAAATGAAAGAAAAACTCATGAGAGAAGCAACACTTCCTATGCCAAAACCAGTTACAGAACCAAAACATATTGAAAAATTAGTTATTGTAAAACGACAAGGTGCTGCTGGGGGTAAAGGATACTTTATGGCAGCAAATGAAGATGATTACAATACAAAAAGAAATCAGTTAATTTCTGAAGGTATACTTTCAAAGGATGAAACATTATACATTCAAGAATATGCTGCAGGAGTTTTAGCATATTTACAATTCTTTTATTCACCATTAACAAATGAATTAGAATTTTTTGGAGTTGATCAAAGACATGAATCAGATATTGAGGGTCTTGGAAGAATTCCAGCTGAACAACAAATGAAATCAACAAAAGTTCCATCATTTAATGTGATTGGAAATAGTCCTCTAGTTTTGAGAGAATCTTTACTGGATGAAGTATACACAATGGGCGAAAATTTTGTTGAAGCAGCAAAAAGAGTTGTTTCTCCAGGCATGAATGGTCCATTTTGTATTGAAGGAGTGTATGACGAAAATGCTAAATTTACATCATTTGAATTTTCAGCAAGAATTGTTGCAGGTACCAATATCTACATGGACGGTTCTCCATACTATTCATTATTGTTTAATGAAAATATGAGTATGGGTAAAAGAATTGCAAGAGAAATAAAAACTGCAACAGAATCAAACCAGCTAGATAAAATTACTACTTAGAAATAATGGGATTAAAAGATAAAATTAATAAAATTTCTGCAGTAGGATTAATTTCATCTGCAGTAATTATAGCAGCAGGGTATGTTTTAGAAAATAAAACATTATTTGGATTTGAAAATGCAATGTTGCTTTATCTATTATTGCCATCTGCATTCATTTGGTTTGGTACAAGAAAGAATGGGTGTGGTAGTTGTAATCAGATTCCGTTAGATTCTGAAAAAAAATCTAACTAAATAGAGATTTTTTACGTTTTACTTCTACACCATGTTGAGATTTAATTATGTATTTATCTCGGATTTTTACGCTTACCCAATCAATAATCAACACAGTAATGAGAACTATGACTAAAAATATCGCAGCTTTTCCATATTCAAAGAATTTGATATAATTAATTATGAAGAATCCAATTCCGCCAGCTCCAACGATTCCCAAAATACTAGTTTGTCGTACATTATAATCAAACATATACAATATCTGACCCAATAAATGAGATGCAGATTCAGGAAGTACAACGTATCGAATTAATTGAAATTTACTAACACCGATTGAACTAACAGCATCCATAGGATCTGAATCAATGGTTTCAATTGATTCGTATTGTAGTTTTGTAACAAATCCTATAGTATACATCACGATTGCTAAAACTCCGGCATATGGTCCCAGACCCACCATAATTACAAACAATAATGCCCACAGTATGGATGGAAAAGTACGAATTATGGCCAATAAAGCACGAGTAGGTGCATAAACATACTTGCTATTCAAATTACGTGCAGATAACATACTAAGAGGCAATCCAACTACAACTCCTATCACAGTTCCAATGAATGCCATTTGAAGAGTCTCAAGCATGGCCCATAATGCAGTTGGAATATATTTCAAATCTTCAATTATATTTTCTAAAACAAATATTTCTGAAGCAATTGTTGCTAAATGTGGTATCCCTTCCGCAAAATCTAAAGGGTTTGCCTCTACATTATATGATGCAACAACAACAAGTCCAACAATTATTGCAATTATGATATTATTCTTTGGAGTCAGTATTATACATCTCCATTATTTCTTCAATACTCATATCTCCAGTTTGAAAATCAACGATAGTATCACCTTCAACACCAATCTCCAAAATTTTCTGACCTTCTTTAATTACTGCAACACGGTTAGCAAACTCTAATGCAAGTTTCATATCGTGATGAACCATTATTGCAGTAAGATTCATTTTCTTTTGAGCATCTAAAACTAAATTCATTATCTCTCTAGATGTTACATGATCCAATTCAGAAACTATTTCATCAGCTAGTAAAATTGTAGGTTTTTGCATTAATGCTCTAGCTATTGCCACTCTTCTTTTTTCACCACCACTTAACATGTATGCTTTACGTGATTCTTTTCCTGATAGTCCTACTAATTTTAAAATTCTTTTTGCTTCTTGAATTTCATGTTCAGGGAATTGTTTTAAAATAGATTGTAATTTATTTAATCTAGGTAAAGCACCAATCAAAATATTATCTAGTACACTGACATTTTTTACTAATCCTAAACTTTGGGGAATATAACCAATTGTATGCATTATTTTTTTAAATTTTTTATTATTCATGTTAGGAGTTAGATAATCAATTTTTATGGCACCTTTGCTAGGAGTCATCATTCCGTTCATTAATTTCAAAAGTGTTGATTTACCTGAACCCGATTGTCCAACTATTGCATAATTTGTACCTCTATCAATTGAAAGATTTACTCCTTCCAAAGCATAACTTTGAGAATCATACGATGTCCACACATCATTCATTTGGATAATTTTTTTTGTAGAAATTAATGAAAAAGGAGGAGTTTTGGCCATTGAATTTATATCAATTCTAATGTGCCAGTTTTTATTTGCTCTTATCATATTTGTCTAGGATTTTTTGATCAAGACCAGTTAAGGCATCAATAAAGGTTCCAAATTCACCAATATGCATGGTAGTTGTTGTTGGAACAAGTGCCTGAGCACCATACAAATCAGTTAGAATTGAATTATGCTCATCATAATTGAGTTTAATCAATGAACTAACTAAGTTATCTTTGGTGACATCAGACATGCTGGAACTCACCATAAAGACGTGTGATGGTACAGGTCCAATTGTAGTAACTGGACGTAATTTTGCTTGATCTTCTAAACTAAGGTATTTTTTTGGAGCAATATCGGATCCAAATGCAACATCAACATCACCTTTTAGCAGTAAATTCAATGCTGCTTTGTAACCGCCAGCAAATGTATAACTTTCAAAGTTATTTGCAAGTGCTTGCTCTAAAGCAACAATATCATTACCTTCAATGTTGATATGACCATCAGTTACTAAAGTTCCCATAGGTCTAACAAACCCAGAGGAACCAGTAATGCTAGTAAATGCAACACGTTTGCCCACAGTGTCTTCAATTGTATTAATTGAATCATTGTCTGCGGATGTCCAAACAGTTGCTTGATAGTTTACCTTACCCTTGACTAATTCTGCCAATACAGCTTCTGCACCTGTTCTTTCATGGGTAATCCATGCAGGTCCAGTATCCATAAATGCAGCATCAATATGACCAAATCGCATTCCTTCAATGATAGCTTCATAGTTTGTTGGTACAACTATTTCAACATCAATTCCTAATTCAGATTCTAAGAATTTTTCTAGAACTTCAGCTTTTGGAGTTAATTCATCAGCTTTTTCAACTGGAATAAATCCAATAGTTAAAGAATCGACGTCGATTGTATTTGCATCAACAGTAACATATTCAACCTCAGTTGTTGTCGGAGCACTCATCATTGTAGATGAAACAGCTAATGTAGAAACACCAACTATTGCAAATACAGCAACTAATGCTAGAATTATGTTTTGGTTCATTTAATTCGAAAATTAGTGTCAGCTAAGATTATTTAAAGTCAGACAAGTTTCTAATTTATTATTCTAAATCTATAGAATGAGAATCTATAATATGTTTAAGAAATTGATTTAGAGTTTAAAGGGGTTAGGGTGTAAATGTAGTTTAGGTTCTAGGTCTTCTAAAGTAATTTCCACTTTACCAATTCTACTTCGGTAAAGTTTAATTTTTTTACCATCGGGGGTTATCACATATTTATCAATTTCAGCCAATGCAAGTTCTTCCAAATTAGATAATGTTTTGTAGACTGTGGATATTGAAATTTTTAATTCTTCAGCGATGGTTGGCACGTCTTTTGATTCATTTTTTACTGAAAACAATACTGAACGAGTACAGACGTTGCTCATAGCCTCTATGATTTTTTGATTGATATCAAATTCAGATAATTGAATTATGCTTTTTTTAGACACACTATTTACTATTTGAAACCAATATTAAAACTGGTTCAGGCTTTTTAATAGATATTTCAGCCTGTTTAATCCTACTTCTATAGACTTTGTATTTTCTACCTTTATCAGACAACATCCATTTCTCTACCTCAATCAATGTCAATTCTTCAAGATCTGATAATTTTTTGTAAACTGAACTAAGTGGGATTTTTAATTTGTCTGATAATTCTGCAGCAGTGTTTCCTTTTTTGACGATAGAAAATAAAATTGCTCTTGATTCAGAATCAGCTAATGCTTCAATTACCTTTTGACTAATATCATATTTTTTTAATTGAGGAAGCGTTAACTTTCTAGACATACATCGTCTTTTATCATTTGTTATTTAAACAGAGTAGTCTGATTCTCATTATCTAGAATAAGAACTAAGAATCTTCCAGATTGGACGTCTTATCAAATTTTTTCCAAAACAATCCCAAGATTATTCCAACAGAACCCCAAAATGATGAAACACCTAATACAGATACAAATCTAAATTCATTAACTAAATTCATCGGTGCAGTTATTTCATCGGGATTATCAGGCATTGCAATAAATGCAACTACCATCAATCCGGCATATCCAACTAGTGAAAGATATCTTTTATTGCCATTTAATTTCTTTGATAATTTATAAAATATAACAACTCCAATGCCAGAAATAATTATGAAAGAAACGTACAAAATTGCTCTTAACACTACAGTTTCACCATCTCCCACAGTTGGGGGGTTTGCAGGATATTTCAAAAATGGAATCAAATAAAGTGTAAACCACATAAGAACCGATAAAAATACAGCTTTGGATACGACATTTTTTCCAGGTAATGAATTTCTAGATAATCCAAATACAATACCAAATAACGAACCCATTGCAAGTCCCAAAATTACTCCAGCTAAAACTTGACCACTTTTTTGCCAAATTCTATAGCTTTCGTATTCTGCCCAAAATTCCAAAGTGTCTTCAGCCTCACCAGATGCAAACAAACTCTCATTTTCAAGTCCAATTGCCTGATCCAAATATGGCTCAACTATTGCAAAATTAACAGTTCCATGAACTAAACCTGCTAAACCACCAGAGATTAGTACAATTACAATAAAAACAAGGGTTTTCAATGTTATTATAAAAATTGACTTGAATTAATAATAATCTATTATTTCAAAATAGAATTGACACTAGTGACAAGGAAATCCTGCTGCATGTCTCATATCGTGAGTGAGTTCATGAATTGTAAGATCAACAAATGCTTGTTCACCATATACTATACTAAAGATATGGCCTTGATCAAAACCTACAACAAATAATCCTGCTGCAAATACTATGGCTAATGCCAAAATTGCTACTTTTGATACAGCAAATTTGGATTTGTTAATTTGTCTAACTTCAGACATCAAAATTACCTTTAGTTGAATCTATTTATGTTCTTTGATGGGGGAAAAAGATCCATAATTAGTAATCAAAAATACAATTTACAGAAGATAATTAATTTAGGAATAAATTTTTTCAATAATTATCAAAATCAGATTATCTAAAAAACCCAAATACAACATGATCTAAAATTATAGACCTTGACAAGATATTTACAATATTTATCAAATCTGAAAGTATGAAATATTATTATTTTTTAATTCCCATTTTAATTGGAATTATCGCAGGTTCATTTTTGGTACTATATCAACCGCAAAATGTAGATTCTAAAATATTAACAGAGTCAAATTTGATAGAAAATGGCTCCCCCGTTTTAGGCGATTCTAATGCACCCATTACAATTTTGGAATGGGGTGATTATCAGTGCACATATTGCTACAAATTTCATCAAGAGACTTTAGAAATAATCAATGAGGAGTTTATTCAAACAGGCAAAGTGAAAATCATTTTCAAGGACTTTCCGTTAAACGGTCCAGATTCAAATCTTGCTGCACAAGCAAGTTATTGTGCTAATGATCAAGAAAAATATTGGCAATACCACGATGAATTATACAAAAATTGGGGTGGCGAAAGAACTGGATGGATCACACGAGATTCATTAACTGAATTTGCAAAAGAAATACAATTAGACATCAATGAATTCAACAAGTGTTTAGATGAAAACAAGTACGAAAATAAAATTAACAAAATGTATGATTTTGGAAAAGAAATTGGAATTGATGCAACACCATCATTTTTAGTATTTAATAATGAAAACATCATTAAAATCAGAGGAAATCAACCATTAGAAGTATTTTTGAAAACATTTGATGAATTAAGATAATAAAAAAATTATCCAAATCAATATTGATTAATATCCGAGAATTAGGACAATTATTGAATGGTTAAAATCAACATAGAAAAACAAGATTCAGTTAAACTCTATAAAATAAGAAAGACCTTAGAAGAATTATCTAAAAAATCAGGTAGAGGAACTGAATTAATTACAGTATACATCCCAAAAGGAAAACAACTTCACGAAATTATCGGCTCATTACAACAAGAACAAGGTACTGCAGATAACATAAAATCAGATTTAACAAGATCTCATGTTGTAGATTCTCTTGGAAAAGTAGTTTCAAAATTAAAAATGTACAAAAAAACACCTGAGAAAGGATTGGTTGTATTTTGTGGTGCCCTACCACCAGAAGAAGGAGGACCTCTTGGAAGTGAAGTAGTTACAGCATGGGAGATTGAACCTCCAAAAGATTTGAATCAATATCTATACAGATGTGATGACCATTTTCATGTTGATATCCTAAAAGATATGCTAAAAGATGATAATCTGATTGGATTTTTATCTATAGATGCAAAGGATGCAGGTTGGGGATTATTACATGGTGACAAAATCGAGGTTTTATCGCAGACAGGTTCAGGAGTTGCAGGAAAACACAGACAAGGTGGACAATCTGCAAAAAGATTTCAAAAATTAAGAGAAATGGAATTAAGTTATTTCTACAATCGAGTTGCACAAACTACAAGAGAATATTTTATCGACATTTATCCAGTAAAGGGATTAATTATTTCTGGGCCTGGACCAACAAAAGAAGATTTCATTAATGGAAATTATCTAGAATACCGATTACAAAATAATATTATCAATACTATTGATGCAAGTTATTCAGGAGCTGAAGGCATTAGAGAAGCATTTGCCAAATCAGGAGACATCTTAGGTAATTTTAGATTAGTTGAAGAAAAAAAATTAGTTGAAGATCTGTTTAGAGAAATTAATACAAATACAGGTAAGGGTTCATACGGATTAGAAGAAGTAATTGAATTTCTAAAAAATAATGTTGTTCAAATTTTACTGATTACAGACAATACAAATCTACATAGAGTAGAGGCAGAATGCAAACGTTGTAAAAAAATTCAAGAAGATATTGTAGAAAGACAATTAGTCATTCCAAAAAAAACAGAATACAAAAACAATCCATGTCCAGATTGTAAAGCAATGGATATGGAAGTTAATGAACAAGATATTGTAGATTATTTACAAATTCTTGCAGCAAAAACAGGAACACAGTTAGAAGTTATTTCAGGTAGTGCAGAACATGGAAACATGTTGTCAAGTTTAGGAAAAATTGGAGCAATTCTGAGATATAATCCAGGTCACACTAAGTAATAGCAGATTTTATTTTTTCTGCTAATTCGGATAATACATCATCAGTTGGAATCTGGCGTTTAGTCCAAACAGTTCCTTTGTCATTGTATCTTGGAATTATGTGAATATGTACATGAGGGATAATTTGTTTTGCAGCCTTTCCATTATTTTGAGCCAAACTAAATGCATCTGCACCAGATCCTAGCAAAACAGCTTTTGCAATTTTTGGAACCAAAGTGAAAATTTTGCCTACATCCTCAGGATCCATATCGGTAATTCTTTCATAATGTTTTTTTGGAATTACAAGGGTATGACCATCATCAATAGGATATTTGTCTAAAAATACCAAGTGACTGTCATCTTCGTATAATATGTGACCATCACGTTTTCCTGATAAGATATCACAAAAAATACATGCCATGACTAAGGGCATTTTTGATTTTATTTATTGTTTATATCGAATCTTTTATAGGGGTAAATTCTAGAGTTTGAACGGTTATGGGTCGAAAAGAAAGAAAAGAGCGTGAAATAAAGCGTGAAAATTATGCTACTAAACACTCTGCAGAAAAAAGAAAACAGACCCTAATTGCAGTAGGTGTTTTAGGAGTTATTGCAGTAATTGTAGGATATGCAGGATTTTTGTTTTTGACAATGACTGTTGAAGCCCCTGGAGGTCCTGAAAATGCAGGAGCGCTAGGAAGTGACCATTCACATGCAGCAATTTTAGTAAAAATATTTGGTGATGAATTTGATTTTTCAGCACCAGCTTACCAAATTAAATCCCCATGGATACACTTTGAATCTCGAGATGGTTCGACTATTCACAAACATGCTACAGGTGTAGAGTTGGAATATTTGTTTAATTCATTATCCATTGGATTAGATGATCAATGTTACATATTTCCAGATGGAAAATCATTTTGTAGTAATGAGGAATATTCATTGAAGTATTTCATCAATGGTGAAAGAGTTTCAGATATCAGAGCATATGAGATAATGGAAGATGACAGAATTCTGATAACATTTGGAGGAGAAACAGATGAACAAGTTCAAGAATATGTAAAACAGTTAGAAAATCAAGAAATTATTAAATAGATAATTTTTTTATTGTATTGATAACAATCAAGAGTGATAATAATGAAAAGATGTTGTGATAAAACTGAAAAATACTTTATAGAATTTAGAAAAAGAGACGATAATGAATTGATTTGGCTAGTATGTGAGGAGCATTTTCAAAAAGAAGAATTTAGAAAAAATGTTCGAAGAATTCAACCTGTTAGTTAGTTAAGATTTAGATTCTTCCTTAGTAGTAAACTGAGCTTGTTTGTCAAAGAACATGAAATAGCCACATTTAGTACATTTTAAAACAGTCAGTTCAGTTGTTAAAAATTCCTTATCTTCAAATTTTCCACCTAATTTGACATTTTCTCCTGCTATCATTGCTTTATTACTTTGACAAACAGGACATGCAAGAGCCTTTTGTTCAACTTTGGAATCATCAGACATATTCTAAAGATTAAATTTTTACAATTTAAATGATTAAAATTTTTACAAAAATAACTAACATTCGTGTAATGGTAAACAGCAGCTTTTACACATACTTCTCAAAGTAAATTTTTTTAGATTTTCTTCTAATGTTTCACCTTCAGCAACTACAGCATTTGTGTAGTGACCATTATCACATTTTAGTTTATGAAGTTTAAACAACATAAAATGAATGAAAATGATTTCAACTTAAGCGTTTTGATAAGTTAGATCCAGAGACAGATAACAAATTATTCAACAAAGTCTAAATTATACCAATTTGAAAATTGTCTATTATGGAAATATCTAGTAGAAATGTTGTAGAAGGTACAGCTAGATCACCACACAGAGCCATGTACAAGGCCATGGGATTAAATGATGATGATTTATCAAAACAATTTATCGGTGTATGTCACACGGGTAATGAAGCAACTCCATGTAATATTCATCTTCCACAATTAGCTTTAGAAGCTAAACGTGGAGTATCAGATACAGGTGCAACACCTAGAGAATTTTCAACAATTGCAGTAAGTGATGGAATTGCAATGGGTCATGAAGGAATGAAATCATCATTAGTATCTAGAGAAATAATTGCAGATTCTATTGAAGTAATGGTTAGAGCACATCAATACGATGCATTAGTTGGAATTGCAGGTTGTGACAAAAGTTTGCCTGGAACAATGATGGCTATGGCTCGATTAAATATCCCATCAGTATTTGTGTACGGCGGAACAATTAAGCCAGGAATGTTAGATGGAAAAGAACTCACAGTTGTAGATGTTTATGAAGCCGTTGGTGCTTATGATGCAGGAAAATTATCACTAGAAGATTTAAAAAATATTGAAAATGTAGCATGTCCTAACGCAGGATCATGTGGAGGAATGTTTACTGCAAATACTATGGCATCAATTTCAGAAGCCATTGGTTTAGCATTACCAGGTAGTGCCAGTCCTCCGGCAGAAGACAGTAGAAGAAATAATGTTGTATACGATACAGGTGTTGCATGTGCTAAACTTTTAGAGATGAATATTAGACCTAAAGAAATCTTAACTTTTGAAGCATTTGAAAATGCAATTATGATGCTAAATTCTGTAGGAGGTTCAACTAATGGCATATTGCATTTACTTGCACTTGCAAATGAGGTAAATATTGATTTAACATATGATGATTTTGAAAGAATTAGAAAGAAAACACCTCATTTAGCAGATATGAAACCTGGAGGAAATTATGTTATGGAGTCATTAGATAGAATTGGAGGCATACCATTTGTATTAAAAAAATTATTGGATAAAGGATTACTAAATGAAGATTGTATCACAGTTACAGGTAAGACAATTAAAGAAAATCTTAACTCATTCAAATTTCCTAGTGCTGAACAGAATATTGTAAGAACCATTGAAAATCCTATACATGAAGTTGGTACTGCAGTTATTCTCAAAGGAACACTTGCACCTGAAGGAGCAGTAATCAAAACAGCAGGAGTAGAAATGACAAAATTCACAGGAAAAGCCAAAGTATTCGACAGAGAGGAGTTGGCATTTGATTCAGTATCTAAAGGAGAAATTGATGAAGGAGATGTAGTTGTGATTAGATATGAAGGACCAAAAGGTGGACCAGGTATGAGAGAAATGCTAGCAACCACTGCCGCATTAGTGGGTCAAGGATTAGGAAAGAAAGTAGCAATGGTAACTGATGGTAGATTTTCTGGAGGTACTCGTGGATTTATGGTAGGACATGTTGCACCTGAAGCATATGTTGGTGGACCAATTGCATTAGTCAAAAATGGAGATAAAATCACAATAGATACAGAAACCAACATCATTGACCTTCACGTATCAAATGAAGAATTAGAGAGTAGGAAAAAGGATTGGAAAAAGCCTGAAGCAAATTATACCACAGGGGCACTAGCAAAATTTGCAACACTTGTAGGTTCAGCAGCCAACGGTGCAGTCACATATGCAAATCCTTAAGAAATATTTTAAAAATAATTATCAGATAAATAAGAAATAAAACACTATACTATTTACTGAAAATATTGGAAGATTCAGAAGTTTATCAATGTGAACATGAAAGTAAGATAATTCGAAAAATTAATTCAGATTACACAGTTAATGTTTGTGATAATTGTTTTGATGAATTTAACAATACTAACACAAGACCATTGTTTTTAGCAAAACAAATCTTAACCCTAAGCAATAACATGATAAAGAAGTCTCCTGAATTTCTTAATAATTCAGATAAATCAATTAAACTTTGGCACGATTGTAACAATGATGTTTTAGATCAATTAAAAAAATTAAACAAATCTACAAGCGATAACAAAAAAGATCCAGTAGAAGATGAGACTGAATATAATTTTGATGAGATTTTACACGATACAGAATTAGATGATAATGAACAAAATCTAGATGGTAAAAATCTTCATGATTTGTATAGACACTCTACAAAATTAATAAAATAATTTTTAGAAATTAAACTTCATCCATGCCTAAAACATCATAATACGCCTTAGGTATCATTTGTTGTGCCTTAAAAAAGACATTATTTACTGCAGTGTCCAAAACATATGTTTTTGCCCAATCTTTATCACTTCGAATTGAACGACCAAATCCTTGTAACAGTTTTGTTAATGTTTGAGAAGTATACCATAAGGGAAACTTGTTCATTTTTGCTTTTGTTCTTTTTTCAGTATAATTTGGGTATGGTACTTTAGCAATAATTTGAAAGCGTGACAAATCATCTTTAAGATCAACGCCTTCCCATAATGATGAAGAAAGTAAAACTCCAGTTGGATCAGTAGAATGCTCAGAAATTACTTCGTCCTGAGTTTTATCATCTTTATTTTTACTGTGACATAGTCGAATTCGTTGAGTATTTTTTGGGGATAAATATCGAATAATTTTTTGACAACGAGGAATAGACGAAGTTAAAATCAAACCTCTTTCATCGGAGTGTTCATCTAAAATTCTATCAATTGTTTTAATGACTTCTAATTCATCATCTTCAGTTGAACCATAACTTAATCGTCTAATGTTCAAAAGATCAATTGTTCTATTTTCTATAGGAAATGGAGATTTTGGAGTATCCACAAATGCAACATCATCTTTATCCAATCCCATATTTTCACAAAAACCAAGTTTATCAATTGTTGCAGACATGAAGATTTGAAACTCAGTATCAAAAAATTGATTTGCAAATTTTGATACATCAATTGGTTTTACAGAAATGGTTCTAAAATTTCCATTTAGGTCCTTTACAGGTTCATTAACTATGAAATTATCTTTATCAGCAATTATGTCAATTTTAGCCTGTGCAGCTCTGTCATAACGTCTTTCCAATCCTGTAATTAATTCAAAATCAGGATTGTTTTGAAATACAGGGCTTTCTTTGATATCTTTAATTTTTTTAGCATATGAAAATGCAATATCGTCAGTTAATTGTATCATTGAATCTAAATCAGTAAAATTGTATTTTTCAGTATTTAGATTACATTCATCAACTTGTCCAGCAAAAATATCAAATCCAACAAACTGAATTATTTGATCCTCAATTTTATGAGCCTCATCAAATACAGTAACTTTCCTATCCAGATAATCTTCAAATAATTTTTTGTTAAATTTCATTATTGTAAAAAATGCATGGTAATTCCATAAGGAATGCTTTGAAACTAATGCATCATATTTTTGCATATAGTAATGACAAGACAAAGAATCCTGAGTATTATCTTCCACTTGTTTTATTGTGGGTTTAAAATCACAAACTTTAACAATTTCTTTACCATTTTTATTTACGCGTTCTTGACATTGACCTTTATCACAAGTTAACCCCCATCGCATAGCACGTCTATCATTATCAACTTTCTCTGCAGACATTAATTTTAGACAAGGAAAATTTTGTTTGCCTTTAACTGGTTTTAAAAAAGGAATGTCTTTGATATATTGATCTTGCAAATGTTTTGAAGCCGTAACAGTAAATGAACTATCAAAATAATTTGAAACAGTTGCACCCACTAAGGATTTACCAACTCCAGTAGGAGCACAAATAACAATTTTTTTAAATCCAGATTTCAAATTTGATTCAATTTCATCAAGAATAGTTTTTTGAATTTTTCTAGGAGTAAATTGATCGGGAAATTTTTCTATAAGAGACAGGATTAATCATCTCGATTTTAGGTATTAAAAGCATGAAGGTTCTTGTGATATACAAAATTTTCCATCATCGTTTTAATATCAATTGAAAATATAGATAGTATGGAATTACTTGATGACAAAATGAGAGTATGGTTAGAAAGTGCAAAATTTGTTAAGTCAATTTCAGGAATTTATGTATTCTATAACAGAAATAAAGAACCAATATTTGTTGGTGAAACAGAAAATCTCGAGAAAACATTTACTAAATTTTTAGATACTGATTTTGAAGAAAATGAATGTTTGAAAAAAACAGCATTTTACCAGAGAATTTTTACAGACAACCAAAAACAAGAACAATTAGAATTAATTAATCAAATTAAAAATGAAACTGGTAATTATCCATCATGCAATTCAGAAATTGAAATACAAACATAATAAAAAATTATTATAAAATATAGGTAAAACAACCAAAAAATAATTCTAAATCAATAGAATAACAAAAGGATTTGTCCATTTATAAAAAAATCATGAAAGTGATAATAGTGATAATGCCGTAATGATACCATGCACCAATGTTACTATTGTGATCAAATATTTGATTCAAAAGAGGACTTGTATGAACATTCAGAAGTTCATTCAGATAGTGAGAGAAATAAAGAAATCAAAGATAGACAAAAAAAATAAAAATAGGCTCAAAAAATTACTAAAAAAAAATAGAGTAAGAGTTAGAATAAATCAAATTTAGATTATCATATAAGAATTTAAAAATAAAAAATATGGATTGGGTAGAATTACTATTACAAAAGTCATGTGACAAAACACTTCAAAAAGGTGAAGTACTTCACAGTCTTTTTCACATGATTGAAGTAAATGAAAAAACACTAAACCATATTGAAACAGACAAAAGAGATTTTGGGCCAGAGTTAGAAGAATTAAAACAAACTGAAATCAAGGACATAAATTTTCATTTAAAATATTATCGTAGTTTGGTAAATTACATAAATTCAATTCCAGAAAGTAAAATGATAAAAAATCAATAACAAATTATTTTCTTAATTTAACAAAAATTTCATCATATTTTTCTTGTTCAGGAATATTTTTTCCAAAATTAGTTTCCTGATCATATTCATCACGTTTTTCTTTTAAGTGTAAATTCAATTTTTCAACTTCTAATGAAATCATTTTACCAGAATCGCCTTTTGCATATTGTTTTCTTTGAGCATCATTTTGGCCCCTTGTAGGAAACTGTTTATTATAAAATTTATTTTCAAATATTTTTTGATGTTTTCTTTTAATAATTTCAGCAAGATCAAAATGACCTTGTTCATGTTTTAATAAACCATCATTAAATTCAGACATTCTAATCCAAGATAAAAGTGGATTAAATTCTACACTGAGTTGTATATTCTCAACAGAAAAAACAACCTGATCATCTAGTTGTTCAGAATTAACAACCCATGTAAAACCATATTTTATTACACTATGAGAATCCTCAAAAATTCCAGGGTTGGGTTCGGCCATAAAATTTGATACATTTAGTATGGGATTATCAGACCAGTGAATTACCTCATTTTCAATCATAATTTTCATCTATTGACTTATACAATAAATTATTTGATTTGAGATGTTGAAAATTTATGCCTGATAAAAAAAAGGATAATTTTTTTAACCCATTTTGAGCAAATAACACGACACATTTTATTTTATCAATTTGTAGAAATCAAAATCAATAGATTCACGAGAACAGGATTTGTGCTGGTTAAATCATAATGTAACTCCCAAAGAGTCGATGATAGTGATTTAACTTGCCTGTTTTCATGATTCTAAAGTATTAATTTTAGACAAATAATCAGTATCTATGAATAAAAAATTTTATGCATGGATGGGAATATCATTAGCTGCTTCGGCAGTTGGTTTATTCTTGCTATTTTCTTAATGATTACAGGTTTTTTAAAAATGAAATTTTTTGTTAGGTGTTATTGAAATATTTTTAAAAAATTTAATTATTAGTTAAAAAATATCAGAAATTGAAAATGACATTGTGTCCAACATGTAAATTATCTATGGAATCACATTCTACTCCAGAATTAATGGAATGTTGTATGAAACAAGTGAATGATGGACTAATAGATAATCAAAAAGGTACATGTCCAAATTGCAAACATCAAATAGAAAAACATTCAGATAAACAATTAGCTGAATGCACATTAGAATTTTTAAAATCAAATAACAGCAATTAAAGATAAGATTAAACAAGAGAAAGTATGCCAATTAACCATGAATCAATTAACTAAAAAAATTATCAGCGAGTTTTCACCAATGTGGACAAATAAACAAGTCTGGGAATTTGATCAAACCAATCCTGAATTGACTTTTGATTTAATTTATGTTGAACCTGGTAAATATGATGAAAAATTATGGGAATCAAAATCAGCTCACTTGGATTCAGAGGTTAGAGATCTAATTGTTAGAACATTTGATAATTTGTTAGATAATGAGGAATTATGGATTTCCAATAAAAGTGAAAAATCATTGAACAAAAATAATGTTGCATATCTAATGGCAGTAATTGTTGACACCATGATTGAAGAGGAAGTTTGTCTAAATTTCAGACTAGATAGAGACTTCTTAGTGTTATCAATAGATAGAGATGCAGATGTAATTGATTGTAAAGAATTTTTTGAGGAGTTTTATCATTTGGCTACGGGTTTCAATTATGATACAGATACAGGAATTCCAGATGATGAAACTGAAGCAGAAATGTATCTAACACGATTGCAAGAGGAATTTGATGAAAAAATGAATGGTTTTCTTGGAGACAAGTACTTGCCAGGAAATAATGATCCAGATACCATCAATGCAGAAGAATAATTAAAACTACAAATGAAATTGATAATGATGAATGAGGAGAACTTACCAGCACAATGTCATCCAATCATTAAAGCTAAAAAGAAGAAATCTAAGGAAAATGAAAAATGAAGCAATGTAAATTATGTGGTAGTCCATTAGGAAAAGAACCAACAAGAGAGGAATTAGACAAACATTGGAAAAAACATCATAGTTGGCATTGGGAATCAAATAAAGAAAAAACTCCAGAGGACGCCTTATTGAAAAATAAATCATAAAAATAGAAAATATTTTCTAGTGCTAAAAGTAAATTCAATACAAATCAGACATTTATTTTCTCAAACTAGAATAAATCATACGATTATTTTTTATACTTCTAAAAGTGTTTTTTGTTAATTTGATTTCAATAAAAATAACAGCCTTACTAGTAATAATGGGATTAATTGCAACTGTAGGAATATCACCATCATATGCATATTGGGATAAAACAGAATATCCTGCAATTCAAGGTACAATTCCTTTAGAAAATGAAGAAGTAGATTCTAGTCTTGCTCAAATTACTTTAGTTGATGCAATGACAATTGCTGAAAATGAAATTTCAGATAGTAAAAGTATGTACGGAAAGCTTGTATCAATTAACGGATATTTAGTGTACAAAATTGTAGTATCAAATGATGATCATGACTACAAAAAATTATTAGTTGATGCAGGAAGTGGAGAAGTTCTTTACGTAACAGATTCAAAGAAACAAGATTCTAACAAAAAGAAAAGGTATAATGAAAATAGACATGATAAAAAAATGAAGGATTACTTTAAGGGAATGACTCCTGAACAAATTGCTGAAAAGAAAAAGCAATTTAAAGAAATGGGTGAAGCATGGAAATCACTATCAATTCAAGATAAAGCATCAATGATTATGCATTTTATGCAAATGAAGTTGCAATGGGATATGATGTCAGAAGAAGATAAACAGAAACAAAAAGAAGAAATGAAAGAAAAGTGGAAAGGACTTCTAACACTAACACCAGAAGAGAAAAAGCAGAAACTTGAAGAATATGCTCAGACAATTAAATCATAAAAAATATTTTAATTACTAATTATTTTTAGAAGCATCTAAATATTTTTGAACTTCTTCAACATCCTTATCACCTCTACCAGAAAGTGTTACAACTATGGATTCAGAAGGTTTAGATTTTCTGGCAACTTTCATAGCTTCAGAAATAGCATGAGACGATTCCAATGCAGGTATAATTCCTTCAGTTTGGGTTAAAATCAAAAATGCATCTAAAACTTCTTTGTCAGTGGATGAATGGTATTTTACACGTTTTGTGTCTTTATAGTAGGCATGTTCTGGCCCAACACCAGGATAATCTAATCCTGCAGAAATACTATGAGTTTCTGTAATTTGACCTTCACTATCTTGAAGCAAATATGTCATCATTCCATGTAAAACACCCTTACTTCCTGCAGATAAAGTGGCTGAATGTAATTTGGATTTTAGCCCCATACCAGCAGCTTCAACACCAATAATTTCAGCACTTGTGTCAACTAAAGGATAGAATGTTCCAATGGCGTTAGAACCTCCACCAACACATGCAATTACAGTATCAGGTTCTTTGTTATTGATTTTTTTCATCTGAGATTTGATTTCATTTCCAATAACACTTTGAAAATCTCTGACCATAACAGGATATGGATGAGGACC
>QOOS01000013.1 GCA_003331425.1 Candidatus Nitrosopumilus sp.
AAACTCAAAATTAAAGAAATGGGTGCAAATGGTCTCAATACTCCTGCACCAATTAATTATGAAACTGCATTACCTCAAGGAGTTGGAAAATTAGTGCAACAAGAAGATGGTTCTATGGTATTAGCTAATGAACATGAACAAGGATTTATGGTAAATCAAGCCATTGTTGATTTTTGGAAATCTTGTAATGGTCAACGTAAAGTGACAGACCTAGTCGAAGTATTTGCACAACAAACAGGATTGCAAAGAAATCAAGTTGAAAAAGAAGTCATGCAATTATTACAACAATTACGTGATGGTGGATTAATTGCAATTGCAGGTCAACCGGATCAGCCAAATGTTGAATTTAAAAAATAATTTTTAGAAAATAGTATTAGAGTTTGCACCATCAAAATTTATTGTTACACCTGAAAGATATTTGATATTATTTTCAACTATTCCCTTTACAAAATTTCCAATCTCTTCAGGTTTTCCAAGTCTTTTCATTGGTAATGTTTTTTCAAATTCCTCTACATTTTCAATAAGTTCTTGAGTTCTATCTGTGTTAATTGGTCCTGGTGCAATATTGATACAACTAATATTATTTTGAGCATATTCTTTACTCAAAACTTTGAAAACTTCTGAAAATGCTGCTCTATAGGCTGATGAAATAATTAATTTTGGATTTGGTTCTTTTATTACATTTGAGCTTATCAAAAATATGTATCCTCCATCATTTACTTTGATATTTTGTAATATTGTACAAAATCCTAAAAATAATTGATTGTGATATTTATTCCAATCTTCTTCAGTAATGGTTGAAAATGGTTTTGGCTTTGGACCTCCTGTATTAAGAATTAAAATATCTGTTTCATTATTTATTTTTAAAAATTCTTTTACACTATCTAACTTTGATGTATCAATATCTTTTTGAGAAGTAGCAAAGACATCAACATCAATTGTTTTTAAAGAATCTGAAATTGCTCTCCCGATACCGCGAGAACCACCCAAAACTATTGCTTTAGTCATAATATAACAAAAACTTCAGTCATAATTAAATTTCATTATTGCACAAAATTAGAATTTTGAGGCCTTAGAAAAAGTTGGAACATATTTTTCATCCTTATTTGCAAATATTTTCAAATGTTTTTTACACAAATTTCTATTCTCTTTAAAACTAATTTTAACAGTTTGTATGGCTTTTTCTTTACATTCTGAAATACTGCACTGCAATATTAAAAATTAATAGTATTTGTTAATAAAACTTTGAAATAATGTAATTACCTTGCTAACTTTTTTATCGCTGTAATTCATTTAAAAATTATGAATGATGATGAAAAAGGAAAAGAATTTCTAAAATTAATAGATGAACAAAATACATTACAATGGAATATTGTTGCCAAATTATCCTCTTTAATTAAATCTGAATGGAATTCTCCAGAATTAAAAACTGAAGTTGAAAATTTGGTTAAAGATCATTATAAAATTACAAAGGATCTTAATAGCTTAGACAATAATGACAGTATGTTATAATGCAGAGTCTACCATTAATGCAATAAATAATACTGCCAAATATGGGCTTGAAAACTTAAACAATGTCCATGCAGCTTTCTCCATTGGTTTTATTGTAACCCAAACTGATAATCCTAACATTAGTGCTCCTGATGCAATTGCAGTCCACAAGTAAACATCTCCTACCATATCTTCTCCATTTTCAGTTGTGATGAAAAATGGTGCAATAGAAAATAGTACCATGACAACCGTAGATAATGCAATAGCTCTTGCTGATGTTTTTTCAGATTGTACTGCAGTTAACATTGGAACATTTACTTTGTTATAATCTTCTTTGAAATGTAACGTTAAAGCCCAAATATGCATTGGAATCCAAATAAACACTAATCCAGCCATTGCAAGACCCATTGTCCATAAATCTGACATAGTTACTGCTACCCAACCAATCATTGGAGGCGAACCTCCACATAATCCTCCTAAAATAATGTTAGTTCTAGAATTTCGTTTTAGCACATATGAATAAACAATAATGTTGTTTACTAATGCAAATGCAATGAAAATTGTTGCCCATATTCCTTGTTCTAATGTTGTAGTAAATGAAATTGCAAAAGCCAATACCAATGATATACCTGCCAATGCTAATCCAAAATTTCTTGCTTTAACTGCAGGGTAAATTCTCTTTGATGGAAGAGGTCTATCTTTTGTTCTTTCCATGATTGCATCAATATCTCTATCGTGATAGTTTGTCAAAGTATTAGCTGCTGCAGAACCTGATGCAACTGAAAATAACATTAATGCCCAAGTCTCAATTGAAATTGGAATATTGTAAATATTTGATGCTGTCAATGCTGCACCAAATGCAGTAAATACCAGTAGATACCAAATTTTTGGTTTTGTTAATTCATAATAAACTGCGACTCTTGAACCAGTTGTCTGTTCTTGCAATGTATTATTCACCAGTATTTGATGGCATATATGGCATTGCTTTCGTTCGTGATTTCATCTCGATAAATGACTCTGATGATTGAATTCCTTCAACTCTTCCAATTTTCTCTGAAACCATTTTGTGCATTTGATCCAATGATCTTGAATACATTGTTACTAAAATGTCAAATCTACCTGTAACTTCTGCAACTTCTCTAACTCCATCAATTTTGAATAACTGTTCAATTACATTATCTCGTTGTTTGGTATCGATGTTAATCCCCGTTAATGCTTTAACTTCATAACCTAATTCTGCATCATTAACATCTATGGTAAAACGTTCAATTAATTTTCTTTTTACTAATCTTTTGATTCTTGAATATACTACTGATGAGTTAACATCTATTTTTTTTGATAATCGTGGGACTGAAATTGAAGCATCGTTAGATAATTCTGATAATATTTGTAAGTCTAAATCATCTACTTTTGTCGTCTAAAACACCTAAACCGATGTGGATTTCTGGTTCTTATAAAGTTATTATTGTAAAAATTACAATTAATTTCTAAATTTTACCTTTTTTGTATAACATTTCTGCTAAAAGAACAGCTCCTTTTGCAGAACCCATTTTTTTGTTATGTGAAAATAGCATGTATTTCAAACCATTATCAAACAATTCTTCTTTTTCAACTCTTCCAATTGTTGTAGTCATTCCACCTCCAACTGTTCTTTCCATTCTAGGTTGTGGTCTTGTTGGATCTTCATGGAATGCATAGTAATCTTTAGGAGCAGAAGGTAATCCTAATACTGAAATATCTTTGTTACTTTGATTGTAAGTTTCTTTAGCCTTTGCAGGGTCAATTTCTTTTGTTGTCTCAACAAAAACTGATTCGGTATGACCATCAATTACTGGAACTCTAGTACAAGTACAACTAATTTTGATATCTGCATCTTGGATTTTACCATCAACTAGTTTTCCTAAAATTTTTCTCGTTTCTAATCTAACTTTTCCTTCTTCTTTTGGAATGTATGGTAATATGTTATCTGTAATTCCCATTGCAGATACGCCTGATTTTCCTCCACCTGAAATTGCTTGCATTGAAGTCATCATGACTTTTTTTGCACCATATTTCTCTAGTAATGGTTTTAGTGTAATTGCCAAACCTGTAGTTGTACAGTTTGGTAGTGGTGCCACAAATCCTTTCCAGTTGCGATTTTTCTTTTGAGTCTCTAATAATTCAGTTTGTTCATCATTAATTCCTGGAATAAGAATTGGAACATCGTCTTCATATCTATAAGCAGAACTAGTTGATACTACTGGTAATTCTGCTGCCATTTTAGTCTCAATGTCTATTGCAGCCTGTGATTCTACTGCTGAAAATACCAAGTCTAACTGTGATGTATCTAGATCGTCAACTTTCTTAACCGTCATTGATTTGATATATTCTGGGATCTCGCCACCAACATCCCACATGATAATTCCTCCTTCATTTCTAATAGCCTCTAGATAATTTTTACCTGCAGAGCGCTCTGAAGCTGCAATTTGAGTCACCTCAAACCATGGGTGATCATTTAATGACTGTACAAATTCTTGGCCTACTGAACCTGTTACCCCGATTATTGCAACTTTTTTCTTCTCCATAATGTCAATTTAGATCTGTTTCAATTAATAATCGTTTTCAGATTACCAAAACATACTAAATTAGCCACTTCCATTTTGAACTGTGAAAATAAACACAAAATCATCTATTCGTAGACATTCTCCTGTAATTCATGGAGGAAAAATTCCTTCAAAAAATAGCGATCAGAAAATTATTGATTTTAGTTCAAATATTACTCCTTTAGGCATTCCAAATTCCGTAAAATCAATAATTAAAAAAAATTTAGATAAAGTCCAATTTTACCCAGATCCACATTCGGAAACTGTAATTTCAAGTTTAGAAAAATACACCAATTTGCCCAAATCAAATATTATTGTTGGAAATGGTGCAATTGAAATCCTCTACAATTTTTGTTATGCATTTTTATCAAAAACAACTAAAGTGTTAATTCATGTCCCAACATTTCAAGAATATGAGACTGCAGTAAAACTAAATGAGTGTAAAATATCATATTTTAAATCAATAAATCTATCTGCAGAAATAGATTCATTTATTTCACAAATTCCAAAAAATGGATGCATTTTTTTATGTAATCCTAACAATCCTACTGGAGAATTATTATCAAAAAAAGAATTACTATCTATAATTCTTAAAGCAAAAAAATTAAAAACTTTAGTTTTCATTGATGAATGTTTTATTGAATTAGTTCCTGATTCCAGCGAATCTGTAATATCATATGTAAAAAAATATGATAATCTTTTTATCTTAAGATCTTTAACTAAATCATTTGGTTTACCTGGAATAAGAATTGGATATGCTTGTGGTTCTAAAGAAATAATTAAAATTTTACAAAAAATAAAAATTCCATGGAGTGTAAATTCTTTAGCACAGGATGCTGCAAATGAAGTAATTAAAAATAAATCCCATATCACTAAATCTAATTTAATAATTAAAAAAGAATTAAAATACTTGAATAATTCAATTTCCTCTATCAATGGATTTGAATGTATTCCATCTTCGACTAATTTTATTTTAATTAAAACAAAATATAATTCGACAAAATTACAAACAAAATTATTAAAAAATAAAATTTTAATTCGTGATTGTAAAAATTTTAGAGGATTAGATGAACATTATATTCGAATAGCAGTAAAATCCCACAAAGATAATGTCAAATTAGTTTCTGCATTGGAGAAGATTAAATGAAATCATTAATGATTCAAGGAACCTCTTCAGGTGCTGGAAAAACAACATTAGTTGCTGCCTTATGCAGAATTTTCTCAGACAAAGGTTACAGAGTTGCTCCATTCAAATCTCAAAATATGTCTAATTTTGGATATATTACGCCTGATTTTGAAATTTCTCGTGCTCAAGCGATTCAAGCTTTTGGTGCACGTTGTAATATTACGCCTGATTTGAATCCTATTTTATTAAAACCAGTTGGAAATTATTCTAGTGTTGTTTACTTGAACGGTAAGCGATTTAAAAAAATGCATGCAAAAGAATACTATGAAAAGTTTGTAAACTCTGAAGGTATGAAATTAGCCTCAAAATCTTTAAAGACTTTACAAAAAGACTTTGATTTGGTAATTATGGAAGGTGCAGGTTCACCTGCAGAAATTAATTTACAAAAATATGATATTGCAAATATGAAAATGGCTAAAAAAGCAAATGCAAATGTATTATTAGTAACTGACATTGATAGAGGAGGTTCTTTTGCTAGTTTAGCTGGAACAATGGCTCTAATTGAAAAAAAATATCAAAAATTAGTTAAAGGATTTATTTTTAATAAATTTCGTGGGGACATTGATGTTTTAAAACCAGGATTTAAGAAATTAAAATCTCTTACACATGTACCTGTAATTGGAACAATTCCTCTAGTTTCATTAAATTTACCTGAAGAGGATTCTCTTAATTCTAATCCTAAAGATATTGTTTGGAACAAAAAAAATATAAAAAAAATTGATAACGAACTAAACAAATTATCAAAAATTGTCAAATCAAATATGGATATTAATTCAATTGAGAAAATGTTACAATGATTATTGAGTCCATTTCTATTATTGGTTTTGCAATACTGATTGATTTGATACTTGGAGATCCAAAAAATCGTTATCATCCAACAGCTTGGATAGGAACGTTCATTGCAAAATTAACTACTATTACAAAAAATCAAAATTCTACATTTGAAAAAGTTGGTGGTATAATAATGATAATTACTATTTCTAGTGTTGTAGTTTTATTATTATCTGGACTAAATTTTGGAATCTCTTTGATTTCTGTGGATTACATTTCATTAATTTTATCAGTCGTCATAGGTGCATTATTGCTTAAAACAACTATTGCAATTCGTGGAATGGAAAAACATGCAATTAGTGTACTAGATTCACTGGAGAGTAATGATCTTGATTTAGCTAGAAATTATTTATCCATGATTGTAAAACGAAATACCACAAAATTGGACAAAAACCATGTACTTTCAGGCGTACTTGAAAGTATTAGTGAAAATACTGTTGATGGGATTACTGGACCGATGTTTTATTATGCCTTTTTTGGTTTATTTGGTGCATTTGTATATAGAATTATCAATACTGCAGATTCAATGGTTGGATACAAAAATGATATTTTTAAAAATTTAGGATGGTTTACAGCTAAATGTGATACAATCTTAAATTATATTCCATCTCGACTTACAGGATTAATGATGGTTATTTCAGCAGCTATTTTAAAAAATAATTGGAGAAATTCTTACAAAGTTATGATTCGAGATGGTAAAAAAACTGAAAGTCCTAATGCTGGATATCCAATGGCTGCATTAGCTGGTGCTTTAGAAACTAAATTTGAAAAAATTAATCATTACAAGCTAGGTGATGGTGAAATTACACTAACAAGGGATCATGTTTTATCTGCAATTAAAATTATGAAGTTGACATCAATTCTTTTCTTTGGAATTATTACTATTCCAATAATTTTTGTTTTATCTATACTTGGATGGTGGCTTTATGTTTAAAGAAATTGGTTCAGTCTTTTCTTTTTTAACTATTTTACCATCATCGAATTCAACATTAGATGAACCTGCAAAATACATGTATCTCTTTCCTGTTGTAGGAATAGTAATTGGTATTTTAGTTGGTGGTTTTGGTTTTGGTTTATCTTTTCTTTTGGATCCAATACTAGTTAGTTTTCTTGTAGTTACATCTATTGCAATTTTAACAGGAATTCATCATGCTGACGGTTTAGCTGATTTTGCTGATGGTTTAATGGTAAAAGGAACTAAAGAGAAAAAACTTAACGCAATGAAGGATCTTTCTACAGGTTCTGCGGGAGTTGTCTCACTTGTTTTGTATCTTATTGGATTAGTTGTTACAATTTCACTTACAACTGGATTTGATTTGTTTAAGGCAATTTTGATTAGTGAAATTTTAGCAAAATTCTCTATGGTTTTAATGGCAAGTTTGGGAAATTCTGCATCAGTAGGCTCGAATTCATCTTTCATTCAAACTATGAAGGATAAGAGAAAATTGATGCTAGCATTTCTAATTATGATTATTCCTGTTGCTTTACTTGGTGAAACAACTGGACTCGTAATGCTTGCAGTTACTTTTGTTGTAACCCTTGTCATTTTAGGAATTTCTACGCGTAGTTTTGGTGGTATTACTGGGGATGTTCTTGGTTCTACAAATGAATTAACTCGTTTAGCATCACTGATGGTATTTGTATCATTATGATTGGTTTGATTATGGCAGGTGGCAAGGGTACTAGAATGAATTTAGATAATGAAAAATTATTACTTGAATATAAAAAACCAGTAATTTTTCATGTAGTTGACTCTTTAAAAGAATCAAATTGTTTTTCAAAAATTTTAGCTTTAACTAGTTCTAACTCTCCAAAAACAAAAAAATCATTACAAGACAATAATATTGAAATTTTTAATACTAATGGGATTGGATATGTTGAGGATTTAACATTAGTACTTCAATCAATTAATGATTCTGTTTTAGTAACTTCAGGTGATTTACCTCTTTTAGACAATGAAATAATAAAAAAAATTGTTAGCAATTATGATCCTAAAAAAACTTGGACTAGTATTTTAGTAACCAACAAATTTTTAATTTCTCTAGGATTGGAGTCAGATTATTTTGTTAATCATGATAATCAGAAATGTAATTACACTGGAATTTCATTAATTAATGCAAAAAAAATCAATTCATCCCAAAATTTACATGAAAATTATATTATCATTGATGACAAAAGAATTGCATTAAATCTAAACACAAAAGAAGATTACGAATTACTCGGCGCTACCTGAAACTTTTCCGTTAATTTTTGCTTTAGAACCAGTTGGTTCTGAAATTGTATTACCACATGAATTGCATGCAACTTTTGTAGATGCATGAGAATATACTATTTGTACTTCACCGCATTCTTCACAATTAACTTTTTGAAACTTACTTGATGGTTTTGGAACTCCGATATGATCTTTCTTCATGCTGCTACCAACTCAAATTTCTTAATTCTTACTCCTGTTTTATTGTATTTCTTTTTACAGACAGTACATGTCATAATAGGGGTAACTTTCTTAGTAACTTTAGCTGGTTTTGCAAGTTTTGGGAATTTTTGTCCACCATAACCTTGTTTACGTTCAGCGTGACGACGTTCACCTCTAGCAGAACCACGTCTCTTTCCAGCCTTGTAAATGGAGACCTTCTGGTCAGTATGTGTTTTACATTTTGCACAATACTTTCTGATCACCTTTGGAATGTTCATATCAACAAAACCTCTTCAACCGTAATTTAAGCATTGAACCTATAATAGTCATAAATTTTATTCAAAATTATGGATTCAAGCCTAGCAGTCTCGATAAACTCTCTAAATTCTGTGGCCATGGGTGAAAAGAAAGCAAATTTGGTCTTAACAAATTGTAATTTATTGTCAGTATACACTAGAGAAATAATTCCAAACACTCAGATCGCAATAGTTAATGATCGTATTGCATATGTTGGTCCAGATGCAAATCATACTGTAGGACCAAAAACTAAGATTATTGATATCAAAAATAAATTTGTCAGTCCTGGATTTGCAGATCCTCATTTACACATTGATCAATTTGTGTTACCTTCTGAATTTGCAAAACAAGCTCTTCTTTGTGGTGTAACTTCTCTTTTTTCAGATCCTATTGATATTGTAAGTGTAGCTGGCAACAAAGGCTTTCACGAATTTCTAAAATTAGGTGAAAATTTACCGATTCGAATATTTCAAACAGTTCCTGGAGGACTTCCTGTTGATGCCAAATTTAGTAATAGTAAATCGCTAACTTTATCTCAAGAAAAAACTGCAATTAAACATCCACATGTACTAGGAATGGGTGAAGTTTTTTCATGGACTAAAGTTACTTCACGTGAACCAAAAACAATGAAATCACTTTCAACAATGTTAGAGCATGATTGTATTATCAATGGACATACTGCTGGTGCAAGCGGGAAAAAACTTAATGCGTATATTTCATCTGGAATTCTTTCTTGTCATGAACCAATTAACTTTGAACAAGTATTAGAAAGATTACGATTAGGAATGTGGGTAATGATTAGAGAAGGTTCTATTCGTCGTGATCTAAAGGAAATTATTCCACACATTTTATCCCATGGGACATATCGTAATCGATTAATGTTTTGTTCTGACGGTCTTGATCCATTAGATATTTCTAAATTTGGTCATATTGATTATTGTATACGAGAATCTGTCAAACTTGGGTTAGAACCTATTGATGCTGTTACAATGGCATCAAAAAATAATTTTGATTATTATAATATGGGAAAAGATCTTGGAGGAATTGCACCTGGAAAATTAGCTGATATTTTGGTTTTTGATAATCTGAAATCATTTAAACCAAAACATGTTTTTGTTGGAGGAAAATTAGTTGTTTCAAATGGTTCTTTTGTATCTCGTATTAGAAAAAATGTAATCTCTCCATGGATTAAAAAAACTGTTAAACTAAAAAAATTCTCTAAAAATGATTTTCTAATTAAGTCTAAAAAAGATCATGTTAAAGCAAATACAATTTTTATGTTAAATGAAATTATTACTAAATTAGGTACATCAGAACTTAGTTCTAAAGATGGTTATGTTTCTGCATCAGTAGACAAAGATATTTGGAAAATTGCAGCGTTTGATAGGATACATGGAACAAATCAACACTCAATTGGATTTCTTGAAAATTTTGGTGCTGAAATTGGTGCATTTGCTTCAACTTGGAGTTTTCATGAAAATGATTTGATTGTGCTTGGTTCAAATGATTCCGATATGGCTATTGCATCAAATCATTTAATTAAAAATCAAGGTGGATTAGTTGTCGTTAAATCTGGAAAAATTCTTGCATCTTTACCATTACAATTTGCAGGAATTGTTTCAACTGACTCTTTTGAGACTGTTTCATCTAATTTTGAACAGATCAATAATTCCATTGTGGATTTAGGTTGTAAATTTACAAAACCTCATTTGATCCCTCTATTCTTGCCATTTCTAGCACTACCTTCTGTAAGAATTCTTGCAGGTGGGATTGTTGATGTTAAAAAACGATCTTACATATCGCCTATCAATTAGGCAATGTTAAAAAGGGGGATTTTGAGAATCGAAAATGAAACTAAATGGCATCAATTCAACAAGGACCAAATGGACCTGTACTAGTTCTTAAAGAAAGTGCATTACAACAAAAAGGTAAAGACGCACAACAAAACAATATTGCTGCAGCAAAATTAGTTGCAGAATTGGTTAAAAGTAGTCTTGGACCTCGTGGCCTTGATAAAATGTTAGTAGATTCCTTAGGTGACGTTACAATTACAAATGATGGTGCAACAATTCTCAAAGAAATTGATGTGCAACATCCAGCAGCCAAAATGATAGTTGAGATTTCTAAAACAGTAGACAATGAAGTAGGTGATGGAACAACTTCTTCTGTAGTATTTGGTGGTGCATTATTAGCAAGAGCAGAAGATCTTTTGAAAAAGGATGTTCATTCTTCAACCATCATTGAAGGTTTCCAAGCAGCATCTGAAAAAGTTCTTGAAATTTATTCCCAATTATCCAAAAAAGTTGAACCTGATGACAAAGCAACACTTCTAAAAATTGCTTCAACAAGTATGCAATCAA
The DNA here is from genome assembly GCA_003331425.1 of Candidatus Nitrosopumilus sp. Classification (GTDB taxonomy): domain Archaea; phylum Thermoproteota; class Nitrososphaeria; order Nitrososphaerales; family Nitrosopumilaceae; genus Nitrosopumilus. The sequence goes on from QOOS01000013.1 coordinate 11,161, forward strand.
AATTAATTTCTGAAGATAGTAGTAGCTTATCAAAAATTGTAGTAGATGCAATTCTTAGCATCGCAACCAAAAAAGGAGATGAATATTTTGTTGATCTTGAAAATATTAAAGTTGAAAAGAAACCAGGTGGTTCAATTGATGACACACAAATTGTAAAAGGAATTGTTTTAGATAAAGAAATTGTTCATAGTGGAATGCCTACTAGAATTGATAATGCAAGTATCGCATTGATTAACTCTGCATTAGAAATTGAAAAAACCGAAATGAGTGCAGAAATTAGAATTACTGATCCAACTCAAATGCAAATGTTCTTAGAAGAAGAAAATAGAATGCTCAAAACTATGGTAGATAAATTACATGATGTTGGAGCTAATGTTTTGATTTGTCAAAAAGGAATTGATGATATTGCACAACATTATCTTGCAAAACATGGTATCATGGCAGTTAGACGAGTTAAAGAAAGTGATATGATAAAACTCTCAAAAGCTACTGACGGACGTGTAATTAGTAATTTAGATGATTTAACTGAAAAAGATCTTGGTTCTGCAGATTTGGCTCACCAAAAGAAAGTTGAATCCGATAAATGGGTCTTCATTGAAGGTTGTAAACACCCACAATCTGTTACATTGTTAATTCGTGGAGGAACTCAAAGAGTAATAGATGAAGTTGACCGCTCTATTCATGATTCACTAATGGTAGTAAAAGATGTAATTGAAAAACCAGAAATTGTTGCAGGTGGAGGAGCTCCAGAATCATTTGCAGCAGCACAACTAAAAGATTGGGCTGATAATTTTGATGGAAGAGAACAACTTGCAATTAAGAAATATGCTGAAGCATTAGAAGTCATTCCATTAACAATTTCTGAAAACGCAGGAATGGATCCAATTGATACTATGGCCACTTTAAGATCAAAACAAAATCAGGGTCAAAAATGGACAGGTATTGATGCAAAAAATACAAAAATTGCTGATATGATGGCAATTAATGTCGTAGAACCAATTGCAGTTAAAGAACAAATCATCAAATCTGCAACTGAAGCAGCATGTATGATACTAAGAATTGATGATGTTATTGCCGTATCTGGTGGACCAGGTGGCGGTGGCGGCATGCCTCCAATGGGATAAATTTAGTTAAAACTTAATCCTACTAGTTTTCATAAATTATTGTTGCACAAAATTGGTATTGATCTAGGTGGTACTAAAACTGAAATTATTGTTTTGGATGAAACCCTAAATGTTTTAGAAAGAAAAAGAGTTCCTACACCTAAAGATAATTATGAAAAAATTATTCAAAATATCGTTAATTTGGTAAATGATGTATCACAAAATATTTCTGATTTTTCTGTCGGCGTTTGTTGCCCTGGTGCAATTTCAAAAAATACAGGTCTTATCAAAAATAGTAATACTCAATGTTTGATTGGTAAATCATTAAAAAAAGATCTTGAAAATAAGTTAAAAAAAAATATCTCTATTGAAAATGATGCAAATTGTTTTGCTTTATCAGAGTCCAAAATGGGTGCTGGAATTGGATTTGATTTTGTTTTTGGTGTAATTTTAGGTACTGGTGTAGGTGGTGGAATTGTAATTCATAATTCTCTTCATTGTGGAAGAACCAATATTGCAGGTGAATGGGGTCATCATACTTTACATCAAAATGGAAATTTTTGTTACTGTGGTAAATCTGGTTGTGCAGAGACATATCTAAGTGGACCTTCTCTGGAAAAACGTTGGAATCAATTAACTGGATTAACTCAATCTATGCCTGAAATTATTAATAATTTAGATTCTGAAATTGGTAAATCTTGGAAAAATGAATTTTTAGAAAATTTTGGTTATGGTATTGCAAATGTTATTGATATCTTAGATCCTGATGCAATTATTATTGGTGGAGGTTTATCAAATATTGATTTCTTATATGATGAAGGAAAAAATTCCATATATTCAAAAGTATTTTCAGATATTGTTGAGACACCAATTTTGAAAAATAAACTTGGTGATTCTTCAGGTGTATTTGGAGCTGCACTTTTAGATTAATTATTGTGGACATCCTTCCATTTTTGCAATAAAATAACCGTTTGTCATAATCTCAATTTCTACATCTTCTGAAACTGATTCTGAATGACAAAATTTGCATTCTTCACTAGTTACTATGGATTCCTTTTCATTAATTGATCTTAACCATTCTTTTGCAAAAGAAATTGCTTCTTCACTATTTTTTTTATCAGTGATTACATCAAAATGCATTGTATGACCATCGTTAGCTTTTACATATGTGTCAAAAACATGAAAATCCATTTTTATCACTAATTATTAATGTGTAAATCTCTAATTTCAAGAGTCTTGTCCACAATTTGATTAACATCTACATCTAACTCTGTAGTAATCAGAATTAATCCTGCTCCCCCTATAGGTATTGTAATTCTGTAAATTTTTTCATATTTTGCTAATGCAAAAATTGGTGTTCCAATTTTATCCGCAGTTTTTTTCCTTGTTGACCAACGGTAAATTGCTTGTGACAATGATGTTTCAGTTTCTTCTCTTGATAAGTGAGATTTTACACCTGGTTTTATTTTATCATGTAATTCGCCATAATCATAAACTGCTGCATATCTGATATTCTGATTCAACTCTAAAATTTCATCGCAGATTTTATCATAATTCATAATTTATCACTTATTGTGGCTCAATTGTTGCTGGCGGTTTGCTTGAAATTGTATATGTGACCCAGGTAACATCCTCAATTTCATTAGTAATTCTATTACTCATTTTTTCTAATACTCCATGTGGTAGTCTTGTCCAGTCAGCAGTCATTGCGTCAATAGAATCTACCACTCTAATCATAACTATGTTTCCATATTTTCTCTCATCTCCAACTACTCCTACAGCCTTATCATCTCCCACTGCTGCATATGCCTGCCAAACTTTTGTATAAAATCCAGATTCCATTAACTCTTCTTCAACGATTTTACTAGCAATCTTTGAAATCTGCAATTTTGTTTCAGTAATCTCTCCCATAATTCTAACTGATAATCCTGGACCTGGAAATGGATGTCGCATGAAAAGTTTTTCAGGAACGCCTAAAATTTTGGCAATTTGTCTGACTTCGTCTTTGTATAATTCTCTTAATGGTTCCAAAATTTCCAAATTTAACCAATCTGGTAATCCTCCAACATTATGATGCGATTTAATTACATCTGCTGGACCTTTTGAAACTCCACTTTCAATTACATCTGGATACAAAGTTCCTTGTGCTAACCATTTGAATGGACCTTCTTTTTCAGCAAAATTTGTAAAAACACGAATAAATTCTTCACCTACAATTTTTCTTTTCCGTTCCGGATCTTCTACTCCTTTTAATTTTTCAAGGAATTGATTTCCTGCATTAACTGATGTGAAATTCACTTTAAAATTATCTTTGAACATTTCTTCCACTTCTTTTTCTTCGTTTAATCTCAATAAACCATTGTTGACAAAAACACACTTGAGTCTATTTCCAATGGCTTTGTCAATTAACAGTGCTACTACTGTTGAATCTATTCCTCCACTAACACCACATAATACATTTCCTTCAATTTTTGAAATTTTTTCTACTGCTGAATCGATAAAACCTTCCATTGTCCATTCTTGTTTTGCTTTACAAACTTTTAGAACAAAATTCTTGAGAATCTCAGTACCTTGCTCTGTGTGAACTACTTCTGGATGAAATTGAATTCCATATACAGATTTTTCATCTGATGCAATTGCTGCAGCTTTAGCTCCTTCTGTATGCCCAATAATTTTGAATCCTGATGGTATCTCTTCAGCTTCGTCACCATGACTCATCCATGCACGAACAGATTCACCAATACCATTTAACAAATCACTATCATTATCTATTGTTAAAAGTGAAGAACCATATTCTTTGTTGGCTCTTTTTACTTTACCTCCAAATTTATCTACAATTAATTGATGTCCGTAACAAATTCCTAAAAGTGGTAAATCCATTTCAAAAATTTTATTTTCTGGTACTGGAGCTTCTGAACTATAAACACTTGATGGTCCTCCTGAAAAAATTATTCCTTTTGGATTGTGTTTTTGTATTTCTTCATAACTAATATCAAATGGTACTAATTCTGCATAAACAGAAAACTCTCTAATCCTTCTACAAATTAAATGACTATACTGTGAACCAAAGTCTAAAACTAAAATTTTATCCATACGATCACTTACTAATATTTTCCAACATCCTAGTTAATGACCATCCTGCAGTATTGATTAATTCTGTCACTCTTTGTTTTTCTCTATAATTTTTAATTATTATTTCTCTTATGTCACTTCCATTTTTATTAATAATGTAATCAATAATTGATTCTTTTTGGATTTTTCCATTTTCTGCTTCCAGAAAATCTTTTTTCTTCATTTCTCCAATTATTCTATCTAAAAAGAATGATTTGAAAGGTGGTGTATCTGCATTAATCAAAATTTGTTCATCTAAAATAATTGAAACTTGTTCTGGTGTAACATATGCATTGGCAATGATTTTTCCGTCATTTCCTCTTTTAATTGGAATTGAGTTCTCAACTGGTTTTGATATTTTGATCTCTTCTTTAGGCTCAATTTTTGTATCTAATTTAGATGCCTTAACAAAACTAGAATCTTTTAGAAATCCATCTAATACAACAATATTTTTTTCCAACATTTCTATTCCTTCCTGATGTTTATCCACTTGTTTCATTAGATCTTCTCTTAGAGCAACTATTTCTTTTACTTGTTCTTCAGAAAATTTCATAATTTAATTAATCAGTAATGGGTATAAATGCATTCTAGGTAATTATGATATCCAAGTCTTTGTATGGTATTTTTTTAAATCCTTTAATTGCCATTGATGTAGTAAATAATTCTGATTTTGTGATCGTTGATAACCACATTAAAAGCTCTTCACCTATTTTTAATTTTTTTAATTTTATCTTTCTGTCTGATTTTTTTGTACATGAAAATTTACCTATTCGTGTTCCAAAATCCATACCAAAAAGAATAATTTTTTTTGCATTAAAATGACTTGCTAAAAAAACACCTCTATCTCCATCTGTAAATCCTCCAAAATTTTGAATTTTATTAAACGGTTCTGTTTGAGTTGTCCCAATACAATTTTTAATTTTTTTTACCATTTGTAATTTTTCAATATTATCACCATGAGCATGTACTACAAAAATTGATTTTTTCTTTGAAATTTTTTGGATTGTATTTTCATCTCCATCTAAATCTGTTACAATGATGTCTGGAATTATTCCATTATCTATTAATGGTTTTAAAGAACTATCAGCTGCAATTTTTATAGATTTTTTAAATTTCTTTAATTTAGGGATTGCAAATGATAATGATGGTCCAGAACCTATAACAAAAACTGTATTTCCTTGAATTAATTTCTCAACTTTTTCTACATTCTTTGTTTTTCTTAAAATTGAGTCAAGAATTATGGCTGATTCTTTATCTTTTTTTTCAGAATACTTCAATTCTTTTAAAATTGATAGATATCTTGTTTTCCAACCTAAAATCATCATATAACTCAAATTGTATGAGGTTTTGATAAACTATATGGCAAAAATTGCAAATATTTCTGTTGGAGGACAAAACCCTGTCAGGATAATGGGAATTTTGAACACTAGTCCTGAATCATTTTATAAAAAATCCATTATTACCAGTCGTACAAAAATCAAAAATGCTGTAATCCAAATGGAAAATGACGGTGCAGATTTTATTGATGTAGGTGGAATGTCTACAGCACCTTATCTGTCAACAATGGTTTCTGAAAAAATAGAATCTAAAAGAGTTCTTGATGCAATTAAAATTATTCAAAATACTACTAATCTTCCAATATCTGTTGATACTTGTAGATCTAATGTAGCTAAAATTGCTTTAGAAAATGATGTTGAAATAATCAATGATATTTCAGGATTAAAATATGATAAAAATATGAAAAATGTAATTTCTAAATTTCAACCGTCGTTAATTTTATGTGCATATGACTCAAAAACAATATTGGGAAATTCAATTAATTCCACAAAAAAACTTTTTAAAAGTAGTTTAAAAATTGCAAAAGATTGTCAAATACCAGATAAAAAAATTGTACTAGATCCTGCAATTGGATTTTTTAGAAAAACTGGAAAAGGTAAATTTTTCACAAAAATTAAAACGGACTGGGTAGATAGAGATCTCTCTATAATTAAAAACCTTAATTCTTTTAAAATGAAATATCCTATTTTGATTTCAGTTTCAAATAAATCCCTAATTGGTAATCTTTTACAAAAAGAAAACCCTTCTGATCGATTATTTGGATCTATTACTGCAGAAGCAATATGTGTTTTAAATGGAGCCAACATCATACGGACTCATAACGTAATGGCTACTCGAGATGCTATTACAATAGCTACAAAATTATCAAAATAACGCAAAGGCTTATAATCAATTTTTAACTTTTGAAACAAGGTTTCATTGGAATTTAAAGAAGGATTAACATTTGACGACGTTCTTCTTGTACCCAAATATTCAGATATTACTAGTAGAACTCAAACTGATCTTACCACTCAATTATCTCGAAATATCTCTCTAAATATCCCATTTGTGAGTGCAAATATGGATACTGTAACTGAATCGTCTATGGCAGTTGCTATTGCTCGTGCAGGTGGAATTGGAATAATTCACAGATTTCTAACAATTGAAGAACAAGCTGATGAAGTTCTTAAAGTTAAACGATCTGGAAGTGTAATAATCGAAAATCCTTATTCAATAACTGAAGACAAAACAATTCAAGATGCATTAGATTATGCTGAAAATCGAGATATTTCTGGGCTACTAGTTGTTGATGATAACTCAAAATTAATTGGTATTGTCACTGAAAGAGATTTACTATTTGCAAATTCTAAAAGCCTTATTCGTGATGTAATGACTAAAGATGTTATCTCTGCCAAATCTGGTGTGTCAATTGATGATGCAAAAGAACTTTTACACAAACATAGAATTGAGAAATTACCTCTTATTGATGATTCAGGATTGGTAAAAGGTTTGATCACCAGTAAAGATATTACAAATAATGCCGATTATCCAAATGCATCAAAAGATAGTAAAGGTAGACCTCTTGTTGGAGCTGCAGTTGGAGTAAAAGGTGACTTTTTAGAAAGAAGTGAATCTCTTTTAGAAGCAGGAGCTGATACTTTGGTTGTTGATATTGCTCATGGTCATAGTGAAAATGCAATTAGTACTGTTAAACATATCAAAAAAGCATTTCCTGATTGTGAACTAATTGCAGGAAATATTGCAACAGCCCAAGGAGCTGAAGACTTGATGAAAGCAGGAGTTGATGCAGTAAAGGTTGGTGTAGGTTCAGGCTCAATATGTATTACCAGAGTAATTACTGGTTCAGGAGTTCCTCAATTAACTGCAGTAATGGATTGTGCAAAGATAGGTCGTGATTATGGAATTCCAATTATCTCAGATGGTGGAACAAGAACTTCTGGTGATGCTACAAAAGCATTAGCAGCTGGAGCTTCAACTGTTATGGTTGGAAGTATGTTGGGAGGAACTGACGAATCTCCAGGAACCGTCCTAACAAAGAATGGTAAGCGTTTCAAAGTATATCGTGGAATGGCATCTTTAGCAGCATCAATTGGAAGAAAATCTAAAGAAACAGGCTCAACATCATTTGATGATGATCTAAATGATTATGTTGCTGAAGGAGTTGAAGCTATGGTTCCATACAAAGGAACTGTTGTTGATATTTTAAAACAATTAACTGGTGGAGTTCGCTCAGGTTTAAGTTATTGTGGTGCACATACAATTCCTCAAATGCAAACAAATGCAGAATTTATCAAAATGTCAAGAGCTGGATTTGCAGAAAGTCAGCCTCATGATGTTTCTTTAATGTAGATAATTTTTTAAACAGTACGTAACGTGATTTTATTATGCTTGCAACAAGAACCCTCATTGGTATGATTGTAGGTGGTTTAATTATTGGGTTGGGAGGTTATTCTTTAGTTGATACTTTAGGTGCTTCAACAGTTTCTATGAATGAAAATTTTGTAATTGGTTCAGGAGATAACGCTTCTTTTTCTATTCCTGCACCTAAAGATGCACCACAGTATATGAAAATAGTCGGTGATGCTTTTGATCTTAAACTTGATAGTCCTGGTGAAGGATTAACTATTCCAAATACATCTTACAAAAAAGAATTAGTTTTAGATTGGACTCACGTTAAAGAAGGCCAAACCATTATTGTAGTTCAAAATACGGGTGCAAGTGAATTAGAAATTGTTGCAAATACTAATCAAACACCTAACCCATTTGGAATCACATTTGATTTTATGGTAATTACATCTGGAGTAATAATTCTTGGATTTAGTTTGGGCTTTACATTAAGAAAACCAAAAGGGTTCTAGTTAATTTTTGAAGTAGAATATGAACCTAAAATTTTAATGAATAATGTTTCTTTTTTAATTTGATTTAACATTTGTGAAATCTTACTATTTTTTTGATGACCTTCAAAATCAACATAGAAATTATATTCCCATGAATTAGATTTAGTTGGTCTTGATTCTATTTTTGTCAGATTTACTTTATTATGGTTAAAATTTTCAATTATTCTAAATAACGAACCAGGTTCGTGTTTTATAGAAAAAATTATTGAAGTTTTATCATTTTCTGTTTCATGAGTCTCTTTTTTGGATAATATCAGAAATCTAGTATAGTTATTCAGATTATTTGCAATATTTTCTTTAATTACTGGCATGTTAGAAATTTTTGCTGCTTCTTTACTTGCTATACATGCACAATTTTTTTCTTTTAATTCTTTGATAATTTTTACACTACCTGCTGTATCGTAAGTAGGAATTGTTTTCATTTTGTATTTTTCAATAAATTTCCTACATTGACCTAAAGCTTGTGGGTGTGAATATACTGTGTTAATTTCTTCTAATTCACCAATACCAATTAAACAATGTTCTATTTTTTGATATGTTTCTCCAGTAACATTTAGATCTGTTGAATATAATAAATCATAACTTTCTCCTACACTACCTTCCAATGAATTTTCTACAGGTAAAATTGAAAATTCTGAAATATCCTTAGACGTGTTTTGCAAAATTTCTGAAAATGTTGGTAATGGAATTGTTTGAATATTATCATCAAAAAACGATTTTGCAGCTGCTTCACTATATGCACCTCGTTCACCTTGGAACGATACACTACTCATTTTTTTATTCTCTCAATTTTATGAAATTGCTTTTTCCAAAATTTGAAGAAAGTTTTCTTTCATCAATCCATCCGCATTCTGTACATTTTATTGCATCTGAAGACTTAGCAACAACTTTTCCCACACATTTTCTACATTTTGTAAATATAATTCCTAATTCTGGTTCATTCATTACTGCATGAATTGTTCCATTTAGATGAGCAACAATCTTCAATGCTACAATATCATTAACAAGTGCTACATTTCTTATTCTCATATTTCGTGTGCCACAAATACATTCTACTTTTGAAGTAGTTGGACTTCCATTAATGTAATCAATTGACACTGCAATCATTGATGACATTACAGCTGCAACTGTACCGATAATTACATCTCCAACTTTTGGAACTGATAATAATTTTGGGTGATTAACGTCAGCTACCCGTGTTTCTTTATCCATATTTCTTTCTCCTACTGTGGCTGCTCTGACCATATCACCATCATCAAAAGTGTTGTTTCCAGCCTCGTATTCTTCAATTGATGCTATTTTATCCCCTGGAAAAACTGAATTATCAGACATAATCTAATTTTTCTTTCTATGATTATAATTGTTTTTGGTACAAAAGATCTTGATAAATCATATATCTGGAAAAATTAGAGAATAATCATGAGGGCATTAGTATATGATGAATATACAACTGATAATGATTTTTCTAAAATTCTAAAAATCAAAAATCTTCCTATTCCTGAACCACGTTCCAATGAAGTTGTTTTCAAAGTAATTTCTGCTGCATGTAATTATGATGATATTTGGGGAATGAGGGGAAAACCTTTGGCAATACCATTACCTCACATTTCTGGAACTGATGCAGCAGGTATTGTCACTGCTGTAGGAAATGATGTAAAAAATTTCAAAGTTGGGGACAGAGTTGTTTCTCATGGAAATATGTCATGCAGAGTTTGTAAAGCATGTACAGACGGACGAGAATTTGATTGTAAAAAAAGAACAATTTGGGGTTTTGAAACTGGTCCTCTTTGGGGTGGATATTGTGAATATACACACTTGCCAGAAGTTAATGTATTGAAAATCCCAGAAGGAGTATCATATGATGATGCAGCAGCTGCATCAATGACACTACTTACTTCATGGCACATGTTAGTTGGTAGAGCAAAGATTCAACCAGGACAATTAGTACTCATTATGGGTGGAAGTTCTGGTGTTGGAAGCTTTGGAATTCAAATCGCCAAATTATTTGGTTGTACAGTTATTGCAACTGCAAGTCCAGACAAACTAGAAAAATGTAAAGAACTTGGAGCAGACTATGCAGTTGATCATAGAAAAGAAGATTGGCATAAGGAAGTAAGATCAATTGCTAAAAAAATTCCAAAACCATATGGTGAGGTTCCAAGCATTGATGTAATTTTTGAACATATTGGTGGTTCTCATTGGAATAAGGAATTGACTTTGTTAAATTACGGTGGAACTATTGTTACAACAGGTGCTACAACAGGATATATGGCAAAAACTGATTTGCGTCATATTTTCTTTAAAGGAATTAATATTTTAGGCTCAACTCAAGGTACTAGATCTGAATTAGAAGACTGTTTTTATTGGATGTCAAAGGGTAAAATCAAATCTATTATTGATTCAGTATACTCTTTGGAAAATGCTGTTGAGGCTCATAATAAAATGCTACATGGTAAAGGACTCTTTGGAAAAATCTTGATAAAACCCAATTTAGATTAATTATGAGTAATCCTAAAATAAATTCATTATTAGATGAAGGTAATAGATTATTTTTACAAAAGAAATTTCAACAAGCAATTACATATTATGATAAAATACTAGATGAAGATCCAAAAAATATTAGTTCATTAAATAATAAAGGATATGCATTAAGTAAACTCAAAGATTTTACTAATGCTATGAAATGTTATGAAATCGCATTAGAAATATCCCCTGATGATTTATCCATACTTACTAACATTATTTCATCACTTCGAAAACAAGGAAATTTAATTGAAGCATTATCTATTTGTGATAAAATCTTAGAAAATAATCCAAACTATAATGTTGTTTTATACCATAAAGAAAGGATTTTATTTTCTTTAAAAAAATTTCATGAATCTATATCTTGTTGTGATAAAATTTTAGAGGATTATCCAAATAATGGAGATGTTCTTTTTGATAAGGCATCTAGTCTTTCTATGCTATCCGACTTTGATAATGCATTAAATTTACTAGAACGTGCTATTTTTCAGGGTGCACAATTTAAAATTAAAGCCAAAAAATCAAAATCATTTGCAAATTTATCTGAAAATCCTAAATTTCAAAATTTAATTTCTTGATTATAGCCAATGTGGAATTTCTAGATATTCGTCAATATTCTCTTTTCGTAAAACTTTCAAAAGTGCATTTGCTTGTGGTGTTGACAATACTGGTTTATCAAATTGATTATCTGTAGAAATTCTGGGGCACGCAACTTGGATAAATGCATCTATTCCTCTAAGGTTATTCAATCGTTCATTTGTAATATCAGTCAATGCAAATAACTGAACCTTTTTACCTTCCTTTTCTAATTCTTTTTTAAATTTTAATCCAAATACTTTTGATAATTGTCCTTCTTTTAATCCAATTATTATTCCAAAAGATTTTGCTTCAGCTGCTTTAAAGATTGCAAGTGTTGCTTTCTTTTTTAGAGAACGTGCAAAATCAGTTACCTCTCTTACTTCATTAAAATATGGATCTAATACAAAAGTTGGTAAATTTGTTGATAATGCAATACCTGCTGCATGAAAATTACTTTGACCTAAAAATACATAGGCATCTACTTCTTTTTTTAATTCTGTTGCTGGATAGAATTCACAACCAAATACCTGACCATCGTTTAACTGCCCTTTACCTTTTCCAATTTTAACATTAATTCCATTTTTTGTTAGAATTTTTTCAACTTTATCCATTTGATGAAGATGTTGACTATCTGTGACAAGTGAAATTAATTTTCCTTTCAATAATTTTGTACATTTTTCTGCAACGCTTTCAAATCCCACATCATCAAATGCATCAATTAAAACTAAATTATTTTCTAGTGATTCTGTGTTAATCGTATGTCCTATATTGAATTGAATATCTGCCCCCAATATTTTTGATCCTGTAGTATTCAAATCACAAGTTCCCCATGTAGTATCTGCTAGAACATATGCTGGAATTTCATATTTTTTTGTAATTTTCATAGCCATATCTTGTACTTGTGGTAACATTCCATCTGGACCATTTAATGAAACTGAAGCTGGTTGTTTTTCTTCTATTTCTTTGAAAATTCTTGCTTCATCAATTATAATCAATTTAGCTTCGAATATTATGTTATTAATTTAAACCAACTGTAATTTTCAACAACTAAAAATGTATGAATTAATTAGATAAGTTGTGAATAAAGAATCTGTTTTAAATATTGGATTTGATGATACTGATTCTCCTACTGGAATGTGTACCACTTTTCTAGCCTACAAAATTGTTGATTTACTACAAAAACAGAAAACAGAATTTCTTGATTTTCCAAAATTAATTCGATTTAATCCTAATATTCCATGGAAAACCCGTGGAAATGGAGCTGTTTCTTTAAAAATTAAGACCAATCAGCCTTCAAAAATTAAAAAACAGATTAAAAATTTAGTTTCAAAATATTCTGATACTAAAAATGGTGCTAATCCTGGTTTGGTATTTTTTGAAAATGATATAATTCCTTCTGAATTTACAAAATTTAGTAATCTCGCTTTATGGCAATTAATTAATCGAAACAATGCTAAAAAATTTGTTAAAAAAAATAATCTTGATTTTTACTATGAGGGTAATGGTCAGGGATTAATTGGTGCAATTAGTGCAATTGGATATGATTTTTCTGATCATACTTTAGAATTATTAAGCTATAGAAAAAAAAGTAAATTTGGAAAAGAAAGAATTATTTCTGCAGAGAGTGTAAAAAAAATGCAAGAAAATACTTTTCCATATACATTCAATAGTTTTGATACAAAAAAAAGTCGAGTTTTAATTACACCTCATGGACCTGATCCTGTTTTTTATGGAGTAAGAGGTGAGAATGTAGATTCGTTGGTTACTGCAACTAAAATTCTACAAAGTAATGAAAAATTAGATGGATACATGATTTTTAAATCTAATCAAGGTACTGGTGATCATTTAAAAAATGAATTAAATTCTGAAACTATGAAACCTTATGCTTCTGGGACACTAATTGGAATTGTCTCTAATGCCCCAAAAATCGTAAAAGGTGGGCATGTATTTTTTACAGTTACTTCTAAAAATCATGAATTTTGGTGTGCTGTGTATAAGGAAACAGGGATTTCTACAATTGCTTCTAATCTAATAATTGGTGATAAAATTTCAGTTGGTGGAGGAGTTAGAAAAGCATCAAAAAATTTTCCCCGAATAATAAATCTTGAATTTATCAAAATCATCTCTCTTAAAAAAAATCTATCAGAAACTAATCCCATTTGTAAAAAATGTAATAAAAAAATGAAATCTAAAGGACGTAATCAAGGATTTCGATGTATAAAATGTGGTGCTAAAAATTTGAAAAAAACAACTATAGAAATTCCTAGAAAAATCAAAAAACAGCTGTATATTCCTAAAATTTCTGCTCATAGACACCTAACACGACCTTTACAGAGAACTGGAAAAACCAACAAAACTATTGCCTTTGATAACTCTCAATCTTGGTTTTGTGTTTATGAAAAATAAGTAGCGGGGAGTAGATTTGAACTACTGAACTGCGGGTTATGAGCCCGCCGGGATGACCTGGCTTCCCCACCCCGCTGAACCTAAATAAAGTTCAACGGTATATACGCTTTATCCAATCTTTGAAAGTAATTAATAGGATTTTAAAAGATAATTTTTTATGAATAAAAAAATTCAAGTCGCTGCAATTAGTGGTGCCATTTTATTTTCAATATTCGTTTTAACTTCTTCAGATAATGAAACATCAATTCCATTACCAAAACCAAACTCATATTCAGAAAATGATGCTGTAATGATTTTAGCTGAAAATCTTGATAAGCCTCGTGCAATAGCTGTTTACGATAATAGAATTTTTGTTACTGAAAAAGGTGGTACAATTAGAGTAATTGAAAATGATCAATTATTAGAATCACCTTTAGCTACATTTCGTACACCTAATGTATTTGATGGAGGATTATTGGGAATTACAGTACATCCAAATTTTTCTAATAATAATTTTCTATATGTCTTCTTGACATATGAAGAAAATGGAAATTTGTGGAATAAAGTTTTGAGAATTACTGAAGAAAACAATAAGTTAAAAGATGTTGAAATAATAATTGATAAAATTCCTGGTTCCTCTTTCTATAATGGTGGTTTTCTAAAATTTGGACCTGACGGAAAATTATATGTTGGAACAGGTACTGTTTCAGATGATTCACATTTACCTCAAGATATCAATTCCTTAGCAGGAAAAATTTTACGATTAAATGATGATGGTACAATTCCAAGTGATAATCCATTTACAAATTCACCAGTTTATTCATTGGGACATAGACATACACAAGGAATGACTTGGGATGATCAAAATAATTTGTATGTAGCAGAATTTGGACCTGAAAAAAATGATGAAATAAATCTAATTAAATCTGGAAAAAATTATGGATGGCCTGAACAACAATGTACTGGAAGTGATGATTTTGAAAATGCAATCTTATGTTATGATCCTAGCATAGAGCCTGGAGGAATTTTATTTTATTCTGGAGATAAAATAAATTTTGAATCCAAATTTATTTTGGCTTCAATGCGCGCTTCTAATCTTTATCAAGTTGATTTTGAGGAAGGATTAAGCTCTCAAAAATCAATTCTTAGTGGAAATGGAAGAATTCGTGATGTGGTTGAGGGTGCCGATGGTAGTATCTATGTAATTACTTCAAATACTGATGGAAAAGGTTTTCCAGATAGATTGGATGATAGATTATTGAGGATATTGAAATAAAATGCCTGACTCATCTATTTCCAAATTTTTTGAAAAATCTAGAAAAGATAGATTAGAAATCATTGGAAATTTTGCAAATCTTTCTGAAGATGAATTAAATACATTAGAAAACATGAATGGTGGAATTTCTTTTGATAAAGCTGATAAAATGATAGAAAATGCAATTGGAACTTTTTCATTGCCTTTAGGTATCGCAACAAATTTTAAAATTAACAACAAAGATTATGTGGTTCCAATGGTTATTGAGGAACCCTCTGTAATTGCAGCTGCATCAAAAGGTGCTAAAATTGCACGAATTAAAGGAGGTTTTGAAGTGACTGCAGATGAATCGTATAGTATTGGTCAAATCCAAATTTTGAATACTGATACAAATATTGCAATCAAAAAAATTAACGAACAAACTGATGAAATTTTAAAATTAGCAAATTCAAAGAGTAACACTTTATCAAAAATGAATAAGGGTGCAAAAGAAATCATGTGTAAAGAAATTGATACACCATCTGGCAGTATGTTGATTGTAGAATTATTAATTGATGTTGGAGATGCAATGGGCG
Organism: Candidatus Nitrosopumilus sp.; assembly: GCA_003331425.1. Classification (GTDB taxonomy): domain Archaea; phylum Thermoproteota; class Nitrososphaeria; order Nitrososphaerales; family Nitrosopumilaceae; genus Nitrosopumilus. The sequence continues at coordinate 26,927 of QOOS01000013.1, forward strand.
CAAATGTTACAAATACAATGTGTGAAGCAGTTTCACCTCTTATAGAAAAAATTACAGGTGGAAAGGCATTACTTAGAATTTTATCAAATTATTCTACTAGACGTATGGTAAAAGCAAAAGCTATTTTTGAAAAAGAATCTGTAGGTGGTGAAAATGTTGTAGATAATATCATTTTAGCATATGAATTTGCAGATAATGATGTCTATCGTGCAGTTACTCATAATAAAGGAATTATGAATGGAATTATTTCAGTTGCAAATGCTGTTGGTCAAGATAGTAGAGCAATTGAAGCTGCTGCAAATGCATATGCTGCAATTTCAGGAAAATACCGTTCATTAAGTAAATGGAGTAAAGATGATGATGGTAATTTGGTTGGTATTTTAGAAATTCCTCTTTCTGTTGGAATTGTTGGCGGAATTGCTAATGTACATCCAGTAGCTAAAATTTGTGCAAAAATACTCAATGTGGAATCTGCTCAAGAACTTGCATGTGTTATGACTGCAACAGGATTGGCACAAAATTATAGTGCAATTAGAGCTCTATCTACAGAAGGAATTCAAAAGGGTCACATGAGACTACATGCACGAAATCTAGCAGCAGCAGCAGGTGCCACTACTGAACAAATTGATCTTATTGTTGAAAAAATGGTTCAAGCTAATTCAATTTCACTTGATAAAGCTAAAGAATTGCTTCATCAAATTTAAACATCCTATTATATAGCTAAAAAGTGAAAACTAATGAAAATGTCTGATGTGAAATTTGCAATACCTAAAGGAAGTTTAGAAGATGCTACATTCAAGCTTCTTGAAAAGTCTTGGACAAAAGTAAACAGAAAAAGTAGAACTTATCGTGTTTATCTAGATGATCCTACAATTATTATGAAAATGCTACGTCCACAAGAAATCCCAACTCTAGTTTCTGAAGGATTGTATGATGTTGGAATTACTGGAAAAGATTGGGTCGGTGAAACTAATTCTGATGTTGAACCTATTCTTGATTTAGAATATGGAAAAATTAGACTTGTAATTGCATTTCCTGACAAATATAGTTACAAAAACCTGGATGCTATGATTGCTGATTACGGTAAAAAGAAAAAAACTCTAAGAATATCCTCTGAATATTTGACAACAGCTTCAAAATTTATCAAAAGTTTAAAATCCTATCAAAAATATTACGGTAAAAAGGATCCACTAATTGTTACTCCTTGGATGAGATTAGGAAATAATAAAGATGTTCAAATTCATTTATCATTTGGAGCAACTGAAGCAAAACCTCCTGAAGATGTGGATGCAATTATGGATGTAACTGAAACTGGAACAACTCTAAAACAAAATAAATTAAAAATTGTTGATGAAGTGTTAACTTCAACTGCACATTTGATAATTAACAAAAAATCATTAAAAGATCCAAAAAAACGTGAAAAGATTTTTGATATTATTACATTAATGCGAGGTGCAGTTAATGGAAGAAAATATTTACACATCTATCTTAACGTTGAAGAAAAAAATCTGAAAAAACTTTTATCTCAAATGCCTTCTTTAAAGAGACCTACTATTAGTCCTCTTAGTGAAGACGGTTGGTTTGGAGTTAACACTGTAATTAAAAAAGAGGAATTTCACAAACTTGTTCCTAAATTAAGAAAAATTGCTCAAGGATTAGTTGTTCATGAACCTCGTCAAATATTAGAACTAGAAGAAATTAAACGCGACGAAGAAAATTGATGAAAATCCATAAAGTAACAAATATTGAACAATTTGTTGCAAAGATCATTCCAAAACAGGCTCAAAATAATAAAACCATAGTTGAAACTATAATAAAAAATGTTCAAAAAAACGGTGATTCTTCAGTAAAAAAATATGAAAAAAAATTTACTGGTGCAGCTATTTCTAATTTACGAGTTTCTAAAAGTGAAATCAAAAATGCATACTCTAAGGTATCAAAAAACGAAATTACTGCATTAAAGTTATCAAAAAATAAGGTTGAAAAAACAGAATCTGTAATTAAAAATATTTTCAAGGATAAAAAAATTAATCAAGATGGAGTTCAAATCTTAAAAAAATTTATTCCGATTCAAAGTACTGGATGTTATATCCCAGGTGGTCTTGCTAGATACCCAAGCTCTGTCATTATGTCTGTAATTCCAGCAAAAGTTGCTGGTGTTAAAAGAATAGTAGTTGTATCTCCTCCAAATTCTAATGGTAAAATTGATCCACTAACAATTGTAGCTGCAGATATTTGTGGTGCTACTGAAATCTATAAGACTGGTGGTGTACAGGCAATTGCTGCTTTATCATATGGTACAAAATCAATTTTAAAAGTAGATAAAATTGTTGGACCTGGCGGTGCATTTGTAACATTAGCAAAATCATCAGTTAGTGATAATACTGGAATTGATATGCTTGCAGGTCCTACTGAATTAGGAATTATTGCCGATAATTCAGCTAATCCTGAATACATAGCTCTTGATTTAATTTCACAAGCAGAACATAGTAGTGATACTTTTTGTTATTTAATTACAAATTCTGAAAAAACTGCAAAACTTGTAAATCAAACAATTTCAAAACTATTGCCAACAATTCAAAGACAGGATTTGGTTAAATCTAGTTTATCTAAAAATGGATTTATTGCTGTTTGTAAAAATAATTCTGATATGATAAAATTAATTAATTATTTGGCTCCTGAACACCTACAAATTATGACTAAAAATGCAAAATCAATGTCCTCAAAAATCACTTCTTCTGGATTAGTTTTACTTGGTAATTATTCTCCATCTTCTGCAAGTGATTACTTGCTAGGCTCAAATCACATACTTCCTACAAATGGCTTTGGAAAAATTCGTGGTTCACTATCTGTAATCGATTTTATTAAAATCAATACAGAGGTAATTGCTTCAAAAACATCATTGTCTAAAATTTCAAAACACCTTGATACATTAACTTCTGCAGAAGGATTGCCTAATCACTATCAGGCAGTGAGAGGTAGATTATGATGAAGAAAAACTGGTTTGATTCTAAAGTACAGGAATTTTCTTCAATTGGAGGATATCAAAAACCAGAATTAAATGAAAATTCTCTAAAACTTGATTCAAATGAAAATTATGTTTTATCAAAACAATTTCAAAATGATATTGTATCAGGAGCTAGAAAAAATTCTGATGTAAGAGAATATCCTCTTGGCGGGGTTGAAAGACTAATTCAAATGATTTCTAAGTTTGTAAAAGTACCTTCATCTATGATTGGGATTGGAAATGGTTCTGATCAAATTTTAGATTTAATTTTATCAAATTTTGCATCAAAACAAACTAAAGTTCTTACATCAAATCCAACTTTTGGTTTTTTTGAAGAACGATGTAAATTATATTCAATTCCACTAATCAGAATTCCATTTTCTAATGAAATGAAATTAGATGTTGAAGAATTTATTAAAGAATCAAAAAACGCTGATATTCTATATCTTGATTCACCAAATAATCCAACTGGCTTTCAATTTTCTAAAATAGAGATTAAAAAATTAATCAAATCTTTTGAAGGTATGATCATTATTGATGAAGCATATGGTGAATTTTCTGACTATTCTCTTTCTAGTTTAGTTAAAACTCAAAATAACTTAATCGTAGTTAGAACCTTGTCAAAATCTTTTGGAATGGCTGGTCTACGCTTGGGTTATTTTGTCGCAAACAAAAAATTCACTGATGCATTTCTAAATGTCTTACAATACCCATATCCTCTTAGTACAATAACAATTGAATCTGGAATTTTAGCCTTAGAAAAAGTAAATTTGATGGAAAATGCAGTAAAAACCATCAAAGCTGAAAGACAAAGAATTATTGAAACATTACAAAAATTTGATGCCTTTGAAGTCTTTGATTCCAAGGCTAATTTTGTATTATTTGACGCACATAGTTCCTACAAGCGAGTATATTCAGCATTATCTGAACAAGGAATTTCTATTAGAAAATTGGGTAAAATAGGAAATCATGATGGATGTCTTAGAGTTACAATTGGAACAAAAGAAATGAATTCAAAATTTTTACTGGCTATTCGTGATTATTTGGGATGACTTTAACACAAAAATCAAAAGGTATCTATGTTGATGATTCATTTGATCCTACTACATTGGATAGTATAATTTTTGATTGTGATGGTGTATTAGTAGATATTACAAATTCTTATGATCAAACAATAGTTAAAACAGCAAAATATGTTTTAGAAACTTTAGCAAAAATTAATGATTCAATTAAAATAGACTTCAAAATTATTGATGGTTTTAAATCCACTGGTGGTTTTAATGACGAAGTTGATTTGACTTATGCTGCAATTCTTTCAATTGTTGCTGCAAAAAAATTAAAAAAAGATCAAACTGAATTTATCAATCTTGTAATAAATAATTCTGATTCAACAGGAATCAAATCTGTTGAGACTTTCATAAAAAATCAAGTTGATATATCTGAAATCATTGAACAATTATCTTATCCAGGTTCACACAAGGACAATATTTTATATCAAATATTTGATCAATTATTTTATGGACCAGAACTTTATTCAAAATTATTTAAAAATACATCAAAATTTTCTGAACCTGGTTTAATTGAAAATGATATTGTAATTTTTAACAATGATCTAGCTGATAAATTAGAAAATAAATTTCATAATCAAATTTCTATGGTAACTGGAAGAGGAAAAGAGTCTGTTAAATATTCATTAAAAAATCTACTTGATAAATTTGACTTGCAAAATTCAATGTTTTTAGAAGATGAACCAAGAGAGCTTGCAAAACCTAATCCTCAATCACTTGTAAATTCTATCACTGGTATGAATAGCAAATCTTGTTTGTATGTTGGTGACTCTATGGAGGATTTCATTATGGCCAAAAAAGCCACAATTTTAGGTAATAGAACAACCTTTTGTGGAATAATTGGAACTAGTAAAAATCCTGAGGAAAAATTACAATTATTTGAGCAAAATGAGGCTATTCTTGTCCTCGATTCTATTAATTTACTACCAAAGGTATTAAATTTAGAATAAATCTATCAGATAATCTGTGGTAAATATGGCTCAAAGAAAAGCATCAATTAATCGAAGTACAAAAGAAACTACCATTTCTGTATCTGTCAATCTTGATGGACAAGGAAATACTAGTATCAAAACTGGAATTAATTTTGTTGACCACTTGATTACATCATTTGGAAAACATGGTATGATGGATCTTAAAGTAAATGCAAAGTCTAATGATGGAATTGAACACCACTTGATTGAAGATACTGCAATAACAATTGGTCTGGCCATTGATAAAGCACTAGGTTCTAGAAAAGGAATTACTAGATTTAGTTATGCTTCTGTACCTATGGATGAATCTTTAGCTGAAGCATCTATTGATCTTGTAAAACGACCTTTTTCAAAATTGACTCTATCAATTAAACGAAGTAAAATTGAAAATGTATCTAAAGAAGATTTAGAACACTTTTTCCAATCACTACTTCAAAATTTGAATAGCTGCATTCACCTTACTGTAAAGTATGGAGATAACGATCACCACAAAGTCGAATCTGCAATCAAATCTCTAGCAGTTGCATTTAGATCTGCATCATCATATGATAAAAAACAAAAAGGAATTCCAAGTACAAAAGGTTCAATGTAATGGTAAATTTAGCAATTTTTGATTATGGTGCTGGAAATATTTTCAGCCTTAAAAATAGTCTTGAACAAGCTGGTGCATCAGTTGATGTAATTACTTCTTTTGATAAAACCAATATTTATTCCGGATTATTATTACCTGGTGTTGGAAATTTTGATCCTGCAATACAGAGTATTAATGAAAATTCAAAAACTAAATTTCATGATTATGTAAAAGATGAAACTCCGGTTTTAGGCATATGTTTAGGCATGGAAATGTTTTTTGAAAAGAGTGAAGAGGGGGTTGAAAAAGGATTTAATGTAATTGATGGTGAAATAGTAGTTCTTCCATCTACTATGAAAGTTCCACACATGGGATGGAATAATTTAGAAATTAAAAAATCTGGAACTATTTTAGAAGGTGTTGATGATGGTTCATGGGTTTATTTTGTTCACTCTTATCGTGCTAAACCAAAATCTAATGATGTAATTACTGCTGAATCAGATTATGGTGTTAAAGTTCCAGCAGTTGTTGAAAAAAATAATTTCTATGGAACTCAATTTCACCCTGAAAAATCAGGAGATGTTGGAAAAATAATGATACAAAATTTTCTAAATGTGTGTAAAAAATGAAAGTGATTCCAGCAATTGATTTAATGAATGGACAAGTAGTTAGACTTTACAAAGGTGATCCAAATCAAAAAACCGTTTACAGTGATGATCCAATTAGTATTGCAAAAAAATGGGAATCTGCTGGTGCTGATTTAATC
>QOOS01000014.1 GCA_003331425.1 Candidatus Nitrosopumilus sp.
AAAAAGATTGAGATACTGGAAATAGGATCAAAATAAAAATAATTCCAAAAATTAATTTTTTCATTAAAATGTGATTGTTAAAACCATTAATCAAGCATTACTACTTACATTAACGTACAAAAAAGGCAACAACGTTAAACCTAGTTTACACTGATTAAAAAGAAGAAAAAGAAATTAAAAATGGATATAAATTTTATTTTCTCTTAGCGGTAATTGCTAACCAGTATACTAAACCTGGAGCTAAACCAACGATAAGAGGAATCCATACGGGCCATCCGTCTACTGCGCTTGCCATAAGTGAAAAGTCAAAGTTGTGCTATTTAAATCCACCCAGCGGTCTGAAATTCATCATAGATCGGAGAATTGAAAGTGGACCGGACGGAATTTGAATCCGTGACCCCCCGCGTGCAAGGCGGGTATACTACCAGGCTATACTACCGGCCCACATGAAAAAGACTATCAAAGTGGACTTTAATTGTTGTCCTCTAGGATAAGATTTTATTTGAATAGAGAATTTTTACATCATGGTACTTTTAGAATCACAAATTAAATTGAAAAAAGGAGATATTGCACCAGATTTTGAATTATTAGGAATTGACGATAAAACACACACACTCAAAGATTATGAAAATTACAAAGGAATCTTAGTTATTTTCATGTGTAATCACTGTCCATATGTTAAAGCAAAAGTTGATGCATTAAACGAATTATTTGAAGAATGTGGAAAAGATATAGCAATCATAGGAATCAACAGCAATGATCCTACAAATGTTCCAGAAGATAGTTTTGACGGAATGAAACAAACCGCAAAAGAGAAAAATTTCCAATTTGATTATTTAGTTGATGAAACTCAAGAAATTGCAAAAAAATATGGTGCAATGTGTACTCCAGACCCATTCTTGTTTAACAGCCAAAAAGAATTAGTTTTTCACGGTAGAATTGATAATGCCATGAAACCAGATGATACAGCCACAGAAAAGACAATGATTGTAAATATGAAAAAATTGATTGCTGGAGAAAAAATTGAGAAAGATTTTGACCCATCTATTGGTTGTTCAATAAAGTGGAAAGAAGACTAAATTTTTACCAGTACAACCCTAGTCCCTTATGTTTAGTTGTCAAAATTATGGTTATTATAGTCGGATTCCATAAAGCCAGTTACGGGCTCGTAGCTCAGCTTGGCTGGAGCGTTCGACTGATAATCGAAAGGTCATGTGTTCGAATCACATCGGGCCCATTTTCAATTATTTAATATTTTGAGATATTGTATTTGACCATTGTAAAACATCACCAATATTATCAGATAATAAATCAGAATTGATTTTAGTTTTTTTGGAGATTTTACCACATAATGCTAATTTAATTTGTTTATCAGACTTTGTTTTATTTGGATTAATGGAATCTGCAAAAAAGCTTAACCCTTCAGAAGTTTGAGAAAATATTACTACTAATAAAATACCAGACTTTTTTTTCCAAATCTTCCTAACTAATTTTTGAAAATCTAGATCAAATAATACATCAATGGCATAAGACATATCTCCTAAATGAGAGACATTCCAACCATCTGAATGATAAGATGTTGAAGCAGATTCAGAAATTAAAATACTTTCAGGATCAGCAGCAATTACAACTACATTTTTTTTGGAATCTAAAACTACAGGAACTTGATTGAAGATACTAAGAGATTTGGATATAATATTTCTTAAAAGATTTTGTTCTGCAGAGCCAATTTTTCCAGAATCAAATAATTCACGTATATGATCAATAGCAGGATAAATTACCTCAATAATTATCCGGTTAATCAAAGCACCAGAATTAAGACAATTTCGAATTAAAGAATAAATTTCTTCTTCATTACCTTTAACTAATAATTCAAGATAACGTGAAGTAATTTTGAAATAGTCATCAGGAAAATCAAATGATTCTTGACCAGGTTCTAAAAACCACAATGTCACATTACCAATATTTTTTTGACGAAGTAATCCTTCTGCTGCAAAAACTTTAAGATATTTTGTCATTGTTATTCTACTAACATTAATTTTTTTAGAGATTTCAATTCCAGATATTCCGCTATCAGAATCTTTCAAAACAGAAATTAGTTTTTCTCGGATTTCTTCAACACGATAACCTTTAGCCATAATTATCTTCAATCACAGTATGGTATAAAGACTAATTTTCAATTGAAGAAGAAAATTCAAAAAAAATAAAACATTATATACTTGGGTACCTTAAATTACGGTAAGGAAAAGTAAATTGCCAAAAGCCGGATTCAAATCAATCACAGTTTCAGAAACAGTATATGATAAATTCCATGAAGTTTATCAAAATAGTAAAGACGACCTTACAATGAAAGGGGTCAATAGTTTTTCAGGTTATGTAACTTACATGTTAGAGGAGATGATGCAAAAGGACAAAACTTTTGCAAGATATGCTCCAAAGATAGAAAAAATTTCCATTGATGATGACAGAGTAATTCTAAAAGACAATATGAAAAATAGAATTGCAGAAGTTGCAGTTCAAAAAGGAGAATTGTTTTGTCAATTATGTGATGAAAAAGACTGCGTCCATGTTGGATATGTTTTCTCATTACCAGATGTTTACGAAGTATTAAACGCCAGAGGAATTAAACATCCAAAATAAAGGTGGAGGAGGTGGGATTTGAACCCACGAACTCCTGAGAGACAGGATCACCCATTATTTGATCTTAAGTCCTGCATGTCCAAAAGCACATAGTGCTTACTTTGGCCAGGCTTGATTACTCCTCCAAAAGATAACAAATATCTGTGAAATTTAACAGTTTAGAAAAATTTTGCCCAGAATGAAGAATTATAAGGATTTTCTACAGACAAATCATGTGCTTCGATAGCTCAGTCTGGTAGAGCGTTACATTGGTAATGTAAAGGTCGCGGGTTCAGATCCCGTTCGAAGCTTCTAATAATTTTTAATTAATAATTCAAAATGTCCTGTTCTTTTTGTTGAATTTGAGTTAATGGAACGATTTGCCTTAATTTTATTGATTTTCCAAGGTTTTTTGGAAAACATGTTTGCAACCTCTTTAGAGTCTGAATTGGATAAAAGAACATTACATCCTTTTTCATCTAATTTCGTACAAAGAACAAATAGTCGATTTAGATCATCATATGTGAAATTCTTGTTAGTATAACTAGTAAAATTAGCAGTTTCAGTTACAGGTTGATAAGGTGGATCAAAGTATACTAAATCCCCTTTTTTTGCATCACGTAAAACTGCTTCAAAATCACGGCATTGAATCTTGACTTTACTAGAACTTAGAATATGACTAACGGAGCGCAAATTCTCTTCATTTACAATATTTGGATTAGTGTATTTTCCTAAAGGAACATTGAATTTACCTTTACTATTTACTCTGTATAATCCATTGAAACATGTTCTATTCAAGAATAGTAATCTAGATGTTTTTTCAATTTCTTTTTTTGGAGTACTTTCTCGAACAGAATAATAATATGATTTTGAATCTTTTTGATAATATTTTTCATGTTGTTTTAATGAAGATATCAAATTATCAACATTATCACGAATGGTTGCATATGCTAAAACAAGATCAGAATTTAGATCTGAAATAATACACTTTTGTTTATTATTTTCAGTTAGCATATTGAACAATAAAGCACCGCCACCAAGAAAAGGTTCGAAATAAGTACCAAATGATTCAGGTAGATTTTCATTGAGAGTTGAAATTAATTGTCGTTTTCCGCCAGCCCATTTTACAAAAGGTTTTGGAGTGACTAAAATCTGACCATATTGCTGCTTCATATAATATAATCACAAAATTGCATATTGTCAAAATAGACAATAAAAGATCACAAGCTGTGCAGTATTTTTTAATCAAATTTGTGTAGGGTTTCCCCTACTAGTAAATAATAAAATGAAAAAGGTTGGGTTTTAGTCCCACTTTGACCATGCGGCCATCCATCTGTATGTCCAAGTGTTCAATTTACAACCTAACGCTGCAAATGTACATGCCAAAACTGCACCTGCACCTGCGCCCAATGCGACTGGGCTGTTATAGAACTTACCTACTTGGGGTTCTATTGGTGTCATATATGGTGGCAATGTTGGTCTTGGATATTTGAATGCCGTTTCAAGCGGGTCTGCAACTGTAATGAGGTTTACCATATTGAATAATGGTAAAGACATTCCTACTAGTACGCCGCCAAACAGTATCAAGGAGTGCTTGTTCTTCTTTGTTGCCCAGTAGACTAAGTCCAAAAGCATTGCTGATGGTAACCAAACTGGAGTTACAATGAAGTCATATGGATATCCGAGTGCAAACCATGCACCTTTTGCAATCCATGTGTATACTGTCATAATTAGAGCGTAGTACGTTGCTGTGCCTGGAACGCCCGTAAATGTAAGATAATATGTAGCTCCTACAATAAGCATCAAAGTTTGCGATATTGAAAATACCGTGTACGATGTCCAAGCCCAGTCAGTGTAGAAGATGTAATCTCCTGCATTAATTGTTAACAGTGTAGAGTTAACTGCAACTACTACTATGAATAAGTAGTGTGTACATCGTCTTAACCAGACCATATGGAATTGAGGAAAAGGTCTGTATATAAAATTTTAGAGTTTGATGAAGATCGGCACTTTTGACCTAAATTAAAATGAAAAAGAAGTGTCTTGAGTTGGTTTCTGTTTATTTTCCGACGAATAATGAAATCATTATTGTACCGACTGTAACAGCACCTACAACTCCAGCAACAATACCGTTACTGTTTTTGTTGGAACCTTCTTCCATTACTTTAACACAGAAGATGTAACCAATTGCCTCAATGATTGTGAGTACGATGAATGCAAAGTGGCCACTTGGTGTTGGATATGCCCAAGGATAATAGAAGTATCCTGCTGCAGTTCCACCAAAAGTTGCTAACCATGCTGCGATAAATGAAATGGTAATCATTCCAGTCATGTTTTCAACGCGTCGTCCAATCATTCGTTCAACGTCGGCGCTTGATGATCCACCAGCACCGCCAGAACCGAATCCTTTAGGAAGAGTCATTATGGAATTAATGGGATTCAGAATCCTTTTAAATCTTTCTTAAAGTGCTGATTCCATCACGATCAAGTAGACTTAGAAGAATAATAAAAATAGAAAAAAGTGTGCTATTGCACGTGTGTCTATGGAATGCTTCTACTGTACAATTTACCTTCTAAGGCCATCTTGTACATTTCTGCAACATATGGATTCTCACCAGGAGTTTCTGCACCTAGTTCTACAAGTCGAGCATATACTCTGACTACGTATGCTAGTGCACCCATGAAAGCTACTACAACTCCCATGTTAAACATCCAGTGGTTTGGAACTGCAAAGATCTCCTCTACAAACCAGAAATGCCACATCTCATTGACCCCAATTGTAAACATTGTTGCTAAGTAACCAAGAATGGTCATCTTTAAACCAGTGTTCATTGAATTGTTAGGACCTCTAAGAACAGGTATTTTTCTATCATAGATTGCTGCTGCTCCCCATCCAAGTGGTAATGTGATGAAGTGGGAGTATAGCCACCAGTGTGCTGGTGTAAATGCACTATCTCTGATAGAGGTTTGATGCAAAGAACCATCAACGAAGTTATCAACTTCGACTGATGCTGCAGTGGATCCCATAGCTATGACGATGAGCCAGATTTTCTTTAGTCTCTGGATCTCAACTTCTTTTGGAATTAATGCGGGCATCTGTGCCATGTGTACATAAGGGTAAATTCGGGATATAAAGCAAGAGTTTACAAATTTAAGATTTTTCTTGAAAAAAATATAAAATTTTATTAATTAATGTGAAATAAATTATTTTTAATAGGTTATTTTTACTAAAAATTTTATCATTTATTTGTTAAATTCATTGTATAACATTAATGATTAACATTACAATAACGTCGATCCTCGTCAAGAAGGTAAAACATATAACGATGAAATCTACCTCTCCATTAATAGGGATATAATATGGTCGAACAAAAGATTATCGTATTAGGACTAGCTGTAGTACTTGCACTAGGAACATTAGGATTCAATTGGGTTGAATCCATAATGCCAACTGCAGATGCACACGGTGTCCAAGCACAACTCCAAAGTCGTTTCATCAGAATAGAAGATGAAACCTTCAATAGACAATCCCTACAAACTGGCGAAACCTTGACACTTCAAGGAACATTAGTCAGTCTTGTAGAAAGAGACCTTAGAGGATGGTTATCCATTTTCTCAGAGTCAACTAACGCAGGTAACAGATGGGAAATGTTAGCAAGAGACCCACCAGGAAACGTCTTTGACATTCCAGGTAACTCAGTTATCGAATACTCATTGTCTGCAAAAGCACTTGAAGCAGGTGTATACCACGTACACACCCAACTCAACGTAGCTCAAGTTGGTCCAGGACTTGGTCCAGGTCAAACTGTTGTCGTAGAAGGTGAACCAATTATCAAACCAATTCCATATACCAACATCGCATACCAATCAATCATAATTGGTGTCGGATATGTTATCACGTTTGCAACTAGACCTTGGCAAGTTATCTAAAATAACCCACTTTTTCATTTATTAGACATTCCTTACGCTTTGCGTTAAATCATCAAGAACCTTTTATTTACAATTAAACAATATACAAGAATGTTAGATTTTAAAATCATCAAATTAGATCTTAATCAAAGTTATTTTTTTGGTGAAGTTGAATTTCGTTCAGATATTTACAAAGTAAATATCCAAAATGAAAGAAGAGGGAAAGTTCTAAAATTACCATTTCCATTAGAATCAAAAAAAGATAGAATTGTTGTTAGAGTTTCAGGACCTGAAGGAGTTCTATTTGTAGAAGATTTTCTCCCATACAAAGGAGAATCAGAATGGTTAGAAATAGACTCAAATGAGATTGCATTTTTTCTTGCAGATCACCAAGACCAATTAGATACAATTGAAGTAATGTATGAGTAAAAGAAAGGACTTTAAGGAATCCAAGTAAAATATTGACAATGATTTGGCCAGGTACTGGAGATCCATACAAAAGAAAAAAAGCAATCAAATTTCTTCTGATTAGTGCTGCAGTAGGTGGTATTGCAGTATTACTTACAACTGTAGGGGTAAATCCAATGATAGCCCAACAAGCACATAATGCATGTATACAAGATATGGATACGGATTGGAAAATATCATTTACATTTGAAATGATTATGGATGGTCAAAAAGCAGAAGTTCAACCAAATATAGGAATTACAGATGAATGTCAAAGGGCAATTTACACACTATCTAATGACGGAACAGTTTATGCTGAATGGATAGAAAATCCCAATTTTGAATTAGGTCATTTTCTATACATCTCCAAATTTCAAATCAGAGATATGGAAGAGTCAAAAACTGAAATTTTTGTAAATGATAGATTAGCCGAAAATGGTCTTAAAACACCATTACAAGACAAGTATCACTACAAAGCAGTATTCACTACAAAGAATTATGATACATCAAAAGACAAAGACTTCTTGCCACCACTACCAGAAAACTAAATCTATAGAATTTAGACTTAGTAAAATATTCAAAATAATTTTAGATATCAATACAACTAATTTCTAAAGTCAAAATTAACTGGAGGAACTAACTTGAAGATATTAAAAATAATGAAAAGATGAAAGGTGGTAATTTTACCAATATTTACCGTTGTCTGGAATAAGACCGATACCTTCTCTTTCAAAGTGTCTGTCTAATTCATCAACCCATCTCTCACGGTTGTCTTTGTAAGCCCATCCGTGTACACGCAACCAAAATGAGATTACTCCAAGAAGGAATACTGTGAACATGATGGTTCCGAAGATGTAAATCATTACATCATAGAATAATGGATCATAGTTTGGTCCTAATTGTCCTGTAAGTGTTGACAGGATACTTAGGAAAGTACCTACGATAGGAATCATAACATTTTTGCACTATTTCTGCGATATATACATTTCTTTTATTCTTACAAAGTACGAGATCAGTATCACTAGGAGAAAATAATAAAATGAAAAGGAAAAGTGAGGTTTGTTTTATCCTCTGCCCATTGCTGCGTATTTGCCAGATCTTCCTTTCAAGAAGAAAGCTCCTGCAATACCACCGAATACTGCACCTGCAATTACTGCTGCACCAACAACACCATCTGCACTAATGTATGGAGTTCCTGATCCAGCTGCTGGATTTGCATCAGCAGAAGCAACTCTTCGAGTTTGAATCTCGAGTGCTTCTTCTAAAGTATATGATCCGGTTTGTCCTTCGCTACCAACATTGCCCATGTACTGTGCAAATGCAACAGAACTTTGTGCAGAGAGTCCGATAGTGAAGACAGCGATTAAGGATGCTGCTAATAGTATTTTTGTATTCATACCTTTTACCTGTCGTTTTCCAGCCAGAGACTTATTTAACTTTTATTCTAAGAGTCGTTTTTACTGCTATATTGCGAGATCAGCAAAAGTAACGTTTAATTCTACTCTTAATGGAGCCAAGTCATGGGACGAATGCATACTCATAGACATGGGAAATCACATTCAATTAGACCAGCAACATTACGTGCACCATCATGGATCACATTAACACCTGCTGAAATTGAAGCCTTAGTCATAAAATATGCTAAAGATGGTTTAACTCCTAGTCAAATTGGAATTAAATTAAGAGATCAACATTCAATTCCATTAATCAAACCAATTACAAAAAAGAGCATTGGTCAAATTCTTGAAGAGAATGATTTGAAACCAGAAATGCCTGAAGACTTGGAAAATATCGTTAACAAAGCTGTAGGACTTCAAAAACACCTTAAAGAAAACAAGGGAGATAATAGAAATGTTAGATCCTTAGAATTGATTGAAGCCAAGGTTCACAGATTGTCGGTATATTACAAAAGAATCGAAAGAATTCCTAAAACATGGAAGTATAAATCAGTGGTTGCTCAATTAGAGTAATGACAAAAGTGTTTGAAGAATCATTATCACTATTCAAAGATAAAATTTCAGATTGTATTAAATCCAATAAATCAATTTCAATAACAACACACAATGATTGTGATGGATTAACATCTGGAAGTATAATCACAAAAGCGTTAATCAGAGAAGGAGCAAAATGTACAATCAGAACATCCAAAGAATTTAGTAAAAATGTGGTTCAGTCATTTAAAACAGATTCAAGAGATTTTCACATTATAACAGATTTAGGAGGAGGTTTTGGAAATGAATTGAATCAAACAATAGGAGATAATTGGATAATTTTAGATCATCATCAAATTTCAGATGAAGAAAAAGAAAATGAAAATATCATTAATTCATGGAAGTATGGAATTGATGGAGGTTCAGAAATTTGTGCTGGCGGAATGGCATATTTTGCTGCAATGGCATTAAATGAAAAGAATTCAGATTTATCAGAAATTGCAGTAGTTTCAGCCTTAGGAGACAGACAAGATCAGGGTGAAAATAAATCATTTACAGGAAAAAATTTTGAAATTGCCAATACTGCTAAAGAGTTGGGTCTAGTGGAAATAGATCTAGATTTGTTACTGGTTGGAAAAGAAACTAGACCTTTGGCAGAAGCCTTAGCCTTTACATCACAGCCATTTATCGAAGGATTGACATGGAATAAAGAAGCATGTTTTTCACTTCTAAAATCATCAGGTATTGAATTAAAAGAAGAAGGGAGATGGAGGGTTCCATCAGAACTTGATGATGATGAGAAAAAAATAGTAATAGAAACTATTGCAAATTTCTCTTCAGAAAAAAATACTTCAGAATTAAAATCTGAATTAATCGGGTATACATACACATTTCCAAGAGAAGACAAAAGAAGTTTTCTTAGAGATGGTAGAGAATATTCAACAATGCTAAATTCATGTGGCAGGATTAGTCGTTCAGGAGTCGGAATGGCAATTTGTATGGGAGATAGAAATAAGATTCTAACAGAAGGAGAGAAAATTCTAACAGATTATAGAAAAATGATTAAAGAATACATGAATGTTTTATCAAATGAACGATGGCGAATTTCTGAAAGTGAAAATTGTGTGATGGTTAATGGGGAAGATATTGTTCCAGAAACGATGACAGGAAGTATATCATCATTAATTGCAGGATCACCAAAAAATGCTGGAAAAGTAATCATTCTTAGAACTAGAACAGAAGAAAATACAATAAAATTTTCATCAAGAAAATCATTTGGATGTAAATCAAGCATTAATCTTAGCGATTTGATGAAAAATGGAGCTAAGAAATTTGATGGTATTGGTGGAGGTCATGATAGTGCAGCAGGTGCAAAAATAACTAAAGACAAATTGGACGAATTTTTGAAATATTTAGATGTAAATGTCGTTAACGTGTCAAGTACAAGTAATTCTGAATAACATATCCAAAAAAAAGGCTGATGCAGTCAAAAAGGCCTTAGAGCCTGATAATGTAAATTTTCCAAAAGGATTGAGTCTTTATGTTGAAAATGTTGATAGTAAACTAATTTTTAATTTTGAGAGTAAAGAAAACATGAAACAATTAGTAGGCACAGTAGATGAAGTATTAGAACATATCCAGGTTGCATTAAAGGTGATTGAATAATGTTAGATCCTAAACTCATCAAAGAAAAACCTGAAGTTATCAAAAATATGCTAAAAGCAAGATCAGTAGAATTTGATCTTGAAGGACTAATTAATTCAGATCAAAAAAGACGAGAGTTTATCACTAAAACTGATGAATTGAGAAAAAAGAAAAACCAAGTTGCATTGAATATTTCAGAAAAAAAGAAGAAGGGAGAAGATATTTCTTCAATTTTAGCAGAAATGAAAAGTGTTTCAGAGCAACTCAGTAAATTAGAAGTTGAACAAAATAATATTGAAAAAAAATATTTAAAATTAGCAACGTCAATTCCAAATCTTATCCATGAGTCAGTTCCAATAGGAGAAGATGAGGAGTCAAATAAAGAAATTAAGAAATGGGGCAATATTCCAGAATTTGATTTTAAAATAAAGGATCACATAGATATTTCTGAAGATTTAGACTTGGTGGATTTAGAAAGAGCTGCAAAAGTAGCAGGTGCAAGATTTTATTATTTAAAAAATGATTTAGTTAGATTAAATCAAGCATTAATTAATTTTGGATTAGATTTTCTTAGAGAAAAAGGATATTCTGCTGTTCAACCACCATATATGATAAATCGAGAATCAATGGAAGGAGCAGTAATTGCAGAAGATTTTGAAGAAGTAATTTACAAAATTGATAATCAAGATTTGTACATGATTGGAACTTCTGAACATGCAATGGCAGCAATGCATTCAAAAGAAATTATCGAAGGAAAAGACATACCAAAAAAATATGCAGGAATAAGCCCTTGTTTTAGAAAAGAAGCAGGAGCACATGGCAGAGATCAAAAAGGAATTTTCCGAGTACATCAATTTGATAAAATTGAACAATTTGTTTTTTCAAAACCAGAAGATTCTTGGAAGGAGCATGAAAAATTATTATCAATCGCAGAGGAATTTTATCAAAAATTAGAAATTCCATATAGAGTGATGTTATTGTCTACAGGAGATACGGGCAACATTTCAGCAAAAACTTATGATATTGAAGCATGGATGGCAGGACAAAATGCATACAGAGAAATTGTTTCATGTTCAAATTGTCTAGAATATCAAGCAAGGAGATTAAAGATTAGGTTTAGGGATAAAACAAATGAAGATACACAGTATGTTCATACTCTCAATAGTACATTAATTGCTACAACTAGAGTGCTCGTAGCTATAATGGAAAATTTTCAAACAAAAGATGGCCATATTCGGATCCCTGAAGTATTACAAGGATATATGGGCAATCAGAAAGAGATCTAGTGACATACCCTTATATTTTGGATTCAAGGCTCGTTAAGAATTGGCACGTAGAAAAGGTCGAATTAAGGACAAGTGGAGAGAAAAACGTTGGGTAAATGTTAATGCTCCAGATTCATTTAACAATGTCCCAATTGCATATGTACCAATTACAGATGATGAAAATGCTTCAGGTAGAGTAATTGAGGTTACACTATTTGATATTCTCAAAGGAGATCCTTCTCAACATCAATACAAAATCTATTTCCAAATTGATAAAGTAGATGGAGATAAAGCTTCTACAATTTTCAAGAGATTTGAATATTCAAAAGAGTTTTTGCGTAGTTTAGTTAGAAGAGGTTCATCAAAAATTAATTTCATTATTGACATTAAAACAAAAGATGGTTATGTTTTCAGAATTAAGATAATTGCCTTAACTTACAGAGCACTAAACACTTCTAGAAAACACGCACTAAGAATTATTGCTAGAGATATTATTAACCAAACAGTTCCAGAAATGACAATTGATCAATTTGTACAAGCCACAGTTTACAGTAAAATTAATTCAGATCTAATGGCTGCATTTAAGCGAGTAATCAAAGTTAGACATGTAGGTCTTGAAAAAGTCAAATTAATCAGAACTGCAGATAAAGAAACTAAATTACTAGAAGCATAAGTAATTAGAATTATCTATTTACAATTATGAGTAACAAGTTAGAAATTACAATTGATGTCATTGTTCATGCAACAGAAGATATGACAAAAATATTCCAGCCTTTTAATGAAATATTTGATATTGAAGAAGAAATTTTTAACAAGACAGAAACTACTGGTTATTTTGAAAATCCCATCATAATGGTAAATACAAAACTTGTAAAAAAACAAGCCAAAGCATTTATGAAAAAATTTTTGGATTTACTATCAATTAGTCAAATAAGTCAATTAATGGAGGAAATTGAAGAAAGAACTGAAGATTCAAAATTTCATTTGAGATTAGATAAGCAAGAATTGGTTCAAGGTAAACTAGTTTTAAGTCAAAAAGATACAGTAAAAATTAAAATTCATACTCCAGTATATAACAAAAAAAATACCCGAGAGATTTTTTCAGAATTATTTCAGAGTCATCTAAATTAAATAGGAATAGATCGATTATCCAATTTGGGAATGAGGAAATAACAGCCGCTCCAGTCTGAGCTAACGCCTTGAAGACGCCGCGACGAACCGACCCCAAATTAATCAAATAATGAAAAAATAAATTTCATTTTTAGAATAGGGTTTAGTATTAATACGGATGAACAAGTTATGATAGCATGGCAGATTATGATGTAATTATAGCAGGAGGAGGACTAGCAGGTACAATTACAGCACAATCAATATCACATTATTCTAATCAAAATCTAAAAATTCTTGTAGTTGACCGAAATCCAGCAACCCTACCAGGTAGAAAAGGACTAGCAGGATGGGTGTGTGGAGATGCATGTTCAAAAGAAGCAGTAGATTTCATGTCAGAAAGAATCAAAGTTCAATGGACAGATCCTGAGATTGAACATGATGTTAAAGGAGTAATGGCATTTTCACCAGACAGAGAAACAGCAATTCCATTTGATGGAGATGGATTTATGTTAAATCGTACAGAATTACCAAGAATTCAAAATGAAAGATGTGCAAAAATGGGGATTGAGTTTGAACATGAAATTGGTTTAACAGGTTTAATTTATGATGGTCAACAAGTTGTCGGAGTTCAAGGAACAGATAACAAAACAAAACAACCTTACAAAAAAACATCAAAATTAGTTATTGATGCAACAGGTGTAACATCTATTCTAAGAAATGGACTAAAGAACTCAACTAAAGTTGAAAAGAGAATCAACATTGAAGATTTAGAAATTACTGGAAGATACATAATGGATTTCGAGCCAGGGCAAAAGGATCTTACAGAATTTGATCCTGATTATTGTATTATTCATTTAGATCAAGATATTGCACCAGGTGGATATGGATGGGTATTTCCAAAATCAGAAACTAAAGTTAACATCGGTTTAGGTGTTGAAAAAGCATTTTTAGAGAAAAGAAACAAAAGATTAGGCAAAAAAGATAATGTCGAATCATTAATGAAAGAATATCTTCAAAGAAATACAGCAATTACAAATGCTAAACTTTCAGAAGATCCTACAGATACCTTAGGAAATAATCACTCTGGAATTTTCCAAGTTTCAGTAAGAAGACAAAATGAATGTATGGTTTCCGGAGGATATATGATGGTTGGAGATGCTGCATGGATGCCAAAACCAATTGATGCAGGAGGAATTGGACCAGCATTAATTGCAGGAACAATTCTTGGGAAAAATGTAGCTGAAGCATTACAAGCAAATGATACATCTGAAGCATCATTATGGCAATACAATTTAGATTTCATTAAAGAGTATGGATACAAAACAGCAGGTCTTGAACTTTTTAGAAGATTAGTACAACAAATGAATAATGAACAAATCAGTTATGGTATGAAACACTTTTTGGGAAATTTGGACGTTGAAGCAATTAGTAAAGGAGAACATCCAGACTTTTCAGGATTAGGAAAAGTTGGAATGATAATTAGAGGTGCATTAAATCAAACAGTTGCAAAGGGACTAAAGTATACATCTACAGAAAATCAATGGTTAGTTGAACATTACAATAATTATCCAAAAGATCCATCAGGATTTGATGAATGGAACAAGTCATTACATCAAAGATTGGATGCATCATTTACTAAAATTGAAGCATTTGGAAAATAGATCCAACATTAAATATTGTTAGAATTAAGGAAAAAAAGCCTTGGAAGAAATTCAATATCTAGATTGGAACAACTCTAGTGATATAATCAAAAAAGCATATGAAGCCGGACTTTTTGTTCTCGTCATTGGACCAAAAGGTACAGGAAAAACTTCACTAGTTAGAAATTTTGCAAAAAATAATAATATTAATTCTGAATCAATTAATTTTAGTTTAAGAACTAGAGAAAGTCATTTGATTGGCACAAAAACACTAACAGATGGAACAGTCAGTTTTGATGAAGGTTTATTGATTAAATCAATGAGAAATGGGGATTTATTATATTTGGATGAAGTTAATGCTGCTGAAGCAGATGTTTTACTTAGATTAGATGAAGCATTAGATGACAGAAGACAAATTGTATTAAAAGAAGCAACTGGAGAGGTAATCAAAGCAAAAGAAAATTGGTTTGTAATTGCAACCATTAATCCATTAACACATAGTGGAACAAAAGAACTTCCACCACAAATTCTAAGTAGATTTCCAGTTCGAATAAGATTAGAATATCCACCAGAAGAAGTAGAATTAGAAATTGTTAAAAAACATAGTTCAGGAAATTATGATTCAGAAATTATTCAAGCCATTAAATTAGCAAATACATTAAGACAAGCTGCAGCAGTAGAAGAATTGTTTTACTCACCAAGTTTGAGAGAAACTATTGCATTTGCAAAATTATTAGATAAACAAATGTCACCTAAAGAAGCTGCAAACATTGTTTTTGGAAATGTGTATACACAATGGGGAAATATTGAATATCAAAAAGTAAGCGACATCATTACCTCAATGTTTGGAAGTTAAATGCAATCGATTCAATTACAAAATGATTCTTTAGTAGAAATAGCAACTTTTCTAATTCGACGATGGTCTGAAAAAGAAAACGTCATAATAGAAATTTCAGACAACATACAAACAAAAACAAGATTAAAAGAAAAAAAGGTCATTTTAACACCATTAGAAAAACGAATAGGCGATAATTTTCAAAAATATAGACAATTTAGAACATCATCATGGTATGAAGCAATGAAAATGAAATATTCTGAAAAAATTTTGAGTGATGATCATGCTTTTGGATTTATACTAAATACAATGGAAACAAAAAGAGTAGAACAACTAGGAAGAAAAATTTGGAAGGGAATGGATGAAGAAATCATTTTCAATTATTCATATATGCTTGTTTCAAGACCACAACTTCACACAGTTTATGGAAAAGCCAGAATCGTAGAAGCATTTTATCAATATTTTATGTTTGGTGTAATTAAAGGAGAATTGCAAGAAAGTCATTTTGAAAAAATAAAAAAAGCAACAACATTTGCAAAAAAAATTGTAATTGAATCAATTGAAAATGATCAAAAGACTAGTTGGATTGAAAAAAATGTAGCTGAGATAATCAAAATTTTAGATATTGATTCGTTGTTAACAATTCCAATATCAGTGGCATTTATGAAAGCAGGAATGGCATTATCTGAAGAAGAATTAAAAAAAGTTTTAAAAATTATTGCAAAAAACAAAGAGGGGGATTTTGGTACAATAGATACATCCTCAGTTGTAAAAGGAGATAATGTTTATGATGAATACAAAGTGTTGATTGAAGAAAATAAAAAAAATGAAAACAAAGGACTAACAACAGAATCAGTAGGGATACAAATTCCATCAACAAAAAATATTGATGAAACAATAATCTATGACATGAGTTTGATAAATGGATTAAAAATGAAATTCAAAGAATGGAAAACAGGTTGGAAGGAACAACATTTAAGATCAGGAGATGAATTCGATGATGAAAATTTTATTGAGGGAAATGAACCATTTTTTACAGATATTAAAAAATCAATTAAAACAAAAATTATAATTTTATTGGATCATTCATCAAGCATATCATCTGATGCAGTTGAATATAAAAAAGCAACAATTGCATTATGTGAAGTTTTAGCATTTCTTAGAGTAAAATTTGCAGTATATGCATTTAGTACTGAAAATAGATCAGTAGTCTGTTGGTCTGTTAAAGAAGAGAACATGAAATGGAATAACATTACTGCTAAAAGATTAGCACAAATTGTTGCAAATGGTTCTACACCATTAGCAGAAGTGTATGATAAAATGTTTTCAACACTTCAAGCAAAACAACCAAATATTTTTTTGACATTAACAGATGGAGAGCCATCAGATTCTGATGCAGTTAGGAAAATGACAAAATCACTTAAAGGAATAGGAATTACTATGGTTGCTTTAGGATTAGGTCCAAATACTGTAAGAGCCACAACTATTGCAAATAATCTCAAACATTTAGGATATGATAAAACTATGGCAGTAAGTAGACTAAAGGATATTCCAAATAAAGTAATCAATCTCCTAGATGTATAATACAAGAAGTAAAAATATGGAATAAGTCCATAAAATCTATCAGATATTTTATATGACCTTCTAAAATTTAAAAAATTGATAGAAATTGGAGCAAAATCAGAATAACAATATTGACAAAGAACTTCTTGAGCGATTTGAATCAGAAATTTGGAATAAAGTACCTCATTTAGAAAATAATCAAGAAGGTGGAAAAATTGTTAATGCAACTCCTTTGGTAGATATTACAGCAGATTTTAAAGAATGTGCCAAAAAAATTTACAATTTAGATATTTCTGATTCTGAATTACAAGTTTACGGAAAATTAGACTCCACATTACTTACAGGTTCAATCAAGGTTAGACCAGCTGCAAATATTATTCATGAAGCAATCAGTACTGGAAAAATAAAGAGTGGTCAAACGGTAATTGAAGCAACCTCAGGTAATTTTGGAATTGCATTAGGAATGCTATCAAAACTTGGTTTACAAGTTGTTACAATTGTTTCAAGAAAATTACAAGAGGGTGTTTTTCATGAATTGAGAAATATGGGTATCAAAATTATGGATTTGGAAATGGATATTTGTCCAGCTCCTGGAATGGAAGGTAAAAAAGATGAATTGGTTGCAAAAGCAACAGCTGCAAATGTTCGTTCACAATTAACTCAGTTAGGATTTGATCCTAGTATATTTGATAATTCAATTACAGAGATAGAAGCACTATTGGGTAAACAAGACATAATCAATTTAGCAAAATTACTTTCAAAAAAATACAATTGTTTTTGTCCAGAACAATATGATAATGATTTGAATGTGAATGCACATAGAACAATTACTGGAGCTGAAATAGATCAGCAATTACAAGAAGATGGAAATTCTTTAGATGAATTTAATATTCTATGTACGTTTGGTACAGGTGGAACATCAGGAGGATTAAGTAGATACATTTCAGAAAAATATAACAAAAAAGGAGTTCATGTAATTTTCCCTCCAGGCGGTCAAGACGTTGCTGGAATTAGAACACATAACAACGCAGACGGTTTGAAATATTATCAACCAGAGAAATATGCAGGAGAATATGAAGTAGATTTTGAAAAAGCAAAGCCACTTTTGAAATTCTTTGTAGAAAAAGGACACGATATTGGAGAAAGTAGTGCATTGGAATTATACGCAACTTTACAACTAGTTGGTGCAAATAAAGGAAATAAGTTTGTAGTAATGATTTGTGATGGAATAGAAAAATATAGAAAGAATTTGGAAAAAATTGGAAAAATTCAACCACCAGGACAAGTATCACAAGAGGAAGTAGCCTCAAATTCATCAGATTATGATAAAGTGATCTGGATACATACTCAATATACGCCTCAAGAAGGAGGAATTGAATTGCTTGCAAAATCTTTAGGTATAGATAAAAGTAAAATTGTAATTCCAAATGCTCGAACTGCACAACAACTATTATCAGGGCAAGGAATTCCTGATGAGATAAATAATTCAATTCAAGAATCTAACGGTAAATCCCTCATGGTCTGTATGGCAGGAAGAACATCTTTAATGGCAGCAAATGTATTAGCTGAAAAAGGAATTGTTACAGATAGTTTAATTGGAGGAATTACAGAACTTCCTGAAGCTAGAAATAGCCAACTTTCAGAATTAGTTAAACAAGCATCACAATTTTAAATATTAAAAATTTAATTAAAAACAATTATGAAATGTCTTTCAATTTGTCAACCATTTGCAAATTTAATTATCCAAAATAAGAAAACAATAGAATTAAGAAAATGGAATACCAATTTTCGTGGAGTTTTTTTAATACATGCTCCAATTAAAATTAGAAAAGAAGATTGTAAGAGATTAAAAATTAATGAGGAGTTTACAACTGGTGCAATTATAGGTAAAGCAGAACTTTTTGATGTGAAAAAATATGAATCATTAGAAGATATTAGAATTGATAAAAATAAACATTTTTCTTCAAAAAATTTTCAAAAAATAACATATGGTTTTATTTTAAAAAATGCTAAACCATTTAGAATTCCGATTCCATGTAAAGGCAAATTGAAATTTTTTGATACTGAATTACCTAAAATAAAAATTAAAGAAAATAAAATTGTAAACGATATGATTGAAGAGGAGTTTACATATCAATGGGTTGGCCATCATTAAAGAAAAAAGATTCAGAAAACATCACTAGTATATATAACGAAGTATATAAAGAACCACGCATGCCACAAACAAAGCCAATTGTCAGTATAGTGAATGTAGTTGCATCAGCATCAGTTGATCAAAAAATGGACTTGAATGAGATTACAAAAAAATTTCCAGAAACAGAATATAATCCAGAACAATTTCCAGGATTAGTATTTAGATTAACAAAACCAAAAACAGCAACTCTAATTTTTAGAACAGGAAAAATGGTATGTACAGGGGCTAAATCAGAAGAATTAGCAATTGCAGCTGTAAATACAGTTGTTCAAAAATTAAGAAAAGCAAAGATCAAAATTAAAAAGGATGCTATAATTTCTGTACAAAATATTGTTTCATCAATTAGTCTTGGCGGTAAAATTCATTTAGAAAAATCTGCAAGAACACTTCCAAGAAGTATGTACGAACCTGAACAATTCCCAGGATTGATTCACAGAATGCTTGACCCAAAAACAGTCATCTTAGTTTTTGCATCAGGAAAACTTGTTTGTACAGGGGCTAAAAAAGAAACAGAAGTTTACAGATCAGTACATAATTTACATTCATTATTAGAAGAAAAAAATTTAATGATTTACGATTAATGAAAAATATGTCTAATAATAAATTTGAAAAAGAAAAAATTAAGATGACTCCAGAAACAGGATTTAATTTAGTTGGAATTGATTATTTTGAAAATCCAGGAAATCAGTTATACATAGTTGAACATTTTGATATGTATCAAGATGCACTAACTGCAAAAAAAGATAGAAAAGTTCAGGATGAATATTTCATACTGTATAAAGATCAAAATAACGAATTTTGTACAAGATGAAATTGAGAAATAGTTAACTGTAGAAAATTTTACAAGATATTTTATCATAGATTAAAAAAAATTGAAATAATGACTGATGAAACAAACGACATTATTGATACAATATATGAAAAAAAAGTATCAAATCAGGCACAAAATTCACCTGAAAAAGGTTTTCGTAAAAGTTCTAAAGCAAAATATCAAATTTTTGATGAATCAGAGTTTACTCGTGGTAGAGAGGTATTAGGAGAGATAATTGTACATGGAATGTTAGCGTCTGGAGGTACAGATATTGATTGGTTAATTGAACATAAAGGGAGTTTTATAATTTTAGAATTCAAAGGATTCCATAATGATAAAATCAACATTCCACAAGGACAAATAATAGCTTATGAAAAATTGTATGAAAAATTAAATCAATCTACCAAATGTTATTTGTATATTATAGGATGTGATGATATTGATTTTTCTAATCCAGATTCATCAATATGGATTTTTGGTATGAATCAATGGTCAAACAACATTATTCCAAAAAATACCACAGATGTTTATGGTGAAAATACAAATAAACAAAATAAATTCATAGTCTATCGTGAATACATGGAAGAAATTAGTGTAGAAAAATTACGAGAATTGATAGATTCGCATTGGAAAGAATTTGATTAATTAAGAATTAAATGAGAAATTTGTAGATTTTATCTCAGAACCATTGTCTGCTTCAAGAGTATATGTTCCAGAATTTTCCCATCCAACTCCACCTGCAATTGCCAAAGTTGAATAGATTCCAGAATTTTTCACTGAAACTTGTTCTGCCCAAATGAGCTTATTATCTTGATTTTTAATTGACAAATTCACAACATTTGAATTCTCAGATATACCATTAATTGAAATTAGATCCTTGTAAGCATATGAAGATAAATCAGTTTGAATAGATAATTGAACTTTAATTTCAGTGACAGGATTTGATGTAGATGAATCAATATTTGATAACAATAGTGCTGCAGCAACAATAGCTATCAAAGCAACCCCACCAAATCCTAAAAATAATTTATAATTTTTAGAGTTTTTAGGATTTTGAGTAAATTGTGAAGAGGTGCTAGAAATAATAGGTTCTGGTTTTGGAATATCAATTTTTGGAATTTCTGTAGTAACTATTGTAGATTTTTTAATAGTTGTAATCGGTTTTTTGCCCAGATGTTGTTCTGCTAATTTTTGTACATAATTTCGTTCATAATTACTAATTACTTCATTATTTTTGCAGGCTCGGGCAATTTGCTTTAGGATACGATCATCACCAAAATCCCCATCTAATAATGAATTAACATCATCAAGCAACATATCACTCATGTTAATTTTTCCTCACATTCATTATTTATGAATAGCTTGTTTAAGATTTCTAGAGATTTATCAGTAAATGGTTAATTTTTTAATTTTTATATATAATTCAAAAATTTTTTGTGTGTGTTTTTTGGGCTTGGATAATTACAGTTCGAATATAATCTTTAGCAGTGGAATCAGTAACTCCCATTTGTTTGGCTTTAAGATAAATTTCGGTCTCTTTAGGATTACTCAAATAACACTTTAGAAGATAATTTAGTCTATGAGACCTTTTCTCATCACTTTTCATAATAATTATTTGATTTTATATTAAAAAGAGAATAGGATTACACAATAACCAATAATAATCGATTACAAATAGCATAGGGTATATTTTGAACCTATTATGAAAAATATGTAATGAAAAAAATTGAAGCAACAATTCAAGTGAATAAAATTAATTCAATATCGGATGCAATTACTGGTGTTGTAGGAGGGTTTACAATTATGGAAGGTAACGGTAGGGGTTCAGGAAAACGACAAAATATTAGATCAGAAAGAGGTACAAAAATAATTACAGCAGAATATAACAAAGTTGCAGTAATCAGTACAATTGTAGATGATTCAATTGTAGAAAAAGTTTGTAAAATTATTGAAGAAGAAGCATATACTGGAGAAAATACTGATGGAATAATTATAATTAGCAATGTTGAAAATGTTTTAAACATTGGTACAAAAAAGAAAGATTCCGAAGCTCTTTAATTATTAAAAATATAAGATTTTACAAAAATTATCTGCTGAGAGGTCATAACACTTCTCTCAGGTCGTTATCCTTTTGGAGGACATATTTTAGAAGGGATGATGTTTATTACAAATTAACTATAAAAAGGCAACAGAAAATCTAAGCATAATTTGTAGATAAATGATTAAGATGTAGAGTATGCATCTTTCATAATTTTTTCTAATTCTTCAATGTTTGTTGCAAATGTTATTTTAGAACGAATTTTTGAACCACCTTTCATGCCTTTAGTAAAACGCATTGCCTGACCTTTAAGATTTGCAAATTTGATTTTATATTTACTTGTTAAATGTAGATACTCAAAGAAAGAATCCAATCTATCATTAAAAGAATATTCATTATAAGAATTAGTTTTAAGGTAATCGTTAATTTGTTCAAATAAAAATGGATTACCCATAGCTCCACGTCCAACCATTACATAATCACAATTTGTTTCATCAATCATTTTTTTTGCATCTTCAGGAGTAGTAATATCACCATTTCCAACAATTGGAATATTTGAAATTTCTTTAAGTTCCTTAATTAATTGCCAATCTGCATTTCCAGAATATCCTTGATTAACTGTACGCGGATGAAATGTAATCATTTGAATTCCTTCATCTTCAGCTATTTCAGCAATATCTCTAAACAAATAACGACTTGCATCAGTTACACCTGAACGAATTTTTAATGTTACAGGTTTTTTTACAGCATTAACGAGAGTCTTGAAGATTTGTTCTGTAAGATTTGATTGTTGTAATAAAGCTCCTCCTGCCATTTGCTGTGTGATGTGAGGTGCAGGGCAACCCATGTTATAATCAATTATATCAAAATAAGGTTCAACAATTTTTGCAGCTTTTTCTAGTGCATTAAGATCTGAACCAAATAATTGAACTGATAGAGGACGTTCTTGTTCAGAATATTCAATAAATTCTGTGATACTTTTCATATGTTCTTTGAGTTGTTTTTCTTTTGCAATAATGCTATGAATACTGGTGAATTCTGTAACTACAAGTCCTGCACCCATTTTTTTACATTGTAATCTAAGTGCGGGATCACTAACTCCAGCCATTGGAGCCAAAAATGCTTTACTTGAGAATTTTGGAAGCATAGAAAAATTATTTTTTACAGATATTAATTATTTAAGGAAGTGAGTCAGGACAACCGTCTGTATCTTTGTATTTATTCCAAGTTTCAGGCTCAGAAGGACATGAATCAACTTCATCATCATAACCATCGGAATCTGAATCAGTGATTGGGACAACTGTAGATTCTGCACCAAGAACATCTGGGCAACCGTCAAAATCTAAAAATCCATTATAATTTTCAGATTCAGCGAGACATTGATCCCATCTATCATCAACTCCATCATTATCATTATCTATTGATTGGTATTTTGGAGAAATTGCAGAATAATCACCTTCAATTTTATCAGGGCAACCGTCTGTATCTTCAAAATTATTGTAAACTTCTCTATCATATTTACAAATATCTAATGAATCAATTACACCGTCAAAATCAGCATCAGCTAAAGAATTGACAATTATATTGTCTGGACAACCGTCAAAATCTAAAAATCCATTATATCTTTCTGGGGTGTTAGGACAAAGATCTTCATTATCTGGAATTGCATCTTCATCAGTATCTACAAAAGATGGTACACCAGGATTAGAAACTCCAATTTTATCAGGGCAACCGTCTGTATCAGCAAATCCATTATAATTTTCAGATTCAGTGAGACATTGATCCCATCTATCATCAACTCCATCATTATCATTATCAGGTAATTGGTATGTGAATAATTCTATAATTCCAACAGAATCAGGGCAACCGTCATCATCTTGGAAGTTGTTGTAAGTTTCAGATTCATATGGACATAAATCTACAGAATTAGAAAATCCATCTGAATCATAATCACTAAAAATTGGATCATCAGGGCAACCGTCTGTATCAAGAAATCTATTATAATTTTCTGGTTCATTTGGACATAAATCCAAATTATCTACAATTCCGTCATCGTCAGAATCAATAGTAAAAGTTTGATTATAGAGAGTGTCTGGGCAACCGTCATCATCTTGGAAGTTGTTGTAAGTTTCTACTGCGTATTTACAATCATCAACAACATCTAAAATTCCATCATAATCTGAATCAGTTTGAGAAATAAAATCAGGGCAACCGTCTGTATCTTCAAATCCATTGTAAGTTTCAGGTAATGTAAGACATTGATCTAAGTTATCAAAAATATTATCATTATCTGAGTCATAGATAGGAATTTCAGAAATTACATCATCAGGGCAACCGTCATCATCTTGGAAGTTGTTGTAAGTTTCTTGAACTAATTTACATTCATCATTACTATCTAAAATTCCATCAAAATCAGTATCATAATCCGCTGCAAATTCAGGGCAACCGTCGTGATCTTGGAAGTTGTTGTAAGTTTCAGGTAATGTTATGCATTTATCTATACTATCTAAAATTCCGTCATTATCAGAATCATTCATTAAATTATCAATAAATAATTCTGTTGAACGTTCATCAGGGCAACCGTCTGTATCTTGAATATTGTTAAAAGTTTCTTTAACAAAAGGACACATATCAATCGTATCTCTAATACCGTCATCATCAGAATCAAGAGCTAAATTGTTAGGAGAAATATCAGGGCAACCGTCATCATCTTCAAAGTCATTAATTCTTTCACGTTCGTTTACACATTGATCATTTACATCTAAAATTCCGTCATAATCAGAATCAAGGTTAATTATTTCATCAGGGCAACCGTCATAATCAGCAAACCCATTCCAAGTTTCAAGAGTTGTAGGACAATTATCTAAAAAATCTTGAATACCATCAGAATCAGAATCAATTACTAATGTATCAGGGCAACCGTCATCATCTTGGAAATTGTTGTAAACTTCAGCAGACAATGGACAATTATCTTCCATGTCAGGAATTTGATCAGAATCTTGATCATATACTAATTCAGTGGAAATATTATCAGGGCAACCGTCTGTATCTTCAAATCCATTAAAAATTTCTGGAGAGAAAACACATTGATCAATATTATCAGGAATTGAATCAGAATCAGAATCTACCCAAGTATGGTTTCTTGAGGGACAGCCGTCTATTTCACCAAAATAGTCTTCTTGTAATCGAGGGCAATTATCAACATCATCTAAAACACCATCATTATCAATGTCAAGGTCAGTAGCTGCTAAAACGGGAGAAATCGAAATACTTAGTGTAGAACCAAGCATGAACAAAAGCATTAGAGCATATTTAACTTTCAATTTACGCTTTTATTCAGTAATTC
>QOOS01000015.1 GCA_003331425.1 Candidatus Nitrosopumilus sp.
CGCTGGAACAGTTGGTGCAAGTGTTCTAGATGTTTATGGTGTAATTAAAAATAATTCTACAACAATTGAAGATTCTATTAATGCAATTAATGGTACACTACTTCCACCAATTGATGTTGATGGAAATTTTTTTGGTGTAATGACTGATTTTATGGGACATGGAACATCTAGCGCAGCATCTATTATTTCACAAGGTTACGAAACTTACAATATTTACAATGACACAAAAAAATATTCTATAATTGGTGTGGCACCAGATGCAAAAATTTTACCTGTGAAAGCATTATGGTTTGGTGATACTGTTTATGCATGGTTGTGGTTAGCTGGATTTACAAATGATGAAAATAATTGGAAATTTTCAGGAGAACCTAAAGTCGATATTATATCTAACAGTTGGGGAATCTCTAATTTCCCAAATTCAAAGTATGCACCTGGTATGGATGTTTTATCTTTAATTCTTAGTATTCTTTCTACCCCCAATTCATTACATGATGATTATCCTGGTGTAACAATAATTTCAAGTGCAGGTAATTCTGGTCATGGGTATGGAACTATAGGATTACCCAATGCATCTCCTTTTGGAATTTCAGTTGGTGCAACTACAAATAATGTGTTTGTTGGTTATGGACCTTTTAAGGATCAACCTAGATTTGGAAATACTACTAATCATCATGATCATATAGTCGATTTTTCAAGCAGAGGTCCGAGCTTAATTGGTGATCCTAAACCTGATCTTATGAGTATAGGTGCTCATGGGTTTGTTCCTTCAAATATTTTAAAAGACTCTAAGGATTCTCAAGATGAATCTTTTTCATTATTTGGTGGAACTAGTATGGCTGCACCAATTGTTTCTGGAAGTGCTGCAATTTTAATGCAAGAAATGAAAAAACATCATCAGGATTATGATTCATTTACAATTAAAAATATTCTAATGTCAACTGCAACTGATCTACACAATGACCCTTTCACTCAGGGATCTGGATTAACAAATATTGAATCTGCTTTAGATTATGTTCATGGTAACAATGGTGTTTTTATTGTTCATAATGACGCATCTTACAAAAACATAAAAAAAATTCTTGAACCATCAATCATAAATACTAATTCAACTAAAATTGGCTTAGAAAAATTTCAACTTCCATCAAAATCATTTCCTATGACTAGTTGGTTTGCAGGTCATTTATTTCCAGGTGAAAGAACTACAACTACTTTCACAATAGATAATCCAACTAATAAAACAATTACAATCAATTTAGAACCAAAAAATCTTTCATTAATAAAAAATTCTACTCTAGATGGTAAAACAAATCCTCAACAACAAGATTCCATTTTAAATAAAACTGGCATTTTCGTTCCTAATTACATTAAATTATCTGATGTGAAGGATAAGGAAGAATTAATAGATTTTTTTGATAATCAAAATTCAATACCTGATGATTCTTCACTAATGATATTAAATCTCAATTTTCCTTTTTCTCAATTTATGAATTCTACTGCAGATATCTATGCTGATGATCTAAAAATTTCTTCATTATACGTTTATGATTGGATTGATAAAAATAACAATACTGAAATTACTTCTAATGAATTATCTATGGTTAACAGAGCTGGCTCATGGGGAACAGTTCAAGAATTACGTATTTCAGATCCTACTGAAAAATTTGAAGGTGTTCCTTTAGTTGGTGTATATCCTGTTCCATCTCGTTATTCTTATTGGTTAGGTGATACAAATCAAAATTCTACTTCAATGGATTATACTTTATCTGCTAGTTATTACAAAAATGATAAGTGGCCTGTACTATGGCCTGATTCTAAACTAATCGATATTCCTCCAAATAATTTTGCAACTGTAGATGTAACATTAATTGTTCCAAATGATTATCAAATTGGTGTTTATCAAGGATTTTTAAATTTTAAAAGTCATGATCATTCCGTTAATGCACCTATATCTTTTGTAGTTAAACAACCAATTTTAGAAAAAGATTTTGTTTTTTCTATTGAGGGAACTCCATCTAATGATGTACTTTATGGAAATGGATTCACAAAAGGTGCATTTGATATGTCTAATCGATATATGGCTGGTGATTGGAGACAATATTATTTTGATATTCAAAATGAATTAGTTAATACTGCAATTATAGAACTTTCATGGAAGTTTGATGATACAAATTTTGGAGTATTTGTAATAGATCCATCTGGAAAAATAATTCAAACAAATGTTCCCTCTGGTGTTTTTGGTCATTTTCTTGGATGGCCATCACTTGATTGGTTAGGAAATTCTCTTTTTAGTCAAGGTGGTGGATTTTATCCTGTAAAAAATAAAGACAATACTTCAACAGTGCTTAACGTACCAATTAATCAAACTGGTACCTATACACTGCTTACACATTCAACATTATTTGCAGGAAATTCAACTACTGAACCAATTACACTAAAAGCAAAATTTACAAATTTTTCATCAGATGTAATTGATGATTCTAAAAATACTCTTTCCTCAAAATCAATTGTTGTAGATTTTAAGAATTCCACAACAATTTCTAAACCCGATAATCAGACTATGATAATTTCAGATGATGAACAACTATCAAAATCTAATGATTATTCTAATTTTGAAATTGGATTAATAATGGGAATTATTGTGGGTGTAGCGATCGGAATATCCATGTTCCTCATAATTAGGCAAAAAAACACCTAAAATCCAAACAAGGTTTATATCCATTTTGTCGAGTATTCTAGCTGAATGTCAGAGGCTGAGACTAAAAAATCTGAGGGTCTGTCCCGCAGAGATTTTCTAAGATTAATGGGTGCCGCAGGCACAGGTTTAGCATTTGCACCGTTTATTCCATTTGGAGATTTTATGCCAAATCCAAATCAAGCTTCTTTAGAAAAAGTTCCTGTAATTTTACCTGATGGCTCACATGCCAATATGAATACTTATGAAATTAATTCTGCACAAGTAATTACTTATCCAGCAACTGGAGATGCCGCCCTTGATGCAGAAGCATTTCGTAAATGGCAATTCATTAGAATTCCAGAAGAACTCGGTGGCGGTAAAACTGACAACACTGCTATTCGCGCATACAGTATGATTTGTCTTCATCTTTGGTGTTTGTGGAAGTATTGGCCTGATGAAGGAAGAAAGAGAGGTGAATGTCCTTGTCATGGAAGTATGTATGATCCATTAACTGGAAAAGCATTTGTTGGACCTGCATCATTACAAGCATCTCCATCAGATACATTACCTGAATTAACTTTAGAAGTAGATTCTGAAGGATTCGTTTACATTTTACCACCTAAATTTGACGCAAACAATAATGGAGTAATTGGATATGGCCGTTTCACTTGAGAGAAAAACGGGTATAGTAGCCCTTCTGTATTGGATTTGGGATGGAGTAGATAGAACTATCTTTACTGCAATTAAATTTTCTTTCCCTGCAAGATTTGTAAGTCCGTTTGGATTTTTGGGAATGTTAACATTTACTGTATTTATTATTCTTGGAGTTTCCGGAGCTCTGCTGATGTTTTACTATCAACCAATTTTAGATAGAGCATGGGATAGTGTTGAATTCATTAACGATGAAGTACCATTTGGTTTTCATATTAGAAACATACACTATCACGGTTCTAATGCTATGGTTTTACTTGCTGTTCTTCACATGTATTATCAATACTTTAGTGGAAGATACAAAATTAGAAATGAAGTTTTATGGATGACGGGTGTTATCTTAGGAGTTGTAACTATTCTTGAGGCCTTTACCGGTTATGATGTTATATTTAGTGAAAGAGCGGAACTTGCAATCAGTATTGCTGCGTCGCTGACAACATCCATACCTGTAGTTGGCCCTACAATTAGAGACGCGGCGCTGGGTAGTGGATTTTCAGATTTCGTTTTAAGATTTTATGCACAACACGTGTTCTTGCTACCTATTGTAATGCTGGGATTAATGGCAGTACACTTCCCAAGATTCCTTGTATTTGATGTTCCAATGGTAATGGCAATTGGTGGTGCAATTTTGATTACTGGTGGTGTTTTCCCAATTGATTTAGGATTCAAATTTGAACCCACTGTACCTCCAGGTGTAACAGTACCTGAGTGGTATCTTACTGGAATTTACGCTTTTATGAGAACACAATATGATAAGTTTGTTACAGGTTTACTGTGGCCATTAGTGTTTATCATATCGCTGGTATTGATTCCATTCCTTGATAGATACAAGAAATTTTCATGGAGGGATAGACCAATGGTTACTGCATTTGGAATTACTAGTCTTGCACAGATTATGGTAACGACATATTGGGGATTCTATATTTCTCCAGATGTATCAATTCCATTAGTAGAGCGTTTGGTAATTGATCCAATATTCTTCTACGGAACAATGCTATTGTTAGTTCCATTAGGATTTGGATTCACATACATGATGATTAAACTTGCAAATGAAGCTGAAAGAAAATCCAAGCTAGCAAAAAGTGCTGGCCCGCAAAAAGTTGCAACTATCAATCTTTCTGATAAATGGATTAATTGGCTACTTGTTGCATTATTGGCATTCCAAGTATTCCTCAACATTGCAGCTTACAATGCAGCATTAACAGGAATGAAGAATGTCTCATTATTCTTAATTGGAATAATATTACTGGTATTTGCAGCATTCTTCCATATCTACAGATA
Organism: Candidatus Nitrosopumilus sp.; assembly: GCA_003331425.1. Classification (GTDB taxonomy): domain Archaea; phylum Thermoproteota; class Nitrososphaeria; order Nitrososphaerales; family Nitrosopumilaceae; genus Nitrosopumilus. The sequence continues at coordinate 4,667 of QOOS01000015.1, forward strand.
TGCACTAGCCCAACAAAAGAATGCACCACCACCAGCACCTGTTAAAATCGAAGAGGACTTACCAGAATTATCTGAATCTGAAGCAACCCCTGAAATTACTGGTGATGTAATTAGTGAAACGTCTAAACTTCCAGATGGAGCTTCTGAAGAAAAACCTCAAGAGTTAGCACCAACAGTTCCAACACCAACAACTAAAGCTGATTTGAATGCTGAAACAAGTAATGATCCTAATTTAGGATCTCAAGATCTTACAAAACCTTGATCCCAAAAATTCTAACCAAGCTTTATAAGAACTTGGAAAATCTACAAAAATTATGAGTGCTACAACATCAAGTCATGCATATGGTATTGGTGTTATTGCACTAATTATTGGAATGGGTGCTGTACTTGTATTTTATACATCATTTTGGCTTCCAGAATCTTTAGAAAAACCTTCTGTTGATATACATATTTTGGAGCCAACTGACAATTTCATTATTAGTATTGCACAAGGTGCAGCAACTGAAGGAAACCCTAGTTATGTTCCAAACAGTCCCACAATTACTTTGACAATAGATAATCATGTAATTTGGATGAATGATGATGATACTCCACATACTGTTACTGCAGATCATAGACACATGGATGCATACAGTGGAGAATTTAATTCACCAGGAGTTGTAATGCCTGGAGAATCATATGAATTTCTTTTCACAGAACCTCAAGAACTACACTATCACTGTGATCCACATCCTTGGATGGTTGGTTCCTTAAAGGTTGAAAAGAGTAGATTCTAGTTAGAATATTTAGCAAAAATTATTTTACTTTCAATTTCCTTATGTTGTTCTATTATTGATACTCTAAATTTTACTTCATAATCTTGTGTTGGTTCAAATTCAATAACTGCAGAAAATTCTGCTTTATTTTCAGGCATTGTGTCTTTATTGATAAATAATCTAGAAACGTGCTGTGATATCTTTTTTTGATTATATGATTTGTAAATGATATGCTCATTTGAATCTAAAATTGTTGTATTGACTACTACCCCATCATATCGTCCTGGATATGAAACATCAATTGTACCAACTATCTCTGAGTTTTGATGTATATCTGTTGAATTTAGTTTAAATTCTAAATCTCCCATACCAGAAGTTTGTTTAATTCTGAATAAATAATTTGTTAAGTGGGCCCAAAGGGCTTCGATCCCTTGACCATTGGATTAGAAGTCCAACACTCTATCCATGCTGAGCTATAGGCCCAGAAACCTACCAATTAATTGACATTTTAAGGGTTTACAGCCATTTTTTTTCATAATTTTCTCTTTCCATTTTAAACAAAAATTGCTGAGCATATCCACAATACGGACCAAAATAATCTACAATTTTTTTGTGAAGAATTTCATATTGTTTTTCTGTAATTGTCTTTGTTTCAATCTGAAATTCATTTGAATAATATTTTTCTAAAATTTTAATCATCCATGTATCTAATGGAAATGCATCCAATTTATTTAATGAAAATAACATAATACAATCTGCAACTTTATTTCCTACTCCTGGAATTAACCTGAGATTTCTTTTTGCTTCATTATAATCACTATTTTTTAAATATTCAAAATTTACTTTTTTTGAAGTAACCATTTTTGCAGCCTCTTTGATAAATGGTGCTCTATATCCAACTCCGCAGGTTTTAATTTCCTCAATTGATGCTTTTGCAATTTTTTCTGGTTTTGGAAATAAAAAAAATTCTTTATTTTGTATTTTTACTTTTGTTCCAAATTTCTCTGAAATTTTTTCTAAACTGTTTTTAATTTTTTGAATATTGGAATTTGATGAAATTATAAAAGAAATCATGCATTGAAAGGGATCCTGACTAAAAATTCTTAATCCCTCATACTCGTTTACAGCTTTTTTAATTGTTTTATCTTTTGAAATTGATTTAATTATTTTTTGAATATCATCATTTTTTCTAAAAAACTCTGTTTTTACATTTTTAATTGATTTAATCTCCCCATTTTGATTAATTTTTAATATATTTTGACCGTCTATTCCATACCAATCCATTTCATTTTTTTGCCAAAGAAAAACTTGACCACTATTAATTGAATTATCTACATCTATGGTAAATTTATTTTTCATCTTAAATGGTTATTTTATCATTAACCATTGGAGCATATGTCTCTAAACCAAACTGTTCATGAATTTCTTGAGCAAATACTTGACATGATTCTGAATCTCCATGAACTGTCCAAACTTTTGGATTTCCTTTAATTGTTTTAATCATTTCAAATAACTCCTTTCTATCTGCATGACCTGAAAATTGGAATTGTTTTACTTCTGCTTGAACACTAAGATCTTTTCCTCTAGTTGATACTTTTCCTGTATCTAGTAATTTTTTCCCTGGTGTGCCTTCACCTTGATATGAAACTAGTGCAATTCCATTTTTACTATCAAATGATAATTGTTGTAAGTAGTATACCGCATTTCCTCCCACTAACATTCCAGCTGGCGAAATAACAACACATGGTTCACCCATTGCACGTTTTCTTTCTGCATGTTCTCTAATTGCAGTAGAACTTTTAATTGCCTCTGCAAATATTTTTGGATCTCTAAGATAATCTGGATTCTTAAACATTATTTCATTTACTTTTAATGCCATTCCATCCATAATGATTTTATGTTTAAAATTTGCACTTCGTAAAATACATGCCATTTCTTGAGAACGTTCTACTGAAAATGATGGAATAAATAATATTCCTTTTCTATCCATTACTTCGTTTGCAAATTCAATTAACTGTTGTTCTGATGTTTTTCTAGGTATTTGTTCAGTTTTAGCATATGTACTTTCTGTGATTAGTAAATCTATTTCTCCAATATCTGTATCCATTTCTCGTAACATTCTTGAACCATTTGTTTTGATGTCTCCAGTATAGAATAACTTCTTTTTTTCTGATTCTACTAAAACTGTACTTCCACCTATAACATGACCTGATTCTCTGAATTCAAAAGTTGCATTTCCTTTTGTAACTTTTTGTTTAAATCCAATTTCTTTTGCATTTTTCATCATATTGTTTAATTCAGGCAAGTCAAATGGATGTGAATTTTTTTCAATTTTTAGCATATCATTAATCAATAATTTTGAAAGATCAAATGTTGGTGGAGTTGCATAAACATCTGTATTCCCACTTACAAATAATGATGGAACATTTCCGGAATGATCTAAATGAGCATGAGTAATTATGATTGCATCCAAGTCCTTAGGTTTAACATGTAATGGATATTGTGGGGGTGAACCTCTTCTTCCAAACATTACCCCATAATCTAATAGTAATTTTGTACCATTACAATCAACTAAAAATCCTGATCTCCCAACTTCATTTGCGGCTCCTAATACTTGAACATCCAAGGCTTTGATGCGTTTTTATCGACCTTAAAACCTTTTTAGAATACGCCCGATCATTATATCTGATATAGAATCGACAAAAGCTTTAATTAGTGACAGCTAAGAATGGATCCTCATGGGAAGAACCTATGATGAGTGGATAGCTCAACAAGACCAAGCTGTCGTAGCAAAAACTCGTGCAGGTGATGAAGGAAATAAAGTACTTCTAAACCAAATCAACTGGATTTGGGTTAACAATCTTATGAATAAGAAAGCAGACCTAAACCCATCATCAGCAGAATTACTCGATTGGGTAACATCTGGCCAAATTGATGCAATGAGAAAATAAACGTGATATCACGTTAACTTTTTATTTTTAAATTTTTTAATCTATATTCTGCGCATCAATTTTTGTCGATCATTTTCATAACAGGGTTATGAGATTCTATCATGGTTTAAATAGGTAAATCCACTTTTTTATTTTGTAATGCCAATAGCAATACTTCCAGACATTGATGAACAAAGATGTATCGGATGTGCACTATGTGTAGAAATCTGTACAACTCTTGGTCCTGATGTCCTTAGGGTAAAACCTGTTGAAGGCTGGAAGAGAGGTAAAGCATTTGTTTTCTACCCAGAAAGATGTATTTCTGATGGTGCATGCATCGGTGTATGCCCAACAAAATCAATCTTTTGGATGAGACCAATGAATTACACTGCTGGACAACCAGTACCTCTTCACAAAAACGGTATCTTCATCAAAGGTTGGGCAGAAGACGCAGCACTTTAAGTGTAAATCTTTTAGCACATTCTTTTTTCTTATTTTTAATTAACCTAAAGATATTTTCTTGATATTCTTTGATAATGTTTTAACAAAGTATTTCAAGAATTCATCCTTCTTGTCATATTTGATTTCTGAAAAATTATTTCTCTTGAAGAACTCTGTCCAAGTTTTTTCGAATTCGGTAAATTCTTCTGGATTATAATTAATTCTGGATGCTACATGATGTGCTGCAGGAAAAATATCTGAAATCTCAATTGGAATTAATCCTAAATGAGGACTGTATTGACATACTTGAAATGAATCAAAGTCATTCACTTTCTTTTTTAATGACAAATACTCTGGAGATAGATATCCTGGTTTAGTAGTGGATTCCTTAGTAATCAATAATCTCTTTTTCTTTGATTTGAATTTTCTAACTGTCTGATGAAATGATTGTATTTCTGGACGAAACTGATCATCTTTATCATAAAGAAAAATTGCTCTTTCTTTGAATTTTGGAGTTCCTAAACCTAGAAATTCAGAATTTTCAGTCATCACATCTATCATTTCAAATAATTTAGGATGGGCTCTGGCTTTTTTTATGACATATTCCCATAATCTGCCTTCATGAATAGCTTGTTTGACTTTATCAACTTCTAGTTTGATTGCATACAAATTATGAATTGCCAATTCATTAATCTTCAATGTTTCTTCTAATTGTCGTAATTCTTCAGGAGTATACTTCCTACATATCTCACAATTACAAGGAAATATTTCAATATCTGACAAATAACGTGTTCCATCTTCTGTAATGTATCTCAATTGTTTAGCATACAACATGTATGAAGCAGAGTCAAATGAATCACATCCTAAAGCTATGGCAAATGGAATTGTAAGTGGATGACCTGCTCCAAAAAGATGTAGTGGAACTGATTCTGGCATTTGTTTTTTAGCAGATACAATCATTTGTGCAAGTAATCTATATTCATAGGATTCCATAAATTCAACTGGACTTCCTAATGCTAACATTTTGAAACCCATGTCGATTAACCCTTTAGTTGATTTTGATACTAGATCAAAATGTTCTCCACCTTGAATAGGACCAATCCAAATTTGTCCATTATCTTTACTATCATCAAGAGTTTGTTTACAAACTTTCAAAGTATGTTTTACATACGATTCAGCTTTTTTAATTGGTAATCCATATCCTGTTGGTTTATCTAATGGAATTGCAAAATCTGTTAATATTCCTGTTTCAAAGTTTGCCATATCAGGTGGTAGAACTTCTAAGTCACCATATTCTAATACTTGATATCCACCAGAATCTGTCATAATTGACTTATCAAAATCAATTATTTTATGAATTCCTTTTTTTACTGCTTCGTCACCATAATTATTTTTTGTAATGTATGCATTTGTAATTACAACATCAAATCCAATCTCTTTAATTTTTTTTGATGGAATTGTTTGTTTTACTGGATGAATCACAGGAACAAATGCAGGTGTGTTAATTTTACCATGATTTGTATACATGATTCCTATTCTTCCAGCAAGATCTGTTTTAGAAATTTGAAACAATTACTTTAAGAAAATTAAAGGCGTTATTTAATCAATGAGTAAAAAATTTTTCTAAATCGTTATTTTTTGTTACCAAATTTAACCAATCTACTTGCTCACCATTTCCTTTTTCAGAAATGATTTGTAATACTTTTTCAACTACTTGTTCAATGTTTTTTTCACTAACATCAATTTGAAATGCCTTTTCTTCAAATTTTTCTAGTGTATCGTGAGTAATTATTCCTAAAATTTCACTACCTGCATTTTCTTTAATTTTATTTTCAGAATAATCTCTTTCTTTGTAAACTGATTCTAAATGATATGGGTTCCTTCTTAATATGATAATTTTTTTGACTTGATTTTTTTCTAAAACATATGGTGCTAAATGGCCTACAACAATTTTTCCATCTAATTTCATCTCTTTTACAATAATGGCAAGTTTTTGAGTATCCACGTCATTGGTATTTTCTCTTTTCTCAATTACATCTGAATCTTTTGCAATAATATTGATATCAATTATTGGTAGATTCAGCTTTTTTGAAATTTTTTTTGTAATTGTATGTTTACCAACGCCTGGATTTCCAGTTATTACTATTGACATAATTTAAAATCATTAGAACTAGATTAAACGATTTCTGCAATACTAATAAGTACAATTACATTTTTCTGGGTAATGCAAATAGGATTACTTGGTAAAGCAAATGTTGGAAAATCAACATTTTTTTCTGCTGCAACTGAAACCACTGTTGCTTCTGGTAATTTTCCATTTACAACAATTGAACCAAATATTGGTGTGGCATATGTTCAATCAGACTGTGCTTGCAAACATTTTGATCTAAAACATGAAAACGAATTATGTGTTAATGGTACTAGATTGATTCCAATAAAGTTGATTGATGTTGCTGGATTGGTACCAGGTGCCCATGAAGGAAAAGGTTTGGGAAATCAATTCCTTGATGATGCAAGACAAGCTGAAGTTTTAATTCACGTTGTTGATATTGCAGGTACTACTGATATCCAAGGCCAATCAATACCTGTTGGAACTCATGATCCTTTGGAAGATGTTGCTTTTGTTCAAGATGAATTTGATCAATGGTTTATTGATATTCTAAAAAGAGAATGGGATAAAATAACTCGTGAAGTGGACCAAAAACGTGCAAAACTTACTGATGGAATTGCAAAAAGATTCAGTGGTTTGGGAATAAAAGATTACCAAGTGCAACAAGTCTTACAAAAACAAGATCTTATCACTATAAATCCAAAAGAATGGAATGATTCCAATATAGAAAATTTTGTTAAAGAACTAAGGAAAAATACTAAACCAATGATAATTGCTGCAAATAAGGCAGATCTTTGTAAAGATCTTGATATTATGAAAAAAATTTCTGATACTGTAATTCCTTGTAGTGCTGAAACTGAATTACTATTAAGAAAAGCCACTAAAGCTGGAATAATTAATTATAATTCTGGTGACAAAGGATTTAAAATTAATTCTGAAAAAGAAATTCCTGCTCCACAGCAAAAAGCACTTGATCTAGTTAATACAATTTTTTCTAAAATTGAATCAACTGGAATACAAAAAATTCTAAATACTGCAGTTTTTGATTCATTAAATTTGATTGCAGTCTATCCTGTAGAGGATGAAACCAAACTTACTAACAAAGATGGAGTAATTTTACCTGATACAAAATTACTTCCACAAGATTCAACAGCTAAAGATTTAGCAATCTTAATTCATGCTGATATCGCAAAAGGATTTTTGCATGCGATTGATTGTAAAACTAAACAAAGAATCAGTGGTGAGCAAAAACTGAAACATGGTGATGTAATCAAAATTGTATCAACATTAAGTCGTGGATAATATGATTGGTTTAGGAATTGAAAGTACTGCACATACATTTTCTTGTGCAATAATTGAAAAAAAAGGAAAAAAAGGTAAGATTTTATCTGATGTTAGAAAAATTTTTCGACCAGAAGCTGGTCAAGGAATTCATCCACGAGAAGCTTCTCGACATCATATTGAAAATAGTCCTATAGTATTATCAGAGTGTCTAAGCGAAGCAAATATTTCTGTAAAAGATTTAGATATTATTTCATATGCTGCAGGACCTGGGTTAGGACCATGTCTTAGAGTTGGTGCTGTAGTAGCTAGATCTCTATCTTCATTTTACAAAATTCCAATATATCCAGTAAATCATGCAATTGGTCATATTGAATTAGGAAAATTACTTACAGGTGCAAATGATCCTTTGGTTCTGTTAGTTTCAGGAGGCCATACAATGCTTCTATCATTTTTAAACAAACAATGGAGAGTTTTTGGTGAAACATTAGATATTACGTTGGGTCAATTACTTGATCAATTTGGTAGATCAATAGGTTTTGCTTCCCCTTGTGGAAAAAATATTGAAGAATTAGCTTCAACATCTACAAACTATGTTTCATTACCATACTCTGTTAAAGGAAATGATGTATCTTTTTCTGGATTACTATCAGCTACAAAACCCATTTCAGAAAAAAGTAAAGTTGATGCTTGTTATTCTCTTCAAGAAACAGCATTTGCTATGATTAGTGAAACAGTAGAACGTGCATTATCATTTACATCCAAAAAGGAATTAATGATTGTAGGTGGAGTTGCTGCAAACAAAAGATTATCTGAAATGTTAAAGGATGTATGTAAAAGACACGGAGCTAAATTTTTTGTTGTACCATTAAAATATGCTGGAGATTGCGGTAGTCAAATTTGTTGGACAGGACTTTTAGAATCACAAGTTAAAAAAAGTGCTTCATTAAAAGACACATTTGTAACTCAGTCTTGGCGATTAGATTCTGTTATAGTAAATTATTAAAAATTATTATTCATTCATTGTTTGCTCTATTGTTTTTACCCATGATTTTGTATTAAAAACTCCAAATTTGTAAGTCTGTTCCCCATCATCTGTTTTTGCAGTAAAACAAACTTTTTTTATGAATAGACCCTCTTTCCAAATTTTAATCACGTTTTCTAACGGAACATCAAGTACTGTATCGCCCATACGTTTTGTAAAGTCCATTATTCTTGCTTGTGTTTTATCAAATGCCAATCTTTTATTTGTCAAAGTGAGAATTCCAGGACCTAGCTTATCTTCACTACAATCTTCTTGTTTCACTCTATTTTCTCCATCTTCCATGATAACTTTTATTGAATTCTTTTGGATATAATGTTAATGAAATTAATTAAAAAGGGTGCTGAGGCTGATATTTACACAGGTACTTGGAAAAATTCTAAATCTCTTTTTAAAATTAGAAAAATTAAAACTTATAGAAATAATTCACTGGATTCAAAAATACGTAGACAACGAACAATTAAAGAATCACAAATGCTTTCACAAGTGAAATCATTTGGAATTCCATCACCTCTTGTTCATTTTGTAAATTTGGAAAAAAGTATGATTGTAATGCAAGAGATTCCTGGAAAACCTGTTCATGATTTACCTGAGTCAAAAATTATTGTAATTTGTAAACAAATTGGAAAATTAGTTGGACTTTTACATAAAAATGGAGTAATGCACGGAGATTTAACAACATCCAATTTCATTTTATTTAAAAATATTATCTACATGATTGATTTTGGACTTTCTCAAAATACTATAAAACCAGAAGATCATGCAGTTGATTTAAGATTAATTAAAGAAATTCTTAACAGCGCTCATGCAAAAATTATGGAATCCTCTTGGAAAAATTTCCTCATTGGATACAAATCTGTAGTTGGAACACCTTATCAGACAAAAATTGTAAAATTAGTTTCAGAAATTGAGAGTCGTGGTAGGTACGCACAAGTTGTCTAATCTGTTGTTTGTATCGTCTAATATTCATAAATTCAAAGAAGCTAGAGAAATTCTAGATTCATTTGGAATAACAATAAAATTTTTTAAATTAACTTTAGAAGAAATTCAATCAAATTCAATCAAACAAATTGCAACAAAAAAAGCCCAAGATGCATTTTCAAAATGCAATACCTCTCTAATTATTGAAGACGATGGATTACACATCGATTCTTTAGATGGATTTCCAGGACCCTATTCTTCTTATGTCCAAAAAACTATTGGTAACAAAGGAATTTTAAATCTGTTAAAAACATCAAGAGATGCAAAATTTATTTCAACCATTACTTATTGTGATGAAAATAATTTGAAATCTTTTGAAGGGAAACTTTATGGAACTATCTCTAAGTTAGAAAAAGGTCAAGGTTGGGGATTTGATCCAATTTTTATTCCAAAAAATCAAAAGAAGACATATGGTGAATTAACTGAAAAAAATAATATTTCACACAGATACAAAGCATTGAAAAAATTTTCTAATTGGTATTTGCATAAGCTGAAATATAACGATCAATAAATCTTTCATTATTTTGTAAAATTGAGATTCTTGAAACAAGACTTTCATCCATAATTGAAAATATTTTACTTTGTTTAGCTATTTCTTCACTGAATTTTTTTACTTCTGACATTTCTAACATATTTTCATGTTCAAGTCTATTAGTTGAACGACCAATATGCATGTAAGATTTTATTTCAATAAAATGTGGACTAGCTTTTCTAAACATATCTGCAAATGCTGGTATCATTTCTTTTTGATCATTATAATTTCGAATTAATGTAATTCTTAAAACAGTTCGTGTATCTAGATCTTTTAACATATCTAATGTTCTGTTCCATCTTTCCCATGAATCATCATATTTTGGTTTGTTAATTTTTATAAATGATTCATAATCTGCTGCATTTGTAGATAAATACAATTGTGTTGGTAACGCATCTTCATCTTGTAATTTTTGAATCATATCTGGTTCTTGTCCATTTGTTACAAGAAAAATTGATTTTGTAGCTTCTAATGATTTTAGATATTTAATTAATTCCGGTAATTTTGGATACATTGTTGGTTCTCCAGATAATGAAATTGCATAATGTGTTGGTAACAATGATTCATCTAATCTTTGTTTATCATTTCTTGAATCACCATAAAACCCATCAATCAGTTTTTTTCTTTCACCCATTAATTTTCTTAAAATTTGTTCAGGTTCTGCAACTTGCTCTGGTTCCATTTTCATTGCATCATAAAATTCCATTGGTCTCCAACAATAAACACATCGATTTTCACAATACATTCCAGCTGGTGAAAATTCCATACATCTATGAGTTAAAATTCCATAAAATTGATGTTTATAGCAACTTCCTTCATGTTTGAATGATTTTTTTGTCCAATGGCATAATTCAACGGTCGAGTGGTCTGCAACTCCGTATTTTGCTTTTTTGAGTTGTGCAGCAATGGCTGGTTTTATTTGAATGAGGTTTTCTTGCTCATTTTCCACTACTTCTCCAGAACAACTCATATCATGTCTTGTAATTTGATTTACTTAAATTCATTTAGAATATTATATACAAAAAGTAGTACATTTTACGAAACTAAAGTGTAATTTAATAACTGGAATTACTGAATAAAGTCATAAATTGAAACTAAAATATGCTCTAATGCTTTTGTTCATGCTTGGTTCTACACTAAGTATTTCGATTTCTCCAGTTATAGCAGCTACTGATCTTGATATTGATAATGATGGTGTTTTAGATGATGTTGATAATTGCCCTCGATTACAAGAAGATTATTTTGGTGAAATAGATGGCTGTCCTTCTAGAAATCTAAATTGGGTAGATTCTGATTCTGATTCAATTCCTGATAATGTAGATCAATGTATTTTATCTCAAGAAATTTTTAATGGATTTGAAGATACAGACGGTTGTCCTGATAATATTACATCTGAATTAATTTTTGATCAAGATTCTGATTCAATTCCTGATATGCAAGATAATTGTCCATTAGTTTCTGAAACTTTTAACGACTTTGAAGATACAGATGGTTGTCCTGATACACTTGCAATTGATTCTGATTCTGATGGAGTTCAAGACTTTTTAGATAATTGTCCTTCAACTCTTGAAACTTGGAATGGCTTTGCAGATTTTGACGGCTGCCCTGATGAAATAATTAATCCTGATTCTGATTATGATGGAATTTTAGATATAAATGATCAATGTATTAATGAACGGGAAAGAGTAAATGGCTTTGAAGACGATGATGGCTGTCCTGATATTTCTCCAGATAATGTAGCACTTGATACTGATTTAGATGGTATTAGAGATACAATTGATCTTTGTCCATACGTAAAAGAAACTTTTAACAACATTCTAGATACAGATGGCTGCCCTGATGATCATTCTACCGAATTATTTATTGATAATTTTATGAAAGATTCTGATAACGATGGAATTTTAGATGCAATTGATAAATGCATTTCATTACCTGAAACTTACAACGGATTCCAAGATCAAGATGGCTGCCCTGAATTTTATGCTGATTATGATACTGACTTTGATGGAATTTTAGACAGTGTTGATAATTGTCCATTAGTACAAGAAACTTTTAACAACTTCCAAGATTCTGACGGCTGCCCTGACGATGTATTTTCTGAAATTCCTATTTATGATTCTGATAACGATAATATTTTTGATAATCTAGATGAATGCATTTCATTACCTGAAACTTACAACGGATTCCAAGACGATGACGGCTGCCCTGACTTTATTTCCATAACTGATTCTGATTATGATTCTGTTCCAGATTCTATTGATAATTGTAAATATGCAGTAGAAACTTACAACGGATTCCAAGACGATGACGGCTGCCCAGATACACTATATGATCAACGATTTTCAAGTGATTCTGACGAGGATGGTATTATAGATAATTTTGATCTTTGTCCAAATTCACCTGAAAATTATAATAGATTTTTAGACGATGACGGCTGCCCAGATGATCCTATTGAAAGTGATTTTGATCAAGACGGAATTTCAAACGCAGTGGATCTTTGTCCAAGTATATCTGAAACTTACAATCATTTCCAAGACGATGACGGCTGCCCAGATTCAGTTGATACTATAGAATTATTCACATATCAATTACCTGACATTGATAATGATGGAATTGATGATAGATGGGATCAATGTCCAGAGGAGTCAGAAAATTATAATGGCTTTGCTGATACAGACGGTTGTCCTGACAAAATTGGAATTTCAATACCTATTGATGCTTCAATGATTGATTCTGATGATGATGCAATTCCAGATGGTATAGACCTATGTCCAACAGCACCTGAAAGATACAATGGTTATTTTGATACAGACGGCTGCCCTGACAATGTTCCTGTGGATTCATCAGCAGATGCTGATTTTGACGGAGTAATTGATTCCTTAGATGTGTGTAAATATGAGAGAGAAGTTTACAATCATTTCCAAGATACAGACGGTTGCCCTGACACAATACCAGGTGATTATTCTACTATTTCCCCAAAATACCAATCATTAGATAATGATGATGATGGAATTGATGATAGATGGGACCAATGTCTTAATGAA
>QOOS01000016.1 GCA_003331425.1 Candidatus Nitrosopumilus sp.
TGGAGATAGAAACGAAAGATCCAGTTATGGTAATAGAAGAGAAGGTGGAGATAGAAACGAAAGATCCAGTTATGGTAATAGAAGAGAAGGTTCAGACTCAAATAGAAAGAGAAAGAAGTTTGGAAGAAGATAATCAATCATATTTTTGGATAAAATCAGAAGGACAACAAAAAATTTCTACTGAAAATCTAGTTCCGGGAAATCAAGTTTACAAGGAAAAATTAATTATTAAAAAAGGAATTGAATATAGATTATGGGATCCTTTTAGAAGTAAATTAGCAGCATCAATAATGAATGGATTAGAAAATTTTCCGTTTAAAAATAATACAAAAGTATTGTACTTAGGTGCATCAACAGGGACGACAGTAAGCCATATTTCAGATATTGTAGGTCCAAGTGGATTGGTTTTTGCAGTAGAACATGCTAGTAGAGTTGCAAGAGATTTCTTAGACAGAGTAGCCACACATAGATCTAACATCATGCCAATTCTTCAAGATGCAAGAAAACCTAAAGAATATTTTTCAGTATTTGGAAAAGTTGACGTTGTATATGTGGACATAGCACAACCAGATCAAACGAAAATTGCCATAGAAAATTGCGATATATTCCTAAAAAAAGAAGGATTATTCTTTCTAGTAATTAAAACAAGAAGTATAGATGTTACAAAGGCACCAAAAAAAATTGTCGAAGAAGAAATAGAAAAATTGAGAGAGAGATTTGAAATTTTAGAATCAATAGATCTGCATCCATTTGATAAAGATCATGCAATGGTAATTGCAAAATACAAAAATTAATTTTTGTTCATAATTCTTTGAACAGGTTTCCAGCTTTTACGCACAAAAATAGGCATAATATGATTTTTCTTATAATATTTGGTTACAAATTTAACAGTAGTAGAATCAGAAGGATATCCACTACCTAGATTATGAATTTTATTTAATTTTTCAATAGCTTTGTCTCTAGTTACTTTAGCTAGAATTGATGCAGCAGATACTACAACAAACCTACTATCAGCATGATGATATGATTTAATTTTGTGACCATCAGATAGCATAGAAATTTCTTTACCAAATCTTAGGGGTTTTACATCACAAGAATCAACATATGATGTATCAGCATCTAATTTTGAAACTACTTTTGCCATATACTTTGCTTCTAAATTATTCAAAAGATGTTTCTTAACACTAGCATCAATAGAACGTGGAGGAATTTTTGTAATATAATAATCGTCAACAATTTCAATTATTTTTTTATAAAGAATTTTTCGAGATTTAGAAGATAGTTTTTTTGAATCTTTTACACCAAGTGCAGTTAATTTTCTTAGATTTTTTTTTTCTAAAGAAACTCCAGCAATCACTAAAGGTCCCAACATAGAACCACGTCCAGCATCGTCAATACCACATATTTGCACAAATTCTGTCTTAAAATACAAGTATTAAACCGTTATACGTAATTAAAAACTAGAAAAAGAAATGAAGGATGCAAATGAATTATTCCAAGAAATTATTGAAGGAGATACAAAATTATTAGTTCCAAAAAAATCATTAACAGAAAAAGTACCTCCAATTAAACCAGCATTTTTCAATCCAAAAGCAAAAACAAACAGAGATTTTTCAATAATTGCATATGCAGCATTTTTAAAAAAATTTGAAGGTCCAAAAATTTTCTTGGAATCATTATCAGGAGTAGGTGCAAGAGGATTACGTGTTGCAAACGAATTAAAAATTGAAAAAATGAAAATAAATGATCTCAATCCAACAGCATTAGAGCTAGCAAAAGATTCATCCATACTTAATAATTTGAGTAATATTGAATTTTCTGAAAAAGAAGCATGTGTATTCCTAAATGAGCATTCCAGAAAGGGAAATAGAGGTTCAGTAGTAGATATTGACCCATTTGGCTCACCTGCAGCATATTTTGATTGTGGGATTAGGGCAACTATGCATGGAGGAATATTATCAACTGCTGCAACAGATCTTCAAGTACTAAATGGTCTTTTTCAAGGAGCATGTAAGAGAAAATATGGCGGAGTTCCAATTAGAGTAGAATACGGAAATGAAATGGCCATCAGATTAATTTTAGGAAGCCTTAGGTCTGTAGCTGCTAGATTAGGAGTTACAATGATTCCTATGTTTGTTGAAACTGAAATGCATTATTATCGAACATATACTAAAATTTTGAATCGAATAGATCAGGAAGAAAATCTTGGATATATTTTACATTGTAAAAATTGTGGACATAGAAAAACAGCTATTGAACAACAGCAAAAATGTGATTTATGTGAATCAAAAAATAGTATTGCAGGTCCATTATGGATAGGAAAAATATTTGATAAAGAATTTGTTAAGAGTATGATTGAAGAAAGTTCAAATTTAAAAATCCAAAAATCATGTGAAAAAACTATTCATAAATGCTTAGAGGAAACAGAGATGCCAGGATTTTATTTTACACTAGATGAAATTGCCAAAAAAATAAAAACATCTCCACCAAAGTTGGAAAAAGTAATATTAAATTTAAAAGAAAATGGATTTACATCAAGTGTGACAGCGTTTAATCCTACAGGGTTTAGAACAAATGCAAACATAAATGAAATAATTAGAATTTTTAATTTATCCAGTGAAACCCATACAAACACAGTATAACTCACTACTTTGTTTTCTGCTTGCATCAGGTTTTGTTAGATTGATTCTTGCAAATTTTTTCTTCACATAATCTCTAAATTCTAAAGAATATTCACCATCAAAAACTTTGAAAACAGCATTTCCTTTATGAGCCAAAACTTTATCCATCAGTTTAGTACAATCATAGTTTAAAGAAATCTGTCTTGCATGGTCAACAGACCAATTTCCAGTTACCTGAGGGGAAAGATCACATACTACTGCACCTACTTTACGCCCAAAATATGATAAAACATCATCAGCTAGAGATTCATTTTCAATATTATCCCTAACAATATGTGCACCAGGAATTTCTTCAACATAAGATAAATCAACACCCATAACTTTTCCTTGATTTCCAACTAACTTGACAGCAACTTGAGTCCATCCACCAGGAGCACATCCAAGGTCTAATACATAAAATCCAGGGCCTATTATTCGATAAGATTTGTTTAATTCTTTTAATTTGAATGCAGATCTTGCTCTAAATCCTTGTTCATGAGCTAATCTTCGATAATGATCTTTACGTGCATCAGCTAATTTCATTTTTTAGCCTTCGATGGTTTTTTGTATTCAGCGATTACCCAATCTTCAATTAATTGACATGTTTTTGGACTAATTTCACCATCTAGAGAACATTTTTGTTCAACAGTACAAACCAAACAAGGAGAATTTTCAATTGATTGAGTACTGATTGGAGTTTTCTTCAAAATTAATTTGTATGTCCAACGATCGTTTTCAAGAAGTTTTTCTCTATTGATAGTACCCATTCTTTCAAGTTTCAAAGACAATCTAGAACCATCACGACTTGAAAGTTTCAATTTTTTCCACAATTCACTTTGTAACATTCCATCAGATTCTTTTTCAGCTAAAATATCACAAATTTTATTTGTCAATCTTTCCATGTCAACTTTTTCAATTTGGAAATTTTCAATTTCTTCTTCAGTTAGTTGTTCTTCTAATTCATCTTCTACAGTTCTTTCTGCAATTCTTTTTTCCTCTTCTAATTCTTTTTTAGTTAATTTCTTTGGTTTTACAGGTTTTACTTCTTCTTTCTTTGTTACTTTTTTAGCTGGTTTTGCTGCGGCTTTCTTTGTTACTTTTTTAGCTGGTTTTGCTGCGGCTTTCTTTGTTACTTTTTTAGCTGGTTTTGCTTCAAGAATTTTTGTTTTCTTTTTTAATTCTTCAATTTCTGCTTTAATTTTTTTTGCTTCATCAAGTTTTGTCATATAATCACCATTTGTAAATTCAATTTGCTACTATTCTCTAAGTAATTCATTCCTATTTAATAGTAAATGTTCCAGAAGTAGAAATATTTGATAAATCAGTTAAAACAATATCTGCAACAATCTTGTAAGAACCAGGAGTATCAATTATTTTTGAAAAAGAGTCATTGTTTGGAAATAACTTACCATCTTTTACACATTGGTTGAAATAACCACCTTGTGTTATCACATCATCACTTCCAGATGCATAAATTGTGATATACAAATCACCACAACTTAATGATGAATCATTAATTTTTACTTGAATTTGTACAGGTTCAGAAATAGTGTATTGGTTTGATAGTCCAATTATTTCAAGATCTGAGCCATGAGAAGACTTTCCATGAGAAGATTCTCCAGAGAAAGTCATGGGCCACATATTCAATTCTCTATCAGGTTTTTGAAGAGTATCAGCCATAACTGCAGATCCAAATACAATTGAGAAAATTACAGGTAAAACAAATACAATCATTTGCTTTGATGAGACCATTTTGTACTAAACTTGGTAATTCCCTTATATCTATTTAGCAAAAATTGAGGCTAAGACTACATTGTGACGAATAAGTTAAATCGTATCCGTGCAGATATTGCATGTGCGACTTAGAAAATTTAGAGTTCGAGCATACAGATGTATTCATGATTCTGGCGAAATTACGGTTGGTGATTTGGCTGCATTTGTAGGACGAAACGAAAGTGGAAAAACAACGATTCTACAAGCATTGACATTGTTAAACAGAGATGAAAAAATTTCAGAATTAGATCTTTGTGATGAGATGACTGAAGAGCTTAAAGAAGAAGTCAAACTAGCTGAAGGAGAATTTGAATTAAATGAATATGAAATGGAAATATTAAAAGAAAAATTCCCAGGATTACCAGATATTAAAAAAATCAAATTATTTAGAACAAACAGAACCCCCAAAGTACAATATGAATTTGAAGGAACTGAAATCAGTGATGCTGATGACGAGGGGTTAAACTCATGGGAGAATTTTACAAAAGAAATTCTTGAATTTTTAGATACATTACCAAACCACATAAGAATTCAAATTAATACAAAATTATTTGAAGGAGAAGTTCCAAAAAACCAAGAATCATTTGATAGTGGAATGGCAGAATTTAGTAATGAATTACACGTAATAGCAATTGAAGAATCAAAAATTCTTGAAGAATGGGAAAAAATTTATCATAAACCAGAAAACCAATTTTCAAATCTTCTTAGCGGTGAAAGTCAAAAAGTTGCATTAAAGAATTTCATTTTTTCAGAATTACATCCTAGGTTTGTTTATTTTTCAGATTATAAGAAAATTTATGGGAATATCAATCTAAATGAGTATCTAAGAAAAGAAAACGAACAAAAACAGGATTCAATTGAATTCATTGAAGAATTTGATAAAGCTGAAACTGTAAGAAATTTGTTTTATTTAGCAGAATTAGACATGAATGAATTAGATGAAGTTAAAGGACAACCATCAAAATGTATTAAATTACTTAATACTGCAAGTAACAGATTAACTAAAAAATTAAACCCCGCATGGAAAGGAGATCCTATTCATGTGGATTTAAGATATAATCCAGGAAATATTATGAGTGTTGTAATTTCAGATGTGCACAAAGATGGAACAATTACAAACACAGGATTACTAAATAGACGTGCAGAGGGTTTCAAGTGGACATTTTCATTTATTGTGAATTTTGCAGCTGAAACACAACGTTCAGAATTAAAAGAAGCAATATTACTTTTAGACGAGCCAGCAAGAAATCTTCATCCAACACAACAAATGGGAATTTCAGATTTATTGAAAAATTTAGCAGGTTCTAATCAAGTTCTATATGCAACACACTCACCATTTATGATATTTGATTATACACCAGGAAATCTACTAGTTGTTGAATTAGATAAGAGAAAACATCTTAGTAGAATTTTCTATGATTATTGGAATGCTGATGATAAAACACTAACCCCTATTTTGTATGGATTATGTAGAGGTCAAGTAGAGGCAATTGTAGATAGGGAAATTGGAACAAATTCAAGACCAGTAATCATTGTAGAGACAATGTCAGACTCTATGTATTTGAATTCATTTGACAAATTTTTGCAAGATCCAAATATTTCTATGAATCCATTAAATGTAATTGCAGCATATAATAAAAATTCAGTTTTACCATTGGCAATATTTTATAGAAATCATGGATACAAAACATTTGTTTTATTAGATAATACAGAAGAATCTAAACAAATCTCTGCACAATTAGAATCAAATCAATTCTCTGCAATTCAAACAATATTTTTTGAAAGAGATGGTAAAAAAATGGAATCAATTGAAGATTATGTTGTAGTGGAAGATTATCTACATGCAGTGAATCAAACATATGAAATTAAATTAAGACAAGAAGGGTATTCAAATTTAACACCAGAAAGCATTGATTCAAAGGATTCCAATGGTATTTTAGAGAAATTAAGAAGAGTGTGGCAAGAACATAGCGAAGACGATTGGGGAGAATTCAATAATGAAGAAATTACAAGATACATTTGTGAAAAGATCACATTGGAGGAGACTAATTTCTTATCAGATAAAACAAAAGACCAATTTAGATCATTGTACAGATTAATTGCAGAAAGAATCAGACAATATCAAAATACAGCAACTAAACCAGATCTTGAAAAATTTCAAAAAAAGAAGGAATCAAAAAATGAGAAATACTAAATTTAATTGGAGTTTAAGGTAAATATGAAAAAAATGGCTAATATGAAAAAATCAGTAACCAGTAGTATTGTACTTTCAATAATCATATTATTTTCTGCTTCAATAATTTTTATGCCATCAAATGGTTATGCTGAAGAAATTAATGTAAAAAGTATAGGAGTAGAAAAGACATCAATTATTACATTCACAAATGACGGAACACAAGATGTTAAAACATTTAGAATTTGGCTAAGTCAAGATGCTAATTTTGAATCATTTAAAACAGAAAAAGGATGGATTGGTGAAAAAAATTCACAGGGAGTAATAGTTTTTTCATCATCAGAATCAATTAAAGAAAATCAATCAGTGAAATTTGGAATTAAGACAGATAAACCAAATCCAGTAATTAATTGGAAAGGATTAGACACAACAAATTCCTTAATAGATACAGGAGTCATCAGTACAACAAAAATTCAAAAAGTGAATCAAAATCCAAACATTGAATCAAATCAAAATATCATCGATACAGATGGAGAAATATTTTCAAATTCAGAATTTAGAATAATTCCAGATAAACCAAATGCAGGTTCAACAATTAGAGTAGTAGGCGAAAATTTTGGAGCATCTCAACTTTTTGATTTTTACATAGATAGTAATAGAATTGGAAGTTTTGAGACTGACAATAATGGAAATTTCATAACAACCATGAAAATTCCAAATAACATTTCTGAAGATAGGATAGATTTTAAGGTAAAAAATAATCAAGGTGAAGAAAAAATTGTTAGTTTAAGGCTAGGAGAAAGTGAAAACAGAGTAGAGAAAATTGAAGATACAAGAATTACAATTAATGGTATAGGTAATGTAGTTTATAGAGGAGATAATTTAGAATTATTTGGAACAGGTTCACCAGGTAGTTCAATAATTATAGAGATAAAGGATCCAAATCTAAATACCATTAACAGTAGAACTGAAAAAATCGATAGTGTTGGAAACTGGAAATTGGAATCACCAATTAATATTCCATTTGATGCCCCATTTGGAAAATATACCATAACAACTTCAGATGGTAGAAATCAAAATCTAAAATATTGGACAATTGAAACAGATAAAACAATTTTGATGAACCCAACTGAAATAATGTTTGAACCAGGCAGTATTATCAAATTTAATGGAACAGCATTACCAAATCAATTAATTGAATTAGTATTAGAAGATAATCTAGGAAAAGAAGTAACTTCAGATATTGTTAAAGTAAGAGAATCAGGATATATTGAATTCGAATACCAAACAACAGAAAATGATGATTTAGAAGGAACATGGACATTAATTGCAACTCAAGACAAAGTCAAAGAATTCATTTATGTCGGATATGGAGAAATGCCATCAATTCCAGTAAATATTGAATTTGATAAAACAAATTATAATTCATCAGAAAATGCAATTATTTCTCTATTAGGAAAACCATCAGAAATTTTGAAAATTATGATAATTAGTCCATCTGGAGCAATAACTGGAGAAGATATTGAAGTCAAATTACAAGAAGATGGTCGAGCAACTTATGAGTTAGAATTAGTAGGATATGGTTCTGGAATTTACACAGCAGTAGCTCAAAAAGGTAATGCACAAAGTAGTGAGAAATTCTCAGTAGGTTTACAATTGGGTTCAGGTCCTATTGATGCACAAACAACACAAACAGAATATACTCAAGGAGAGCGAATTCTACTCATTGGTTCAACAAATCCAAATGTATTGTTGACAGTATCACTAATAGATCCTAATGGGGTTGAAATGAAGAGTTTAGAAATTCCATCAAAAAATGATGGAACGTTTACAGTAGATGGATTCAAAATCCCTAAAAATGGGATGACAGGGACATGGAAAATTAATGCTAGTAGTGGATCAAATTTGGCCCCTGTTGAATTTGAAGTGATTGCAGCAGATAAGGATGCAATTTTAATAGAATTGGGAGAAAAAATTGAAATTCCAGGGTATGGAGAAGCAATCAAAATAGGAATTACAACAAGTCAAAAAACATCAATTACATTGACAGTTTATACTTTGAATAATATTGAAATGGGTGAACCTCTTACATGTACTCCTACGGCAGACTTTAAATGTGAAATTCTTTGGACAATTCCTAAAGACATAGTTCCTGGAGAATATATCATTAGTGTTAATGATTCAAAGATCACAGTAGAAAAAACATTTGAGATAAAATAAAACAATTTTTATTTTAGTGAATTTAGCAATTGATATGAATCTTAAAGATAAAATTGCAGAATATCCCAATTTCCCAAAAAAAGGGATATTATTTAGAGATTTTAGCCCAGTTCTAAAAGATCCATCATCATTATCACAAATTGCAGATGAATTTTCAAAACATTTTCATCCAAAAAATGTAGATGTATTTGCAGGAATAGAATCCAGAGGATTCCTTCTAGCCACAATTTTGGCATTAAGATACAACAAAGGTATTGTAATGGTTAGAAAAGCAGGCAAATTACCTGGAAAAACTGCAAAATTATCCTATACTATAGAATATGGAAAGGATACTATTGAAATTCAAAAAGACATTCTTGAAAAAGGTCAAAGAGTAATAATTTGTGATGATTTACTAGCTACTGGCGGTACTGCAAAAGCAGCTGGAAAATTAATTGAAAAAGTAGGTGGAGAAATTACAGGATTTGCATTTATAATTGAATTAACGGAATTAAATGGAATTAAAGGACTAAGCAAATACAATTGTAAATCACTGGTGAAATATTAATGGAAAAAGATGTAGAGATTGGAATTTTTGGTGGAACTGGAATCTATGATTCAGGATTACTTGAAAATGCGCAAGAAATTGATATAGATACGCCATATGGAAAACCCTCAGATACAATTACAGTTGGAGTTTTCAAAGGAAGAAAAATTGCATTTCTTCCAAGACACGGAAAAAAACATGCAATTCCACCACATATGATTAATTTCAAAGCAAATATCTGGGCTTTCAAAGAGTTAGGAATTACTAGAATAATTGCACCATCAGCAGTTGGAAGTTTAAAAGAAGAATTAGAACCAGGTCATTTTGTTTTACCAACACAATTTTTAGATTTTACAAAATCAAGAGATGGTTCATTTTCTGAAGATGGAAGAGTAATCCACATTTCAGTTGCAGATCCATTTTGTCCAGAATTGCAATCATCAATTCTTAAAGTAACAGATGAAGAAAATATTGGAATTCATAAAGACTGTACATACGTATGCATTGAAGGTCCACGTTTTTCAACCAGAGCAGAATCTAAATTTTATAGAACAACAGGAGCAGACATTATTGGAATGACATTGGTTCCAGAATGTCAACTCGCAAGAGAAGCTCAAATGTGCTATGCATCAATTTCAACAGTAACAGATTATGATGTGTGGGCAGATAAACCAGTTACTGCAAAAGAGGTATTAGAAACACTAGGAAAAAATGTTGAAACTACAAAGAAAATCTTAACAAAATTAATTGAAAAAATTCCAAAAACAAGAACTTGTTCATGTGCTAAAGCATTAGAAGAAGCAGAATTCTAATCATCTACAAAAGATTCTTTTTTGAGTCCTTCTGGAAGTGTCAAATCCCCTTGAAGTAAGTTTTGCTGTAATTTCATAATTACCTCATCTACATCATAACCTAATTTTTTTAGTTCTGTTTCAGTGGTTTGAGATAATTTTGCTCCAACATTTTGTCCACCAATTCTACCAAATGCAATAGCTGTAAAACGAAATTCATTATTATCTACTGTAAAATTACCATTAATTTTTGCAGCCATCTGGCTACCATGAATATCATTAATGTGTACTTTAATGTCCATAACCTATTCTAAATCTCAATTGCTTTGTTAACATTGTCCTCAATTAAAAAGCTCCAATGTTGATCATCTTCAATTTTGAAATTTTCAACTTTCAATGTAATAATTTTTTCTTCAACAGTTTCAAATTTTATTTCTCCATTTTCTTTTAGTTTTACTAATTTCCATCTATCTTTACCTTTTTGTAATTTACTTACACAAACTGCCCATTTTGCATCAGAATCAATTCTTGGCATTCCTACAACATCAGTTAATTCTTCAATTCCAAGCTGTTTT
>QOOS01000002.1 GCA_003331425.1 Candidatus Nitrosopumilus sp.
CTGAACCTGAACCTGAACCTGAACCAGAACCTGAACCAGAACCTGAACCAGAACCTGAACCAGAACCTGAACCAGAACCTGAACCAGAACCTGAACCAACACCTGATTCTGATGATCCATTTTATGGAATCACAGATGATGAGATTGCAAAATACTCTGAACTATTTGATATCCCCCCACCAGAATCTGATGCTGAAGCTATCAAACTGGGAAACACAATCCGTAAATGGATTAAAGATGGTAAACCTAAACCTGGAGAATCAAACGTAATTTCATCTGACGATGAAGATATACATAAACAAGATAAAGAAGAAGAACCTAAAAAGAAACGAGGATTATTTGGACGGTTTAAAAAATGAAAATTAAAACAAAAAACTTACTCACTTTAGCAGAATTAACTCAAAAAGAATTTTTGGGATTAATTGATCATTCTATTAAATTAAAAAAGGAATTGAAAAAAGGTGGAAACAAACCTGTACTAAAAAATAAAACACTAACTATGATTTTTCAAAAACCATCAACTCGAACACGTGTAAGTTTTGAAACTGGAATGTATCAATTAGGAGGTCATGCAATTAATTTATCATCAAATGATACCCAGTTATCTCGTGGTGAGTCTGTTGAAGATACTGCAAAAACTCTTTCTCGTTACACTGATTGCATAATGGCACGTGTTTATGATCACTCTTTACTTGATAAATTATCTGAACATGCAAGTGTCCCTGTAATTAATGGATTATCTGATTCATTTCATCCTTGTCAAATCTTGGCAGATTTTATGACCATTAAAGAAAAGAAAAAATCTTTCAAAGGATTGAAAATTGCTTGGATTGGAGATGGAAACAATGTATGTAATTCTATGATTTATGGTGCTGCATTATCTGGAGTCAAAATGTCTATTGCAACACCTAAAGGATTCCAACCAAACAAATCCACTGTCCGAGTTTCTCAAAATTTGACTGATATTGAATTAACAACCGATCCAAAAAAGGCTGCTGAAAATGCTGATGTTGTGGTAACAGATACTTATTCTTCAATTCATAATGATGATCCCAAAAGAATCAAAAAATTCCTTCCAAAATACCAAATTAATGACAAAATCATGGATCTAGCAAAGAAAAATGCGATCTTCTTACATTGTCTTCCTGCAAAACGTGAACAAGAAGTTACGGCATCAGTAATTGATGGACCTCAATCAGTGGTCTGGGATGAGGCAGAAAATAGACTTCATTCTCAAAAAGCACTGCTTTCAGCACTGCTTCACGCTTAACGTATATAATAGCAGTTTCAAAGTCAGATCCTGTAGATGGCCTATTCAAAAATATTGAGAAGACTTAGAGAGGAAAAGACCAATTATCGTAAACGTGGAACCATGTTGATGGGTAAACGTGATTTCATTACTGTAAATATTTCAAATGAGAATACACAAGTTCAAGTCCTTAAACCTGGAATGACTGGAGATACAGTTGTTGCATCAGCACATTCTAGATATTTACTTGAAAAAGGATGGAAAGGATCTAGAAAAAGCATCTCTGCAGCATATCTTACTGGCTATTTGGCAGGTAAGAAAGCATTAGGTAAAGGAGCAAAGGATGCAATTTTGTACACTGGCACTAAACGTTATACACAAAGAATGGCCGCAGCTTTGAAAGGAGTAATTGATGCCGGTCTTGAAGTTCCAGCTGACTCAGAAACTTTTCCTGCAGATGAAAGAATTAATGGTGAACACTTAACTGTAAAAAATGAAATTTCTAAAATTAAATCTACAATAGATAGTGAGGTCAAATAGATATGAGTCAATCAACCCAATCTAAACCAGGACAATCTAAACCAGGACAAGGTGGAAGAGGAAGAGGTCCACCAGTATATGGAAGAGGTCCACCTGGAACAGAAGCATCCAAACCTAGAAGACCACGAAGAGAACCAGAAGAAGAAGTTTGGGTACCAAAAACTATCTTAGGACAAAAAGTTGCAGCTGGAGAAATTACTTCTGTTGAAGAAATTTTAGAAGCTGGATTAAGAATTCAAGAATCTGGAATTATTAAAAAATTATTACCTGATTTGAAAAGTGAAGTCGTTGATGTTGGAATTATTCAAAAAATGACATCTAATGGTCAATCAACAAGATTCAAAGCAATTGTTGCAGCAGGTAATGAAAATGGATACTTGGGAATTGGTCAAGGTAAATCAAAACAAATGAGAATTGCAATTGAAAAAGCAACTAGTCAAGCTTACTTAAACATCAACCCAATCAAAATGGGATGTGGTAGTTGGGAATGTAAATGTGATCAAAAACATTCTGTTCCATTCAAAGTAAAGGGAAAAGGTGGAAGTGTAACTATTGAAATCATTCCTGCACCTCGTGGATTAGGTTTAGTTGCAGGTGGAAAAATTAAGAGATTATTAGAATTAGCAGGATTAAAGGATGCATGGACCACCGCAAAAGGTTCAACTCCTACAATGAATTCAACATCAAAAGCAGTACTGGATTGTCTAAGACAGACATTCAGTCAAGGATAATAAAATGGCAAATGCATATCTTGTTGTAAGAATTAAGGGTCAAGCAGATTGTCCTTATTGGGCCACTCATACAATGACTTTATTAAAATTAGATAAAAAATATCGTGCTACAATTTTACCTGCAAAAGACAATACTTTGGGAATGTTAAGAAAGGTACAACATTATGTTTCATGGATTGAACTTGATGCAACTTTAGCACAAGAATTAGTTGAAAAGAAAGCCAGAAAAGGTGGTTATCAAAAAATTACTGATGAAGATCTTAAAGAACTAGGATTTGCAAATGCTGCAGAACTTGGAGCCGCTTTAGCTGATGGAAAAACATCATTATCAAAATTAAAACCACTAAAACCTTGGTTTGCTTTAGCACCACCAGTTCATGGATTTAAGAGAAGTACCAAGAAACTATATGGACAAAAAGGTATTCTTGGTTCTAACAAAGAACTTGATACTATAGTTAGGAGAATGATTTAAGATGGCAACTAGATTACGAAAAACTCGAAGACTAAGAGGTGGCAGACACATGGGATGGGGCCAAGTAGGTCAACACCGTGCAAGTGGTCATAAAGGTGGTCTTGGAGTTACTGGTTTCCAAAAACATCATTACAGTAGTTTACTAAAAGATGAGCCAGATCATTATGGACACGAATCAACTAGTCCTCCTCATCCAAACATCACAAGAAAATGGGCTAGTGTTAGAGATTTAGATGATTTATTCACTAAATTTGGTAAAGAAGAAGGTGGAAAGAAAATCGTAGACCTTGAAAGTGCAGGATATGATAAACTTCTTGGTGGTGGAAACATTTCCAATGCATACTCTGTAAAAATAGAAAATTTTACTGCATCAGCTGAAGAAAAACTAAAAGCTGTTGGTGGCGAAATTGTTCAATCTTCAACAGATGAAAAACCTGAAGAGGCTTAGGTGTTAACTGAGAATGGCTGAAGGTACTCTAACTTCAATTATTAGAAAAGTAGTTTTCAAAGCAGAGCCATATTTACCACAAGTTCCAAAACCTAAAAAGAAAATTCCATTACCAACCAGATTACTTTGGTGTGGTGTTGCATTACTTATCTACATGGTAATGGGACAAACTCCATTATTTGGAGCAACAACTCCTGAATTTGATTTTCTAGCTTTTGCTAGAGTTATTTTTGCATCCCAACAAGGTACTTTAGTTGAATTGGGAATTGGACCGATTGTAACTTCTGGACTCTTGATGCAATTGTTGAGAGGTTCTGATATCCTCAAATTTGATTTCAAAAAACCTGAAGAAAGAGGAATCTTCCAAACTGCAACAAAAATTGTAACTTACATTGTAATTGTAGTTGAGTCTATTGTTTATGCCGCAGCAGTATATGGCGGTGCAGCAACTGAGCCGTATGTCCTGTATGTGATTATAGGGCAGCTGATGGCCGCGTCTATCATTATCATGTTCTTAGACGAATTAATCCAAAAGGGTTGGGGACTTGGTAGTGGAATTAGTTTATTCATTATGGCAGGTGTAGCTCAACAAATTCTTTGGAGTATGTTTAGTCCATTACCTGCTGGTGATGGTGGTATGATTGGTATTATTCCGTATCTTGTAGAATCCTTAACTGGAAATGGTGATATTGGAAATGTATTATTCCGTTCAAATCAACTGCCTAGTATCTTTGGACTGTTCCTGACAGCAGGAATTTTGCTGATACTTGTATTTACACAAGGTATGAAAATTGAAATTCCAATCGTCTCTACAAAATATAGAGGATTTCAGGCTGTTTATCCTATCAAATTGATGTATGTATCTAATATTCCAGTCATTTTAGCATCTGCATTAACTGCAAATGCTGTGTTTGTATTCCAAATGATTTGGTCTCAATTTAATCCACGTAACAATAATTTCTTTGTAAACTTTATAGCTCAATTTGATCCTACAAGTCCTTCTACTCCTGTTGGTGGATTCATTTACTATATGACACCACCTCGCGGTTTGGATGTTGCAGCACTTGATCCTATGAGAGCTGTAGGATATGTTTTGTTTATGATTGGAATTGTAGTTGTATTTGGTAGATTGTGGGTTGAACTTGGTGGATTATCTCCAAAGAGTGCAGCTCAAAACTTACTTGATGCAGATGTACAAATTCCTGGATTTAGAAGATCAAACAAGCCTGTTGAGGCATTATTGAACAAATACATTCCATCTGTTACAATTATTGGTTCTATGATTTTAGGACTTTTGGCAGGAGTATCAGATGTTCTTGGTGTATTTGGATCTGGAATTGGAATCTTACTTATGGTAGATATTCTCATTAATTATTACACACAATTAGTTAGAGAACAAGTAGAAGTTGTTATGCCACGGTTGGGTGCTATACTTGGTAGAAAATAAAAAAATTCTCATGGTTGGAATCCCAGGTGTTGGGAAAAGTACTTTGTTAACAACAATGGTTGATATCTTAAAGGATCACAAGAAAAATGTCATTGTAATTAATTATGGTACTTTAATGTTTGATGTCGCTAAAGAAAATGGATTACAAAATAGAGATGATTTAAGAAAATTATCTGTAATAGAACAACAACGTCTGCAAAAAATTGCTGCAGAAAAAATTGCCACACATGATGAAGAAGTCGTAATTATTGATACACATGCATTCATTAGTTCACCTGAAGGATATTATCCTGGATTGCCTGAACATGTTTTGAAAATTATCCGACCCAGTAACTTTGTTTCAGTTGCAGCAAAACCTGAAGAAATCTACAATAGAAGGATGAAAGATGACACTAGAAATCGAGATAAAATCACACTAGCTAACATTAAGAAGGAGCTTGATTATCAAACTGGTATGATTTCTGCATGTGCTGTAATTACAGGCTCCCCAGTCAGACATGTTCTTAATGGTGAGGGAAAGATTGAAGAAGCAGCTGATAAAATAATTAAGGCAATAGGACTGTAAAAAATGGATTTCAACTTTATTCTACTCTTTATTGACTCAGCATTTTTACAACTACCTGATTTTCTAGGTGGTGAAAGAATGGCTCTTGGCAGTGATGATCCAATAATCAAAGGTCTAATCATATCCATGTTTGCTGTATCTGGATTTGGTATTTTGCTAAATGTTTTCAACTCTGCAGTGAGAAGAAAAATGGTTGATCAAACTAAATTAAAAAGAATTATGAAAGAAACAAGATCTTGGCAAAAAGAAAGAATGGCTGCAATGAGATCTAAAGATACTGCAAGATCAGCTGAACTAAACAAAAAATCTTCCTACATGAACAAAATGTCTATGGAGATGATGCAAATGAATATGCGACCTATGATGATTACTTTTGTTCCATTAATTCTAATTTTCTATCTTGTATTGCCACAACTATTCACATACACTGTAGCAATTTCTCCTATACCACTTAATGTGATACCTGGAGATATGTTCCAATTAACTTGTACTGCAGAACAAGCTTTGGATGCAACACACATTTGTTTTGGTAAAGAAAACCACCTAATGCTTTGGGCCTGGTACTTCCTTTCTTCTATTGCATTTAGTGGAATCATTATGAGAATCACTAAAACATCAATGGATCTAGGTTGACAAAATCTATCGTAATATCTGGCCCTCCTGCAGTCGGAAAAACAACTGTTGCTAAAGGATTAGCTAAAGAATTTAATTTACAATACCTTAGTGGTGGAGACGTTCTCAAAGAAATGGCAAAAGAACAAGGATTTGATTCTGATGGTGATGATTGGTGGGATACTAAAGAAGGACTCAAATTTCTAAATCAACGTGAACAGAATTCTGAATTTGATAAAAATTTAGATAAAAAATTGACTGATTTATTTAAACAAGGTGGAATGGTGATTACAAGTTATACGTTACCATGGCTAATTGAGGATGGAATAAAAATTTGGTTAGAGGGTTCACACGCAAGTAGTACTAAAAGAATGCAAACTAGAGACAATATGAGTTCAGAAAATGCATATGAAATAACAAAATCTCGTTTTGATAAAAATAAAGCGCTTTACAAAAAACTATATGGATTCAGCTTTGGTGATGATAAAGCTGTGTTTGATGTAATTATTAATACTGATAATTTATCTGCAAATCAAGTCATTGATGTGACTACTGAAACTGTGAGAAAATTACTATGACTCTAAAACAACTTGAAAATTTAATTGAAATTGATCAAGACATTACTGATGAATCTCATGGTACTTACTATGATAAACGAACAATTGAGCAATTATTAGATAATGGAATCATTCTTTTAGATAAACCACCAGGTCCAACAAGTCATGAAACAGTTGCATGGACTAAACGCATTTTGAAAATTGACAAAATAGGACATAGTGGAACACTAGATCCACAAGTTTCTGGAGTATTGCCACTTGGATTAGGTGAAGCAACAAAAGCGTTAGGAGTTTTACTTTATGGACCTAAAGAGTACCATGCATTAGGTAGAGTTCATTCATTGCCTTCTAAAGAAAAGTTATCTGAAATTATTGAAATGTTTACTGGCGAAATTTTTCAAAAACCACCCCAACGTTCTGCTGTTGTTAGACAAACAAGAACTAGAACAATTTATGAATTAGAATTAATTGAACAAAAAGAAAGATTAGTTTTAACTAGAATTTTATGTGAAGCTGGAACCTACATTCGAAAATTATACTATGATATTGGTGAAGTTTTAGGTCCTGGAGCAACTATGATTGAACTAAGACGTAGTCGTGTAGACCAATTTCATGAAAAAGATGGATTAGTTACTTTACATGAACTTGCTGATGCATTTGCTGTTTGGGAAGAAAAAAAAGATGATTCTAAATTAATGGCAATCATAAAGCCAGTTGAACTTGCATTAAGCGAATTAAAATCTGTAGTAATTCGTGATTCAGCTGTTGATGCAATGTGCCATGGTGCTCAACTTGCAATACCTGGAATTTTGAAAATTTCTCCACATTTGAGAGAAGGTGATGTTGTTGGAATCTATACGCAAAAAGGTGAAGCAGTTGCATTAGCTGAATCAACAATGGATGAAGAACAAATTCGTGATGCAACAAAAGGATATGCATTTGTTACCAAAAGAATCATCATGGCTCCTAACACTTATCCTAAAAAATGGAGAACAAAACCAACTGCTCCAAAAGATTAAAACATACTGAATTTATTTTCAAAGAATTGCTAGCTAAAAGTCTTGTTATTTTCATTGGTGTTGGTGTGGTATCTGCATTTGCTTTTGGAACTTATTTAATTGATTTTAAAAATACCTCTCAATTGGAATATGTTGAAGGTTCTTCTCTTTCTATTGTTACAGAAAAATTTGATTTTAAGCAAGACGAATTAATTCAGATTCGGATAGTGAACTCTGGAACTAATGAATTAACTTTTTCTGATTCATCTTATGGGTTGAAAATTACTGGATTAGCTGGAATATTGATGTATTCTCCAATGTCTGCTCAAGTGATTTCAACTCTTGATCCTAGAGATGAAGTTACTCTCTCATGGGATCAAATAAAAAATGATGGTGATACTGCATTAGAGGGAGTCTACAAAATATCTGCTAAAGGATTGGATATAGATGGAAATATTGTAGAAAAATCAACCACCATAACAATTTGGAAGTAATTTTTCTTATTAATAATAACATAATTTATAATCACATTTTATGAAATAGAATTGTCGCAAGACTTCTGCCGAGGTCGCCTAGCCTGGTAGGGCGCGCGCCTGGAAATTGTTTAACCATAAAGCGCGTTCTCGCAAGGGAACGAGAGTTCAAATCTCTCTCTCGGCGCCATTTTATTTCTCTAGTTTCTCAACAATTTCATTAAATTTCCAAGGACCACATTGTAAGTTGATATCATCATTTTCAAATAATCCTTTTTGATGTAATTGATTTATCACATGTACTGAAAATGGTAGTGCTCCTGTTGCACCTGGAGAATTATAATTTAAAATATGAAATGATGAGTTTTCTTCTAGTAAAATTACATCTGGAACAAATTTACCGTTTTCATCAATCACAGATGATCTAATTCCTGCTGTACCTTTTTCCGTAATTTCTTTTGGGTTAATGTTTGGAAGGAATTTTTTAACTCTTTCAACCATTACTGATTTTGACATTGAGGATTGTATTTCACTAAAAGCTAATTCTTGAAAATCTTTGTCAAAGATTATTTTTCTTGCACCTGAATTAATCATTTCCAATACTTTTGGTATGAATTCTTTGATGTTTTCTGCAGCATCATATCCATAAGGACTGAAAACAGGAACTGCATTTGGACCAATCTCACAACTTCCATCTACTCTAACTATCCAGTGAGGATCTAAAAATGGATAATCTGGAAATTCTGGAACTGAATAAACACTAGTTTTTGTTAAATTATGATATTTTTTTGGTGTTTTCCAATATTCGCCTCTAAAATGTACGTCTGTAAGGTTTTTTGCAATTCCAATATTATGTGCAATATCAATTGCTTGACCTCCAGCAGCATTAATCAAAAAATCAGCATAAATTTTATGATTTCCATTAATTGTTATTTCCCATTTGTCTTTATTTTTTTTAATTTCATTTGTTTTGTTGTTAAACAGAAAATTAATTCCATTTTTTTTACTATCTCTCATAATTGCATTTGTTAGTGTAGAATAATCTGTTGAACCATCTCTATGTGCGTATAGAGCTGCTTCACATTTTATTTCAGGTTCAATTTTTTTTAATTCCGTTTTTTCTATTAACTCAATATCTTTTTCTTGTAATCCATTTTGTTTTCCCCACTTAAGATATTTTTCAAGAACTTTGATACCTTTTTGATCTAGTGCAACTTCAATAACTCCGTCTTCTTTAAATGGTAAATTTTGTTGTTTCGAATATTGTTTCCACATTTCATATCCATGAAATGCTGCATTTGCAAATAGTTTCTTTTTTTCAGGATTGTATAGATAAGGTGCATGAACTTTTCCAGTATTTCTACCACTTGTATGATGTGCAACATTATTTTCTTGTTCTATTACTCCAATTCTTTTTGATTCATTTAGAAATGATAGAAAATATGAAATCGAAGTTCCTAAAATACCGCCCCCGATAATTACTAAATCAAAATTATCTTTCAACTTGTTTTATTCACTAATAATTGATATTAAATTACATCTATGAAGATTAATATCTAATATTCTTTTGAATTTTATTATGATGCCTGATAAATGCTCTGTTTCAGAAGAAGGAAAACAATGTGTTAATCCACCTCAATTCATTGTATCCATTGTTGATGGAAAAGATGAAT
The DNA here is from genome assembly GCA_003331425.1 of Candidatus Nitrosopumilus sp. Classification (GTDB taxonomy): domain Archaea; phylum Thermoproteota; class Nitrososphaeria; order Nitrososphaerales; family Nitrosopumilaceae; genus Nitrosopumilus. The sequence continues at coordinate 9,766 of QOOS01000002.1, forward strand.
ACATGTTTGGTTTAACTTGTCAAAAACATAGACATATTGTTTCAGGTAAACTTACAATTTTACAAAATGAAGGAAAAATGCACAGTGGTAAAATTAGTTTCACTCCTGTTAAATCAGTAGGAACTGATTGCATTCATGGTGATGCTGACGATCTTGTTCAGATTGATTTGAAAAAAATCTAATTGAAATGAAAATCTTATAATAATTTGTTTTAGGTGTAAATTTATTGCTTTTTGAACTCTTATCTGACATTGTCAATGTTGATGATGTTTTATTAATTACAAAAAATAGTGGCGCAACTTGCGAAATTCGTAGTAATTCTCTTCCTATACGTCAAAAAGAGAAATGGATTACAATTGGAGATAATGATGGACCAGGCCACATGCACATCAATTCTGAAATCATAAAATCTGCAGAATTTATTCAAGAACAACGACCTGAAAAAATTAGTTTTAGTATAAGATTTTTTGATGATCACAATGACCGTGTTTTGGCTGCATTTTTTACAAAGATGTATGATGAGTCCAAAAATTTAATTCCTGAAAGAAAAAATCTCTATGATTCATTACATGACAAATATTCTTCAAAAATTAAATTTTAAAAAAAAATCTTGTCTGAAAAAGACAAGCAAAAAAGTATCAATCTTCTGATTCTTTTTTCTTTTTCTCTTTTTCAGTTTGTATTTTTGCTAATTCTAATTCTTCGTTAGTGTGTTTGAATTTTTTCAACTTGTCTCTACATGGTAATTTCAATATAAAAACTCAACATTTTGACGTGATTCTAGTTACGCGTAATTATCAATATCCTATTGAATAGATTGGTTTTTTACCATTTATTCCTAGAATTAAATTTTTTACAGTAATTTCTGCCATTTTACCTCTAGTTTCTTTTGTAGAACTTCCTACATGTGGTGCTAACACTATATTTTCTAATTTGATAAATGGATGATTTTTTCTAATTGGTTCAATTTCAAATACATCTAATCCTGCGCCGGCAATAGTTTTTTGTTTTAATGCAAGTGTAAGATCCTTTTCATTTACAACTTTACCACGTGAGGTATTGATCAAAAATGCATCGTTTTTCATTTTTTTAAAAATTTTCATATTAAACATCCCGTTAGTTTCTTTTGTATGTGGAACATGAATAGAAATGATGTCACTTTGAGTAATTAATTTATCAAATGTAGCATATTTTACTCCTAATTTTCTCTCTTGACCTTTGGTAATCTGTTTTCTATTATGGTATATTATTTTCATATTGAATGCCTTTGCTCTTTTTGCAAGGGCTTTCCCGATTCTACCTAAACCAATTATGCCTAATGTTTTTTCTTGAAGATCTAATCCTACGTAATCATATGCTCCGTAGATTTGCTTCCATTTCCCTTTTCTAATTAATCTGTCTCCTTCTGAAATTCTTCTTAATGAATCAATTAATAATCCAAATGCTAAGTCTGCAGTTGCATCTGTTAAAACTTCTGGAGTATATCCCACTCTGATCTTTTTTTCTTTTGCAAATTGTGTATCAATATGATCGTATCCAACACTGTATGTACTAATGACTTTGAGATTTTCTGCTGTTTCAATTATCTTTTTATCAATTTTATCATATGGAAAACAAATTAGGCCATCTACATTTTTTATTTTAGATTTTAATGTGCTTTGAGGTATGGGTATTTTTCCTTTATGGATCTCAACTTGAAAATTCTTTTTTAACTCTTTAATTGCAAAATCATGTAATGTTCTTGTAAGAAATATTTTTTCTTTCAATAGTCTTCAGATTTATGTTAAACCATTTATACGATTTCCTTCTATCTTGATCATGTCTTCTAAAATTGAAGAAGAAGAAGAATTTGCTATTTGTGTGGATTGTGGCAATTTTATTGAAAAATGTGTATGTGTATGCCCTTATTGTGGTGAACGTGATAAATGTGAATGTGCATTATTTGATGCAGCTACAGGTGGATAATTGAATAATTGCTTACCATGTGGTTATTATTTGAAAAAAGGTTGTGAATTCTTATGAGTACTGATTTTACTTGGTTAATTGGTGGACCCCAAGGGAGTGGAGTAGAGTCTGGTGCAAATATTTTTTCTAAAGTTTGTGCACAAATGGGATATCAAATATTTGGTAAAAGAGAATTTTATTCAAATATCAAAGGAGAACATAGTTATTTTACCGTTAGAATTTCTGATGAAAAAATTCATTCTAATGTTAACGATGTTAATTTGATGGTTTCATTTGATGCTGAAACAATTTTCCGTCATTTTGATGAAATTTCTTCAAATGGTGGAATAATCTATGATTCTGAATTAGAAAATACTGATACTGATAGAGTCCGAACTTTGGATGGACCATTCAAAGAAAGATTACACACTTTACTTGAATCAAAAAATAAACCGTTCACTATTGCAGGAGTGTTAGAAGTCGCAAAAGAAAAAGGTGTAAAACTTTACCCTGTATCTTTCAAAACTTTACTTGAAACTCTTTCTGAAGAGGTTGATAATCCTCGATTACGTGGTTTAGTAAGAATGTATAATGTAATTGGAGTATCATTATCTTTAGGTTTAATTCAAATGCCATCTGATTCCTTAGTTAATTCAATTGATGATATATTTTCAAAGAAACCAAAAATTGCAGAGATTAATCAACAAGCTGCAAGTTTCTCTTATAATTATGCATCAAAAAACTTTGAAAATTTTAATCACAGTTTAACTGGAACACAAAAACAATCTGACACAATTTTAGTTCAAGGTCATTTTGGATGTTCACTTGGTAAAATGGTATGTGGTTGCAGATTCCAATCATATTATCCAATTACCCCTGCATCTGATGAAAGTGTTTATTTGGAATCTAATGAAATTTTAGAAATTGAAAATGATAGACCTGGCTCTACAATTGTAGTTCAAACTGAAGATGAAATATCTGCTATAGGTATGATGATTGGATCTGCCCTTACTGGAACCCGTTCATCAACATCCACTTCTGGTCCTGGATTTGCATTAATGACTGAGGCTCTAGGTTGGGCTGGAATTAATGAAGTTGCTGTTGTAATTACGCTGTATCAAAGAAGTGGGCCTTCTACTGGACTTCCGACTCGCCATGGTCAAGATGATTTACTTTTTACAGTATTTGCAGGATGTGGTGATTTTCCAAAAATTGTTTATGCTTCAGGTGATATTGAAGAGAGTTTCTATGATACCGGGAACTGTTTTAATTATGCTGACAAATATCAAATTCCTGTAATTCACATGATGGATAAATTTTTGTCAAGTTCTGTAGTTACTTGTAAAAAATTTAATCCAAAGAAAATTTCAATTGATCGTGGTAAATTATTGGATAAAGTTGAAGGTGAATACAAACGATTTGCATTAACTGATGATGGAATTTCACCACGTTCTAAATTAGGAATGGATAATGGTGTATTTTGGAATACTGGTGATGAATCTGATGAATATGGACATATCACAGAAGACCCTCAAGTTCGTATAAAGATGATGGATAAGAGAATGTCTAGATTAGATTTGGCGTTAGAAACAATTCCTGTAGATGAACAAGCTATTCCATTTGAGGTTCATGATTACACAATAATTTCTTGGGGCTCCACAAAGGGTCCTATTCTTGATGCACAAGCAATGTTAAAAAAAGAAGGTATAGACATTGGATTTGTACAAATTAAATTGTTAAATCCTTTTCCTACCGAATACGTTAAATCTTTAATCAAGGATGCTAAAGTATTGATTGACATCGAAGCAAATCATTCTGGACAATTAGGAAAAATTTTCAAGCAAAATATTACTAGAGATATTGATTATCATATTTTGAAATATACTGGAAGAGGAATAACAAGTACTGAGCTCTATGACTCTCTAAAGAAAATTGTAGAGAATAAAGCTTCAAAAAGGGAGGTTCTTAGTCATGGCGCTTAAACTAGCTGATTACAAGACTGATGTGCATAATGATTGGTGTCCTGGATGTGGTGATTTTGGAATTGTTAATGCATTACAAATGGCATTAGCTGAAATGGGAATTGAACGCGACAAAGCAACTATTTTTTCAGGAATTGGTTGTTCTGGAAAAACATCTCATTTTATCAACACGTATGGTGTTCATACGTTGCACGGTAGAGTACTAACTTTTGCTCAAGGAGGTAAACTAGCAAATCCAGACATGACTGTTGTTGCTGTTGGTGGTGATGGTGATGGATTAGGAATTGGTGCAGGTCACTTTGTTGCAGCTGGTAGACGTAATATCGATATGACTTACATAATTTTTGATAATGGTGTTTATGGACTAACAAAAGGACAAGCATCACCTACACTAAAACTTGGTGAACAAACAAAATCTCTTCCATCTCCAAATACCAATTCTAATGTTAATCCAATTGGATTGGCAGTAGCTAGTGGTTTCACATTTGTTGCACGTGGATATTCTTACGATGTAAGACATCTCAAAGATTTAATCATTAAAGCCGTTAAACACAAAGGTCTTTCATTTCTTGATGTATTACAACCATGTCCTACATACAATGATGTTAACACAAGAGATTGGTATGCTGGAGTTGATCAAGCAAAAGAATCAATGGAACGTCATTCTAGAATTTACAAACTTGAAGATACAAAATTTGATCCAACTGTAAATTATGCTGGTGAAGTTGAGGTTAATGAAAAACTATCTCAAGCTTTGGTAAAATCTCTTGAATGGGGAGATAAAATTCCTACTGGTGTTTTCTATCAAAATGAATTAGTTTCACCATTTAGTACTAGATTGACAGATAAAATCCCTAACTATCTTGAAAATCCACCAGCAAAACAGATCATATCTAATTCTGGATTACCCAATACTGATATTTCAAAAATTCTTGATTCTTTGAATGTTTAGAAACACTTACTGATCAATTTCTTTTTTAATTTCTTTCCAGACATCTCCTCTGAAAGAATATTCTTTTTCTTTTGCTATTGCTTTGTCTAATCTCCATCGAACTGATTCTATATCAAATTTGTAATTGATTTCTCTAATCCCTTTTGGAATTTTTTCAGGATCAAGATGATGGGGTAAAAGTTCAATCACAAAATCCATTTTCTCTATTGCGTTGTTGAACCACTGACTTTCTACTACATCAACAATAAATACAATTTTTCTATTTCCTTCAAAATTAATTTTAATTTTTAATGCATTACGACTTCCACGTCTACGTTTGTATTCTTTTAAAACATCTTTTACTTTTTCCCATCGCTTAAAATCAAACCATTTGAAGAATGCTTCATTAAATTCTAAGGGAATATCGATATTTAGATAACTAACAAAATTTTCATCATTATTTTCTATTTCTTCTTGTACTATCGTAAATCTAGAATTTAGAAATCCATATAGTACTTCTATTTCCCAAGGCGAAATTCCATAGTAAGTTAATTTTGTTTTTAGCGGTTCGGACAATAATTGATTCTGTTCAAATTTGTAATTAAAGCTTCAATTTTTGTGAAATTGGCTCAAAATATTAAAATTATATAGATAAACTTGCTATGATATCTATGAAGAAAGAATTTGTCGTAAAAAGTATTGATTCTGCTCCTGATGGGGCACCATATGTCGTACTTTCATTATCTTCACTCAAAGATCTTAAAGAAGGCAATCAAAACCCTCCATCTCCATTTGGCTCACCAAAGGTTATGGGATTCTCAAACATGAATGATATGATGAAGGACTTAAACAAAATGATGTCTGGTGCTGGTGGTATGGGGATGCAATCTGGTATCACCCAATTAAAACTTGAAATGCATGAATACAAAGAGATGGGTCTTTCAGTTGGGGATAAAGTATTTCTTGAATTAACTAAAGAAGAAACACTCGGTGTTTAGATAATTTTTAATTTTTACCAAATAGTATTGAAAAATTTCCAACCGTAAAATGCAGCTACTGTTGCAATAACAAATAACATTGGTTTCCATGCAAATACTGGAATTCCTGGAGTTGCAAGTTTTACTTTATAGTTGTCAACTACTGTTGTAATATTTTTCTTAATTTTATCATGCCAAATGTTGTAATCAACTTGATACTTTTTCAAAATTTCTTCAACTTCATAAACTACAGGGGTTCTTTGCGAAAACAAATGTTGAAGATAATCTCTTGATACTTCAACTTCTGCATGAATTCCAATTTTTCCATCTTCCAAATCTACCATTCTAACATGCATTTCCCATGGTTTTTTTAATTTCAAATTTAGGCCACTACCGATTTGGTCTGGTTGTTTATGTTCTAGTTTTACTTTTGTAAATCCTTCTTCTCTGAAAATTTTTGTTAATTCTTCAAAACTTTTTTTGACAACAATGTGTAGTTGCTCCACTCCTTCTGTCTTGTCTACGTGGATTTTGTGCTTTATCCCATCGATAAATGAGACTGTTTTTGGATATGTTGTCAAATATTCCATATTTTCTCTCTCTAATTCCTATATTTAAAAAAACTTCTCTTGTACCCCTAGTTTTTAGGTGGTTTAGAAAGGCCTCTTACATACACACATTGTTCTGGAGCAATTGCCATTTCTGAGGAATTGATTTTTCTATCTGTGAGTTTTGCACCTGAGTTTCTAACAATTGCAAATGGTTTTGATTCTCCTCCTTCTCCCATCTTGTGATTTGCAATAGTTGCAAGATTGTCCACCACTGCTTGAAATGTTACTTTTAATGGATTCCCATCCAAATCTTTTTTTGATCTCATATCTAATACTGGTTCAATTCCGGCACAAGATACTGCAACTCCTGATGTTCCAATTCTTGCTGGCATCAATCTACTATCTACTAAAATTATTCCCACATGAATTAATAATTTAAGAAAAATTTTTCTTCGAATTTGTTCAGCAATCAAATAAGGATCCTTTGGATACAGTATTGCTTTACCTTTTTTTGCATTTGATTTATCGATTCCTGCATTTGGTGCCATTATATTATCTGCAGATGTAATAACAAATCCTCCAATTCCACCAAAAATTTTATCTGATTCTCTAATGATGACTTCTGCAATTCCTGGTTTTAGATTAAATTCATTTGCAATTTTCTCTCCATATTCTGATGCTTTAATTTTCTCTAAATCTACAATTCTTCCTTGTGAATTTGAGACATATTTAGTAGAAATTACTATGACATCTCCATCCTCTAATTTTGTTTTATTTTTTTCTAAAGTATTTTCTAATTCTTCAAAAACGTCAAATTCCGTTTCCATTCTTTCAGCCAGTAGGGGTAAAACAGTTAATTGCACATATTCTGTTAGATTCTATTTCTTTTTTATTGTTCTGAAAAGCTTTTAATCCCAAGACTGAGCTTTTTGAATCATGAATATAGTTGAGAAGATCCTTGCACGTGCCTCAGGCAAGTCCTCAGTAGCACCTGATGACGTAGTATTTGCTGATGTTGATAAAGTAATGATGCATGATGTCTCTGGACCTGGTGTACTCAAGGTATTTGATAAATTAAAGAAACAAGGAATTGCAGTCGATAAATTGTGGGATCCAACAAAAGTTTGGGTAGCTGAAGATCATTTTGTACCATCAGCTGATAAATTGTCTGCAGAAAATATTGTAAAATTATCAAATTTCACTAAAAATTATGGTATTGAAAAACATTTCAAATATGGAATGGGTCAATATGGAATTTGTCATACCCTATCTCATGAACAAGCAATGGTAATGCCCGGTGATGTTTATGTCGGTGGTGATTCTCATACAAATACTACTGGAGCATTAGGAGCATTTGCTGTTGGTTTAGGACATACTGACATTGCATATGTTTTGTTAAATGGAAATATTTGGTTTAAGGTTCCAGAAACTTATTACTTCAAACTAAATGGAAAACTACCTGACCATGTAATGGCAAAAGATTTGATTCTAAAAATTATTGGTGAAATTGGCAATGATGGTGGTGCATACAGAACAATGCAATTTGGTGGAAGTGGAATTGATGATATGTCTGTTGAAAGTAGATTGACTTTATGTAATATGACTACTGAAGCAGGAGCAAAAAATGGAATTGTAGAACCTGATCAAAAAGTTGTTGATTACCTTTCTTCAAAAGGTGCAACAAATTTCAATATAGTTAATGGTGATGCTGATGCAGAATATGCTAAAGTTTTTGAGTTTGAAAGTTCAGAAATGGAGCCAATTATTGCCAAACCTTTCTCACCTGATAATACATGTGTTGTTAGTGAAGCTCCTTCTGTGGAATTGGATAAATCTTACATTGGTTCTTGTACTGGGGCAAAGTATGAAGATTTGGAAGCTGCAGCAAAAGTTCTCAAAGGAAGAAAAGTAAAGATAAGAACTGAAATTTTACCTGCTGCAATCTCAATTTATCAACGTGCAATGGAAAATGGATTATTGAAAATTTTCTTAGATGCTGGTGTGACTGTTGGACCTCCAACTTGTGGTGCCTGTTGTGGTGCTCATATGGGTGTGTTAGCAAAAGATGAAATTTGTATTAGTACAACTAACAGAAATTTCCCTGGTAGAATGGGACATGTTGAGTCACAAACTTATCTTTCATCTCCAATGGTGGCAGCAGCTTCTGCAGTTACTGGAAAAATTACTGATCCAAGGGATTTGATATGAAAGGCAACGTTGTAAAATATGCTCGTGATAACATCGATACTGATGTAATAATTCCTGGTCAATATCTAAAAGTGCATGATTATGCTGAACTTGCAACTCATGCAATGGAGGGATTAGATCCTGATTTTCATTCTAAAATAAAAGAAGGTGATTTCATTTTATCTGGAAAGAATTTTGGATGTGGTTCCTCTCGTGAACATGCTCCAATTGCATTATCTCATTCCGGAGTTAAGGCAATACTTGCTTTGTCTTTTGCAAGAATTTTTTATAGAAATTCTGTAGATGGTGCATTTTTGTTACCTATTGAAATTGATCAAGATGCATATGATGGAATTTCTGAAGGTGATGAAATTAACATTGATATTTCAACAAACGAAATAAAAAATCTTACAAAAAATCAAACATACAAAATGAAACCTTTTTCTGAAATTATTGGAAAAATAATTGCAGCAGGTGGATTATTCAAGTATAAACCAGATCAGGATTAAAATGGGAAAAACACTTTTTGAAAAAATTTGGGAATCGCATATTGTTGTTGAAAAACAAAATGAACCTGCTTTGATTTACATTGATAGACACCTTGTTCATGAAGTAACTTCTCCTCAAGCATTTGATGGGTTACGTATGAACGATAGGGAAGTTAGAAGACCTGATTTAACAATTGCAACAATGGATCATAATGTTCCAACCAGTGATCGTTCTTTACCTATATTGGACCAAACTTCTGCAGTTCAAATCAAAACACTTGAGAATAATTGTAAGGATTTTGGAATTAAATTATTTGACATTAACAGTCCAAATCAGGGAATTGTACATGTAATTGGACCTCAATTAGGCATAACTTTACCTGGTACTACCATTGTTTGTGGTGATAGTCATACTTCTACACATGGTGCTTTTGGTGCATTAGCATTGGGAATTGGTACAAGTGAAGTGGAGCATGTTTTGGCATCTCAAACTTTATGGTTAGAAAAACCAAAAACATTTGAAGTTAGAGTTGAGGGAAAAAGAAAGAATCCTCATGCAGTAACTGCAAAAGATATCATTTTATCAATTATCAAAAACATTGGAACTGCTGGTGGAACTGGAACTGTGATTGAGTATCGTGGTGAAGGAATTACTGATCTTTCTATGGAGCAACGAATGACTATTTGTAATATGTCTATTGAAGGAGGAGCTCGAGCAGGATTGATTGCACCTGATCAAAAAACTTTTGATTACTTACGAAACAGAGAATATACTCCACAAAATTATGATTCTCTTGTAGATAATTGGAAAGTAAATCTTCAAACTGATTCTGATGCCACTTTTGATAAAACATTTGTTTTAGACATTAATGATATTGCACCACAAGTAAGTTGGGGAACAAATCCTGGAATGACTTGTGATGTTAATGAATCCATTCCATCTCCTGATGAATTTTCTAATGGTGATGCTAATCAAAAGAAAGGTGCTGAAAAAGCTCTTGAGTATATGGCACTTGAATCTGGAACTTTAATTGAAGATATTGAAATTGATAGAGTGTTTATTGGTTCTTGTACTAACGCAAGACTAGAGGATCTTATTGAAGCATCAAAGGTCATTCAAGGACAAAAAGTTGCATCAAATGTTAGTGCAATGGTCGTTCCAGGTTCTCAAATGGTAAAAAAACAAGCTGAAGAGATGGGGCTCCACAAAATTTTCATTGATGCCAATTTTGAATGGAGAGAGGCTGGTTGCAGTATGTGTTTAGGAATGAATCCTGATATTTTATCTCCTGGTGAAAGATGTGCTAGTACATCAAACAGAAATTTTGAAGGCAGACAAGGCAATGGTGGTAGAACTCATTTAGTAAGTCCAGTTATGGCAGCTGCAGCAGCTATTAATGGACATTTTGTTGATGTAAGGAAATTGGATTTGAATTAACATGGAACCTTTTCATAATGTAAAAAGCATTGTAACTCCTCTTGATAAAGTCAATGTAGACACTGATCAAATTATTCCAAAACAATTTTTAAAATTAGTTCAAAAGTCTGGATTTGGTAAATTCTTATTTTTTAATTGGCGATACGATGAAAATGAAAATTTGAAATCTGATTTTGTTTTAAATAATTCCAAATATGATGACTCAAAAATTTTAGTAGCAGGAGATAATTTTGGCTGCGGTTCTAGTAGAGAACATGCTGTTTGGGCTTTAGATGATTATGGTTTTTCTGTAATAATTTCATCTTCTTTTGCTGATATCTTTTTTAGCAATTGTTTCAAAAATGGAATTCTTCCTATTACATTAGATTCCGCAATAGTGGAGAAACTTCAACATGAGACTGACCAAATTGAAGTAGATTTAGAAAATCAAGTAATTAAAACGTCTTCTGAAAATATATCTTTTGAAATCAATTCTCACAAGAAAAAAATTCTCTTGGAGGGATTAGATGACATTGCACAAACTCTTGAACATGAAGAGAAAATCTCTGAATTTGAAGAAAAATCTACAGTCCCATCTGTTTTATGATTTTCGTTACTAACTTCTCGTTTCTCTCTAAAATCATTGGTGATTCTGCATCAATCCATTCCCTTTGTTCTATATCATGAGCACTAACTTTGCCTTCTTTTGATAATTCTTGTAAAATATCAAATGATAAATTCACTTGTTTCTTCTTTTTCTTTTTAATTCTCTCAATGATTTCTTTTCCTAACATGTAGATTCCTAAGCATTCTGATAATTGTAATTTCATCATTGGTTTTTCTTTAAATTCTGTAATTAATCCATCATCTACTATTGCAAAACCTGTTTCTTCTTTTCTCTTTGTTCTAGTTGCAATGCATGCCAAACTATTTTTTTCTTTGAATGTTTTTCTCATTTTTGTAATGTCTAATGCACATAGATTATCTACAAACCACAAGAGAAATTCTGATTCATTTTTTAACTCCTTTTGAATATGGAGTAAATCTCCACCTGTTCCACTTTGTGAGTCTTGAATAAATTTTATATTTTTTTGATCTCCATAATAATTTTTGATTTGACCTCCTAAACCCGTATAATCTGAAATGATAATAATTTCCTTAATGAATTTGAATGATTTTAGATATCTGACAACATAATCAATCAGAGGTTTTCCATTAATTGGTGTCATTGCTTTTGGAAAATATTCTGTGTATGGTTTTCCGCGGGTGCCTTTACCACCAGCTAAAATTACAGCTTTCACAGTCTAACGGTATGATTTCTGTTTTCTTCTTCTTGCACCAGGTCCGCCAAATTTCTTTGGTTCTTTTTGTCTGGCATCTCCACTAACTAGATATTTATCAAAATCGGTGATTCTTTTTCTGAGGTCTTCTCTAGTTGATTTTGGGAAAGGATGATCTTTAGGCTCTTTTTTGGATTTTGTCCAGCCTACTAATGCTCTAGTAATTGCAGTTGCAACTGCACTTGCTTGTCCCATGAAACCTCCGCCTCTAACTCTTACAGAAATATCAATTTTATCTCTCAAATCTCCTGTAATTTCAAGTGGTGCTAAAATGACTTCACGGGCTGTTTCTTGTGGAATCATTTCTACTGGAACGTTGTTAATTCTAACTTTACCTACACCTTTTGTAATGTATACGTGAGCACTGGCTGTTTTTCTAGTTGCAAAATAAATTTCAGTTTTTGGAATCATTTTATTCTGTCCATCCTATTACTCTACATATTTCTGCTAATGTCGTATAATTAGAAGCTGCTCTTTTGATTAATGCTTTTTCAAATTGTGTTTTCTCTAATGGTTTTGTATCGTTAGGTGCACCGATGTATGTTCTTAATCTTTGGAATGCTAATTTGCCTGATGGTTTTCTATCAAATGGTAACATTTGACGAATCATCTTTGCAATAATTGTATCTGGTCTTCTATAGTGTACAGGTCCGTGTTTGTAATTGATAATACTGTTAATTTCTAAAAATTCTCTATATTCTTGAATTTGATTTGATCTTGTTCCGCTCATCATAATTTTTTCACAATTGATTACTGTAACTCTTTGACCTTGTAATAGCAATTTAGCAACATTTGATGCTAATCTGCCTGCAATGTGATTTGTTGCATCAACGACAATTGGTCTATCTGTTCTAATGACAACTTCTTGTTTGGAAGTGTTTGAATTTCTTCCAGCAGGTCTGTTTAATCTTCCATTAGCCAAGTAGTACTACTCCTTTACCTGTTGGATTTTGTTTGATTAAATCTGCATGTGAGATTAATTTTCCACCATTTTCTAAAACTTTGGCTGCTGCAGAATTTGAAATTGAAAATGAACATAATGTGATTTTGTGTGAAATATTTCCTGTTCCTAAAACTTTACCTGGAAAAACTACTGTATCGTTATCTTTGGTTAATTGACTAATTCTATTGAGGTTGATGTCTCTTCTAGCAATAGATGGTTTTAGAGCATATTCTGCTAATTTACCCCAAATTGGAGCGTCATTTTTGGTTGATGCTTTCTTAAGATCGCTAGCCATACGAATTACAACTTGATTAGTCATGTGAATAATCCGGCTTAAAACCCAAATATAATGTCTATGCTTCTACTATTCTTCGATATTGTTGATCATATCTTTGAATTCAACAACTCTTCGACTAACTTCTTGCACTCCTTCTAGAACAATTTGTTCTGGATTTAGTGCTCCTGTAGACTCTACGGTGAGTATTTTCTCATCATCTTTGTCAGTATCAGTGAGCATAGAGATGTTAGATGCATTCCATTTTGCATGTTCTGTACCACGTCCTAGTCTTGCATAGCATTCGATTTTGATTTTTTGACCTGGGGCTAATTGAACAATTGGAATTTTTTCAGATACTGGTTTTACACTCTCATCTTCAGAAGATAATTCTCCTGACAAAACAGCTCTTGTCTCCTCTGATTCCCCAGAATCTAACACTAGTAGGATTTTATCTGATTCATTATATTTACTCAAATCTGTTTTTAATGGAATTAAACCCAATCTGTGAGCTAAACCCTCATCAGGTAACACAGATGTGTTTTCAATAATATCTACTGTATCAATTGCAAAAACTGGAACTCCGTTTAAACAAACACGTCTTAGAGCATTTGCATATTGTAATGGAACTCCTTTTAGCTTTAAGGCTATCCTTTCAGAATCTTTTGTAATAACGTCTAATGATGACAAATCTTGATGAAAATCGTCAAAGTGCACATAAAAATCTAGCTAGCTTTACGTATAGATAAATACCAAATTGTAATAGTACTAGGATATGGCTGATGTCACTGTAGTTAGATACTCTTTTGAAGGTGAAAAATTTGAAATAATGGTAAAGCCAGATCCTGCTTTAGATTACAAATTAGGTAAGAAAAAGGACCTTTCTTCAGTTTTAGTTTCTGAAGAAATCTATACTGATTCTGGAAAAGGAACTAAACCATCTACTGAAAAATTACTTGCTGCATTCAAAACTGAAGATAAAACTGAGATTGCTCAAATTATGTTTGAGAAAGGAGATCTAAATCTTACTACTGATCAGAGACGTAAAATGGTGGATCAGAAAAGAAAACAAATTGTTGAATATATTGCTAAAACTTTTGTTGATCCAAAAACTCACTTACCTCATCCTCCACTACGAATTGAACAAGCAATGAAAGATGGTCGTGTATCAATTGAGCCTCAAAAAAGTGTCGAAGAACAGGTTAAAGATATTGTTGAAAAATTACGTTCAATCATTGCATTAAAATCTGAAAATCTCCAATTGGAGATCACTATTCCTGCACAATATGCCTCTCAATCTTATTCTGTTTTGAAATCTGTCGGTTCGCTAAAAAAAGAAGAATGGCAAAATAATGGTTCACTAAAAGCAATACTTGAAATACCCGCAGCAGCAAGGCCAAACGTGATTGACAGATTAGGTTCTATTACCAAGGGCTCTGCCACTGTAGAGGTAATGAAATAATGGCAGATAAGAGAAAATATGTTATTCCTGGTGATGTAATTACTAGTGGACCTTTTAGACCTGAACAAAATGTAGTTTTAGAAGGAAATAACATAATTGCCACATCTGTTGGTATATCTGAAATTTATGAAGATTCTGTTAAAGTCATTCCTTTAACTGGAAAATATATTCCTAAAATCAATGATCTTGTAATTGGTAAAGTTATTTCTCATACATCATTATCTTGGGAATTAGATGTAAATTCTTGTTATGTTGGATTTTTACCTGCTCAAGATGTTTTTGGAAGAGACTTTTCAACTCATGCTGATGAACTTTCAAGTAAATTAAAAACCGGTGACTTGGTAGCTGCAAGAATTGCAAATTTTGATAGAACTAGAGATCCTCTTATTACAATATCTGATAGAGATTTAGGTAAAATTGATGACGGAATTTTAGTAAAAATTTCTCCAAGTAAAGTTCCACGTTTGATTGGCAAAAAAGGAAGTATGATACAAATGATTGAAATGGGAACTAATGCTGCCATCACAATTGGCCAAAATGGCTGGGTTGTTATTTCCTGTGAGACTGAAGAAGGACTCTCAAAAGCTAAAAAGGCAGTTGAAATGGTTAATGAAAAAGCACATATTGCTAATTTAACTGATTTAATTAAAGATATGTTAGATGGAAAGGATGAATCATAATGGGTGGACGAGATGCAACCATGGTTCTATTGGACGAAAATGGTATTCGTTGTGATGGACGTAAAATAGACGAACCACGTAGAATTATGATAAAAGCTGGTGGATTAAAAAACGCTGATGGTTCTGCTTACATTGAATTTGGCGATAACAAAATTTTAGTTGGCGTATTTGGACCAAGAGATGTTCATCCAAAACACATGTCAAATACTGACACTGGAATTTTAAGAGTTAGATATCACATGGAACCATTTTCTGTTGGTGAAAGAAAAAGACCAGCACCTTCAAGAAGAGAAATTGAAATTTCCAAAGTAATCAAAGAAGCATTAGAACCTGCAGTAATGTTGGAGAAATTCCCAAGAACTGCAGTTGATGTATTTATTGAAGTTTTACAGGCTGATGGTGGAACTAGATGTGCTGCCCTTACTGCAGCATCTGTTGCATTAGCTGATGCTGGTATTCCAATGAGAGATATGGTTGCAGCAATTGCTTCAGGTAAAGTTGCAGATACAATTATTCTTGATGTTAACAATGAAGAAGACCAAGCAGGTCAAGCAGACATGCCAGTTGGATATATGCCAAGTCTTAAGAAAATTACATTATTACAATTAGATGGTGTCTTAACTCCAGAAGAATACAAAAAATGTGTAGATGTTGGAGTTAAAGGATGTGAAGTTGTTTACGAACTTCAAAAGAAAGCACTTCATGACAAATACTTTGGAGATAGGAAAGATTAGAAATGACAAGTGTTTCAGTTATTGATGAACTAAAAAGAGCACAAATTCTTGAGTTATTAGAACAAGGAAAAAGAGTTGACGGAAGAACACTAGATGAGCCAAGAAAAATCTGCATTGAAATTAACGCAATTCCTAAAGCAAATGGTTCTGCAAGAGTTTACCTTGGTGATACCCAAGTTTTATGTGGAGTAAAAATCCAACCAGACAAACCTTTCCCAGATGTGGGTGACAAAGGCATGTTTATGTGCACTGCTGAATTATTACCACTTTCACATCCAACTGTTGAAACTGGACCGCCACAAGCTCCTGTTATTGAATTGGCAAGAGTTGTTGATAGGGGAATTCGAGAAAGTCATATGGTTGATGTTTCTGATTTAGTAATTGAAAAGGACAAATCTGTAGTTGGTGTATTTGCAGATGTTGTTGCAATTGATTATGATGGAAATCTTTTTGATGCATGCTCATATGCTGCAACTGCTGCTTTACTTACATCAAAAACTCCAACATGGGAGATGGTTGATGACCAACCTTCAGTTGTTGAGGGTGCAGACAAACCGCTACCAATAACCACAATTCCTGTATCTGTAACCATGGGAAAAATTGGAAATTACATTGTTGTTGATCCTAATGGTGATGAATGGGACAGTATGGATTCAAGAATTACTATAACTACAGATTCTGATGGAAATATTGTTGCACTTCAAAAAGGTGGAAGTGATGGATTTACACAAGAAGAAATCAATCAATGTGGTGATTTATCAATTAAAGTAGGCGCAAAAATAAGGGAACAATTAAAATCATCAAAACAGGAGAGTCAGTAATATGGCAAAAGCAAAGAAATCACTTAAAGGATTAGGTGCACGTTACGGAATTAAACTTAGAAAACAATACACAAAAGTTCATCTTCAATTAAAACAAAAAAGAAGTTGTCCTGAATGTGGTTCACAAACATTTGGCAGAGATGCTGTTGGAATTTGGTCTTGTAAGAAATGTGGCTATAAGGTTGCTGGAACTGCATATGACATTAAACTATAGTGCAAAAATTACTGTAGATGCTAAAGATAAAAACAATGCAATTTTTGATTCTGTAAATACTGATAATGAGTTTTATCCAGAAAATCCTGTTAAAACTAAAATCAAATTAGATAAAAAACTAGTAATTTCTGCTGAAACTGATCAAATTGCACATCTTAGAGCAAATCTAAATTCAACACTCCGATTAATTCAAGCTAGCTACGATACAATTGAATCGGTAAAGATATAATCAGATCAATTTCACAAATATTCATGTCAGCTCCACAAATGCCACCATGGCTTCAAGAACAAATTGGAAAATTACAACAATCTCAACAAAATTTACAATCTATAATGACTCAAAGACAACATCTTGAAATGGAAAAAGCAGAAACTGAAAAAGCTATTGATGAATTAAAGAAAGTTGCTGATGGAGATTCTGTGTTTAAGCAAGCCGGAACTGTTTTGATAAAATCTGATAAAAAAACACTATTAGATGAATTAGAAGAAAAAATAGAATTAGCAAAAACTAGATCAACTGTTCTTGAAAAACAAGAAGTTCGTGTAAAAGAAACTCTCAAAGAACAAGAAGCAAAAATCACTGAAATGATGAAAAGTGGTAATGCTCCTCCACCTCCAGCAGCAGATGATAACCCTAGAAAATAATTTTAGTCTATTTCAAATAAGATATTAACAATTCATTATAACTGATATTTGTGAAATTAGAAAATCTTCGAATAATTGTCGATGAACGAGAGACAAAAAGTGGGATTCCAAAATTACTCAAAGCAATTGGTATGAATGTGGAAATGAAAACACTTCCAATTGGTGATTATATTGTTGCACCTGAAACTATTGTCGAAAGAAAAAGTATCAAGGATTTGATGGCTTCTGTTTTTGATGGGCGATTATATGACCAATGCAGCAGGCTCAAAGAACATTTTGCAAATCCTATCGTTTTACTAGAAGGAAACGTTGATGAAATTGAAGAAATTACTGACAATCCTTTAGTTTTCTATGGTGCTATTTCTCGAGTTGTACTGGAATTTAAAATCCCCATAATTCCAACTCCGAGTGCATCTCATACTGCAAAATTATTAGTTTCAATGTGTTCTAAAAAAGATGGGCCAACAGGACCATACTTGAAAAAAATAAAAAAATCATCAAATTTAGAAACTCAGCAATTGTCAACACTTTGTAGTTTACCTGGAATTGGTGAAAAATTTGCAGTACGAATGCTTGAAAAATTTGGTACTCCATCAAAAGTTTTTAGTGCAACCACTTCTGAATTGGCTAAAGTTGAAGGATTGGGTGAAGCTCGTGCAAAAAAAATCAAAAATATGTTAACAACTAAAAATAAACTTCAAAAAGAAAGTAACCAAAAGACACTGACATAACCATTACCATCATCTTATTTCACGAATTTTTATAGTACATGCCTTAAGAAAATTTATGGATAATCGTGTGAATATTGCAGTTGTAGTTGGTGTGATTTTTGTTCTAGCTTTTGCTGTAACTTTAACTCAAAGTGATAAACAAGTTGAATCTCAAGTTAATGAAGGTGAAATCCCTGAAGAATTAATTTATGAATGGCTAAAAAAATATGATCCTTCTGAACAAACCATCTCTGTTTCAGGCACTGCTACGGCCTCATCAAATCCTGATACTTTGATTATTGTACTGGGAGTTGAATCTGTAGCAAAAACTGCTAATGAATCCCTATCTGAAAACTCCAATTCATTAAATTCTGTAATATCTTCCCTGTCTGATTCTGGAATTTCTAAAGACGATATACAAACATCAAATTTTTCGATTTATCCATTGTACGATAACATCGAAGATTCCGATGGAAATTGGAAACAAATTGTAAATGGATATCGAGTTTCAAATATTTTGTCAATTCAAACGGAAAAAATTGATTCTGCTGGTGATATTATTGATGTAGCTGTTTCTTCTGGAGCTAATCGCGTTGATGATGTTTCTTTTCAATTATCTGATAATAAATTAGAAAAAATTAGTGATGACTTGATTGCTGATGCAATAAATGATGCAACTCAAAAAGCAGAAAAAGCACTTGTTCCATTAAAACAAAAAATTGTTGGAGTAAAATCTGTAGTAATTCATGATAATGTAGTTCCTTACTATGATAGTCCAATGCGAGCATCCTTTGATGGATTTGCAGAATCATCCATGAAATCTTCTCCAATAATGTCTGGTGATGAAGAAATTTCCACAAATGTTAGTGTTGTATTTTACATTTCACAAGAATAATTATTCTAAAAAAATTATTTTATTAATTTTCTTTTTAATGCTGTTCCACAATTCAAGCATTCTCTTCCACTTTTGAAACTAGTTTTACATCCTGGACAATAATGAATCCATTTCCCAACATCCTTAATTCCTTTTGTCATAATTGGTGCAATGTTTAATCCAATATTTTTTGCAACATTAGAAATTGCAAAATCATCTGTAATGATTTGACCTTTTGTTTCTATTCCTAATGCAATAATTGAAACGTCTTGTTTTGATAATTGTGGAAAATCTCCTGTTTCTTTTGCTGCTTTAATTGCAGCCTGAGTTGATTGTGTGTCAGGCTCCCTAATTTTTAATCTGTTAGTTTCAAGTAGAGTTCCTAACACATCTTGATTTTTTTTGATATGTTGAATTTCATCATAAACTAGGGATGTTGTGTAACAATCTTCAGATGATCTAAATGGAACTCCTGCATAAAATGCACTAGCATCTAAAATTCTAAAATCCAAGTTTGCTCATTTGTCTTAAACCCCTTTTTTTCAATCTAATGAAAACTGCTGGACTTTTGTATTTTTTAATAATTATTGGTTCTTCATATCCTGCGGATTTTACAACTTGTGCATCTATTGCAATATTGCAATCATGTGAAGAAATGATTTCAATTTTTTCATCAGGTACAACTAATGATGCTAATCTGTACACAGGTGCAACTGGTGTAATGATCAAGACATCTAAACTTTCGTGTAATATTGGACCTCCTAATGAAAATGAATGGCCTGTTGAACCACTAGGTGTTGCAATAATTACTCCATCCATTTTTTGCTTTACTGTATCATTTTGAAATTTAATTTCAATTTCTGCAGTTTTTGTTAAGTTAGCTCTACTGATGTAAATTTCATTTAGTGCTGGTGGAAATTCTTTGTCTCCACATACTGCAGTAACTCTTGTTCTTTTATCTAAAAAGAAATTATCTTCTAAAATTTCATTTAATGCCTCATCAATTTCTTCAATTGTAATTTCTGCTAAAATTCCTCTATTCCCGCCAACATTGATTGTTAAAATGGGTGTCTCATTTGCTAAATTTCGAAAAACACGAAGTGTTGTTCCATCTCCACCTAATGTTACTACAAGATCTAACTTTACATTCTGAATTTCTTCTAATTCCTCCATCTGTTTTGCTCCTTCAACACTAACTGGCGAAATTGTATACACTGTTGCTTTTTTTGCTAATAATTTTTTAGCAACATCTACTGCAGCATTTTCTGAATCTTTGTTTCCTACTTTACTTACAACGGCAACATTTTCTAGTTTCAAGTAAGTTCTTTTGAATTGTATTTACATAAAAATGATATTTTTACGCACAATTGTAAAAACAATTAAGTATGAATGTGGACTCATAGAGTTATGAGTTACGCACATCCTGAAGTGTTAGTTGACACTGAATGGTTATCACAAAACCCTCCAAATGAAAATAGAAAATTAGTTGAAGTTGATTATGATCCTGTAAATGGATATCAAAAAGGTCACATTAATGGTGCAAGTCTCATATGGTGGAAACGTGATATCAATGATCCTGTAACTCGTGACATAATTAGCAAAAAAGAATTTGAAGCATTAATGTCTAAAAATGGAATTACTGCTGACACTGAAGTTATTCTTTATGGTGATTTCAATAATTGGTTTGCTGCTTTTGTTTTTTGGGTTTTCAAAATTTATGGACATGAAAATCTAAAGATAATGAATGGTGGAAGAAAAAAATGGGAATTAGAAAATCGTGATTACACTACTGATGAACCACAAATCGCTTCATCACAATATGTTGCACAACCACCTGATGAGGGTTTACGTGCATATCTATTTGATGTAAGTAGAGGAATTGGTAAAGAAGACACTGTGATGGTTGATGTACGCTCCCCTGCAGAATTTTCAGGTCAAATAACAGCTCCTCCAGAATATCCTATGGAACATGCACAAAGAGGTGGACATATTCCTGATGCAAATAATATTCCATGGGCAACTGCAGTGAATGATGCTGATGGAACATTCAAAGGAGTTGAAGAACTAAGACAAAACTATGAACCAAAAGGTGTAACTCCTGACAAAGATGTAATTTGTTATTGTCGAATTGGTGAACGTTCATCACACAGTTGGTTTGTTTTAAAATATTTACTTGGATATCCAAAGGTAAGAAACTATGATGGCTCCTGGACTGAATGGGGTAACATGATAGGAAACCCTGTGGAAAAATAAATTGCTTTTAGATCTACCTATTCTTGAAAAAGGATCTTTTTATTTTATAAAAGATGGAAATTCTGCAATAATTTTAGAAGATAAAACCAAACGAGGCTTGGAAATTAAAGAGACCTCTACTGACGAAACTCTCAAAGTTAAGGCTGATAAGGGAATGATTCATGATATGGATGGAATTGGACACTGGGTTCCGATTCGATGGTACTTTTCTAAAGATTCCTATGAACTATCTGATGTTCAACTTCATGCAAATGCTATGGATAAAAAATATACTGAATTAAGGGAATTAACTTGTCCTCAAGATGATGACTGATAACGTTTTTAACTAAATTCTACTCACAAAAAACAGATGTCATTACTTTTAAAAGATCGGGTCTGGTCAATGGAAGCCCCAACGGCAAAACGTGGAGTATACCCATTACATGGTTTTAAACTTGGATTATACAGATTACCAATAGTATTAGAGGAACCAAATGAAATTAAATCCGTCCATGATGGTTTGAAAAAAGCATTTGAAATGGATATGTATGCAGATAGAATTTACGCTACATATCGTTGGAAAGAACAAAACATGGAAGATCCTGATGAAAAAGGATACGAAGAAGTTGATTTATCTGTAACAGTAGAAATTGTCACCGGTGAAGTTGTTGATATAATTTATCAGGTATTTCCAATTGAGAAATTTGGAGATCCTAATTGGGTTAAAGATTATAGAAAGAAAGCAGACCATTTTGCAAAAATGGTAATTGATACTATTTTGAGAAATACAATTTTGGCAGATAAGATGATTTCTTATTTAGCAAAAAGTGAAAAGATTCCTGAACTAAATGCAATTCAAAGATTAGAGGAACTAACTCCTTTGGCAAAAATTGTTCTTGGTGCAAAACCAAAACCAATTGAAGCAACAGATGAAGAAGAAGAAGAAGATGATGCATCTATTGAAATTCCAGATGGTGCAAAACCTGGACCAATTGACGTTGAGTATAAATCAAAAATGAAACAATCTGCTGTTTATGAAGCTGCAGAACATACCATCAAAACCTGGGGTCGTAAAGGTACCAGTAATGGAATAATGGGTATCTGGGGAGAATTTGTTTCAGTAGATTATGATATTTGTGTTGCAGATGGTGGATGTATAGAAGCTTGTCCTGTTGCAGTTTACGAATGGTTTGATTCTCCAGGAAACCCTGCATCTGATAAAAAACCATTGATGTCTAAAGAACCTGATTGTATTTTCTGTCTTGCATGTGAAGGTGTTTGTCCTCCTCAAGCAATCAAAATTTATGAACAAAAATAATTGCATTTATTGCAACTATAAATATCGACTAATACTTTTGAGCAGCTAAAGATGGCTGGAAATCCTTTCACACAACTAGTCTTTGATCTATTCATAATTTCAGCTATTTTGATTACTGCATATACTTGCAATTTTTACTATCTTGTTTTACTTGCAAACAAACGAAATAAACCAACTGAAACTGTTGATTTGGGAACCCCTTCTGTAACAATTCAACTTCCAATTTACAATGAAAAGTATGTTGCAAAACGACTAGTAGATTCTGTATGTAATTTGGACTACCCAAAAAATCAAATGAATATTATGGTTTTAGATGATTCTGATGATGACACTGTTGATTTACTAGAAAAAACTGTAAACTATTACAAAACACAAGGATTCCAAATTGAACATATTAGACGTGGAACAAGAAAGGGGTACAAAGCAGGTGCTCTCAAATATGCAATGCAAATTACTGACACTGAACTTGTAGCAATATTTGATGCAGATTTTATCCCTCCCACATGGTTTCTTAAAAAAGCAATTCCTCATTTTTCAAAATCAAACATTGGTTTGATTCAATGTCGTTGGGGTCATGTAAATGAAAATTATTCCACTATCACAAAAGTACAAGCTCTAAGTCTTGATTTTCATTTTCTAATTGAACAAAAGGCAAAAAGTGACTCTCATTTGTTTATGAATTTTAATGGTACTGCTGGAATTTGGAAACGTGATTGCATTGAAGATGCAGGTGGTTGGCATACTGCAACTTTAGTTGAAGATCTTGACTTGAGTTATAGAGCACAGATGAAGGGATGGAAATGTGTATTCTTACCTGATATTGTAGTTGATGCAGAACTTCCTGCTCAAATGAATGCTGCTAAAAGACAACAATTTCGATGGGCAAAAGGCTCAATTCAATGTGCTACAAAACTACTTTTTGATATTACTGCAAAACGTAAAATTTCTGTTGAAACTAAAGTACAGGCATTTGTTCAATTAACTCGCCATATTGTTTACCCCTTGATGTTAATTCAATTTTTGGCATTACCGATACTTTTAGCTGGTCAAGTTAATCTTTATGTTGTAAGTTTTCTACCTATCATTACCTTTGCAACTTATCTTGCAATGGGTCCTGGTGCATACATTTTGATTATTCAAAATATGTATGGGAAATCGTGGAAGTCTAAAGCAAAGTTGTTGCCTGCATTATTGGTTTACAATGCCGGAATGTCTGTAAATAACACTGTTGCAGTTTTTGATGCTGTATTTGGTAGAAAAAATGAATTCCTTCGAACTCCAAAATATGGTATAATCAAAAAAGAAGATGATTGGAAAGGAAAGGCATACAATCTACCTTTTACACAAACAACTCTTTTGGAAATATTTTTTGGTGTTTATGGTGTACTTGCAATTTTCATTTCAATATTCTCAAATAATCCTGTATTTGTTCCAATTATTGCAATTCAAACTATTGGATTTTTCTTTATTGCATACATGAGCCTATCTCATACTCGATTTAAAAGAAATAAATCAAGTGAACAACGTAAAATGACGAAGAAAGAGAAAATGGCAAATACTGTTTACAAACTATCAATGGTTGGAATTTTGGGATTGATAATTTTTGGTGGATTTATGGCAATCAATGGATATAATTCAGATATCTATCCGTTAGATAGAATCCGAGGTCATTTTGATGGAATTATAGGTTCATCAGATCCAGAAGTAATTCGTGCACATCTAATTGCAATTCAATTAGATATGGAACCATTATTGGAAAAACTGCCTGAAACCACTGATACTCACAGTCAAATAATTTCTAAAAACCCTGTATGGATTTTTGCAACTGAATCAACAAACTTCATTAGAATTCAAAATAATGTGGATGCCATGCTTGTAAGTGTTAATGAGATTTCTGCAATTCCGCCAAACAATTCAGCATATCACACAGGGATGATGGATATTAACAACAGAGCCGATTTACTCCGACAAAATATTATGGATGCAACACCATACATGTACGTCAGTCTTGCAAATGTATTTTCTAGTATTATTTGGATTGCAGTAATAATTGGAATCTTTTCTGCACTAAAGCGAAAGAGAACACAACTCAAAGAATCTGATTCAATCGGTGTCTAGGAAATATTTAGATCATTTCTAATTTCATCTACTGCTCTAATTCCGTAGATGTCTCTTACTTGCTGAATTCTAATTGATTCTTTTAACATGTCTCTGCCAATAGCATTTGTTAAAATTGAATAGACGTCGCTAAATCTGATTTCCCATTTATCTGCACAATCTAGCATTTTACTAACTGCCCATTGCCTCATTTCATGAGGTAAAGGTATTTTTTCATCTGATTCATTTGAAATTTTATCAAATAAATTAATAATTTCAGTTGTAAGTTTTGCCATCTTTTCAATATCTTTTGCATCTCCGTACTTTGATTCTGTATTCATCCTAATGTTTGATTGATACTCTGATAGTTTTAGTAGGGCCATAATTTCTTTTGAGGAATCACTGGAAGCCTTGTTTGTAACATTTCTAACTGATTGTATTTCTTCAAAGAGTTTCTCAGATTTTTTATGGAATTCTTCAGTAGATGCCTCTTGTCTCTTTAATGTGTCAGATACTGAAACAATTTTTTGTTCGATATTGTTTGTTTTATCATAAACATTGGATTTGAAATTTGAGAAATCCTCTTGAACTGCTTTTAGATTTTCACCTACAAATGCTGTGGAGTCAGCTCTTTTTGCTAATGAACTGATTTCAGTTTCAATAGTGTCGATTTTGCCTCCTAATTCTCTAATTGATTCTAGGCTAATTGCATCACTAGAGTTTACAGTTGATGACACTGTTTCAAATTGTTGTTTGAGGCCATCTATTACGCCTCCCAATGAATCAATTTTTGAGGCTTTTGATGAAATTGCATCAATTGAAATTTTGATTGCTTCTAATTCTGCATTTACAGTTGATGCATCTGTTACTCCTTCAATTATTTTCTCAAATTCTTGTTTTAGACTTTCAACGACCTGGGTACTTGTATTGATATTATCTGTTTTTCCAGAAATTTCTTCAATATTTTCTTTGAGTTTATTCATCTCTGAACTAATTTCCAAAAATGAATTTGTTTTGCCAGAAACTTCTCTCAAATCATCTCTAACTTCATCAATTCTCTGAGCAATTTTTATGATCATTTGAGAATTATTTGAAATTGAATTCATACTGTCCTCAACTTTTTGAGATATTTCTTGAGTTTTTGATTTCTTTTGTACTTCTGAAATTTTATTTAATTCATTTTCTAGTTTATCTGTTTGATTGTTTATTTTATTAATTAAATTAGATTGTGTTCTGACTTGATTTAATCCTGCATACAATTTTTGAGTATCATCTTCTATTATGTTGATTTGTTTTGATTGTTTTTGGATGTGTTCTAATGTTGATGTTAATGTGTCAATCATTCCTTTCATAGAAACTAGAACTTTTTGATTTTCCCCGAAAATTTTTGACATTACTTTGATTTCTTTTTGTAGTGCTTTATTGGAGTCTGAAACTGATGAAACTTTCTTTAATACGGATGCGGGGCTAGGTTGTCTCTTGATTGGTTTTACTACTTTTTTCTTACTTGTTTTAGAAACCATATATCATGAATTAAGAAACTAGGAATAAAAAAAGTTAGGTGTAAAATAAAAAATGTAAAGAGTCACTTGTTTACAACTTCTGGTTCGTGAAGGAGTTCGTGAAACGTCTTTTCAGCAAGACCGTTTGTTGTCTCGATGAATCCTCTTGCACAATATTCGCATTGAATCATATAGTACAGTACGGTACCGTACTATTAATATTTAGGTTATCTTGATGTAACCAAAAATGCAGTCAGTTACCCCAGGTCATATCTCTTCATCTTAATCCTAATCTGCTGACCTACTCATCACTCTGCAGTTTTACTAAGATAACTAGGCATAAAGAAGTTTCAAATTGCTAATCTTTTGATAATCATTTTTTTGATCTTTTGCCAATTTTTTTTCTAAATTTTAATCACGTAATCACTTTTTAATGAAATTTGTTCAGTGATATTATGCAAAATCTTTCATTGCAATTGGATTCTAGTACAATTCAAAATTCTCTAAATTCTACTGTTAACACTTTGATTGAACAAGTTACCCCCGAATTACCCCATACAAGTTTTGTAACTGATTTAGCTTTTATCATGATTATCGGTTCTATTGTCACACTTGCGTTTTTCAAAATTAGACAACCTTTGATAATTGGATATCTGTTTGCAGGAATGCTACTTGGTCCATTGTCTCCTCTTTGGACTTGGCTTTTGCCTGAAAATAATTCCCCGTCTGAAATGTTAGATGGTGTTGGAATTTTATCAGATATTTCTGCGTTGCATTTGTTTTCAGAAATTGGTGTAATTTTGTTATTGTTTGTTATTGGAATTGAATTTCCATATGCAAAGATCAAATCTATTGGAAAAGTATCTGTTGGTGTAGGTACACTGGGACTATTTTCTACATTAGGTGTTTTGTTTTATGCTTCAACTGCACTTGGTTTACAATTTATGGATGCATTGTTTATTTCAGCAGCTTTATCAATTTCTAGTACTGCCATTATTGTTAAAATTTTAGAAGAGATGGGGAAAATCAAAAAAGAATCATCCATTCTTGTTTTAGGTATTTTGATTGTCGAAGACGTAATTGCTGTGATTTTAATTTCTACTCTACAATCTGTTGCTTTAGTTGGATCTGTATCTATAGAATCCATCGTAGTAGTTGTATTAGTTGCAATTGGGCTTATTGTTGGAACCTTTACTATTGGAACCAGAATAGTTCCTGGTTTAATTGATAGAGTTGCAGCTGCTGAAAATCGTGAAATTTTACTCCTAAGTGTTCTTGGTGTGTGCTTTGGCTATGCTTTGTTGGCAAATATTGTTGGATTGTCCGTTGCAATTGGTGCCTTTTTAGCTGGTGTATTGGTAGCAGAATCAAAATCTGCTGAAGTTGCAAAATTGCTTTCCAGTCCAATCAAAGATATGTTTGTGGCCATATTTTTCATATCTGTAGGTGCTTTGATGGATGTTTCACAACTTGAAAATTATATTTTTATTGCAATTGCTCTGATTGCTGTTGCTACTGGTATGAAATTTGGTGGTAACATGTTGGGTAATTTTATCTTCCGACAAAAACGTGGAAAAGCACTTCGTTCAGCATTTACATTAGCAGCTCCTCGTGGTGAATTCTCAATTGTAATTGTAAAAGTTGGAGTTGATATTGGTGCAGTATCTGCATTCTTGTTCCCTCTAGTTGGTATTATATCGATAATTACTGCATTCATTTCCCCATTCTTGGTTAAAGCAAGTGATAGAATTGTTCCTGCATTGGAGGAAAAAGAGGATGTCTGATGAATTACAAAAAATGTTAGACAGTGTTCATGATGGTATTACTACTTTTGATTTTGAGGGAAAAGAAACTCCATGTATTGTAATTGACGAAGAAAAATATGGTTTGATTCGTGCAAAAATTGAGGGTCAATCTTTTTCTGTTAACACTGATCTAAATATTTTACAAGATGGATTGGGAAATGTATTTGTAGAAATTGTTTTGACTTTTTCAGTAGGTAATATTTCAGAAAAGTTTCTTGTTAACGGAAAAACTGATTTGAGCTTTTTTGAAGTTTTAGCAAATACATCCATGCTTGTACTTAATTCACCTGAATCAAGATACGGTCAAGATAATGTCATTGCAATTCAATTACCTAGACCTGAAAAGGCTCATGATGCACTTGAAATCATAAAAAATGCATTAATTCCTAAAAATCAATAGATGGTGCAGTTACCGAGATTTCATTGACGGGTGCAAATCCCCGAATTGATATGCCAGAATATTTGGAATCTTAGTGTAGAGAAAGGAAATTCGTATCAAGAACAGTTTACTTGGTAACTATGGAGCATTTTTTATGATTTCTATATAGTAGACAACACACTACATGAACTAATCAGAATCAACATAAGTAAAAATTTAGAAAATACAATGGTATAATGGAGAGTCAGAGTTTAGAACAGGACATTTCATGGCACGCGTTGGATGAGCACAGCTCATGTAAACGATTCTATATTTTTCTCACATGTTAATTAATACACTGGTGTGTGAGACATTTTAATTGATTTTAAAAAACGAGTATTACATTGTCATATGTGATTATATGACGCAGTGACTTTTTTTATAAATTAACGTAAATTTAGAATTATTTTTTATCTTCATTTAGTAAGTTAAACCAAAATTATGAATTTACCCTTTCTGAAATTCTATTTTCACTTTGATCAAGGTCTTTTGATTTCTATATAGTAGACAACACACTACATGAACTAATCAGAATCAACATAAGTAAAAATTTAGAAAATACAGTGTATGGAAACAGAAAAAGAAAAAGAAATTCATTTACTACTAAAACAAATTCTTTATTACGACGATTTAGATGATGTTGACGATGAAGCAGATTGATTATGTAGTAGACTATACACTACATGAACTAATCAGAATCAAAATAAGTAAAAATTTAGAAAATACAGTGTATGGAAACAGAAAAAGAAAAAGAATTTCACGTTGATGATTTAGATGATGTTGACGATGAAGCAGATTGATCATGGTTAGGTTCAGAAAATAGAATTTACCTGATAAAATATTCTCAAAACATTCTCATTATTTTCCCGTTTTAGGCACGAATTTGAGAATTGTAAAATACGAATTTTGTTTATAATTACATAAATAAAAAAATTCTATATAGAAAAATAATGCAAAAAAAGTTTTTTAATTGTAAAAATGTATATGAATCATGTCCTCAAATCAATTTACAGAATTAGTAAAACAAGAAAAAGCAAAGATTAAAGCTGTTGAAGAAAAAATAAAAAATGCAAAAATTGAATTAAAAAAAGTCAAAACCGAGGCAAAAAAGAAAATCAGCGTAGCAAAAAGCGAAGAAAAGAAAAAACAAAAGGCTTCAAAAAAAATAGCAAAGCTTCAAGCAAGAAAGAATAGAATTGAGGCAAAAAAGAAACTACAAGACACAAAAAAACAACTCAAACAGACAAAAAAACAAGTAAAAAAAGAAGCAAAATCCAAAATTAGTGATGCAAAGAAGGTACTAAAACAAGTAAAAAAAGAAGCAAAGTCTTGACTTACTAAATTGTTGCAGTCGATAATGAATCTGCCAATTGGTGATAAATTTCACTTCGAATTTTTTTCTCTTTTGTGAGAAGAAATTCCAATTCAGATTCTTTTTTTGCATATTTTTTTAGAAAGTCAATAGTAATATCACAATCATGAATAGAACCAAGCAATTTTTGAAATGTTTTCATACTTTCTATGACGTGTCTATATTTTCCAGTAGGATCAATTTCTAAGATATATCGAAGTTTTTTTGCAGTCTTCCTCATAGAATGTAATTCATCAATTTTAGATTCGTCTGATATTACAATTGGAATGTAGTTTTGAATTTTCGTAATTAGTGAAAAGATCTTTTTATCATGTTTCTGGATGATTTTTTCATCATTATTTTTTTTTAAATTTGAAAACTCCAATTTGGATATTTTTTCTGCATCCTTTAGAATTTTTTTGAGCTTTTTGTTCTTTTGATTAACAATTTTTTTTATGATTTTCGATTCTTTAGACAGTCCATTTTTCTGCAACCTCTTAATTATTACGTCCATATCTCGAATTGAACTATTTTTTTTAAACAATAATCTGTACAAAGATACAAAAATGTCTGTTTTTTTTCTTTTGCATGAATTTGGAAAAATAAAATACATTGCCTCTAATCTACGAATTGATGTACGCAATTGATGGATTTGTTCTTCACCAGGTTCTGCTAAAAAATCATCTAGCCTGTTTTTTGACTGAACCTGTTTTTCATGAAAAATATTTTGAAAGTCACTATTCTCATCACTCATGATACTTTAGAGAGAGATTTGCTAATCTGCTTTTCTAACCTTTTGTAAGTTTCTTCAGCAGAATAGTTTCCATTTACCAAGGTAAGGTTGAATTTCTTTTTTAGAACAACAAACTCTTTGGCAAGTTTTTGCTGGTATATGATAAAAGATTCAAACATATCGTCAGATATGCCCAAATCTGCACCTGATTCATAATAATCAAGACTCTGTCTCTTTTCAAACACTCTGTGAACCAATGTGTAAGGATCTACATCTATGTAAAATGTCATGTCTGGAACAAGTGCAAAACTAAACAGGTCGTTTGACCACTTTCTTTTGATTCCTCTTATCGTGTTTCTGGCCATCAATGTGTAGATGTAGCGGTCAGCAAGAACTACGTAACCTGCTTGAAGTGCAGGAATAATTTTTTGTTCTAGTTGGTCTGCAAAATCAGCTGCATAAAATAAAGCAAGAGTTCTTTTTCCAAGTGAAACATTTCTTTTGGCTTCTAAGATTCCTTGACTGATAAGATCAGAACGATTTAGCCCAGTGTTCAATACAGCATAACCATCTGCTTCAAGCTTTGCAGTTAACATTTCGATTTGAGTACTTCTTCCAGATGCATCTGGACCTTCAATGACAATTAAGCTTCCAGAAATTTCCAAGTCTTTGATATAAGGTAATCCTCCAAACTTCTTCGTTCCATACCATTTTGGTTTTCTGTTTTTAATTCCTCGTACCAAGTCTGCCATTAGGGAACCTCCATTACTGTTTTCTTTTTCAATTTCTTTGGAAGAATTTTTCTTACTCTTTCTCTCATGACTTTCTGCTGCTCTTGGATTTGTTTCGTAGCATCCATAATGTAGAAATCTTCACGCTTACTCATCTCTTCGTATTGATCAACAATTTTACTTTGAAAAATTCTAAAACTATCGTAGATGTCTTTTGATAAATTAAGATCCATTCCAGCTTCATAAAATTTCAGTTTTGGTCTGCCAGAAAGAATTCGATCCATTGCAGTATCTAGTGGAACTCTAAAGTAAAATGCAACATCAGGCTTTATTGCAAAATCATATACTTTTCTTACCCAGTTGGGGTTACATCCCCTTGTAACATCCCTAGCATATGCAGTGTAGATGTATCTGTCTGCCAAAACAAAATACCCAGCTCGTAATAATGGCAATATATTCCGTTCAAATCTGTCTGCAAAATCAGTTGCATGAAGTAAGCTAAAAGTTGTGGGTGTGAGATTTTCTTTCTTTTTTCCTTTTGATGTGATTGATTTTACCATATTTGAGGAGTTCCACTCGGTTCTAAACACCTCAAATCCATTATATCGTAACCATTTTTCCAATAAACGTAGTTGTGTAGACTTTCCAGAACCATCAACACCCTCTACAACTATAAGCTTCCCAGGAATTCCGTGATTTTTTAGAGTTTTTTTTGCAGATAATGACAACTATGATTATACGAATAGCATAACTATCTATAAATTTTTTATATGTTTTATGAGAACTACATAATCCCAATAGGTTTGAAGTGGGATTGTTTAGATGGTTCATAGTAAACCATCAATTTTACCTTGATTCCAAGAGTATTTTCTAATTTTGTACAAGCCTGTTTTAGTAAAACTTCTGGAAAATGGTTTTTTGAAACATGTACTTCAAGATGTAGTGAATCTGGACTATCTGATTTGGGCTTAAGCAAGGTTCCAGTTTTGTGGAAAATGTCACAAAGTGAAACTACAGTGGATATTTTTTTGATAGTTTTCTTATCTGTTTGTTCTAAAATTTGCTCAAACCTAGAAATCAATGATTCTGCTTTCTTTTTCTTTTTTGAATAAATTATTGATAATGCAATAATTAATTGCTCTCTGTGAGATAGAATGCTATCGTCATCAAGTATGGTATACAAAACATTGTCTACATCTCGAAATGAGGATAGAGTATCAATTTTTGAAATGGATTGTGCCAATAACACTCGTTCTTTGTCAGAAACCAGATTCATCGAAAATAACAGCCTAACCAAATCTTCTACATATTCAGACAGTACATCAGGCTGACATGATAGATGAATGAGTTCTTCTACATGAACTACGTCTATTTCATGTTTGGAAAATTCTTGTGGATATTGTAATGATAATGATAAAGTCCCTTCTCTGAGACCTTGGGCACTGACAATCAGAGAAGGGAAGCTAAGTTTTTTCATTAATTCGGAAATAACGATAGATCCTGCCTTAATTGTATCAGATCTACTTCCCCCAATCGATTCAATTTTTGAAATTTTTTCAGTATTTTGATTCAATAATTCCGTGGCAATGTTGTCCAGAGGTTCTAAACCTAAAGAAAAATTGTGTAATTTTTTGAGAGGGTAGTTGATTTTTTCTTGATTGTATTTGGCTATTGCCCTAAGAACGCCGCCCACTCCTACCAAAACCACGTCATCAGAATCAGAAATGCCTAAAAATTCTCTAGTAGGTAACTCCTTTTGAACAAATTCTTTGATTTTTGAAATTGTTTTTTCAGAAAATTCTGAATCGTTTGAAAATTGTTGTGTTAATCGCAAGGAGCCCAAAGGTAAAGAGATTACTTTTTGAATTTCAAAATTTTTTGAAGAGACTATCTCTAGACTTCCACCCCCAATATCAAAAAACACTGTAGATGGTAAATTCAATGAACGAATGGCACCTGCATGTGAGTAAATAGCTTCTTCATGTTCTGATAAAATCTTGAAATTAAATCCTGTCTCTTTTCGAATTTGGTCAATAAAATCTACGTTATTTTTGGCATCTCTTACTGCACTGGTAGCTACAGCTAGAACATAATCAATTTGTTCAAAGTCAATAATACTCCTAAATAATTTAAGAGACTCGATGGTTTTTTCTATATGGCTTTGTTGAATGACTTCATCAACTAGGCCTTCAGCAAGTTTGATGCGAGATGATTCTTGATGATATGGTTTGTATGTATTTTGAGAATCAACATTGTAGTTTACCATTTTAACTGAATTAGAACCCAAATCAATTACTGATGCTTTTCCAGTTCCGTCTCTAATATTTGGGAATTTTTTCAATCCGTTGGTTTTCTTCAAGTTCATTAATTTATTCTCATTGAATTAAAAAAAATTATCTATCTGCATAATTTCTTAAGTTGTTTTGGAGTCATAATGCTTCTAAGGGATCCAGATATTTTGCCTTTGGCAATGTTGCATATAATATGTACAAGACCTCCCTTTTTTAATGAAATGTCAACTGTGCCATCATTAGATATTATTTTGGAAATTAGATCTGTCAAATGAGGTTCATGTCCTACCAGCATAATAGATGAATCAGGTTTTAACGTAGTTAATTTTTTAACAGTTTTCTCTGTATCAATTTCAGGTTTTAATTCATTCCAAATTTTGATGGATTTTTTTTTACTTTTAACATGTTTGATGATAATTTCTGCTGTTTGTTTTGCACGGATCAAAGGGCTTGAAATGATGTCATCTACATCAATTTCCAAATTTTTTATTGCTTTAGCAATACAACATAGTTCCTTTTTACCTACTTCAGTTAATTCCCTTTTGGAATCCCCTGCAAAATTTTGTGTATGTTCTTGAGCTTTTCCATGTCGCAGTATGTATAATTCCATACAATTCTTTGAATGATTAGTTATTTGATTGATGAGGTGTTATTTTGTGTAATCTATATAGAATTTTACAAGATACGGTTCTTTTTATCCATGCAGATATTGTGAAAACAAATTACATAGTTTCTCAAACTGTCCTAAATGCCATATATCATACCATGAAATTTGTCTTAATTGCAGAAGAAAATGTTTATCAAAATATTACGACCATAGTTTTTTCCAAAAAATAAACTCCATGTGTTAATAATCAGGGACTAGATTTTTTGACTTAAGTTGAATATATTGAGTATATAAAAAAAAATTAATGATAACTCACTATTTAACTTCTTTTGAAATATTTCTATCATGGCGACAAAAAAACGTGCAGCAAAAAGAAAAAGTTCTAAAAAAGGGAAAAAACTTGTATCCAAGGCTAAGAAATCTGCCTCAAAAGCAAAGAAATCAGTAAAAAAAGTTAAAAAAACAATTAGCAAAGCAAAAAAACGTTCTCAACTAGTCGCAAACAAAAGAAAACGAGAACTGGAAAAGGCAAATAAGAAGATCAAAAGCATGAAAAAGGCATTAAAGGCTGCTGAAAAATCTGCCCGCAAAAAGAAAACAAATTATCAAAAAGCATTGAAGCGGGTATCTAAAACTTCATAGCTTTTTTATTTTTTAATATCATGGAATATTCAAAGAAACCCTTGATTGGAATCATCATGGGCTCTGTTTCAGATAGTAGAATAATGCAAAATGCATCTTGGATTTTAGACGAATATAAAATTAAACATGAAGATCAAATTGTATCTGCTCACAGAACACCTACACGGTTGATAGAGTATGCAAAACATGCTGAAACGAAGGGATTCAAAGTAATTATTGCTGGTGCTGGAGGGGCTGCACATTTACCAGGAATGATTGCATCTCATACTATCATTCCAGTAATTGGAGTTCCAATACTAATCTATAATGACAAAAGCCCAAAAAAGTACGATAAGAAATTTTCAGCATTTGAAGGAATTGATTCATTGTTGTCAATTACAGAAATGCCCTCAGGTTCTCCAGTAGGTGCAGTTGGCATTGACAAAGCATCAGATGCAGGGATTTACGCTGTAAAATTACTTGCAAATGAATTTCCTGATTTGAAATCAAAATTGAAAACTAAATGCAAAGACACCTCTTAACACTGCTTATACAAGCTAATAGTCATTTTGCACGTATTGGTTTTAAGAAAATTTCATAAATCATTAAGATAGACAGTAAAGGCGCACTTGTTATTTGATTAGTTGCGGAATTAAAAAATCCCAAAACAAAAGATTCAGACAATTTCTTTTTTACTTCTGGACGATTCATAGCTTTAGACATTTTCTTTTTTTCATCTTCAGTAGCTTTTTTACCCTTATTGTGCGGAGTCATTCCTTTTTTAAATTGGCTAACAGACATTTTCTTTTTAGTTTCTTCTGAATAAATCCCAGTTCTTCCTTTATTCCATGCCACTTGACCTTTTTTTGATTGAGAAATTTTTTGTCTAGTTTCTTCTGAAAGTTTTTCACCTTTTTTCGCCAATATGATTTTCAATATCTTAAACATTAAAAATAATTCATACTTTGTCACGGTACTTAAGTCCAGAGATGGTGCAGTTACCGGGATTTGAACCCGGGTCACGTACTTGGCAAGCACGAGTACTAACCAGACTGTACTATAACTGCAACAATTCAAAGGGTTGAATTTGCAGATTTAAGCGTTTTTAAGCTTTCATTGCTTTAGTAGTATATGGATGAGATTCTTTTAAAGAAAATTGAACAAAAAATTCAAGATAGCATTTCCAATAAAGATGATATTAAGGAATTGATTAAACTACTTTCTACAATAGATGGTTCCAAATCGTTCGCGCTGGGAATTGTAGTGGGGAGATTGTACAATACTTTTTTCTATCAAAGTAAAAGAATCCTTAAGCGAGAACCAACTAAGAAAGAATTTGAAGATTTTTTAAAATATATTGAAAATAAGAAATCTGATTTAGAACGTTTATGGTGATGGTTTATTCCATTCAATTACTTTGATTGTTGGAGTACCTGGTAGTTTTACACATGCTCCGTGAAGTGCTTTCTTTGCTGCAGTTAGATATGTTTCACCATTAACGTATAATTCCATAATGCATTGTCCTTGTCTTACTCTTGCACCTAGACTGGTTGCTTTACCCCATGATCTTCTCATACCTTCTGAAACTCTATCTGCACCAGCAGTGGCAATTTGTTTATTTTCTCTTAGGAG
This sequence comes from Candidatus Nitrosopumilus sp., assembly GCA_003331425.1. Classification (GTDB taxonomy): domain Archaea; phylum Thermoproteota; class Nitrososphaeria; order Nitrososphaerales; family Nitrosopumilaceae; genus Nitrosopumilus. Next base: position 46,278 of record QOOS01000002.1, read on the forward strand.
ATTATGTGGATAAATTCTAAGTCTTGAATAGTAGCCTGATTCACCTGTTGTTTTTTCTAGTGTTTTGTTTGCTGCTAATCTGGTTGATTCAATAGCCATATGTCTAATTTGAAGACGTTCATTCATCAATAATTGAACACAGTATTCGTATGTACCTCTTTTACCACCTTGAAATTTTGCAATTTTAATTTGAGGTTTTCCTTTGATGTATTCTTTTCTTGTGAATACTTGACCTGTTCCGTCTCTATAGTTTGCACCATGCATGATAATCTCAACCATGAATGCCCATATTTTAACGGTTAGCAGCTATTTGGTCATATTTCCAATGCTTATATGGAAATCTTCCATTTTTCTCAATAATATGGATGAGGGCATTGAAGTTCGTGGAGACTTGATTTTAGATCAAGCTTGTATCTCTGAACACAAAATGATCCATGATCTTGAACAAAAGGGATTTGGTGAAATTGATCAGGGAAAATTATTTCTCAAATCTTTTGAAACATTGTATTTGCTATACACTCAAAAATTATTTTTAAAGAAAAATAAAAAACAAATTGATTTTGATACTTTTATGAATATTTGCCAAAAAACAAATCCTGAAATTCTTACAAAATTTTTGATATTTAGAGATCTAAAGACTAGAGGATATGTTGTTAAAGATGGATTTGGATTTGGTTCTGATTTTCGAGTTTATGAAAGGGGTCATTTTGGTGAGAAAGGCGCAAAATTCTTGATTTTTGGTCTTAACGAAGGTCAACAAGAGAAGATGGGTGCATTACAAAAAAAGATTGATGAGATTACTCAAATGGGAAAAGAACCAATTATTGCAGTAATTGAAAGGCGTGGTGAAGTAATTTATTATAAAATTAATAAAATGAATTTTCTAGAAAATAAAAACCGTTTAGAAGGTAATTTTGAATTTTAAATTTCTGTAACCCACTTTGTTGAATATTTCAAAAGATTATTTTTTTCAGCATACATAAAATCACATACTTCTACGTATTTTGTTTTATTTTGCCACAAATCTTCAAAATCTTTTCTTTTTCTTTCCACTCTTGATTTGTCATTCCATGAAGTAAAAACATCGACGGATTCAAAATCTCTTGTTTGTGTTGAAAATGATTCTTTTGATGTTCCTGTAAATGCCACTTGTTCATCATTTTCATCAATGAATATTCCAATTCTCTCAGAAAATGCATCGGCAATACGTTCTGAATTTGGAATAGCAATTTTTAATTCAATTTGACCATTATTTACTATATTTTGTAATTTCTGAATTTTACTATTTTTGATAAATTTCCCTTCAAATGATTTTGTAAATTTTTCAGAAAATAATTTTGTAAATAAATTCAAATCTTCAGTTTTGAATCTGTGTCCTGTGATCATTCTTAATTTTGATTTGCCTGAACTGAAATTGTCAAATGCCATTGATATTGTAGCTAATGCCTGAATTGATAGATAATTCACACATCTATCATATTCGATACAATTACTCAAACATGGGAAAAAGAATTCTGCAACAATATCATCCACATCAGAACGATATTCTTCTTTTAAGTTGATATTTTTCAAACCCATGGAATATGATTTGTGATTTTGATATTTAAGCCAATAACAAGAATTATTCAAGTGCTCCCATCGGGATTTGAACCCGAGTCTTTGGCTTGAGAAGCCAAAATGCTTAACCGGACTACACTATAGGAGCTTGTTCAAAAACTACCTCATCTTAATTTAAAGGAAATGTTTTGAGTTTGAATAAAGTTGTAAAACTTTGTAACTTAATTCCTTTATACAAAAAATACTGTGTGAGAATATATGGATTTAAAAAAATTTATTGAAAATCAGGGACTAGCTGATTTGCCTGTTGGATTGGGGGGATGTCGAAATTCAGATTATTTTTTTGATTCTTGTGATTACGATCTAATGGTTTTTGATGAAAATTCCTCAAATAATCAGATCATTCCATTTGAAAATGATATCATTACAATTCATCACTCATCTTTATCTGAAACAAATACAAAAAAACTTCTTCAATATGATAAATTAAAAATCATTCAAGACGAATCATGGAATTTGAAAATATTTCTTTCTAAAATTTCTGAAAAACGTGATTCTCTATTTTCTGATTTTGCAAAAAATTCTTTAATTGAATCTATATTTTGTTGCCAAAAAACTAAAGATGCAATTCAAAATGAGGATCCTTTTGCCGCATGTTGGCAAAAATGTGCTTGCTACTATTTGGCTGATGCAATATCTTCTTTGAATCACAATTCTTCTAGCCCTTCACATATGCTTGATTCTCTTCGGAAATTTCCAAAAAACTCTACCAATAATCATATTTCCAATATTCTTCAAACTATTGGTATTGAAAGAGCGACCCCTACATTGTTAGAACGTATGCTAAAATCTTCAATTGGGTTTTCTGATTTGATTGAACAAAATAATCATTCTGAATTAATTCAAAGAAAATATGATTATTTCATGGAAAATTCAATGCTTTCTGACTGTTATTTTTATTTGGGATATATCAATAAAGAAAATTTTATTTCAATAAAAGATGAATTGAATAAAAAAGAGGATCTTATACATTTACTAAAAATTGCTTTTGACATTGAATCTGAAACTAATCTGCTTTTACATCATGCAGAAACTATCCAATCTAGTTGTAGTCAAATCATTGAGACTTTTTCTCAAGGCTAATCTGATTTTTTATTTTATTTAAAATTAATTTAATCACAATTTTTTAATTTTTATTATTATGTTTTGATTTGGATTTTAATAATTCACATCTTTGTACTAACCTTTTAAAACAAGTTAAATCTTGTTTTATCATGGTAGATCAAGCATGTGGATGCGAAGCTGATAGCGGAGATCCAGATTACTCATGTGATTGTGCAATGCAAGGGGCCTGTATATGCAGTGCAGATTGCAAATGCAACACAGATGTTTGTAAAGAAGCTGTTTCTCAAATGAGTTAAACAACTATTTACAATCTAATTTTTTATTTTTATTTAATCTTCTTCTTGCTCAAAGCCCCAAGATTTTACTAACTCTTTTTGGAACTTGTCTGCTTGTTTTTCATCTAATCCAAAACCACAATTTTTGTGAGTAGGAACAACTGTCATTCCATCTAATTTGAATTCAACTTCAAACAAGTGTACTTTGGCACATTCGCACATTTCTATTTTTTTTTGAATATTCCTCTATATTTGCCTATTTGAATTGAATTTTTGTATGTATTTTTGGCATTTTTCAGGAATTTGAATAACGTTTAACTATCCGTTTGGACAATTTTTTTTAGATTTGAAGGCGATCTTATCTATTCCAATTATTCTTGTATTGTTTCTAGGAATAACCATGACTTCATCTGCATATGGCCAGATTGAAGCTGGTGGTGTAAGTTCTGAAGCATTCCCACCTGGAACTACTTGGTATGCTGGTGAGGGCCTCAAAAAGGGTGATTTCTTTTCTTATTCAACATGTTATGTGGATTACAAAGAATGTGCTAATTTTGAAATAAATTTTTGGATTAAAGGTGATAAAGTAGTTGGTAGTGAAACTAAATGGTTAGCTGAAGTTGTTGTTTATGATGGCAATAAAGTAATTGTTGGTGAAATGGAACTTGGTAAAATTGCCCCAGAACCTACTGGTGGTACTCCCGACTTAGGTGTTTACCGTGGTGCATTCAAATCCTCAATTGCTTGGTTATCAGCTTTTGCAACATCTGATGGAAGTTCTGGAGGAAAAGGTCCTAAAGCATTTGATGCTGCATCTTGGGGTAAAATTGGAAACATTGGTGGTCAACAAGTCGTTCCATTAGAAATTGCAACAATTACAGTTCCTGCTGGAACTTGGGAAACTGTAGCAATGTCTTGGAAAACAGGTGGGGCTGTAAGTAAAGTTTGGATTGCAGATGATTTTCCATTTCCAATAAAAGCTAAAACTTACACTCATGTTGCTGAAGGTATTCCCCCTCCAGAGTATGACTTTGAATTATTAATATATGAAAATAGATCAGACTCTCCATTTGTTGGAATTGAATCTACTGCTAATCAATTAGTTGAATCTGGTTGTGATACTGATATCCAAAAAGAAATTTATGTTAAAAAATCTAGTAAAAATTTTAGATATCAAATTCATACTGTCTATGGACCTGAACACCCAGTTCAAGGATGTGAAATACAATTTCTAGTTAGTTTCTTAAAATTTAGTGATGAAACTGAATTTTTGAATCAAGTGCAATATGATATTTTTGTTGTAGATGATAATGGAATTCAAACAAGATCTATAGCACAAGAAGAAGGTAGACTGTACCTCTATTCTCCTTCTGGTCAGGCTCTAATTGATTTTATTGTTAAAGAGGAACCTGGAACTGCAAATTATGTGATCTGGGTATATGGATTATCTCCAGATGGTGTTGTTCCTCCTGGACCTTCTGATTATTTACAAATAGAAATCCCAATTCATGATTCCGATGGAGGCATACCTGTTGAAAAAATTCCATCATGGATTAAAAATAATGCCGGCTGGTGGGCAGATGGAACTATTGATGATAATTCCTTTGTTCAAGGAATTCAATTCTTGATCAAAGAAAAAATTATGAAAATACCAAAAACCACTCAAGGATCTGGTGGAGGTTCTGATGAAATTCCAACTTGGATTAAAAGTAATGCAGGCTGGTGGGCAAATGGTGACATAAACGATGCAACTTTCATTCAAGGGATTCAATTCTTGATTGAAGAAGGAATTATGAAAGTTCCTCAACCACGTCAAAATACTTCTACTGGTGCTCCACCTCCAGGATTGTTTGGATAGTTCCTTTTTTGATGTCCTACATTCAAATTGTTGAATTTAGCTTTGGTGTTTGTTAATAATGGCTGGTCTATTCAAGCAACCTAAACGTAAACTAAAGAAATTAGTTAGAGATGGGGAATATGATGATGCCATAGCATTTGGTAAAAGTCTCGAACCTGACTATTCTGAAGATTCCGATTTTATGTTCATTATGGGAAGTATCTACTTTATTGTCGATGATGCAAAAAAAGCACTACCTTACTTTGAAAAATCTTTTCAATTAAATTCTGATGATATTGAAATGCTAACTCTCAAAACTAATGTTCATTTGGCATTGCAACAAAAAGATGAAGCAATAGATTGCTGTAAAAGAATTTTAAAACTAAATCCAAAAAACTCTGAAGCTGAATCTTTACTTGATCAATTAGAAAATCTATAAAATAATTACTTCTTTTTCATCTCATATGCATTTTCCATTAACCAATTGCAAAATGCTGTTACGTTTTCATCAAATTCAGTCCATATGTGTACTGAATGTGGTAAAATATCAATTTTCCAATTGTCTGTAAAAACTCTGACTCCTTCTTTATTTTCATACATGTATGCATCCTCTGTTTTTACATCTCCTAACATTTCGATTGCTTTTTGTTTGATTATTTCCCTATCCATTGGAAATCTTTTTCGATCATAATCTATAATTAAACTGAGATCCCTTTTTCCATACATTTCGTATTCTTCAATCCTTCCCTCTTTTGGGAAATTTACAATTAGTTTGATGTTGTATCTCTTACCTACTTCTTTTCCAATCTCTACTATTCTGTTGTACCCTAAACCTGGATTTTTTTTAATTAAAAATCTGATTTGTGCTAGTTCTCGATTTAATTCATTTTGCAAATCAGTGATTAATTCTGTAAATATCATTAAATGATATCTGAAAAATTCCTATTATAATCATTAATGCCCATCAAGATTAGTTTTTTTACAACTATGTCTGATTCAAGATATGGCAATGCCTGAAGGTTATGACGGATTAAGAACAGGCGATGAGTCTGAAAGAACTGATGATCCTAATGAGTACAAGCGTACATGTATTGATTTCATTGAAGATATTTCTCATGATTATGAGGCTTGGGTTGATTATTACAAATTACCAGAAGATGAAGATAAACGAAGACGTGCTGGAATTCAAGCAACTATCACTAGAACAAACGAATGGCTAGCAAAGGTTGCACAATCAATCAAAGCTGTAGATGTAATCATGAATGATGGAATTCAAAAAATGGCTGAATCTACTGCAGGTAAACCTTTGGAAATTGGAGTTTTTGTAAATCAAAAATCTGGATACACTGAAACAAAACCTGGTGTCATTGATGTTGTAGTTAGAGGACATCCTAGAAAAAATAGGAAATTAAAACTTGGTTATCATTTTAAAGATGATAGATTTAGAATTGAATCCACATGTGGTGCATACTTGGAAGAAACCAATTTACCAACTGGTGAGTTTGATGAACTAGATATACATCTAAAACTCCATGCAGAAAATGCAAAACCTAGAGATGTAATTTCATTTACTGTCACACTTGGTGAATTTGAAAATGATGTGGAAATTGATAAACGTGGAATTTCTACCGTAGTACATTTAGTTTAATTTTTTATATTGTTTAGATATAGTCTGCAAATAAGTATAATCCAATTAACGTCATACCTAATGCTACAAAACCTAATTTGACTAAAAATACTTTTGATTTACTTAATTGGGGAATAATTTTTTGTTTTAATAATTTTTATTGTATTGTATTGTCTAATGTAACTTCAATTGCAACTCTTTTTTCATTGGCTCTTTGTTCTCCTGGATATTTCAATTGAGAAAGTTTTTGATTTAACTTTTCATCTGTTACAGGTGCAGCTTTTCCAGAAAACTCCATGTTATTGTATTGAATTTTAACTTCTGGGTTTGCAATTGCGTTTTGATACCAATCTCCATCTGGACGATGTCTTGAAAAATATATTTTCTCATTGTACTTTACAGCCCTTAACCATACTGAATGTGGATTTCCTGTTTTTCTTCCCTTTGTAACTAATATTGGTCGAAATCTTTCTTCCTTAATTTCCATGCCTAACATAATCTGTCAAGTAATTTAACCCCATTGCTAGAAATTTCTAATATTTGATATGATAAGGAAATTTATCAATAATTATACATGTCAGTGAAACTAGAAGGAATGCCTGAAAACATAGCCACAGCTGATACCTTTACTGGAAAAAAAGTAATTGATAGGGAAGGAATTCAATACGGAAAGGTGAAACACATACACATTCATCAAGACTCCCTTTCTGTATCTGGTGTAACAATTCACCAAGGATTCAACAAAGATTATTTCCTATCTCATGATTACATAGACAAATTTTCTGATGAACAACTACTTCTTAGTAGACCACCTGTCAGAACTGGAATCCCGGTAGTAGATATTGATAGCCATAAAATTGGTAAAGTCAAAAGATTACACAAACATCCAGACACCAATGAATTGGAATCAATTGAAGTAAGTTATGGCTTGATGCATTCAAAAATTCTATCCAAATCTGAAATTTGGGGAATAGGTGAAAAAATCATTCTAAGAATGACTAAAGAAGAATTCAAAAATATTGAATGAATCTTTAAAATTCTTTTTTATTATTTTTTACTTTTTTGCACATTTTTCACAAACTGGACTTCCATCCTCTAATGTAATTTCCACATTTGATGAGTGACATTTTTGACATAATCCTTTCATAACTCATATCTTTGAGATACTCTTTTTAAATTTTGTATGATCTTATCTGATCGAATACTTAGCAATTTATAATTCCCACATGAGATCAGATTATTGTATTCTATAGAAACAAAATCTCTTACAAAATCATTTGGTGATTTAGTTGCAGTAAATGATATTTCTTTTTCAGTTGAGAAAGGAGAGATTTTTGGATTCTTGGGACCTAATGGAGCTGGTAAAAGTACTACCATGATGATTTTCACTACTTTACTAAAACCGACAAATGGCAATGCCCTTGTTGGAGGTTTTGATGTACTAAAAAATCCAAAACAAGTTAGAGAAAATATTGGATTTGTTCAGCAAGAAACTACTGTTGATGAATATCTATCTGGACGTGAAAATCTGTTATTACAGGCAAAATTAAACCATATTCCAAAAAATGAAATTAATCAAAGAATTGATGAAGTTTTAGATTTAATTGAACTTTCAGATAAACAAGATGAAGCTGTAGTTACATATTCTGGAGGAATGAGAAAGAGATTAGATATTGCTGGAGGTCTTTTACATCATCCAAGAGTTTTGTTTTTAGATGAACCTACAGTTGGATTAGATATTCAAACTAGAAGAAAAATTTGGCAATACATTAAAAAAATTCATACACAATTTGACATGACAATTTTTCTTACAACTCACTATATGGAAGAGGCAGATAGTCTATGTGACAGGATTGGAATTATAGATCATGGAAAAATCCAAGTAATTGATACTCCTAAAAATATGAAAAATGATCTTGGTAATGAAATAGTCTCATTAGTCATTGAAAGTAATAGTAATTATGATTCATTTTTGCTAGAACTTAAAAAAATTGAATTTATTAAAAAAATTAATGAAGATGATTCAAAATTAACTCTTTTTACTTCAAATGGTACTGAAGTAATTCCTCAAATTTTCCAAATATCTTCAGAACTTGGAATCAAAATTAAATCTATTTCTTTAACTCAACCAACACTTGATGATGTTTTCATTTCTTATACTGGTCATGAAATTCGAGATGATGATTCCAAATTTAACAGAAGACGTGAACATGCAAAAATGAAGAGGTTACGACAATGAACACGATAGCCTATGATGCATACACTATTTTTTGGAGAGAGTTAAAGAGATACAAAAAATCCCGAAGTGGAGTTTTAATTCGATTAATCCAACCTGCAATTTGGATTATAGTTGTAGGAAATATTTTTTCTGAAACTCAGCCTTTAATTCAGTCTGTAGGCTTTGAAGGTGAATATATTGAATTCATGGCTCCAGGTGTCATAATTTTAACTGCAATTTTCACTAGTATTTTTGGTGGTGTTAATACCCTATGGGATAGGAGGTATGGTTTTATGAATAAGGCATTGACTTCGCCAATTTCACGTTCAGCAATTGCAGTTGGAAAAATGTCTGCTATTTCTTTGATTGCTGCTTTACAAGCAAGCTTGATAATTGGAATTGCATTAGCTATTGGTGTTACATTTCCAAATCCATTAATGATAATTCCTATTATGGGGATTGTAATTTTATTCTCATTAGGATTTTCGGGAATTTCAGTTACTTTAGCTGCCACTGCAAAATCTCAAGAGACGTTTTGGGGTATGATCAATTTACTTGGTATGCCGTTATTCATGTTGAGTCCCGCATTATTCCCATTGGAATTATTGCCTGATTGGCTTGCTGTCATTGCAAAATTAAATCCCGTCACATACACAATTTTACTGGTCAGAGAATTGATGACAGGTGTTTCTGAGGGAGGCGTGCCTATTTTGCTTAGTGTTGGAGTAATTTTTGCATTTGTAATAGCAATGGTTGCAATTGCAAGTTATGTTTTCACCCGAGAAGTGAATAAACCATTTTAAAATAATTACTTACAATTTTCTAAGAACTCTGTTGATACTGTCATAGCAACCCGTGTTCTGAAACCTCTTCGTGCTGTAGGATTATCTGCTGCAATGAATTTCATTGATCCATTTGTTAACTACACTGACGCACAAAAATCAATTAATTTCAATAATTTGTATGAGCATCAATTCTTTTTTGACTAGGTTTGTGTTTTCCAGTTACAATGTAATTGATGGCATCACTCATGAAAACAGCATGATCACCAATTCTTTCAAGATATCTTAAAACTAATGCCTCTGCAAGAGCACATTTAGTATTATCAGATTTAATCAATTGAGGCAATCTTTCTTTGTAAATTTTATCAATATATGCTTCATCATCTTGAATATGTGTAGCTTTTCTAATATCTAATTCTGCAAAAGAATGAACAGCTTCTCTTATCATGTGTTTTACTTTATTTGAAATTACAATTAATGATTCATTATCACATTCAGAAATATCTCCAAACAGTTCTCTAACTTGTGTAATATCATAAGCATATCTGCCAAATCTTGAAAAAGCATAAGATATCTCAGTTGATGAACGAATTAATCTAAAATCATCGGCAACAGGTTGATACTTTAACAGCATGTCAAAAATTAGATCCTCAACTTCAAAATATTTAGTACTAATTGAATCAGATAAATCATGAACTTCATCGGTGGTATTTTTTCCTTCAAAATACGAATCAATTGCTAATGAAATACAATCTATTGCAGTATTGCCCATTTCATTCATTATTGCAGATAGTTTTTCCAAAGATGGATCAATAAGACGCGTCATTTAACCAAATTGCCCCTGAACATATTTTGCAGTTAAATCATTTTTTGGATCAGTAAATAGTTTCTTTGTGTGTCTAAATTCAATCAAATCTCCTAGATACATAAATCCAGTATAATCTGAAACACGAACTGCTTGTTGCATGTTATGTGTAACTATGATAATTGTAAACTCTTTTTTTAATTCAGTAATAGTTTCTTCAATTTTTTGGGTTGCTATTGGATCCAAGGCAGAAGCAGGTTCATCCATAAGTAAAACTTCAGGCTGGATTGCCAATGCTCTTGCGATGCAAAGTCTTTGTTGCTGTCCTCCTGATAACTCTACAGCAGGTTTCTTAAGATCACTTTTTACCTCATCCCAAAGATATGCCATTTTTAGAGTGTCCTCAACAATTTCATTTAGAATTCGTTTATCTTTAACACCATTTAGTCGAAGTCCAGCAGTTACATTATCAAAAATAGACATTGTTGGGAAGGGATTTGGTTTTTGAAACACCATTCCGACTTTTCGTCTATGATAAATTGGATCGATCTCTTTAGAATAAAGGTCAATTCCATCAATCATAACCTTACCCTCTACTTTTGCATTTTTTGTCATATCATGCATTCTATTCAAACATCTAAGAAAAGTCGTCTTCCCACAACCTGAAGGACCAATTAAAGCAGTAACAGATTTTTCTTTAAATTTCATATTAACATTCTTGACTGCAGGTATATCCCCATAAGAAATGGTTACATCCTCTGCAATCATTTTAAATTTTTCTGAATCATTTTCAAATAGATCAGAAGTAGTTTGAGTTTTAGAAGTCATCGTAGTTAATTCTTACCTCCTACTTTTTCTTTAAGAGTTTTTAGAATTTGCATTGTTTCTTTTTTATGTAGCACTAATGTTCTAACTCCAAGATTAATTCCAAGAATTATAAAAATCAAAACTAATGCAGCACCCCAACCTTGAAGTTGTGCACTTTCATAAGGCAACATAGACAATCTCCAAATTCTTAGCGGTAATGCATCCATTGGAGTATTCATGTTTGCAAAAAACAAACTACTTCCAAGAATAGTCATTATCAACGGGGCAGTTTCTCCACCAATTCTTGCAACCGCCAACATCACTCCTGTAACCATTCCTTCTTTTGCTGCAGCAATTACAATTCTCATAGTTACAACCCATTTTCTAAGACCTAATGCAGTTCCAGCTTCACGATAAGTTATTGGAACCATCTTTAGAGATTCCTCAGTGGTTCTAGCTACAATAGGAAACATGATCAAAGATAATGCAAATGCTCCGGCCCAAACTGAAAAGTGACCTAAAACTAATACAATTACTAAAAATGCAAAAATTCCTAATACGATAGATGGGAATTCCATAAACACGTCATTGAAAAATCTCACAGATCTTGCAAGCCTATTATCGCCATATTCAGATAAAAATATTCCGGACATTACACCTATTGGAACGCCTATCAAACTTGCTAATCCAACCACAATCAAAGTTCCTTGAATTGCCGGACCTACACCTCCCGTTCCGCTACCTACAGAACCTGGAATTTCAGTAAGGAATTCTATCGATATTGCAGCAATTCCATTTTTAAAAACTTCAAACAAAATACTACCAAGAGGAATTATGGCAGCAATTACACAACTAATAATGATGATACGTACAATTTTATCAACAATCAGACGTTTTTGAACATTTTGTTTGAAAAGAGCTCGATACTCTTGCCTTTTTTCCAAACTACTCAAGTGTTAATAGCTCCTTCTTTTACTTTGAGCATCCGAGTTACAAGAAGATGTGCAATTACATTAATGACCATTGCAATTCCCAATAAAACTAAAGCTACTCCAATTAATGCAGGCAAATGTAATCCTGCAGGAGATGCTTCAACAAATTCATTGGCAATAATACTTGACATAGTTTGACTAGGATCAAACAAAGAACCAGGGATTGCGTTAAGACCTGTTGCATTTCCAATTAACATAGTTACTGCCATTGTTTCACCAACTGCTCTTCCAAGTCCTAGAATTGATGCACCAATTAATCCTGTTTTGGAGTAAGGGAAAATTGCAAGCTTAAACATTTCCCATTTAGTTGCACCCAACATGTATGCTGCCTCTTTTTGTTGTTGAGGTACGGCTTTCATTACTTCTCTTGCAACTGAAGAAACAGTTGGAATAATCATTATTGCAAGAATAATACTTGCGGTGAAAATATCTAATCCAAAAGGCGTTCCAGAAAAAAGCCAGATGCTATCTCCAAATGTATTATGAAGTGGTTTTTCCACACTATTCATAAAAAATTCTCTAAAAACATACAATCCCCATAGTCCATAAATGATACTTGGAACTGCAGCTAAAAGTTCAACCAAAAACCCTAACGGTGCACCAATTTTTTTTGGTGCATCAGAAATAAACATGGCAATTCCAATACTTAATGGAACCCCAATTGCCATGGCTAAAGCAGAAGTAACAAGTGTGCCTACAATATACGGTAATGCTCCAAATGATTCTCTACCATCAGCAGCATTCCAATCAGTGCCTATGATAAAGGAAAGACCATTTTCTTCCCAAATAGGGTAAGATTGAGTGATTAATTGAAAAACCAGTAAAACAATTACAACTAATACAAAACATCCTGCAACAACAGCACCCATCTTAAAAATTTTATCTGGATCAAATTTGCGATCATTTTTTTTAGAAAATACTTTTTCCAATAATTTCTATATGAAAAACGATTAATGTGAAATTAACCAATAAATTATGTAGGTTATATAATTCATTTAGATCTATATTGATTACATATGAAATCCGTATATGTAAAAGAATTTGATCAATAGTATTGAGTCAAATAAAACAAATTCGACGATTACAAATGACTGGAGGATCAACATATACTGTTTCATTACCTAAAACTTGGATTTTAGAATTAAAATTAAAAAAAAATTCAGAGATGACATTAATTAAAAATCTCAATAATTCAATTACATTATTTACAGAAATTCAAGATCAAAAACATCATGCCATAGCATCAATTTCTAAAAAGGATTCAAAAGAATCCATTCGTAGAAAAATTATTGCAATGTATCTATCAGGTTACAAAACTATTGAAATAAAAACAAAAGGAATTGAAATTCAAAGTTCACATCGAAGTACTATTCGAGATTTGGTACGAAGCACATTGATGGGAACAGAGATAATTGAAACAAGTTCAGAAAAAATTGTATTACAAGTTTTAACACAACTTGCACAATTATCATTTAATGTTGCACTAAAACGAATGTATGATTCTGCAAAAAATATGCATCAAGATGCCATTGAAGCATTAAAAAATCAAGATAAGGAAAATGCAGTGGAAGTAGAAAAATTAGATGATGAAGTAGATAGATTCAGCCTCTACTTGATGAGAAATCTCAATCTAGCATTACAGGATACCCAGATATTGCTAGATTCTGGGCTCAAAAAACCATCAGATTGTTTAGGATATAGAACAATAGTCAAATGCGTAGAAAGAATTGCAGATCATGCAGGATTAATTGCAAAAAAAGTGAAATATGTCAAAAATCCAATTAATAAAAAAATTCTAAAAGAGATAGAAACAATTAGTGAAGAATCACTTGTTGTTTTCGATAATGCGATAACTGCACTTACCAAAAAAGACTACAACATGGCTGAAAAAGTTGCATCCAGTGTACCAGAAGTAATTGAAAAAGAAAAAAACCTCATGGATTCCTTGAAATCAGATGAAAATACTGCCATCATTAAATTAGTTTTAGAAGACATTCGAAGAACTGCAGAATATTCCAGGGACATTTCTGAGATCACATTAGATGAAACAATTCAAACTGTTATTGAAGAAATTTAAAAAAATAATCAAATAATTATAACATTTTTAATCACGATGCAATAATATTTTGGGATATTGTAATGCAATAATGAATTCTAGGTAATGGTTTTTTTCCACAGTTTAAGCAAATTTCTTGAAAAATTATTCTGCAATTTTTGCATTTAGATAAAACGTATAGTGAATTCCCACAATTTCTACATGACTCATCAGGCATTTTGTATGATGAATTTATTTTGTAATTCTTTCCCATCATTGCAGATATTATTTTTTAATGCAGTATTGGGGAGCATAGGGGTTATGACAATAATGGCTACGGACTGCAACCGATTAAGTAAGTATGTGTTGCTCAAGGAAGAATATGATGACGTCATTAATTCTAGACATGTAAAATGTGACAAAAACTAAATCCATATAGATTAAGTAATCTATCAAATCTACGATCATTTTAGTGATCTCAAAATATTTTATTTTCTATATAGTATATGGTACTAACATAATCTATGCCTACCAATTGTAAATAAACTTCCAGAAGTGATATAGTAATGAAGACAAAGACATCGTTACTGATTTTATTGACTGCAGTATTGGGTGCATTAGTTTCCCCAATGTCTGCTAGCGCAGCAACAAATCCTGACATACCAGATCCAAATCAAAACTTTGTTTTGACTGGTGCAGGGGCAACTTTTCCATTCCCTCTAATTGATTTATGGAGAGTAGAATACAAAAAATCTTTTGATAATGTAGATCTAAATTATCAATCAATTGGAAGTGGTGGTGGAATTAAACAACACATTGAAAAAACTGTCAATTTTGCAGCATCTGATAAACCTATGAAGGAATCAGAAATGGAATTGGCTCCAGGAACATTACATATTCCTGAGTCAATCGGGGGGGTTGTATTAGCATACAACGTACCGGAGATTCCAGACAATGGATTGAAATTAACTGCTGATGCAGTTGCAGGAATCTTTTTGGGAGAAATTACAAAATGGAATGATCCTATAATTACTTCTCAAAATCCTGAATTGAATCTTCCAGATGCAGAAATTGTAACAGCACATAGATCAGATGGTTCTGGAACCACCTTTATTTTCACAGACTACTTGAGTTCTGTAAGTAGTACATGGGATAGAGATGTAGGTATTGGAAAATCTGTTGCTTGGCCTAACGGCTTAGGTGCTGCAGGAAATGAAGGTGTTGCTTCTGTTGTGAAATCTACCGAGTATTCAATTGGATATATTGAACTTGCATATGCATTCCAAACTGGAATCACTTATGCATTTGTTGAAAATGCAGATAAAACTGCATTTATCGAGCCAAGTCTAGAAAGCATTTCTGCTGCATCAAGTGGTGCAGCTGATAATCTACCTGCAGCTGAAGATAGCTGGGTTGGAGTATCTCTAGTAAGTGCACCTGGACCAAAATCATATCCTCTTGCTAGCTTCACATACTTGTTAGTATTAGACGATTTAAAACCAGTAACAGAAAGTAAAGCACAAGCTAAAGCCGTAATCCACATGATAAACTGGATGATCACTGAAGGACAACAATATTCTTCAAGCTTACTATATGTTCCACTAGCAGACAAAGTAGTGAAACTTGGTCAAGATGGTCTACAGAAAGTCAAATATGATGGAGAACTTTTGTGGGATCCAAATGCAGTTAGTACTGCATCAACCCAAGAAGTAAAACAAGAAACAGTAAATTCTGAAGTAGGTGGTGGTTGTCTAATTGCAACTGCAACTTATGGTTCTGAATTTGCACCACAAGTACAACAACTAAGAGAAATTCGTGACAATCAATTGATGAACACAGAATCTGGTTCAGCATTTATGTCTGGTTTCAATGAGTTGTACTATACATTCTCACCAACAATTGCAGACATGGAACGTGAAAGTCCAATGTTTAAAGAAGCAGTCAAACTTGGTTTGACACCAATGCTCTCAACTTTGACAATCATGGAAAGTGCAGAAACTGAAAGCGAAGTTCTCGGACTTGGTCTATCAGTAATTGCATTGAATTTGGGAATGTACATTGCAGCACCTGCAATGATGTTTTACGGAATTAGTAAAAAAGTAAAATCTGTTAAGTTATCTTAATAGACTCATTTTTCTATTTTTTTATTTTTTAAGAAATCATTGTTATGAGGATCAATTAATTTAAAACAAATTCAATTTTATAACAAAATAAAAACCATTTTAAAAAATCAACCATGTAGTATTTGCAATATTTGTAATTCCTGCAAGAACGACCCATGCCATTACAGGTACAATCATGGGTTCTGGCGCTGCTAGAAGAAAACGTGCAGTTAGATGGAAAGTAAGCAGACAAATTGTTTTCTCATGGGTAATTACAATTCCTGGTGCAGATGTAATGGTAATTGGATTTACATATGTGATTCACTTATTCGTATAACTTTACATTGATTTTTATTTCGACAATTTTGCCCACAAACATTACTAATGGATATTTTACAACTAATTCAAGCTAATCTTCTTACTCCGATTATTCTATTTTTCTTGTTTGGAATTATTGCAGCTAGAATAAAATCTGACTTAAAAATCCCTGATGCAATATCTGAATTCTTACCCATCTATCTTTTAGCTGCAATTGGACTTCATGGTGGTATTGAGATGCGAAATACGGGATTTGAAAATATGCTTGTGCCAATGTTTGTTGCAATTGGACTTTCTTTATTATTTACACTTAATCATTATCAAATTTTACGGAGATTAGGTAAATTCAATCTCTTTGATTCGTATGCACTGGCATCAACTTATGGAGCAGTTGGTGCAGTACATTTCTCTGTAGGTTTATCCTTTTTGAAAAATCAAGGCGTAACTTCTGAAGGATATATTGCCGCAATTCTTGCAGTTCTTGAACCTCTTGCTTTCATTTTGGCAATATTTATGACAAATATGGCAGTATCAAAACAGATCAGAGCAAAAAGAAAATCTGTTGGAGATGATGCTTCAACTGACATTGATGTTGGACTAAATGAAACAAAAACAAAACTTTCCAAAGTATTACATGAGTCCATTACTGGTAAAGCAATTGTAATTCTTCTTGGTAGTATTGTAATTGGTTACATAATTGGTGAGGAAGGTTTTGAACCAATTAAAATTGTATTTGATGAAATGTTTACTGGTGCAATTGTAATTTTTATGATTGAAATGGGTATCATTGCTGGTCAGAGATTAGGCGATATCAAAAAAGTAGGAATCTTTCTTACTGCTTTTGCAATTCTAATACCTACATTCAATGGAGTAATTGGTGTTTTAGTTTCAACTGCTATAGGATTGAGCCTAGGTGGTTCGGTAATGTTTGGTTTACTTCTTGCTAGTGCATCTTTTATTGCAGCTCCCGCAGTTTTACGTCAGGCAATTCCTCAGGCAAAGCCCAGTCTATACATTACATCTGCATTAGGAATAACTTTCCCCTATAACATCATCGTTACCTTGCCTTTGTTATTTGCATTATCTACAATACTTCATTCAGGTGAAACGATAGACTTATTCAATTTCATTACTGGAGGATTGATATGAAACTATACAATGTAAAATTACTTACCATCACTTGTGAGATATTGGCACAAGAAAATATTCTTGAAATTTTAAAGAAACATGAAATTACAGGTTATACAAAATATGAAGTTGATGGAAATGGTGCACGTGGATTGCGTGGACAAGGATTCAAAAATGAAAAAAATATAAAAATTGAAGTAATTATGAGAGAGGAGAAATTACAAGACGTGGTTGAAGAAATATCTAGAACCCAATTTGCAAATTTTGCAATAGTTTTGTATGTTAGTGACGTTGGAGTTTTACGTCCTGAAAAATTTTAACAACACTCTTCATCTAAACAAAGATCTGGAATTTCTTTTGATGTTTTTGTAACATTTGTAATTAATTTTGAAAGTTGCTCGTTGGTTATAGTATACATTGCTTTTTTTCCTTCATCTCTGGATTTTACAATTCCACATTTTTTTAATATTTTAAGGTGATGCGACACTAGTGGTTGATCTTTTTTTAATTCATTAACAAAATCATTTACACATAATTCATGATTTTTTTGTAATAATCCTAAAATTTCAAATCTTGTTTCATCACATATGCATTTTAGAAGACTGATTCCATTCATATCAATTTAAATTTATATAAACTGATATTTATGTTATTTTATGGATATTCCTAAAAATATTCTATTTGTGTGCGTAGAAAATGCTGGGCGAAGTCAAATGGCTGAGGCATTTTTTAAAAAATTTGCTAAAAATCGATTTAATGTAATTAGTGCTGGAACCTCCCCATCATCTACTCTTAATCCAGTAGTTATTTCAGTAATGGCAGAAATTGGAATTGATTTGAAAAATCAACAACCTCAGTTATTGTCATCATCAATGATTAAAAATTCCAATAAAACTATCAACATGGGATGTATGGATAAAGAATCATGTCCATCATTGTTTGTTAAAGACGTTGATGATTGGAATGTTGAGGATCCTAAAGGAAAATCAATTGATGATGTAAGAAAAATTCGAGATCAAATTAAAAATGATGTTTTGACTTTATTGGATTCACTTGAAAATGATGTTTGATGACTTATTCTAATTTACAAATTTTTACTGTGGAGTTAATTGGAACTTTTATTCTTGTAGTTTTTGCTACAGGTTCAATTGTATATGATGTTGAATTTTTTGACGGAAGTTTGGGAATTCCTTTTGCAGCTGTTGCACCATTTATTGCATTATTAATTGGAGTTTATTCATTTGGAAAAATTTCTTTGGCGCATTTTAATCCTGCTGTAACTATTGGATACTATATTACAGGACATATAACAAAGATTCAAGTTTTGTATTATTTAATTGCAGAAATTATTGGCGCCTTATTGGGTTCCCTTTTTGTATTAAGCTTTATTGGAGAAAAACCAAACCTTGGTGCTAATGCTCCTAATTATGATTTTTCAATCTTTTTGATATTTCCTGTGGAAGTTTTAGCTTCTTTGATGTTAATGGCTGTAATTTTCTATGTTGTATACACTAAAGGTTTGAGAGGATTTAGCGGAGTTGCAATTGGTGGGATTGTTGCATTGGATATTTTGTTTTTGGCTTTTATTTCTGGTGCATCCATGAATCCTGCTAGAGCCCTTGCCCCTGCATTGTTATCTGGAACATTTGGTGATCTGTGGCTGTATTGGACTGCTCCTTTTGTTGGAACTATAATTGCAGCATTTGTATTTCGAGGCAAATTCCAAGCCCAAAGAGCACAAATTAGGAATAATAATGACCGTATTGTAGACTGATTATGTCTAAATCTAGAAAATTATTTAGCGATTCCAAAAAAGTTACTCCATCAGGCGTAAATAGCCCTGTTAGATATTTTGATCCTTATCCATTTTTTACAAAAAAGGCTAATGGTGCATACATCTGGGATGAGGATAATACTCGTTACATTGATTTTTGTAACGCATATGGTGCTTTGCTATTGGGACATCGTAGAAAAGAGATTCTGGATTCTGTAACTAAACAACTTTCAAAGGGAACACTGTATTGCACTCCTACTGCATCTGAAATCGAATTATCCAAATTGATTCTTGGCAATTTCCCTTCAATGGATAAAGTGAGATTAATGAATACTGGTGGTGAAGCTACAATGACTGCAATTAGATTAGCACGTGGTTATACAAAAAAGAAAAAAATTATTAAATTTGAAGGATGTTATCATGGTGCACATGATTCTGTATTAGTTAAGGCTGGCTCTGGTTCTGCACATAATGGCATTTCTGTTTCTGATGGTGGATTGGATGAAGTTTCAAAGAATACTCTAGTTGTCGAGTATAACAATATTGAATCCCTACAAAAAACAATTTCTAAAAATAAAGATATTGCTGGAGTAATTGTAGAACCAATTTTAGCTAACATGGGATTGATTTTACCTGAAAAGAATTTCCTTTCAGATTTGAGAAAAATCACTAAAGAAAATAATATTCCATTAATTTTTGATGAAGTGGTTACTGGTTTTAGAGTCTCTCCTGGTGGAGCACAGGAACACTTTGGTATCAAACCTGATATCACTACTTTAGCTAAAGCTCTGAGTAATGGATTTACAATTTCAGCTGTAGGCGGTAAAAAAGAAATAATGAACCTATTATCCCCTGGTGGAAAAGTTTACCAGGCAAGTACTTTTGCAGGTAATCCAATTTCTGTTAGTGCTGCAATCAGTTCTATTAAGACAATTAACAAAATGAAAAATAAACTCTATTCAAAACTTGAAAAATTCAATTTACTATTTTCAACTGCCCTGGATGACATGGCTACTGATATGAAAATCCCTCACCAAATCAATTTTACAGCCTCAATGTTTCAAATTTTCTTTACAAACAAGCCTGTAATTGACTCTAAAACATCTAAAAAAGCAGATGGCAAAAAATTCCAGAAATTATTTCGAACTCTGTTGAAAGAGGGTGTCTTTATTCCACCATCTCAATTTGAAGTTGTTTTCTTATCTGATGCTCATACTCAAAATGATCTAAACAAAACATTAGATGCATATCATAGTGCATTAAAGTCGGTGAAGAATTGAAATACGTAGTTGGTGCAAGAGGCAGTAAATTATCTATGGCCCAAACAAATTGGGTTATTTCAGAATTAAAAAAAGTAAATTCTGATTGTGAATATGAAATTAAACCAATTACTACTAAAGGTGATACTGATACAAGACCTCTATTTACAATTGAACAAAAAGGAATTTTTGAAAAAGAAATTGACAAGGCAGTTGCAGCAAAAGAAATTGATTTTGCAGTACATAGTCTCAAAGATGTTCCTTCTGAATTAGCTGATAATTTAATAATTGCATCCATTCCAAAACGTGAAAAAGTTAATGACGTTTTTATTTCATCTGATGATTCATCTTTAGATAAAATAAAACCTGGTTCTGTAATTGGTACAAGTTCATTGCGTAGAGCTGTTCAGATTTCACGACAAAGATCCGATGTAACTGTTAAACCAATTAGAGGAAATATTGAGACTCGAATCAATAAAGCATCTGGCGAAAACTATGATGCTATTGTACTTGCACAAGCAGGAATTTCTAGATTGGGAGTTGATGTCAATTTCACTCCTCTATCCGTAGATGATTTTTCACCTTCTCCTGGTCAAGGTGCTATTGCAATAGTTGCAAGAACTGATGATGTTCAAACCATTGAAATGCTTAAAAAAATTGAAGATGCTGATTCTAGATTGGAAATTGAGGCTGAACGTGCACTGTCTGATTACATTGACTCTGGATGTAGATTTCCTTTAGGTGCTTACGCAAAATCTGACGGTAATGAGATGAATCTTACCGTATATGCTTTCTCAGTTGATGGTAAACAATCTCTACAAGTAACAAAATCTGGAGATAAAAATAATCCTAAATTATTGGGTAAACAGGTAGGAGAAGAATTGCGTAGTAAAGGAATCAATGATCTTGCATTAAATTGGAGGGAAAAAGTGGAGGAATGGAATAAGACATGACTGGAAAAGTGTATCTTGTTGGAGCCGGACCTGGAGATAGTAAATTAATTACTATGAGGGCCGTTGAATTAATCCAAAAAGCTGATGTGGTTTTGTATGATAGATTAGTCAGCAAGAAAATTGTTTCCATGATTCCTAAAACTGCAAAAAAAGTCTATGTTGGTCGTTCAGTAGGTGATGATACAAGCCATCAAAATGGCACCAATGATTTAATGGTTGAATATGCAAAATCTACAAAACATGTTGTTAGACTAAAGGGTGGTGACCCAATTATTTTTGGACGTGGTGGAGAAGAAGCTGAATTTTTAAAAGAACATAAAGTAAAATATGAAATTGTACCCGGAATTACATCTGGAATTGGTTCTGCAACATATGCAGGAATTCCATTAACTCATAGAAAATATGCTTCATCAGTTGTTTTTGTGACAGGTCATGAGGATCCTGAAAAGAAACAAGAAATTGTTAAATGGAAAAATTTAGCCAAATCTGTTGATACAATTGTAATTATGATGGGATTATCTAGAATTGATGTAATTTGTAAGCAGCTGATAGCAGGTGGAATGGATAAAAAAACACCGGTTGCTGTAATCCAAAATGGAACCACTCCCCAACAAAAAATGATTAAAGGTAATGTGACCAATATTGCAAAAAAAGTTAAAGAAAATAAGATAATTCCACCTACAAATATCATTATTGGAAATGTAGTTGATTTGTCTGATGTTATTGGGTGGAAATAATGCTTAGTGGTAAAACTATTGCAATTACACGTTCACAAGATGACGCTACTGAATTTATTTCACTTGCACAAGATAATGATGCAACTCCTATTGCATTACCCACTATTGAATTAGTTAGTAAAGGCGAAAAAATTGTTGATGAATTTTTAGAATCTGTTGAAAAATATAATCCTGATTATTCTGTTTTTATGAGTTCAAAAGCTGTTAAACTGTTATTTGATACTGCAAAACAACTAGGTAAACTCGAAAAATTACAATTAGCAGTTGCAAATACTACGGTAATGTCTGTAGGACCTAAAACTTCCCTTACTTTGGAGGCTGAAGGAATTAAAGTCAATCACCAACCAACAACTTATTCTTCAGTTGGTGTTGGGGAGGAATTCACTAAACTTAATGCAGTTGGCAAAAAAGTAATTGTTCCACGTAGTGGTGCATCTACTCCTTTTCTAAAAGAATTACTTTCCAAAATTGGAATTGATGTTTTAGAAATTCATCTGTATGATGTTTGTGCATTTAGGGATACAACTCAATGGAATGGATTTAGAGAATTATTTTCTCAAAATAAAGTTGATGGTGTTGTATTCACTAGTGCATCATCTGTTAGGGGCTTCTTTGAAATTATGTCTAAAGATTATTCTGAGGATGTACTTCTTGAAAACCTTGAAAAATTATCTGTGGTTTCTATTGGACCATTCACTTCTGATGAATTAAAAAAATTTAAAGTCAAAAATTCTGTTGCAGAAGTTCATACTGTTGCAGGTGCATTTGATGAGATGAAAATTACTCTTTCAACTTAAAATTACTTGAATTTTTTCTTAGCAAATTTTGAAAGGCCTTCAGTTTTTAATTTCTCTGATTCTTTCATAACTGAATTATGTTGATCTAGTTTATGTTGTTTTAATTTCTTTTTCAAATCTGCAAATTCGTTTGCAAGTATTTTCATTGCATATATTCCTGCATTTCCTGCTTTGTTTACTCCAACTGCTACAACTGGTGAACCTGATGGCATTTCAGTAATTGATAACAATGAGTCTAATCCTCCAAATGCTGAAAATTTAGCTGTATCTGTTTTTTTTGGATGTTTGTCATTATACACTAGAATTGGAACTCCGATAACTGGAATTGTTGTATGTGATGCAATCATTCCTGGTAGATGGGCAGCTCCTCCTGCACCTGCAATTATAATTTTTAATCCTATTTTTTCAGCATGTTTTGCATATTCTTCTAATCGTGCAGGTGTTCTATGTGCTGAAACAATTTGGTCTTCGTGTTTGATTTCATATTCATCTAGAATTTCTGCAGCTGCTTGCATAATTCTACTATCTGAACTAGAACCCATAATTATTCCAACTAGGGGCTTTTCAGAATATTTCATATTACTACAAAAAACTAGAGAGTAATTAAGAATTACATCTATTGATCCAATTTTTTACCTCTTGATTTTTTTTGTTGTCAATGTTTTCTTTATTGTTCTGTGGTGCGTATAGATCTCTTTTACTAAAATGAATTTAAGATTGAAATTTAGCTATAGCTATTTAGCTCTGCCTATTTTTCCTCATGTATTTATAATATAACGGAGTTATCATGTCATGGCAACAGAAAATATTGACATTGATTATACAAAATATGATTTTAAAGACTCTACAGAAATGTACGTTCACCTTAGTAAAAAAGGACTTTCTAAAGAAACTGTAATTGAAATTAGTAAAATGAAAAACGAGCCACAATGGATGCTCGATTTTAGAATTAGATCTTATGAAGTCTTTATGGAAAAACCAATGCCAACTTGGGGTGGAGATCTTAGTGTTATTGATTTCCAAAATATTTACTATTACGCTAAAGCATCTGATAAAACTGAAAAGAATTGGGATGATGTTCCAGACAATGTCAAAAATACTTTTGATAAACTTGGAATTCCTGAAGCCGAAAAGAAATTTTTGGCAGGTGTTGGTGCACAATATGAATCTGAAGTCGTTTATCATAGTCTAAGAGAAGATTTAGCAAAACAAGGTGTTTTGTTTTTAGATACTGATCAAGCATTAATTGACCATCCTGAAATTTTCAAAAAATACTTTGGTAAAATTATTCCTCCAGAGGATAACAAATTTGCAGCACTAAACAGTGCAGTATGGAGTGGTGGTTCATTCATCTATGTCCCACCAGGTGTTCATATTGACATGCCTTTACAAGCATACTTTAGAATTAATGCAGAAAATATTGGTCAATTTGAAAGAACTTTGATCATTGTTGATGAGGGTGCAGAAGTACACTACATTGAAGGTTGTACTGCTCCAGTTTATTCATCAGAATCTCTTCACTCTGCAGTTGTTGAACTAGTTGCACACAAAGATGCAAAATTAAGATATACTACAATTCAA
The DNA here is from genome assembly GCA_003331425.1 of Candidatus Nitrosopumilus sp. Classification (GTDB taxonomy): domain Archaea; phylum Thermoproteota; class Nitrososphaeria; order Nitrososphaerales; family Nitrosopumilaceae; genus Nitrosopumilus. Next base: position 70,987 of record QOOS01000002.1, read on the forward strand.
AATTGGAGTTCTGATGTTTACAATCTTGTAACAAAACGTGCTTATGCATACGAGGGAGCTACCGTTGAATGGATTGATGGAAATATTGGAAGTAAATTAACAATGAAATATCCTGGTGTTTATTTGATGGGCGAAAGAGCATACGGTGAAACCTTGTCTATTGCATTTGCAGGTAAAGGACAACATCAAGATACTGGAGCTAAAATGGTACATCTTGCACCAAACACAACTTCTAAAGTTACATCCAAATCTGTAAGCAGAGCCGATGGACGTTCAACTTACAGAGGAATGCTAAATGTAGCAAAAGGTGCTACTAATGTGAAATCAACTGTCAGATGTGATGCTTTACTACTAGATGATACTTCAAAAACTGATACATATCCATACATGGTAATTGATCAAGAAGATGCAACAATTACTCACGAAGCTACTGTTGGAAAAATTGGTGATGATCAAATTTTCTATCTTATGTCTAGAGGATTTAGTGAAGAAGATGCATTATCTCTAATTGTTAATGGATTCATGGAGCCATTTACAAAAGAATTACCAATGGAATACGCAGTTGAACTAAACAGACTCATTAAATTAGAAATGGATGATTCTGTAGGATAAAATCTAAATTCACGTAATGGTCAATCATGTCTCAAGAAATACTTTCAAAATTAAATACTACTCACATTGAAGAAATTTCTTCATCTAGAAATGAACCTGAATGGCTAAAAGATTATAGAAAAAATTCATTATCTGTTTATGATAATTTGCCTCTAGAGACATCTCCATTATACAACAAATACACTGATGCCAAAAAAATGGATCCTGATAAAGTATCTCTTTCTACAACTACTGCTGAAACAATTCCATCTTTTCTTCAAAAAAGATTGGGAGAGCTAGAAAATGAAATTTGTATTATTCAAATTGGAACAAATATCCATAAAATCAATTTACCTGATGAATTAAAATCAAAAGGATTAGTAATCTCTTCAATTTCTGATGCAATTCAAAATAATTCTGAATTGGTAAAAAAAGCATTAGAAGCCTCTAGTTCTGAAGAAGATAGATTTACTGCTTTGAATAATGCAGCATTTAACTCTGGAATTTTTATTCATATTCCTAGAAACTTTATCTTAGAAAAACCAATTTACTTTTTGACTTGTTTATCTGAGGATGGCCATTCTACAATTTCTAGAAATGTTATTTTTGCTGATGAAAGTAGTAAGGCTGCAATTGTTCAGGAATTGTATTCTCCAAAAATTGAAACACAACAGGCATACCTTGAATTAATGAATACGAACGTTGGTGATAATGCTCAATTAGATGTCACTACTTTACAAATGTTAGATCAAAGTGCTGTTACATTTTCTACCAAACGAACTGATTTGGGTCAAGATGCAAAAGTAAATTGGTATTCTGGACTATTTGGTTCCATGTTGTCTAGATACAAAATTGAGTACTTTCTTAATGGAACTGGCGCATCATCTAATGACTCTGAAGTTATTTTTGGAAATAATGAACAATCATTTGATATTCAAACCAATGTAAATCATGAAAGTCCTGCTACTGAAGGAAGAGTAGTTGAAAAATCTATTCTTCGAAATAAATCTAAATCTCTTTTCAAAGGAATGATTCGAATTAAAGAAAATGCTTCTAAATCTAATTCTTTCTTGTCAGGTCGTTCAATTTTACTTGATAAAGATGCAAAATCAGATGCAATTCCTGGATTGGAAATTTTCACTAATGATGTTAAAGCAACTCACTCTGCATCTGTTGCACAAATAGATGAAGAACAAATTTTCTATCTAAAAACTAGATGTCTTAGTCATGAAGAAGCTGAAAGAACTATTGTTGAAGGTTTCTTAGAACCACTTTCAAGAAAAATGTCTTTCCAAGTTAGAGCATGGATTGCATATCTTATTGAATCAAAATGGGATAATCGTGAACTCAGTATAAATACTGATGAGGAACTAGCTAAGTTTGTTGAAATTGAAGAGACAAGATATGATGAAAATTCTGAAATTGAACAACACTACAAGTATAGGTGATAAATTGTCTGAATGGATTAAAGCATGTAGTTTAGATCAAGTAAAGAAAGGTGAGCTTTTTGGATTTGTTCAAGATGGTAGGAAATTATTGATTGCTAATATTGATGGTACAATTCATGCAACTGATTTAATTTGTACTCATGCAGATGCAGATCTTTCTACAGGTTTTCTTAGTGAAGAGGGTGTAAGATGTCCCTTACATCTTTCTGTTTTTAATTTAGTTAATGGTAAACCAAATAATCTTCCTGCTGAAACTGCACTTAAAGTGTATCCAGTAAAAGTAGACAACGATGAAATTTTTGTGGAGGTATGAAAATTGCAAAGTACTGAATCCTCTTTTGAAAATATACGAAAAGATTTCCCTATCTTAAAAAGAACTGTTAGAGATAACAAACCTTTAGTTTATCTTGATAATGCATCTACTACACAAAAACCAAATCAAGTAATTGATGCCATTACTGATTATTATCAAAATCATAATGCAAATATTCACCGTGCAGTTTATGCTCTTGCAGAAGAATCTACTGAAGCATATGAATCTGCAAGAGATAAAATTGCAAATTTTGTAAATGTTAAAAATCGTCAAGAAATAATTTTTGTTAGAGGTACTACTGAAGCAATCAATTTAGTTGCATATGCCTGGGGAAGATCTCATGTCGATGAGGGTGACATAATAGTGACTACTGAATATGAACATCATAGTAACATTGTGCCATGGCAATTACTCACACAAGAAAAACGTGCAAAATTAGAATATATTGGAATGGATGATAATGGAGAATTAAATTTAGATGATTTAGATAAATATCTTGCAACTGGAAAAGTTAAACTTGTCACATTTAGTTTGATGTCTAATGTTCTTGGAACTATCACTGACGCTAAAAAAATTATAGAAAAATGTAAAGCTGCAGGAGTTCTTACTTTGATAGATGGTGCACAAGCAGTACCTCACATGAAAGTTGATCTTGATACACTTGGATGTGATTTCTTTGCATTTTCTGGTCACAAGATGTTGGCTCCAACTGGAGTTGGTATTTTATGGGTAAGAAAATCTGTGCTACAAACAATGAATCCATTTCATGGTGGAGGAGATATGATTCGTGAAGTTCACAAATATGAAACAACTTGGAATGACTTACCTTACAAATTTGAAGCAGGTACTCCAAATATTGCCGATGTAATTGGATTTGGTGCAGCAATTGATTATCTTACAAAAATTGGAATGGATAATGTTAGACAACATGAAATTGAATTAACTAAATATGCTATGGAGAAATTTGCAAAAATTCCTGGACTTCAAATTTACGGTACTAAAGATATTGCAAAACGTGGTGGTGTGATTTCATTTAATTTCGCAGATGTACATCCTCATGATGTTGCTGATATTATTGATAAAGAAGGAATTTCACTACGTTCAGGTCATCATTGTGCTCAAGTTCTAATGGAGAGACTTAATGTTGCAGCAACTTCTAGAGCTAGTTTCTATATTTATAATACAAAAGAAGATGTTGATGCCTTAATCGATTCATTAAATATAGTAGCAAAGGTGTTTAAGTTATGAGTAGTGGAACGGACATCTATCATGAAATGATAGTTGATTATTCTAGAAATCCTGTTAATTTTGGTAAAATTGAAGATCATGATGTTACATTTCATGATTCCAATCCTTTGTGTGGAGATAGTATTGATATTGATATGAAAATTGATGATCATAAAGTTTCTGATATTAAATTTCATGGAAAGGGATGTGCAATTTGTATGGCTTGTTCTTCAGTTCTAACTGAAATTACAAAAGGAAAATCTCTTGAAGAGATTAAGAAAATCGACAAACATGATATCTTGAGTGAATTAGGTCTTGAACATTTACAGGCTGTTCGAATAAAATGTGCTTTACTATCATTAAAGGTTCTCAAAGGTGCATTATACACATACCTAGGCTCCCATCTTGAAGATACTGATGGAATAGATAAGCTAAAAGCCGAGGCCGAGAATCTGTATTAGTATGAGTGATTTTACTCCTTCAACTCCTTTAGAATTACAAATTAGAAAAATAATTTTTGAAAAATTTAATGATGTAGATAAAAAATTTACCAATGATGAAGTTTTTGAAATTCTAAAATCTAATGGTGATATCAATCCCTCTTGGATTATTGATGATACTGAATCATTATTCAATGACATATGTGATTCTGGTTTGGTGAGAAACATTGCCCAAAATTTTACAACCATCTTTTTAAAATTATTTGATCCTGTTGAAAAATTCCAATGTGATTCTTGTAATAAGGATATTTTTCTTGGAACGTCTGAAGATAGGATTTGTCCAAATCCTGCTTGTAAATCTACTATTTAGCTCTGTGTTTTTCTGCTGCATCTTCTAATGATTTAATCATTGGAAGTTTTTCTCCCGTTAAGTAAAGCACTAATGCTCCACCTGCTGTACTAATATGATTAATTTTATCTGCTAATCCTTGTTGTTTTAATGCTGTTGTTAAATGACCTCCACTAACAATTGTTGTTGCCATTGAATTTGCAACTGCATTCAGCATTTCTGATGTTCCGTATTTGAAATCCTCTTTTTCAAAAAATCCTGCAGGACCACTTATGAAAACAGTACCTGCACCTGAAATTAATTTTGAATAATACTCAACTGTCTTTGGACCTAAATCAAAAATTTTATCTCCTTTGCTAATTTCTCTAACATCCATTTCTACTCTTTCACCATCTCTGTCAATTGCAATATCTACAGGAGTTGCAAAAACATCTGGATAATCTCCAATTAACGAATGTGCTTTGGCTACTACTTCATCCTCATTTTTAATTCCTAAAGGTGATTTGATTCTGGCTTGTGCTCGCATAAACACATTTCCAATTAATCCTGTAAGTAAAACATGATCTGCACGACCATTTTGAATTAATAATTTGATTGCCTCTAGTCTATCTGGTACTTTAGAACCTCCTAAAATAATCACATGTGGTGCTTTTGCAACTGTCATCATCTCATCGAGGTTTCTCACTTCTCGTTCCACAATTCTTCCTGCACATGATGGTAATTCTTGGGCAAACCCTACAATTGACGGATGTGATCTATGTGCACTTGGAAATGAATCTAATACGCAAATATCAAATAATTTTGATAATCTTGAGACCATTATTGTTTTTGCTGCATTTTCTGGTGTAAACTCATAATTTTCTTCAGCACATAGTCTAAGATTATCTAAAAGTAAGATCTCCCCTTTTTGTAAATTTTTAATTGCATTTTGTGCTGATTCTCCAATAGTGTCTTCAACATATTTGATTTCTCTGCCCATTAATTTTTCAAGAACTTCAGCATGCTTGTTCATCCCTTTATATTCATTATTTCCAACTCTTCCTTGATGTGATGCTATCACTACTTTTGCATCTTTTAAGGATTCAAGTGTTACAATAGCTTCCTCAATTCTTTTAGTACCTAAAATTTCCCCTGTTTCCGGATCTATTGGACAATTCATATCCATTCTTAGAAATACTGTTTTACTATCTAGATCAAAGTCATCTAATGTGAGAACTTTCACGCCTTTTCTATTATGCACTTGGTTAAAATCTTTAAGCCGATCAAAATTATTTGTAAAAAATAATTTGTTTGATATGAGTTATTTTTTTGAAGGCTATCTATTAATAAAAATTAAAAGATGTATAGTTGAGGTTTAATTTATTGCAAAACTGGCTATTTGACATACGTTCCCGTTCTTTTGTCTTATTGACGGGATTATTCCTTCTTTTAACAGCTTTTGTACTTTCTGAATTAACTAATGATTTTGATCAAACTGTAATTCTCTTCATTTCTGAAAATGTTGGAAATCCTACTCTTGATATTTTCATGCAGTATGTGACTGAAAGTGGAGATGTTTTTAATATGATGATATTTGCGATAATTGTATTATTAATTCCAAAAACTCGAAGAGTTGGAATTACTCTATTAATTTTAATTGTAATTGCTACTCTTCTTACTGGTTACATCAAATGTGGTGTTGATAGAGATAGGCCTGATTATGAATACATTGGGGTTGAATTCCCTGTTCAAATCAGTCATGATACTTTTGCATTATTTTGTGAAGGTGGATATGATGCATCATATCCATCTGGTCATGCAGCTAGATCTATGATTTTTGCAATCATTTTGGGATATGCTCTATCTGAAAGATTCCCTCGTGGTGCCTATTTGATTTTCATATATCCTGCAATGATTTCTATTAGCAGATTGTATGTTTTACAGCATTTCCCAATGGATGTTATCGGTGGAACTGTAATTGGTGTAATGTTGGCAGGAGTTATGGCAAATAGAACAAAATTATACCAGATTTTTGATAAATCAAAAACCTAATTCTTCTAAAACTGAGTTATCAATAAGAACAATTGCAAAATGTTCATCATCGTGATGATATGTCCAATATTTTACATCTCTGGTCTCATTTTTCTCTCTTAGTCCTTTTGTGATTCCTGTAGTTACTGTGTACCCAATCCTTTTTGCAATTTTAGTTTCTTTTGGCATTAACACTTTGTAACCTTCTTTTTTTTCTTTAAATCCTAATTGTACCATATCTTCAATTGCTTTTACTGCATCTTCTTCATTTTTTAGATCATATGTTTTTGAAATTGGTAAATCTTTTGGATGAAATTCCATAATTTGTATAAAATTTAATCACTAATATTTTTTAAAAACGTCCATTTGCGATCAATATTGGTTAATTTTCTTAACAGAAAAGTCAAATCATGATCATATTAACAACTTAATCCACTCTTTATTTTTAGAAATTCATTGGCATCATTAGAAAAAATAGTAATTGAATTACGTCAAAAGAAAAAAGAAGCAACCAAACTAAAACAAAAAGCTGAAGAAGAACTTAAACAACTTCAATCTGCAGAAAAACGTTCTGCAACAGGTTTGCAAAAAATGATTAAAAAAATTGAATCTGAAAAAGAGGATGTTTCAGATGTTTCAGAAAATCTTACTAGAAAAAATGCTCAGGTAGAAAGTATTGAAAGATTAGTAGCAACTGCTGAAGAAAGAGTAAATACTGAAAAAGAAGCAATTGAGAGAACCGAACAAGAAATAGAATTTGCTGATACTCCTGAGGAAAAAAATAATGCTGAGGCTAGATTACGCTCATTAAATGATCATGTTCAAGAGTTAATTTCAGAAATAAAGAGCCGACAAAAAACACTGAAAAAAATTACTGGTGAAGTTACAAACTTTGATGATATTAAATCTAAAATTACCACACAAATAAAAAAACAAACCAAATCAAAACCATCTCTTCGTAGCACAATTTCGTCAAGTCACAAAAATGCTTCAAAAGTTGTAAAAGAAATTGAAAGACGAACGAAATCTGAAGAAAGAATTACCAAGGCTTTGGATAATGCATCAAAAAAATTAAAAGAATATCTTGCAAAAAAGCGTGCAGCAGCTAAAAGAAAACCTGCAAAGAAAACAGCAGCTAAAAGAAAACCTGCAAAGAAAACAGCAGCTAAAAGAAAACCTGCAAAGAAAACACGTCGTTAAATTTTTTCAAATTTTTTAATGAGTTATTAATGCCTCTGATATCTAATTTTTAAAATGAATAAGCGAGGACCTTTAATTTCATTTGCTGGTTCATTTTTGATTATGATTTCTTTCGTTGTAGCTGTATCTGCAGTTCCTACTGAAGTTCCAAATTCTGAATCTTTATTGATATCTTCCCTCTTTGAAGGGATGTTTGATGATGTCTCTGAACCCTTTCAAATCATGCCTGGAAATGTAGTCTATACTTCTTTTAGTACTTTCATTTCTGATGTTCCTGTTCTATGGGGAATTCAAATTATGGATTACCAAAATGGTGATAAATTATCTATAACAATCTCAAATATTTTTGGAGATTCTTATGGTGAATATGTTCAATCTGATTCAGTTTATTTTGAAACAATTTTTGTTGAGCAATCTGATACATTAAACTTTGAAATTGAAAATATTGGTTCTACTGATGTAGAATTTGTAATAATGTTTACCGAAGATCCTGAAAATTCTGAATCTTTTACAAATCCTAATTCGCCTATTGCTGAAATGGTTGTTCCACTAATTGTTTCTGGTATCTTACTTATTGTTGGAATCATTACTATGATAATAGGGATCATAACAATCTTGATTGATTTAAAAAATAATTTTGAAAATAAAAGAAATTTCTAAGGATTTACAGTCATCTTACCAAATTTACCTTTGGTTAAAGATACTTCTCCTCTAAACTCATTTGTGTATCCGTTTTCAATGACAACTTTGTCACCGACATTAACTGCTTTAATGTCGTCTCCCCACAAAGTAAGTTTCATTTGATTTTCTTCAGTTCCGTCTCCGTTGGCTATTGTTGCATCACAGACATCTACTGTTCCGTTTCCTGATTTGAGGTTCACAGTTCTTGGATCTCCTTTGCCAATAACTTCGGCTTCAACATTAACTCCGCTTCGCATTTTTTTTGCTTCGGAAATTGGTATTGATTCTGACATGTGATTTTCAATAACCTTTTCGATTATAAGCTTTGTTAAAAAATTTCTAAAATCATGGATCAATTTCTCAAATAGTAATTGAGAAATATTGGAAAAATATAGTATCGTTGCAGAGGTATCGAAGCCCGGTCAACCGAGAGGGACTCAAGATCTCTATAATATAGGAAATCCCTTCTCTTAGGAGTTCGTGGGTTCAAATCCCACCCTCTGCACTATTATTTTACTAAAATTTCAAAAATTATGCGATAATTGTCTTGGTTTTGCTGACTGAATGGTTTGATATGCTTTTGTGAATTTCTGCTAATTGTTGATCTTTGAAAGTAAGATTACATCTATAGCACTTCCAAACAGTATCTGACACACCTTATAAACACAGAAATTGCTTATAAGGATATTGCATGATTGATCCTATTTGTTGTAAAACATGATCATTGTTTGTAAAAACATGAAATTTTTTGATAATTTCTAAAAATTGTCATATTATCTACTGACTAAATACGGATCCAAGGGTTTAGAAACAAAATACCATTATAATTATTGAAGAAAATTGGATATTTTTGAATTATTTGGAGAGTTTTCATATTTTGGAATTTTTCTGATATTGATTGGTGTTAATGCATCACCGATTTTAATGCCTCCGAGTTGGATTGTTTTGACATCTTTCTATCTTCTTGATCCTACTTTGAATATCGTACTTCTTGCAGCAGTTGGCGCAACTGGAGCTACAATTGGTAGATTTTTTTTAAAAAAAATAAGTGGATTATTTCGAAAATTTGTTGGTGAAGAACAAAAATCAAATCTTGATATCATTGGAGATTATTTGAATAAGAAAAAATATGGATATTTACTAGCATCATTTTTGTTTGGAGCAACACCACTACCAAGTAATATTTTATTCATTACATACGGATTAATGCGCGCAAAGAGTATTGGAATCTATATTGGATTCTGGTTTGGTAGAACTATTTCCTATATAGTAATGATATATTTTGGTAATGCTGTTTTAACACCCTTTTTGGAAATCTTTGAAGATCGTCTAACTGGTATTTTATTAATTGATGGAGTTGGAATTGGCCTAATTGTTTTATTTGCATGTATTAATTGGACTGTATTGATTACTCAAAGAAAAATAAAATTTGTTAAACCAAAAATTTGGAGATTATAAATGAAAGAATTAGATTCTATAAAAAAAGAAGTAATAAAAATAATGAATAACGATCCTGCACATGATTTTGAACATGTAATGAGAGTCTATCATAATGCACAAAAAATTACAAAAAAAGAAAAGGCAAATCAAAAATTAGTGCTTGCTGCAGCACTACTACATGATGTAGTTTCATACCCAAAATCAAGTAAACGATCTAAATTCTCTTCTGTTGAAAGTGCAAAAAAATCAAAATCTATTTTAAAAAAATATACTTTTTCAAATGAGGAAATTAGTATAATTTGTGATGCTATTGAGGATCATAGTTTTTCTCAAAATAGAATTCCTAGAACTATTGAGGGAAAAATATTGCAAGATGCTGATAGACTTGATGCATTAGGTGCAATAGGCATTGCAAGAGTTTTTGCTACCAGTGGTTCATTGAATAGACCTTTTTACAAAATTGATGATCCTTTTTGTAATGGACGAAAACCTGATGACAATCGTTGGGCAATTGATCATTTTTTTAATAAATTATTAAAATTACAATCTTTAATGAATACAAAATCTGGTAAAATAGAAGCTAAAAAAAGAACTAAGGTCTTGAAAATATTTTTAAAACAATTTAAAAGTGAAATTTAGCCATAATCGACATATCTATCATATCTTTTTTCGATTTCTTTATTCTCTCCAGAAATAATTTTTTCATATTCTTGCTTTTTTCTAGAATCTATGTACTTGTTGATTGCCTCAAATTCTTCATTTTCTGGAAATGATTCAAAGACTGGTTCAATCATTTTTAGATATTCTAAAGTTTTCTCCCTGAATTCTTCTACTGTTGGTTTTCTTATTCCTTGCATTCTAAACCAAATTGCTGTCCAACTTGCCCCTACAACATGTGGCAATAAATCAAAGGCCCTTTCTATTTCAAAACGTTCATCATTTCTCATGATTCTTGAAGAAATCTTGAGGCTGATTTTGCAAAATATGTAACTATCATGTCTGCTCCTGCTCTTTTAATGGAATGAAGAATTTCTAATGTGATGTCTTTTTCATTTACGTATCCTAATTGTGATGCTGCTTTAACTAATGCATATTCTCCTGATACACTATAAGCTGATACTGGGACATTATACTTTCGTCTAGTCTCTGCAATTAAATCCAAATATGATAATGCTGGTTTTATCATTACCATGTCTACTCCCTCCTCAATGTCTGTTTCTACTTCCATCATTGCTTCCCTCGCATTTGTAAATGGAACTTGGTATGTTTTTCTATCTCCAAATTTTGGTGCACATTCTGCAGCATCTCTAAAAGGCGAATAAAAGTTTGAACGATGTTTTGCTGAATGTGACATTATTGAGACGTCTGTAAATCCTTTTTCATCTAATGCTTTTCTGATTGCAGCAACTTGACCATCCATCATTGCTGATGGTGAAACTGTATCTACTCCTGCTTTAGCTTGACTAACAGCAATTTTTGTAAGTGTATCTAAACTAGTATCATTGTCTATTTTATCTCCATGAATAATTCCGCAATGACCTGTAGATGTAAATTGACACAAACAAACATCTGCCATAATTACTATTTTATCTCCAAATTCTTTTCTAATTTGGATAATTGCCTTTTGAACAATTCCTGCATCATCAAAAGCTGAACTACCTGCTTCATCTTTTTGTGTAGGAATTCCAAATAACATTATTGCTGGAATTCCTAAATCTATAATTTCTTTAACTTCTTGATTTACTTCTTCTAACGGTAATCTTTCAATTTCTGACATTGATTCTACTTTAATTCTACTTTTAAGATCCTCTTGGACAAATACTGGACAGATGAAATCTTTTGGAGTTAATGTTGTTTCTTGAACTAATTCTCTCATTTTTTCTGAAATTCTTAATCTTCTAAGACGTTTAGTTGGAAATGACATATCTAAAATTAATCCTGGCTAAAATATAATCCTAGTCAGCCTGATTTTGTTTTTTATAGTCAAAAAGTCTAGTTGCTAATTCTAATACATCTGGTTGCCCTTGTTCTGATGCTTTTCTAATATTGTTCATTGGAGTTGATACTATGCTTTCTACCACTGCTTTTGTTAATTCCTCAATAATTTTGACTTTCTTCTCATCTTTTTCATCTAACATTTGTAGTGCTTTTTGTAGTTCTTTTTCTCTGAGATTCTCTATGTTTTTGAATACGTCTGTTACAAGTGGTTCTGCATCTAGTCTTTTCATTGAAGCCTCTAATACTGAGATTTCCTCTCTAATTATATTTTCAACGGTTTTTACCTTGTTTAATCTGGCATTCATGTTCTTTTCAACCATTTCTGCAATTTGATCTAAATTCATTAATTTGACTCCTTTGATAGTAGCTACTTTTTCATCAACTGTTCTTGGATTTGATAAATCTAATATCATCATTCCATTGTTTTTATTTTTCATTGCATCTGTAATTCTATCTTGAGTGACAAGAAAATATGGTGCTGTTGTTGCTACAAATATTATATCGTATTTATCAAATCCTGAAAGTATTTCTTCAAATTTAATTGGATTGCCACCCATAGTTTCACAAAATGTTTCTGATCTACCTATTGTTCTACTTGTAACTTTAAACGCATATCCTCTTCTTTGTAATGATTTTGCAACAAGGGTGGACACTTCTCCTGTTCCAATTAATAAAATCTCTTTTGTTTTTAATTCATCAATATTTTCTTCTGCAAGTTTTACTGCCATAGAACCAACTGATATCCCGCCTTTTCCAATTCCACTAGAATTTCTAATTCTTGTACCCATTCTGATTGCTTTGTCAAATAATGTGTTAAGATGTTGACCTGATGCTTTTGATTCTCTTGCAGATGTAATTGAATTTTTTATTTGGCCTAAGATTTGTTCTTCCCCTAATACCATTGAATCTAAGCCTGATGTTAGTTTTAAGAGATGATGAAGAGCATCGTGATTCTCTACAAATTCTATATTTTCTTCAAATGTTTCTTCATCTAATCCTGCTATACTTGCCCATGTTTTTTTGATTTTATCTGTATTGTCTGTTTTTGATTTACCAAATAATTCGATTCTGTTACATGTTTGAATAATTACACATTCATCTAATTCTGAATGTTCCTTGAATTGTTGATATGCCGTATCTATATCTTTTATTGTAAATTTTTCTAAAATATGAATTGGTGAATTACGAAATGTTACACGTGCATTAATGATATTTTGATTTATTTCCATTTTTTAATTATCTCTATAGCCCGCTTTTCAGCTTTTTTTACCTGATTGTCTTTTATTAACTGATCAATCTGATTATCATTCATAATGTTGTTCAAACACTGTTTTCGTTCAAATTGGGTAGGAATGATCTCTTTGGCAAGTGTTCGTGAGATTTTCTGAATCTTAATTTGAGCAATATCCTCTTTCAAAATTACTTTTTTTAGTGCTTTTTCAGATTTTGATTTGATCTTTTTAGACATTGCAGGACTCCTGCCGCCCGTAAAAATTGCAATCTGTATTGTTTTTTCAAAATCTATTATTGCTGCATTTGAAAAATCACTGTCATCTGGATTATCTGAACTATATACTATGATTTTTCTGTTTTTTGCATATGTGATTATTTTTTGATTAATTTTTTTGTCATTTGTGGTTGTAATGATTATATCTGGTTTTAATTCTGAAATAAATTTTAAATTTTCAATTTTTTGTTTTTTTAATTTAATTTTTTTTGTCTTAACCCAATTTGAAATTTGTTCATTTATGGAATCACTAATTACTGAAATTTCACATTTCTCATTTAATATCGATTTAATTCTTTTTTCTGCTTCATTTCCTCCACCTATTATGATGATTTTTTTACCTTCTAGATTTAGATTAATTATCATCGATCCCAAACACCCCAGTTTCTATTTATGTATTAAAACCAATTTTTGAAATACTAGCTACATTTTTAATTGAATTGCCAGGTAATTCACGTATTGTCTTCTTTAGGTGAATCTGATAAGGAACTTCTAAATGAAATTCAATGGACTTTTCCTCTAGTTACTAGACCATTTGATGCCATTGCTAAAAAATTTGATACTACTCCTGAAATTATTAAAGAAAAATTAAACCATCTGAAAGAAATTGGTGTTTTAAGACAACTTAGTGCAATATTTGATACACGAAAACTAGGATATACTAGTTCATTAGTTGCTATGGAAATTGAACACGATAAGCTAGATTATGTAGCCTCCCAAATTAATCGTCATCCGGGAGTTAGCCATAACTATGAACGTGATCATCAATTCAATCTTTGGTTTACTTTGGCAGTTCCTCCAGGAGCTGATTTGAAAATAGAACTTGAAAAATTCAATTCATTGAAAGGAATTAAAAAAGTTAGAATGCTTCCAACATTACAATTATTCAAAATTGGTGTTAAACTTGACATGGTTGATGATAAAAAACATGATGTTGCACCAACTGAAGAAAAAAAAGAAATTAAAAATATTAAATTTGATCCAACTGAACAGGATAAAGATTTCATCCGTGAATTACAAAAGGATATGGAAATAATTGATGAACCGTTTGTAAAAGCAGCAAATAATCTTGGAATGACTGAAGATGAATTATTTGCAAAAATGAAACACTATGAGAGTATTGGTGTTTTACGAAGATTTGCAGCAATCCTTAGACATCGTCAAGTTGGATTTACTGCAAATGGTATGATAGTTTGGAAGGTTCCTGAAGATAGAATTACTTCAGTTGGTGAAACATTGGGTTCATTTCCTCAAGTTAGTCATTGTTATGAGCGTCCTACTTATGATGATTGGCCATATAACGTATTTTCAATGATTCATTGTAAAACACAAGATGAGGCAAATGATGTTGCTAAAACAATTCAAAATCAAATTAATGTTGATGAATTTAGAATTTTATTTAGTTCACGTGAATTCAAAAAAACTCGTGTTGAATATTTTGTAGAAAATTCTTTTAGTTTGGAAGACGCAGCAACTTCTTAAACTTCATTTTTATCGTGCCCTACAACATGTATGTTGCAAAAATATTGATCATTCATGTTACAATAGTATAGAGAATCTTCTCCACACTCTTTACACGGAGGTTTTTCATCTTCTTTTGATAATTTTGTATGGTAAATTTTTGTTCTACTTGTAACTGATGAGTCTTTGTAAATTCGTGTTAAATTTGAATAATATTCTAATTCTTCTGGGTTTAGAATTTGTTTTTTATTAATTTTTTTAATAATTATCTCCCATTTTTTATAATCACCAATTTTGGCTATTTTCATTCTTTCGATTATTTCAAGAGTTTTTTCTAAGTTAATTGGTTTTTTCATTTAACATTTAGCTTGTTTGTGGGGTTGCTTTTAATTCATAAGATGGCCATGTGTTGTATAGTTCTTCAATTTCTTTCATGTCTGATGCTGAGATGTATCCACCTTTAGTCATTTCAACATAATTTACAATCTCTTCTTCACTTACCACTGTTGGAAAAACTGATGCAAATCCTTTCTTTGACATGATGAATTTCATTGATAGTTCTGTAATTGTTAAATCATTTCTTTCTGCAATTGGTTTTAGTTTTTCAACTTTTTCTAATGATGCTTTTATCCATTCTCCTTTTCTCACTGATCTGTGATCTTTTTCATCAATTTTAGTTTCCGCATTTACTTTTCCTGTAAGTATACCTGATGCTTCTGGAACTCTAACAAGAATTCCCACATCCTTTTCTTGTGCTTTTTTCATTAATTCATTACCTGGAGTTTGTTCTAAAATATTGTAAACTGTTTGAACTGCACTAACGTTAGGTCTATCCATTGCTTCTATACCTTCTTGTGTCCATCCAATTGCAGGACCTAATGCTACTTGATATGTTCTAATTGATTTATCCTCAATAAAACTATCTAGTAAATTGAAAATGGAATCATCTCTAATGTGATTTAATTTTGGATTGTGTGGCCCATACATGTCTAAATGATCAGTTTGTAATCTTTCTAAACTATTTCTTAATGCTTTTCTAGTAAAATCTTCATCAAATTTTTGAGGTAATTCTTTATGACCAATTTGTTCAACTTCTGAGAAATCATATCCGTACTTTGTAGATAGTACAACTTCGTCTCTCATATCTTTGAAAACTTCGCCAATTAGCCTCTCACTTTTCCCTTTTCCATACATATCTCCAGTCTCAAAAAAGTTAATTCCCAAATCATATGCTTTTTTTAACATTCTTTTTGCTTCATCTTCTTCAATTTTCTTACCCCACCAATCTAATGCAATTGACCATGCACCAAATCCTAATTCTGATACTTTGATGTCGGTTTTTCCAAGTTTATTGTAATTCAATTTTATCTCCTTTTGATTTCATCTTTCATTTGAAAATTCATCATTTATGTTTATCCAAGATTTGCATCTATTGGTAATTTGTTTTAATGTTTAGCCTAAACTTGTAATTAATGGAATAATGTCTTTTTTTACGCACACAATCATTGGAATATCATTTTTTACATATGTTGAAACTTGTGTTTCTCTTAAATCCATGATCAAATCTTGAAAATCTCTGATATCATCTACTTCAAATGCTAACATGAAATCTTCGTCATGTATTCCAAATGAATAAGTTGTATTGAGTATTATTTGTGGATATTTTTTACTAACTGTAATATGTTCATCCATAATTTCTTGACGCTTCTCTTTTGGTAAAAGGTACCATTCTCTTGTTTTTGTAAATGGATAAACAATCACGTGTTTTTTTGGATTATTTCCTGTCATGAAACCTAATGCTTTTTGATCTTTTACATATAGTGACGGTCTTGTACATGACAAATATGTCATTGATGAAATAATATATTTTCCAAATACTGTTTTGTATAATTTTTCAATTACAATTTGAATTTCTTCTACTGTTTTAGCTGCAAACCAAAACAAAAAGTCTGCATCATCTCTAAGACCTAAATTTGAATATGATCTAAACATTATTTTTGAATTACTGATAATGTTTTCTACTTCTTTTGCAGATTCCTCTTTTGCTAAATCTGCCATCCATCTCCATTTAGGATCAACTTTGAAAAATGAAAAATTAAAAAAATATTGTTCACTATTTTCTGACATGATTTTTTATTTTTGAAACCCTATTTAAACAAAAAACATATTCTCTTCTATGATATTTCTATTATTTTTACTGTGCTTCTTTTTCTAAAGCCCACTCATAACCTTCGGCTTCTAATTTTTGTGCAAGAGATGAATCTCCTGTTTGTAAAACTTTACCTTGTGCAAAAACGTGTACAAAATCTAATTTATCTAAGAAATTTAGAATTCTTGCATAGTGTGTGATAATAATTACTGTTGCATCTTTAGTTGAAACTTTACTGATTGCTTGAGCTACTGATTGAACTGCATCAATATCTAATCCTGAATCAGGTTCATCTAAAATTGAAATTTTAGGTTTTAAAACTGCCATTTGTAAAACTTCTGCGCGTTTTTTCTCTCCTCCTGAGAAACCTTCGTTGAGATATCTTGATAGAAACTCTTCTCTTAATCCAACTTTTGCAATATTTTCTTTAAGATATTTTTGAAACTCTCTAACGGTAATGAAAACTTCTCTGTCATCTCCATCCATTGCTTTACTTAGAGAATTATATGCTGTTCTGAGAAAATGAGAAAATCCTACTCCTGATACTTCAGTTGGATATTGAAATGCTAAGAATAATCCTTTTTTTGCTCTTTCATCTGCTGTTAATTCTAAAATACTTTCACCGTCTAATAGGATGTCTCCTTTAGTTACTTGGTATTTTGGATGTGCTAATAATGTGTATGATAATGTACTTTTTCCTGAACCATTTGGTCCCATAATGGCATGTACTTCTCCTGGACCTGTTTTTAGGTTCACTCCTTTGAGAATTTCTTTACCGTCTATTGCAACGTGTAGGTCTTTTATTTCTAATACTGCCATATTTCAAATAATTTTGATTCTCTATATAATACCGACGAAATTTAGCTAATCCTAACGGCTTTTTTAATAAAATGAAAGGGGGGGGGTGTTAATATTTGGCCAGAGATGGTCTCAAAGTAATTTTGAGTTTGTGATTTGTTAGAATCTCTTTACATCTATTTCTGATAGTGACTTCTGTTACTCCTGCAATACTTGAAACGTCTCTTTGTAGGACATTTTGTCCAAGTAATACTGATGAGACATAAAGATATGCTGCAGCAATTCCGTTTGGAGATTTTCCATCTGAAATACTGTTGTCTTTTGTCTTTTCTGCAATTTCCAAGGCTAGTCTTTCTACTCTAACCTCTGTCTGTGTCATGTTTGCTATCTTTGAGATGTATTTGTCCATAGTAAGTACTGGAGCTTTAATTGCGCCCATTTCCATAACCATGGTTCTGTAATATCTTGCTGCAAGTTTTGTTTTTGATTTAACATCTTTTGCTGGAACAATTTCTCGGCAAATTTCTTCTAATGATCTTACAACGTCACATTGTTTGCATGCCATGTAGATTGTTGCTGCTGTAATGCAAACAACTGATTTTCCTTTGACATCCATGTGTCCGTCTAAATTTCTATAAATCATTGAAGTTGTTTCCAACACATTTTTTGAAAGATTAAGTGATTCACATGTTTCGCCCATTTTTGCTAAAACATTTGCGAGTCGTCTTTCTTTTGGTGTTGATACTCTTACTCTTTGTTGCCATTTTCTGAGATGATTCATTTGGTTTGCAACTTCGTGATTAATTCTTTTTCCACTGAAGTCTTTTGCACTAATTGAAATCTCAGTTGTTATTCCCAAATCATGTTGAGAATAAGTTGTTTGTCCTGTTGCTCTTGCAAGCTTCATTTTGTCTTCGAGATTCGAACTTATTGTTTCTGGACCACTATCTGTAATCTGGTCATCGACAACTACTCCACAACCAGAACAGATTATTTCGCCATTTTGCATATCATCAATCAATGATGATTTACATTCAGGACAGTTTTGGGTTTGTAATACGTTCATCTTCTTTTTCTCCTAAATTTTTTTGGTTTACTTGCAGTAGTTTGCTCAAAAATGAAAACACGTTTTCCAACAAATTTGTTGATACTATTTGTTAAGGGCGTTGCTGATGCGAACGGCCTTTTTATTGGACCAATTAGTTCCATTACTTTTGCAACTCTAGTTCCTTTGCTGTCACAGAGTATCTGTCCTTCAACTAATTCTTTTGAAAGTTGAACGATTACCCTGCCACTACCGGCTAGGTGCATTATTTCGCCTACCTCCTGCAATTAACAATACTAGAAATGCTTACACTATCATAGACTTCTGTCAACTTTACTTTAGCTAAAAGCTAGAATTCATTTTATTTTGTTTGCTTTGCTCTTTTTGAAACAAGTTTTTGTGAAATTTTGTTAAGAATAATTGTCTTAGAGGATCCTTTTGGCAACACGACATATCCTGACCTTACAAATGGTCTTCTTGGAAACCTTACTTTCTCTTCTGATTCTGCAATTTCATAACCTGCTGATTTTGTGGCATCAATTAGTTCTTTTAACGAAGGATCAAAAATACATTTTTCTAATCCTAATCTTCTACCTTTTGATTTTTTTAAATTTTTATTAAAATAATCCAACCAGATTACGACGTGCTCGTAATCTTTCATTTTATTCTTTAAGTAAAACTGCGTTAGCTATTCCAGTTTGTCCTGGTTTAGAAACAATTTTGCATTTACCTTCTTTTGTTTCGAGAATTGCACCTTTGCTAATTATTCCTCTTCTTCTATAATCATTGTTTGTAGCATTATCTAAAACTTTGATAATTTTTGATTTAATTACTTTGGAGTCACCAGTTGCTAAATTAACAAAATCAATTGATTTTAATGCAACTTTGTTATTACTTCCACGAACTCGTCTTGTTACTGTTACTTGAGCTCCGTTAATTGCTTCATTTGGATATCTATCAGTTTCATATTTTCTTCTAATTCTAAGTGGACTTCTTCGTCCTCCAGTAATTTTACTGGTTGCTAAATTCTCTACTGATTTTCTCACAAAAAATTAGTTGAATTACTCTAATTTATACAAAACGCCATAATTTAGCCTTAAATCAAAATTTTTCTATTTACTTTCTGTTGTAATTTGTGGTGTACTGTTTGTTTGACCTTTACTTGCAGTTTTTCTTACTTTTGAAAATAATCTTGATTTCAGATCTTCAACATCTCCTTTAATTCCAAAATATTTTTGGAATTTTTCAGTAGTTGTATAAATTTTCAATCTACCTACATTTTGATGAGTAATGTAATCTAACTGTCTTAGTTCTTTGAGATGTGCATAAACACCTGAACCTCTTGTTTCTACAAGTTGTTTTGATGCGATTGGTTGCATATATGCGATATATGATAATGTCTTTAACGTTGCATTTGGTAAAACTGGTTTTGATGCATATCTTTTAACTGTAGAACTGTATTCTGGTTTTAATTGCATTACATATGTTCCATCTGGTAAAATAACAATTTCTAATGCTTTGAATGCTGTTTTTGTTTTTTTCATAATTGTTTCAAGTAAATCTAATGTCTTTGTTCTTGATTCTGTGCCTGATGCTCTGACAATGTCTTCTATTCTGAGTGGTCTTCCAGCTGAATATAGTGCTGCTTCAATTCTTGCAGTTGCTTCTGTAATATCTTCAACTCTTGCTATTTTGATTCATCCTCCTTTTGATTTCTGTTAAACATTTTCTTCTTCTGGTTGTTTATCCATGAGTATAATTTTGATATCGTCATTTTGCTGCTCCAAATCTACTTTTTGGTCTCTTGCTAAAAATAGTGCAGCAAAGAAACATCTAATTGAATCAACTTGATCTAACTCTGCAATAATTTCTTGTAGTAATCCAAATTTCTTACTTGCAATTTTTTTCATTATCAATTCCTCATATTTTCCAATAATGCTTTCTAATGAAATAAAGTATTCTTGAAAATCTGGTGCTTCAATTGGTTCAATATCTAATTTTTTATTTCTTCGTGATTGTGGGTTTGCAATTGTTCCAATGAGGTTTTGTAATAATCCTAACAAGTCATCTAATGAAACTGGATATGTTGATTCATGTCTATAAGGAATGTCAATTAATTCAATATCCACGTCAGTTCTTTGTGTGGTTGGTTTTTTCTCCATTGCTGCTCTTTGTAATGCAAAAATACTTTCTACTTTCATTCTGTAAATTAATGATGATGATAGTGCTGCCATTCCTGCAACCTTGAGATCCTTTTTTCCAGTTTTTTCAAGAATTTTAATTAACAAATTCAAAATTTGAATAAGATCTATTTCCCAAACATCTTTTTTAATTACTGATGAAGGACTGAATAGGATATTTACTGGTTCTTGAGAAATACTGTTTGGTGTTTGTGGATCACTCACAGATTGACTACTTTAGTATTCCATAATATCTAATTACTCTACTTTTTTCTTACTTCCAGTCAACTCTTATATTGCAAAATAAAAAATTCCTTTTGTGAAAGCAGCACGAATAATCGAACCTGATAAACCCCTTGAATTACATCAAGTTGAAATTTCTGAACCTACAGGAACTCAAGTTTTAATCAAAGTTATCTCCACAGGAGTCTGTCACAGTGATCTTCATCTTTGGGAAGGTGGATATGATACAGGTGATGGATTCATGAAAGTTACAGATAGAGGTGTAAAATTCCCTGTTACTCCTGGTCATGAGGTTGTTGGTACTGTTGAAAAAATTGGTGACTCTGTACAAGATGTGAAAATTGGTGATAATGTTCTGGTCTACCCTTGGATTGGACCAAAGAATTGTGAATGTACTTCTTGCAAAAAAGGAGATACAAATTTGTGTGAAACTCCTAAATCATTAGGTGTTTTTCAAGATGGAGGATACGCTGAAAAAATTATTGTTCCTGATTACAAATTTTTAGCAAATATTGGCGATGTAGATCCTGATTCTGCATCTTCATTAGCATGCTCTGGATTAACTGCTTACACTGCAATCAAAAAAGCATTAGTAAATAATCCTGAATCGATTTTAATTGTTGGTGCAGGTGGTTTGGGGTTGATGGGTGTTCAGCTAGCAAGTCATATGGCAAAATGTAAAATCATTTGTGCAGATATTGATGATGAGAAATTAAAAACTGCAAAAGAATTGGGTGCAACTGATGTAATTAATACAAAAGAAAGTGATGCATCACAAAAAATAATGTCTATTTGTAATGAAAAAGGTGTTGATAGTATAGTTGACTTTGTCAATGCACCTCCAACTGTAAAACTTGATCTATCCGTAATTAGAAAACGTGGAAATATTATCTTAGTTGGTTTGTTTGGTGGTTCTGTAGATTTACCTTTAGTATCTGTACCATTAAAGGCAATAACCATACAAGGTGCTTATACTGGAAACTACAAAGATATGGTTGAATTAATTGAACTTGCAAAACAAGGTGTTATCAATCCAATTGTATCAAAACATTATACTTTAGATGAAGCAACTGGTGCTTTAGATGATCTAAAGAATAGAAAAATTTTAGGACGTGCAGTAATTAACCCTTAATCTAAATTCCTTCTTCTAAAATCCAACCTGTCTTGATTATTTCTTTGTCTTCTCTTTCACCAATTCCAGTTGCATATCTCCAAATATGATTTGCATTTGTTTGCATATTTTCTTTAATTTTCAATAATGATTCTGTCTCAAACTCTAGGTTTTGATTTGCAGTTCCACATTCTTTACAAAATTTACACTTTTCATCCAGTGTTATTGGATTTGATTCAATTAATGGATAAGCACTACATGCCAGTGGTTTACTTTTGTATATTTTACACGGATACCCTCCATGAGTTGATTTTTTTCCACTTTCAGTATCTAAAAAAGGACACGTATTGCCATTTTCTTCAATCCCCATTAATTGATAAGCTAAAATTTTTGTAGGAATTTGGTTTGGGTTTTCTGAAACTCCTATTCTTGGTAAAATTTTAATTTCAATTTTATTCTCTTTTGCAAATTTTTCTATTTTCTCTTTTTCATTTGGTAGAATTAATACTCCTATTTTTCCAAATTGTTTTGTTGGATAATATTCTCTTTGAACACAACAATCTGAGCATTCTTCAACACATCTAAACTCCATGTCTTGTTTATTTTTAAAATAGATAAAATTCCTTCTAATTTTTGTTTTAGTTTTTTTAAGACCTCATCAGTTATATGGTAACTAGATCTACACTTTTTGTGGGTAAGCGTCAAGTAAAAAACGAAAGTGCACTAAAAGAAATTCGTCTTCCTGAAGAAGGTGAATTGTTTGGTAGAGTGCTAAAAATGATGGGAGGAGAAAATGTTATGATAAAATGTGATGATAATGTTACCAGAAGGGGTAGAATAAGAGGCAAACTAAAACGAAGAGTTTGGATTAGAGATAATGACATTGTAATTATTGCTCCATGGGATTTCAATGAATCTGAACGTGGGGATATTGTCTGGAGATTTACATTACCACAAGTAGAGTGGTTAAAAGATAATGGGCATATTGCAAAAGATTTCTAGAATCAAAATATACCTTAGTTAATATAGTGAATACATTATTTCAGAATTTATGGAACAAGGTACCGTAAAATGGTTCAACCGTACTAAGGGCTTTGGTTTTATCGAAAGAGAAGGTGGCGACGATATGTTCGTACACAAATCTGACGTTGATGGATTCATTAACGAAGGCGATAAAGTCGAGTTTGAAATCGGAGAAGGCCAAAAAGGCCCAGCAGCACAAAAAGTCAAAAAATTAGAGTAGACAATCGAATTTTTAAATTAAGATTTCATCTATGTTTTCTTAAACAGTCTATTTTTTTATTATTTTTAATTAAATGCAAAAATTACATTCTCTTTTGAAATTTTTACATATTTTTGTTCGATAATCGTAAGGTATTCTTAAATTTACAACCTTCACTAATGATCAATGGTTGTAGGGTCCTTAGTGACATACGCTACTGTGAAGGCATATAGTCTAAAGGGCAAACTACTTTCTAAAAAAACATTTCAAACATTGGCAGAATCTAGAAACCTTGATGAATTTGCAAGTCGATTAAACAGTACTTCATACTCTGATTATATTCGAAAAATTCCAAAACCATACACATCAAATAATATTGAAATTAGTTTTAGAGGAAAACAAGCTGAATTGTACTACATGATGATGAGTTCTGTAGGTGGTTCAAATTTACTTATGGCTTATTATTACAAATTTATTTTTAAAAATTTAAAAAATATTCTTAAAGGAAAAATATTGGGAAAAACTCAATCTCAAATAGAATCTACTATTGGGTTGAGGGCAGAGGAATTAATTCAACGAAGAGATGTGACACTCAAAGCTTTAACTTCAAAAAACATTGAAGAAGTAATTAGTAATTTTAAATCATATAATTTTGGAAATGATGTTGAAAAAGCAATTATGCTTTACAATGATATAGGTGAAATTGGTGTAATCGATACGTATCTTGATAAAATTTTATATCAAAATCTAGCTGATAGTATTAAAAGTAAGGCTGATCTAAATTTATTAAAATTATTTGGAACTGAATTAGATTTGTATAATATTACAAATATTGTACGTGGAAAATTTTGGAATTTAGATGAACAATCAATTAATGATCTATTAGTTTCTCATACTTCTAGTACTAGTGATGAATTACTATCTAAGATGATTTCTGCTGAAAATCTTAAAAGTAGTTTTATGGAATTAACTAAGACAAAATTTTCTGAAATTATTCCTTCTGAAGCTGATGATATTGTAATGATAAATGAATTTGAAAGAAAATTTGATATATTTTTGTATAATTCATTACTTAAAGAATTTGCAAATATGTTCAAATTATCTACTGTAGTCTCTGTTGTGAGATTATATGATTATGAGATTAGAAATTTATCTTCCATCTCATATGCAGTAGAAAATAATATTTCCAGTGATCTTGTAATGTCAAAAGTTATTTCTTCCTAAAAATTATCTGTTTAATTGATCTATCCATTCTTTAAAATTTTGTGGTCCCGCGGGCATGAATTGAACATGCGACAACCCGGTTTCTGTATGCCTGATATGCTGTTTTTCGGTCAGCCATCTTAAGCCAACAACTACAGCCGGAAGCTCTACCAGGCTGAGCTACCACGGGACAAAAATTATCTGTATTGAGTTATTAAAAAACCATCGTGCTTTTTTATTTGCTCAATATATGGATAAATACTCTTAAAAATTCACACTAGTGTGTCTGAACTAAAATTATCTTATTCTGGGTATGTTTGTGCCCCTTATTTACACAATCGAGATTCACTTGAATTAAAAGAATCTTGGTCAAGTTCTAAAAATATTGAAAAATTATATTTTGTAACTGGTACTTTTTCAAGTGATAGCCAACCATATTTTTCAACATCTGCAAATCATTACTTGCTGGCCAAATTCAAGGATAGTTCAATTGTAGAAAAAGAATTATCAAAACATGTTCAAGAAAAAACATCATTCGTTTTCAATATTCATGATGATCTTTTTGAAAGAGAAGTTTTAGGTGACACAAATTTCATTTCAATATATTATTTAGAATATGGTGAAGATATGGATGATTTAGTTGAAATTGCAGGTTTATTGTTAAAACGAGAAAAAATTGAAGTAGCTGGAATTGGAAATATGACTACCACTTGTTCTGTGCCTTCAAAATTTACTTTTCCTTACTCTGAAAATATGATTGTGATTGAAGTTGCAAGTGAGAAAAGTCATCAAAGTGTCAAAAAATATTGTGATCAAACACAACGAGATGTTACTAGAAAAGGCTTCACTTTATCAAACCTGTTGAGTCTTTCTATACTTGATCAACTAAAGTAGAAGTTAAATATTCGAGCAAAAACTGTTTTTTATGAGTAAACCATCTGATTTAGGTTCATTGAAAATTGGATCATACATTTTACTTCCACACACAGATCAACCTAGTGGTGAAGCTTGTAGAATTATTGAATATGATACATCAAAACCTGGTAAACACGGTGCAGCAAAAGCTCGAATAGTTGGTCAAGGTATCTTTGATGGTAAAAATAGACCTCATGTTGGACCAGTCAGCATGCAAATCCATGTTCCAATGATCAACAAAAAAGTTGGACAAATTATCTCAATTAATGGCGATACTGTACAAGTTATGGACAATGAATCTTTTGAAACCATAGATGTAGGTATGGTTGATGAATCCGTTTCAGGAAAATTAGAAAATGGACAAAATGTTGAATATTGGGTTGTAATGGAACATACTAAAATTATGGCCATAAAAAATAGTTAGAGTGGAAATTTTACAACATTTTTAAAATTATTTAGTTAAAAATTATTAATTGCTTTTTTAATCACAGCACTAAAATTCTATGACTATTAAATTTTCATGGATGCTGATGATTATCGGAAAAGCCGTCTGATTTGTGATGACGATTATGAGTATTGAAGCATCTTTTAAAATATTTTAGAATTTTATTGAAGTGATTATTTTTATTGATTGATGAAATTAGCTTGTCTTTTTTCAGGTGGAAAGGATAGTACCTATGCAATTCATCTTGTAAAAAAACAGGGCCATGAAGTGACTTGTCTGTTGAGTGTATTTCCAAAATCTGACGAAAGCCATCTTTTACACCATCCAAATTTAAAATGGACAAAATTGCAATCTGAGTCAATGAAAATTCCTCAACTAATTATTGATTCGTCTTCAGATGAGACAAGTGATGAACTAATTGTATTGGAAAAACTATTGAAAAATGCAATTAATGAATTTAAAATTGAAGGATTAGTTCATGGTGGAATAAAAAGTAAATTTCAAAAGGAAAAATTTGAAATTCTATGTGAGAAATTAAATTTAATTCTTGTTTCCCCATTGTGGGAAAGTGAACCTAAAAAATACATGAATGATTTACTTGAATCAGACTTTCATTTTATGATGACTACTGTATCATCTGATGGTTTAGACGATCAATGGTTAGGTAAATTGATTTCAAAATCTGATGTGAAAACATTGGAAAAATTGTCTGAGAAATTTGGATTTAATTTGAATTTTGAGGGTGGTGAGGCTGAAACTTTTGTTATTGATTGCCCATTATTTTTTAATTCAATTAAAATTAATAAATTCACAAAAAATTGGGATGGTTATAGAGGAAGGTTTGAAATAGTGGATGCGGAGTTAAATTACAATGCTTGATGGATTAAAAAGTAGTTTAGGCGATGCAATTAAAAAAATTGTTAAATCTTCAGGCATTGATGAAGAATTAATTAAAGATCTCTGTAAGGACGTTCAACGGGCTTTATTGACTTCTGATGTTAATGTCCGATTAGTACTTGAAATTACTAAACGATTGGAAGAACGATCATTAAATGAAACCCCTCCTCCTGGGTTATCACGTAAAGATCATATTGTAAAAATTCTATATGATGAATTATCAAAATTATTGGGTAATGAATCTAATTTTGATTTCAAACCTGGAAAACAAAATAAAATTATCCTATTGGGAATTCAAGGAAGTGGTAAAACTACAGTTGCATCAAAACTTGCTAAATTTTTGACTGGAGAAGGTCATAAAGTTGGTGTTGTTGGTGCTGATACATATCGACCTGGAGCATTGGTTCAACTAAAAATGATGTGTGAAAAATCAAATGTTGAAGTTTATGGTGAAGAAAATAATAAAGACTCTCCAAACATTGTTCAAAATGGTTTAAAGCATTTTGCAGGACAACCTCTAGATGTAATTATTATTGATACTGCTGGTCGTCACAAAGAAGAACAAGATTTACTTGAAGAAATGGGTAGAATTAACAAAGTTGCAGATCCTGATTTAGCTTTACTTGTAATTGATGGTACAATTGGACAACAGTGTTTCAACCAAGCCGAAGCATTTCATAAAACAATCCCTGTTGGTGGTGTAATAATTTCAAAATTGGATAGTTCTGCAAAAGGTGGTGGTGCATTAGCTGCATCTGCTGCAACTGGTGCACAAATTATGTACATTGGTACTGGTGAAAGAATAGATGATTTAGAAAAATTCTCTCCAACTCGATTTGTTGGTAGATTACTTGGAATGGGTGATATTCAGGCTGTCTTAGATTTAGCAAAAAGATTGGAAAATGAGGGTGATGATGTTAGGATGAAGCGTATCTCTAGTGGAAAAATGAACATGGATGATTTCTTTTATCAATTAGAAGAGGTTACAAAAGTTGGTTCTCTTAAAGGACTGCTTGATAGCATGCCTGGAATGTCTGGCATGGTTAAAGAGGATCAAGTTGATCAAATGGAAGATAGGGTATCCAAATGGAGATACATTATTCAAAGTATGAATAAAGATGAAAAAGCAGATCCTGATTTACTTAATTCATCAAGAATCAAAAGAATTGCTAGAGGTTCTGGATGGCCTGAAGGTGAAGTAAAAGAATTAATGAAAAATTATAAAAATTCTAAGAATTTGATGAAGGCTTCTAAAGGTCGTCAAATGCAAGGTACTCTTAGAAAAATGGGCTTGGGATAACTTACATAATCTCAAATCAAAAATGTCTAATTATTCTACTGTTCTTTCTACTTCTAACGAAATTATTAAAAAATACAATTTATGTGATTATTGTTTAGGTAGATTATTTACAAAACAGCTTCGTTTATCTTCAAATAAGATACTTGGAAAAAAATTAAAGAATGGACGTGAATCCAATCACTCATGTTACATTTGTAAAAATCTTTTTGATAATTTAGATCATTTTTTAAAATTGATGCTTGACTCTTCATTTGATTACAAATTTAGGACTTTTAGTATTGGAACAATAATCAAACCTTCTATTGTTGATAGAGATGATGCCTTAAAATCTGAATTTAAGTTAAGAGGAATTGATGGCATCAAATCTGATATTACAAAAGAATTGGTAAAACTTTTTTCAAAAAAGACAAAAAAAATTACCAATTACATTGATCCTGACATTATTTTTACTGTAAATCTTAAAGAACCTTCTTGCAATTTACGCTCAAAACCTATTGTTATTTCTGGTCGATATACTAAATCTAAACGAGGCTATTCTCAAAAACAGAAATCTTGTGATAATTGTTCTGGTAAGGGATGTAGAACTTGTAACTTTCATGGAATCTCTGAATTTAATAGTGTTGAAGGTGTCATCTCAAAATTAATTTTTAAAAAATTTGGTGGAACAACTACAAAATTTACTTGGATAGGTGGTGAGGACAAATCTAGCTTAGTTTTGGGATCTGGTAGACCATTTATTGTGAAACTACAAAATCCATTAAAAAGAAAAATAAAACTCTCTGATTATGCTTCTGATTTTATCTCTATTTTTAATCTGAAGATAATTGATGATTCTCCTAAAACTCCTTTGAAATTTTCTTCTTTGGCCACAATAAAAATTTCAACTGATTCCAAATTTGATGCTGAAAATTTGAAAAAATTAAAAAATCTTAAAAATAGTCCCATAATTGTTTCTGAAAAATCTGGAAGATCTTATGAGAAAAAAATTTTTGATATAAATTATACAAAAACTTCTGATCAAATAATTTTGGTGAAAATAAGGGTTGAAGGTGGATTGCCAATTAAACGATTTGTGATTGGAAATGATGTTACTCCTAATATCTCTGAAACTATTGGAACCCATTGTATTCCTGAAGAATTTGATTTCTTAGAAATTATTGTCAATGATAACAATTAACTAGCACTAAATATTGTAATTTATCATGCCAATGAGAAAAAAAGGTAAACATCAAAGACATGCTGATCAAAGAGCAAATACTCGTCGAGTAAAAAAAGCAAAGTGTGGAAAACCTAGATCATAAGAAAATCAACATTTTTACATTAAAATTTTTAATAATTAATGTTGGATCCTTTAGTACGTTTTAGAGATGCATATTCCAAGGGTCTTATCCCTCAGGATGTATATGATTTGACCTTGAAACGTTTTCCAATAACTGTTGCTGGAATCAATCGAATTGAAAAAGCATCTGGAATTCAATATCCTGTAGCATATGTGGAACCTTCCCTTGTACTTTCTGCATCTGATTCAAATTCTTATGAATATGGAATTTTATTTGCTCGAACGATTCCTGTCATGTTTGAAGAAAAATTTCAAGTAGTTATTCAAATTTCTGCCCCTTTGATTGCTTATGGATTAAAGGGTACAATACATGCAATTTTGGCTCATGAGTTTTTACATTTTTTAGAATTAATTAGGAAAATCTCAAAAATGGAATTAATTTCTGATGAACTATCTGGCAATCTGTTTGAGAATGTGTATAGTGATGAAACGCGATTGTTTGAACCACGAGCTGTTTTCAAGGATAGGACTTTACTAAATCATATCACTAAAAAATTCCCTTCTGGTTTTCGTGATTACAAACTTGAAGATAAAGTAATAAAATTTTGGTCTGATAGAAATTTACCAAAATCTAATATTTCTTTGGATGCTAATAATGTGAAATTATCTGCTGAATCTTTATCAAACATTAAACTTGACCCTAAATTTCTATTAAAAATTACTGAACTGGAACAAAAAAGTTCAAAAATGTATAAAAAAAAATTGTACTAAAATAATTTATGTTAATTTTTTTATTGTATGAATTCTGTGTCGCCACATTTTCCACATGTGCGTCTATCCTTATGTTCTGACATGTATACTCCTTTTCCACATCTAATACAATTTTTTCTAGTTCTTGTTACTTTATCACCTTCAACTTTGTAATATCCATAAACTTTTGGACTAGAACCTTTGTTACCTTTTTTCTCTACAGGCATTATTCTGTTTTCTCCTCTTCAGCTGGTGCTTCTGCTTTCTCCTCTTCAGCTGGTGCTTCTGCTTTCTCCTCTTCAGCTGGTGCTTCTGCTGCGGCTGCGTCTGCTGCTGCTTTTTCAGCTTCAGCTATTTTTGCTTTAGTTTTTTCTAATCTTGAAAAGATTGTTGGATTGATGTGTTTTTTTGCTAAACCTTCATCCTCATAAACATAGAATGTTCCAGTAACTTTTGACATTCCTACATGAGTTTTTAATCTCATTGGTATCACTACTTTTCCATCTAGTTTGAATTCTTTTGTAACCATATCTACTGCTTCCATACTCTTCAATTTTCCACTTGATCCCGGAAAATCACAAGTTAATTCTCTTCTAGATAAGAAGGTATTATTGACATCTGAAAGTGTCTCAATAGTTGACATGTATCAAAAATCCTTTGGATATTTCATATAAACCTAGTTGAACTTACATAAGAAATTTAAGAAAATGGAATGAATCACTGATATGGAGCGATATTTGATTCACTTGAAAAATGAGAAATTTATTCCCATAAATTCTCGTGAAATTCTTTATCGGGCAAGGGATCTGATTGGTGGAACAGATGCTCATATTCGACTTTGCAGAGTTGCTACTACGTTTATTGAATTTGATGTAGCTATTGAAACAAAAGATGTGGATGAACTAGTTGACAAATTGTCTCCAATTGGCAATTTGGATAATATTCGACACGTTGTAGAAGAAGAAATTGAAATAGATCAAGGAATTAAGGACGGAATATTTTATTTTAACAGTGAACGGTTTTGGGAATGTCATGAGGCATTTGAAGGCGTTTGGAAACAATGTTTTGGACGTGAAAAAGAATTAGTTCAAGGAATTATCCTTGTTGCAGTTGCATATGCTCATGCACAAGAAAATGAATTGAGTATTGGAGTTGCTATGTTAACACGAGCTTTGGAAAAATTAGGAATATCTCCATCAATGTATCATTCAATAGATGTTGAAAGAATAAGGAAAAAATCTATTGAAATGCAGAAAATTAATGATTTGGTTTTATTTGAGATCTAATTAGTTCTAATGATTTTGTAACCACTTCTGCACCTTGTAATAATCCGATACTTCCTTTTTTTGCTTGTTCTTCAGTCATTCTTGTTGTACCATCATTTTTGATAAAATCTGCTGATACAACTACTGGTACTGGGTCATCACTATGTCCTTTGTTAATACATGGAGTTGAATGATCTGCAGAAATAATTATTGCAACATTACTTGAATCTATATTTTCTACTAATGTTTTGAAAAACCTTTGGTCAATTTCTTCTATGTTTTTCATTTTACCAATTGCATCCCCATCGTGACCAAATTCATCAGGTCCTTTGAGATGAACGTAAATTGCATTATGTGTTTCCATTGCTTTTGCAGCAACTTTTGCCTTTTCCTCATAATCTGTTAGGCCCCCTGCTTCAAATGCCTTCATTTTTAGAACTTCTGAAATTCCTAATTCTACTGGCATGTCTACTATACATGAAAATTTCATTTCATGTTTTTCATTTATTGGTGGAACATCTGGGTATTTGTTACCTGCATCACGAAGCAGAATACAACTTAGTTGTTTTTTATTTTGCTCCTTTCTTTTTTTATTGATGTCACTATTTTTCATAATTTTAATTGATTGTTCTGAAAATTCATTTACCAAGTTGGATGTAATTTTTGCATTTTCCACATCTTCTAACGGCAAACATTTTTCAACTTTCAAAAAATCACCTACTGCTTTTGCTACCCCCATTCCTCCAATGTTGCTATATGCAGGATCAGTATTTGTAATTCTTGATGATAATTTTTTAGATGGTGCTCTAATTCTAACTGTTACTCTGTGTCCTATTGTTGGTGCAACAACAATTTTTGTGTCTGGTATTGAGAATTGAATTTTTTCCTCTAATTCTTTTGCTATGCCGTCTGCATCTTCTTTTTCTATCTGTCTTCCGGCTCTTCTATCTGTGATTACTTCATTCTCATCTAATGTTGAATAATTTCCTCTTAATGCTAAATCTCCATCTTTGAAATCAATTCCAACTCCTATTGCTTCAATGACTCCTCTTCCAGCATAATCTGCATGATCAAATTTGTATCCTAACATATTGAAAACAGCAATATCTGATTCTGGAGCTATACCCTTTCCAACTGAAATTACTTCACCAATGGTCCCATTACTTGCAATTTTGTCTAAAGTAGGCGTATTTGCTGCTTCTAAAGGTGTTTTTCCGTCTAAATCTGGATGTGGTAGATCTCCAACACCATCTAAAAGAACATAGATCATGTGTATGTTGGAATTGTCCATTTGAACTCTGTTTATCCAAACTTTTGATCTCTGTTTTAAATCTTGCAATGATTTTGCGATCATATAATTTTCAAATCTTTGTATTGTACAATTATTGTAAAATGAAAAATATGTTTTTAATTTTTGAATTATTTTCATTTTAATTTTTTAGTAAACATTTTAACATACAATTACTTTCAATAACAGTTATGGGGGATATGCGAAAAGATTATGTTTCTGAAAGATTCATGATTGTTTCAAAAAATAAAAAATCTGTAGAAGGTAAAAAAAATCCCTTTGCTCCTGGAAATGAATCTCTTACTAATCCTTCTGTTTTATCACTTGTTGAAAAAGATGGTATGTTACAACGTCTTCAAGATAGTGAAGATGATTTTGTTGAAGGTTGGTCTATACGTGTTTTTGAAAGTAAAAATCCTGTAGTTTCTGTTGAAACAGAAAATTCTTACAGTGAAAAACCGTTTTACAGTGAACCAAATTATGGATATCATTATGTTATTGTAGCTTCTCCAAACACTAAAGATACCTTTTCAACCATTAGTCCAGAACAATGGTCAAATGTTTTAGTTGTTGTTCAAGATAGACTACGATGGCTTTATACTCAAAAGGGTGTTACTTACGTTTCAATTTATGGTGATAATGGTGAATTGGCAGGTAGTACTAACCCTCATCCTCACTTGAACATTCTAACTCTTTCTACTATTCCTCCTGTAATTGATGCAGAGGCTGAAGCTTCTCATAAAATCTTGAATGAAAAAGGGGTATGCCATATGTGTCAAACAATTAATGAGGAGTTGAGTGGACCAAGACAAATACTTCAAACTGATGGATTCATTGCTTTTTCTCCTTGGGCTCCGTCATATCCGTATGAATTTTGGATTGCCCCTAAAAAACACACAACTAGTTTCTCAAAAATCACTCAAAAAGAAATTAATGATTTGTCCCTAATTTTGAGGGCTACTTTAGGTGGTTTAACAAAAACTATCAAAAATGTTTCCTATAATCTGGTTTTTCACCTTTCGCCTGAAAAGAAAAATACTAGACAAATTCATTGGCACATTGAAATTTATCCAATAACTAAACCTTGGTCTGGTTTAGAACGTGGCTATGGGATATTTTTGAATGATGTGTCTCCTGAAGATGCTGCTGAAAAACTTGGAATAGCTTGTAGGAAAGAACTAGCTAATCTTGTTGGAATCCTTTAATTTCTGAATGGTTTATTTATCAACTCTATTTACTTCTGTTAATGGGGAATGTTGAAAAATGGCTTGCAGTAATTAGTGTCGCTCTTTTTGCAATGTTTGCTGGTGAAATGATTTCTGTTTATTATTTTATGTTGACTGTTCCTGAAGATGCTGTTGTTGCTCAAGGATTTACTCCTGATCCTAAACTGATTCAGTTTGTTTCAATTGGTGTTGCACCAGCTGGAATTTTAGCTGCAGTTGCTTACATTATGTCCAGGAATTACGGTTCAAAACAAATCGGTGGTTTAATTATTGTTGGAGGTGTTATTTTACTTGCAGGTAATCTTGTAGTTTATTCTTGGGTTGACTCTGTTCCAGAAATTTATCTAACAGATGCAGTTCAATATCTGCCAATCTTATTCATAATATTATCTGCTCCTGTAATGTTTGTTGGATCAAGACTAATCTTAAAACGAAAAAAACGTCCTACAAAAGAATATTTTTAGTTGTGATCAAATCTAAATTCGTTTGAATGATATTTGAAACCCATTTTTTCATAAAATTGTTTAACGTCATCTGAACAATCTAAAATTGTTTTATAGCAATTATGTTTTTCAGCAACTTTTAAAACATATTTGATAATTTTTTCACCTATTTTTTGACCTTGGAACTCTTTGTTGATCACTACATCTTCTATATGCCCTACAAATCCTCCTTTATGAATAAATTTAGGCTCAATTAGAAGAGTTGTTGCTCCAATAATTCTATCATCAATTTCAGCAACAATGATGATGTGGTTTGGATTTGATTTTATATTATTAAAAATTTCTAATGCTTTATCTTTACTGATAGTACTTGCTTCTCTTAATGTATCTAATGTATTTAGAAAACCTTTTTGAAAATCCCCTTCTTCTATTTCTCTTATTATGGGTTGATTCATTTTAATTTCTCTTATTTTCTTTCATATTCATCACATGCTTGTTTGTATGATTCTTTATTTCCAATATCTGTAAAACCTTTTTTTGTGATGAAACTATTCACTTTCTGTTTTTTCTTCATTGCATTTTTAATTACATCATCCATTCCATATGGCTTATTTTTTGGAATTAAATTAAAAATATCTGAATTCATTACATAGCATCCCATATTCACATTTGCTTTAATTTCTGGTTTTTCGTTCCAACTAATGACCCTGCCATTTTTTGAAGATTCAATTACACCGTATGGTAAATTTGTTTTAAATTCATTTAAGCCCATTGTAACAAATGATTTTTTCATAACATGTTGTTTAATCATATTTCTTAAACTAAAATTAAAAATTGAATCTCCATACATACAAACAAAGTCATCATCGATAAATTCTTCTGCTGTTTTTAGTTGTCCTGCTGTGGCTAATGGTTTCTTTGAAATTGCATATTCTATTGTCACTCCGAATTTTTTTCCATCTTCAAAATAATCTTCAATTGATTTTCTAAGATAACTCACACAAAGAACTATTGATTTTATACCTCCTTTTTTTGTCCATTCTACTAGATGTTCTAAAATTGGTTTTTCACCTATTGGTAGCATGGGTTTAGGTTTACTATTGGTTAATGGTCTTAGTCTTGTTCCTAATCCCCCAGCAAGAATAACTGCTTTCACAAATATTATTTCAAATTTGAGTATTTATGTTCAAGGATAAATTCATCTTTTTTTTAAATAATTTTTAAGATTTTTTTTATTACATCATTTGGGGTTTTTCCAAATACTATGATCATTGGCTCTTTCCCCATATCCCCTTTATGATAAATGACGTCTGGTTGTTTTTTAGAATTTTTGATTGCACTTTGAATTCCCCATTCTATGCTTGACCCTTCATATTTCACATTTTTTGGCTCTTGATTCCTATCATAATCATATGTTGTAAATTGACATTTTTTTATTTTAGAAATTATTTCATTTCTATATTTTATATTAATGGCTGATTGAATTTTTACATATTTTTTATTGACTGCTAATAATGCTGTTGCAACATGTTTAGATCCACCATATTCTAAATCCCCTGCAACAATTACTTCTTCTCCCGCTTTAACTATTCTTCCAGAAATTCCTAATATTTCTTTTGTTGATTTTGGTTTTTGTTTACAATATACAAAATTTGTTTGACATTCTGGAATACTTAAAAAAATATTTTTAATTTTTGTAAATTCATTTATTGAAATTGATAATTCTTTTTTTATTCTATCTTGTTTATTCATATTTGTTATTGCTATTCCTTTTCCTAATTTTTGTGAATTTTTAATTGAATCTAATGTAGTTTTTTTAGCAAATTCTAGTGCATTTTTTGTACTTTTATTTTTAACAATTGCATATAACGTTGCTGCTGAATGAATATTTCCACTTCCTCGATTCATTTTGGATATTTCCTCACCACTCAAAAAATATTTTTCATTTTTTTCTAAAACAAAGTCTAATATTTTTTTATTTTTTATTTTTACTCCTGTAATAACCACATTTTTTGCTCCCATTTTTTGAATCATTTTTGCAATTTTTTCAGGATTATTTTTAAAATTAATTTTAGTTTTTGTCAATATTTCTGCCTCAAATTTATTTGGAGTGATAATTGTAGCAAGAGGTACTATCAATTTTTTAAAATCAATAATAGCTGATTTTTCTATTAACATGCCACCTGTGGTTGATTTAATTACTGGATCCACCACAATTGGAATTTTTAATTTTTTTAAATATTGATAAATCATTTTAATTATTTCTGAATTGTAAACCATTCCAATCTTTATTCCATCTATTTTAAAATCTTCAATTATTGTTTTTAATTGATTTTCTAAAATTTTTTTTGATACTGGTTCAACCATTCCAAAATTTGATGTATTTTGTCCGGTGATTGCTGTAACCACTGTTAATCCATGTGCATTAAATTTTGAAAATGTCTTAATATCACTTTGAATCCCTGCACCAGCTGATGGATCTGAACCTCCTATTGATAATAAATTCACATCATTCACTATCTCTTAGTACTAATCTATTTTTCCTTTACATTCTTTTTTAAATTATTAAAATGATATCTGTTTTATACTTGAATGATTTTTTTTATTTTATGAGTAAAATTCCTATGGTTGATGATTCAATTCCTGAACAATTACAATGCACAAATTGTTTACTTCCTATGCAATATCAAGAAAAAAAAGATGGAAAATTTCTTTGGCAGTGTTTTAAATGTGGAAAAAAAATTTTTGTTTCTGAAAATAATGGTGATAATATGGAAGAAACTTGGAGTCCGCCTAGGTAATGGAATCCTCTAAAAATAATTATACTCAATCTGAAAATTTTGAATTAAATCATTACAAATCTTTGGTTTCTGCTGAACTTGAATTAATTCAACGAGTTCTTGAAATTAGACAAAATTTCTCAAATGTTTCTGATTCTGACCGTCTTGTTGAGCCTATTTTGCAAAGAATATCTAAAATAAAATCTGAAAAATTAACTTTTGAACAAAAATTTAATTTAATTTAATAATCATGTTGATGATTGAGTAGCACAATCATTGGAACAAAATTCATCTTTCATACTGTAAAATTCTCTACCGCAATGAATGCATTCTCTAATTGTTTTCATGATTAAAGTAGTTTTTTAAAAATATAACATTTTATTATTTTATTTTTATAGTGCTAATCCTAATTTGTTCTACTTTTAAATTAATTTCACGATTGTTTAAATCAGGTAAAAACTACATTAAATCATGGCTACTCAGATGACTTCTGCTAGACGTGGTGTTGCTACTGATGAAATGAAACAAGTAGCAAAAGACGAAGACGTTTCTCTTGATTGGTTAATTCCAAAAATTGCACGTGGTTCTATAATTATTCCAAGTAATAATGTCCGACCACAAAAGATCCATAATGTGGGAATTGGTAAGGGTATGAAAACTAAAGTTAATGTGAATATTGGAACTTCTACTTTGAATGTAAATTTAGATGAAGAAATTGAAAAAGCTAAAGTTGCAATAAAATACCATGCTGATACTATGATGGACCTCAGTGATGGTGGTGATGTTAAAAAAATTCGTCAAACTCTGATGGACAATGCACCCATCACTTTTGGAACTGTTCCTATTTACGAAGCTTACAACTATGGGGTTGAAGTTCACAAAAATCCTTTGAATTTAACTGAAGATGACTATATCAAGGCATTTGAAAATAATGCCAAAGATGGGGTTGACTATACTACTGTTCACTGTGGAATAACAAAGGATATTGCAAAAAGAATTCTTAAAGTTCAACGTTATGGTGGCGTTGTTAGTAAAGGTGGTACGATTACTGCTGCTTGGATGTTAAAACATGATAAAGAAAATCCATACATTACTCATTATGATTACATGATGGAAATTGCCAAAAAATATGATGTTACATTTAGTCTTGGAGATGCATTAAGACCTGGCTCCATTTTAGATTCACATGATGAATTACAAGTGCAAGAAATGATCAATATTTCTCAATTAACAAAACGTGCACATGAAAATGATGTTCAAGTAATGGTTGAAGGTCCAGGTCATGTTCCATTAAATGAAGTTGCTGCAAATGTTAGATTAGCTAAATCTCTCATTGGCGACGTTCCTTACTATGTTCTTGGTCCTTTAGTAACTGATGTTGCATCTGGACATGATCATATTGCAAGTGCAATTGGGGCTGCAGTTTCTGCAAGCGAGGGTGTTGACCTTTTATGTTATCTTACTCCGTCTGAACATTTGGCATTGCCAAATGCTGAAGAAGTTAAAGCTGGTTTAATTGCATATAGAATTGCAGCACATGCAGGTGATCTTGTTAAAATGCGTGATAAGGCCATCAAATGGGATATGGAGATGACTGAAGCTAGACGAACACTGGATTGGGAAAAACAACTTGCTTTATCTATTGATCCCGAAGCAGCTGCAAAAATTCATTCTAGAACTGGACAACATCCTGGAAATAATGTACCTTGTACTATGTGTGGTGGTGCATGTGTTTACATGATGCTACCTCAACAAAAAAAATATGATAAAGAAAATGAGAATTTACAACAAATTGAGTAGGATTTTTTCTAGACTGGGAACTGTTTGATAATTCTTTAATTCTTTAGGCAGAATCCATTTAAATTCCGAATTTTCCCAATTCAATGTAATGTTTCCATTCTTTGTTTCAAATAAAAATGGAAAAATTTCCCATTCGTGATTTTTATATTGTTGTGAGGATATTTTCATTTTTTCTAATTTCTTAACTAGTTTGATTTCTTTTTCTTTAATTCCTACTTCTTCAAAAATTTCAATTTTTGCTCTATCTATTGGGTTTTCATTATTTTCAATTATTCCACTAACTCCTGACCATAATCCCTTCATTGATCTTACTTTCTCACTTCTTTTTAGAATTAAAATTTGATCATTATATTTAATAAAAGATGTAACTATTCTTGTTGAACGCATTGTTTATTTTTCAACTGATTTGACCATCTTTGAGAGTTTCTTGTATGACTCATCAAGGTCAGTATGTTTTGAAAGTCTCTCTTGACAATTTTTAATATATTCTATGACTTCTTCTGTTTTTGATTCTTGCACTGATGTGAGTAATCTTCCTATGTCTTTCCATAATTCTTCAGCTACTCTTCTAATTTCAGGATTTGCAATTATTGTTTCAATTAATTCTGGTGTTTCTGTCATGATGCTCTCTGCTAATGTTTTCTGCACTCTAAATGTAGTACCAGACATTTTCTCTGTCAATAACATTTTCTCATCTTTAGAAATTATGTTTGCAAAAACTAAATTCATTAAATGAGTTAAACCTAATATTACTGCAATTTTTTTATCATGTTCAATTGCATCGATTGTAACAAAGTTAGCTCCTTCAAATAAAGTCTTGGCTACTGTTAATTCTTTTTTTGCATCTTTAATTGGTACTGAAATTATGTTCTGATTTTTTATTGTTTTTATTCCTGGACCAAACATTGGATGAATACAAATTGGATTTATTTTATCTGGCATTTTTGATAATGATGATACAACTTTAGATTTTTCTGAAGAAATTTCAATTAGATATGTTCCTTTTTTCATTTCTTTTGCAATTAATCTGATAATTTCTGGTGTTCGTCTTGTCGGTGTACATAATACTACGTAATCGGCTTTTAGGATTGCACCTACTAATGATTCTGATACTAGTATATCTTTACCAAAACTTTTCGTTTCAGTGTCATATCCTGTGACTTCAAAATCTGAACCTGCAAAATACTTTGTGAACCATCGGCCCATTTGTCCACCTGCACCAATTACTGTTAGTTTTTTCACTGTATATCCCTCATAATGTTGCCTAGTATATGCATTCCTTCCATTAGTGTTTTCTCATCTTGACATGCAGATATTCTAATGAAATTCTTATAATTTCCAAAGCCTTCTCCTGGGGCTATTGCTATGCCTTTTTCTAATGAATTGTTGGCAAATTCAACACCATCAAAGTCCTTTTGATTCATTTTTGCAAAAATGTACATTGCTCCATCTGGAATCATAAATTCTAGTCCCATTTCTTTAGCTTTTTCTGTTAACATGTCTAATCTATTCTGAATTAATTTTGAATTACTTGATGTATCTGATTCCAATGCCTTCATAGCCACATATTGAATTGGTTCTGATACATTTGTTAAACAGAGTGCTTCTAATCTGACCATTTTTTCTATAATTTTTTTCGATGTTATTGCATAACCTACTCTGAAACCTGTCATTGCATGTGATTTGGAAAATGATTGGGTAACTATGCTTTTTTCATAATTATAACTTAGAATACTTTTCCAATTTGTTTTTGCATACTGCGAATAAATTTCATCACTTAACACATAGAGATCATTTTCTTTTGCTAAATTTATGATGTCGTCTTGTAATTTCTCTGGTAATATTTTCCCTGTTGGATTATTTGGATAGTTTAGAACAATCATTTTTGTATTTGAATTAATTGTATTTTTAATTTCTTCAACAGATGGTTCCCATTTTTTTTCTAATGTTGTATTTATTGTCCTAACTTTAATCCCTGAATTTAATGCACAATCTTTGTATGCTGGCCATGATGGTTCAATTACAATCATTTCATCCCCTGGATTAAGTAATGTGCTAATTGCTGAAAAGATTGAAAATCTTGCGCCTGGACTAACTATGATATTTTCTTGCGTAATTTCTACATTGAATTTTTGTGAAACATATTTTGCAAGTGCTTCTCTAAATTTTGGCATTCCTCTTGCTTGCCCATATTTCATAAACCCTTCATCAAAAACTTCTGACAATGATTTTTTAACAATTTCTGGTGGTAAGAAATCTGGTTCCCCTACTTCCATATGTATGATTTTTTTGCCTTCTTGTTCTAGTGATTTTGCTTTTAGAAATATTGAAAGATGTGTTTGTTTGTTTTCTGATTGCACTTTTATTGATTCATTTAATAAAAAATTCAAAAATTTTGATGCCAATGTTTCATCTAATCCTATTTCTTGAGTTACTTTCATGATTTTTCTACGTAAATTCTCTTCACGTTCTTCATCTGTAACTCCTTTTCCAATACTTTTTTTGACTTCCCCAATTTGTTTTGCAATATCTGTTCGAGTTTTTAGTAAATTGATCATTTCTAATGTTACTGCATCCATTTCATTACGAAGTTCATTAATGTCAGACATTTTTTTATAAACTTGGTTTAATTGTACCTGTGATCAGTGCATGATCTGCAATGGTTAGAGCTACTAATGAATCGACAACTGGTGCAGCTCTTGGTACTACACATGGATCATGTCTTCCTTTAACTTGTAAAATTGCATCTTTTTTATTTTTAATATCCACTGTGTCTTGTTTTTGAGCAATTGATGATGCTGGTTTAAATGCAATTCTCATTGTAATTGGCATTCCGTTAGAAATTCCTCCTAAAATTCCTCCTGAGTTGTTTGTTTTTGTAACTATTTTTCCTCTCTTCATTGTATACAAATCATTATTTTCGGAGCCAAATAATTCTGAACCTCTAAACCCTGAACCAAATTCTATTCCTTTTACTGATGGAATGGAAAAAATTGCTTTACTCAAGTCAGATTCTAGTGAACTAAATATTGGTTCTCCTAGTCCTACTGGCACGTTTGTTGTAATTGATTCAATGATTCCTCCTAACGAATCCCCTTTTTTCTTTGCATTTAGAATTGATTCTCTCATTTTCTTTGCTGTTTTTTCTTCAGGACATCTTACTTCATTTTTATAAATTAATTTTGACATTTTTTCACTGAATTCTTTTTCCATCTTTACTTTTCCAATTTGTGAAGTAAATGAATTAATTTTAATTCCTAACGTAACTTTAAGTAATTTTCTTGCAATCGCTCCACCCATTACATGTGTTGCAGTTAATCTTCCTGAGAATCTACCTCCTCCTCTATGATCATTAAATTGATTATATTTCATCATAGCAGGATAATCTGAATGACCTGGTCTTAATTTTGTTTTCAAATTTTCATAATCTTTTGATTTTTGATCTGCATTCCAAATTAACATAGTAATTGGTGCCCCTGTTGTAAATCCTCTAAACACCCCTGATAC
Organism: Candidatus Nitrosopumilus sp.; assembly: GCA_003331425.1. Classification (GTDB taxonomy): domain Archaea; phylum Thermoproteota; class Nitrososphaeria; order Nitrososphaerales; family Nitrosopumilaceae; genus Nitrosopumilus. The sequence goes on from QOOS01000002.1 coordinate 113,498, forward strand.
AATTTCTACAACATCTCCTTCTTTTCTTTGTGTTGAAATAATATTTTGACCTGGTTTTCTTAAATTAAGCATCTCTTGAATTTCTTTTTCATCAATTTCTAATCCTGCAGGACATCCATCTAAAACTGCACCAATTGATCTACCATGACTTTCACCAAAACTTGTCAGAACAAGACGCTGACCAATAGAACTTCCCGGCAACACCCTATCTAGTTAAGTGATGTTTATAATTCCTCGTGGTTTTACGTGAATGCATCGTTGACTAATCTATCATAATTAGTAAAAATTATCATTTTTTGCTTGCCTAATTGATTTATCTTGATTGTTATTTTTTTGATTTGAGTCTATATTCTCTCTATTTTTGCGCCTAATCTGTTCATTTCTTCTATGAAATTTGGATATGAAACTTGAACTGATTTTGAATCAGTCACTGTACAATTTCCGATATATGTTCCTGCAATGCAAAATGCCATGAATAACCTATGATCATTTTCTGAATCTAATTTGGCCCCTGTTAGATTATCTGAAGGTTTCAAAATTAAGCCATCTTCTTTTTCTTTAACAATAATTCCAATTTTTGGTAATTCTCTTGCAAGTATGGAAATTCGATCTGTTTCTTTTAATCTTGCATGTTTTACATTTACAATTTCAATTGGTTCTGAAGATATTAATGATAAAATTGCTAGTGGTGGAAGAAGATCTGGAGAATTTCGTAAATCAAAAATCCCTCCAGTTAATTTTTCAGGTGATTTAATTTTAATCTCATTTTCATTAATTGTCACTGAAACTCCTAATTGTTCCAAAAAGTCAATGAATGCTTCATCTCCTTGCGGTAAATTCCCCATACTTCCTTTAATCGTTACATTCTCTCCATTAAGTACAGTAAAAGAAAGAAGTAATGCTAAACTTGAAAAATCTATTGGAACATTGAATGTTGTATTTTTATAAATTTGTGGTGATATGTTGTATTTTTTATATGGAATTAATGTTTGAACTGATACTCCAAATTTCCTCATTGTTGTAATTGTTGCATCTAAATATGGTTTTGAAACTAAGTCACCTTCAATAGTTAAATTAATTCCATTTTTTGTTAATGGTGCAGAAATTAATAATGATGAAATAAATTGACTTGATAAATTTCCTGGAATTTTTATGTTTCCTCCTACAATATTTCCTTTAATTTTCACCGGGGGACTCCCACCTGTTGAACTACATTTTGCACCTATACTTGCTAATGCATCTAACAGTGGTTGCATGGGTCTTTTTTGAATACTATCATCACCTGTCAAAGTAATTTCTTCAGAAAATAGGCTTGCAATTCCAATTGCAATTCTAATGGTTGTTCCAGAATTTTCAGTATTTATTTCTGGTACTGTTGAGCCTATTTTGATTGATTCTTTTACGATTACTGTTGAATCATTTAATTCTATGATTGCTCCAAATTTTTTACATGCTTCAATGGTTGCTTTAGTATCTGCTGAAATGAGAATATTTTCTACTTTACTGTTGTTGCCTGCAAGTGCTGCTAGAAAAATTCCTCTATGTGTGTAACTTTTGTTTGAAGGACAATCAATTACTCCACTAATTTTTGATTTTTCTACTTTACAGTTCATGTACTTCTGCCTTTTTGTTATTTATTTTTGAAACAATGATGCTCCCTTCTAAATTTGAAAATATTTTTTTAACATTTGAAATGTTTTCTTTTTTTACAATTGCTGCAATTGATGGGCCATTTCCTGAGACTGAAGCTCCTAATGCTCCTTTGTCAATCAAGTCCACTATAATTTTGGGATCTGAATTTAGAATAGAAGATGTAGCTAATCCGTTTATTGTCATTGCTTCCCAATATTTTTTCTCACTTGCTAACTCCCATGCATTATTAAAAATTGATGATAGTATCTTCAATTTCTTCAAATTTCCTCTTTTTCTATTTTTTGGAATAAAAATAATTGCACTTAGATTTGATGGAATTTTCTCAAAAATTATTCTATTTCTCTTTCCGTTATCTGTTACATTGAATCCTCCATAATAGCAAGAACATGCATCATCATATGCTCCTGTAATGCTTACTTTAGTCTCAATTGATGCCTCTACTCCAGCTAAAAGAATTTGTTTATCTGTTAATTTTGGTTTGAATATTTTTGCACATGCTAATGCAACTACTGATGATATTGCACTGGAACTTTTTAATCCATAACCTGTTGGAATTTCTGAAGTTAATGTAATTGTAATTTTATTTTTTTCTAAATCTTTTTTTGATACAATTTTTTCAATTGTCTTATTGATTAATCTGGAACTAAGGCTCTTATTTTCTGATTGAATTATGATTCCTTTTCCTACTGATGTCTCAACAGTTGCTTCCACTTTTAGTGATATTCCTAATGTTGCTCCTTTTTTACTTGCTATGGCACTAACTATTGAAACTGCACCGTGCACAGTAGCTTTTACTTTTGCCATCAAAATCCTCCTAACAATGCTTTTTTCATCGCATTATAAGGCGCTTTCATTTCATGCCAAATTTCAAATGCTCTAGTGGCCTGACCTAAAAGCATCTCATATCCATAAATGACTTCTAACTTTTTGTCTTTTGCTTTTTTGATAAAATCTGTATTCATTGGAGAGTATACAATATCGTAAATCACTGAATCTTGATTTATTTGTTCAAATGAAATTGGACTTGATTCATTTTTTAATCCTAATGATGTTGAATTAATTATTATGTTATAGTTTTGTAAATTTTTAATTTCTTCTATTTTTTTTACATTTGTAGATAATCCAATACTTGTTGCAAATTCTGATAATTCTTCTGCATTTTTGGTTGTTCTATTTGCAATATCTACTTCTCCTGCTTTTTCTTTAGACATCCCTGCAATAATGGCTCTTGCAGCACCTCCTGCTCCGATTAACAGTATTTTTTTATCTTTAATTGAAATATTTCTTTTTTTTAATGGCTCTAAAAATCCATCCATATCTGTATTGTATCCTTTCAGAATTCCTTCATTATTTACAACTGTATTAACTGCACCGATAATACTACATGACTCATCCATTTTATCCAAATACTTCATCATTTCAATTTTGTGAGGAATTGTAACATTAAATCCACTAATCTTAATTTTTTTAAGTCCTTCAACCCCACTTTCTAATTCTCCCTTTGGAATTCTATATCCGATATATGAAGAATCTAAATTTAATTCTCTAAATGCTGCACTGTGTATGTTTGGAGATAATGAATGATTGATAGGATCTCCAATTACTGCAAAACTTTTTCCCATATGACTTTTTGAGAAATAGATTGATTTAAACTCTCAATTTTTTATTTGCTACTTTTTAGATTGATTATTTTGTTTACTTCGTCTACACTAAACTGACCTGGTGCAACTGCTTTTCCTAATGATACATACGTGTATGGACTGCCCAAATATAGGCACAAAATTCTTGAAATTTTACCCGCATCACCCATTGCAAATGAAATTAAATTATTTTTCCCTTTTTTATCATACAATTCTAGCATTCTTGTTGCATCATCTACTGATTTTGCTGTACTGACAATTTTTACATTATTTGAAAATTTACTCATTTTTTTAATTTTGTTCTTTAATTCTATTGTCTTAGGAGTTTTTTGAAAATCGTGCCATGAAACTAATAATTTTGTTTTAGTGCTTTTAAGATATTTAGTTAATTCCTTATTTTTATTTAATGTATTAAATTCAACATCTAATAAAAATGGATTATATTCTGCAATTAATTTCAATATGGCAATTCTTTCTTTTTCAGTACCTGTAAATTTTCCACCTTCATTCTTTGGTCTTAACGTACACACAATTTTTTTTAAATCTTTTTTAATTATTTCTAATGTTTCAGGAATTTGTTTTGCTTTTAAAAAATCTAATCTTACTTCTACATAATCTGATTTTTTTAATGAATCTTTTAATTTATTTTTAATTTTCTTCGGAGAATTTTCTCCAATTGATATACATGTTTTGTATTTCATTTTATTTTTCTAATATGTATTCATCTGAAACTTCCATTCCAAAATGTCTGCCTGTTGCAGGTTTTGCATGGGCCATCACTATATCCCCTTTCTTTAGATGTGTTACTGATACTAATTGGCCATTAGGTTTAACGAATCTAATTGTTTCTGCATCTTGTGCAATAATTCCTCCAATTTCATTTCCTACTGATGCTTTAATCATTAACATAGGTCTTCTTTCAATTTTTGATCTTCCGACTGTTGCTCTACGTGCTTTGCCTTTGGAATTTAGAATTAATACTTCTGAACCTGTTTCTACTTCTGATAAATAATTTGTTGTACCATCTGGAGACAAAGTGTAACAATGAACTGCACCTGCATTTACTCTAAATGGTCGTGGTGATGTAAACGATGAACCTACTGATTCATTGTGTACAAGAAATAAGAAATTTGATCTACTTCCAATCAACATCCCTTCTCCTTTATGTAACATTGATGCTGTATCTACACAAACTCTTTCTCCATCTCCTACTTCTTTAATTTCAAGAATTTTTGCTGGTTTCATGTCGAAACTTCTTGTACCTAGATACACCATTGCTTCTCTAACTTCATTAATTGAGGATGTACTGAATATTACCCCGTCTACTCCTACTTCTAAAATTGAAAACATTTTTCTTACTTCTTCTGGCGTTCTAGCAATTGCAAAAATCTTTGTATGTATTTTATGTAATTTTGCAATAATGTTTTCTAGAGGAATAATTTTCCAATCCTTAACTTCTATGATGACAAAATCCAACCCTTTTTTTGAAATTGATAATACATTGTCAATATCTGCATTCGATAATACTTCAAATTTAATTCCAATTTTTTTCCCTTTTGGTTTGGTTGAATTTTCTTTTTCTAAGACAACATAGTTCGAAGAATTTGATGTAGATATTGTTTTTAATTTTGTTTTTTTCTTACCTAATTTTTTTGGATCTAGAAATATTGTTTTAATTCCTTCTTCTTCTAGTTGTGGTAAAAATTTTGTTAATTGTGCCTGATTTACTTTTGGTAAAATAATTAATTCTCTTGTTTTACTCAATTCTTTTCATTGCTTCCTTTGCAGTACCTTTTTTGAAAATTATTTCTGATAATGCTTGAACCATTTTTTCTGGTTTTTTATGTGCAAAAATATTTCTTCCATATGTTACACCTTTAGCTCCTGCTGTAATTGCATCTTCAGTCATTTGGAGTATGTCTAAATCTGTTTTAGCTTTAGGTCCTCCTGCAATTACAATTGGAACTGGTGTACTTTTAACAATTTTTGAAAATGAATCTATATCTCCTGTGTATAATGTTTTTACAATATCTGCTCCACACTCTGCACCAATTCTTGCAACATGTCCTACAATTTCTGGATCATGCGGGTTAGGAATATTTTCGCCTCTTGGATACATCATTGCTAAAAGTGGCATTCCCCATCTGTGACATTGATCTGCTGTTAAACCAAGTTGTTCTAACATTTCTGGTTCTTCTTTTCCGCCGATGTTGATGTGTAGTGAAACACCGTCAGCTCCTAATGCTACAGCTTCTTTTACTGTACCTGTAAGCATTTTTCGATTTGGTGATAATGATAATGCTGTACTGCTTGAAAAATGAACTAAAGTTCCAATTTTTGGTGGTTTTGGTAATGATTTGAGAATTCCTTTGTTGATGATGACACTAGTCAACCCATGTCCTTCACATTTGTAAATTGTATCAGCTGGATTTTCAAGTCCTTCAATAGGTCCATTTGAAATTCCATGATCCATTGGAATACAAAGCATTCTTCCTTTTCTCATAATTCTGTTTAATCTAATTTCGTTTGCTGATACCATGTTTTGTTTTGTTCTTTCAGCCCTACTTAAAAATAACGTGCATCTGTATGCTCAAAAATATTTTAAATTTGGTATAAATTCTTCATTAATTTTTATCCCTTATTCTATCAAGGAATAAATAGAAATTCTAAAGGATTAATGGTAATTGAGTCAGACTACTGAACAGATACAAAAAAGTGATATTAAAGATATTTTAGAAAATTCTCTTAAGGGTGTTAGACCTGGACCTGAGGATATTTTGAGACTTTTGAAATCTGACGATGTTCATTTAATGGGATTAGTTTCTGGTTATTTATCCAAAAAACAATTTGGCAATAAGGCCTCATTTGTAAATAATATTATTTTGAATTATACTAATGTCTGTATCACGGATTGTAAATTCTGTGCATTTTATAGATCACCTGGTGCTGAAGACTCTTACACTTTATCTCTTGATGAGATTGAAACTCGTGTAAAGACTTCTTATGAAATGTTTAAGATTCGTCAGGTTTTGATCCAAGGCGGACACAATCCAAGTTTAAAAATTGAATATTATGAGGATGCATTCAAAATGATTCGTAAAAAATTTCCAACTGTTGGTGTACATGGATTATCTACATCTGAAATTGACATGATTGCTCGAGTTGAAAAATCATCTACAAAAGAAATTCTATCTCGATTAAAAGATGCAGGTTTACAATCTATTCCTGGTGCAGGTGCTGAAATTTTAACTGACTCTGTTAAAGAAATTATTAGTCCTAAGAAAATTTCTAGTGCTGATTGGATTAGAATAATGGACGAAGCACATTCTCTAGGTATTCCTGGTTCTGCTACAATGATGTATGGCAGTGTTGAAAATAATAATGATATTGTGGAACACTTTTCAAAAATTGTAAAATTACAAGAAAAGACTAATGGCTTTATGGCTTTCATCCCTTGGAATTTTGAACCTAATAATACTCTGATGCAAGATGAGGGTATTGTTGATTATGGTACTGGGGGAATTCAACTTTTGAAAATGATTGCAATTTCTAGATTGGTTTTAGATGGACTAATCCCACACATTCAATCTTCTTGGTTAACTAATGGGGTTGGAATGGCACAACTTGCTTTACAATATGGTGCTGATGATTTTGGTGGCACTTTAATTGGTGAAGAAGTTGTATCTTGTACTGGTGCACGTTCTACTGAATTGACTGATAAAATTATTGTTGATGCTATTCATCAAATTGGTTATCAAGTTGAAGAAAGAGATAATTTCTATAATCCTATTCGTACCTTATAATCCGTATTCAGACCATTTTGAATCAACTAGATTCTTTGTTTTCTCATCAACTTTTACTTGTTGTTGAATTTCTCGCATGTATCCTTCTTCTTTTGTTTTTTGTGTTGCATCAATTCCCATTTTAGAACCTAAATTAACTAATGGTGATGCTGGATCTAATGTATCTGTTGGAGTGTTGTTGATAATTATTGTATCTCTTGCAGCATCAGCTCTTGTTGTAATTGCCCAAATTACATCATCCATATCATGCACATTGATATCTTCATCCACAACAACAAACATTTTGGTTAGTGATAATTGTCCCATTCCCCATAAACCCATCATGACTTTTTTTGCTTGACCTGGATATCTTTTTTTGATTGATATTACTGCAAAACCTTGAAACCATCCTGCTGCTGGCATACTGAAATCCACTACTTCTGGATGGAACATTTGTACAAGTGGTAAAAATGAACGTTCAATAACTTTTCCAATATATGCATCTTCTAAAATCGGTTTTCCAACAACTGTTGTTACATAAACTGGATTTTTCCTTCTCATTATTCCTGTTAATGTAAATGTTGGATATGGTTCAACTGGTGTGTAATATCCTGTATGATCTCCAAATGGTCCTTCATCTCTAATATCTTCTGGATCTACATATCCTTCCAAAACAATTTCTGCATTTGCTGGTACCTCTAAGTCTATTGTTTTACATTTCACTGTCTTGATTCCTTCTTTTCTTGTAATTCCTGCAAATAGATATTTGTCTAATCCTTCAGGAACTGGTGCAATCGATGAAAAAACTGTTGCAGGTTCCCCTCCAAAAATTATTGCTGTTGGAATTTTTTCTCCTCTATCTTTTGAAATATCTCCATGATTTGCTCCTCTCTTGTGTTTTTGCCAATGCATTGATGCATGAGTTTTATCTATGATTTGCATTCTGTATACTCCTAAATTTCGAACTCCTGTTTCCGGATGTTTTGTTGCAATTAATCCCAATGTTATGAATCGTCCCGCATCGTTAGGCCATGACTTTATAATTGGTAAATCGTCAAATGATGCATCTGTTGATGTAATTTCTGTAACTAGTCCACTTGATTCTAATTTTGGAAACGATGCTGTCATTTTTGAAAGTTCTGGTAATTTTTTAATCTTATTTAGAATCCCTGATGGCATATCCATTTTTGTCATATCTGTAATGCGTTGACCTATTTCTGTAAAATCTGTCATCTCAAGTCCTATCTCCAGTCTCCTCATTGAACCAAATGCATTGCCTAAAACTGGCATGCTGTGACCTTTTACATTTTCAAAAAGAACAGCTGGACCGTTGGAATACATTTCTCTTCTTAAAATTTCTGCAATTTCTAAATCTGGATCTACTTCTGTTTTGACCCTTTTTAGCTCACCTTGTTTTTCAAGTTCCTTGATAAATTCTTGAGTATCTTGTATCGGCACACTCAAGCTCCTCATAAATCAGGTATAAGCTTAACTGGATTTTTTGCACTTTGTTACTATTTACATTGGTGGTAGTTCTGTTTTTTTATCATGACCACCAGAACCAAATTTACAGTAAAAACACAATTCTGATTCCATGTATTTCAATTGTTCAATTTGGATTGCACCTAATTTTAGTGCAATTTTTGTTAATATCCTATATTTCAATGGCATTGCTGGGATTACTTCATCTAGATATACTCTGTAGTGATCTGGACAAAACTTTAGTGTGACTTTGGAAGGCTCTTTACCTTTTTCATTAACTTGTTTTGTGAAATTGATTTGTTCTCTAATGTATTCGTGTTTTGGACATGGACAATTTCTTCCACCTGGATGTTTGTATGCCGGTGTATTTTTCCAATCAAAATCTGGATATTCTTTTTCAAAGTCGTCCATACGAAAGAACATCTGATTAAACATATAAAATTGATCATTTTTGTACACCTAGTTCAAACCAAATGTACATAAACCCCGAATTAGGCATCAAAATTAATGGCAGCTGCTAAAAAGCAAACAAAAAAAGATCTTGAAGACAAGATTGCCGAATTAGAAGCAAAATTAAATCAATTATCTGATCAGCTAACCAAAAAACCAGCAGAAACTAAACCTGCTGAGGTAAAACCAGCTGAGACAGCTAAGCCAAAACCTACACTTCCAAAAGGTTCCACACCAAAACCAAAGGAAGCTCCAAAACCAGCTGAGACAGCAAAACCAAAACCTACACTTCCAAAAGGTTCCACACCAAAACCACAAGAAGCACCTAAAGAGGTTCCAAAACCAGCTGAGAAAGCATCTGCTCCAACAACTGTACAAGATGCATTAGAGGATGCATACATGAATGCAGCAATGACTGATTTCCATCAGTACAGAGCAAAAGTCACTGGATACACACCAGCACCTAACAGATACTTTGTTAGAGGCACAGCTCCAGTAGGTAAAATCCCAACTAAAAATTGGAATGATCAAAAAGCAACAGTAACTGGTTACACACAACCATCAGAACAATACTTTGCAACAAGACCTAGACTTGCATATCATCCACCTCAAAAACGATTTGGAAGTTTCAGTGGTGTAAATATGACTGCTGAAGGTGTATCTGCAAAAGCAACTACTCAAGAAGCTCCACCACCACAAGTTTCTGAACAAGCTCCACCACCACAAACTGCTCCAAGCAATGATGGTAAATCCAAACAAGACAAATTATCAGACTATGAAGCTGATTATTTGAAAAGATTGGAACAGCAAAAAATTGATGATGCAAAAGCCGCAGCAGAAGCAGCAGCAGCAGAAGCAGCTGCAAAAGTATCTGCTAATAAGAAAGGTGGTGCATTACCAAAAGGATTTGAAGCAAAAGCAGAACCAGAACCAGCTAAATCTTCAAGAGGTACACTTCCAAAAGGTTTCTAACCTTTTCTTTATTTTTATTCTTTAAAATCTTCTAAAACTAAAAGGGCATGTCCTTTAGGTTTGACCTTTGGATATGTTTTGAAAATTTTCCCTTTTTCATTAACTAAAAATGAACTTCTAGTAACACCCATGTATTCTCGCCCCATGAATTTTTTCATTCCCCAAACACCAAATAGTTTGGAAACTTCTTTTTCTGAATCTGATAATAATACGTATTTGATTCCCATTTTAGTACAGAATTTTTTATGGGAATCTACATCATCTGGACTAATTCCAATAATTTCAATATCTTCTTTTTGAAATTTTTTATATTCTGTTGAAAATTCATCTGCTTGAGTTGAACATCCTGGAGTGAAGTCTTTTGGATAAAAGTAAATGACATGTTTTTTTCCTTTGAAATCTGTTGATTTTATCTTATTTCCTTCTGAATCATTTAAAGTAAATTTTGGAACTGAATCTCCTTCCTCTAACATACTATTTTTTTTGAAATTCATTATTTATAGAAATTGACCGTTTTCATCATGGTACTAGTATGTTCTAAGATCTAATCTCAATCCAATTGTTTATATTGAAATCCCTTGGGAATTTCGTGATGGTTAACACTCGCGCATGGCTTGCTGAAGCAATTGCAACGTTTGGACTTGTATTCTTTGGTCCATTATCTGTAATTTTAGCTGCAGCATACTTTGGTGAAGGGTTGTCCACAGAAGCCGTAATTTTCATTTCATTAGGTCACGGTGGTGCAATTGCATTAATGGTATATGCATTTGGTCACGTTTCAGGGGCTCACATTAACCCAGCAGTAACAATTCCTATGATGATTACTAAAAAAATTGGTGTCAAAGATGGAATTGGATATATTCTATTTCAAATAATTGGTGCAGTTATTGCAACCGCCACATTGGCTGTAATATTTCCAGAAATTGGAAAACAAGTATTATGGGGTGCTCATGGTGGTCCAAGTGAAATCATTAATGGCAGTTTAATTTCTGCTGTTGTTTTAGAGGCAATTTTCACATTCTTCTTAGTAGTTGTAATTTTTATGACTGCTGTTCACAAAAAGGCACCAAAGAGTGTTTATGGTGCAGCAATCGGTGGTATGGTTTTCTTATTACACTTAGTCGGCGTACCATTAACTGGTGCATCTATGAATCCAGCAAGATCATTTTCTCCTGCATTAATTTCAGGTGATGCTGGATTATGGGAAGTTCAATGGATTTATTGGGTTGGTCCAATCATCGGCGGTATAATTGGTGGTGCTTTGATGACTTTCATTTACGTTAACAAAGCAGAAAAAGAAGATTAATTTTCTAAATCCCAACATTTTTAAAAATTTAAAATTATTTTTTGATATTGTCCTCAAATGAACTATTTGAATTATTTATCATTGAATTTGAAAAATTAGAAAATTTGGTAAATAAATTGAATTCTGAAAATGAATTACCTGTAAATCAAATTGTTGAGATTTACTATCAAATTACAAATGTCTCATCAATGATTGAGGTAATGAAACAACAAATTGATAAATCTGATTTAAGTTCTTTTGAAAAAATCTCAAATGTCGAAAATTTTATTTCTAAAAAATTTAATTCTACTATTCATCCTAAAATTATGAATAATATTGAAAATTCTATTTCTGAAATTACTAAGAATTTACAATCTTTAGATTCTGATCAAAAATCAAAGGAAATTATTGAAAATGAGGCTAAATTATATGAAAAATTGCGTGAAATAATGAGTACAAAAGAATTTGTAAAACAATATGCTGCAGGTTTATCTGATGATTGAAAAACTTGCTGAAAATTTAATTAATTTAAAAAAAGAATTTGCCTCTAATTATGATGGGTCTAGTCAAATTCAAGAATTTCTCCCACTTTCTAACTCTGATTTATTTCCCATTGATAAAGAAGAACTAAAATTACTTCATGAGTTTGCAGAAAAAAATCCTATTTACTATAATTCATTTGAAACAATACTTGGTGGAATTCCTTGTATTGTATATGAAGGTGATATTAACAAATACTGGCTAAATAGTATTCAACATAATTCAAGTCATGCACCTTTTTCTCCTACTTGGATTATGTCTGCATATATTATGACATTATTTGCAAAAGAGTATGGTTATTCCCAAATAATTGATATTGGTTCTGGTGATGGAAGAATTGCGTATTGTGGTAAGGTCATAGGTGTTGAGTCATATAGTATTGAACTTGATAATCAATTAACTGATCTTCAAAAATCCCTTAGTACAAATGTTAATTTTAATCCTTATTGTTTTGACGCAACTCAATTTGATTATTCTTCATTAAATTTAACCATACCATTATTCTTCATCGGTGGACTTGCTCAAATGGGTGGTGTTGAATTAGCAACAGGTGTTTTGAAAAAAATTGAATCTGAATTTAATTTACTACATAACTCTGGTTGGATTTTTGCAGGTACTGTGTCAAAAAAATATCGTGCAGATCCAAAAAATATGTCTGGTTGGGGAAGTTTTATTGAAAATAATTCTTTAAAATTAATGCAAAGTGTTTCTTTACCTACTGCTTGGTCGTTTAAGGAATTAGATGAGACCCAATACATTTTTTCAAAATTTCATAGTAATAGCAATCCAAATTAAGTGCACAAATCTCAATGTTCTTGGACGTATAGCTCAGCTTGGATAGAGCGATAGATTGCGGATCTATAGGTCGTGGGTTCGAATCCCATTGCGCCCTGTTTATTCTTAAATATGATCACTTCTCAATAAATTGATGAGCCGCCAAGATTTTGAGTCTTCATTGATTTTAGTTAAAGACATTATGACTAAAGCACTTATTTCTGTGCCTGGTGAAACTACTGTTTTTCAAGTAGCAAAGATGATGGAGCAAGGTGGAATTGGTGCGGTTCTTGTAAAGAATAATGATAAACTTCATGGAATAATTACTGATAGAGATTATGCTACAAAGATTGTATGTAATAATCTGCCTTCTGATACACCTGTTGAAAAAATAATGTCTTCTCCATTAATTACAATAAATTATGATGAAACTATTTCTGCAGCAGCAAAAAGAATGACTGATAAAAAAATTAGAAAACTTGGAGTTACTGATAATGGAAAAGTAATTGGATTAATCACATCAACTGATTTGGTTACTCAACTTACTAAATGATTAAAACGTTTTAGTTTTTCTAAGAAAAACCGTTACTGATATCATATAACATGTTGTTGCAATAACCTCTGAAATTATGGATGCAAGATATGGTTCAATTCCTATTTCCAAAAAGTAATACAAACTTGGCCATCTGATTCCTAAATATATTATCTCACCTACACCAAATGAAGAAATTAATTTTAATAATTCTTTTTTTATTAATTTTGATTCCATAGTTTTGTATCTTTTCCTGTTGTCTATGTAAAACAAACTAGAGAATAATCCGAAGTAAATGACATATCCGATAATTATTGTTATGGTTGTTGTTTGATAATTTTCATAATCTGCTAATAATTGAGCAGCAACAGCTGATAATGATGCAGACGCAATAAAACAAATTATGAAATTTCTATTAATTTGTAATAACTGCTTATTTATCTTCATAATTAATTGAATTTTTTAGAATTAATATTCTGTATTAATTATAGGGAATTATGAAAAAAAGATGTGAATGGGCTAAAAATGAGCCTAATTTGACGTACCATGATGTTGAATGGGGTGTTCCTCAACATGATGATCAAAAATTGTTTGAATTTTTAATTTTAGAAGGTGCTCAAGCTGGATTATCTTGGACTACTATTCTTAATCGGCGAAATGGATATCGTGAGGCTTTTTGCAATTTTGATGTTAATCTTGTTTCAAAACTCAATCAAAAAGATATTGAAAAATTAATGCAAAATCCATTAATTATTAGAAATAAACTCAAAATTAATTCTGCAATCAATAATGCTAAGCACTTTATTAAAATTCAAAAACAATTTGGAACTTTTGATAAATATCTGTGGGGATTTGTAAATTACAAACCTATTAAAAATAAATTCAAAACATATTCTGATTTACCTCCATATACTGAACTTTCTGAAAAACTTAGTGTTGAACTTAAAAAACATGGATTTACTTTTGTTGGACCTACAATCTGTTATGCATTTATGCAAGCCATAGGGATGGTTAATGATCATACCACTAATTGCTTCAAATATTTGAAATAATTATTGTCTATAATGCATTAAATTTTAAAAAGATCATAGATAAATTTAAGAAAATCATTAAGGGTTAGTGACAAAATTAGATCCAATTGTTGAAAAATTAATTAGAGAAGCCACAAATAAATTGGAAAAAAGAAATTTGTCTCTTCAAAATTCTGTTGATGATTTTGAAAAAGAACTTCCAAAACATGAATCATTTCCAACATCCAAAGATATGCTTACTTCCTATATTGGAATTTACCAAAATGAAATTGCTGTAAATACAAGCATCTTAGAAATATTGAGCAAAGCTGATGACATCTTGCTAAGATATGATGTGGAAAATTAATTTTTTATTATATAGTGTTTTTCCTAAAATTTAATATTTGTAATAATTTTCAGTAATATTGAATATCTTGGCTGACAAATCTTTTGCAACCTCATTATCTTGTATGGATGGAAGAGTTCAAATTCCTATGAACGATTGGATCAAGGCAAAATATGCTGTAGATTTTGTTGATACTATCACTGCTCCTGGTATTGATAAAGTAATGTTTGATGGTAATGTTGAATCACTTAAAAAAAGTGTAATGATTTCTGTAACTAATCATAAATCAAACCATATTGTTGTTTCAGGACATTTTGGCTGTGCCGGAAACCCAGTTTCTGATGATGAACATTTTACTCATATTAAAAAAAGTGTAGAAATTATTTCTTCTTGGAATCTAGATGCAGATGTAGTTGGTGTGTGGATTGATGAAAATTTTGTTCCACACTTAGTTGAATAATTTGTTAATTTAACCGTAAATCATACAATGTTCACATTCACAAACATCTTGTTCTTTTGATTTTTTCAGGCATTTTCTATGTTGACCAGCTTGGCATTGAACACAAACTTCTTCAATATTTTCAACTTCAGTATATTTTTTAGATTGATCAAAACCAAATCCTCCATCTTGTGGCCCTACCATATTTTTTCTATGATTCCTCTAGTATTTTTAGTTCACTAATTTACTGCATTTTTGATAGTTTCTTGAAGTTGAATTTTATTTTCTTCAATGATCCCTCTTATTTCAAAAGTATCAACATATCCTCCCGCTGATGCACGTGTTGCTTTGAGTAAATAATGTAAAGATCCCTCTTCAATTTTCCCAACATAATATCCATAAAGAAAATCTAATTCATCATTACACTTCCAAATTTTTTTAATATTTGGAAAAGTTTGTTCAATTTCTGTTGGTATTTCTTTTATTCGTCTTTTGATATAATCATCCAATGATTTTCTAATAGTTGAGTTTTGAAGCAATTATCTTGTACTTTTTATCTTTCACTTTTTAGTATTTTTATTTCCTGCATCTTTTCCTTCGTCATCCACATTATCCCACATATGCATAGTACCTCTAATCATAAAAGAACCAACAATTATTGTTCCTAATCCTACTACTACAAAAATGAATAATTTGCCTATGTCTTTGATACTTACCAATTCTATCCTTTATTGTAATTGTAATTATAATTGTCTTTAAATTGACAAAAAGTAGTAGGTTAACAATTTTGAAGAATAATTCTCCCTTTGACAAAGGCCTTTTCCTGTAAAATATGGCAAATTTGGATTGAGTGTCTTTTTTTAGTATGCCATCTATAGATAATCTTGTGGAATCCACTGATTATCTGATATTATTGGTATTGTTGAAATCTCCTATTCTAGCCTTTATTGGTTACAAATTGAGTAAAAGAAAGCCTAAGATTTTCAAGAATTATCAATTACAAAAGCAAAGAGTTACTTGATATTTGATTAGTTGTAGAGGTAAATCATGACTAAGACAATTAGTTGCAATTTTACAGGTACAGATTGCAATTGGTCCGCAGAATCCACAAGAAATGATGATGAAGAATTAATTTCATTGATTAAAGAACATGTTTTAGCAGAACACAAAGAAATTGAATTAAATCCTGAAAACATTGAAAATATCAAATCCCTAATCAAAGTCACTAAGAGATTTTGGTGGTGGGGATGAGATTAAAAAATTATACATTCTAACATTATCCTTTCTGGATCTATTCTCATCTTAATTTACTCAATTAGATTCAATAATGAGTATGATTTTTTTATTTTATGAATAAAAAGCAACAAGTTATTGCATGGATTGCAATGATTGGAGGGGGAATTGGATTTTTCTTCTTCTCTATAGAAATGGCTGAATTCATGCGCTAAAATCGTAAAAAGTGATGAATATATGAGCAAACTTGCTGTAAATGGAATTTCTGGCTTTATTTTAATTGGAATTTCTGTTTTAATTGGATATTTTGCATTTCCATCATTAGATTACTTATTACCTATTGGCAGTATTTTGATAATTATTGGGTTGATTACTATTTTACAGCTAAAGATAGCTAATAAATTATAAAAATTTTATAGATTCTATTATGGCTGGTTCAAAAAAGAAAATAGACAAAAGAAAACGTAAAGGTCAAAAGGATGCTGAACAAAAACAGCGTATTAAAAATTATAAAAAGAAACAACAAGAGAACAATAAGAAAAAGAAACCAAAAAAATATTAAAAAATAATTTTGTAAGTAAAGAAATTTTTAACTTAAGTAATTTATGATGTATTTGTTAATTCTTAAAATTAATTATGTCCAATGAATTACAAGTAATATGTCTGTTATATCTTCAGAAATTAAGAGTTTTTTAAATTCTCAAAAATTAGGTTATGTTGCAACTGTTTCACCTGATGGAAAACCCAATATTTCTCCCAAGGGGACTATAATTTCTTGGACTTCTGATCTTCTTGCATTTGCAAATATTCGCTCACCAGATACAATGAGTAATTTAAAAATCAATTCTGCTATGGAAATTAATGTAATTGATCCTTTATCTCGTAAGGGATATCTGTTTATTGGAACTGGAAAAATCATTAAAGACTCTCCTTTGTTTGATGAAATTGTAACTTATTATAGAAACAGCGGAATTCAAAGTCCAATTAACTCTGTTGTACTAGTTACTGTTTCGTCTGTTTCTGAAGTAACTTCGCCCCTTTATGATTTGGGTAAATCTGAGAGTGAAATAAAATTAAGATGGAAGAAATATTTTAATGATTTATGACTAGTTCACTTTTTTTCAGATTTAATTTTCATTAATTCCTGCCTTGTTTTTTTATGTGCCTCTCTTTCTTCTTCTAAAAGTCCTTGAATTTGTTCCAATTCTTTTTGTGTCATGTTTAATTTTGATTTTAATGATCCAACAACTACACTTGCTGCCTCAATTACTCCTGCATTAGCTTTTTCAGTAGATGAATTATTTTTAATTTCTTTTTTCTCTTTTGATGTTAGAATACTAGTATCTTGAAATTGGTCTTTTTTATCCAATTCCTGTTTTGCATTATATAATCTTGAATTTGCTTCATCTAATTCTTTACCTACTTCAATTTGCTGTTTTCTTAACCCATGTAATGTTGTTTGTCCTTTTGTAATTCCATCTTTAATTTCTTTTTGCTCCTTTATCATTTGATCTAGTTCATCTTTAATTTTTTTGAATTCTTTTTCAGTTTTATTGAATTCGTTAATTGATTTTGTATCTTTAATTTGTTGAGCATTTTTTATTTTTTCTCTAATTTCTCGGTATTCTCTTTGAACTATGTCCAATTCCATTTTTTTTTGATTAAATTCTTTTTTTACTAACATTAGATTACTGACAGTAGTGTCATATTCTTCTTTTACAGTTTGAATCTTCTCTGAAACTTTTACTACTTCTTCTTGCTTTGTTCTAAATTCGGTTTGAAGCTTTTCAACTTCAGTTTCTAATTCTTCTTTTAAAATCGATTCATCTTCATTATTTTCTTTAATTTCTTTTTTTTTGCTAAAAAATCCCATATTCTTATCACATATGTCCCAAAAGATGAATATTTCTTTATTGCCGTTTGACTCTATTTCTCACAAATTTTAGATAAAATCCTATGCCCCCAATAACTATGCCTCCAATCCATACAATCACGCTCAAACTTTTTGGAACAATTGCTTCCTGAGGACCTACAATCAACATTAATGCTCCTAAAATAATCAGTGCAAATCCTCCACTGTTTCTACTTTTATTGTGTTCTCCGTGAACCATTGTTAAACATACTCTGCTAGTGTTTTGGCAACTTGTTTTCTTCCAATATCTGTGATAAATGGCCCTATCTTTGGTCCTCTAGAAGTCCCCAAAATTATTTGATATAGTATTTTAAAGAAATCTTTTGGTTGTACATCGTTTCCTTTAGCAATTTGATATATTGTATTTTGAATATCTTCCGGATCTTCTTCTTTTTGTAATTCTGTTATGAGTAATGATATTGCTTTTTTAGCTGTAGCATCTAGTTCAACTTCTATTTTTTCTTGTTCATCAAACTCATCAGAATAATTCCCTGCAATTTCTATCAGTTTTTCTATTTCTTGATTACCTTCTTCTTTTATTACTCCATAATCAATCAGTTTTTTCATTACTCTTTCATTTCTATTTTCTTTGAAAATTTTTGTTAATTCAATTAGTAATCTGTAATTTACATGAGTACTAGACTGTTTTGGAGGACTAAGTAAATTCACATATTCATAAAGTCCTTTTAATTTTGTTAGTTTTGCTTGGTTGTCTACTTTGATTCTGCCAAAATATGTATCTTCAAGCTCATTGTATTCATTCATCAAACCTGGAATGTCGTCAAATCCCAATTCCCTAGCTCCTGTAATTCTTTTGTATAGTAGAAGTAAAATTGATTTTGAATTTCCAAATTCTAACCATTTTTGTGCAGTAATTACATTTCCTAATGATTTTGAAATTTTCTTTCCTCCTTTATCTAAAAACATTTCATATTTTACGTGATGTGGGTGTGGAAATTGTAAAATATCATCTGCTACCCAATCGTTCACTTTCACAGAATCCATTATGTCTTTTCCATATGCTTCAAATCTAATGTCAAATGCTGACCATCTTGCCGCAAATTCCACTTTCCAAGCTAATTTTCCTAAATCTTTTGTAATGTCTGCCTCTCCTTGATGACCACAACCTTTGATCATTTTTGAACCTATTTCTGTATCATGACAATTGTATTTGACAATTTTTTTATCTGCAATGTATTCTGTTGCTTCTGCTGTGTAAAGTCGATTGCATTTTTTACAAACTGGAAAATATGGTAAATATTTTTGATATTTTTCTTGTCCAACTAATTCTGAAATTTTATCTCCAATTTTTGTACTATTTTCTAATATTGTATGTATTTGATTTTTTAATAGTCCTTGGTTGTACGTATCTTTGGCTCTTCTAAATTCATATTTTATTCCAACCTTATCTAATCCGTCTAAAAGAATGCTGCTCATATGCATTCCATATGAATCGTGAGTTCCATAAGGATCTGGAATTAATGAAACTGGTTTTCCTATGTGTTCTTCTAAACCAAATTTTTCCATTCCTTCTGGAATTTTTCTTAATCCGTCTAGATCATCTGAATATGCAATTAATTCTGATTTATATCCTAAATTTTCTAATGCTAGTTTTACTCCATATGCTCTAACTGCGTCTCCTAAACTTCCTATGTGTGGAATTCCTGATGCTCCTAATCCACTTTCTACATTTATTACATCTAAACTTCTACCAAGTTTTTTTTCCCGTTCAAGTAATTCTGATGCTAGTTTGTCAATCCATGTTCCTTTCCCAATAATTTTTTCTTCAGACATATCTTTTCCTTAATTCAATATTTTGGACATGTATGGCCCATATAACGAATACCCTAATTTTTGATAATATTCTCTAGTACCTACTGCACTAATCACTATGAGCTTCTTTGCATCAAATTCTTCTTTTGATATTTTTTCAGCTTCTTTCATCAAATTCTTTCCTAACCCTGAATGTTGTATTTCATCTGTTTCTTTTTCTCCTAATTTCAAAGATTTTCCATATACGTGAATTTCTCTAACTATGCATGTATTTTCATCAATTTCATCTCTATGAGCCTCTAAACTTGGTTTTCTTAATCTTAAGAATCCATAAATTGATTCATTTTTGTCTTCATATGATAAGAAAACCTCTTTTCCATCTGAAGAGTCATAGTCTATTCTTTTCAATTCTATGTCTTCATTTACTGTTTTTCTATCTGCTAATCCTGCTTCTCTACATCTAATGCATTTGCATGATAATCCTTGTTTGGCAAGATTTTGATGTACAATCTGTCTGAGGTTACCTGATTTTGGACCTGCTATGATCTCTTTTGGCGAAATTTCTCTTTGAACTCTCATTATTCTGACCCATTTTGGAATATTCTTTTTTGCTTCTGTTAGCACCTTGATCATTTCTTCATCTGAATATGGTGTATACCTTCCTTGTTTGTATTCTTCATACAGCGGTGTGTTTTCAATTACTAGTGATGGATAAATTTTCAACATATCTGGTCGTAATTGTGAATCTGAAAATAATTTTTTGAAATCTGCAATATCTCCCTCTGGAGTCATTGTTGGTAATCCTGGCATCATATGTGCAACAATTTTGTAACCTGCATCTTTTGAAATTTGAAAGGATTCTGTTACATCATTATAATCATGTCCTCTATTGATAATTTTGTAAACTCTTTCTTGTAATGATTGAACTCCTATCTCAACTCTTGTAACTCCATAGCTTAACATTAAATCGACATGTTCTTTTTTACAATAATCTGGTTTAGTTTCAATTGTAAATCCTACGTTTCTTATTTCTGCATGTTCGTTATTTGATTTTGCTTCCTCTAAGTTTTTTGAATCAACTCCATTTTGAGCGTCGTAACATGATTTGATAAAATCTTTTTGATAATCTTTTGGCATGAATAGGAATGTTCCACCTACAATCACAATTTCCATTTTTGATGGATCATGTCCAAATGCAATCAATTTTTCAATTTTTGATGTAATTTGTAATTTAGGATCAAACTCATTTTCAATTGCATTTAATGATGATGGTTCTTTTCCTGTATAGCTGTTTGGTGAATTAAACTCAATTCCTCCAGGACAATATGTGCATCTACCATGAGGACATGCATATGGTTTTGGCATTAATGCTACTACTGACACTCCAGATGCTGTTTTTGCTGGTTTTCTAATCAACACTTTTTTTAATTTATCAAAATCGGAATTACTTGCCACTGATAATATTTCATAATTTTTTGGAATTCTTTCTAATGCATATTTCGTACAAATTTTGATAATTTCTTCTTTAACTTGTTTTTTGGTTGGATCATTTATTGTAAGTAAGTTTTTTGTAATTTCAGTACATGCTTTGGACAATGCTGGATCTAACTTGTTCATATCTTCTCTATGTTTTTCACTGTTAAAATTTATTCTGATTTTTGTTCTACTGATTTATTTGATTCGTTATTATCATTTTTTTGTTCTTTTCTATACTCCATTTTCAACCAAATTGGTGTGATGATTGTTGTTACTGCTACCATGATTACTATTGTTGAGTATACTTCTGATGTGAGAATTCCTGCTGTAACTCCTACTCCTGCAACAATTAATCCTACTTCTCCTCTTGAAATCATACCAATACCTACTCTCATTCCCTGAGCCTTACTTTTCAAAAAGAACATTGCAGGTAATCCGCAACCGCCCAATTTTGTTGCAACTGCAATTATGATAACCACTGCACTTATCATCAAAATCTCAAGATTAACTGCTCTCAAGTCCACTTGTGCTCCGATGATTGCAAAGAATAATGGTGCAAAAATTAATCCCACTTTTCCAATATAGTTTTCAATTTTGTCAAATACTTTTGTGGTTGATAATGCCATTCCTACAGCAAACGCCCCTACTATCGGCGATAGTCCAATAGAGCCTGCAAGTGCTGCTGCACCAAAGAACGACGCTGTCGCAATTCCTTCTACACTGCCTTTTGCTTTCCATAATCTTGGTGTAATTATTTTTGGTATTACTACAACTGCAACTACTAACATTATTACAAAGAATCCTAATACTTTCAAAATTGTAATTGTAACTTCTGTAATGTCTATGTTGTCTACTCCACCATCTGATCCTGCAATTGAGGATACAACTGATAATACTGCAATTGCTAAAATATCGTCTACCACTGCGGCACCTATGATTAATCTAGCTTCAGGTGTTTTGATTTTTCCAAATTCACTCAATACTTGAATTGAAATTGCAATACTTGTTGCTGTAAGCGCTGTTGCAATTAACATTGATTGTAATGCATCAAATCCAAACATTTGGAAAACTGCAAGGCCTGCAAAAAATGGAACTACTACTCCCAATGTTCCAACTGTAAACGACGCTTTTCCTCCTTTCAAAAATTCTTTTGGTGTCATTTCCAATCCTGCCATAAACAGAATTACGATTGCACCCATTTCTCCTAGTATTCTAATTTCATCATTTATCTGAAGTAATTGCTTTCCATCAATTACAAAAAACGCCCCTAATGCAAATGGTCCAACAATCATTCCTGCTAATAATTCCCCTAATACAATTGGGAGTTTTAATCTGAGGAAAAGCTCTGCCATTAATTTAGCTGCAAATAGAAGAATTCCTACCCCAATTATTGTTTCTATGAAATGTGCATCACTCATTACTATCTAGTAAAATCACAGAAATCTGTAATATAAGATGATACCAAGCTAAAAATTATTTTATTGTTGTTAAATTAAGCGATTTTTATTGAGTTTACTGAAACTCCTTTTTTAGAAATTATTTGACCTATTTGCTGGCTTTTGATCTTATGTTTTTTAAATATTGATTCAATTTTACTGACTTGATCTTTTGGTGCCATTATGCAGAATCCTACTCCCATGTTGAACGTTTTGTACATTTCTTCTGGTTTGACTCCTTGTTCCTCTACTAGTCCCATTATTGGAGGTATTTTTGGAAGTGAATCTATTTCATAGCCTATGTTTTTGAGGCGTAATAATTTGGTAAATGATCCTCCTGTGATATGTGCTAGTCCATTTATCTTACATTTTTGATTAATTTCAAGAACTGGATTTGTATAAATTTCTGTAGGTTTTAGTAATGCATCTCCTATAGATCCAACTCCTTTTACTTTGTCTTTAACTGAATATTTTGTTAACAAAGCTTTTCTTGCAAGTGAATATCCGTTTGAATGAATTCCTGAACTATTTACTCCGATAATTGCATCACCTGCTTTAATCTTATTTCCTAAAATCATATCTTTTTTATCTAAAAGACCTACAACCATTCCTGCTAAATCAAATGCAAATCCTTTCCCTTCAATTACGTCTGGCATGATTGCAGTTTCTCCACCCACAATTGGCATTGAAGATTTTTTTGCACCTGTAACTAATCCTTCTACAATTTTTTTAAATATTGGTACATCGTTTTTGTTTGCAGCAATATAATCTACAAATGATATTGGTGTTGCACCAATACAAATAATGTCATTTACATTCATTGCAACACAATCAATTCCGATTGTATTGTATTTTTTCATCATATTTGCAATTACTACTTTGGTTCCTACTCCATCTGTATGCGTTGCTAATAATTTTCCTCCAGGAATTTCTACGATTCCTGCATAATGTCCAAACCCATGAGCTATCTTTGCTTTTTTCTGAAGTTTATGAGTTGATGTAATTAATTTACCAATTGCCTTTTGACTTTGTTTAATTTTTGAAATATCTACTCCTGCTTTTTTGTATGTTAAAGCCATTATTTGTTCCGCATTTGTTGTGAATAAAAGAATTTGCCTGCTATTTCGATCACATATACATTCCAGATATCTCTTCTCTATGCTCCACATATTTTTGAGACAATTCGCTAAATTCTGAATGGATTCTTTCTTTCTCCTCTTGTAGATTTGATGTATCTATTTCCATCTCATAAAATCTGTTTAATGCATCAATTAGAGTTGCAGCTGCGCCTGAATCTGGCTCTATTTTGTTTGCTTTTGCCAATAATGTCAATCCTTGAATTTCTCTAACTAGACATTCATTTAGAATACCTCCTGGAATTCCTGTGATGAATCCTTGCGGAATTAAACTAATGTCTTTGTCTGCCATGGTTCTTACCAAATCCTCTTCTGCTGCACAATATGCTTTATCATCGTGCTCTGTACTTGCAACTCCGTCTAAAATCACTATTTCTTTTGATCCATTTTTTTCAGCCCAATCTAAAATTGATGATACTAATGAATACAATCCTTCCATTCTTAATGTAATTTCACAAATTATTGCACAAATTGTACCGTCTTCATTTGCATAGAATCTGAATGGATGACGTAATCTCCCTCTCATGAAAACTGTTGATGGTGGAAGGTATTTTGATCTCATCACTGCAATTTCTGTCATTTTCAATTCTGTAATTATATGATTAATTGCCAATGGCCCTACAAGACCTGCACCTACAAATCCTGCAAAAACTATTGGATTCTTTAACCCTATTTTTTTAATTTCAAATATTTCGGCTTCTGGAAATTCTTTTTGCACAATTTCAACGCTATGCTCTATCTAATTACTTTTTTGCATGAATAGATTTAACATTACTCTTCCTTTATCTGTAATTGTATAGATTACATTTGGTCCAACTGCTTCTTTTTCTATAAAGTTGTAGTTCACACAAAGATGTAGGTAATTCAAAAATGATTTTTTCATTCTAATTTTTGATTTTGAATATAGGTGTGAAAATGTCATTGGATTTCCTTTGAGTTGATATAACAACTTTAACAAAGATAACGTGCTGAAATCTTTGGTTCTTGCTTTTACTGCATCTAGAATTTGTTCTTCCCTTTCTATGATGAAGTCTTCGAATTGATCTGCCACTTCTAATGGGACATAAGTTAGTCTTGCTTTCATTATACTGTATGGTACGGTACATTACCTTATTAGTCTTTGACTTGTCTATTTTTTATCTATCTGAGTAGTTTTTTTACACCTATTTCGGTCATTTTTAGAATTTTAGCTCCCAAAATTGAGTATGCCATTTCAAAAATCTATTATTTTTTGAACTTAACTTGAATTGGTACATTTGTAAAAATATAGTGAATCATCTCCTTTAAACAACCATAATGTGAAATTTCGTTGTGGAAGTCATACTAAGTGCCGCATTACTAGTTATTGGATTAGTGATGTTATGTTTTGGTGGAAATTGGTTAGTTAGTGGCGGAGTCGGAATTGCCAAAAAACTTCGTATTAGTAATCTTGTAATTGGTTTGACTATTGTAGCATATGGAACGTCTACCCCAGAACTTGCAGCAAGTATTGCAGCTGCTGGTGATCATGGTGCAATAATTTTGGGAAATATTGTTGGAAGTAATATTGCCAATGTAGGTATGGTAATTGGTGTATCTGCAATTCTTATTCCTGTCGCAATTCAAAAATCTGTATTCCGAAAAGAAATTCCAATTATGTTGGGTGTATCTTTCCTACTAGTTTTACTTTCTATTGATGGCGAACTTTCTCAATATGATGGTGCGTTACTTCTTGTTGGGCTTGGTGTCTTTGCATTTTTTACATTTAGGGATGCATTAAAACAAAGAACAACAACTAAAGATAATTCTGAAAACACTCAAAATAATATTTATGTAAAATCTTTTGGATTAATTGGAATTGGAATTGTTGTATTGTATATTGGTGCTATACTCACAGTTGATAATGCTGTAATTATTGCATCTGAATTTGGTTTATCTGAGAAAATTATTGGATTAACTGTAATTGCAATTGGAACATCTCTTCCTGAATTAATCACTTCTATTATTGCGATTCGTAAAGGACACAGTGATGTTGGAATTGGAAATATTATTGGAAGCAATATTTACAATATCTTGATGATAATGGGTGTAGGTGCTGCCCTTGGAGGTGTTTTGACAACTTCTGATATTTATGTAGATTATGCAATAATGATTATCTTTAGTCTTTCATTATTGATTGGATTAAAAACTAAAATCATCAACAGAACTATTGGTGTCATTTTGGCAACCGGATATGTTTTGTATTTGGTAACTGCATTTTTTAAATAATTTGTGCCTAAATTTTATGCTTAAATTGAATTAACTGGAATATTTTCAACTTTGATTGATGGAGTAATTGATGGTAATGATGCCCATTGAATCACTTGACGTTGATCATTTCCAATATCTGATATGTTGTTTAATAATTTTGGAAGATTGTATACTATTCTCACTGATTTTCCAGGTCCTACTATTTCCCCATTTTCTATAATTCGTATTCCACTTCTTGCAGTACATGAAAAATCTCCTTTAATCGGATTAACTGCATATGTGTACCATAATCTTCCTATTAACAAACCATGTTTCGTATCTTTGATTATGTCTTCTTGTGTACTATTGCCTGATGTAACTATCAAATTATGTGGTGCTGAAATTGGAATTGGTTCTGCACTATTTCCCATAGGTGATCCCATTCTGATTGCATTTCCAGATGATTTTTTTTCACCTTCTTTGTAACTATCATAAAGATTAGAAAAAACATTTGTAAAAATCCCATTTTCAATTAATTTACTCTTTTCAGTTTTTATTCCTTCACTGTCTATTGACTTTGTACCAATCCCCTCTGGTATGTGTGGACTATCTGTTAAATTGAATCCTTCAATTGATATTTTTTCTTTCAAATTATTTGAAAAACAACTTTTTTTTTCTTTGAATGTTTTAAAATTAAAATTTGCTGCTATTACAAATGCTAGTAACTCTCCTACTGAATATGGATCAAAAATTATGGAATATGTATCTGAATTAATTTTTTTTGGATTGATTGAATTTATACACATATTTTTTGCATCTATTCCCACTTGTTCTGAAGAAAATTTTGATAATGTTCTTCCACATGCATGTCCTATTCCTGAAACTGGTACGTTACTTTGTTCTGATTCTGCGTTAATAATTCCTGAAACATATGTTGCTTCATTATTGAAATTTAATCCATTAGAATTACTCAATTCAAAATTTTCATAGACTAAATTTAGTGAGCCTGTAATTGTATCGATTTTTTTATTTTCAGATGAATTAATCATATTTTGAGCGATATCGGTAGCTTTTGAACCTGAAATATGTTTGATTTTTTTATCAAACACTCCTTCTAATTGCTGTGTTTCTACTTTTTCTGGTAAACCATTCCAGAAGTCTCTTGATTTCAATTTTTTGATAGACTTAATTCCTCTTGTTATGGCCTCTGAAATGTTTTCTTCATTAGTGGTTTGTATTGATGCAATTTTTTTATCATGTATCAATCTGATACCAAAATTTTGATCAAAATTCTGTTTAATTTCTATGATTTCTGAATCTGTAATTCTCACTGTTGTTATGTTTTTTTTAACGGTAACAATTTCACATTCATCTACTCCTAATTTTTTTGAATGCGTTATTGCCTTTTCTAAGGCTGACAATTATTCTTCTCTGGGGTTTTTGTATCTGAATTTATTAATTTTAATTAATTCCTTATATGATCCAAATTGAGAATTATTTGTAATTTTATCTAATCCTTCGTCTATTTCATTTTCTGTTTCAAACTTTTTTAGCATTTTGTATTGTGTGTTTCTTTCAGCTGGAATTCTTCCAATTTCTCTTACCATTCGTCTAATTTCTTTTGGTTTTAATAATTGTCCATATTCTGAACCTGCTGATGTGGATATGCTTTCATTGATCAAAGTTCCCCCAAAATCATTTGCCCCCCACATCAATAACAGTTGTGACATTTTCTGACCTTCTTTTACCCAGGACATTTGTATATTGTCTATTGTGTTATTGAACATAATTCTTGCAATTGCATGTGTAAGTAATACATCATTTCCGCTTCCACCTTGTTGTATTCCTTCATGTAACTGATGTTTGTACATCGGGGCTTCTGAATGGACAAAATTTAATGGCACAAATTCTGTAAATCCTGCTGTCTCTTTTTGTATTTCTCTTAATTTCACAATATGATTGATCCTTTGTTCTAGGCTTTCTAAATGACCAAACATCATAGTAGATGTTGTGTTTATTCCAATTTTATGGGCTGTCTTGATTACTTCTTCCCATTGTTTTACTGTAATTCTTCCTGGTGAAATTTTATCCCTTAGTTTTTGATCCAATATTTCTGCAGATGTTCCTGGTAATGTATTGACTCCTGCTTCTTTCATTCTTTTTAGAAATTCTTCAATTGTAATGTTTGATCTGGTTGCTCCGTATAGTATTTCTTCTGGAGAGAAACCATGAATGTGTATGTCTGGGATTTCTTTTTTAATTTCTCTACAGATATTTTCATACAAATCTCCTTCCATGTCTGGTGGTAATCCTGCTTGAATACACACCTCTGTTGCACCTAAGTCATGTGCTTCTTTTGCTCTACGTACAATTTCTTCTGTTGGTAGAAAATATCCTTCTTCTTCTCTAAAATCTCTACTAAATGCACAAAAACCACATTGTTTTATGCAAACATTTGTGAAATTGATGTTTCTGTTTACTACATAAGATACAATATTTCCAACCCTTCTTTTTCGTAATTCATCCGCAACTAGCCCTACTAGGTGGAAATCCATCCCTTTTGTTTTGTAAAGCTCCAATCCTTCTTTTGCAGAAATCTCCTTTTCAGATAAGGCATTGTTTAAAATCTCAGATATAATTGGATCTGCATTTCTAAACAGTGAGTCTATGTTAATTGTCATTTCCAATATTCTTCCTTTACGTACCCGTCTTCATTTTGAATCACTGCTATTTTATCCCTTAACTTTTTACTAATAAAAGAGAAAAATTCTGGATAAATTGGGAACCTGCATTTTAGATCAAATCCTGCTTTCTTTGAATTATCTTCTACTTTGTTAATTTCTGGCCAAGAAAATTCTGGATTAACAAAATCTGGCGTTAATGGTGAAATTCCTCCCCAATCATTAATTCCTACTTGTAAGAAACTTTGGTATGATTTTGGAGAAAGATTAGGTGGAATTTGTATATTCATTTCTGGCATCACAATTCTTGATAATGCTACAATTTTTTTAAAATATTCTTCATTAGTAGATGGGGAATTTTTCATAATTGTATCTGGTTTTGGTTGAAAATTCTGTAAAATCACTTCTTGAATATTTCCATATTTTTTATGAAGATCTTTTATGGCTAATATTGAATCTATTATTTCCTCTATTGTCTCTCCAATTCCTACAAGAATACCAGTGGTCATTGGAATTCCTAATTTGCCTGAGTTTTCTAAAATTTTTAATCTTGTTTGGGGTTTTTTACTTGCAGCTAAATAATGTGGCATGCCCCTTTCTGTTAATCTTTCACTAATGTTTTCTAACATTATTCCCATTGACACATTAGTTTTTTTGAGTTCTTTCATTTCATCATAATTCAAATTTCCTGCATTTGTATGTGGAAATAAGCCTAATTCTAATGCCTCTTCAGATGAATGAATCAGATATTCTACTGTTGATTTGAAACCATTTTCTTTGAGCCAATTTCTAGCTTCAGGATACTTCTTTTCTGGTTGCTCTCCTGTTACAAACAGTGCTTCCACACATGTGTATTTTTTTGCTAATTGTAATAATTCTTTTATCTGCTGTTTTGACATTAAAGAAATTTTTTCTTCTCCTGGTTCTGCCTTGTATGTACAATATGAACAAGTATCTTTACAGAGATTAATGATATTGAAAAATGCTTTTTTTGAAAATGTTACTGTGTTGTTTTTATTTTTAATTCGAAGTCTTTGTGCTGTAAGAAACAATTCATTTGAATTCTCTACTGATTTTTGATAAATATCTATGATTTCTTGTCGATTAATTGATTTATTTTCTAATACATTATTTAGGATCTCTGATTTTAAAACCAAATTAGTCATTAGAAGAATTTTTTAGTAGATGTATTTATGCTTGTATCCTTTTATTTTCAATTTGGTCTTTCTTGAAGAATAATTGTCACATTTGTAGTCCTACCGTCTCTTAAAATTTCTAAATTCATCTCATCTCCAACTGTTTTTACTCTTTGAAGATGGACTAAAATATCATCAATTTTTCTAACATCCATTCCATCAACTGCAACAATGATATCTCCTCCAATGGAATATTCTTTTCCATCCACTTCAATTATTTTATCTGAACCAATTAATCCTGCATCTGCTGCTGGACTATTTTCTACTACTGTTATTATTAGAAACCCTAATGCATCTTTTAATCCTAATACATTTGCAGTATCTGGATCAATATCTCTGCCTGAAATTCCAATCCATGGATGTTTGTATTCTCCTTCATCGATTAAAATTGGAACAATCTTTGCAACTGTTTGTGATGGTATTGCAAATCCTACTCCTGTAAATTCCCCTGTTGTAGATTGTATTGCAGTGTTAATTCCTACTATGTTTCCTCTCATGTTTAACAATGGTCCTCCTGAATTTCCTGGATTGATTGCTGCATCTGTTTGAATAACATCTGGAATTGAATAACCTGAACCTGATGGTAATAATCGTCCCATTTGACTAACAATTCCTGATGTCATGGAACCTGATAATCCAAATGGATTTCCTATTGCCGCAATTGGTTCTCCAACATTAAGATTTGATGAATCCCCTAATGATAATGGTTGCAATAATTTTAAATCTGCATTCACTTTGATTACTCCGATATCTGTATATTCATCTACTCCAATAATTTCTGCATTATATGATCTTCCATCTAAAAATGTAACAATTGTTTTTGTTGAACCTTCTACTACATGTGCATTTGTAATAATGTGTCCCATCTTATCAAAAACAAAACCTGATCCTACTCCTCCTGTTTCATTTACTGTTTGATTTCGTATCGTATTAACTCGCACAACTCCCGGTTCTGCTTTTTCAAAAATTTCCATTAATGATAATGTTAATGATGATGTTTTTGATTCTTGTAAAATTAAATTATTAATTTCATCTATTTGATTTTGTACTTGTAATTCATTTTCATCTATTTGATTTTGAATTGCAGCTTCGTTGGATTCTGCTGGAATGATAAAAAGTATTGAAAATATTATAAATGCGCTGATGCTGCCTACTGTCGCACCTACAAATATCCCTGATTTATCCACGTGAACAATTTCTTCTCATTTGTATGTAAAAGTATTCTTTTTTTCTATATGCTAAGTGAACTTTGAGTGTGATCTTTCATTGAATAACTTCTACCTCTCCATGATACTGATGATGCACCTTTTGCTTGAATTAGTCCTGTGAGGAATCCTAAGGTGACTACTAATCCACCTAATGGAGCAAATAATGCATGAATTAATCTTAATTTTAATCCCATTTTTACTTCAATTACTGCACCAATGTAAATCAGTAATGATGCAATTGCTGCTGAATAATAGAGTATTTTTGCTGACATTGTTTCAATTGGTATAAAGTTTGTAATTGCAAATATTGGAAATGGGACAAATAGTAAAAATAATACTGCAAAGAAACTTCCTATTGCAATTTTTTCACTTTGTAAATACAGTGGAATCATCAATCTCTTTAATGCCTGCCAAAGTGTTTTAGAATCTCTGGCCCAAACAGCATCAATTAGTTCGTCTCCTCTAACTATTCTCATTTTGTAGCCTGATTCTTTCACTTTTTTACCAAGTGCACCATCTTCGACAATTTCATGTTTTACTCCTTCATGCATTCCAACTTCTTGATATGTTTTTTTTGTAATAATGAAAAAACTTCCAAAAAAATATGCTGCTTTTTTCTTTGGATTGTTAACGTTAATTGCAGAAAACCTAGTATGCAAAAATGTTGATATCATTGGTAGTGATACCTTAGTCAAGAAATCAAATGTTAATAATCTTGGAATTGCCGACAGTGCATCTAATTGTAAACTTAGCAAATGTGAAACTGCTAATGAAATAACTTGGTTTGAATGCTTTGTATCTGCATCTGTAAAAAGTAAAAGCTCACCTTTTGCATGTCTATACCCTTCCATACATGCCCAATTTTTACCCATCCATCCTTCTGGTTTTGAATTAGCTGAAACATGAATAATTTTAGAATTTTTTTCTGCATATTCTGCAATTATCTTTCCTGTAGTATCTTCTGATGAATCATCAATTACTACAATCTCGTAATTTTCATAATCTTGCTCAATTAATGAATCTAAACATTTTGCAAGATATTTTTCTTCATTTCTTGCTGGAAGAATTATTGAAACTTTGGGTGTTAAATTATTTGTATTTTCAAATTTATCTAAATATGGTGTCTTTGTAAATGATTCAATCATTGATTTGATAAGGTATATCCAAGCACCAATAATACCAATCAATATTGCTGCAATAATGTATGTGACTATTTCAATTAATAATTCCAATTTTATCCCTCAATTTCTCTTTTGATGCTTTGCATTGCTTGTTCAGTTCCACTCTTTATGTGATTTTTAATTACTCCTGTAAACATGTTCATCATTCCTGACAATTTAATTTCCCATGCTGTTTGCATTATGATGTGTTCATTATTGGGTGTAAGTGTGATGATCTTTGTACCATTTAGAATTCCTTTGGTGAATTTTGCACTGATTTCTTTTTTTGGTTTTAATTGAATTTCTTGTAAGCATTTTTGATCTCTAAATGCTATTGTGATTTCTCTTTTTATTACATCTCCTTCTTTTGATAATGTTTTGACTTCTTTTGTTCCCTTCCAAAATCTTGGTTCATTATCTATGTCTGAAATAATTTCCCACACTTTATCCAGGCTAGAATTTATCTCTGTTTGAACCACAATTGTTGCCATTCTTGTTTGAATTGATTTTTGCATCAAATATATTAGATTCCACTTTAAATTGAAACAGACTGTGATGGGCCAATGCCTAAAATCCAGAACATTAACTCCGGTTCTAATGGCCTTGACCATTCTTCCGTCACAGTCCATTAAAATTTTAAAGAACATGAGATTTACTTGCTATATGGCAAAAATTGGTACTTTTGATGCAGGAACTTTTTGGAAAAATGCATATGCTCACCAGCGTGGAAAATTATTAAAAAAAGTTAGTGTTCCTGATGATCAAATTATTGAATTGGTAAATAAAAAATATCTTGAATTACCTGCTGCCCTAAAATACGAGATTGAAACTAGCGGAATTACAAAAAAAGAGTTACAATAATGCAAATTCATTTTAAGCGGAAAATTGTAGATGTTTTATGAGCACTGTTTCATATGATGATTTTGCAAAACTGGATCTTAGAGTTGCTAAAATTATTTCTACTGAACCAATAGAAGGTAAATCCAGAATAATTAAAGGTAAAATTGATTTGGGTGGTGATGATCAAAGAGATGTAATTATTGGAGGAGCTCAATATTTTCAACCTGAAGATATTGTTGGAAAAACTGTAATTGTTCTTGCAAACTTAGAACCTAAAACAATGGCTGGTGTTGAATCTAACGCAATGTTGTTAGCAGCGGATGTTGATGATAAACCATATTGGTTAACTGTTGAAGAAGATATTCCTTTGGGCAGTCCTATAAAATAAATAATTTTTAATTAATCGTAAACCATCAAGTCTTTTTCTTCTAATAATGAATGGACATTGTTTACTGATCTGTACACTTCTTTCTCAAGTTTAGCTCCAACACAAACAAGTTTTCCTGATGCAAAAATCAAGATGACTGTTTTTGGGTCAAGCATTCTATGAATTAGACCTGGGAATTGTTCAGGTTCGTACATGCTTCTTGGAAGTGTTCTTGCTGCTTGCTCCAAGTTGACTTTGCCTCCAAGGTTAATTGAAGATACGATATTTTGAATTGAAACTACGGCGTCTTTTTTGACTTTGATACCTCCTTTACGAAGTTGCTGGACTACTGTTTTTACTGCTTTTTTTGCTAATTCCTCTGATTTTGAACCTGTACAAACCATTTTGCCAGAACTAAAAATCAATGTTGCACTTTTTGGGGTTTTTAATCTATAAACTAATCCTGGAAAAACGTCTGGGTGATATTCTACATCTGGGAATGTTTTTGTAATCTCATTTAAGTCCATTTTTTGATCAACTGAGGCTGATGCTACTACATTTACTACGCTTATCATTGGTTTTGTTTGAGGCATATCGAGTTTTTTTCCGTCCTACTATATAAAAGGACTATATCTCTCTCTGCTTTTAGATCTAGTTGATTTTACGAATCATTTAATTTAGATCTAGAAAATTTTGTTTTTGTTGAATTTTACAGATTTTGAACAAATGTTCTCTATGGGTGATGATAGCGATCCTTTGATGATGTTGGTTTGGATAATTCCAATAATCATTTTTGTATTTTATGGACAACAAATTCAATTACTGGTTACTTCTGGTGAAATAAAAAAAGCAATTAAAAAATTAGATAAATTTAGTTCTGATTCTAAAAAAGAATTAATTGATTATGTTAAAAATAATTTAGAACCTGTAGATGAACCTACAAAAAAAATTGAACAATTTTTAGACTATTTCACAATAATGCCTGTTGATATGGATCCTAATGGAATTGTTGAGAAAGTAAGACATACTGTAAGATCCAGAGAAGACTATACACGAAATCATATTAAATCTCTATTACCTAATATTTCAGAAATTGAATTAAATCGTGTTCAGACATTACTTGAACTTGCTTCTTCATTACAAATGATTCATAAAATTGTAAATCACATGTTTTTGACTGCAAAAAAACAAAAAAACTATCCATTAATTTTACCTCTACAAATGATTTTACCATTCATTATGGAACATGCAAAAGCAATGCAAGCTGCAATTCCTGCATTTAAAACAGGACAACCAATTGGTGATGGAATTGGACCTATGGTAGTAGGTAAAATGATGTTAAATGAAGAAAAAGAAATTATTTCATTTCAAACTGTTATGGCAAAAACTACTTTTGAACAAAGAAAATTATTTTTACTAAAAGCTGAAGGCCCTAGTTCTACTGTTGGTAGACCTGATGAGGCATTACAAAAAATTATTGATACTAATAAAATTGATGTAATAATTATGGTTGATGCAGCATTAAAAATGGAGGGTGAAGATTCTGCATCTATTGCAAGAGGATTTGGGGCTGCTATAGGTGGAATTGGCACTGAAAAATTCCAAATTGAAGCTATTGCGACTACCAATCAAATTCCAGTCTTTTCAATTATTGTAAAGCAATCTGTAAAAGAGGCAATTACTCTAATGAGTAAAGATATTGCTGATCAGGCAGATAATGTTCGTTCACAGGTATATGAAATGATTTTGGAAAATACCACTGAAGGACAATCTATTGTGATTATTGGGGTTGGAAATACTATAGGAGTTCCACAATGATCTTTTCTAAAGAAGAAATAATTTTTGCATACACTGTTGAAAAATGTCCTAAATGCAATAAACTCAACAGGCGAGATTTTTCTGAAGGTGATGTTTTGTTTACGCCTGCATCAAAATGTTCTTTTTGTGATGGAATTACAGTTATCGAAAAAATTTATGGTGAAATATTCCAAAAATAACTTGTTAATTCTCTATTTTTGTAATTGGATAAATACAGTATCTTTTTTTAATTTGATTAGATGACACTGAAAAATAAATTGGATCTATCTAAACAATATGCAATAAAGCAGCATAAGGGGCAATATCGTAAAAATAACAAAACTCCCTATTGGCATCATTTGCAAGATGTAGTAAAAAATCTTGAGATGATGGGAATTAAAGATGAATCCATTCTATGTTCTGGCTGGCTACATGATTCTATTGAAGATACTTCTTCTGATTTTGATGATGTTTCAAAAAATTTTGGTAAAAAAATTGCTCAAATTGTATCTGATTTAACAAAAGAAACTCGTTTACCAAAAAATCAACAAGAAAAAAACTATCTAATGCAACTCTCTACTTCTTCATGGCAAGCTAAAGTTGTCAAATTTGCTGACATTTTGGCAAATATCTCTGATTTAAAAAATTCTGAATTAAATAAAAAACAACAAATTGTACAAGTAAAATATAAAATAAAATATTTGGGTGCAATCAAATCTGGAATTATTGAAAATAAAACTAAAATTCCAAATTTATCTGAGGCTGGAAATATGTTAAATTTAGTTCTTCAACAATATGGACAACGTAAAATTATTTTGTCTTAAATTTTAGCTTGCATGAAGGACAAAACCAAGTAATTGTTTCTCCTTGCTCTCTAAACATTAATCCTCCACACTTTGGACATGGTCTAATTTCTTCACTCATTTCTTATTCTAGTGCTTTTGTTGTAACTGTCACTCCACTTTCATTTGGAATGAATGTGTGTTCTGCTTGGGCAACTCTTTGTTCATTTACTTCAATTAATACTGGATATGCTTGGACAGCTTTTTTCTTTATCAAAATATCTAGTAATTCTCTAGCTTCTTTTTCTTCCCATTCTTTTGTAATCCATCTTAACGCAAATGGTAGCATGTTGAAATTCTCCCATATGAAATTCAATAATTTATCTGCCTCATCATTTTTTGTTTTTTTTCTAGAATTGATTGCAAAAATATTTTTTATTTTTCCATTTCTTACAAATCCTCCTCCTTGTTCTGTTGTTACAAATGGTTCACATGCATAAGCTGTATTTTCAGAAAGTGAAAACCCTCCAATTGACCAAATATTTGGAATTGATTTTCCTGCATGAATTGTATATTGTTCTAATGAATGTCCGCTAAGATTTGCAATTGGTTTGAATCCCATTTGTTTGATTGTTGTTTCAATCGTACGGCCAATGTCACTTGCTTTAACTCCTGTTTTGATCATTGACATTGCACTACCTAATGCCTCTTCAGCTGCTTGAACTAATCCATCAAACTGTGCATCGTAACAAACTGTAACAGCTGTGTCTGCAATGTATCCATCAATCTGTGCACCAAGATCAATTTTCACTAAATCTGTATCTTTGATTGTAATTGGATCGTTTGGTTCTGCTGTGTAATGTGCTGCAATTTCATTAATACTGGCGTTGACTGGAAATGCACATTTGGCACCTCTTTTTCTAATTTCATTTTCCACTTCTTCACAAATTTCATAAACTGTTTTACCTACCCAATCTTTTACTCGAACCATTTCTCTAACTTCTGCTGCAATTTTACCTGTTTTTACATAATTTTCAATTGTCACAAATTTGATCCTTCATTTGCCTTTAAAATTATTATCTGTGAAGCTTAAATTGGGGCATTTTCGTATTTCGCTGGGATCGTGGTCTAGCTTGGTATGATTCTGCGTTTGGGACGCAGAGGTCGCGAATTCAAATTTCGCCGATCCCACCATAATCATTATCTTATTATCAAATTGACTCTTCTTCTTATTGCCGAGCAATGAAGATGAGTTAGAGAAATGACTTTGAAATGAAGTAAACTAATGGCCTGAGCCCGGCAAACTTTTAACGATTTAATTCAACACATTTTATTGAATTTTGAGCGTCGAGATATTATTCTAATTGTGGGGTTGATTCTAGTCATGCTTGCATTAATCCAATATTTGGGACCTGCTTACTCTGCAATAATTGTAATAGGACTTTATTTTGGAATAAAGATCTATGTTGGTAAAAAACGTCAGTTAATTCAACGTGATATTGGCGAAGGAATTTGTATGGAATGTGGGTCAAAAATCATAAATAAAAAATGCACAAATTGTGATTCTGCAGAGGAATAATTTCTTCGAATTCCTTAAAGTCGTGAATTTTTATTACTTTTTGTTGATTTTAAGATCTTTGACTTTAACAAATAGCTCAACTTTTTCTCTATCTAATTCTAAAATGAGTCATTTTATGAAGAAATATAGGAAATATCTATGAATCACACTCCCCTACTTGTAATATTTGCAGTATTAATCGCTGTAATCTCAGTTCCTGCATATGGTGAACTGATAACTGAACATGTTGTAATTAATGAAGTTGATACTAATCCTTTTGGTGATGACTCTCTTGCAATTTCTGAATGGGTAGAACTTTACAATCCTACTGATACTGATGTAGATTTGAGTGGTTGGGAAATTGCTTCAACAACTGTTCTGAAAAAGACATTCACTATACCTGATGGAACTATAATTTCTCCTGAAAAGCATTTGACATTTACTTATGCAAAAGTTTGGTTTACTGATTCATCGGAATCTGTTGAATTAAGAAATCCTTCTGGTGATATAATTGATAAAACTCCTTTAATTTCTGATTTGGAAAATGATTTCATTTCTTGGCAAAGAAGTTATGATGGTCATCTTGATTGGGAATTTTCTCTTGGAAATGCTGGTGGTTCAAATGGTAAATTGACACTGTCTGAGGAATCTTCTACAGTTGAAGTTACATTATCTACTGATAAAACAAATTATAATTTTGATGAAACTGCAATTATTGGTGGAACTGTTTCTGAAAAAGTTTTTGTTGAACTCCCTTCTTTTCAAGCAGAACCACTTTTGATAAAAATTACTGGTCCTAATTTCCAACAATCGATTTCATTGTATCCTGATTACAATCTAAATTATGAAACTAGTTTGGATTTGGTCCAAGTTTTGGGAATTTCTTCTGGTACTTATGACGTGATTGTAAATTATGCTGGTGTATCTGAAACTACTAGTTTTTCTGTTGAATCTGAAATAATTGAAACAAGTGAAATTGTAAAATCTGTTTTCAATATCAATGTTGATCAAAGTGAATATTTTGTTAAACAATCTATTTTACTAACCGGAAAAACTAATGAAATAATTCCTTATGAGAGTATGAAATTTACTGTAATTGATCCTAATGGTAAACAAATCAATAATGGAAGTCTGTTTACTGTTGATGGGGAATTTGATACAATTCTTTCAATAAATTCTAACCCTCCTGTATTTGGTGAGTATGTTATTGCTGCCGAATATGGTGAACAAATTAACTCTACTACGTTTTCTTTAATTGAAAATGTCGTTGAAGTTGATACTCCTGATTCTCCGGAAATGATTTTAACATTAGATGATTTTCAATATTTTGAAAATGCCTATATGACTATATCTGGAAGCATACCAAACTTTGATTTTGATAGTGATATTTACTATCAAGTAGTATACTTGAATTATTATTCTTCAGATGGAAAACCTATTACTTTCAATAGTGCAGTGAAGGATAACCCTACTTTAAGAGATGCTGTTCTTTTTACTTCCACTGCTATACCAAATTCTCTTGGTGAATTCAAATTGGATGTTCGAATTCCTTCTATAATATTTCCTGTTGGTGATTATGTAGTAAAAGCTAATTATGGTGGTCTTTTATCTTCAGAAAATTTTTCAATAATATCTGAAAGAAATTATGACTCTGAAAAAATTGATGATGGAGATAACAATACTGTTTCCATTCCTGGAAAGCAAGTTTCATCTGAAATATTAGATGCTGGTGGATATGTTGTATCTAGTGTAAAAACTATAATTGAAAAAACCAATAGAATTTCAGATAATTTGATTTCTATTGAAACTAAAGATAAAATTATTGAAGAACAATCTGTTCAACCTAGAGTTTTATCAGGATCTATGGTTACCCCATCAAAAACTGATATCTCCAAAGTAAATTTACAAGTTTCCTCTGAATCTGGAATTTGTATAATTGGTCAGAATTCTGATTGCTTAGTTAGTGAATCAACTAGAAAACCTGGACAAATTTTTGAAGTAATCCAACTAGATGGAATGAGCCTTAATGTAAGATATTCTGGTCCTGATGTACGATTAGAGAAATTCAGTATTTTACCTCAATCCTCTGAAGATTTCCTACCTGATACAAACTGGAACGTTGAGGTCTTAAAAGATGATGAAGTCTCTAGATTTTATTATAAAGTGACTTACAAAACCACACAGTAAATTCCAAATACTCATACTCTAATTATCTATTAAATTGAAATTACAAGTTTTGATGTTTTATCAAGATGATCCAAAAAAGTGCACTGCTGCTAAAATGGTAAAATTTGGTCTTGCACAAAATATTAAAAAAATTGGTTCAAAAGGACTGGTTTTAGATCCCTTTGCTGAAAAAACTTTACTTCCAAAAGATGCATCTGTTATTCACTCTATTGTTGGAATTGATTGTTCCTGGAATCTTGCAAATCATGCTTTTTCTCAAAAATTTAATGGAATTAAGAGAAAATTACCTCCTTTACTTGCTGGAAACCCTGTGAACTACTCAAAATTAAATAAATTAACTACTGCTGAAGCTTTATCTGGTTCATTATACATTCTTGGCTTTAAAGACCAAAGTTTAGAATTATTAAATAAATTCAAGTGGGGTCATACATTTTATGAGTTGAATCAAAATCTCTTAAATGATTATTCCCAGTCTACAACTGAAGACGACATTAAGACTATTGTAACTGATTACGGATTAATTTAGAATCTCTTTTTTAGAAATATTATAATTCCAATTATTATTACTGTTATTGTTATTCCGATTACCAATACATCATAATTGATTTCACTTTCAATATTTTGGATATTGATTTCAGTTTTTGGAATTTCTGATTTTTCTTTAGTAATTATAAAATTTGTTTCATAAATATCTGGTTTTAAAACTGAATTTGAGATTCCAAATATCTTAATCTGGTTGGTTCCTAATTGTAATTTTTTAGTAATATCAGATGTGAGGTTGATATTTAATCTATTTTCATTAATTTCTGATTCTTCTGATATCTGAATTCGTCCTTCACTATCTAATATGAAATATAGTAATGATGTGACTCCCTCTGTTTCTAGACTGATTTGAATAGATTCTCCTTGTTGAATTATTTTTTGTATATTGATTTTTTTGATACTTGGAAATTGCATATTTTCAAATTTTGACCATGTTCCAACTTCAAATGGGTATGAGTTATCCTCAAATGCCTTTACTTGAATTGTTCTTGATTCTGGTGAATATGTTTCTAAATAAAATGGTCCATTACTAATCACTGCATGGTTCTTTTTTTCAATCCAATTTATTGATGAGTCAAATCTGTCATCAAAGTACTGTTGTTGTTTTTGACTTTGTTTTAATGAATTTGGAATGAATTCATTTTCTCTAAATTCTTTCAAATACTCTTTGATAATTTGTGCATCATTTGGAACAATTAGTGATAACCAATTCACACTCTTACTTGTAGCCCCTGATCTTGAAAATGACACTTTTCCATCCATCACTGCTTTTTCCATTGCGGCAGTTAGTTCCCATGGAACTGGACTCCATATTGCAGCCCATTCGGCAATTTCATTTTCATTAAAATGCCAATAATTGACATATACTTCTACTGTGTCTTCATCAATTTGGTTAATTGCAACTATTGTTTGAATACTCTGAGCTGCTCTTGGTGTAAATTCTGTATCAAATGTTTTATCTTTTTCATCTATCTGTGTGCCCCACTCTATTGTAAAATATAATGAATGTAAAATATCGTTCATATCCATCACTTCCCCATTGTGCCAATTACTGAACTTAAAGTCAAATGTAACTTTACTTGTTGCAAATGTTTCAGTTGATACATTTTCCCATTTCTGTACTGTTGGATTCCACATTTTTGCTTCTGTAGGAACATTGATTTTTTTATCTAATCCTGATGTTTCCACTTCCCACTGTGCTCTAACTGGGAATGTTTCACCTGTAAATGGGTGCTTAAATGTAATGGGGTCTGAAATAATTCCCCAAATTTGTCTACTGTAGGTATCTGTTAATCCCATTATTGGATTCCATGCCCCTTGATAGATTTGCTTGACTCCGATGCTTAATTCTTCATCATTAGTTTTTGCGTTGATTGGTGTAAATCGACTTGGTATTCCTGCCCCTAAATCATTAATGACTCCTTCAACATTTTTGTTTACTACGTACTGATCAACTTTACTTGCCAAAAAAATTCTTACTGATTCATTAATTCCTTCTACTACTGCTTCTTGAATTAATTCAGATCTTTTTTCTGAAGATGCAAAATCCCCTTTGTAGATTTTTTGAGTTAATTCATCTAATTTTTTATTTTCATAATTCCAATATGTTGGGTCATTAAAACCTGGCATGTTTGAAAACCACGGTGAATACATTTGACCTAATCCAATTGAATCATACTTTACAAATGCTGAACGGCCCCAACCTTCTGTGTATAAATTCCAATCCATGTCTGCTGGATTTGAACCATAGACTACAACAAATGCTTTATTCAAATCTCCATAGTCTTTTTTAATTTTAAATCCCATGTCATCTAGCTCTTTAGCTAGAATTTCCCCAATAGATTTTCTAACTGGGTCATCACTTCTAATAAAAATACTAATTTCAATGTCTTCGCTATTTTTTATCCATTTTCCATCAATCTTTTCTGCTCCTCTCTCCATCATTGACTCTGAAATTACTTTATTTGCCAATGTTGGATTATATTTGAAATTAAATGATTCTAATTCTTTAATTATTGTAAGATATTCCGGGTCTGTTGGTCCATAATAAGAAATTATTTGAGAGCCATAACCACTCATCAATTCATTTACAATTAGTTTCCTATCTACTAGGTAATTTAATGCAAATCTTGCATCTTTTTCTGAAAATGGATTAAACTTGTCGGATTCTGCTGGATTGATTAGTAAACTATATGATCCTCCTGTTGAATCATAAATTTTTAATCCTTCTGTAGTCTGTTTATTTTCTAATCTATCTGGTGAAATTCTATAATAGTATAAATCCAAATTTCCATTTTTTACTTCCTCTAATGCTGTATTTTCATCTAAATATTGAATAAATTTTATTGAATTTACGTAAGTACTTTTTTCTGCAAATGATTCATTATATGTAATTGCTATAACTAAAACCGCTAGTAATATCACTAGCATTTTTTTCATAATTTTATTTTTCTATGCTTGTAATAAAACCTATGTTGATTTTTTATTTTTTAAATCCCTAGTTCTAATAATGCTATAATGTAGATGTACAAAAACCAAATATGTAATAGATATAATAGAATCTAAAATTTAGATAAATCTAGGAATATTTGATATGACACAAGAAGATGATTTAGAAAAAATTGAAGAATTAGTTAACAAGGGTATTTCATTACAAAGGGAAGGAAAACATCAGGATGCAATTATTCATTTTGATGAAGCAATTAGTATTGACCAAAGTTTGGGAGGAGAATCTGATCCAAATTTGTTACTTCTTAAAAATAATTCATCAATGAAATTATGATTGAAAACAAATGTCTTTGCTGTGGGAGAATTTTTCAAATTAAATCTGACAAATGTTGTGAAGACACTTGTAGTCAATGCCACACCAATCCCACAATGAATTGCCCAAACGCTTAATTTTTGAAAATTTATGCCTAATTTAGTAGCAAATCAATCTTAATTGTACATTTTTTGTGATACCAATGACTATTTCGAATCTGTGGTTTTAATCTAATTTCTTTGTTGCATAAAGTACAATAAATTTTCAAGACTATTAGACTATCTCAAATCTCTTTAAGAGGGATAGGTTATTGTGAAAACTAATCTGGTTTATTATCTTGAAATGCACACTCGTTATCTGAATCATACTTTTTTCTGTCATTTCTTTCTTTTTTGATAATCCAAATCCCTCCAACAATTGTTGCACCTGCAAGAATTAACCAAAAAATACCTGCTGTTTGCATGAATAACATTACTAATGTGATTCCAATTGAAAGTAATCCGTATCCTATAATTATCTGGCCGTAGTTTTTACTAAATTCCATACTACTTTTTGTATATCGTACTAAAAAAAGACATTCTATCCTAACCTAAAACCTATATCCTGTATCTTATTCAAACTTGGTTATTGAAAACTCATCCTAAAATGATTCAAGGACT
This sequence comes from Candidatus Nitrosopumilus sp., assembly GCA_003331425.1. Lineage (GTDB taxonomy): Archaea > Thermoproteota > Nitrososphaeria > Nitrososphaerales > Nitrosopumilaceae > Nitrosopumilus. The sequence continues at coordinate 157,316 of QOOS01000002.1, forward strand.
GAATGGAATAATTTCTGGTGGTGTATCTGTAAAGGATTTCTCTACTGTCACTCAAATTAGTTCTGTTGACTCTGAAAATATTTTAAATAATTTATTAAATAATGGGATAGGAACTCTGAAAGATAATTTTTATTTTTTTGAAGATGGTGATAAATTAAAAATTGCAATGATTCTACTTGAAAATGGATTTCCATTAGATGAGATTTCAGTTGTATTGGATTGGAGGGATTTTGAAGGATTAACTGCAGAAATTTTATCATCAAAAAATTTTGCCGTAATTAAAAATATGATGTTGACAAAGCCTAGAATGGAAATTGATGTTGTTGGAATTCGTTTAGGTATTGCAATCTTGATTGATTGTAAACATTGGAAAAGATACAATTCCTCTTCACTAACATCTGCAGTAAAAAAACAAATTGAAAGAACTAAACAATATGTCGCAAAGACTGAAGGATCGATGGCTGTGCCTGTAATTGTTACTCTGTATCAGGATAAAATTGATTTTATAGACAAAGTACCTATTGTGCCTATTTTTCAATTTTCCTCATTTATTGATGAATTTTATGGAAATATTGAGGAAATGAAAACTATAGAAAAAGACTAGTGATGAATAATCCTAGTCCTCCAATAACAAACATTTTGGTCATTCGTAATGAATTTTCTAATGCTTTTGAATAATCTTCGTAGATACTCTGACCCATAACTTTGACTTCTGTTTCATTTTCTAAAATTTCATATTTTGCTGATGATATTTTTGATACTGCGCTTTCTGCAATTTCTAAAAACCATTTTGAAAGTTTATCTGCACTTGTAATTAGTCCTAATTGATAGTAACCATTTCTATTTCTAGCTTTAACTGCTGCATAATGCGTATCTGATGTACAAATTTCTAATAAATTATGTCCCTCCTGTTCAAAGTTTTTAATTATTTTCTCTCTAACTCCATTTTCCATATTATTTGCATCTGCCCATCCTACAAAATATTTTTTATTGTTTATCTTTAAACAAGTAATTCCTAATCCTCCCTTTGCAAGATCTTCTGTCCATACATCCATGTTATTTGAATTTGCATAACCTAATTCAATTGGAAAACTGTCTTTTGTAATTAATGAATCTAAACACGATTTTGTAGCTTTTAACATGTCTTCACCGTCTTCACTTGAAATTTCTTCTCCCATTGCATTATGACAATCAATAGTCATAATTTTTGTAAAATTTCTATTCTTCCCATATTGCTCAATTTCTTTTTTGATATAACTTGGAATATCTTCCATTCCATGAGGTGACAATGAAAGCATTAACAATGGATTATTTCCAAAAAGCATTCCAGTTACCCTAGCTTTGTTGATTTGAACTATTACTGGTTCTGTACATGTCATTCCTTCTTCTGTAACTACACTTTTTTCTAAATTTTTCAAATAACTATTTACTTCATTTCGTGATGGTAAATTCAATGCATGATCAGAAATACTGTGCATGACCATTGCTGATGATGACAAATTTTTGTAAATTAGATATGGAATATTGCTGCCGCCTACTGGGTGATATGGACCTGGATGTATTTCTGGTAATACCATGCGGAATTCATTATCTCCATTTTTGGATGAAAATTTAATTTGTGAAGTTCCTACTTTTGTTTCAGTTGCATGTTGTTCCATTAATTCTTCAGCATCTTCAAAATCATTTCCTTGTGATGCAAGATATGCCTGAATAGTTTTATGTGTACTTTCCATTCCTGGTCTTCCTGCTCTATCTGTCATTAGTGACCATACAGTTGCAATAATCCAAAATGCAAATCCATAACCTATTCCTAATGGTTCGCTAAGAATTGTATACCATGATTCTTGTGGTATTAATGCAAAGAACATTACTAATGGTTGAATAAATGCTATGGCCCATGCTTTTTTTAGACTTAATCCTAATGTTGTTGTGTAAATTCCTATTCTGAAACTTGCAAACAAAATCATTCCAAATGTAATGAAAAATAATTCAATGTTTTTTCCTAATACGATACTTGATAATATTCCCATTAGAATGGTAACTACCCAAAGCATATTTCCAAACAATGATGAATGTAATGATTTTGAATATTCTTTTTTCTTTGTAAATCTTGTATCTAGAACTTGTATTACTGCTAATGCTCCTAATACCATTGGAATTCTGTACCAAAACTCTTCGATACTGAGATTGTTAAAATATCCAAAATATGTTGCAAGTACAATTACTACTCCTACTCCCATGGATGCAGCTAATGAAAAATAATGAGAACCTGGATTAACTAGAGTAAGTGAAAATCTGTTATGAATACTTGAAACGTCGTCTTGTTCCTTTTCCATTGCTTATTCACGGAGCAAAAAATAGGTCAGCTATCCATGAGATTGCAATTAAACTAATCGGAATTGATACAACTATCCTTGGATCTATTTTGAAACCTTTAGTTTCATCTTCGAAGAATCTCATAAGACCTCCACTTGATGCTGGAAGTGGAGCTGCTTTATCGGCCATTATGATTCAGAAAAACGAATTTTACCATAAAAACTTTCTTATTTTTCTTTAATTTTGTCCATTGTCTCCATTACTGAATTAATGGATTTGAGAATGGATTGCTGTTTTTCATGATCTGCCTCTTGTTCTAACTCTTTTGATAGTGATTCTAATTTTTTCTCAAGTGTCTTTTTAAGCCCATTTTCTTCTTGTTTTTGCTCTTTAGGAATTTCTCTTTTTTCCGGTTCTTTGCCACATTTAACACATAATGCCTTACCTTCTTTCATGACTCTTACTCCTTTACAATATGGACATGGCTCACTAAGTAATGTTGCACCATTAAGCAACATTTTTGCTGCTCGTTTTTGAAGATCCTCTGACATCACTTTTCATTGTATTTGGATTTAAAAAATCTGATTATTTTCAGTTTATCTGTCAAACAAGGCTTAATAGTGCGTATCATTGAAATCAATTCGAACGTATGGCAGTAATTTGTAATACCTGTGGTCTACCTGAAGATTTGTGTGCATGTGGAGAACTTGCAAAAGATAGTACTAAAATTATAATCAGATTAGAAACTAGAAGATTTAAGAAAAAAGGAACCATGATTGAAGGTCTTGATCCAAAATTAAATAATTTAGAAACTGTCGCTAAAGATCTTAAAAATAAATACGCTTGTGGTGGAACTGCAAAAGAAGGTTACATTTTCTTACAAGGTGACCATAGAGATACTATTAAGGATACTTTAGTTAATTTGGGATTTGCAGAAGATACTATTGAACTTCATTAGAAAAATTGCAAAATCCAAATAAGATTATTCAACTACTTGGAATTCCTTTCACTGCAGTATTATCAATTCTTTTTGGATTGCTGGTAATTTCATTTCCTATTGGAATCTATATTGTATTTGAAACTGATATAGGTGAATCAATCAATTATGATTATCCTATTACTCATTTGGATATTTTTCAAAATTCTTCTTTCTATCAATCTAGTATTGATCTAAGTATTGGTGATGTCTTTGTAGTTTTATGGTTGTTTTATCTTTTCATTTTTGTAATTTCAATTTTTGGTCCCAAGCAGAATTTTCTTAAATCTATCTCTTCATTAATTTCCTTAGGCAAATATGATGTTAAATTAAATTATATGTTTGCCATTACAAAATGGTTATCTGTTCTAGTTTTAGTTTCGGCAATAATTAATGTAATTCAAGAATCCTTTGGGGTTGTGACTGTTCCTCCTTTAGGTGATAATAATTTAATCCAATTTTTTTATGTCTCTCTTGCACCTATATTTGAAGAATTTATTTTTAGAATAATTTTAATCGGAATTCCTTTATTTGCATTATATTCCAGTCGTGCATCCATCCGTTATTTTCTGAAATGTCTGTGGACTCCTTCATCTTTAAACATCCTTGATTCTAAAAAAGCAATTTTTGTAATTGTTTTTGTAGGTATTTTGTTTGGATTTGCTCATATTGCACTTGGTGATTCTTGGAGTGATGGAAAATTTGCTCAAGCCACTGCTGGCGGCATAATTCTGGGCTGGGTATATCTTCGATATGGTTTTGTTGTTTCACTGTTGATTCATTGGGCTACAAATTATTTTATTTTTGCATATGCTCATTTTATCTCTCAAATTAATTATGTTCCATTAGAACTTGCTTTTTCTAACCCTTTGATGTTTACTTTGGAAATATTATTTTTACTTGCTGGAATTTTGGCAATTTGTATTTTAATTTTAAATAAATTTTATTTAAAAAATAATTAATTTAGAATTTTTTTAATTTTTTCTACTAATTCTGGTTTTTCATTTTGATCTAATAATACATTCAAGTCTTCTTGATCATCTACATCCAACATTATTCTTTTTACAAAAACCATTGCAACATTTAGTGTGTGTTCCTTTGCTGTTTTCATATGATTTCTATAACTATCATCATCATAATGTGTTTTCATGATATTGATTGGCATTCTTACAAGCGCATTTGTTCCATCAAATTTTCTTGAAGGTACAATAATTACAAAATTTGGATGTAGTTGATGTCTTAATACAAAATCAATATCTTGAGTTTTGATAAATGGTATGTCTTGAGGAAATACAATTGATGCATTATAATCATTTTCTAGTAAATATTTGTCTGCAAGAGACACTGCTTCATTTACACTTTTTTCTTCGTCATCAATTATTGTAATTGTATTAAATTTTTTACCTAATTCAATGGCTTTTTGTTCTTTTGTAATGAGTATGATTTTATCAATTTTTGGAGATATGGATACTGTTTGTAAAATTTCTTCTAACATCACCTTGCATAATTCTTCAATTTTTTCTGATGGTAATTTTAAGCGGGTTTTTGCATTTGAAAAAGTCTTTACTGGAATAATTGCTGCAATTTTCAAATTAAACGTGCACTTGTTTTAAGATGAAATTTGCTAATGCTTCTTCTGCTAATTTATTTTTCATAGTGATTTTTGTTTCATATGCCTTCATATCCAATCCTTGGATCTTTTTGACAAGTGCTTTATCTTTTGTATCTACTATGACATTTGAACAAACGTCTGAATACATTTTTGCTAATCCATATGCATTTGATTCAATTCCTGCGGCTTGCATGTATTTTGCTGCTGGACCACTAATTGATTTTTCACCAATTAATGGACTTACTGCAATTACTTTTTTCTTAATTTTTGATAATTCTTTTCTAATTCCCTTTAGTTGTAACATTGGACCAATTGACGTAAGTGGATTCCCTGGGGCTAAAATTACCATGTCTGCATCATGAATTGCATTGATTGCTTCAGGATTTGGTCTGGCTTTGTCTGCTCCAACGTATTGAATTCCTTCTACTGGATCTAATCCTCTATGTTTTACCCAATATTCTTGTAAATGTAATTCTCCTTTGTTTGTAGTAATTCTTGTTTCAACTGTATTGTCAGTAACTGGAATAATGTTTGCTGTAACTGCAAATTTTTCACACATCCATTTTGTAATGTCGCTAAGATTTCTTCCATTTTTTAACATGTTAGTTCTAATCAAATGTGTAGCTGCATCTCTGTCTCCAACTCCAAACCATGTCTCTTCTCCAAATACTTCCATTTGACGCAAAAAGTTGAATGTGTCTTTCTTAATTCCCCAACCTTTATCTTGATCTAAAAGATCTGCTAATCCGTAAATTATTGTATCAATATCTGGACAAACATACAATCCATACAACCAATAATTATCTCCTACATTGCTAATTACGTTAACTTTTTTTTCTTGTGCAACTAATCCTCTAACTAATTTGACGGAACCTGTCCCTCCTGCTAAAACTGTAATCATATCATATACCTCTAAAACGATTATCCTACAGTGTCACTACATATTACTTTTTAGAAGATCCTATGATCGCTAAGTTAGCATTTGGTCTAAAATTTTTGGATAAGTTTATTACGGCTTTATATCGATTTTTAGTCGTGACTAAAGCAGTATTAATGACCGTTTTACTGGCAGGACTTATTGTTATTAGTACAAGTGGACCTGCATGGGCTGCACAATTAGACACTACACTTAATCCAAATAATGCTGAATCTCCATTTAAAATGAGTTATCTCAAAACTATCTTTATTGAATATCCAAATGGTGGTGATTTGTTTGACGCTTTAGGTGGAACTCAATGGAAAACTGAGGGAACTGCTGATGCAACAAACCCTGGAGTTCAAAGATTAATGATGGAACTTAACGAAGGGATTCAACAAGATGGAAGTCAAGCAAGAGTTTCTGACTTAAACGTATTATATGAATTTCAATTAACTGGTAGAAATCTACAAACTTCTATTGATTACCGTGTAATTTTAGAGGGAACTATTACTGATTATATTATTACAGAAGATTCTCAAAAAAAATTAGTTGATTTAGGATGGAGAGGTTTAACCACTACATCTTCTATTGTAATTGATGGTGTAGAAATCAATATTCCTTTAGAAACTTTGAAAACTGAAGAACCAATCCTTTACAATACTTTTGTAAATACTGAAGCTGAATCTGTTTTGAATAGAGAATTAATTAACGCTCATTTTATTGTAGAACAACCATTAACTAATTGGCATTTCTTATTTGATCCAACTGGAATCAATGCCGATGCAAATACATTTGGATTAGATGAATCAATCCAAGGCTTTGTTGTTTCAAGTTGGACTATGGGTGAAAGTAGTATTAGAGAAGGTAGACAAGTTGAACGTGTCTTTGAAGCAGAAGTAATGGCTGATGAGACTTACATTGTAAGAAGTGTTCAATCTACTGACACTGCAAACTTATCTTCAATTGGATTTGGTGCTTTAGATGTTTTAGATGGTGTTGAAATTATTGGTGTAACTCCAACTCCTCCTGAGGACTATATGACAACATCCACTGGTGGTTTCCCTGTAATGATTATTTATGGAATGGCTGGTTTGGCTGCAGCTGCAGGTATTGGATTTTTCTTTATCAGTAGCAGATCAATGAAAAATCAAGCTCAAGGACAACAAGGTATTGATCCAAGTAATCTTGTTGGATATCAAACAAGTGCATCATCTGGTGGTTATCAAACCAATAGAGGTGAGGCTCAATTGAAATCTGATACTGATTATAATCAAACAAGAAGTGTTTATGAGGAATCTGCAGAGACGGCACATCAAGAACCTGAACCAACTCCTGAAACACCAACCCCTGAAGATTCTGCAAAACCAAAACCTACACTTCCAAAAGGATTTGAAGAAAAACAAGATGAACCTAAAGAAGAAACAAAAAGTAAATCTTCAAGAGGAACATTACCAAAAGGTTTCTGATACTTTCATAGTTTTTATAAAATTTATTATATTTTTACAATAAAGTATATTCTTAGAAATTTATTTCAAATTTTGTAATCTAATCTGGATGTTTATCTAATGTAAAACTGTAAAATAATTATAATTTTTGAAATACTTGTGATTTAATTTTAAAATAAAATAATGTGTGCTGGGAGTAACCCTCCTTCTGTTTTCACGATATTTCGCTTTGCAGCCTACCTGAACCTGGTACAGGAACCTATGGTTCTGTTTGGCTTTGCTCCATGTGGGTCGTCTTTTTCATTCCTTTTATGGAAATCTCAGGCTTTCGCCATCACTGTGCGCCATATTGGATTTTTTTCTGCATCGTTGCCAACCATCTCTGATTATCTATCTCCAGATCACATTTCCTGTATGGAGGGAGGAGTTTCCTCTGCCGTAGCAGCGTTTCGTGCTCCAGCTCACACCAGAGTATTTTTTTAATATGATTTGAATATTACTTTAGAGGTTTTGTGCCTATGATGAACAATGTACCCATTTCTCTTTTCCATTTTTCATTCCCTTTCAAATCTTTGATTTGTTTTGTTTGAACTGAAAATCCTGCATTTTTGAAAAATTCTTTCCACTCTTTTTTTGAATGTAAGTGCATTTGAATTTTCATCATATTTGCCCACTTTACTGTATCTTTATTTTCTGTATAGAAATCTGTTCCACAAAAAAATTGTCCTCCTGGTTTTAATAATTTGTAAATTTTTTTAATTGCTTTTTCCATTGAATCTGAATAATAAATTGACTCCATTGCAAAAACAAAATCAAATTTTCCAGTATATTTCCATGACTCTACATCTGTATGAATAAAATTCTCTTTATTGTTTTTAATTTTTTTATTTGCTTGAGTAATCATTTTTTTACTTTTGTCTATTCCTACAGCCTTTTTACATGTGGAAATTTCTGTAACATATCTGATTACCCATCCGTTTCCACATCCTACATCCAAAAAAGTAAATGGTTGATCAAATGAAATTTTATTCAAAAATTTTAAAACATTTCCTCCGTGCCCTTTTTCCATAGATTCTGCTTTTCCATTAATTGCCCATTCGTCAAATTTTTTACTAATCTTATCCATGTTTGATTTAATTTTTTAATTCAATTATAACTTTTTTTGCACTGATGATTTATTCGAACAAATTCTACGTTCTGTTTATAACTAATTTTTGTTCAGTAATTTTGAAAAGAAATTGCCTGATGAATCATGTAGAAATTGTGGAGGAAATTTGATTGAAGCAAAAAAATGTTCCCATTGCTTCAAAAATGTAGTAATGATCTGCAAATGTTGCTCTACAATGACTACTGAGCAATTTCATTCGTTATGTATGTCCAAGCCAATAGACCATACCGTATCTGTGCCTAAAATCATGCCTAGCATCTATTTACCATTAGTTGCTACGGCATGATTTTTTTCTACTGTTTTGATTTAACCAAATTGAATAATTGTCTGACTGCTAATTTGGGGTGACTCATAGCTAATTTTACCATATTTGATAAACCAAAATCTGCTTTAATGAAATCCAAAAATTCTTCAGTTTTTAGCTCTTTTATTATGTCTAATTCTTTATCCCATTCTTCATCTGATAACTTAATCCATCTATCTTGAACCTTACCTGCTGAATTAATTTTTGACTCAATGGCGTTTCTCCAATTTTCCTCATATGGATAAAGTGCCTTCTCATCTGTTTTTTCATTTTTAATTGCTTTTGCTGCAACTTCTCCTGCAACTCTGCCAAATTTTATTGCGTATCTGATTCCTTCTAAAACTAATGGGTTGGCTTGACCTGCAGTATCTCCCACCAATATCAAATTATTATAAACTGTCTTTCTAGATAATCCGTCATTTGGAATTAATCCATAATGAAATTCTATTGGTGTGATTTTTCCTAATTTTTTTATCGGCCCTAATTTTTTTTCTATAATTTCTTTTAGTCTTTGAGTTGGATCTATATCTGATTCTGGTTTTCCTACACCTACTCCAATTCTAACAATATTGTTTCCAAGTGGAAAAATCCATGCATAACCTGCAGGTGTATACTCTTGTCCTACCATTAACCACCATGTATCTGGGTCTATGTTTTCAACTTCAGCTTCGTATTCTGCTCCTGCTCCAAATCTTTCCCATTGTGTTACATATCCCATTGTTTTTGAAATAGTTGATGTAAAACCTGTAGCATCAATTACAACTTTGGAATTAAATGTAATTTTTTCTTCTGCTCTTGTTCCTTTTACTCCTATGATATTTTGTTCTTCATCTTTAATCACATCATTAATGTTAGTTTTTACAAAAATGTCTACTCCTAATTTTTTTGCTTCTTCAGATAACCATCGATAAGTTTTTCTTACATCTAAGACTGCTGCTGTAGGAATCGAATCACTAATTGTTACTTCATTATTTGGTGATGCAAAGGAGAAGTTTTTAATTGGATGATAACAATTTTCAGGAATTTCAAATTCTTTAATGCTTTTAATCCATGTGACTCCACTTGTTCTAACTGTCTCCGCAATTGAATTTTCTTTTTCAATTAATGCTACTTTAATTCCATTTTTTGCTGCAGCAAATGCTGCAGATGAACCTGCAGGACCACCCCCCACCACAACTAAATCATAATTATATTCTTCAGACAATTAAAATCAATAATTATTATCTAGGATATATTTTTGAGGATATTGAATTTACTATTGTTTTAAGACTGGTTCGCCAGTTGAGTCATTTTCTCTTTCAATATCAAATGTTTCCATATGTGCTGGATCTCTGTGCATGTAACTGTGTGTCTCTCCTCTTATGTTTCTACAAAATTTTGAATGAATTGTTTTTTGAACCTCCAAAGTTGTCTCATTTTCATGAAATAGTCTTTTTCCACACTCAACACATCTAAATTCAGGCATAAAATATCTCAATCGTAAATCTATTTAGATGTTTCATAATTCTTTTGTGAGTAATTTTTCAACTTTATTTATTGATCCTAAACTTTAGATGTTTCAATATTTTTTTCTAATTTATGTCCGAATTTGATCTGACTTCTTTCATAATGTGGAGTGGTATAACTGGAATTACAATGTTAGTTTTTGCTTTCTCTTATAGGAAGTATCAGAAAAAAAATAATTTACCTGCCTAATTCTAGGAACTATTGATTTTTTTAATATATTCTATAATTCCTGTATAATCACAATCTCCTAATCCTTCATTAATTGCATTTTTGTATACCTCTTCGGCTTTAATTATCATTGGTAATTCAACTCCTAATTTTTTAGATGTGTTAATCATGGTCGTGATATCTTTTTTCAAATTTGATAATGTGAAAGTTGCATCATAATTTCCTTCAATCATTTTGAATGCTTTGTTTTCACTCATGCCAGTTTTGAAATATGTTGAATTTAGAACTTCTAAAAAGATTTTTGGATCAACTTTTGATTTTTCTACTAATGTGATTCCTTCTGATAGCGATAATGCTAACATTGTAATTTGTAAATTCATGGCTAATTTGATTGAATTTGCTGTACCTTGTTCTCCTAGAAAGAATACTTTGTTAGCAATTTTTTCAAAAATTGTTCTACATTGTTCATAACTATTTTTTGGACCTGATGCCATCATTACTAATTTACCTGTAATTGCAACATTTGGCCCTCCCATTACTGGGATTTCTAATTTCTGAATTTGTTTTTGTTTAAAATTATCTGCAATTTCTTTTGATTCTGTTGGTTCAATTGTACTCATATCTGCAACGATTAATTTTTTATTTTTGGACTCTATGATCCCTTCCTTTCCAAATGAGACTTCTTTTACTGCAACTGCATCTTTTACAATGATGATGATTAATTCAGAATTATCTGCTACTAATTTTGGTGAATTCATTACTATTGCACCATTTTTTTCAACTTTTGATACTTTTTCTTTAGTTCTATTGTATACTGATACCTGAAAACCCAAATTCAATAGATTTAGTGCAACTGCTTCTCCTAACATTCCTACTCCTATTATTCCAATTTTCATTTTACACTCCTTGAATTTCTATTAATGTCGTTCTTCATTTTGAATTTCCCATTCTGCATTCCCAAATCGTGATACTGCAAATTCTAATTGACCTACTGTTTTATCTCCTTTTTTGACTTTAGCAAAATCAAATTTTTTCATTTTAAACACTTTTTCTTTTGGCTTATACCCTCCTTCAATTATTTTGATTTTGAATTTTTTACTAGCTTTTATGATGAGTTTTCTTGCAATTTGCACATCTCCTATCCATGAGAACATTTCAAATTCCCCAAAATTTTTTGTTGTTACTGTATATCCGTATAATCTAGCTTCTAGTTTGCCTTTGTGTGTTTTTGACTGCTCATTTAACCAGTTAATAATCTCCTCACCGTGACCTTTTTGAACTCCAAATGTTTCAGAATTTCCCATACTCTCATTTCTAATTACAATGTATTAATATCATTTTCAAACCACTGTTAAACTAAAATATTCATTAATCTCTGGAATTACATGCTTACAGTTGATTGTGCTGATGTAACTTCAATTCAAAATGAATTAGTTGTTTATGTGGCAGATAAAGTAGAAGCAATTCCAACTTTAAAAAATCATCAATTCACATTGTCTACTTTGGATGATGAAATAATTGATGTTGAATTAGTAATTTCAGCTATAAAGGAATATTTTGATTTTATTAATGAAGGTTCAAATTTTGCTGTAATTTCCAATAAAGAAATAATTCACATCAAATCTGTAACTGGTCAAGTATTACAACGGGAATCTGAACCTCAACAATCTCAACTCTTTTCATGTACTCATTGTGGGTTTGTTACTCAATACCAAGTTGAACTTAATGTTCATATGAGAATGCATTATCTCTAATTTTTTGTTGATTTTTAACATGATCTTTATAAGCAATTATTTTAGCTATTCATTGTGAAAAAATCCTCAAATTCTAATGCCACAAAAGTCTACTGTGAAAAATGTGATTTGGTATTAAATTCACGTGAAAAATTTCTTAAACATCTAGAAACTCATTCATCAACAATTCCTTGTGATGTTTGTCCTATTGACACTGTAATCGAGAAATTTGTTAATTTACTTAAAAGAAAATCTTCTCAAAATCTCAAATAGGTTTTTTTAACTCATTCAAATTTCAATAATTGATGAAGAAAAAAGGTCCTATTTTAGGAATAATTATTATTTCTATAATTGCTGGAATTGCAGCATTAGCATCTTCATCTGATAATGAATCAAACTCGTTTGAGCAATATGATGTTGATATGAGTAGAACTCATGGTAGTATTTCCACAGCTTTAGGCTCCCCTGTACTGGGTAATCCTGATGCTCCTATTACAATAGTCGAATTTGGTGATTATCAGTGTCATCAATGTCATAATTGGTTTGTAAATACTAAACCTATGATCATGAGAGATTATATTGAAACTGGAAAAGCAAATTTAGTTTTTGTTGATTTTGCATTCTTAGGTAGGGATTCACCAAAAGCAGCTCAGGCAACTTATTGTGCTGATGATCAAAATATGTATTGGCAATATCATGGTACTTTGTATACTTCACAAGAATCTAAAATTGATAATGGTTGGGCAAATACTGAAAGATTGAAGGCTTTTGCTTTTAGTTTGAATCTTGATATGGAATTATTTAATGAATGTCTTGATTCTGATAAATATTCCAAACGTGTACAATACAATTCACAACAAGCAAGAGATAATGGTGTTAATGGAACACCTGGATTTTTTATAGTAGGTCCTGATTATAATCAAAAACAAATAGGTGGAGCTCAACCATTTTCTGTATTCAAATCAGTTTTGGATTCTATGGTATAAATGATAAATATTTTAAAATTAATTTTTTCTGATTTTAAATTCATTTTACTGTCATTGATAATTTTCTCATCTTTGATGTTCACTTTGCTATTTATTTCTGAATTTATTTTCTTTGAACCTTTTTTTGTAACTCATATCCCACCTGGAAGTGAATTTGGATTTGTCCTAATTACAATTCTTTCTATGTTATCTGCATTAGTAATTCCTATGAATCTATTTAGAATTACTCATCTCAAAAATTCGAAACAAAAGATGGGAGGAAGTATTTTGGGTTCAATTGTGGGTTCAATTGCAGGTGCATGTAGTTGTGGTCCCATTGGATTTGCAGTAATCTCTACATTTGGTTCAATTGGAGCTACTACCACTGCATTTCTTACAAATTATGAAATTCCAATTAGAATAATTGCTATTACAATCCTTGTTATCACTTATTTTACAACGATCAAATCCTTAAAAACAGAATGTAAAGTGAATTTTTAGTTCTGATGGATTGAAAATTACCAATTAGACAAATTTTTACAACCCTAGATTCTATCATCTAGTCTAATTACTCTTAATTGTGACGATAATTTATGTTCCAATTCGACCAAGCAGACGAGACTCAGATCTCGACGAAATAGAAGATTCTGAAGACTAATTTTCTATTCCTATTTTATCTTAAAATCTCTTTAATTTCTCCTTGCGTTCAGATTTTTATTTGCCATTTTTAGTTTGGTTTGTATGCAAAATTGGAATCTTTTTGTTGGAATGTTTCTAATTTCCAGTCCGATATTATTTGCAATGATCGCATTTCCTGATTCTATTGCATGGAGTTGGAATGAAGGTAGGGGCGGTTACTTTTTTGCATTAGTTTTTGTTATTGCAGAATTAATTGGTTTGAAAATAATTATTTCTAAAAAAAGATTACTTGCTATAGCTCCAATTGCATTACTCACTATTTCGTATTTGGTCTCCTTAGAATATGGTTTAAGGGAATTTCTAATTGAATCTGCAACACAATTTAATGTTCAATTAATTTATTCCTGGACTTGGATGTGGGATTTCATTGTAATGGCAATTTTTATTGTTATTGGATTAACTATCTTCTTTGGAAAACGTTGGATTAGAATTGCTCCTGCTGCACCAATTTTTCTTAGTGGAACTGCAATAATTCTTTCATTAGATGCATTCTTTCCATATGATACACTTGGACCATTGCAATACATTGTTCCTTATTTTGTTCAAGCTAATGTTTGGATAATTACTGCGCTTGATCTTGGAACTGCAATAGCACGTGATAACATAATGTTCTTACGTGGTGATCACGGTTCAATGGCATTACAAGTTTTTTGGCCTTCTGCAGGTGTTCATAGTATTATCATTTTTTCACTGGTAATTGGTGCATTTATGCTAAAAATGAATATAATGAGAAGTCGTAAAATTGTATATTTCATTATAGGAATAATAGGAACGATAATTGTTAATTTAATTCGTATTTTTTCATTATCTTGGTATGCTCTTAAGGTTACAACTGATCCTGTTGCATGGGAGGAATACCACAAAATTGCTGGTGAAATAATGTTCTTGCCGTGGTTATTTGCTTTTATTTTAGTTGTAATAGTGATTGAATCTAGACGCCTCAAAAAATCTGAATCTGAAAATCTTAAAAAAAATTAGTTATGTCACTTTGACCTTTAATTTCGCTCAAATCTGATACTCTTACTCCTACTCTTCTAATTGTCATGGTTTGATCCTCTAATGCATCTGTCAACAATTGTTCTACATTCTTTTCTAACTCTTCAAGATTGTTAGTTGAATTACGTAACATCTTTGATTTTGATTTGTTACTTAGATCTGATTGTACAAAATGTATTCCAATTGATTTAAACATTTTATTATTATTTTTAACTATATTTTGAATTTGTTTACATAATTCATACAAATTTTCTAGTAAAAATTCATATTCTTTAGAATCTTTTTTTAGAGTAATAATTTTACTATACTGAATACTTTCTTCTTTTTCTTTTACTGGTTCATCATTTATTCCTCTAATTGCATTGTAAATGTATGTCCCACTCTTTCTTCCAAATTCTTTATTCAAAGTAAAAACATCTATTTTCTTTATTTCTTCTATTGTTTCTAATTTCATTTCTTTAAATCTCTGTTCCGTTTTTTTACCTATTCCTGGAATTACTCGAATATTTAGTTGTGCTAGAAATTGTTCAACTTTGTCATGTTGAACGATTGTTAACCCATCTGGTTTTTGATAATCTGAAGCTATTTTTGAAATTAATTTATTTGATGAAACACCTATTGAACAACTTAATTTTAGTTCTGTTCTAATCAAATTTTTTATTTGTTGTGCAAGATGACTGGCTTTAGTAAAATCTTCTTCAACTCTTTTTGTAACGTCTAAGTATGCTTCGTCTCTTCCAACATATTCAAAAATATCTGCATTATCTTTCATTATTTTCATTGCTTTTTCAGTAATTTTTTCATAATATTCAAAATCCACTGGTAAAAATACTGCATCTTTTCTTTGTTCTAATCTCTTTTTTGCAAATGAAATTGGTATGCCTGATTTAACTCCAAATTTTCTGGCTGTATAGTTTGCAGTTGCAATTGCTCCGCTATCTCCACCTCTATCAGAAAAAACACAAACACATACTGGTTTTGTCTTTAATTCTGGTTTTCTTACTTCTTCACATTGAGCATAAAAATAATCAAAATCTATGTGGAAAACTACTCTTCCCAATATCCTTTCTAATTCTTTTGATTATTATTATATTTTGAATATGGTCAATTTTTCCTTATTAACTTCTATGCTGTTTTCCAAATTAATTTTGATATTTCTATTATTTTTTTAATTATTTTTTTGCAATAATTATGTCAACTTTGTAGTTTAAACTTGCTCTGTCGTATAGTCTTAGATTCCATGGTGTAAATGATGGTTTTTTTGTATTCTTAATTATTTTAAATTTAAATTCTATTAATTTTTCCCGTAAAATATTTTCATTCATAGGCTGTTTTACTGAATTGATTCCACGGTCATAATCATATGGATCTGAAATTACTAAATGTCCATTTGATATTTGGTTAGACATTATTTTAAGCAGAATTTTTGGTTCCATTAATTCAAGTACATTTAAGCCAATTATCAAATCAAATTTTTTATTTCCAAAAGGATGTGATGTGAAATCAGAAACAATGTAATCTAAATTATTCTTTTGATTTTTTTTTGCGTATTGAATTGCACTAAATGATTTATCTATTCCAAAAACATTTTCACTTAAATTTGAAATATGATTACTAATTATTCCAATTGAAGACCCATACTCTAGAACTAATTTACTTTTTGGAATTTTTTCTATATGTGATTTTATTATTTTATAGAAATTATTATTTCTATTATTATTGTATATCTGTGTCCATCTTTCCTCAATTCTAGATTTATCATTATTTTCCCAAATAATCCCATCTAATGTTGATTTAAGAAATTTTTTTACTTCTTTACTTGAGGCTAATCTGTATATTTTTCCACTTAAAATTCGATGTTGAGAAATATATTTCTTAAAATCAATTAACATTATTGGAATTTTATCAATGATTGGAAACGCCAATTCACATTTATCACATTTTAACATTCCTTCAATAATTTCTTTTTTATTTTCATAAATTTCTAAATCAACAATTCCATTGCATTTTGGACATTTGATAAACTTAAGTGTTGATTCATTCATTTGATATTTTTCATTTTCTTTGAAATTAATAATTTTTGTATTTACTATTTTTCTGTTTTTATATTTGCTAGTGAATTACGATCAAATTATAGTTAAAATCTAAATATTGTTGTTCCTTATGGTAGTTATGGTGTATCCTGTTTCTGTTGATGAGAATGGCGTGAATTTTAATCCTGATAATATGGAAAAAGAAAAACTGTATCATTGTATTTTTAAAAATAAAGCCATGTTGATATTCAAAGATTCTCAAGACATGATGAATTGTTATGAAATTGAGGAACCTGATTTGGTTGAGCAAATTAAGAATTGTAAATCTGATAATGATCTCGAAAAATTATTTGAAGACTATCTCCAAGGCAAGCACCTGAATAATTAAATAAAAGATAAAGTCAATTTGTTATTATAGGAATTCAAATTGAGTTTTAACAAAAAATCTAATGATGCAGAAGATATTTTATCTGAATTTGATTCTAGAACTAACCCTGAACCTGAACCAACACCAGAACCTGAACCAACACCAGAACCTGAACCAACACCAGAACCTGAACCAACACCAGAACCTGAACCAACACCAG
>QOOS01000003.1 GCA_003331425.1 Candidatus Nitrosopumilus sp.
AATTAACTCACCAGTAGAAATTTCAGATTTTTCAATTTTAGATTCAATTGAACTCATTGTAAAAAATAGAATTTACCAGTTATTTTAAACATATGAAAAATAAAATAATTATAAATTATTTTTGAAGATGTTACCAGAATGAACGAATTCTAGGTACATTTCTGTATCTATCATGCAGTATAAATCCGGACATCAATCCAAGTACAGAACCAAATAGTACGTGTAAGAATGCAGAATACCACAATACAAAGTCATTGCCTTGAATCAATGTCAACAGTGCTTCTTTTTCTTTAGGCAATATTGTGATTAATGTATCACCAGATTCAAGTGCATTTTCAAGAAGGGGCATCATTACCAACGTATGCAGTGGTAAGAACGCTAAACTAAACACAATTGCTCCGGTAACTGCACCAGTTAAAATTCCCTTTGGAATAGTAATAATTCTAAATGTTCTCCAATAAGATGCTGACAAATTGTAAGCAATTCCAATTAATGCTGCAACTGTAATGTGCATCATTAAACCAATAAGGACAGCCCCAAAACCTTCTACACCCATAGGAATACCTACTGTCTTGTAAAATGTACCATGTGGAATGTTTAGTTGTTGATCAATTGAGAGAAATGAAGAAAATAGTGCACAACCTGCAACCAAACCAGCTCCAAATCCTACTTTGATAGTACCAAATCGATCTGTTTTATCCTCATTTTCGGAACTCATCACAGAATCTCAGAAATAGGTTATTTATTAAGGAAACACAAGTTCACAATTGTGACAAGATCAAGATATTTTTAGACAATATCAGAGTTAAAATGTCCAAAAATACGTATTTTTGAGAAATTATTAATAAAAATTACAATCACTTTGACTAATGTTTACAAAAATTTGTCTGGTAGGGATCATTTCATTAATCACGTTAAGCATATTTGCAAATCAAATTTCATATGCAGATGATATCGATAAGATCCAACCATCATGGACAGAAGATCTTGCGGATTGGTGGTTAGAAGAAACAATCTCAAACATAGAATTTGTTCAAGTATTGACATATTTGACAAATAATGAAATTATCAAAATTTTGGAAAGTGAAAATAAAGAAACATCAATGAATGATTCAATTGAAAATTCAGATTTTGGAGATTTTTCTATATTTTACATGAGCATAGAAGACTATGGAATTGAGCCCTACCCAGGACGTATTTCAACGCCAGAACCATTTTCAAAAGAAATGAAAGCAGAAAAAATTGAAGTTTGGTTACGTCATAACCAATATTTTGAAAAACAGGTAACATATCTCAATGAGAATATAAAATTACCATATGACATAGTTATAGGGTTAGGAGAATGTCAAGAGGAAAAATCATTTTACAATCAAAATACAAAAATGATAGTCATATGTTATGAATTAATTTTTGATGTGTATGACAGACTAACTACAGAATACAAATCAAAAGGAGCATCTGAAAAACAGATTTCAAATATAACATTAGACGTAGTAGATTTTATTTTTTATCATCAAATTAGTCATGTGTTATTGCAAGTCATTGAAAATAATGAAAATAAGACAAGTTCAAACAATAATGAGTCATTCATAGATGCATTGTCAAATCACATAAAATTAAAAATACAAAAAGATAGAGAAAATTATTCAATTACAAATATCTCATTATGGTTTAAAATGATGCATGAAACAGAGAATTTGAAAAGGCCACATATGTGGAATACACATTCACTTAGTCTAGAAAGACTTTCAAATATTGCATGTCAAGATTCAGCATTTAGTTCAATTGCAACATTAGATTATGTTCAAAAAGGAATATTGTCAAAACAAAGTATCATAGAATGCAAAAGTGAATTATTAGAACAAAAAATAAAATTGGAAAAAATTAGCAATAGGATATTAAAATGAGTTAATGATCATGATGAAAGTTATCATAGTCACAATCCCAATCTCCGGTGTTCAGCTAACATGCATCTGTTAAAGACAACAAGTATTCCAGCTTTTCTAGCTAATTCCTCAGATTCAAAGTCATGAATGCCTTCTTGAAGCCAAATCACTTTGGGTTTTTTCGCTATACAGTCTTCAATAATAGTTGAAATTTGTTCAGATGGTCGAAATACGTCAATGATATCGACAGAACCTTCTATTTCAGAAACAGAGTCATAGCACGAAATATCCAAAATTTTCTCAGCATTAGGATTTACAGGAGTGATGTCATATCCATTGTCAAGTAGATATTTTGGAACATAGTGTGCAGCTTTTGAGGAATGTTTAGACATTCCAATTACAGCAACGGTTCTTAATGACAAAATGTCTATAATTTGTTGGTCAGAAAAGGAATCTTGGCTCATGAAGTGTAATCAATTACAGAGCATATAATTTTTAAATTATGGCACTAGTTGAAGAAATACAAATACAATAAAAGGCAAAAAGAAGTGATAATTTCATGACAAAATCAGTACTAGTTACAGGGGCAACAGGATTCATTGGTTCAAGATTAGTAGATGCATTAATCAAAAAAGGATATGATGTTACCAGTTTAGTTCGGGAAGGAAAAGAAGGTAATTCAAAATCAAATATCATCTATGGTGATCTAACTGATAAAAAAATAGATTTCAAGGATTTAAAATTTGATTGTGTATTTCACCTAGCATCACATACACCTTTGGAAAAAAATAAAAAAATATTAGAAAAAGTGAATCTAGATGGAACAAAAAAATTATTTGAGGAAATTAAAGGTATAACAAATTCAATAATATACATTTCAGGATTAGGAGTGTATGGTGAAACAGGAGATAAAATAATTGATGAAACTCAAAAATATAATCCAAATACAAATTTTGTTAAAATCAGATTAGATGCAGAAAAATATCTAAAAGAGAATTCATTGAAAAATAAAATAGATTTTGCAGTTGTACATTTTGGAGACGTGTATGGTTCAGATGGATGGTTTTATGAAATGTTAATCAAGAGATTGAAAAAAAATACTTTTAGAATGCCTGCGGGAGGAGATTATTTCAAAGGGTTTGTTCATGTAGATGATGCAGTAGGCAGTATGATTTCAGTTTTAGAAGAAAAATCATTTGGAGAATCATTCATAATTGCAGATTCTGAACCAGTGACATTCAAAGAATTTTCAAATTTTACAGCAGACCAAATAGATGCAAAGCACCCTGGAAGTGTTCCAACATTTTTGGCCAAAGCAGTACTAGGCGGAGATTTAATAAAATTATTAACAACATCGATGAAAGTATCAAATGATAAAATTTCTAAAATTTACAAATTCAAATATTCAAATTATAAAGATGGAATTACACAGGTAATATCAGAATTAAAAGAAAAAAATAAGATCTAATTCAAATCAGAGAGTATTTTAATTATAAAAAATATACAATTTTCATGGATACCGAACCCAAAGATGTTATTGTATTAGGATCAATTAGAAGGGGTAAAAAGAAATTTTCAAACATTCAAAACGAAACAAGAATCAACCCAGAAGAATTGAATTCAATATTGGAACAATTAGAGAATAATGGTTTCATCAATGTTGAAGAAAAAAAAGGGTTGTTTGGTAAAAAAATTGAATTAAAAATTACAGAAAAGGGATCAGATCAACTAGATAAAAAGATCGTAGAGATACAAAACAAATGGAAAGAAATGCAATCAATTTATGAAAGTGGAGACAAACAAAAACTCCAACAAAAAATGGAAGAAAATAAGTCATTTTTACCAACCATGATGTTTTTTGGCGTAATGGATATGATGATGTTTTCAATGATGTTTAGTATGATGGGAATAGGAATGTCAAATTTTGTAGGTTCAGAAAACATGCCAGCAGAAAGTATGGATGATGGCGGTATGGATGATGGCGGTATGGATGATGGAGGATTTGATTTTGATATCGGATTCTAAACTGCATTTTGATACAAAATTAAAAAAAAATGAACAATGATTTACAATTCATTTGAGGATACAGGATTACTAAGAGTTTTAAAATTTTTAAAAGAACATAACACCGAATATCTCTCAGGTCAAGACCTAAGTGATGTGTTACACATTAGCAGAGTAGCAGTATGGAAGCACATTAAAAAAATTCAAGCGTTAGGATACACTGTTGAATCAAAACAAAAAGAAGGATACAAACTAACTAAAAAATCAGATTTACTATTACCGTGGGAAATTACAACTGAATTAGGTACAAAATCACTAGGTCAACAGGCATACTATTACGATTCAGTTGACTCAACACAAAATGAAGCTCTAAAAATTGCCAATGAATCAAACAAAGAGGGAATAATAATTATTGCAGAAAAACAAACAGGAGGAAAAGGTAGGTCAGGTAGAAAATGGATTTCACCAAAAGGGGGAATTTGGTTTTCTATAATTTTACATCCAAAATTTGATATTTCAAACATCACATTATTTCCAATTGCGTCATCATTAGCATTATCAAATGCTATTGAAAAAACATGTAATATTACAACAGAATTAAAATGGCCAAATGATCTAACCATTAAAGGGAAAAAACTTGCAGGAATGTTAGTAGACGCATCATTAGAGTCAAATAAAATAGAAAATTTAGTTTTAGGAGTTGGAATAAATTTTGAAGTGAATAGTAAAGAAATAGAAAAAACATTAAAAAAGACACCGAATTTCTATGGAGTCGCAAGCTTGAGTGAGCAAAAAAATAAAATCAAACCAATACAATTGATTCAATCGTTCCTATTAGAATTAGAAAACATTTACGAGCAACTAAACAATAATCAACGCAAAAAAATTATTTCAAAATGGACAGAAAGATCATCAACAATTGGAAAGAAAATTGAAGTAGATACACATCAAGGAAAAGTAAAGGGAGACGCAATCAGAATAGATGATGATGGAGGATTAGTAGTTAAAGACAAGGTAAAAACTAACAAAATTTTTGCCGGAGATATTATTCATTTAACAAAATAACCTATTTTCTTGATTTAGGTTTGGATTTAGGTTTGGATTTAGGTTTGGATTTAGGTTTGGATTTAGGTTTGGATTTAGGTTTGGATTTAGGTTTGGATTTAGGTTTGGATGATGAAATCAACGAAGATTGGTCTTGTAGGACAGTTTTCAATTCATTTTGAATTTCAAACAATGAATTCAACAATAATTCCATGGATTTTGCATATGTTGAGTATAGAGAAATAAGTTCTGTCTTTTTTTGATCAGTAGAAATAAGAAATTCATTTTTACGTAATAGATTTGAAGAATCGATCAATTCAGGCATATGTTCTGGAGAATCAACAAATCCCTTCAACTCTCTTTCAATTTGATCAATTTTTTGTTTCATATCGTACAAATTATTACTAATTTTCACTTCAGTCAACATAAAAGAACAGACTAGGAATGAATTAAAGATTTTGATAGATTTAAAAAATTACAGAATCAAGATAGGCAAAAATAACAAAGTATAGAAATAAACAAAAAAACTAAAGATTATGAAAAATCTTGTAAAAATATTATTTTTTTGTTCAATAATGATAATATTAGTTTCACATAATGAAGAGAACATAGTATTTGCTCAAGAGCAAACAAGAGAGCAATTAAAAGTATTATTTAATCAAGCAACAGAACTTTTTCAAAATGGAAATTATAATCAAGCAAACGTCATTTATGATCAAATTTTAGAATCAAGTCCAAATAATATTTCAACATTAAACATGAAAGGTATAGGGTATAGCAACATGGAACAACATGCAAAATCATTAAAACAATTTTACAAAGTTTTACAAAATGATCCAGATAATGTCAAAGCATTATTAGGAACAGGAATAGGTTTTGGAAATCTTGGAGAGTATTCTGAATCATTGAAATATTTAGAAAAAGCAGATGAAATAAGTCCAAACAACACGGTAATTCAAAATTATAAAGATATTATTGAAAAAACATTAAAAAAATATCCGTACACACCTACTGAAAAACCAACAAATACCATGAAACAAACGATAGGGAAAGTACCAGAATGGGTAAAACATATCGCAAATTGGTGGTCCATGGGCAATATTTCTGATGAGAAATTCACTGACAGCATGCAATATATGATAAAAAAAGAAATTGTGATGATTCCAGAAAATGAAAAATTTGAAAATACTAATGAATTAAAAATGATTTCATTTGTTAGAAATAATTTTAGTCAATGGAGTCAAAATGAAATTCCAGATAATGAATTTTACAAAAATATGAATTGGCTAATAGAGAATAAATTTATCAAAATAGACTTACAAAAGACTACAGAAGAAATTGAATATGAAAAATACCTATTTGATAGATATTTACAAAAAATTTTAAAAAATAAGGGTTCAGAAGTTAGATACATCGAATATCCAAATCCAAGTCAGGATGTAATTAAAAAATTTCTTAGAAATGTAGAAAAATGGAATTTTAAAGAGGAAGTATCAAAATCATCAAATGATTTTCCTAGTCCAACATACGAAATAATTGATGAAACGTATTTCATAAAATATAAAATTTACATTAATGAACAACCTGAAGGTTTGCCATTAGACCATACTAGTACATTAAAAAATACTTTTGAGTTTTGGGAAAAAATGGAATTAAAAACAAATAATCAAGATGCAAGAATTGTTTTTGAGATAACTCCATCAAAAGCAGGTGCAAATGTATGGGTAACATGGGTGGTTAGAAATATTGGAGAAGGAGTGTTAGGACATGCTCATTTAGGTAAAGGAGTGGTAGAAGTTGCATTAGGGGATTACAATTGTGATGGTAGTTTTCAATTATATGATGTCAAAAGTGTTGAGAAAATTATGACTCATGAATTAGGTCATTCCATAGGATTACCACATACTAACGATAGAGAAAATATCATGTATCCATCAATGACCCCATCTTACGCATATTGTATTCTAAGTTAAAATGAATATTCAATCTTATTCTAGAGAATTAGAATGAAAATCAAATATACTTTCATACAATTAACCTTAAGAAAACTCGTAAAATAATTAATAAGTAATTTTGAAAAATCATTACAAATATGTTAAAAAATACATTTACAGCAGGACCAAAGTGTCCAGCTTGTACAAACACCAAAATCGTTACAGATCACGATACAGGGGAATTATTTTGCGCTAATTGTGGATTAGTAATTACAGATAAAGTAACAGACACCAATGCCGAATGGAGATCATTTTCCAAAGATGGAGGAGCAGATCCAACACGAACTGGTGCACCAACATCATTGACAATGCACGACAGAGGATTATCAACAATAATTGGTGCAGTAAACAAAGATGCATCTGGAAAACCATTATCAACTTCAATGAAAAGTTCTATTGAACGTCTTAGAACATGGGATAGCAGAAGTCAAGCACACACATCTTCAGATAGAAATCTCAGACAAGCACTAAATGAAATGAGTAAATTAAAAGACAAATTGGCTTTAACTGAAACAGTAATTGAGAAAGCATCTTATATTTACAGAAAAGCATTAGAGAAAAAATTAGTTAGAGGTAGATCAATTCAAGGATTAGTTGC
This sequence comes from Candidatus Nitrosopumilus sp., assembly GCA_003331425.1. Lineage (GTDB taxonomy): Archaea > Thermoproteota > Nitrososphaeria > Nitrososphaerales > Nitrosopumilaceae > Nitrosopumilus. The sequence continues at coordinate 7,527 of QOOS01000003.1, forward strand.
AGCATGTCTATATGCAGCATGTAGAAACACAGAAACCCCAAGAACATTACAAGATATTGCAGATGGAATGAATATTAGAAAAAAAGACATTGCACGTTGTTACAGATTAATTTTTAGAGAATTAGAATTAAAAATGCCAGTGGTTGATCCAGTTAAAGGAGTATCAAGAATTGCCAGTGTTGCAGATTTAAGTGAAAAAAGTAAAAGAAAAGCAGTAGAAATTCTCACTCAAGCAAAGGATACAGGTTTAGTTGCAGGAAAAGATCCAATGGGAATTGCAGCAGCTTCATTATATTTAGCATGTATCAGTACAGGTGAAATAAAATCTCAAAAAGAAATATCAGAAGCATCAGGAATCACAGAAGTCACTATTAGAAACAGATGCGTAGGTTTGAGAAAAATGCTCAAAAATTAAAATAAAAAAATTATTTCAAAGATTTCTCATACTCTAATTTATCCCATGGAAAAACAAGATAAGAGTCATCAAGTGTTTGTTCGCCATAAATTAATTGTTCAGGATAACTTACACCACGTCGTGCAAATAATGTAGCAAAAGTAAGCTTTGATGAATCTGTGGCTTTAGACATTACATCAGAAAAAGTTTTTCCAGAATCAAAAATATCATCAACAAACAAAGAATCAGAAGAAATAATATTTTGATCTACAAATATTTTTTCAATATCAAGTGAATCAGCTAAAAGCCTTGATGGAATTAATCCCCCTCTGCTGATGGTAGTTATACTAGAAAAAGTCTTGGAAGATTTTGAAATTTTATTTGAAATTATTTGAACCGTCTTTTCAATCTCATTCCAACTCACATATTGTGACTTTACCATAAAATTAATTCAAATCAACTGGAAAATAAATTATGAGGATAATTTAATTAATTTAATTTTTCTTAACACTGAAAGTCAGGAATGACAGCAATAGTATTGTATTTTAATATCAAAAATAAGAGAATTTTGTGATTAATAAGAAAATTTCCAAGATTTTTGTTCCGTTGGATGGATCAAAAAATTCACAGAGAGGTCTAGAAACTGCAATTACATTAGCCAGAAATTGTGGTGCAACAATTACAGGGTTTTATTCAATTAATGCACAGCCACATTCAGAATTCAAAGGCAGTCCATCAGTTGAGAAATCATTGTATAAAGAGGTAGAAAAAATCATGGAAAAAGCAAAAACACTATCAGCACAAAATGGCATTGTGTTTAAAGACAAAATAGCACTGGGAGAAATAGGATACAACATCATCAAAGCGACTCATGGTAAAACAAAATACGATATGATCGTTATGGGTTCTAGAGGTAGAAGCATTAAAAAAGAAATATTCTTTGGAAGTGTATCAAACTATGTCATCCATACATCAAAGATTCCAGTTCTGATTGTAAAATAATTTTTTTAAAATCCCTGTTTTTTAAAATATTTTTGATGATATTCTTCTGCTTTGTAAAATTTGGGAGCAGGAACAATTTCAGTAACTATTGGATCATTGAAAGTTCTAGAAGAATCAAGGTTTTGTTTTGATTTTTCAGCAATTTCTTTTTGCTTTTCATCATGATAAAAAATTGCAGAACGGTATTGATTACCAACATCAGGTCCTTGACGATTTAATGTTGTAGGATTATGATTTTTCCAAAATACATCTAATAATTCATCATATGAAATTTCATTTGGATCAAATTCAACTTCAACTGCTTCAGCATGACCAGTTTTATCAGTACAAACTTCTTCATAAGTAGGCTCAGGTAATTGTCCACCGATATATCCCACTGCAGTAGAAGTTACACCTTTTGTTTTACTTAGTAAATCTTCAACATGCCAAAAACAGCCTGCACCAAAAGTTGCTTTCAATTCATTATTAATTTGAAATTACCAAATTAAAAGGATGTCATTAATTAACATCTGTAAAAATTTCTACAACCTTCTTTGCTAAATTTTCAATATTTGCAGTAGGTTCTGCAGAAATCAATAACAAAATTTGGGTAATAGGAAATGGAAAACTTACCAAAACTGCCTTGTCACGTCTTGCTGCAAGATAATTAATTGGTCCCAAGCTTTCATCGTATTCTTTTCGAATTGAGGCTTTAGAAACAAATTCTAAAAAGGATTGAAGCCTAGTTTCATCGCCTTCATGAGGTACAAGACCTTCCTTAAAGCCCCCTGCAACCAATTGACCGTCTTTGTCAACAATTCCAGCAAATCGAATTTCTGATTCACCTAAAAGTTGAGTACATTTCTCACCATACAATTGAAATTGAGTTGAATCAGCCACTAAATAAAATTGAGTAATCTCAAGATAAAAACCTATACTGAGTAAAAAGATTTCAAATTAAGATTAATCATTCAAAGTACATTTCAAAAGAACATAATCAATAATTTTTTCTTCAGATGCCTTTTTCATTTTTAGTAGTGATTTGTAAAGAATTTTCTCCATATAGCCAGGATATTGTTTGAGAATTTTCTCACTCAATAATTTTCTATTTTCAACATAATAGTCTGCTAATGGATCATAAACATGGTTTCCAATCAAAGTTTCATCAATTATTTTAAATCCATTTGAAGAAATTAAATCTCTCAGATAATCTAGACCATAGTGTTCAGATGACCAAGTAAATTTTAACAAACCCAATCTACCTAAAGAGGAATTCTTCAAAGTAATGGGTACAGCCATAACTAAAAATCCAGATTTCATTAACACTCGTTTAGATTCAGAAATGAAATTATCCAAAGGTTTGAAATGTTGTGCAGATTCTAAAGCCAAGACACGGTCTACAGAATTATCTGCAAAAGGTAATTTTGTAGAAGTTGAATTTAGAAACTCAATATTTTTTTCATGTTTTAAAAAACTTAATTGTTTGAAATTAATATTGACATCATATAGATTCAGAGTAGGATAAGAATCTCGCCATAATTTTGAGGGTGCAGATAATCCACTACCAACGTCAAGTACATTTTTTGCAGTAGATAATTCAGATAAATTTCCAAAAACATTACACAAGTTTTCTTGAGCAGAAATTGGATCAGAATGCTCTTTAGACCAATAACCAAAATTTAGCATGCTCCCACCCGTAGCAATTTGCATTACAGGGGACAAAGTATTGTAAAGATTGACAACATCTTTTTCATTTTTACGAAAGGTCCACAGAAACACATCAATTGGATTAATAGGTATCAAAAATAATTCCATATTGAATTAAAATTGGTACTATTAATGCCTAATCGAATTTAAAAAAATAAAATAATCAAAGATTAACCTATTTTACTAGGCAATTAAAATAAAAAATAGTGAACGATTCAGATAATCATTATACATCAAAAATTATTCTTGCAAAATGGAAAGATAGGTTTTTTGCATGGATAATTGATTTTGTCATCATTTCATTAATTTCAACAGCAATAGTCTTTGTTTCTTTTGTATCTTTGTCTTATAATTTTGAGAATTTCATTACAGATAATGGAATGTATGTTCCAACAAGTGCAATATTTTTTTTATATTGGATTATTTTAGAATATAAAACAGGTCAAACAATTGGGAAAAAAATGTTTAATCTAAAAATTACTAACAGTCAAGGAGAAAAACCAAGTTTGATAGGAGTGATTTTGAGTAGTTTTGGAAAATCATTCATACTTCCATTAGATATGATCTTAGGATTAATTATTACAAATGAAAAACGTCAAAGAATATTCAACAAATTAGGAGATACAGTAATCATAAAAATCAAAGAATCAGAAAACGATTCAAATATTAAATTCCTTAAAGACTAAATTCCAAATCAACAATGCATAGCTTACGCTATGTGTGATTTAAAATGAAATCAACAATGCATAGCTTACGCTATGTGTGATTTAAAATGAAATCAACAATGCATAGCTTACGCTATGTGTGATTTAAAATGAAATCATCGTACAAGTCGTGTATATGTTCCACTTGATGATATGAATATGATCATCGCGCATAGTCTCTATGTAAGTGGCTGAACTGATGTGTTGGTCTATTAGTAAAGGCTGGCTCACCACTCGCCGAAGCTTGTGATCTACACCACCTTCCTATCAACGCAGTATTTTGCTGCCGACCTTCATCTTACGAAAGAATAACTTGTCTCGGGATGGGATTCGTGCTTAGATGCTTTCAGCACTTAGCCCAAACGGCTTAGCTGCCCGGCCTGCCTTATCAGACAACCGGTAAACCAGTGGCCACGCTGCTCTGTTCCTCTCGTACTAGGAGCAACTTCCCCTCAGTTATTCACGCTTCCATTAGGCAGAGACCGACCTGTCTCACGACGGTCTAAACCCAGCTCATGTTCCCTTTTAATAGGCGAGCAGCCTCACCCTTGGCCCCTGCTGCAGGACCAGGATAGGAAAAGCCGACATCGAGGTACCAAACCGCGGGGTCGATAGGAGCTCTCGCCCGCGACGAGCCTGTTATCCCTGGGGTAATTTTTCTGTCACCTCCGGGCCCCAATAGTGGGCACACGAAGGATCGCTAAGCCAGACTTTCGTCTATGAATTCCGTGCGTTTGGAAATCCATTCAGTCGAGTTTTTGGCTTTGCCCTCTTCAACGGATTTCTGCCCCGTTTGAACTCAACTTTGGGCCCCTTTGATATCTTTTCAAAGGGGTGCCGCCCCAGCCGAACTGCCTACCTGCACGTGTCTCCGGTCTTCACTGGATAAGTGGTACTGCAAAAAGAGTCTGGTGTTACATCGTTGCTTCATTAACATCCCGGGGAATGTTAAGCATGGCTCCCAGATACCCTGTGCAATTCTTACTATACCACAAGCACAAGCTGCAGTAAAACTCCACGGGGTCTTCTCTCCCCAATGGAAGTTGATGGACTGTTCGTCCACCTTATGTGGCTTCACCGGGTTGTAGGCGGGGACAGTGGGGCTCTCGTTGTTCCATTCATGCGCGTCGGAACTTACCCGACAAGGCATTTGGCTACCTTAAGAGAGTCAGAGTTACTCCCGGCGTTAACCGGCCCTTAGCTCGGTTGAACCCAAGTTTTAGGTACCGGCACCGGCCAGGATTCAGCGACTATACAAATCCTTTCGGACTAGCAGTCGCCTGTGTTTTTATTAAACAGTCGAAACCCCCTTGTCATTGCAACCTGCGGTCCCCATTCCTCATGAAGACCGCAGGCATCCCTTATACCTAAGCTACAGGACTAATTTGCCGAATTCCCTCGCCATACGGTATACCCGTAGCACCTTAGCTTTCTAAGCCAGCGCACCTGTGTCGGTTCTGGGTACGAACTTGTATCTTTCTACCTACACAGTCTTTCATGGTCTCCTGGATTCAAGAAAACTTCGCTGACGCGAAGCCATTCCTACCTCGGATGAGATCTCGTCATTACGACACTCCTTCACCCTTGAATAGTTAGATACAACGATAATTGTACACTCCTTATCCGGAAGCGAACCATATAGATCAAACGATTGATACAAGGTACTAGAATATTAACTAGTTTCCCATTCGATGGACTCTGTTGAGGGCCATCTTAGGATCGACTACCTCCAGGCTGATAACGCATTGCCTGGAAACCCTTGCGCTTACGGTGGTATTGTTTCTCACAATACTATGCTGTTACTGCCGCCAAGATCTGCAATAGAAATCGGTCCACAGGACGTCATCGCCCTGCTTCGGCCCAATCACTACGCCAACCTACCACGAATTATTCATTAATAATTATCTAAAGTATCGGTACTTTGCTTTAGCCCCGTCCGTTTTTGAGGCATCCCCCCTCGGCAGGTAAGTTGTTACACACTTTTTAAAGGATAGCTGCTTCTGAGCTTACCTCCCTGCTGTCTTGGCGAGAACACGCTCTTTCGCTTGACACTTAGCAAAAATTTGGGGACCTTAACTTCAGTCTGGGTTAAACCCCTTTCGGCCATGAGCCTTACGCCACATGAGCCCGTGTCCTTGCTTCTTCAATGCGTATCCGTTCGGAGTTTGAATGAGAGGTGAGGGCGTTAGCCCCCGCGCCTCTCTATCAGTGCTCTACCGGAAACGCTATCTCCACAAAGCACGCCCTGCGAGACGCTTCGGTTGGAACTAGCGAGCGCCAGTCTAGATTGGTTTTTGACCCCTATTCCCAAGTCACAACAACGATTTGCACGTCAGAACGTCTTAAGACCTCCAGAGGGCTTTCGCCCTCCTTCATCTAGCTCAGGAATAGATCGACTGGCTTCTAGCCTAGCCGCCATGACTCTACGCACTTTCACACGCCTCTCCTGACTTCTTGCGAAGCTGCGAGAGCTCGGTTTCCCTTCGCATCCACTTTTACAGTTTATGCTTGCCATGACAGTTAGCTCCTTGGCCCGTGTTTCGAGACGGAACGCGTGACACTGATGATTTGAACATCAAATCTTCAACTCTATTGCTAGAATCTCCAATCTGAAAAAATCACCTTCCATGCCACGCACGTCTGTAACCAATAGGTTTCATGCACTTTTCGCCCCCCTTCCGGGGTACTTTTCAGCTTTCCCTCACGGTACTAGTCCACTATCGGTCTTGAGAAATATTTAGCCTCAGATGCTACTTTCACCTGTATTCATTGCCCACTACCAAGGACAACTACTCGGGTATAGATAGGACCATTCACACTTCGCTTACGGGGGTATCACCCTCTATTCCAGAACTTTTCAGATCATTTCAGCTGTGCGTCCGGATTCCATGTTACTATACCAAAACACCACATCTCCCGAAGGATTCAGTTTGGGCTATTTCCTTTTCGTTCGCCACTACTTGGGAAATCTCATTTGATTTCTTTTCCTCGTGGTACTAAGATGCTTCAATTCCCACGGTTCGACTTCCAATACTATTGTACTGGAATACACAAAAGTGTAAGATTCTCATTCGGACATCTCGGGATCATAGGATGCGTGCGCCTACCCCGAGCTTATCGCAGCTTGCCACGTCCTTCATCTCTTCTCAAGCCTAGCAATCCACCTATTGGCGTCTTTACACCAGTAAATTCAGCCACATATTACACGACTATGCACGACGATCATTGCAAGCCACCGGTAAATGGCCCACTACATCCTTCATACATCACTTTCGTGATGCATTGCATCGATGATTCAATGTGAAGATTATGTACACCCGTACACTTTCCATGTCTAAGGAGGTGATCCGACCGCAGGTTCCCCTACGGTCACCTTGTTACGACTTTTCCCTTGTCACGAACCTCAAGTTCGATAACGCCAATTAGACGTCACCTCGCTAAAAGCTCACTTCAATGAAACGACGGGCGGTGTGTGCAAGGAGCAGGGACGTATTCACCGCGCGATAATGACACGCAGTTACTAGGGATTCCATATTCGTGAGGGCGAGTTGCAGCCCTCAGTCATAACTGTGGTAACGTTTGAGGATTACCTCATCCTTTCGGATTCGAAACCAATTGTCGTTACCATTGCAGCCCGCGTGTGGCCCCAGAGTTTCGGGGCATACTGACCTGCCGTGGCCCCTTCCTTCCTCCGCATTAACTGCGGCGGTCCCGCTAATTCGCCCCACTACTCCTGAGAGTAATGGTGGCAACTAGAGGCAGGGATCTCGCTCGTTACCTGACTTAACAGGACATCTCACGGCACGAGCTGGCGACGGCCATGCACCACCTCTCAGCTTGTCTGGTAAAGTCTTCAGCTTGACCTTCATTCTGCTGTCTCTCCGGGTAAGATTTCTGGCGTTGACTCCAATTGAACCGCAGGCTTCACCCCTTGTGGTGCTCCCCCGCCAATTCCTTTAAGTTTCATACTTGCGTACGTACTTCCCAGGCGGCAAACTTAACGGCTTCCCTGCAGCACTGCATTGGCCACAAGCCAATGCATCACTGAGTTTGCATAGTTTACAGCTGGGACTACCCGGGTATCTAATCCGGTTTGCTCCCCCAGCTTTCATCCCTCACCGTCGGACGTGTTCTGGTAGACCGCCTTCGCCACAGGTGGTCATCAATAGATCAAAGGATTTTACCCCTTCCTACCGAGTACCGTCTACCTCTCCCACTCCCTAGCTCTGCAGTATTCCCGGCAGCCTGTACGTTGAGCGTACAGATTTAACCGAAAACTTACAGAGCCGGCTACGGATGCTTTAGGCCCAATAATCATCCTGACCACTTGAGGTGCTGGTTTTACCGCGGCGGCTGACACCAGAACTTGCCCACCCCTTATTCATCAGTGTTTCTAGGACTGACAAAAGGTTTCTTTAGCAGAAACCACTCGGATTAACCTTGTCGTGCTTTCGCACATTGCAAAGTTTTCTCGCCTGCTGCGCCCCATAGGGCCTGGGTCCGTGTCTCAGTACCCATCTCCGGGCTACTCCTCTCAGAGCCCGTACCTGTAATAGTCTTGGTGGGCCATTACCTCACCAACAAACTGATAGGCCGCAGTCCCATCCTACGGCGATAAATCATTTGGAACATAAACCATTCCAGGCATAATGTTCTATCGGGCATTATTCTCAGTTTCCCGAGGTTATTCCCGTCCATAGGTTAGGTTGACTACGCGTTACTGAGCCGTATGCCTTGTATTGCTACAATGACTCGCATGGCTTAGTATCAATCCGATAGCAGTCAGGTCCGGCAGGATCAACCGGATTCTGAATTTTTTTCTTTTTGGTCTTGATTATTGAAGTACATTTGTACTTGTAAATTGGAATTGACGGATGCACATAATCTTCACATCTCAGAAATGATCTTTCAATCAAATCCTCATTTTTGTATGCGTAAATGGAGGCCCATGAATCACAAAATGGCATATTGCCATACTTCAACACGAGCGCCGCCTATTGCTTTACGTATGCAGAAGCCGAAGATGACAGAATCCATATAAACCATGCGTGAAATTATACCAGATCGCTTCAAAAATTGTAAAATTTACAACAAAAAAATACAAAATCTAGGCTCAAAGAACAAAGATTACGAATTACTAGATAGAAAGCCAATGTTGATTAAAATGCTAGAAGAAGTTTGGATAGTGTGGTATTGGATCAGATAAAAAATTACAAAAAGAAAACACCGACTTCTGCAAAATTATTTTCAAAATCATCAAAACTTCACATCAATGGAGTTTCACACAATATTCGATATTTCGATCCATATCCATTTGTAGTAAAATCATCATTAGGAAAAAATTTGATAGATGTTGACAATAACAAGTATACAGATTATTGGATGGGGCATTGGTCTTTAATTTTAGGACATGGTCAAAAAAATGTAAAGGACTCAATAAAAAAACAAATCGAAAAAAGTTGGATGTATGGAACAGTTAATGAACAGACAATAAAATTATCAGAATTAATTTCAAAAGCTGTTCCAGTTGCAGAAAAAATTCGTTATGTTACATCAGGAACTGAAGCTACAATGTATGCAGTTAGATTAGCACGTTCAGTAACAGGTAAAAAAATTATTGCAAAAATAGATGGAGGATGGCACGGATATACATCAGATTTACTAAAAAGTGTGAATTGGCCATTTAAGGAATCAGAAAGCAGTGGAGTAGTTAATGATGAAAAAATTGTTTCAATACCTTACAATGATTTAGAAAATTCATTAAAAATATTAAAAAAATATTCTAAAAATCTGGCAGGAGTAATAATTGAACCAGTTTTAGGTGGAGGCGGATGCATTCCTGCAACAAAAGAATATCTAAAAGGAATTCAAGAATTTGTTCATAAAAATAAATCATTGTTTATTTTAGATGAAATTGTTACAGGTTTTAGATTTAGATATGGATGCTTGTATCCTACAATGAAATTAGATCCAGATATTGTAACATTAGGAAAAATAGCTGGTGGAGGATTGGCCATAGGAATAATGTGCGGTAAAAAAGAAATAATGAATTATGCAGATACAACAGGAAAGAAAAAATCAGAACGCGCATACATTGGAGGAGGCACGTTTTCAGCTAATCCAGTATCAATGGTATCAGGGTATACCACACTAAATTATTTGAAAACAAAAAAAGAAACATATGATAAAATTAATTCATTGGGAGATTACGCTAGAAAAGAATTAAAAAAAGTGTTTGATGGAAGAGTTGAAGTTTCAGGAAAAGGTTCCCTATTCATGACACATTTTCTTAAAAATGGGGTTACAAAGATTGAAAATTCTGTAGACGTTGCAAAATGTGATTCACAAATGCTACAAAAATATCATTTTAAAATGATTTCTGAAGATGGAATATTTTTCCTACCAGGCAAATTAGGTGCAATATCAAACAGTCATTCAAAACAAGACATCAAAAATATAATTAAAGCGTCAGAAAATTTCTAAAATTTAAAAATTAATCATTAAAATTATTTTTCCAAGACATTAATTGATTAAAAATATTCAAAAAATCTTCAGATTTTGTAGTAATATGGATATGAGCAAAAATATTTTCAAATTGTCCTTCAAAAATCATGGTACATTCATTTTTAAAAAAAGGTACAGACACACCAATTTTTTTAAGATTTGTGATAAGAAAAGTTTCAATTAAAATAGTTTCAGAATTAACAACAATTTTTTTTGAATTACTGTTTTTATTGATGCACTCATCAAATTTTTTCTGTAACGGCTCATCCCACAAAGGAGAATCTTTAGGCCAATGATGAATAAACACTTTTTCAGCTAAATACGAAATTTGAGCTTCAGACATGATTAAAATAATTTTTAAATCAAATTAAGGGTTTATTGTCAACTTTGTTAAAGATACTCAGGCGTAATTCCTGTTTTTACGGTAATTTACAGGAAATATTTCTGATTTTAAAAAAGGGTTGTTCTTAATCCGTTACGGACTCTACGGCGGAGTGTCTTTTTTATTTTAAAACTTCTTTGATTAAGTAATAAGATGAATTGTACCTATTGCAAAAAAGAAATTGAATTGAATCAAAAAGTCACAATTAGAAATGATCATGTGTATCATGAGTGCTGTGCAATAACGTATGATAAAGGTGAAACTGATGATGGTTACCAGAACCTATGCAATATTGGAATTTGTAATCCTAATGACACTTTCACACCATCAAATTAGAAATGAGTACATTAGGAAAAGCTGTAGCAGTAGTAGTTCTTGTGTTTGGAGCTTGGTTTACAGTTGTTGGCATTATAATGCCTGAAGAAAGATTTGATTATGTTAGGATTGCAGCTGTTGTTTTGATAGGTTTTGGTATTGCTATTGCATTGTTAGATAGAAAATTCAACAGAAAATAATCTTACAATAACTAACCAATGTTTGAAATACTAGTTATTGTAATAGATAGTATGTGTGGAGACCCAATATCAGATCTGCTATACTTGGCAATTCCAACTGCATTATTGGGTGTTGGAGCTTTCTTCTTTGTAATGGGAAAAGATAACCGGAAAAAGGTAGAAGAAATTTTTAGATAAAGAAAATTATTCTTGATTTTCATGCCTGAGAATATTTAACAGACGGTTCGGCAGATTAAGGGTATCTTTGATAGATTTGTTCAGATTTTTATAAAATGATTATACTGATTAATCATGGATAAGAAAAAAGAAGAAAAAGAGGCATATGCAACAGATGATCCAACAGATGCATCTGCAGAAAAACAAGAAGAAATGGCCAAAGAGGCAATTAAAAAATTCAAGTCATTGAATTAAAGTAAACTTTCATTAGCAATCAAAATCTGATGAAATTATGGGATTATTTGGATCAAAAAAGAATCCAGAGGATTTGAAACATGATGCCATGTCAATGATGGAGAAAAATCAACCAAAAGCAGCTATTTCATTATTTAATAAAATTCTAAAACAAAATGAATCTGATGAAGAGGTATTACTAAACAAGGGATTAGCGTTAAATCAAATCAAAAAGTATAGTGATGCAATCACCTGTTTTGATAAACTAATAGAAATTGATCCAAAAAATGCACAGGCTCTAAACAACAGAGGAATTTCAATGGCAGAAAATGGCAATATTCAAGAGGCATCAGAATGTTATGATAAAGCAATTGAAGCTGATCCAAGATATGCAGCATCTTACTTTAACAAAGGAGTTCTCTTAGACAAACTCCAAGAGCACGAAGATGCACTAACTGCATTAGAAAAAGCAATTTCAGTAGATTCAAGAAAGCCAAATGCCATGGTGTACAAAGGAATTGTTTTAGGAAAATTGAAAAGGCATGAAGAAGCACTAAATTGTTTTCAAAATATTTGCAAAAAATATCCCAATAATCAAGATGCATTTTTTCAAAAAGGAGTACAACTTGCAGAATTGGGAAGACATGAAAAAGCAATTGCGGTTTTTGATGAAATTCTAAAAAAGTACAAAGATAATGTAAATGTAATTTATGCTAAATCTAGAAGTTGTGCAGCATTGGATAAAATTCCAGAGTCAATCGAATTGTTGAAACAAGCAATTACAAAAAACCCAAAAATAATACGTAATTGGGCAAAAGATGAACCGATTTTTACAAAATTACACAACAATGATAAATTTAGATCACTAGTAAAGTTATAGAACTTTTTTTCTTACAGAATCAATTCTAATTATTCCTACTTTCTTTTTTGGTCCAATTAAGCGAGCCTCATAAATTGGAACATAAACTTCACTTATTTCTCGCAATACAAATTCTTCTTCAAGCTTTCTTACTTCATCAACTAAAGGTTTTTTTAAAAAAGATTGTAATTTTTTGATTGCATCATCATGAGTTAGTTCAGAATTTTTTACATTTGAAGGATTTTTTTCTAGTAAACGATTAGGATAATTTTCTGTTGTTTTAGAATTTAGTTTAAATGGAAATTTTATTTCACGACCATGATGATCAAAAGTTAATTCATCCTCATTTTCAACAAAAACATGTTCTTCTAATTTTAGATCAACCTTATTTTTAGCACGTTTTCCCACAATTGCCTTTTTAAAATTGGACTTGGTTCTAACTGGAAAAACACCATCACCTAAAATAACTTCAGATACATTTGATGAGACGGAAATAGAATGAGTTGCTTTTCGAAAATAGTTTGCCATGTATTTACCAGATACAATTAAGATGCATTCATAGTATAATTTCACAGAATGAATGTGGATATCAGCTCTTTTTGGACGTGAAAATACGGATTTGAATAATCCAGTTTTTTTATCATCAATAATTTCTAAGGCCTCAGATTCCTCAAGTTTTTTCCGTAAAACTACTGTTTTATGTTCATGTGTTTTTTTCAAAACTATAAAAAACATGAAAGTCATCGTATTAAACCAATTCTGATTTAAAAAAAATAATAGTACATATAGAAAAATTCCAAACAAAGAAAAAGAAGTATTTTTTATGAAAAATATAATGAATAAATCAAACATTAAAGGAAAAAATGATAGAAGAGATGTTAATTCTGAATGGTTCACAGGAAAAACATGGATGAAAGTGCTTTCAGAGAAAATTAAATCAGAGGATCAAGATATCTATCATGTTCATTTTGAAAAAGGCTCAAGAACTAAACTTCATTTTCACAATGGAAATCAAGTACTAATGGCAGTAAAAGGAAAAGGAAGTTTAGAAATTTTTAAAAAATATGGAACAAAAAAATCAGATTTTAAAATAAAAAAAACTGAAAGAATTAGCCTTAATGAAGGGGACATAGTTCACATTCCAGCTAAAACTCTTCATACTCATGGTTCAGTTGATAAAAATAAAGAATTTTCACACATAGCCATTAACATATTACCAAAAAAGAATTCAATTTACAAAACAATTTGGTATGAATCAGATTTCAAAAATAAAGTAACAAAAATAATTTAAAACAATGTCCATTAAAGAGGATTCAAAAATTAGTTTCATTAATGGCAGTGAAAATGTAAAAATTAAACAATATTTTGATCCAAAAAATACATCAAACGGAATTAATTACAGCCTTGCACAATTCTCATTAGAGATAGGAGAAAAAACTAAACTTCATAAAATCAAATCATCAGAAATATACTATATTTTAGAGGGCAATGGCAAATTAAAAATTAACAATGAAAAATTTGAATTAAAAAAGAATGATTCAGCTTATGTTCCTCCAAATTCAGAACAATTTTTAGAAAATATTGGATCAGAAAAATTACGTTTTTTATGTATTGTAGAACCAGCTTGGAAGCCAGAAGATGACAAATTATTAGAATAAAATATCAAAATACTAACAATGATTTTTAAAATATAAGGTATTAGAGAAATTATGAATCGAAGAGAAGCATTACTAACATTAAATGTTAATCAGAATTCATCACAAGAAGAAATTAAGGCATCATATAGAAAAATGGCACTAGAGTTACATCCAGATAAAAATAAAGAAAAAAATGAAGATACTGAATTTAAAAAAATTACAGAAGCATATAATTTTCTAAAAAAGAATGAAAAAAACGATACAATATACCACGAAGCAAAACAAAATTCAGGAAATCAACGAATTAGACCAAAACCCCAATGGGGAGCACCAGAAGATGGAGGAATACCAGAACAAGATTGGGGCAAATATACCAGAGAATTTGAAGAAGGTGATCCAACTTTTTGGAAAGAATATGAAAAAAAATTCTGGGAAGATTACAATGCCAGAGTAAGAGCAGATGGTAAAAATGGAGAATATGAAAAAGCTAGAGAACCCAATAAACAACCAGATCTTCAAGTAAGTGTGGACAAATCATTGTGTATTGGTTGTTGTAGTTGTGAAATTATTGCACCTGAAGTCTTTGAAATTGATAAAAATACTCAAACAAATCCAAAATCAAAAGTAATTAATCGAAAAGGAGCAGGAGTTAATAAAATAATGAATGCAGCTGAAACATGTCCAACAAAAGCAATCAATGTAGAAAATATTATTACAAAAGAAAAATTATTCCCGTATTAAATTTTTAATAAATTAAAATATTTTTCAATTTCAGAATCAGATAATTTTATTGAAGAATTAAACATACTATGAATAGGCCCACCAGAGTCAGATGAATTCCTAGGAACTAAATGTACATGAGTGTGAGGAATTTCTTGTCCAGCCTCTTTTCCATTATGTATTGCAATTAAAGTTGAACCTGTGATTGAATCAACTTTAGACATCATAAAATGAACTAGAGAAAATAAATCAGTGTTTTCTGCAGGAGTCATATCTTGAATTTTTTCACAATGATTTTTTGGGATTACTAAAACATGTCCTTTAGTAAGTGGGAAAGAATCTAGAAAGCAAATTGAATTGGTAGTTTCATGAAGAATTTTGGCAGGAATTTCTTTAGATATAATTTTACAAAAGATACAATCCATAATCATCAAATAAATTTTTAAAATATCAAAGTATCTATCAAGGAGTAACTACAGTAGCCCAAGCCAAATCCTTACCAAATTTTATTGTCACTTTATCGCCTGCATCCAATTCACAATTTTCTATAATTTTAGGTACGTTATCATCAGTTTCAACATAACAAGTACCATTATCATTACTCAAAATAACAACATCTTCAAAAACATCTTCTCGAATTAAATGCCAAAAAGGAAAAACCATCGTAGATAAAACAATTCCTGCAACCAAAAAGGCACCACCAAAAACTAAACCTTGTTGTTGACTGGAACTTAATTTCATTTTACCAAGTGCCGCCGTCCCCACCATTCATATCCATTTTTTTGGCAGGTACGTTTCCATGTGCTTTTTTCATGTGTTTTTTTAATCTCTCTGGATCATGAAGTTCGGTTCCACAAACATCGCATTTTGTTTTAGTCTCATTTGACTTTTTACGATTGAACAAGCCCATATTATCTCAATGATGAAGAAATACATTATAAAGGATACTGAATTTTTGTCAATTCATGTCAGTAAAAAATATCACAGTATTAGGTTCAGGGGTAATGGGCCATGGAATTGCTCAAGTTTCAGCAACAGCAGGATATAATGTTGTTTTGCGAGATATCAAACAAGAATTTTTAGATAAAGCAATGGAGAAAATAAAATGGAGTTTAGATAAACTTGTTTCAAAAGAAAAAATTTCAAAAGATGAAGGGGATTCAATTTTTGCAAGAATTACCCCAATTGTGGATTTGAACGAGGCAGTAAAAAATGCAGAGTTAGTGATAGAAGTAGTTCCAGAAATTATGGATTTAAAAAAATCAGTTTATGCAGAATTAGATAAAGCAGCAGGACCTGAAGTAATTTTTGCATCAAACACCAGTACTTTACCAATTACTGAAATTGCTAATACAACATCACGTCCTGAAAAATTTATTGGCATACATTTTTTCAATCCACCACAATTAATGAAACTAGTAGAGGTAATTCCTGGAGAAAAAACAGGACAAGAGATAACAGAACTAACTCAAGAATTTGTTAAATCAGTTAACAAACAAGCAGTACTATGTAGAAAAGATGTTCCAGGATTCATTATTAACAGATTATTCATTCCAATGGTGCATGAAGCATGTTTTGCACAAGATAGAACAAATGCAACACTAGAAGAAATAGATTCTGCAGTAAAATTCAAGTTAGGATTTCCAATGGGAATTTTTGAATTAGCTGATTTTACCGGAATGGATGTAATTCATAAAGCAACTACAGAAATGCATTTACGAGATAAAAAAGTAATCAACCCACACCCAACAGTAGAAAAAATGTTTGATGAAAAGAAACTAGGACAAAAATCAGGTGAAGGCTATTACAAATATTCAGATGACAAGTATGAAAGAGTTACACTGTCTGAAGAATTAGCACAAAAATTCAATCCAATTCAATTAGTTGCAAATATTCTAAATAATGCAGCTTGGTTAATCACTAATGGTGCAAGTGATATTGAAGAAATTGAAAAAGCAGCACAATTAGGATTAGGATTAAAAAAACCTCTTTTTGAAACAGCAAAAGAAATTGGAATTAAAAATATTGTTGATGAGTTAAACAAACTAGCAGAAAAACATGGAGAATTTTACAAACCAGACCCACTTCTCATATCAATGCAATAGGAATTAGTGATTTGGGTTTTGAAAAAGATATTGAATCGTTAAAAATAGCATTAACAGAAACCGAATTCCGTATAAAAAAATTAGAAGAGCATAAAGAAATAATCAACAAATTACTCAGAGACAATAAAACTGAAGAGAGTTGGATTAATGAAACAAGAATAAGACTAGTACGAAATATAAGAAATTTACAAAAAAAGCGAGATATGATTTTTAGAGAACTAGAATCTTAAGAAATTAATTCTAAGATTTTATCAACTGCCTCTTTTGCAGTATCAGCTCCAATGATTTTTACATTTTTTCGATGATCAACGTATCCGTCAATATACGGAGCAATAGCACTATCAAATCCTCGTATTGCAACCATGGGTTTTTTGCTCATATACGCAGCACATACTTCAGATAAAGTTCCAGAACCACCACCAACAATTATCACTCCATCTGCAGACAAGGCATTTAGAAAATCCCGCGTAAATCCCATTCCAGAAGGAATTACAATATCACAAAATTCATTTGCAAATTTAGGATCGTCTTGAGGAATAATTCCCAGAGTTAAACCATTTTCATCTTTTGCGCCATGAGAGCAGGAATTCATTACACCACCCAATCCACCAGTGATCAATAATGAACCGGATTTTGCAATCTCTTGACCAACTTCATATGCAATTTTTTCATGTTTAGGGGTACAACCAGTAGTATTATTTCCAATAACTAAGATCTGTTTTTTCTTTACCATGATAGATCTTATTGAAACGGTTTGAAAAAGGTTATCAGAGAAAAGGATATTAGTGAATTATTCAGATAATGAGTATGAAAACACGATCAATGCCAGTATGTTTTAGTGAAAAACAATACAAAATGATTGAAGAATTTGCCAAGAAAAATGGAATGTTAAACGCAAGCCAAGCCCTTGAAAAAATCCTTAACAAATAGATAGTTTTTCAAATTTTTAATTTATTTTATTTTTAAACACAATTAGCAACAGGCTTAATCAGTTGTTTACATTTAATAATTAATTATCTTGCAATAAAATGATAAGCATGGGATTATTTAGTAAAAAAGCAACCAATTGTACAATTTGTAATAAAGAATTAACACATAGACACAAACCAAAAAAAGAATGGAATATCAAAGGCTCATTATGTGGAGATTGTCATTTTGATAAATCAAAAGAATACTACGAAGGTAAAGTAAGACAACCATGTGTCAAGTGTGGAGTAACAGGTAAAATTACAGATTTATGGGAACCCAGGTGGCAATGGGACATGGAAGGATTACTATGCAAAAACTGTTTTGACGAAAAAGAAAAAAGTCATGATCAAAAGAAAAATTTTTGTGCAGTATGTGAAACAAAAATGGGCCTAATTAGACACAATGCCAAAGGACATTGGAAAATAGAGGGTCAATTATGCAGAAAATGCTGGGACAAGAAAAAAGCAGAGTTTGGATAAAGTGAATTTTTTTAAAAAACATTCATGCGATAAATGTGATAAAAAATTTTCAAAAGAAGAGGAATTGATGAATCATCAACAAATCATACACGGAAAAGATTTACAATATGATTGCAAAGAGTGTAACAAGAATTTTTCAAATATGGAAGATATGAGAACTCATTTGCAAAGAGAACACAGTTACAAAAAGGACAGATAATTAAATTGCTTTTACAGTTTTAACTACTGGGGGTCTAACTTTGGTAAAGACTCTGAATCCACAAATACATTTGATTTCAGGTAAACGAGATAATTCAGTGTTTGAAACAATTGTTCCACATCTTAAGCATGCATAATTTACTTCAAAGGTCTCAACAGGAGTTTCTTCGATTTCTTCAGTTATTTCTTCAGCCATATTTATCATCATTAATTTCTATAATTTAAGGATACCAAATTAAGTCAAAGATAATTCAATATAGACATCATCAGGAATTTTTAGTCTCATTAGTTGTCTAATTGCTTTATCATCTGCGTTGATATTGATTATTCTTCTATGCATTCGCATTTCCCATTTTTCATAAGTTTCAGTTCCACTGCCACAAGGAGATTTTCTTGTAGCAACATGGAGTCTTTTAACAGGAAGTGGAGTTGGGCCTTTGACTTTAACACCAGTTTTTTTACCAATACCCATGATCTCATTACAAACATCACCCAATTTAGGGAGACTTGTAGAAGTGAGTTTAACACGGGCGGTTTGTGTCATAAAAAACGCCTATGGTTTGTACTCTTCAGTAATTTCCTTAACAATACCTGCTGCGATTGTTGCACCCATATCTCTGAGAGCGAATCTACCCATTTCTGGGAATTCATTGAATGTCTCAATACAGGTTGGTCTTACTGGTCTAATCTTAACAATTGCGGCATCACCAACTTTAAGGAATTTTGGATTCTCTTCTTCAACGGCACCAGTTGCTGGGTTAATTTTTTGAAGGAACTCAGTAACAGTTGCTGCAACTTGTGTAGTGTGTGCGTGCATAACTGGAGTATAACCAGGTGCAATTGCTGTTGGATGGTGAATTACAATAATTTGGGCTTTGAATTCTTTTGCTACATTTGGTGGAGCATCAGGAGTACCAAGAACATCTCCTCTCTTGATATCTTTCTTTTCAATACCTCTAAGGTTGAAACCAATGTTATCACCTGCTTCTGCAGTTGGCATTTCAGTGTGGTGAGTTTCAATTGATTTGATTTCACCTAATGCACCAGAAGGCATTACAATGATTTTTTGTCCTGCTTTCATAATACCAGTCTCAACTCTACCTACAGGTACAGTTCCGACACCAGTAATGGTATAAACGTCTTGAATTGGAGTTCTTAATGGTTTACCAGTTGGTTTTTCCTCTACTGTTAAATCATCAAATGATTCTAGTAGTGTTTTTCCGGAATACCATGACATGTTCTCAGATTTCTTAACTAAGTTATCACCTTTCCATCCAGAAACTGGAATGAATGGTACGTCGTCAATTTTGTAACCAACAGATCTTACTAATTTTTCACCTTTCTCTTTTGCTGCTTTAAAGGCGTCTTCTTTGTATTCTACTGCATCCATCTTATTGATTGCTACAATAATCTGTTTTACACCTAATGTTTTAAGCAAGAATGCGTGTTCTCTTGCTTGTCCACCAGCTGCAGTTGCAGTATCAGTTTCACCTTCTTTAGCTGAAAGTACTAAGACAGCGGCATCTGCTTCAGAAGCGCCAGTAATCATATTTTTAATGAAGTCCCTGTGACCAGGTGCATCAATTAAAGTAAAGAAGAATTTGCTTGACTCAAATTTTTGGAATGCTAAGTCGATAGTAATTCCTCTTTCTCTTTCATCTTTAATGTTATCCATAACCCATGCATACTTGAAAGTATCACCTTTTCCGGTCTTCTCGGATTCGGCTCCGTGTGCTGCAATGGTTCTCTCATCAACAACTCCTAGATCCATTAAGAAATGACCCATAGTTGTGGATTTACCGTTATCAATATGACCTGTTACAATCATGTTTAAGTGTGGTTTATCTGCCATAACGAATTCGTTGTCGAGGGGATATATTACTGTAATGAATTATTTTCAAAAAAAATTATTTTTTTTTGTAATATTTGGTTTTTGAGACTTTACTAAAAGCACATAAATCAAAGAAGAAAAAATCAGTATTATGAAAATTACAGTTTCAGTTATCAAAGCAGATGTCGGAGGGATCGGAGGACATACAAAACCTAGTGACGGCCTAATCAAAGCAATTAGAGATACCGTTGAGAATTCAGGAGATTTACTAATAGATCATTATATCGGTTATTGTGGTGATGACACTCACATTGTAATGTCACATACACATGGAGTTGATAATGAAAAAATTCACAAATTAGCATGGGATGCATTTATGGCAGGAACAGAAGTTGCCAAAAAAGAAGGTCTCTATGGTGCAGGTCAAGACTTACTCAAAGATTCTTTTTCAGGTAATGTCAAAGGAATGGGTCCAGGAGTTGCAGAAATGGAATTCGAAGAAAGACCAAATGAAGCATTCACAGTTTTTGCAGCAGATAAAACAGAACCAGGTGCATTCAATTATCCAATCTACAGAATGTTTGTAGATACACTAAGTAATACAGCATTAATTGTAAACAAAAGTCTTGCAAGTGGAGTAAAGTTCAACATCATGGATGTAGAAAAAGCACAAATTGCAGAATTACAATTATGGGAAGACAAACCAACAATTGAAGCTGCATTAATGTATCCAGGAAGATATGTTGTTGATTCTGTTTACACTAGAGATGGAGAACCAATCCTAGACGCATCAACAGACAGACTTCACAATATTGCAGGAACATATGTTGGAAAAGATGATCCAATTTGTTTAGTTAGAACACAAAAGAATTTCCCAGCAACTGAAGAAGTTGGAAGCATGTTTAACAATCCACACTATGTTGCAGGTAATACTAGAGGAAGTCACAACATGCCACTTATGCCAGTGAAATTAAATTCAGCTGCATCAATTAACTTCTGCATTCCAATTGTAGAGGCACTAGTATTCAGTATGCATAATGGAAAATTCACAGGACCATTTGACGGATTCTCAACACCAGATTGGGATTACATTAGAGAAATTGCTACAAAGAAAGCAATGGCAATTAGAAGTCAAGGATTCATTCATCCTGCAACACTAGTTCCATCAGAATTAGAATATGCTGAAGGATATAGAGCAAGAATGGATATTCTCGAAACTAAAATGAAACCAATGGAAGATGAACCATCAATTTCAGATAGAAAAGAAAATTACGAAGATCCAGATTAGGGATCATTCTTAATTTCATCATATTGCGAAATAGTTAAATGAAAAAAAGTAGTAATCTAACAGGGTATGATTGCCTTTCAAAAAATCTTTGATTGGAAAACGTATATTTTCACAGTGTTAGCAGTAGTATCATTTTCTAGTTTTATTGCAGTATTATTTGGACAAACAATACCAGGAGTAATACTCACATTTTTCAAAGTAGCTGGAGAATATGTAATTCTAGGAACAGTCTTGATTTTTGCATTTTCATGGTTTTTACGTGCAAGACCACACAATCGTCCAAAAAGTTACAGAGTAGTTCCAATAGATGTATTTGGAGAACAAAGTGTTATTGAAGAAATAAGAACAGAATTCAAAACACATGATGTAGCATGGAGTTTCATGAAACAATACAAGAAAACATATCCATTGCACAATTTTGCATTAGTTTCAGATGTAAAGGATTCCAATAAACCAACAATTTTCAGATACATCTAGATTCAAACTTTTATTCAGGATTAGTTAGAAACAGATTATGGAATATTCTATTTTAGCTGATTCTTTTGAAAAAATGGAGTCAACAAGAAAAAGATTAGAGTTAACACAGATGCTAGTAGAATTATTTGAAAAAACACCACAAGAGGTAATTTCAAAAATAGTTTATCTCATTCAAGGAAAATTAAGACCAGACTTTGAAGGAATTGAATTAGGAGTTGCAGAAAAATTAGCAATCAGAGCAGTTTCTAAATCATCTGGTATTGCAATTAAAAAAATTGAAGACGAATATACAAAAGGAGGAGATTTAGGGCATGCTGCAGCTGTAATTTTAGAGCAAAAAACACAAACAACATTTCTTGTTGAAAATATCACAGTTGAAAGAGTGTATGAAACCTTATTCAAAATTGCAAAATTAGAAGGGTCAAGATCTCAAGATATGAAAATAAAATATATCTCAAGTTTGTTAAATGATGCAAATCCATTAGAGGCAAGTTTCATTTTGAAGATTTTATTGGGCACCCTAAGATTGGGCATAGCAGAAAATACAGTAATGGATGCATTGGCAATTGCATATTCTGGAAATAAAGAAAATAGAAAATTATTACAAAACGCATACAATGTTTCAAGTGATTTAGGAAAAGTAGCAGAGACAATTGCATTAGAAGGAATTCAAGGAATTGAAAAATTTAAAGTGAATTTGTTTAATCCAATTCGTCCAATGCTTGCAGACAGAGTGAAAAGTGAAAAAGAAGTAATTGAAAAAATGGGAGAAGAATTTGCAATAGAATACAAATTAGACGGAGAAAGAGTTCAACTTCACATTGAAGGAGATAAAATAGAATTATTCTCAAGAAGTTTAGAAAAAATTTCAAGTTACTACCCAGACATAATTGAAAAAATTCCAAAGATGATAAAAGCAGAAGATGCAATTATGGAAGCAGAGATTGTAGCAATTAATGAAAATACAGGAGCTTTTTTACCATTTCAAGAATTAATGCATAGAAGAAGAAAATATAAAATTGAAAAAGCAGTTTCAGAATATCCAATTACAGTAAATTTTTTTGATTTACTTTATTGTAACGGAAAAGATTGTACAGATTTGAATTACATTGAAAGAAGAAGAAAATTAGAAAACATTGTTCAAGAAAATGAATTTGCAAAATTTATTCCAATGACTTTAGCAAAAAATGAAAATGAAATTGAAGAATTTTTTGAAAACAGCATTAATGCAGGAAGTGAAGGATTGATGTTAAAGATGCTAGACAAACCATATCAAGCAGGTTCAAGAGGAAGTCACTGGTTGAAATTAAAAAGAGAATATAGAAATGAATTAGGAGACAGTTTAGATCTTGTAGTTGTGGGAGGATTTTTTGGAAAAGGAAGAAGAACAGGCAGTTATGGAACATTATTGCTTTCAACATATGATGAGAATACAGATACATTTCCAAGCATATGTAAAGTTGGAACAGGGTTTACGGATGAAAGTTTAGATCAATTATATCAAATTCTTAATCCAAAAACCACCATCAAAAAAAATCCTAGGATCAATAGTGAAATGGATGCAGATGTATGGTTTGAACCAGAATTGGTTATCGAAATTGTAGCATCAGAAATTACATTGAGTCCAATTCACAAAGTTGCACGTGATGAAATAAGAAAAGATACAGGACTAGCACTGAGATTTCCAAAATTTACAGGAAAAATTAGAGTAGAAAAAATGGCAGAAGATGCATCAACAGATGATGAAGTAATTTCACTATACAAAGGGCAGAATAAAGCTGCACATGATAAAAATTTAATCTAATACGCTCAAAAAATATCAAAAACCATAGAGGATTTAAATTACCAACAGGCATCTGACTTTATGTTATGTATAGTGGAGAGCTTGAAGTTCAAGCAAAAAGAAAGGCAATAGCAGTTTTACAAGATGAGATCAACAGAATTCTAAATGCATCAAGAGAACTTGCAACACTAACAGAAGCCCTAATGAAAAAAGACAAAAAAGCAATTAAAAACACATTAGAGCAAATCTCAACAATTGAAGAAGAAGTAGAGAACCTAAGAAGAAAAATTACACGTGAAGTTGCAGATGTTGGAGGATTAATCATGAATAGAGAAAATCTTCTAAACACAGCTTATACGATGGATGAGATTGCAGGATACATCACAGGTATTGCATTCAAACTTTCTAATGTAAAAATTACTACATTGAAAAGTTCAAAACTTGATAAAGATATCACAGAACTAATCTCATTAGTAGTAGATGAAGTCTACAAACTAAATGAAATCATTAGAAGTCTCAATACAAACACTGCCAATGCAATAGAATTGGCTCAAGAAACTCAAACAATTGAAAGAGAAATAGACATCAAATATAGAGATGCAACAATTAAACTTCTCAACGAAGTTAAAGATCCAAAAGAATTGTTGTTAATCAAAGATGTAATTGAAGGAATTGAGGAAATGTCTGACAAATGTCAGAGAGTTTCAGACTCATTCATACTGCTAGCATTAAGCCTATAATCAAAAAAAATTAAAATTTCTATTTTATTTTTAAATTAATTAACCTTAGTTGTAAAGTATAGAATTCATATACATTGAATATTCAATAATAATATGAAAAGTGAATTAATAGAAAATAGAATTATCGTATGGAATATTGAAGATTCAAAGAAACTTTTCAGTGAAGGATATTATGGAAAACCAATAGGAATGCCTAAACCAAAAATTGAAGAGATTGATGTTCCATTAATTTTAGATTTAATTGAAGGATATTACTTGTTAGAAATGAAAAAAATTACCATCACCAAATTAAAACAAAAAATCAAAACAAATGAAATGATTGAAATTTGTAAAAAAGAAGTACATGATTTTGAAAAAAAGTATATCGTATACAAAAATTTTAGAGATAAAGGATACATAATTAATCCAGGAATTAAATTTGGATGTGATTTTGCAGTATATGAAAAAGGTCCAGGAATTGATCATGCGCCATTTTTAATTCAGGTGTATAACAGAAATGAGCCAATAACATCCACAGGAATTGTTCTTGCAGGACGATTAGCTACAACAGTTAGAAAACAATTCATTTTAGCTATTCCAAAAGGAAAGGATAAAGTAGATTTTCTCGCACTAGATTGGTGGAAAGCTTAAACAGATTTAATGTGACCTGCAATGCGGTCATAAATTTCAAATAATTCTTTGGTGATACCAAATGAAATATGATTATCCCATTTACCACGAATTCGAATTGCAGTATCTGTAGGTTCAACATAGATTGTTGCATCCTTTATGGTTTGTTTTGCAATCATTTCATTTAATTCAGAATCAGAATTCAACTTAGTGGCCAAATCACCATATCCGTTCCATTCTACTTTAGTAATTACTTTGGAACCAAAATGACCTTTAGTCTTCAAAGATGTCTTTGCAGTATAATTGATACCAGAGGAACCAGCGTTTTTTCTTACAATAAATTGTGCTTGAAATCTATCTAAGGCGCCCCAAGGAAGTGGATTTGGATCTTGCATAATTATCCCTTTTGAATTATTTGTACGACGTCAATATTTGAATTTTTAATTTCAATACATCCCTTATTTGTAACCATTCTAGGAGTTTGAGAAAAATATCTACTATAGTAATCATCATTTTCAACTTCATCAGTTGCAATTTCTTTAGATTCAGAATCTACACCGATCTCTTTTAGCATATCACTAAATTTTTCAGGCCATGTCTGGTTAATGAAAGTGTCAGATTCTGTATCATGCATAAAAAAACTCTGAACATACCCACAAATAAAGATATCAAGAAAAAAGCCATAGAGATCAATCCAAATAAATATGCAAAAGTTTTTTATTTTTTTAACTTGAAATTCCAAGGTAAAACCGCATTAATTACAGGTAGTGGTACAGGAATTGGTAAGGCCATAGCAACCAAATTTGTTGAAAATGGTGCAAGTGTTATAATTTTAGGTAGAAGAAAAGAACCATTAGAAGAAGCATCAAAAGATCTAGAACAAATTATTTCCAAGAATAATAGCGGTGCATCTGTTAAGATTTTTGCTGGGGTAGATGTTGCAGACGAATCAGCAATGACCTCGATGTTTGATGCACTAAAAAACGATAATGTTAACGTAGATTACATTATTAACAATGCAGGAGTTTCAGGTCCTGTAACATGTTTTCCAAATTCACCATTAAAAGATTTCAAAAGTACAATTGCAATTCACTTAACAGGTACATTTTGGGGTTCAGTTCAAGCACTAAAAGTAATGAAAGAAGGTGGAAAAATTATTACAATTTCAACATTCTTTACAGAAGAAAGACCACTTGAACAAAGACCATACAGATTTAGAAGTCCATATACAGCATCACAAGGAGCCAAAAACAGACTTGCTGAAGCAATGTCATGGGAATTAACTGATAAAGGAATCATATCAATTGCAACAAACCCAGGCCCAGTACATTCAGATAGAATTTACAAAACAGTTTATCCAAAAGCTGCAGCAGAATTCATGAGAGTAAGTGGATTTGAAGACTTGAGTCCCGTAGAAGTTGAAGAAGCAAAAGATGATTTGTTAGAATGTATTCTTGCAGATGGAATAGACAAAGAAGGAATTGCAAAAATTGCTGAAAAATTAGCAAATGGAAAAGATGTTACAAAGTTAACAGAGACATTTACAAATTTACTTACAAAAAT
Source organism: Candidatus Nitrosopumilus sp. (assembly GCA_003331425.1). GTDB lineage: Archaea > Thermoproteota > Nitrososphaeria > Nitrososphaerales > Nitrosopumilaceae > Nitrosopumilus. The sequence continues at coordinate 34,362 of QOOS01000003.1, forward strand.
TCAAACAATTGCAGAAAAAGTACAAAACAACACATCACATATGATTGCTAACAGAGAATTTTTAGCTCAAACACAAGTATCTGAATCAGTTCTTAATTTGTGTGATGATGAAATTGCAAAAATCCTTAACGGAAAAGTCATTCCAGGAGACAGAGTATTTTATCCAGTAAAACCACATATCGGAACAACAGCTCCAGGAGTACATCAACCAGACTTTTCAGGCAAGTCAGTTGTATTTGCAATTGACGGCACTGATAAAACAGATGCAGAGAGAGTAGAATTCTTAGCACAACATGTTGAGAAAAATGGAGGCAAAGTTGCATGTTTCATCTCACAATCAACTCCAAAAGATGTTCAAGAATATATCAGCAGTAAATTCCATTCACATGTTGTAGATATTACAAATCCTGAAGAAATGGAGAGGTGGTTTAATACTGCCAAAACAAATCTAGGAGAAATTTTAGGTGTAATTCACGTAACTGGAAAACTTCCAGAAATTGGTAAATTAACAGAATTGAATAGAGCAGGATGGGAAGAATTAGTTGCAAAATTCATTTCAACTCCAGCAACAGTTGCTCAAAGGGCATTAGAACACTTTGTCCCAGGCGGAGATAAAGATCCAAGATTATACAAAGATACCAAAGGTGCAATCATGATAATTGGACCAGATTTACCAATAGGACGTAAAGTAACAGGTACTCAAAGAGCTCAAGTAGAAGTTTTCAGAGGAGCATTACGACCATTCACTACAACAGTTAATCAAGAATTAAGTGATGTATTGAAATCAAAAATCAGAATGTTTACAGTTTTCCCAGGTTCAGTTACAGGTGCAGAACCAGATAATCAAAAAATTGCTGATGCATTCAACTTCTTAGTTTCAGAAAATTCAGCTTCATCTGCAGAAGTAACATTCTGTGTTGATGAAACAAGATAAGAATGAAAAAATTTTCAGAATTTGTTGTCGGTGAATCATTTTATTCAACATGCAGTATTTCAGATGATGAATTAGAAGAATATCTAAAATTCTCAAGAGTAAAAAATGTATTTTTAGAAAACAAAGTCAATGAAGGACATCAATTAGTTTCAGGAAGAGCAATTTTATCAAGAATGGAAGGAGAATTTACAAGACTAAATCAAATTTATGGAAATCAAATAATATTTTTGGGAACAGATGGAGACTCAGAATGGGGAAATAGGAATACAAGATTTCTAAAACCATTGTATACAGATCAAGTTTTAAAATTAAAATTCACAATAGTTCAAAAAGAAGAAATAGATGAAAATTTTGGAAAAATAATAATTAATTTTGAAGGAACAACACAAGAAAATGAACTAATAATAATTGCTAAAAAGAATATTTACAGAATTAAAAAGGAACCAGAAAATAATTAATTAAACTAAGGAGCCGACTAGTCTCCTCAGCCATCAGATCAAAAGATCTAACGAACACTTTTTATCAAAAAATTACTATAAAAATGCCAATAATTTTTTGAGGCTAGAATAAAGAACCACTGGTCAAAGAATCAAAAAATAATTTTACAGCTGTAATTACAAGTACTATAGAAATTAGAATTTTTAAATTTCGCTCCTTTACACTTAATGATAATTTTGCTCCTACTAGTCCTCCAAAAAAAGCACCTATTGCCAAAAATCCTGATTGTATAAAATCAGGATGTCCCAAAATACTATGAACAATTACTCCAGATAATGATGCAAATAATAAAATAAATTGTGAGGTAGGGGCAGCCTTTTTCATAGACATTCCCATTCCAACAATCATCAATGGGACAAATACAATCCCACCACCAATTCCAAAAAAGGAGGAAATAATTCCTGCAAAGAAGCTAGAACCAATTATTAGGAGAATTAATTGTTTTGAAATTATTTTTTCTTTAGATTCAACTTGTTTTCTTAAGAAAATGTAAACAGAAGATGCGATCAATACAAAACCAAATAAAATTTTAAAAATATCAGGGGCAACATCAGTAGAAATAACTGCACCAAGAATAGTACCAGGAATTGCAAGTAAACCAAGTTTCAATCCTAAAGAAAATTCAATTCTTTTTTGTTTGGAATAGGAAATTGTAGAAGCAACAGAATTACTAAATGCAGCAAAAAGACTATTACTTGCAGCAACAGTAGGAGGAATTCCTAAAAATGTTAAAACTGGAACAACAATTATTCCACCACCCAGACCAATCATAGACCCTAATATTCCAGCTGCAAATCCTAAAGGAATTAACCATAATTGATCAATCATCGTAATCGCCAATCAAATAATTTTATCATATATTAGACTACTTTAGAACAATTAAAGTCCACAAATAAGAGTCATTTTTGTAAGTAATTTCAAGAATCAATGTTTCATCACCCAGTCCAGTAACTGTAGACTTCAAAGGTATGGTTTGAGAGGATTCAGCATATTTTGTTTGAGCAGCATTTATCCAGGCAGTAATAGATTCAAAACCTCCAGGTTGTTTTTCATCCCAACAATCACAAACTAAAGATTCAACAATAGTTTTAAAAACAATTTCAACTTCATCAGATTTTGAATTTACAAATGGTGAAGATTCAACTAGTGCAATAGCCATTATAGGATTATCAGGAACACCACCCATGCTAATATTTCCTAGAGATCTGCCATCAGGGCCTTGTATGGCAGTAGTTGTACAATAACTAATTTGGGATAAAATATCATCACGAATTGCACAGTAATTTCCAATAGTATGATCTGTAACAGGACTAGGAGTAGACATGAAAATATTTTCTTCAGATAATGATGTTTTTATTTTTTCAACATCATAAAATGTGAATCCATATTGATAGAGATTTTCTGAAGAAGGCATAGAAGATTCTTCAGGGATTAAAAAGATAGCAACAGCAGAGATAATTATTATGATTATAGGAATTATAATTTTAGAATTCAATAATTATTTAAAAATAGATTACAAGATAAGGTTTTGCAATTTTAGATAGAAATTATTTCCATAATAGAATCTTTGGTAATATTATTTTGCTCTACAAATCCGGATGTGACTTCAAGAATATATGTTGCTTCACCATCAGGGACAAAACTAGGACATCCAGCTGCAATTTCAACAGGGATTACACAAGGCGGCACATTTGTTTTAATATGAACAACTTTACCATCATTATCAAACCAAATCATATCCAGTTCAAATTGCATGTTAAGCATCCATAATGAATACAATCCCTGTTCTGGAAATACAAAAAGCATTCCTTGATCTAAAGGTAATTGATCTTGAAACATCAATCCACGAACACGAGTTGGTTCAGTATCAGCTATTTGCACTTCAAGTAGAGTTTGATCAACTTTAATCATACCTTTAGGAAATTTGACTTGTTCAAGCTTTATCTCACTGGGTAGAGTCAATAATCCAATAGAACCAATAATTACAGCAGCAATGAAAATAGGAATCAATGCTTGTGCCTTAGTAGTCATAATCTAGTTTAGTTCAATCCTATTAAAAACTCAGTGCGTTAACTGACAGTTTTTCTAAAATCACTAATGGTAGAAATAGTGTTTTTAGTATGATTGCCAATATCGTGGATGGTGCTTCCATTGTATTTTTTATCCAAATATCTTCCAGCAACTATCATTGGTCCGCCTATTGCACAAGTGACTCCAGTTGGTTCAGGAATCCACAACATCAAAAATCCAATTTTTTGAAGTTTTTTACCTGGAGCAGGTGCTTTTTGTAAAGCCCCTAAGGAACGAGCTGTTTTAGAATCATCTATTTTTGCAATATCAGAGTAGAGATTAGCCCTACGCTTAGCAGATTCAGAAAATTTTTGTAATTTTGCTAGTCGTGCCTTTAATGGATCATTCATTTTAACATTAATTTAGAAAAAATTAGTTAAGATTCAAAGATAAACAATGATTACCCTCAAGTCAACAAAGAATAACTAATTCAGGTAGACACTAAATTATAGTAGATTATTGATCATAACAAGAATAGATGAAAAATAAAAACTCAAAGAGACTTGATTCAATCAAAGCAGCACATGAAGTGGAGAAAACACGTTCAAGTTCCAGAATGGAAGATTATCTAGAAATCATTGGAGAATTAGTAGAACTAAAAGGATATGCCACAACATTAGACATTTCAAGATACATGAACGTTAGTGCTCCAAGTGTTACTAAAATGCTACAAAGATTAGACGAAGGGGGGTTTTTAGAATATGAAAAATATCACGGAATTAATCTAACAAAAAAAGGAATCCAAGTTGCAGAAGGAATTAGACAAAACCATGGAATCTTATTAGAATTCTTCGAGATTTTAGGAGTAGGATATGATACTGCAAATCAAGATACTGAAGGAATTGAACATCATCTCAATCCAAAAACAATCAAACAATTAAGAAAATTCATTACTTTTCTAAAAGCAAATCCAAAAATTATTGATAATTTTAAAAATCTTTAAGATATAATTGAATATCATTTTGAGAAGAAGTTTGATTTAACAAATTCCTTCCAATATCAGAACGTTTTGGAATTTTGATTTGTCCTTTTTTACCAATTCTAACAGATGTAAAAAATTTACCATTAAGAAAAATATCAGCATGTAGAGAAGTAAATTCCCGATTTACAGTTAACAATAATGCAGTTTTAGATTCTGAAAAACTAAAAGGAAGATCATTTGAAGTTAAAGATAATTCTTCAGAATCTTTGGCAACAACATCAATGTGAACTTTAAGGAATTTTTCAATTTCATCAATATTTGAGCCTCCTCTACCAATTATAGATGCAATGCAGTCTTCATGTACACTAACTTTTACACGATTATTGGACAAAATGTCAACTTGTGCATTAGAATCATATCTCTGAAAATAATCTTTAATTTTATCTTCAGCTAATTTTTCAATTCCAACTTTTTCGTCACGTTGTTGTACAGGAACAATGACATTTTCTTCGCCAAAAGTATAGATTTCATGTTCCAAATCATTATTTTCAAAATTTCTTATTTCAATCACAGGTCTTGCTAGATCAGACTCAGTCATACCTGTAGGAACTTTTACCTTTAATTCTAGATCATAGACTTTTTCGATATCACCATTATTGACAAATACAACAGTATCCAATACATTTGGTATTATACCAAGTTCAATTTTTCCAATAAATCTTTGAATTGCATCTAAAGGAGAATTAGCATGAATTACACCAACCATGCCAACTCCAGTTAATCGTAAATCAGAAAAAGTAGTGAAATCTTCTTTTCGACGTACTTCATCAAAAATAGTATAATCAGGTCTAACAAGTAATAAAATATCTGCAGTATTATCAAAACTCCCATCTAATTTGCTATACTGAGTAATCCCAGAATTTACTTGTAAATCTCGAGGAGATTCAAATGTTTTAACAATTTTTCCTTGTTGATGATAAAAATTTGCCAAACCAGATGCCAAAGTACTTTTTCCAGAACCAGGGGCACCAGAAATAACAATACCTTCAGCCCTATCAGTTAAACGTTGCATCAAGGATTCAGAAATGGAATAATCATCAAGAGATAATTGAACAGTAGGGTGGACTATAGTTATTTCATATGATTCAGAAAACGGAGGGTAAGTGATTGCAATACGATAATCATCATATTGAATCACAGACGCACCAGTTTTAGAAATTTCAACAGTACTAGAATCAGAAATATTTGTAGCAGATAAAATTTGGGAAGAAATCATTTTCAAATAATCTTTTGTTAGTACTTCATCACTAATTTGAGTAAGTAAGAATTCCCCAGGTTTTCCTCTTTTAGCAAGAGGAAATTGATTTTCTTTTAAATGAATACTCATTGTTGTGTTGTCAAAAAATTTTAAAAATTCAAGTTTTTCAAAAACTATCTTAGGTTTTAAAAATACAGTTTGAACATCTTCAGCTTTTGCAACTAGATGTTGTACCTTATCTGAAGTATAAAGAATTGCATCATTTTGTTTTGCAATGTCAATAATTAAAGCATCAATTCTCCCACTTGATGCAAATTTAATATCATTTATGTCAGGATGAGAACCTTTTAAGAGAATTTTTACTCCAGAATCTTCAGATAATTTATGCAGTTTTTCAATTTGTTCTAATCCCACAAACCCCTGTTGTTTATGATTTGAAGCTTGAGATTGAAGTTCATCAAATACTGCCTGGGGAATAATCAAGTCAGAATTTCTAATGGATCCAGATTCAAGTTGTTGAGCAAGATTACCATTAATGATCACACTAGTATCTGCAACAATAGTTGTCATAAAATATAATCAATGCGTGCATATAAAAAATATCCAACAGAATTAGTTAAAGAAAACCAACATGAAGGATCAAAATGACTCACTCTCATTAAAAAATTATCAAATTAATAAGAAAATCATGAATCATGAAATGAAGAAAAATAATGAATTTTACAAAAATTGTACAGAATACTTTGAATTTTTGAGAAAAAACAGTACAGTTGACTTTGAATTTGAAGACGAATACTATTTCACCATGCCTGCAATATCTAGTCACCAATAGTACAAGATTTAGAACTCATCGTAATTTGTAAAATATGGATAAAAAATTACAGGATTTATCTGATAAAATAATTGAATATGCAGAACAATCAGGAGTCCAATATTGTGATGCTAGAGCAGAACAACAGGTAAAAAAATCCACATTAATAGAAAATAATGAAATTGAACATGTTAGAAATAGTGAAGATAGAGGAATAGGAGTCAGATTAATTAAAAATGGGGCATGGAGTTTTTGTTCAATTAGCAATCCAAAATCATTTGATGAAATAAAAAATATTTTAGATGATACAATAAGAAATTCAGATTATACAAATTCAAATAAAAAAAATAAAATTAATCTTCACAACAATCCAATAAATAAAAAACAAATTGATTTTCCGGTATTAAAAAAACCAGAAATTGAAGAATTAACATCAATAGGATTAGAATGTAATAAAATAATAATGGATTTACCATCAATAATTAAATCAGTTACAAATCCATATTATGTAACTAGTTCAAAATATTTTGTTAATTCAGAAGGTTCAGAAATTTTACAAAATTTCACAGATGTAATTATCGAAATGATTGCAACTGCACATGAGTCAGGATTAACACAATCAGTTAACATTACAGAAGGAGGAAGAGGAGGTTTAGAATTAATTCAAAATAAAGCTCAACAAAGTGCAAAAGAAATTGCAAACAAAGCATCAGAATTAATAAATGCAAAACCAGTAAAAGAAGAAAAAACAACACTGGTAATGAATCCAGATTTTGTTTCCTTACTTACTCATGAAATATTAGGACATCCATCAGAAGCAGATAGAGTTCTAGGTAAAGAAATGGCTTGGGCAGGAGGAGCTTGGTGGAAAGGAAAAATTGGGGAAAAGATTGGTTCAGAAAATCTTAATGTGTTTGATGATCCGACAATAAAAGAAAGTCTAGGATGGTATTATTTTGACGATGAAGGAGTTGAAACTAAAAGAACAAACCTAGTAGAAAATGGAATACTGAAGAACCATATGCAAAATAGAGAAACTTCGGAAATATTCAATACTACGCCTACAGGCAATATGAGAGCAACAAATTATCGATATATGCCATTAATTCGAATGGCTTGCACCTGTATTGGTAACGGAAACCAAAATGTGAGTGAAATAATCAAAGATGTGAAAAATGGATACTATATTTCAAATATGAAAGTCCCATCAATAGATATGAAGCGATATAATTGGAGCATTTCATGTCAATATGCACAAAAAATTGAAAATGGCGAATTAACAGATTTACAAAGAGATGTCATTGTAATGGGAACTGCACCTGAATTTTTTAATTCTATAGATGCATGTGGAAATGATTTTACAGTAAGACCAATAACTAATTGTGGAAAAGGAGATCCTATGCAATCAATGATTATGGGAAACGGAGGTCCTACAATTAGAGGAACTGCAACAGTAAAAAGTGTAAATTAGTATGAAAAAAAAATTAGAAAAAATAAAGCAACAAGTAATTGAATGCACAAAGTGTGAATTAAGTCAAACACGCAATAATTCAGTTGCAGGAAAAGGGAATTTCAAAGCAGATGTGATTTTTGTAGGTGAAGCACCAGGGAAAAATGAAGATTTGAAAGGAGAGCCATTTATTGGAATTGCTGGAAAAAAATTATCAATTGCACTTGAAAGTGCAGGAATTACACGAGAAGAAGTTTACATTACAAATATTGTCAAATGCAGACCACCAAAAAACAGAGTTCCAACACCAATTGAAAGAGAGACATGTCAAAATTATCTTAAGAAAGAAATAGAGATCATCGAACCTAAAATAATTTGTATTTTAGGTAATACGGCATTTAGTTCATTATTAGATGGTAAGGAAATTACAAAATTTAGAGGAAAAGTAGTAAGTAAAAATAATCAATTATATTTTTTGACAGTACATCCAGCTGCAACAATTTATAATCAGAAATTAATCAGTGTGTTAAAAAAAGATATGAAAAAATTGTTCAAAGTGATAAAAGAATTAAAAGATAAGAAAAAAATTAAGATAGATATTGAATATACTTCCTAGAGAATTTTATCAGAGAGACACTGTAATTGTAGCAAAAAAACTATTAGGAAAAAAATTAGTAAGGAAAATAGGAAATCAAGAAATTTCAGGAATTATTACTGAAACAGAGGCATATAGGCACGAGGATGATCCTGCTAGCCACGCATTTAGGAAAATTACAGATAGAAATAAAGTCATGTTTGGAAACGTAGGAATTTCATATGTGTATTTCACATATGGTATGCATTATTGTTTTAACATTGTTGCAAAAAAATCAAAAGTACCAGCAGGTGCAGTTTTAATTCGAGCAATTGAGCCAGATAAAGGAATCAAAAAGATGCAAGAAAATAGAATTTTAAAAGATATGAAAAATTTAACAAATGGTCCAGCAAAACTTACACAAGCACTAAACATTACAAAAGAACACTACGGAATTGATTTAACAAAAAAATCAGAGATATACATTACAGAAGGTATCAAAGTCAAAAAAATTGCAGAGGCTCAAAGAATTGGAATTAAAAATGGAAAAGAATTCTTATGGAATTTTAAAATTATAAATTAATTTTTAGAATCTTTATTATTTTCATCATCTAAAGTATCATCTAATGTCCATGGTGCAAATTTAACCATAATTCTTTGCCAATCTAATTTTAAAACTAAAAGTACTACACCAGTCATCATAGCACCAAAAATTAAAATTCCAATGTAAACAGGAGTTGGATCATTAACGTTTTCTAAAAATGGTTCAATGAATGATAATCCAACATAATGCGAAATAAATACAATGATGTAACTTAATACAATTTTTCCAGCTAACGTAGCAACAAAAAATCTTTTTGCATTATATTTTGCAAGGCCGAGGGGAATGAAAATTATATCATCAGGCATGGGGGTTGCAGCTGCAAAGAATGCAGCAGCGGCACCATATTTCTTCACTAGTCTTTCAAAAGGTTTCATTCTTGTTCTAGTTTTGGGGTTTAAAATTTTACGACCACTAAAACTAAGGAAAAATATTATTTGTTTTGCAACAGTAGCGCTGATTGCAGAAACTAAAGCAAGTATATGTAAATCATATTCAGAGCCTACAGACATTGTTGCAAGTAGTAAAAATCCAGGAAGAGGAACAAATGGGATCAAAGAGCCAATGAAATTAACTAGTGCCAGAATCAAATATCCATCATCTGGAGCAAACGGAAAGATGTCAGTTAACTCCATTAATCAAATGAAAATTAGGCGATATTTATTCAAAACTAACAGTTAAAAATCAAAGTGAATAATAATCACAGTAAAAAGGGGTATTCATGAGTTATGAATTAATCATAGAATACTATCAACAAATTCAAGATATTTTATCAAATAATTATTTTCAAGAATATGGCGTAATTGGATTATTTCTAAATTCATTATTATCAGCAACGGCAATTCCAATACCAACAGAAATTTTAACATCAGCATTACTAATTGGAGGAGAAAATATTGTTCTCGTTGGACTAGCGTTAATTATAGGATCAGTGATTGGAGGAGTTTTAAATTATTTCATAGGTTTTGGTGGAAACAAATTATTTAAAAAAATTAAAAGAAAAACAGACATTGAAACAAATGAAAAAAAACACAATAAAATACTAGATAAATTTGGATGGAGTGCAATATTTTTTGCAGCATGGATTCCAGTGATTGGAGATCTAATTTTGATATCAGCAGGAATTAAAAAAATGAAATTTGTAAAATTTTCAATTTTTATGGTTTCAGGAAAGATAGTCAAGACCATAATTGTAGTAGTAGGATTAGGAACAATATTTTAAAAATAATTCAATAATTCAATCTAAAATAATTTTAGATCAAGGAGATGATTAAAATACATTCAAAATTGTATACGTTGTATGACAGTAAAAAAATTCAAATTAATTTGTCAAGATATAGCCTCAATTAGTCCATTTATCAGATTTGTAGGAGTGATTGGAGAAAGAGGAGAGTTATTGGCATATAATCGAAGACAAGATTTGACACCATTATTAGATGAAAAAAATACCAAGTATCAATTCTCGCATATTGCAATGAAAACAGACCTAGAGGGGTTTTTTGATAAAAATTTGGGAGAAGTAGAATTTGTTTGGGAAGAAAGGAAAAAAGTACAAACAATATCATTTGCAATCAAAAAAGCTATAGTTTGGGTGTCAATAGATAAAAAAGTAATCAGATCAGAAATGCTAAGAATCATCGACTCATGTCTACCAATTGTTAAAAAACATTCTTAAAATTTGAAATAATTTGAAATGCCCATATTGTGAGATTGATTTAGATTCACTTAGTATGACAGATGGATTAAAACACATTTTAGATCATAAAAAAGAAAACCAAAATTAAAGTATCAAATAAAAATTAGAAAAATATGGAAAATATTAAAGAATTAATCGAAGAAATTAATTCGAGAAAACCCAAAGATTATGAAAAAATGAGTATTAAGGAAGTCAGTAATGAACTTCACAAAGTAATGGAATTTGAACAGATGATAGTAAAAAAAATAAAATTATTTGAAGATGATCATCAAGAACCAGATTTAATTAAATATGCAAAAATGATTTATAAAAAAATCATAGAACGAGAAACTAGTTTAATTCAAGAGACGTATTTGAAAAAAATTGATTCACAATATCTAAATTCATAAAAATTAATTCTCTTCATAAAGCCAGCATCTCACATAGCCAGTATCTGTTTTAAATTTTGGAGGAAGTTTTTTACATTTTTCAATAGCTAAAGGACATCTATCAATAAATCGGCATTCAGTTGGAGGTTCAAGCAAACTAGGAGGGGTGCCAGGAATATATTTTGGAATTTTTCCCTTAAGAGTTGGAATTGATTCAATTAGTCCTTGAGTGTAAGGATGTTTAGGATTTTCATAAATTTCTTTAGAAGTTCCAAATTCAACCATTTGTCCACCATACATAATTCCAATTTTATCTGCAATTTCAGATAAAACTGCCAAATCATGCGTAATCAACATAAAAGACATACCATCTTTTTTCAATTTTTTGAGTAGGTTGATAATTTGTGCTTGAATTAAAACATCTAATGCAGTAGTTGGTTCATCAGCAACGACAAATTGGGGTTTTAAAATTAAAGCCATTGCTATGATAACGCGTTGTTTCATTCCACCACTTAATTCATGAGGATATTTTTTTAACACATCTTCATCTAAATTGACAGATGTAATAGAATCTAAAATTAATTTATCAGCATTTCCATCAAAATTATGTTGTTTTAGGATTTCATTGAATTGTTGATGTATTGTAAATACAGGATCCAATGAATTCATGGCACCTTGAAAAATCATAGATATTTTTTTCCAACGGAATTTTTCATCAAACTCAGAGTCAGATAGATCTAAAATAGATTTATCATCAAAAATTATTTTTCCAGAACTTTCTCCACCAGTAAGCATTCTAATTAACGATAATCCAAGTGTGCTTTTTCCACACGCACTTTCACCGGCAATACCCAAAGATTCTCCAGTATCTAATTGAAAATCTACATCATCTACAGCATAAACAGGACCTTTAGATGTAGAATATCTAGAAAATAGTCCATTAACAGATAACAGAGTCATGTATTACTTAGATCCATCTAGAATTTTTATTTTGCACTAAGGGATATAAACAACATTGTTAGAATTAAAAAATCGATTCAAATGATATTTCCAATATGCGGCTTTGATGCAAAAAATGCAGTTTTATGTCCTCAATGTGAAGCAAAAGTAGAGAAAGGGGAGCTAACTAAAGCAGATGTAGAGGCATCAATTACATTAGCAAAAATTGCCAAATCAAACAAAGAAATAGAAAATTTCACATTATTTTCATGTAAGGACTTTGAAGGAAATTTCATTTTATCAATGGCAAAAAATGACATAATGGCAATTAGACAAAGTAGAACATTATACAGATTAATTCAGGATCAGTTTAAAGAAAAAATTTGGCTAGTTGAAGCAGATGAAACAGACAAAAAATTCATCGAAGATTTATTCTTCCCTACAAAGATTTTAACAATTAATTCTGTTTTTTCAGGAGGCAATCAAAAAACTAAAGCTGTAGTTTCAGGTAAATGGACACCAAAATTCCCAATTGACACCAAAAAAGTGGTTGAAATTGTTAAAAACGCCCGAAACCTTGACATTGAGATAGAATTTGAGGATAAATGAAAATGGTTTTTGTTAAAACTCACGACATTTCAGAATTAAACCAAGAGCTAATTGGAAAGCAAGTAGTACTAGGCGGATGGATTGAGGATCTTAGAAAATTAGGAAAAATGTCATTTATCACACTTCGAGACATTTCAGGAATTTCTCAGGTAATTGTTAAAGGAGAATTAAATGATAATCTTGGAGAAATTAATCGTCAAAGTGTTGTAAGCATTAAAGGAATTGTTCAAGAAACTAAAGCTAGAGATTTTGAATTTGAAGTAAAAGCTGAAGAGATCGAAGTGTTAGGAAAAGCAATCCATCCATTACCAGTAGACCCAATTGGAAGATTAGAAAGTAACATCGATACAAGATTAAATCATCGCGCATTAGATATGAGAAATCAAAAGACAGCATCAATTTTCAAATTAAGACATTATGTTCTACAAATATTACGTAAAACATTAGCTGAAAAAAAATTCATTGAAATTACAACACCAAAAATTATTGGTAGTGCAAGTGAAGGTGGTGCAGATTTATTTTCATTGGAATATTTTGGAAAGACAGCATACCTAGCACAAAGTCCTCAACTATACAAAGAACAAATGACAATAGGATTAGAAAGGGTATTTGAAATTTCAAACTTTTACAGAGCAGAAAACTCACATACTGGAAGACATCTAACAGAATTTACCAGCATAGACATTGAAGCAGCATTTATGGATTACAATGATGTCATGGATGTGTTAGAAGCATTAGTTATTGCAGTTTACAAATTTACAGCAGAAAATTGTAAGAAAGAACAAGAATCAATTGGACATACAATTGAAATTCCATCTGCCCCATTTGAAAGAATTACTTACAATCAATGTGTAGAAGAGCTCAAAAAAGCAGGTGAAAAAATTGAGTTTGGAGATGACTTGTTAGATTCACATTTAAGAATAATTGGAAATAATCATCCAGGATTTTACTTTTTAACTGATTGGCCAATGAAACTCAAGCCATTTTACATCAGAGAGAAAGATGAAGATGCAACACTTTCACGTTCTTTTGATTTGCAATATGGGTATCTAGAATTATCATCAGGAGGAACCAGACTTCATGATTCAGAATTACTAAAAGCAAGATTATCTGAACAAGGGTTGGATCCTGCACAATTTGAGGATCATCTTAAAACATTTGATTGGGGAATGCCACCACATTCAGGTTGGGGAATGGGATTAGACAGACTAATGACAACATTAATCGGAATTGATAATGTTCGTGAAGTAGTTCTTTATCCAAGGGATCCAGATAGACTATCACCATAGACACAACTTGTGGCAAGATTTGAGCTACTTTAGCTAATTTTATCCATAACTTTCTTAATTTTTGAATATAGAATAACTTTTGAAATTCTTCTTTTTACTTAATACCAAAAACAGAGAATCAATATCTGAAGATGAAGTTTACCCGCAAAGATTTAGAGGAGTTCAAGATTGTATTGAAGAAATTGTCTCGTTGTCAAAAATCAGATTAGGATTTCACAGGAGAGTAGAACCTACAGTAAGGCAAACAAACCAAACTGTATCTTCTTCAGGTATTTTTTCAAAGAACCTGATATCTTTTAGATAACATGAGCCATAATTAGGCTCAAGGAGTATAAGATTACAGGGTCATTCTAAAAAAAGTCACTCAGTACTAGAAGCAATATTTAGAAAAATGAAGTACTCTCAATCTTTTTAATATCTTTTTTTGATGTAAATTTATGAAAATATCTATTATTATTGGAATTATGATCATGATGACAATGTCATCAACTGCTTTTGGTGTGGTACTCGTATTTTTAGATAAAGATGTTTATGAAATTCCTACTCCCGATAATCCATTAACGGTTTTTATCGAATCTCCAGGTAAAGTTACAATTTCTGTAAGTAATGGGGATGTTGCAACTGTATTGGGAGATACAACCACTGGGGAATTTACCATTTACCATGATGATTATGATTTCATTGAAGGTACAATGTTAATTGCAAATCACATTAATGATTATACTTTAAAAGAATGGACAGATGTTTCGACTTTTACTAAAACAGGATTAGCTGTACCTGCAAAAGAAACAACTAGTGTAAAAACAGGTAATGGTGGAGGTTGTCTAATTGCAACTGCGACTTATGGCTCTGAGATGTCACAGCAAGTCCAACAACTCAGAGAACTACGTGACAACCAATTACTGCAAACTGAATCTGGAACTGTATTCATAGGAATGTTTAACGATATTTACTATTCATTTAGTCCAGCCATTGCAGACATGGAAAGAGAACATCCAATGTTTAAAGAAGCAGTAAAACTTGCAATCACTCCGATGATTTCCACACTGTCGCTAATGGAAAATGCTGATTCTGAATCAGAAGTTTTAGTGGTAGGAATTTCAGTAATCGTACTAAACTTGGGAATGTATATTGCAGTTCCAGCAATCATAATTGTTGGAATTAGAAAACGATTCTAAAAAAATCACGCTCCCAAACTATTGAGCCTAAAGAAGAATATTTCTTTTAAAATCAAAAATTAATTTGAAAGGTTGTTTAATTTTTAACTTATTTTTAGATATTTTTTAAGATTTTTTTTAGCAAAAATAAATCAAAGATTTACTTATACAGAGTATGGATAAACAAAAGGAAAAACACAAGAGAGATTTGCAAGAAAAGAGCGACAATGCAGAAATATTTGAATTTACATAATCAAAACTGAACAGATTACAGTAATTCAAATAATTTGAGATACCAAATTATTGTGGAAAATCTATTTTTTTGATAGTAATTCTGTTTGTTTTTTCATTTCAGATAGAATTAAAATCAATATTTCTTTTTCACTTAGCTTCAAAAGTGACCTGGTTTCTTCTTCAGTGAATTGAATATCTTCATTTAATTCATCGTATGTGTTTAATGAATCTGTCATGATGAAATTATAAAATTCTTATAAAAAAATGTACTTGTCTTAATTTTGCATATTTTAAAAAAAAGTTCTTTTTAAAACAAAAATTAATGTGATGATTTAATATCTAATTTTAATTTTTTAATTAGAAATATTGCTGCAGCTCCAATGTTTAGCATTAAACCTCCAACTATAATTCCCACATACGAAAGCCAACTAATTGGAGCAGTTAAGAAATAGATAATTGTTGCAGATAATATTGTAATTCCAACAATAATTAGTAAATATGAAACTAATTTTGCAACAGATATTGTCTTTTCACGATCCATACTTCAGTCCTTATTTTCATCTTCTTTTGAAACATCATCTTCCATCAATTTGGAAATTGTATAGTTATGATGCTCCTTTCGATTTTTAGCGTTTAATTTTTTAATTTTTCTTTTAAGGTCTATACCTGCTATTAGCAATGCACTTCCAAAGAAAAGTGAAATACCTGAAAAAAATGTCAAACCATAAGACATTACAAGATTAACTCCAATCAATAGAACCGCAATTCCAATTACCACCAATAAGAGAGGAATTTGTTTTATCATAATTTACAGATATAATTGGTCTTCATAGTTGTTTCTTTTCTCAATATTATGAATACAATCATCAAATAGGCACATTATTTATCAAATCCCAACCTTTTTGTAAACTCATAAGTTCATAAAATTACAATTTGCACGCCATGAGAATTGGTATGTTTAGTGACACGTGATAACTCTCCAAAGGAGTAAATTTTGGTTACTAAATAAAAAATTCTCCAGTGGCAACTTTGGTTGCCGCTGTACATTCTTTTGATAAGGTTAACGTAGTAACCAATGCCAATATCCTCCAAGCATTGGTTTGTCTCTATCAAACTTTATCCTAGCTTTACTCTTTTGCATTTTTAGATAATTTTGAATTATTTTTAGAATTGCTTTTTCGTCTTTAATTTTAGGATCACGTGTATGATTATACTCTACTAGTTCTTTGATAAATCCAATCTTAACATAAATTGTGTAAAACCACCACCCCATTGCAAAATCAGCTTCTGGACTAAATCTATAACCATCCTTTTGATGAATCTGTTTTTCAAATTGTGAGAAAACAGTTTTGAGGGATTTAATGTCCCCTTCAAAATCTTGTGAGGAAACATAAAAAATTGGAGCCCAAGTCATGATATTATTTGTAAGGTATAGAATTTAAGGAAAATGTATTTGATGAATAAATCCCAGTGTTAGTGTTCACAAGAATCAGAAAGCGAGTCAGTTCTTGCCTTGACGTTTGTTTTTAGATGATATGCAAGTTCAAGTCCCTGTCTAACTTCTTCTTCAGAATAGCCTTCTGCTTTCAATTCTTTAGTTATTTCAGCTATAATTTTTTGTTCCTCATCGTGTTCCAATTTTTTTGATTTCTCACTCATCAGATACCTTACAAGTTTCTACTATATGAAATTCATGCCTATTGGCCAATAATGAAAATATTAATGGATTAGAGACGAAAAAGTGGTCTTTATTTTATCCCATTTGAAAAATACAATAATCAAGATAGTGGATTTCAGCAAAACTAACAGTATCAGATAATCAAATATTTCCAAGATCTACACTAGAAAAATATTACATAAAAAAATAATTCAAATTTGATAAAATTAAACAAGAATTTATCTAGTAAACTGACAGAATCTATAATATTGAAAGAAAAATTTGCAGATATTGATGGAAGTAAAATTCGTTATTTGGAATCAGGTTCTTCTGAAAAAACACTTGTGCTAGTACATGGGTTAGGTGCATCTTGTGAAAGATGGGAACATGTACTCCCCATTTTTAAAAATAATTTTAGAGTTATAGTTCCAGATTTAATTGGATTTGGTCAAAGTGACAAACCAACTGTAGATTATACAATAGATTTTTTTTCAGAATTTTTGGAAAAATTTTTGAAGTCTTTAGGAGTTGATAAAACTAGCATAATAGGTTCATCACTAGGTGGACAGATTGCTGCAGAATTTGCCTCAGTACACCCCAATATTATTGAAAAATTAATCCTAGTTTCCCCTTCAGGAATTATGAAACAATCTACTTTTGCTCTTGATGCATATATTATGGCAGCACTATATCCAAATGAATTAAGTGCAAAAAATGCATTTGAAACAATGGATGCCTCAGGAAAAGAAATTCCAAAAACAACAATTACGAAATTTGTAACACGAATGAAATTACATAATGCAAAATTTGCGTTTATGTCAACTTTATTAGGATTAAAAAATTCTGAATCAATTATTAATAAACTCAAGAATATTACTTCCCCAACATTGATAGTTTGGGGAGCAGATGATCCAGTAATTCCCATTAAATTTGCTAATGATTTTGTGACACATATTGATAATTCTGAATTATATGAAATGAGTAATTGTGGACATACCCCATATGTCCAAAAACCAGAACTATTTGCTTCTCAAGTATTAAAATTCTTGAATAATTAACAAAAGGATTTAAATTAGAATTATTGTATTTTTGGTTATGAGTGGTAATAGTAACCAATATGATCCAACTGCAATGTTTAAAGATTGGATTCAAAAAAGTGGTCAAGCTCAAGCTGAATTTATGAAAAACTTTGGATCATTAATGACAAATCAACCTAATCAAAAATTTAATCCATTAGAAACATTAAAAGAAGTTTCAGATAAAACTACACAAACTCAATCAAACATGATGGATAACATGTCAGCAATGCAAACAAAAAGCATGGACACCATGTTTAGTATCGGACAGATGCTTCCATCTTTTATGAATTGGGGAGCTTATAAAACCACCATTAGCAGTAATGGCAGAATTTCAATTCCAGAAGCTGAACGAAATGCTTTAGATTTGGGTGAAGGAGATTTGGTTCAAGTCATAATATTACCAATTACAAAAAAAACAAAAACTAAGAAAAGTAAAAAATAATTCAAAGTAAAACAACTCAGAAAAAATCCATAGATATTTTTTCCAAAGTATAAAAAAACATCAATAAAATATTGATGGAATTAAATAAAAAAATGATTTTAGATCATCACATTCATGTTGAACGCACATCTATTTTTGAAAACGTTCATTTTTTACTAAAAAATTCAGTATGTAATTAAAGGATTTAATTACCATTCATTACCAATTATTACCAATACTATATATACTGGTTCATTAATCTAAAATTTATGAGTACACAAACAAAAACAACTCAAAATACAAATCAGTCAAACAATGTATTTGCAATCTACAAACAAAATGTGCAAAAATATTTTGAAAGTATCACAAAAAATACTCCTCAATATTTTCAAGCAACAACACATTTTCAAGAAGAATGTATGAAATCTGCTCAAAAATCATTTGATGCTGCAATCACAATACAACAAGAATTTGCACAAAAATCAGGATTATCCACAGATATTCCAACTGCTGCAAAAAATGCAATTGTTGATTCCAACAAACAAATCATCCAAGCAAGTACGATTCAAAATCAAATTGCAAAAACTGTAATTGATGCAACAACTGAAAATATGAAATCCTTTAATGACAATGTTGAGGCATTCACTGATTTGAATAAAAACATCATCCAATCATGGATGACAACATTCACTCCTACAAATAACTAGGGTGATTTTTTATTTTATTTATACACAAAGTAAATTGTTACTGAATTTTTTTCACTTTTTTATGATCTTTCAGATAACCATGTGCCCATTTCAGGCAATACTTTTTTTTGAGATAAAGAGCTAGCAATCATTCCCACATGTCCTGTAGGATATATTTTCAAAATTTTATCTTTGCTGCCAACGGCATAATGTAATGGCATACTGCATTCAGGAGATACCAAATGGTCTCCTACTGCTACTTGTGTAAACATAGGCATATCAATTTTCTTTAAATTAATGAGTTCATCACCTACATGCATTTTATTTTGAATGAGAAGGTTTTTTTGATAAATATCTTTTATCCACTGTTTGAATAATTCGCCAGGTATTGGAGGGGTGTCACCTAACCATTTTTCAACTCTCAAAAAATTATCAACATATTTTTTATCATCAATATTTTTGAAAAATTTAATGTATTTTTCAATGCCTTGCTCAAATGGCTTTAGAACTGAAAAACAATAATACATGAATTCAGGAGGCATATTTCCAATAATATCAACCATTTTGTCGGCATCCATGTGTTTTGCTAAATTACTAATTACAGTAGTATCCTTCCAGCCATCAATTACAGGAGCAGTTGCAACATAATTTTTTACATTTTCTGGGTGTAAAGCAGTGTATGCAGTAGCAATTGTTGCGCCGGTACAGTATCCTTGCAATGAAATTTTTTCTACAGATGTCTGATTTTTTATATATTCTACTGAATTATCCAAGTAGCCATTGACATAATCATCAAAATCCAAATATTTATCCATACTAGTTGGAGTTCCCCAATCTAACATGTAAACATCAAATCCTTGTTCTAAGAGATTTTTTACCCAACTTTTTTGAGGATGAATATCCAAAATATGATATCGATTAATTAGCGCATATGATATTAACAAAGGTGTTTTGTATTTTGTTTCAACAAGAGGTGTGTAATGTAACAATCGTGTTTTATCAATTTCTTGTACTACCTTATGAGGAGTTACTTCCAGATTTATTTCATCAGGAGCAGAAATTAATTTTGGAGCATCAATAACATTTTTACTAAATTTTAGAACTTCTTCAATTATTTTTGGATCAATTCTAGACTCACTTTGCATTTTTTCTTTTCTCCTTCTTTAATTCTAATTCCAATTTAGATACACGTTTTTTTAATGAGTGAATTTCTTTATACACCTCATCAATTTCCTCTTTACTAGGTAGATTCACAGATTGTAAAATTACATTTGTGATATTATTCCAGTGTTTTGTTAATTCTAATTCTTTTGATACCAAATTTCCATAATTATCTCCAAATTTTTCAGAATCAAATAATTCAGTAAAATCATTATCAAAAATGTCAATCCAAATTCTTTTTACTGCCTCTATTTGTTCAACATCTTGAGGAATTTCTGGAACTTTTTGGTTTACTTTTTTTTGAGCAATTCCCCAGACAGAAGATAATTGTTTATAATATTCAGTCATGTATTTGTTAAATTCAAATAATTTTTCATTAATCTCAATTAATTCAACAGATATTTTTTTTGAATTTGCAGCAAATGCCCTCATAGGTCCAATTGAAGTTAAAGCTTGAGGTTTACTAGACATCAAATGAATGATATCAGTCCAAAATAACGACAAATGCTTGTAATAATCAGCAGTCTCCACAGGGGATGTATTGAGGATTTCAGATGATTTTGAAGTCACCCCATTAGATAAATTTAGATCAAAATAAGTAGTTCTATTTCCTATAATATGGGTGGATAATGTAGAAGAACTTGAAAGGATTTGTCAAGATATTTTAAAATTACATCCTAAAATGCGGTCAGCTAGATTCATCAATGCTAGAGGGCATTTAGTAGCTGGAGGAATGAAAGAAGGATTACTATCGCTAGAAGCAAAAAAACAAGATGAAATGATGTTCATGGAACTTGCGTTACGAGTTAGAATGCGACATGAATTTGATAATGAGTTTGGAGTAGTTCATTTTTCATTATCATATAGAGATAAAGTGATTGTAATGAGTTTTCCATTAAGTGATGATGACGTACTATTAGTATCACGTGAAAAAGATAAGAATTTTGAAGATATTCCATTCAAAATATTAGAATTGATTGAAGATATCAAAATGACTCCAATCAAAACATTTTGATTTACAAAACTTGTTTTTGTTATTTCAATTTACATTAATTATTAAAAATATAATACAAATCAAAGTAATTCTAAATAGATCCACTTAACAATCATGAGTATATTTTAAAATCAATGTCAGCCAATTCAAAAAATAATGAATGGGATTCATTGTGGGGAGAATATTCAAAATCTCTCGAAAATTGGAAAGCAATGTTTGAACAATTCCAAAATGCAAGCAATGAAATGCAAACAAAATTCAATCAAGTTTGGGAAAAAGCAGGTGCAGAGTCTAGCACTAAAACCATGAAAGATTTTACAGAAAAATGGCAAAAATCCATGAGTGATGCAGGAATAACATCATTCAAAGAATTTACAGAAAATTGGCAAAAATCTATCAGTGATGCAAATGCTTCAGCCTTTAAACAGTTTGCAGATAATTGGCAAAAAGATCTCAGCTCTTCAGGAATGGAACAAATGAATGCATACGGAGAAATGATGAAAAAATTTGCCGATACTTGGAATTCAATGTGGCCAAAATCCACATGATTTTTTATTCTAATGTCAAAGCAATAAATTTCTCAAATCAAAAGACAAATTGCCTGTTAACTGTATAAAATTACAAAATAATAGTAGATATTGAGACTAGCACAGTGTCAAAAATCAGTTATGGGTAGTATCGCCACATTTCACCAATAAAGTCACATTCTCTACAAACATAGATTAAATTTCCATATGCCTGAGTATGTTGTCTTTCCCAGGCCATTAAACCCGAACATTTTGTACAAGGTTTAGTTGGAGGGTGAATTCTTTTTTGATGATCTACAAGGTTATCATGATCTTCAAATGGCTTGTTGCAAGCATCACATTTTTCTTTCTTTTTGCCCAATAAGCCCATGACAATTTACTACACATACCACTAAAAAATCACTCTATGCAAGGGATTATTGGTTTAGATATTTTTCAAATTCTTCCTTTGAAATAATTTGATGTTCTAACTCCTTTATTTCATCAAAGCACTTTTTGCATGAATAAGTAACAAATTGATTTCCATCAACAGTACAAAGTGCAAAAACAGATTGAGATACTTCTATTCTTACTCCTGAAATATCAATATGATTACACATTTTGATATTCATTTCTAGTTACCTATTTGATACCCACAATCATTACAGCGATTTGCTTTTTTATCAAATCTAACTTGATGACATGCAGGGCAAGGTGTAAAGGCCATACAATATTCACAAACCATCCATTAAAAAAAGTGATGCCGTTACATCAAAAATTAGTATTTGAACTTCCATATCATAAATTTTCTAAAATAAAATACATGCTTTAAAATCTAAATTAAAAAAAATGATATCCATGATAGAAAAGAAACTTCTACGAGACCAAAAAGAGCGTTCTGTTCTTTTTGTAGGATTTCTAGTAATTGTGGGTACAGCAGTAATGCTAATCCCATAATATTTTATTTTTAAAACAAATACTCGACATTACTCAATAGAAAGAAGTTTATCAGTAAAAAAATCACCTATTATTGAAATGGTTGAAGCATCACTCTCAAAATTAGATGATAAAGGAGTATTCACCATTGTTAACGTACAAAAAGTGGAGCGTAAAGTAGGAAAAGAAACAATTGTAGAGATAGATCTTGAGACTGAAGAAGAATTTGACGGGGTAAAAAAATTCTACACATCAAGAAAGATGATAGTTGCAAAATTTTATGACAACGGAAATCCCACAACATTATGCCAAGATATTCAAAAAGGTAAGAAATACAGAGTTAAAATTATTACACAAAAATTTGGTAATGGTAAAGAAGATTACGATATTGCAAAGTCTTAATGTTGTTTTCCAAGTGTAAAAAATTCAAAAATGTGTTAGTTATATTCAGTAAATTTCAAAAATAACTATGGATGACAGTAATTTTCCTAATGGCGTGTGTAAACAATGTCATGAACCAGTAACAGTTCTTATTCGTAAAAATGAATTACAAGAAGGAGACATCAGATACGCATGTAAACAATGTGGTTATGTTAGTAAAAAATGACTTAAAAAAAAGATCAATGTTAAATATTGTTTTGACGTACTAATAGTAACAAGAAACCATCATGTCTGCGTAGTAGAGTGATGAGTAGGGAAAACAATTCATGTTAGGATTCATTTATGTCCAATGTTTTCCAGTTCTTTCTTGTTGTAAAAAAATTAGAGTTTTGAAATTGTCTTTATAATCTACCAAAAAAATTATCCAAAACTCAAATCGGGGTTTTTACAGAAAGTACATTTTTCCATCAAACCAAATTCATTCATGAACTTTCCTTTTCCATCACATTGAAGACAATCCAAGTTGATCTAAATTGCCGAAGATAGCAATAAGTTTTTTGTAAAAATATGATTTTACTCAAATTTAGGCCTAGATATTCAGCTTTTTATTGTAACAAGTTAATCATAAATTATGATCGAAAAAGAAGATGCAAAAAAAGTCATCGAGGTAATTGGCAATAATTTGATAGGAGTTTCGCATGATTCAAGTAGTTTTCAGAAATTACCTGACTCGTTTTGGGGATATTTTGCACGAGGTCACGATAAAAAAGGAACATTTGGAGTAATTGTCACATATTCTGAAGAAGGAAAAGACGTAGATGAATTAATGAAAATGTATGAAGAATGGGCCAAACAAAACAAACCTCAGAAAGAAGAATCTACTTGATCAATGTTTTAAAATTTTGATCGTGTCTTAATCCTATAAAATCAGGATCACTTTTGATTTTATTCAAAAAATTTCCATGTTCATGATTATGTTCATGTTCATGATTATGTTCATGTTCATGATTATGGGCGTTTTTTCTTTCTAATTCTAATAATTTTGTAATTAACGCACATGTTTGTTTATTGTTGTTTTGTTTAGCAGTAGACTTTGCTTTAAAATACAACGAATTCATTTCTTCAGGATCATCTTTTAGAATTTTGTTAAAACACAAAATTGCTTGTTTGTATTGTCCCATCAAATGTAAAGAATAGCCTTTATTGATAATAACATCTGTATTGTTTTTTTCTTTATGCAATATTTTATTAAAATATACTAATGCATCTTCAGGTTTCTTCAAACTGTTACAAGCAACACCTAAACGAAACATTGCATCAAAATCTTTTGGATCATGTTTTACAGCTTGTTTAAAGCATTCGTAAGATAATCGAAATTTTTGAATTTCTAAAAGAGAGTTACCAATATTGCATAATGAATCTATATCGGTTTTGTCCTCATTTAATGCAGACTCAAAATATTCAATTGCTTTGTAATGTTGCTTATCACCTGCATAAACAATTCCAATATTATTCAAAATTTCAATATCTCTAGGATGAATCTCTAATGCAATTTTGTAGGTAGAAATTGCATCATCATGCCTACCTAATGCAACAAAGACATTAGCTTTGTTACAAAGTGCATTTGTGTCTTCAGGGTTAATTTTTAGAGCGTGATTAAATTCACTTAATGCCTCTTCATATTTTCCCATATCATATAATGTAGTTGCCTTGTTATACAGTCCATCAAAATCATCAGGAGTATGAATTAGAACTTTTTCTAACTCCTCAAGGGATTCATCATATTTTCCAAGTTCTGCAAGACAAACAGCCTTGTTAATTATCATTTCAGAATTATTTGGATTTTCTTCTATAATCATTTCAAAAAGGTTGATAGATTTTTGAAACTTTTTTTTATCAAAATCCCGAATTGCTTGTTTCAATAATGAATCAAGTATCATGCAACTGCTACTCTTTTTGTCAATGCATTTGTTGGAACTATGTGTATTTCTTCTTTGTTCTCAACAGAACTAAAAAAAATTCTAGTACATTTTTCAAAATAATAAGTTTCAGTATGTTCGTGGTTTTTAAATAGAAACACTTCAGCTTCGGGTTTTATCGCAAGCCAGGTAACATTATTGTTGATTATACCTAGACTTTTCCAGTCATCAAATTTTGGAATATATGTTGTCAATTACACTCTAATGCAATTTCCAAGTTATCAACATTTTGTCTCATTTTTTCAAAGTATGTTACCTTTGGATCGTCACTTTCAGAAAGAGACTCTAATGGACTAAACAACAAAATGTCTCCTCCCAATTCAGCGGCCAATCTTTCAGCTAATTTTGGATTTCTGTTTTCTTCAGTGAAGAAATACTTTATGTCATTGTCTTCAGCAAAATGAATTAGTTCCTCAATATCCTTTGCAGTTACAGGAGTTTCAGGGCTGAACTCCTGTATTACTGCCAAGGTGTTGAGGTCATATCTCTCTGCAAAATACGAAAATGCATTGTGGAATGGTACAAACGTGTCTTTTGCGCAAGAAGATACATCACTACGGATTTCTTGATCCAGTTGATCTAATTGGTTAGCATATGAAATAGCATTATCATGGTAGATTTCTGCATGTGCAGGATCGGATTCTTGTAAGTGGTCTGCAATCGTCATTACCTGAGCTTTTGCTAATATAGGATCAAGCCAAATGTGTGGGTCATAAGTATGGTCGATGGCTCCTTCTTCTCCATGTTCATCATGTCCATCTTCTTTTGAATGGTCATCGTGTACATCTTCACCAGAAACTAAATGATGAATTTCTTCTAGTCCTTCTGCACCGTCAATGTGTCCATCTTCAATTTCATGAATTAAATGTTCAATATCTTCAATTGCACCTTCATGTCCATGTCCGTCTCCTTCATGTTCACTTAGTATCTCTTCAATTTCTTCAATAGATTGTGATTGGGTTATTTCGCCTGCTTCAAATTCTTCTATAACATGTTCAATCTCTTTGTAAAAGTCTTCAGTATGTTCATCATGTCCATCTTCTTTTGAATGGTCATCGTGTACATCTTCACCATGACTTCCATGTGAACTATGATCATGTGCTTCACCTTCCATAAGGTCAATTCCTTCAGATGAATCAACAAATACAATGTGTGCAAAATCAGATGCAGACATAATTTCATCAATGTATGGTTCAAAGTCTGCACCATTGTAAATTACCATATCTGCTTTGGTTAATGCAGCTATAGTTTGTGGTCCCAATTCAGATGCATGAGGATCAGCATTGGATGGAATTAAAATTCTTACTTCAGCGGCATCTCCTGCAACACCTTGTGTAAATTGGTATAATGGGTAAAATGTAGTATAAACTAGAAATTTCTCTTCAGGTTCAATAGCAATATCATTTTGTGGGTCTACAGTTGGAACAACAGCATCATTTTGGGCTCCCATAGATACGAACAATACTGCGATGATTACAGCAGCTGCAATTCCTCCACCTATAATTCCAATTTGAGAGCCTTTCACGCACGAACTCCATTAATGTTATTAATAAATGTATAAATTTTTAATAATATTATGTACTACTTTAATATGTTATATAATTAAAAATTATTAAAAATTATTAATATATTTAATAAAAAAATACTTCAGATTATTAATCGTTGTAAATCCATTAAATACCAAAAATTGAGTGATAGTGGTATGTCAAAGATAGTAAAATGTCCAAGTTGTGATTGTCACATTGTTGTAGATGAAAAAGGACAAAAAGAATTTTGTATCAAAAATGAATCTTAGTCAATTCTAAAATATGTTTTAATCAGTTGGCACCTCATTTTTACTTTTATTGAATTTGTTGTAACCCTCTTGGTTGTAACCATCTTTGTCATATCCTAAATGGTCATATCCTAGTTTGTCAAATCCATTGGAATCGTAACCATTTTCATCAAATCCATTGGAATCGTAACCTTCTTTGTTGTAACCTTTTTCATCATAACCATTTGCATCAAATCCATTGGAATCATAACCTTCTTTGTTGTAACCATCCACATTGTAACCTTTTTTGTTGTAACCATCTAAGTCATATCCATCCTTGTTAAATCCATTTTTATTAATTCCATCTAGGTTGTAACCATTTTTGTTAAAACCATCTTTGTTGTAACCGTCTACATTGTAACCTTTTTTGTTGTAACCATTTGTATCAAAGGTGGTTTTTGTGTCAATATGGATTCCATCTATTGAGAAACCACGATTATCATACCCATCCGTATTGTAACCTTTTTTATCATAACCTTTTTTGTTGAATCCATCTTTGTTGTAACCCTTAAAATCAAATCCATCTTCATCATATCCTTCTTTGTATCCTTTTTTGTCGTATCCCTTTTTGTCAAATCCTTTTCTATCATATCCTCTTTTGTCATATCCTTTTTTGTCATATCCATTTCTATCTAATCCATTTTTGTCATATCCTTTTTTGTTGTATCCACTTTTGGCAAACCCATCTCTATCATATCCATCTAGATCATAGCCTTGTTTGTCAAATGTATGACTAAATTTATCTAAGAAACCCATTATAGAATATCACGAATTCATTTAGATAAGCGTTTTTGTGCCTAATAAAGTCCAAAAAATTAGATTACTTTGTTTCTTTCAAAAGTTTTCGGTAACCTTCACATTCTTTGCAAACAGGTTTTCCTTTATACTTTGGATTACCATCTTTGATCTTTAAGGTTCCAGGGGCAATTTTACAAATACAACAAACTACCATGTTTAATGACTAAAATTTGCAATTAATAAAATTTGGTAAATTTAGAGATTATCAGTTATTTGTTTTGTAAATTCAGTAGTCGTCTTATCACCACCAATATCTTTTGTTTTAATTCCAGTTTTCACTAAATCAAAAATAGTAGATTCTAGTTTTTTTGCCATTTCAAAACACTTTTGATCATTATGTTTTGCACCAAGCCAATCAAGCATCATTTTAATCGAAAGTAAAAATGATGAAGGGTTTGCAATATTTTGTCCAGCAATATCAAATGCCGCACCATGAACAGGTTCAAACAATGCAAAATCATCACCAAGATTTGCAGCAGGCGCCATACCTAAACCACCAACTACTTGAGAAGATTCATCAGACAAGATATCACCAAAGAGGTTAGTAGTTACTACAACATCAAATTTTTCAGGTTGACGAATTAAATTCATTGCACATGCATCAACATACATTTCTTCAAATTTAATTTCCGGATAATCTTTTGAAACTTCAATGCATGCTTTTGCAAATAATCCATCAGTTACACGCATAACATTTGATTTATGAACACAAGTTACTTTTTTCATAGAATTACGTTGTTTTGCAGTTTCAAAGGCATATTTTGCAATTCTTTTTGATGCAGCTTCAGAAATAATTCTCAAAGCAACTGCAGAATCACCTAAACTAAATTCTTTGCCAGTGTAAAGATCTTCAGTATTTTCTCGAACTATAACCATATCAATATCATCACGTAATGCAGGCATGTGAGGGTATGATTTGGAAGGTCGAATATTTGCATAAAGATCAAGCATTCTTCTTAAAACAACAATTACATCAGCAGCACTTTCACCTACTGGAGCCTTAAGACACACATCAGAATTTTTGATATTTTCAACTACATCTTCAGGAAGTGCTTTTCCTGTTTGTTCAAGGGCTTTATCCCCAGCAATTAATTTAGAAATTTCAAATTCAATTCCATATTTTTCTTGAATTGTGTTTAACACAGAAATTGCAGAATCAGATAGTTCAGGACCTATGCCGTCACCAGTAATTAATGAAATCTTATACATACTATCACATCAATAATCAAATTCAGTTTAACTGTTTTTCCTTAAGCATATTTTTAAGCATGATTCTATTGATTCCATCAATTACAGCTTTTACACTTGTAGTAACAATATCTTCTCCAACAGATTTTGCTGAAACAGAATTTCCTTGAGGGTCCTCAACAGTAATTGTTACTTCACATAATGCCGTAGCACCACCAGATATAGATGCCAATCTATAGTCAGTAATTTTTAATTCTGAAACCTTACCAGTGATTTTTTGAATGGCATTTAATGCAGCATCAACTGGACCTACACCATAATCAGTTCCAATAAAATCTTCACCATCAATATTTAATTTTACAAATGCATATGGCATGATTCCAATACCTGTTGAAACTGAAAATGCAGATAGTTGAACAATTTTCTTTATTCCTTTTTCACCTAAAACATCACTTGCAATAGATAATAATTCAACATCAGTAATTTGTTGCCCTTGATCACCAAGCACTTTAATTTTTTCAAGAATTTGTTTGGATTGATCATCAGTAGTTTTTACGCCAAATTCTTCAAGCATAGCATTCATTCCATGAATTCCAGCATGTTTACCTATTCGAAGTTGTCTTGTTCTACCAACTAATTCAGGACTAATTGGTTCGTAAGTAAGAGGATTATTCAAGACACCATGAGTATGAATACCAGATTCATGCCCAAATGCATTATCACCAACTATGGCCTTGTTTGGTTGGACTTTGATTCCAACAACTTTTGAGATATATCTAGAAGTATCATAAATTAATTCTGATTTGATATTTGTTTCATATTTTTGATCTTGTGGAAGACATTGTAATGCCATAGAAAGTTCTTCTAAAGATGCATTTCCAGCACGTTCTCCAATCCCATTAATTGTCACATGTGCACATGCAGCACCAACATGAATTCCAGATAATGCATTTGCAACAGCCAATCCAAAATCATTATGACAATGAACACTTACAGGAAGTTGTGTTGCAGCAATTGCATCTTTTGTAATTTCTGCAATATATTCAGGAGTGGAATACCCTACAGTATCAGGAATATCAATTCTATCGGCTCCAGCTTTTGCAACATCACCAAAAACTTGTTTCAAAAAATCCCTATCGGTTCTAGTTGCATCTTCAGCTGAAAATTCGACTTGTAATCCACGAGATTTTCCGTATTCAACTGCTTCAATTGCTTTTTCAAGTGCTTGTTCTCTTGTCATTTGAAGTTTGTATTGTAAGTGAATATCAGAAGTTGCAATGAATGTATGAATATAATTTAATCCAGAATCAACTGCAGCGTCAATATCTCCCTTTATGGTTCTAGTCAATCCTGCAATTTCACAAGATAAACCTTCACTAGTAATCATCTTTACTGCTTTAGATTCACCTTCAGAGATTACTGGAAATCCAGCTTCTATTGCATCGACTCCAAGTTCATCTAATTTTTTTGCAATAGATAATTTTTGATCTGGGGATAAAGAAACACCAACAGTTTGTTCTCCATCTCTTAATGTTGTATCAAAAATTCTTACTTTCAAGCTCCGCTCCTTTGCAAAGCAGTAACACCGGTTCGTGCAACATCAATTATTCCAAATGGTTTTGCTAATTCTTCAAATGCTTTAATTTGATCTGGAGTAGAAGTTATCTCAACCATAACTGAATCCTTTTTCACATCATGTACTTTTCCACCATATGCATTTGCCAATTTGTTTACTTCCATGCTATCATTAGCATTACTTAGTTTTAACTTAAAAATACATAGTTCACGAAAAACTGTTTTGTGCTCATCCAAATGTTTTACCTCAACAGTATCAATCATTTTATCAAGTTGTTTGACAATTTGTTCAATTTGTTTTTCATCTCCATATGAGGTAATAGTCATTCTAGAATAATCTGGATTATCAGTTATTCCTACAGAAATACTATCAATATTGAAATTTCTGGATCTAAAAAGATGTGTAATCTTAAACAAGACACCTGGTTTGTTTTCAACTAAGACAGAGAGAATAGCCCACATAATTAATCACTAAGAAGGTAAAATCATATCCGATAACGAAGTTCCAGGAGCAACAAATGGCAATACATCTTCTTCAGGGTCAATTGGAATATCAATAACTGTAGCTACTTCACTGCTAATTGCAGATTTAATTGCCTTATCCAATTCATCCATAGATTGTGCTCTGATTCCTTGAGCTCCATAAGATTCTGCTAATTTAACATAATCAGGACAACCACCTTGGTCCACACCAACCATTCTTCTATCATAAAATGTTCTTTGCCATTGAGCTACCATACCCAATGTTGAATTATTCAAAACAAATACAATCACAGGAATATCTTCCAATACTGCAGTTGCAAGAGAATTTTCAGTCATACTAAAACTTCCATCCCCTGCAATATCAACAACTGGAACATCAGGTCTAGCAACTTTTGCTCCAATAGATGCAGGAAAACCCCAACCCATTGTACCAAGTCCTGTAGAACTAAAGAAAGTTCCTGGTTGAATTACATCATAAAATAATGAAGCCCACATTTGATGTTGACCAACTTCAGTAGTGATAATGGATTCTTTTGGTAATACTTCTCTTAATTTTCTGAGAATTTTTGCTGCACCCATTTCACCTGGATGAAGTTTCAAATTTTCTTGCCAATATTCTTTAGTTTCTCTAACATGTTTGAACCAAACAGATTCTTCAGTTTTTTTGATTTGTTTTTGCAAAAGTAACTTTACCATAATTCTAAGTGAAGTACGTACATCACCGACAACCGCCAAATTGGTTGTTTGATTTTTACCAATTTCAGCAGGATCAACATCCATATGAATAATTTTTAATCGTTTTTCAAAAGCCTCAAAGGTTCCAACAGACCTATCAGAAAATCTTGTTCCAATTGCCAAAACACAATCAGCTTCAGCCATCATTTTATTTGCTTCAGCATGACCATGCATTCCAATTGGACCTAGTGATAATGGATGGTTTTCAGGAAATGCACCTTTACCTTTGAAAGTTGTAACTACAGGAAGCATTAAGGTTTCAGCAATAGATTGCAATTCAGCAAATGCTGATGAAATAATAGTTCCACCACCAGCTAAGATAATTGGTTTTTCAGAATTAAGTAACATTTCAATTGCTTTTTCACAAGCAACAATATCAGGATCAGTCCAAGGATGGTAACCTTGAATTTTAAACTCTTCAGGAAAATTCATTGGAGCTTCATTTTGTTGAACATCTTTTGGAACATCAATAAGTACAGGTCCAGGTCTACCAGTTTCTGCAATGTAAAATCCCTTTTTTACTACTTCAGGAACTTCTCCAGGAGTTCTAGGTTGAAAAGCATATTTGACAACAGGGTTTGCCATTCCAATAATATCACTTTCTTGAAATGCATCTTTTCCTATCATTGCAACAGGAACTTGTCCAGTTACTGCAATCATAGGTGCTGAATCTGCTTGAGCAGTTGCTATACCAGTTAAGATATTTGTAGCACCAGGTCCAGAAGTTGCAAAACAAACTCCAGGCTTTCTACTAACACGACCAAAACCATCAGCCATGTGTGATGCAGATTGTTCGTGACGCACTAAGATATGTCTAATATCACATCGTGAAAATTCATCATACATTGGAAGATTTGCTCCTCCAGGTAATCCAAATACCTCTTTGACACCTTCTTTTTCCATTGCAGTCATCAAGGCTTTTGCACCAGTCATACTTTCCATAATATTGATTAAATTTTTCTCCATAATTTAAAATGTATCAAAATTTTAGGCTCAAATCCAAGAAATCTGTCAATTATCATCACCAACAAGTGTAATCATTAAGAAAATGAAAAATAATTTTTAGTTAGATAGACTTAAACAGATAATTTTTAGATTTTAAATGAACATTTTGACAGATAACGAAGAAATTATCAAAATAATTGAAACACTTTTCCAATCAGGAATTACTAAAGATCTTAGTAAACTAAGAGAAATTCATTTAGATGATCCAAAATTTTCAAGTTTTAGTGATTTACCACCTTATGATCTAAAAGACTATCAAACTACAATTGAATTAGAAGAATTGAGGTTCATCAGTATTTCAGATTATAATTATGAAATAAAAAATCCAAAAATTAGTATTTTTGAAAATTTTGCAATTGTGGCTTTAGAATTAATGCAAAAAGGAATGCTGGTAGACAACAAAGCATACACAGGGGAGCACATGGTGATTAATGGACGAGCCACATTTGTATTAGTTAAGCAACCAACATGGAAAATTGCACATATTCATTTGTCAAAAATTGATCAATAATTTTTAATTATTTTTTGTTTTGATTAGGATTTGGTTTTTTTGATTTGTTTTTGTTTTGATTAGGATTTGGTTTTTTTGATTTGTTTTTGTTTTGATTAGGATTTGGTTTTTTTGATTTGTTTTTGTTTTGATTAGGATTTGGTTTTTTTGATTTGTCATTTGCAGCTAATTTTTTGTAAAGAGCATATGCTTGTTCAACGTTAGAATTACCATGAATAATTGAGCGTGCTGCTTTGATCATTGCAACAGGATGTTCAGATTGCCAGATATTTCGACCCATATCAAGACCAACTGCACCTGCTTTGATTGCATTGTATGTTAATTTCAAAGCATCTAGTTCAGGAATTTTCTTTCCACCTGCAACAATTATTGGAACTGGGCAAGATTCAACGACTTTTTCGAAATTATCACAATAATAGGTTTTAACAATATGTGCTCCTTGTTCTGCAGCAACTCTACATGCCAATGAAAGATATCTTGCATCTTTTCCTAATTCTTTACCAACAGCAGTTACTGCCAAAACAGGCATTCCATATTTTTCTGCTTCATTAACTAATTTACCCAAATTTACAATTGTTTGATACTCATATTTTGAACCAACAAAGATAGACATTGCAACACAACTTGCATTCAAGCGAAGTGCTTCTTCAATTGAAACTGTAATATCTTCTTGAGATAAATCATCACCAATAATACTAGAACCACCAGAAACTCTCAAGACCATTGGAGTTTCTGAAGCTGGATCAACGGAAGTTCTTTGAACTCCTCTTGTAAGCATTAAAGAATCACAGTGTCTTAGTAAAGGTGCAATTACTTTTTTTGGATTTTCAAGTTTTTCAGTAGGACCAAGAAAATATCCATGGTCAACTGCCAACATTAATGCACGATTATTGTGAGGTTTGATAATTCTAGATAATCTGTTTTGTAATCCCCATTCCATTTCTCTTCGATTTTGAAATAAAAAAAATACCTTTCTTAAGCCTTTCTTATTTCGTTATGATAATTTTCATTGCTTTATCACCAGTTTTTGCATGGTCAAATGCTTTTTGTGTATCAGATATAGAATAAGTGTGAGTAATCAGTTGTTTGACATCAATTTCAGATGATTCAATTAATTCAAGTGCTGCCTTAGTATCATCATCAGATGCAGCATAACTTGTAACAAGAGTAATTTCTTTAGAGTAAACTTTGCTCATATCTAAATTAATCATAGCACCCTTAGAAGGAACACCAAACATCATTACAGTACCTCCTTTTCGAACCATATCAATTGCATCTTCAAGAGCTTTTAGACTACTAGTTGCAACAATTGCAACATCAACACCCAAATTGTTAGTTTGATCTAAAATTTTCTGTTTTCTATTTTCATCCATTGAAGAAATAGATTCAGTTATGTTGAATTTTTTTGCAAAATCTAATCTAAAATCATTTACATCAAAACAAAATATTTTAGAAAACTTTTTTGCTTGAGCAAGCATTACATGCATCATTCCAGTTGGACCAACTCCAAAAATTGCAGTTGAATCACCTTCATTATATTCACATTTTTTCCAAGCCCTTACACAACATGCTAAAGGTTCAATCATTGCAGCTTCTTCAAAGCTCATAGAATCAGAAATTTTTAAAACACCACCATGAGAAACGTTCCAAGCAGGTACAACATATTCTTCAGATAAACCACAAGGAGACAAATTAGTTTCAGAGTATTTTTTACACATTGTTTCATTTCCATGATTACAAAAATGACAATCATAACATGAAACATGATGATGAGTAAATACCCTATCACCTTTTTTAAAATCTACAACATCAGATGCAACGTCTAAAACAACTCCTGCAGGTTCATGGCCTAAACGCATTGATGGTTGACCATATTGACCAAATACTTTTTCCAAATCAGAGCCACATATTCCACATGCATGCATTTGAACTAAAATATCACCAGAATTCAATTCGGGTTTTGAAGTTTCATCAACGGAAATAATTGATGGTCCTTTCACTGATGCGGTTTTCATAGTATAACTTTAAGAAATTGAGTATAAGTAGATTAGATCAGACGCCGAGAATCTTTTTCAACATTACTCTATAATCAACCTCAGTTTTTTCACTTCCAGTTGCAGGTAATGCAAAGACAAGAGTAGATTTTTGTGCTCTAAGTGCAGTCAATTCATCGTTAATGGATTCAGTAATATCATCACTGACCAAAACTAATCCCACATCAGAATCGTCAGTTAATTTTGTAATTTCTGTTAATGCAGAATCAGGAGTTTCAGAAATTATTCCAGGAATCCCTGCCAATTGAAAACTTGTTACAAAGGATTTACTGCCTACAGTGAATATTTTCATAGTTCAAATCTTGTTTATTGTAATTTAACCCTTTTTGGAAGGCATTAGATCTGGAAAGATTGATTTAGTTTAGCAAATTAATCTGTTCATGGCAGAAATTGATACTCAAAAAGATGTCTATTTGTTCCTACACGGAAGAATGGATCTTAAAGAAAAAGCAATGAATGCTCTGATCTCAAAAGGATTCACAAGTGAAAAAGTCACCATGGCATTACCAACTAAAGTTGGAAATGTTGGGGATTACATGGCAATGTTGTGGATGCCACCAAATCCGGATCACATAAAGATTCAACAAATTACTAAAGTTGATGAAGTTGAACCAGAAGGAATGGTGGGACTTTGGAAAGGAGTTTCAAAAGACGATATTGATACAGTTCAGTTATAATTCGTCAACTAAATCCAGCACCAAAATCAGTGCCTTTTTCTAACATGTCACTGGAATCTGAACTTTTTAATTTTCTATAAACTAACGTTTCGTAAACAAGTTTCATTGCTTCTTCATCATCAATATTCAAATCAGTTTTAATTTGATCTCTATATTTTTCTAATTTTGTTATATCTTGTTCATCAGATGAAACATCATCGTGTACCATTAGATTTGCAATTTTTTCAATTTCTAAATTAATTTTATTATCATCCATGTAGATTCGTTAAAATTTCTAGTTAATAACATATTCTAATAATAAATAATTACAAATCAGAAATCAAACCATCTAAAAAACTAGAAAATTCATCATCAGAAAAAATAATTGTTTCAAATTTATTTTGATTTTTTGCATATTGAATGGAATCTAAATGATAACAAGAAGTCTTACCATTAATTGAACCAAAATAAAATCCAGGACAAGAACAAAAACAACCGTCAGGATCAACCCAATGTTCTTCAGTTTTTCCAACAACTGTCCAAATTTTTCTTTGACTAGGCTCAAAAAGATGTAATTTTACACGTTTCTCAGATACTAATTGCTCAATTCGATCGGGTTCCTTATTCAATAATTTATTCATAATTTACACTCGTATAACCTTGATCTTTTAAAAATTTCAAAAACAACTTTCTTAAAATTTTAAAAAGTTATTCATACTTGTCGTAAGGAGTAATTGGATCTATTGTAGGTTTGTTATCTTTAAGCCATTCCAAAGTTTTAACAAAAGAATCTGCCAACTCAAGAGTTGTTAAAACAGGAATTCCCAATTCCAAGGATTTTCGTCGTATCTGATATTCATCATCAAGCATTCCCACATATTTTTCCAAAGATAGTGTACTTGGAATATTTATGATAAAGTCTATCTTTTTCTCATAAAGTAAATCAGATATGTTTGGTTTTCTTTCTGGTTCTGAAATTTTGTGTACAATTTCAATATCACCAAGTTTTTCTTCAAAAAATTCAGCAGTATGTTCAGTTGCTAAAATTTTGAATCCTAACTGTTTAAGTTTTGCAATACTTGGCAAAAGTTTTTCTTTATTTATTGCACCTCCAACAGTTACAAGTGCAGTTCCTTTGCTAGGTAGATTATATCCAACTGAAGTCAGACCTTTTGACAATGCATCATAGAAACTATCACCAAAACAAGCAGCTTCTCCAGTAGATTGCATTTCAACACCTAATGCAATATCTGCACCATCTAATTGCATGAATGAAAATTGAGGTACTTTAATTCCATAGTTGGTGATCTTTTGCCATTTGTTTTCAGGTATTTTAGGCAAAGGTTTGTCCAAAATAGCCTTAGATGCTAGTGAAATCAAGTTTGTTTTGACCAGTTTTGAGACAAATGGCATAGACCTAGAGGCTCTGATGTTAAGCTCAATGACATAAACATGATCATCATGTATTAGAAATTGTAAGTTAAACGGTCCCTTTACATTAAATGTTAATGCAATTTTTTTAGTATAATCGTTAATTGTTTCAATAATTTTATTGTTTAATCTCCATGGAGGAATACACATCATTGCATCACCAGAGTGTACACCAGCTGAATCAATGTGTTCTACTATTGCACCAATAACTACCTCTTTGCCATTACTAATTCCATCTACATCAACTTCAAGTGAATTTAACATGAATTTTGATATTACAACAGGATGATCAGGAGAAACATCTGTTGCTTCTTTGACGTATGTTTTAAGTTCATCTTGAGACCAAACAACTTTCATTGCAGCTCCAGACAAAACGTAAGAAGGTCTAACAATTACTGGGAATTCAACTTCTTGTGCAAAACTTTTTGCTTCATTAAGATTTGAAAATGCTTGCCATTTTGGTTGTTGTATGTGTAGTTTGTCAAGTTCAGCACTAAATTTAGAACGGTCTTCTGCCCTATCGACATCTATTGCACTTGTTCCAAGTATGTTTATTCCACGTTGTGCAAGACCAGGAGTTAAATTATTTGCAGTTTGCCCACCAACACAAGTAATCACACCTTTTGGATTTTCAAATTCAGTAATGTCAAGAAGACGTTCTTGAGTAAGTTCTTCAAAGTATAATCTTGTACAAATATCATAATCAGTTGAAACAGTTTCAGGGTTACAATTAACTACTGAGACATGCTTCTCCCCATTTTCTTGTAATCCCCATACCATGTTCACCGTACCCCAATCAAATTCCACACTACTTCCAATTCTATATGGACCAGCACCAACAACGATTACTCCTTTCTCATCTACAGGAACTGAGATGTCATTAGTATTGCCACCATAAGTGAGATATAGGTAGTTTGTAACAGCAGGCCATTCTGCAGCCAAAGTATCAATCTGTTTTACTGATGGAATTACTCCTAATTTCTTGCGTGTTTGACGTATTTCATCAGGTTCTTTGTTCTTGGATTTGGCAATTTGTTTGTCTGAAAATCCCATTTTCTTTGCCTCCCACATCATAGATTCGTTGAGTTCAGATTCTTGGAGTTTGGCCTCAGTATCTACAATATTTTGTATTTTTTCAATAAACCAAGGATCAATTGCAGATAGTTTGTAAATTCTATTTACAGAAATTCCCATTTTTAGTGCAATTGCAACATTATACAATATTTCATCATCATGGTGTGAAAGTTTGTATTCAATTTCCTCTTCAGTGTATTTTTTCCCATTTGTACGATTCAATACGAGTCCATCATTTCCAATGTCAAGCATTCTGATTGCTTTTTGTAAGGATTCCTCAAAGGTTCTACCAACGGCCATAACTTCACCAACAGATTTCATTGTAACTCCGAGTTTACGATTTACAAGTTCAAATTTTGAAAAGTCCCATCTTGGGTGCTTACATACAATGTAATCAAGAGATGGTTCAAAACAAGCAGTAGTACTTTTTGTAATTCTATTTACAAGTTCAGATAAATTATATCCCAATCCAATTTTTGCAGACATGTATGCAAGGGGATAACCAGTTGCTTTACTTGCAAGAGCTGATGAACGTGAAAGACGTGGATTAATTTCAATTGCAACGTATCTATCAGAATCAGAATCTAATGCATACTGTATGTTACATTCTCCAACTATTCCAACATGTTTTGTTGCACGTAATGCTGCTGAACGCAACACATGATATTCATGGTTGTCAATTGTTTGTGAAGGAGCAACTACAATATTATCACCAGTATGAACTTTCATAGATAGAACATTTTCCATATTACATACGATTACATTATTCCCATCATAGTCTTGCATTACTTCATATTCGATTTGTTTCCAATGTCCAATGTATTCTTCAATTAATACTTGGCCAACAAGACTGGCCTTTACACCACGTTCAACAATTTCATGAAGTTCAATTTCATTATGGGCAATTCCACCTCCACGCCCACCAAGGGTGTAAGCCACACGAATTATCACAGGATAGCATAGTTCCTCTGCAGCCTTTTTTGCATCATCAAAGTTTGTTACAGTCTTACTTTTGAGTACAGGAACTCCTGCAGCCTTCATTTCATCCTTGAAAAGCTGTCTGTCTTCAGTATTTTTAATTCCCTGAACTTGAGTTCCAAGAACATTAACATCATATTTTTTGAGAATTCCAGCATCGTCAAGTTTGACACCACAATTGAGTGCAGTCTGACCACCATAAGCCAACATGATTCCATCAGGTCTTTCTTTTTCGATTATAGATTCAACATATGATGGCGTTACAGGTAATAGATACACTTGGTCTGCAAATCTAGTATCAGTTTGAATTGTTGCAATGTTTGGATTGATTAAAACACTTTTGATTCCATCTTCATGAATTGCTTTTAGACATTGACTTCCAGAATAATCAAATTCTCCAGCTTCACCAATTTTTATTGCACCACTACCA
Organism: Candidatus Nitrosopumilus sp.; assembly: GCA_003331425.1. Lineage (GTDB taxonomy): Archaea > Thermoproteota > Nitrososphaeria > Nitrososphaerales > Nitrosopumilaceae > Nitrosopumilus. Next base: position 74,303 of record QOOS01000003.1, read on the forward strand.
AGTACAAGAATTTTTTTCAAGGATTCGTTCTTAGGCATTTGTTTTTGACTCCATCAAAGTTTTAAGTTTCTCAAAAATAAATTTACAATCGTTTGGACCAGGTGCAGCTTCAGGATGAAATTGTACAGCAATACAATTTTGTTTTTTATGTTTAATTCCTTCTACAGTTTTATCATCAGCATTCTTAAACCATAAATCAAAATCAGATTTTTCAAGGGATTCAGGGGTTATTCCATATCCATGATTTTGACTTGTAACATATACTTGATTATTATCAAGATTTATGCAAGGTTTGTTTTGACCTCGATGACCATATTTTAATTTGTAAGTATCAGTGTTTCCAGCAATTCCAATTATTTGTGCACCTAAACAAATGCCCAGCGTAGGAACATTATTGTCAATTAATTTTTTTACTGCAGAAATTGTATCAGGGCATTTTTGTGGATCACCAGGACCGCTACTTAGTACGACACCTTTAGGATTGTAAGACATTATTTTTTCGTAAGGAGTATTCCACGGAACTAAAATTGCCCTATATCCTATTTCACGGACATTTCGGATAATTGCATTTTTTGCACCAGTGTCAACAATGACAACAGTTTGTTCTTCACTACCATAGATTTTTTCTTCTTTTGTAGATACCTCATCCATAAATTGTTCAGAATCATAATGAGTTGCTGAGGCAAGTTGTTTTTTTACTTCTTCAACATCAATTTCTGAATCAGATACAACTAGTGCACCCATCATCACCCCACTATTTCGAAGTTTCATAGTTAATGCACGTGTATCAATTCCAGAAATACCTGGAACTTTTTCATTATACATCCATTCGTCTAAAGTCATAGAAAGATTCCAATGACTTGCAGTTAACGATAATTCATGAATTACTAATCCTCGAATCTGAATTTTATCAGATTCAAAATATTTTGAAATTCCATCTTCATCAGTGATTTTAGGATCTGGAATACCATAGTTTCCAACTAAAGGATATGTCAAAGTAAGTAACTGACCATTATACGAAGGATCTGTTAGAGCTTCGGTGTAGCCAACCATCCCAGTATTAAATACAATTTCACCAAAAGTTGTTGTAGAATAACCAAATCCTTCACCATCAATTACAGTACCATCATCAAAAATTAGTTTTCCAAACTTTTTTGCGTGACTTGATTTCTTTGTAGTAATTGTGACCCTCGTTGAGTCCGAACGAAAGTGAATTTAAGTTTTTTGTGGTAAATAAAATCTAAAAAATGATCGCAAATTGTGATTCAAACAATCAAAGTGCTTGGAATTCTTCGCTCCATTTGTGATATGCACGTATCATTTCAACAGAAACACTAGGTTTTCTTCGTGCCATAATGGACTTAAAATCATCTGTATTTAGATCTCTTGGTTGAACAGGTTCCTCTCCTTCAATAGGTTCATGATAATCAGGGGAATCAAAAATTTCATGAACCGTTTTAATTTGTGCTGCTTGACATACATCTTTGATATCACTTGCACTGTATCCATCAAATAATTTAGCCAATTCAGAAGTTTTAACATCAAAAGTTTTACTTAATTTTGCAGTATATTGATCAAAGAGATTTTCTCTAGCTGCTTGTGTTGGAAGATTAACATAGATTCTTTTTTGGAATCTTCTCAAAAATGGTGCGTCAAGACTCCAAGGTTTGTTAGTTGCACCGATAACATAAAGCATCAATTGTTTACCTTTTCCATTTACTCCATCCATTTCAGTTAAGAACTGATTTTTTGTTCTAACCTCACCACCGACTTCACTACTTCTTGCACCAAGTAAGGAATCTACCTCATCTACAAACAAGATAACAGGTTTGCCTTCTTTTTCAGCATATTGTCTGGCCATAACAAATAATTTTGAAACATTCTTTTCTGCTTCACCTAACCACTTACTCATTAATGATGATGCATCAACATTTATGAAATATCCATCCATTTCATTTGCAGTTGCAGCTGCTAACATTGTTTTTCCAGTTCCAGGTGGACCATACAATAACATTCCTTTTGGCCAACCAAGAGGAAACAAATCAGGTCTTTTTGTAGGATAAACTATTGATTCACGTAGTGCACTTTTAGCATCATCTAATCCAATGACTTGGTCCCAAGTAACATCAGGTTTTTCTTTCATTACAAGATCTTCAAAATCATTTTCATTTTCTTGTCTTTTTACAGATGCTTTTTGGTCAGACTCAGAGGCTTTTGGATCAACTGCTGGTTCTACACCATGGGATTGTTGTAATGCACCGATTCTATCATGATAAGACTTGCATCTTTGTTTGTAAATTTCATTTAATTTGCTATTAGGATATAGTTGTAGTAATTTTACGAGTGAATCAATTGCATGTTGATAATGGGTGATTGCCATTCCACGTGCACCTTGAGAATCAAATTTGATTGCTTCTGAAGCATATTTGCTTGCAGTGTTTTCTAATTCTTGTGGTGCTAGACTCATTTCATTTACCTTGTGCTATGTCCTGAAGATTTTTGTTGGTATTCTACTGTGTTAATCTCTGTCACAAAATTGGTTAAATTAATTGAACTTGTTTGAGCCTGATCATAGTCCGGGCCATCAGAATATTTTTTTTTAAAATTGGATTTATCATCAATATGAGCGTGTAAATCCTTTACTTTACTAATAGAATCTTCAGCAGATAGAATTAATTCAGAAATTTCATCATCCAAATCACCCATAGAATCAGTAGTTTCAGTAATTACAGATGTGAAATTCTTTAAAATTGAGCACATTTCCTTTTTATCAGCATATTTTGTGAGCATAAAATCAGCAATTCCAGCAATTTTCTCCAAATCCTGTAATTCTTCCAAAGTTAATTTATCAATTTTATCCTCATCAGAAGGCTTTACTTCAGATAATTTTTTGTCAATTACCGTAGAAAGAGAACGAATTCGTTCAATATCTTTGAAAAAATCACGTTTAGTATTAAGCATAATCAAACATTGAATAATTTAAAAAAATCAACAAGAGGATACTGCTTATTTAATTTAGAGTCAGCCATCAATTTTACTTCATCCAGTAACATTGATGAAGTATGATTAGATTTACTAAAATCAAAACGAGCTTTAGTTAATGTTGCAGCATCTAAAACAATACTACCAAGTTGAACAGATAATTCAGATAATTTTTGACTGCATGTAGGATAAAGGACAAATAATTTTGCACTAATTGTTCTTATCATAGGAATTGAAGATGGAAGGATTTCAGGAATACTGTTTATTCCAGATATAGAACCAATTTGATTTTGAATTTTAAGTAATATTTCCAAAGAATAGACTACAAGATGTTCTAATTCAACACTTTGAACATGAGATTTTTCATTTTCCTTAAAATCAGTCACAAGATACTCATTAAGATTTTTTAATTCAATTCTTTTTTCTTGAAGAATTTCAATAATACCTGTAAGCAAATTAACAGAATAATCTAATCTAGGAACAAGAGTTACAGAATTAGAAGCATTTTCTGATTCTATGGAATCTAGACTATAATTTACTAACATACTATTGTTAAGCAATATTTTGTATTTGAGGACGATGTCACAATAATTTTCGTAACCACAGTTACACCTATCAGCAGTTACATTTTTGATTTTTTTTGAGTAATTGTGTAAAGGAATTTAGCTCTCGATTTTACCTAATAACAAATCTAGTGAAAACATGGTAAAAGAGCAAGTATTAACAGTCAGTTTAGAAGAATTTGGGCTCAGCAAATACGAAGCTCAGGCATATGTTGCATTAATTTCTAAAGGTACCATATCTGCCAGTGAATTATCATATTATTCAGAAATTCCCAGAACTAAAGTTTACCCAACATTACTAAAATTAGAAAATAAGAAACTAGTCATCATATCAAAAAGTAAACCAATAATGTGTACTGCAATTTCTCCAGAAGATGCTTTTGATGATGTAATTCATGAACAAATTAACAAAGTTAATGCAATGAATACACTGGTATCAAATTTGAAAAAAACTAGTGAAGAAAGTAGAAAATCAAGGGGTTCGGAAGAAAAAAGATATTTTCACATTAGTGCTAACAAGGTATTAACTCAACTTCAAACAATGATTGAAGGATCAAAATCATCAATAAAAATAATGACTGATCAAGGAGGGTTAGGATTATTATCAGAATGTAAAGAACAGTTAGTAGGAGTTATTCGAAGAAACTTAGATGTAAAATTAATCATACCATCATCACAAATTTGTTCAGAAGCATATAGAACAATACCAGATGGAGTAGAAATTAAAACATCAGATGTTGTTCAAAATTGTTTTATTTTTGATGAAACAGAATTGTTAATGATAAACAATGATAATGGAAAGGGTGCAATATTTTCCTCAACAGAAATTTTAGGAGTTAATCAAGAAAAAGTATTTTCAAATATTTGGAAAAATTCAATTAAAACCAAAGTAGTAGCAGACATGACAAAAACAGAAGCTCATGAAATTTATAAAATTATTAAAATCATTAATGAGTCAGGTTTAATGCATATTCTAAATTCCACAATGTTATCAAAAAAGCCAGAATTAGACATGATTAAGCTATTAGAAAAAAATGGAATTAACCTAAAAACAAAATCACTAGACGATGTAATTGAAATCATAGATGCAGTGATACAAATTACTTGTTCAGGACATGTTAATTTTGAAGCAAATACCAAGAACATCACAATAGATTCAAAATTAAATAGTGGCCATTCATTACCATGGGTCTCAATTTTAGACAGTTATTTGCAAAAACAAGGATACAAGACTAGAACTGTTTATCAGAATAATTCCAATAAAGGGGAAAAAGTTCACATTAAAATAAGTAAAAACTAAAATCAGGCTCAAAAATCATTTCAAATATTGATTGAAGAGAAAATTAAATCATTAGAAATCACATTACCAAATCCACCAACTCCTGCAGGATCATATATTCCAGCAGTAAAAACAGGGAATTTACTATTCATCTCAGGGCAGATACCAATGGAAGATGGCAAAGTCCTATTTACAGGAAAAGTCTCTGATGACAATTTAGAAACAGCTCAAAAATCAGCTAAAATGTGTGCCATAAACCTATTAGCACAAATGAAAAGAGAGTTAGGAAATTTAGATAGGGTGACAAGAATTGTCAGATTATCAGGATTTGTAAATTCAGATCCAGAGTTTTATCAACATCCAAAAGTGATTAATGCAGCTTCAGATTTGTTTTTTGAAATTTTTGGAGATAAGGGAAAACATTCAAGAATTGCAATGGGTGTTGCATGTCTGCCATTAAATTCAATGACAGAAATTGATGCAGTGATTGAATTTTCAGAATAAAAAAATCTAAAATATTATTTGATTTTCTTATTTAATTCAGTTATGAATTTTTTAATTTTTGGTTTTGGAACTACAGCTCCACATGCCTTATCATGTCCACCACCAGATCCACCAAGACTAGTTGCCAAAAGATTAACAATTTTTCCTAAATGAACTTTGCAGTTTTTAGAACCCCTTACTGAGACGGCATAAATTCCATGATCAACTCTTTCTTTGTAAGCAACACCAACATCCTTTCCAGATAATCCCATGACAAAATTAACAGCACCACTAGCACCAGAATCCAAAATTTCCATATGACCAAGATTAGTCATTGTTTTCATACCTTTTTTGACTTTAGCAATCATTTGAGATAATTTCTCTACTTGAATCTGTGCAAATTCAAAAGTATTTGGAATATCGTGAGGGAATTTTGAATCAGCTAATTCCTCAACTAGATATTGTAAATAATCTGGCTCTCTTTGATGTCCAACAATATTGTAAGTCATTACTGTTGCACTAATCAGTGCAAACTGTCTATCATAGATTTGAAGTAATTTAGAACCTAGAGGTCTATCTTCCATATAGTCTGTAATAGCCGCACATGTTGCAACAAAAGAAGCATGATCATTTAATTTTGATTTGTATGCATTGTAAACTTGAACAGTGGTACATTCATTGATATCATGAATAACTTTAACTTTGATTTTTTCTAAAGCAGTTACAACATTTGGATCAATGTCATGATGGTCAATGTAAGTGACTGAAACTTTATTTTTTCTCAGTCTTGTCATAAGATCAATAAATTCATCTTGAGTTTTTTTACTCAATCCCAAATCACAAATAAATAATGTCTTTAATTTTTCATCCAATACAACTTGGTTTAATGCTTCCATTTGACCAGGATAATCTACAAGTATTGCGTCGCCACCAAAAGCTTGTCGAATAAGGGCTGCAGAACTAATCCCATCACAATCTTCTTTATGGGAAATACAAATTACTTTAGTTTTTTTAGATTTGGCTGTAACTTTTTTTGTTACTTTTTTAGCTGCGGTTTTTTTGGCTGTAACTTTTTTTGTTACTTTTTTAGCTGCGGTTTTTTTGGCTGTAACTTTTTTTGTTACTTTTTTAGCTGCGGTTTTTTTTGATACTTTTTTTGTTACTGCCAATATATCGTAAAATTCTACAAACCCTCATTTAAATGAAGAAAAATAGATTAAGATTTTCTAAAAGATTTTTTGATACTAGGTGGGACCAAGGAATCAGAATTTACATAAATATGGTAAAAAGATTCACCGTCTAATTGAGTCTGATAATCAATTTCTTGGATTTTTTCTAATTCTTCATCAGAAGCATTCAAAATTAATTCGTCTAAATGCTGCAAATTTTTTCTATCTTCAATATTCATTAATTTTTGATTGGAAATTTTGATTTATGAGCAAAAGTTGTCATATTAGACAAATTACTAAATTTACTATCACAATTTTAGAGAAAATATAATAGATGAATTTTGGTAGGCACCTTATGGAGACAAAAAATATTGGACTTCGAGGCATAGAAGTAGCTGATACCAAAATATCCAATATCGACGGTGGAAAAGGGAAATTAATCTATAGAGGATTTGATATCTTAGATCTTACAAAAAATTCAACTTTTGAAGAAACAGCATATCTTCTATTATATGATAAATTGCCAACAAAACAAGAATTAAATGAATTTAATACAAAATTAGTGGAAGCCAGATACATTCCAAAACAAATGCAAAAAAATATGGAAAATTGGCGTGGCGATGCAGATCCTATGGATATGCTTCAAGCATTTGTTTCAGCACTGGCAGGATATTATGATGAAGAATTTGCCAACAAAGATGCAAGTTATGAAAAAGCAATCAACTTAATTGCAAAAGTTCCAACTATCATCGCAAGTTGGCAAAGAATTAGAAATGGTTTAGATATTGTTGATCCAGATGCATCACTAAGTCATGCTGCAAATTTCCTATACATGATGTCAGGGGAAAAACCAGATTCAGAAGTAGAAAGGATTTTTGATGTTTGTTTAATTTTACATGCAGATCATACATTTAATGCATCTACATTTACAGCAAGACAAGTTGCATCAACTCGTGCACATATGTACTCAGCATCTAGTGCAGCTATTGGTGCATTAAGTGGAGAATTACACGGTGGTGCAAATACCGAAGTAATGAAAATGTTATTGGAAATTTCAGACATAGATAAAGTAGAGCCATGGATAAAAGAAAAATTATCCCAAGGTGAAAAAGTTATGGGAATGGGTCATGCAGTATACAAAACATATGACCCACGAGCTCAAGTGTTAAAAGAACTATCAAGAAAACTTGCAGCTAAAAGTAAAGACAAATGGTTTGATATGACAGAAAAGATTGAAACTGCAACAATTTCAGAAATGAAATCCCAAAAAGGGAAAGACATCTATCCAAACGTGGATTTGTACAGCGCATCAATTTACTATATGCTAAAAATTCCTGTTGATCTTAATACACCAATATTTGCCATTTCTAGAGTTGCAGGATGGGCAGCACATATCATCGAGGAGAAGTTTGCAGAAGCTGCACCAAAAACAGCATTGTATAGACCTAAGGCAGTATATGTTGGAAAATATTGCGGTCCTCAAGGATGCGAATACAAAACATTAGATTTAAGAAAATAATTTTAATTTCTTGTATCAAGCCATTCTTTTGCTTTTGAATTTACATCATGTTTGTACAAAACTTCAAAAACCATATCATAAAATGTGATACCTTTTTTTTGAGCCTGATCATCAAGCCATTTAATTCCATCAGATAATTCTGGATCAAATTCAGAGAACTCTACTAACTCATCAACCATTTTTGAAAAGAATGCCTGCGATTCTATCATATGTTCAACTTTCCAACTATGATCATAAAGGAACTATTCTAAATATATAGACAAAAAACCATTTTTTGATTGACAATTGGAACACATTTTGTATTTTAATGGGGATTTGAAGAAAATTTCATGGGTAATCCAGACTGGAGGTCAAGAACTAGCTCAAAGTAGAGTGCATGTTGAAAAATACAAGGACAAAATTACTAAAATTCAATCAAAATATGTGGCATTACATATTGCATTATTTTGGGGAATTGGCACATTTAAGATAAAAAATGAAGACAATGTAAAAATCAAATTAGATGAAGAAGTTATGTTTGATCAATTAAATTCAAAAACAAAAATTAACGATGAATTTATTGAAAATAAAATAAAGTTCATCCAAAGTTTCATCAAACAGAGAAAATTAAGAGTAGATTTTGAAAAAATTACTAATGAAAATAATTTATCAAATAAATTTTTAAAATAAAAGAGATTAAGACCGAAAACGGAGAGTTACTCGGTGAGATCTCTTAATTGTAATTACAATTTTGATTGAGAGTATAAGCAATAAAACAAATAATTGTTGAACAACATTAACAACACTCAGACATTAATTAGAGCGATCATATAGAATTTTCAACAGATTTTAAAAATTTATGTAATAATTTCAACAATATTCAAAAATTAGAAATGAAGGAAGAGATTTATCGACATTTCTTAGTATTAGTTAGAAAACAACGATTAGATTTATTTACTATACACCTAGAAATGGATCAATTATGGCAAGCATAGACAAAGCAGCAATTGTATTTTCAATTGCAATCACATTAGTTGGTGTCGGAATTGCAGCAATGGGAGGTTCAATGGACAACTCATCAGCAGCACCTACTCAACAAATGAGTTCTGCAACAAATACAGATGCAGCTGAAAAAGCAGCAGATGCAGCAGCAGCTAAAGCAGCAGCAGCAGATGCAGCAGCAGCTAAAGCAGCAGAAAGAGCCGCAGCAGCAGATGCAGCAGCAGCAGAAAAAGCTGAAGCAGCAGCAGCTAAAGCAGCAGCAGCAGATGCAGCAGCTAAAGCAGCAGCAGCAGAAAAAGCAGCAGCAGCAGATGCAGCAGCAGCTAAAGCAGCAGATGCAGCAGCAGCTAAAGCAGCAGATGCAGCAGCAGCTAAAGCAGCAGCAGAAGCTGAAGCAGCCGCAATGGCAGCAGCAGGTCCAGAAACACATATCGTTGAAACTGCAATGGGAAGTGGTGCACCAGGATGTGAAACATCTAATGCATGTTACTTACCAGAAGACATCACCATTAATGCTGGAGACACAGTAAAGTGGGATAACGTAGACACAGCAGCACACACTGTAACAGGTGGTAGCCCAGCAGATGGTCCATCCGGAGCATTTGACAGCAGTCTACTAATGGCAGGTATGCCTTATTCATTCACATTTGATGATGCAGGTTACTACGATTACTTCTGTATGGTCCATCCTTGGATGGTTGGTAGTGTTACTGTAAACTAACCAAAAATTTTTCTTTTTTCTATTTTATTTTATTTTTTCTTATAGCTCGATTATATGCTACACCAAATCTATGAGTTTCATCCCTAGCATGTTGTAAAATTTGTAAGGACTTTTTATTTTTTGGAATTACAACAGGTTTGCTAATTTTTGGAAGGTATACTTCTTCATTTTCTTTTGCTAAAGAAACACAAGGTAATTTCAATCCAAGAGATTCTAAAGACTTCAGAGCAGCATTCAATTGACCCTTTCCACCATCAATTAAAATCAAATCAGGTAAATCAGAATTTTCCTCCAATAATCTATAATATCTTCTTTTAATGACTTCACCAATCATAGCAAAATCATCTCTACCCTGAATAGTTTTGATTTTGAATTTTCTATATCCAGATTTGTTTGGAATGCCATCAATAAAACTAGACATAGACCCAACTGCAAATTCAGCACCATGGTTAGAAATATCAAAACATTCAATGTTGTTAGGCAACGAAGGCAAATTCAAAAGTTCTTGTAATTCAACTAATGCAGGATTGGCACCTTTGGAGTGAATTAGTCTGATATTTTTTAATATCAAATTCATAATATCATTTTTTTTACCACGTGTAGGAGTCATTATTTTTACATTAAATCCAGATTGTTCAGATAGTAAAGATTCTAGTAATTTTTGATTTTCAGGAATTTCACTAACGATAATGAATTTAGGAATTTTATGAGTGGAATAATACTGATAAAGAAAATTTGAAAAGGAATTATCACCCACCAAATCAAAAAAGAACTTGTCACTATCTCGAATCACCCCATTAATCATTCTGAAATTCATTATTGTGGCAGTTTGTTCTTGAATTCCAATGCCAAAATACTCTTCATCAGAATTTTCAACATATTCCATTTTTTGTTTAGTCTGAAGACTACCAAGCCTGATCAAAGTATCACGAATATCCTTTGCACGCTCAAATTGTTGGGATTCTGCAGCTTGATGCATTTCATCTTCTAATTTTTTTGTAAAAATTTTTGTGTCGTTTTTACCTTTCAGCACATCTTCTAATTTTTTAACATGATCAGAGTATTTTTCTTGAGCATCTTTGAATTCACATGGACCTTCACAATTACCTAAATGATATTCTAAACAAACTTTTTTTGGCAAAGTTTTACAAATTCTAATTTGAAATGCTTTTCTTAAAGTTCCAATAGTCAATAATTTAGAACTACCTTGAGTAAAAGGACCATAAAATTTTCCTTTACCCAAAAATTTTCCATCTCTAGTTCTTCTAGCAACTAATAATCTAGGATATTTTTCATCAGAAACTCTCAAGTATGTATATCGTTGCTGATCTTTTAATTCAATGTTAAATCGTGGACGATATTTTTTAATCATATTTGATTCTAAAAGAAAAGCTTCACTTTCATTATCAGTTAAAACAAATTCAATATCAGAAATATTTTCAACTAATTTTTGAGTTTTATAATTTTGATTTTTATTAAAATAAGAACGAACACGGTTTTTGAGATTTTTTGCTTTTCCAATGTAAATAATTTTGTCATCAGAATCTTTCATTAAGTAAATACCAGGATTAGTTGGAATGGTGATTTTAGAAATATCAAAAGTCATTTTTTCATTAATTTTTTCAAATATTTTCCAGTATAACTGCCAGGAGATTTTGAAACATCAAGAGGGGTACCAGCAGTCACAATTCTACCACCTTCATCTCCACCTTCAGGACCTAAATCAATCAACCAATCTGAATTTTTTATGATATCCATATTATGCTCAATCACCACTACAGTATTTCCCAAATTAACTAATCTGTTTAATACATCTAATAATTTTTGAACGTCTGCAAAATGCAAACCAGTTGTAGGCTCATCTAAAATGTAAAGAGTCTTTCCAGTACCACGTTTTGATAATTCTGAAGCAAGTTTAACTCTTTGAGCCTCACCACCAGATAGAGTAGTGGATGATTGTCCAAGTTTGATATATCCTAAACCAACATCATTAACAGTTTGTAATTTTCTTTGAATAGATGGAACATTTTCAAAGAAATTCAATGCCTCATAAACGGTCATTTGTAGAACATCAGAAACATTCTTTCCTTTGTACAATACAGATAATGTTTCAGAATTGTATCGCTTTCCTTTACATTCATCACATTTTACATAAACATCAGATAAGAATTGCATTTCAATTTGTTTTACACCGTCACCTTCACATGCAAAACATCTTCCATCGGCAACATTAAAAGAAAATTGTCCTGGTGCATATCCACGTTCTTTTGATAATGCAGTATTAGAGTACAATTCTCGAATAGGTGTAAAAGCACCTATGTATGTTGCAGGATTTGAACGAGGTGTTCTACCTATAGGAGATTGATCAATAGCAATAACTTTATCAATATTATCTATACCAGAAATTTCTTTGTGAGCACCAGAACTGATATGTGTTTTAGAAAAATGATTTTCTAAACTTTTAAGTAAAATATCATTTATCAATGTAGATTTTCCAGATCCAGATACTCCAGTTACAGATACAAATAATCCCAAAGGAATTTCTACATCAAGGTTTTTCAAATTATTTTCAGATGCATCTTTAATAATTAAGGAACCTTCAGGTTTACGAATTTTATTTTCTAAAAGAATTAAAGAATCATCTTTAAGATAAGTTCCAGTTACAGATGTGTTTGACTGTAATATTTTTTTGATTGTCCCTTCAAAAACAATGTTGCCCCCATGCACTCCAGCACCAGGGCCTAAATCAATAATCCAATCTGAATTCCGTATTACTTCCTCGTCATGCTCTACAACAATGATAGTATTTCCAAGATTTCGTAGCTTATTTAGCGTTTTAATTAGTCTAGCATTATCACGTTGATGTAATCCAATTGTGGGTTCGTCAAGGACATACAAAACACCCGTGAGATTAGAACCAATTTGAGTAGCCAATCTAATTCGTTGAGATTCTCCTCCAGACAATGTGGAACTAAGACGATTTAAGGTAAGATAATTTAATCCAACATTAATTAAAAATTCTAAACGTTCTTTAATTTCTTTAAGAATATCTCTTCCAATATGTTGTTCCGTTTCAGTCAATTTCAAATTAGAAAAGAAATCAAAACAGTTAGTGATGGACAAATCACACACATCCATTATTCCCAAATCATTAATCGTAACTGCAAGAGATTCAGGTTTTAGTTTTTTACCATTACATGTAGTACAATGAGTATCACGCATAAACTGCTTGAGCCATTCACGTTTTGATTCAGAATCAGTTTCTAGAAAAACTCGTTGAAGGTTTACAAGTACACCTTCAAATGCATTAGTGTACTTCCATGAAGAATCTCCAGATTTAGAATTATATTGAAAATCAATTAAATCAGATGTTCCATTTAAAATAATTTTAAGATGTTTTGGTTTTATTTTTTCAATCGGAGTCATAAGATCAAATCCAAATTTTTCACCAACTGTTCTTAATGCTTGTCTCCTAAATGCAGAAAATCTTCCGCTCCAAGGAACAATCGCACCATCTAAAATTGATTTTGATTTATCAGGAATTACTAAATCAGCATCAAATTCCATTTTAACTCCCAAACCATTACATGTTTTACATAACCCAAATGGAGAGTTAAATGAAAAATTCCTAGGTTCAAGTTCACCAATAGTTAGTCCACAATGTGGACAAGCATTATTCTGAGAAAAGATTTTTTCAGATTTCTCGGATGAAACCATCACATCACCCTTTGAGGCTTTAATTGCAGTTTGAATAGCCTCAAAAATCCTAGATCTTTCAGATTTACTTGTTGAAATTCTATCTACAACAATTTCAATATTATGCCATTTTTGTCGATCTAATGGAGGTATACCATCATCTAGGTTCAAAATTTCACCGTTTAGTCGTATTCTAGAATATCCATCTTTTTTGATTTGTTCGAAGAGTTTCTCATAGGTGCCCTTTTTTCTTTGAATAAGGGGAGATAAAATTAGTATTTTTTGTCCCAAAAAATCTTTGAGTACAGAATCACAAATTCGTTCAACAGATTGTGTAGAAATTTTTCTTTTACAATTTGTACAATGAGGTATTCCAATTCTAGCAAAAAGTAAACGCATGTAATCATAAATTTCAGTAGTAGTACCAACAGTTGAACGTGGGTTTTTACTAGTAGTTTTTTGTTGAATTGCAATTGCAGGAGATAATCCTTCAATTGAATCAACATCAGGTTTATCCATCATTTCCAAAAATTGACGAGCATAAGAGGAAAGTGATTCAACGTATCTTCGTTGTCCTTCAGCATAGATGGTATCAAATGCCAAAGTAGATTTTCCAGAACCAGATAAACCACTAATTACTACCAATTGATTTTTTGGAATATCTACATCAATATTTTTTAAATTATGATGGCGAGCTCCTCGAATTTTTAATTTATTATCTATCATTTCTGTATTCAATCTCCTTTTCTAATCTTTTAATTCTATCACGACAAGAAATTGCTTGTTCAAAGTCTAACTCTTCAGAATATTTTTTCATTTGGGCATCTAAATCAATTACATCATTTCTAAGATCATGTATTGATTTTAATTTTGATTCATCTAACACAATTTCTTGTTCAGGAACAGATTTCATAATTGTTTTAGGTACTATTCCATGTTCTTCATTGTATAGAATTTGTTTTTGCCTACGGCGAGTAGTTTCATCAATAGTATTTTTCATAGATTTGGTATTTGTATCAGCATACATTATTACAGTACCAGTTACATTTCTAGCAGCTCTACCACAAGTTTGTATCAAACTAGTGAAATTCCTCAGAAAGCCTTCTTTGTCAGCATCAAGAATTGCAACAAGTGAAACTTCTGGAATATCCAAGCCCTCACGAAGAAGATTAATTCCCACTAAAACATCAAATTCACCTAGACGTAATTGACGAATAATTTCAGTTCTTTGTAATCCATCAATTTCTGAATGCATGTATCTAACTCTAACATCTTTTTTTGAGAGATATTCAGCTAAATCTTCAGCCATTCTTTTAGTTAATGTAGTAACTAAAACACGTTCAGAATTTTTAGATCTTTCATTAATTTCAGAAATTAAATTATCCATTTGGTCTTTAGTAGGCCTAATCTCAATTTGTGGGTCAAGCAAACCTGTAGGACGAACTAATTGTTCAACAATTTTTGCAGATATTTTTTTTTCATATTCAGAAGGAGTAGCTGAAACAAAAATAGTATTTTGAATGTATTCTTCAAATTCTTCAAATTTTAATGGTCGATTATCATATGCACTAGGTAATCTAAAACCATAAGTTACAAGTTTGTCTTTTCTAGAATAATCACCTTTGTACATTCCATGTAATTGAGGTAAAGTTACATGAGATTCATCAATTACCAAAAGATAATCATCTCCAAAAAAATCCATTAAACAATATGCTTTATCACCTTCATTGCGTCCATCAAAATGTCTCGAGTAATTTTCAATACCAGAACAATAACCTAATTCTTCAATCATTTCTAAATCATATTTTGTCCTCATTTCAAGGCGTTGCTTTTCAAGTTCGTTCAATTTTGGTAAATGTTGTTTTAGTTCAGCCCTGATTGATTTTACAGCTCTTTTAGTAACATCCTTAGCAATCAGATAATGTTTTGCAGGAAAAATAGTCATTTGATTTATTTTCTTTTTTTCTTTTAGAGAGACATGATCAAGTAGAGTTATCTTTTCAATTTCATCACCAAACATGGAAATTCTAATTATATCTTCAGAATATGCAGGAGTAATATCAATAGTGTCCCCTTTAACTCTAAAATTTCCGGGAGCTACTTCAAGATCATTTCTTTCATATCTAGCATCAACCAATTTTCGAATTAAATCAGTTCTTTTGATTTCATCTCCAGTACCAACTAGAATTGAAGAATCTTTCCACTCTTGAGGATTACCTAGAGAGTAAATACAAGAAACAGTAGAGACAATAATTGTAGGTTCTCCCGATAATAGCATTGCAGTTGCTTCTAATCTTAATTTTTCAATTTTTTCATTAATTTGAGTATCCTTTTCAATGTAAGTATCAGTTTGTGGCAAATAGCTTTCAGGTTGATAGTAATCATAGTATGAAACAAAATAACCAACATTATTTTTGGGAAAGAATTGTTTCAATTCAGCATATAATTGAGCAGCAAGTGTTTTGTTATGAGAAATTACAAGTGTATTTTTACCAGTTCGGGCAATGACATTAGCAACTGAAAAAGTCTTCCCACTTCCTGTAACACCCAGTAAAGTTTGAACAGACTTTTTTTCTACACCCTCAACTAAAGCATTAATGGCTTCAGGTTGATCACCAGTAGGGTCATAATCAGATACCAGATCAAATTTAGAAATTTGTTCCAACATTTACAATCACTAAAAACTGAATTTAAAGCAATGGTGATATCAGGATAATTACCACTTGGGTTCATCAATCATTCTTAAACCACCATCAATTTCTTCAAAACCCATAATTTTTAGAGTGGTTTTTGCAGTAGCAGAATTCTTTTCAAGAATCTTTTTAGCTAAAATAATTCTATCAGTTGAACTCATATGTTGACCAATTTTGTATTTTCCATGAAGTGTCTGAGGATTAATTTTGATTACACTTACTGCATCTAAAACACGCATATCAGATTTTAATGGATCATAGAATCCTTCAGGCTGGTATTTCTCCATTAATCCATTAAGAGCTAAAGTTTTTTCTTCCCTGTCAATAACAAAAGAAGCAAGTCCCTTGATAACGACACTAATGTACAAAGTATCAGCTAATGAAGCATTATGAGGATCCTCAAAATAAGAAGGTAAAAATTCCAATTCCCTATCAGCCTCAAAACCAACTTTATTATTTTTTAAAATATTATTCAATTTTTCACCTTTTACATGTGAATGCATATACACAGCATCATTTCTAAAAACAAAATTCATAGGAATTATTTGCGGAAATCCATTTACATCAATGCTAGAAATTCTACCAACATGTTCATCGTTTAGAAATTCTTTAATTTTTTCATAAGATTTTATTTCAAGAACACCAACAAGTTGCATGGATTAATTTTTTAAAATTATGTTATAAATGAAGAGCAAATTCTATGGAAAAATACCTAAAATATAAGAAAGATTCAGAATCATTATGGATGATCCATATCTAAATGATTTGAGGGGAGAGTTCAATAGTTATTCAAATCAATTAAAAAAATTAAAAAAGAAACTTCTTAAAACAAATTCAATAGTTGAGCAAGAAAAAATTATCAAACAAATTGATTCTACGGCCAAAAAAATGGAGAATAATCAAAGACAATCAGTCAAGGTAACAAAATCAAGATTAAAAGAAAGGAAGAAAAAATCAAAAAGATAGAATTATTCAGAATCTAAATCTTTTGATAATTCCTTAATTTGTAATATTTTGCATCCAAATTCATTACATTCAATCTTTATTTCTTTAGTCATACTAACTAATTACAAAAATAATCAAAAATACAGAACATTCTAAAAATTGACTTTATTGATTCAAACTTTTCATTAATGTAAATTGCTAAATTTAAGACTAATTTGATTAAAACTAATGGGTTTTGATGAAGAAAGGGAAGAAGCAACAAATCAAGTAGTCAATATTTTAGAAGAATGGGGCTCACAATCAAAATTTATCTGGTTTAGAGAATTACATAGAATTACGGATATCGATAAAGGATTACTTCGTAATATTATCAATGAATTAAAAAAATCTAGAGAAATCAAAGAAATGCATGGGACTAACAATAGAATATTTTTTTGTCTTAGGAGATATTACATAAAATGTCGAGATGTTGAATTTAGATTCAAAGGAAAGGAGATCATGTTAAGAGATGGAAGTAAAACAAAGATAATTCAGGGTTCAACAAATTCCACAGAACGAACAAGAAAAAGATTACTGAAACAAGCTACTAAAAGAAAATCAAAACAATCTGCAAAAAATAAAAATCAGCACAATTCACGAAATCGCTAAAAATCTTCAGATTGTCGTCTCATGAATTTTGATTCAGCACGTTTAATTTTTTCTGATTCTGCAACATCTTCACTCATATCATATAGATGATGTAATTTCATTTCAGGAACTAATTCATCATTTTTTTCATCATTCAAATCTATTTCAATATTAGATAGAATTTCTAAATTTTCATCTAAAATGTCAAGACATTTTTTTACAGCATCTGGCAAATCATCATTCATAATAATACGTAAAATTTTCACAATAAATTGCGTTATAACAGTTTAGGATTAACCGAATTTTTCCTTGTTTTTCTGACGTAATGCAGGCATAACATGACTTGCAAATTTATCAATTGAACCAAAGTAATTCTTACCCCAGAATCGAATAACAAAGTGGTTAACACCAGCCTCCATGAATCGCTCAAATACAGGAATGATATCTTCAGGAGTTCCAACTGCAGTTGATGAACGGGCAATAGGATCTGGAATTTTAGTTGCAGCCTCTCGCATTTTAACAATCCAACTTTGGTCAGACATAGAATATTCTGTAAAGTATTTGACGAAATCAAATCCTTCAATTTCTTTTAATCCATGAACTCTCAAAATTTCTGGTTTAAACAAACTAACTTTGACAGCTTCTTTCATTTTTGCCCATGAAGCTTCTGCATCTTCAGAAAAGTAAACATCAATGTCCAATGCCATCTCAAAATTATCTTTATCTTCTTGACTTCTGCCATATTTGTCCATAGCAGTTTCAATTTGTATTCGATGATCTTCAAATAATTCTGGAGTATAACCGATAGGTAACCAACCTTCACCAAGTTTTCCAGTTAAATCTAATGTTCGTTTTCCACCAGATGCCATGTAAGTAGGTGGATGTGGTTTTCTAATCGGAGGTGCTTGCAAACATGCTTTTTCTAATCTATAGTATTTACCTTCGTAATCTACAGTTGTATCAGGATTAGAATGATATAATTTTTTAATAACTTCAATTTGTTCAGCCCATTTTGAAACTGGTTTTTCAAATGGAATACAAAATTCTTTTAGATTTTGTGCTTCACCTGCACCAATACCAAGAATTGCTCTACCTTTAGATACTCTATCCAAAGTAATTGCAGCCAAGGCAATATTTGATGGGTGTCTTCTAATTGCATCAGTAACACATGTTCCTAATTCAACATTATTTGTAACTGCAGCAATTGCAGATAACATAACCCAAGGATCTAAAACAGTGGCATTTTTCCATTGTGGGACGTTGGTATGGTCCATATAGAAAATTGAGTCATATCCAGTTTTATCAGCAAGCATACATGCTGTAAGAATTTGATCTTCAGTATATCCAGCTCTAGCAACATTTAGTCCATTTTGAATACCAAACTTGAGATTTTTATGTGCCAATTGATATGATTCCAAATCATTATAATAAAAAGTTTGAGAAAGCTGCCAATTTCGCAGTTTGTAAATAAAAGAAAAAGAAGTAAAAAAGAAATTTTTAGAGATTACCTGCTTTGATATCTTCCAGACATTTTACTACATCATCTTTTGATATTGGTATTGGATTTGGATCCAAATGTCCTTTATCAGTCATGACCGTATCAGCAGCTTCAGAAACATCAGTTTTGAGTTCTAATTTATCAAAACCAAGTTTATCCATTGCTTCTTTGAATCTATCATAGAAGATTGATTTGTTATGTTTGTGTGCAACTGTAGTACAAGATGACAAGGAATAACCATGAGGTACACCTTCATTTGAGAAAACATAAGACAAAGCATGTCCCAATGTTGTTGAACAATTTCCGAATCCCATTCCAGATAACATTGATCCATATGGATAATTTTCTGGTTTGTCATTCATGATTGCATCATAAAGAATCTCAAATGCTTGTTTACAGAGAGTTCTAGTCAAGTCATTACCAAGTTTACTATCGTAACCTTCAGTAGCTTGAGCACATGCATCACAGACAGAATTTTTGATGACTTGTTCTGGAGTTCCATCCATAAAGTAGGAATCAACTACAGCCATGTCAGCTAAGAATCTGTCTTCACGTAACAATTTCTTTTTTCCATCAAATTTTAGAACACAATAAGTTGTCATTTCAGCTCCAGTTCCAAATGTTGTTGGAATAAGGATTTTCTCTTTGTTCATTTCAGGTGCAGCGTATTTTACTACATCCATAGAACTTCCACCACCCAATCCGATTAAGACTGAAGGGTTTTTGTCTTTGAATTTAGAAATGACAGTATTGACATCATCAATTGATGGTTCAGGTTTTACTTGATCATACAACATATAATCCTGAATTCCCATTCTTGCTAACCATTTGTCAGACAAAGCTGGCGGAACGGTTGTTACAACTAGGGCATTTTTTGGATATTCTGTTTCACCAAGTGCATTTTCTCCAAAATTAATAACTTTTGGAATGCGTACTGTATGCATAAAAAAACACCATTGGTTTGTTTATTATATCTTACAGTGATGTAGATCATATGATAATTCAGAACTTTGAAGAATTAGCAGTAACGGATAAGAAAAAAGATTGTTTAGAAATTTTAGAAGCAGGTCTTCAAGCAGCAAATCCTCAGAACATATTACCACATTATGTTACACCAAATGAAATTAAAATTAATGGAAAAGTTATCGACATATCAAAATATTCAAACATTTACACAGTAGCTTTTGGAAAAGCAGGAGATTCGATGACTAGAGCAATAAATTCAATAATTTCCATAAAAAGTGGCATCATAGTAATACCAAAAGGTTCAAAAGCAAAAATCAAAGGTAAAAAATTTCAGATTTTTAATTCAAACCATCCTAAACCTGACAAAACAAGTGTCAAAGCAGCAAAAGAAGTAATGAAATTTGTTGAAAATAAAAAAAATAAGGAATTAATTATTTTTCTTGTATCAGGAGGAGGGTCATCATTGCTGGCAATGCCCGATGAAATTACATTAAGTGATAAAGTTCATGTTACAGATTTGTTATTAAAATCAGGTTCAACAATTCAAGAATTTAATTGCATTAGAAAACATCTATCAAAAATCAAAGGTGGAAAATTAGTTCAAAATATGAAATGTGATGGAATAAGTTTGATCATGTCAGATGTTGAAGATGACGATCTATCTTCAATTGCTTCAGGAACAACATACATGGATAATACAACTTATCAAGATGCAATGGACATCATAGAAAAATATAGATTAAAAAGAAAAATTCCAATCGAGGTATTGCAAGTATTGGGAAATGGTTTGCATGATCAAAAACCGGAAACACCTAAAAAATCAAAAATTGATAATTTCATAATTGCAAATAATAGTAATTGTTTAGAATCAATGGAAAAAATAGCTCGGACAAAAGGATACAAAGTGACAAAAATTCAAAATTATGGGGATATCAAGGAAGTAGTGAAAAAAATTCTAGAGAATATTTCTGAAGAGCAAAAAACTTGTTTAATTTTTGGAGGAGAACCAACTGTCAAAGTATTAGGAAAAGGAGAAGGAGGTAGAAATCAAGAATTAGTATTAAGAATTTTAAAAAATACACAAAAATTTAAAAAAATCACAATTGCATCAATGGGGACCGATGGCATTGATGGTAATTCTAATTTTGCAGGTGCGATAATTGACAATGTTAAAGTGGATTTGAATGTCATGAAAGAATTTTTAAAAAATAGTGATTCAGCAAGGTTTTTTCAAAAACAAAAAAGCAACATAAAAACAGGTTATACACACATGAATTTGACAGATATAGGCATAATTTTGAAATAAATTATCAACGCTGTCTTTCATAAAACTCTACAGGATGTTCAAATTGACGATTATAATCAACCTCTATCCAAAACTTTTCTTCGTCAATTTCCTTGCCTTCAGAAATCCATACATTTAGAATTTTTTGCATAAACATTTGAGTGGTGTTATCAATTTGAGGTCTAATTCCAGTTTCATTTTCTATACGATCCCGTTCTTCTTTGAATTTTTTAAGTAATTTTTTGAGATGTTTTCCATTGATATTTGCAGCTTTATTTTGTTTAGCAGCATCTAAATCTTTTTTAAAATTGGATAAAAAACCCATATCTAAACTAGAATGGTTTTTTTAAAAAGATTTACTCAAAAAGAATTTAAAAAATTATTCAATCAACCTGTTATCTTCTTTAATTGTATTTAGTACAAGATGAGTTAATGTATTTTCAACATTAGATATTGCAGATATTTTTTTGATAAATTCACTCAGTAATTCACGAGTTTTGAATTTTGCAATTATAACCATATCTGCATCTCCAGTAATATCATAAACTGCAATTACACTATCATTTTTTGCAATTTCATTTTCAATATCTAACATTTTACCTTTGTTAGTTTTAATTTCAATTATTGCTGTAATATCAAATCCAAGTAATTCATGATTCAACCGAGCTGAATATCCCTTGATGATTTTTTCTTCTTCTAGTTTTTTTATCCTAGAAAGAATTGTGACAGTTGACACACCCAATCTATGAGATAATTGTCGTGCAGATTGTCTACCATCTACTGAAAGATGTTTTAAAATTTCAATATCTTTATCATCCATATTAGATAATATTTACATCAAACAAATATTTAAAAATATAGTATGAATTTAAATGAATTTCATCATAATATTAAAAATATTTACTATAATTAAATTAAAAATGATAATTAGTTAAATATGTTAAAATAAGTTATTAGATATGTTTGGAGTTAAAATTTAATGTCTACAGCATATGTTCTAATAAATTGTGATTTAGGTTCAGAAGAATTTGTAATTTCTGAACTCAAATCAATTGAAGGAGTAATTGAAGTTCATGGCACATTTGGGGCATATGATATTCTTGCAAAAGTACAAGCAGAGTTAGTAGAAAAATTGAGAGAGACAATAACCTGGAAAATTAGAAAAATTGCAAAAATTAGATCAACATTAACATTAATGGGAATTGAAGGACAAGGATAACTAAACAATAGAAAATAATAATTAAATAATTAGTTAAAAAAGTAAATATTTGTTCAATATTTTATAATTATAGTAAATAGAACTTAAGATAATTTATAATATACTTTAAGTTTGATATTTGCCATATTACTGCATGAGCTATTGTGTAGAGTGCTTTGAGACTGCAGACGTATGCTTCTGCGAATTGGAAAAAGTGATTCTTAGTGAATACGTGGATGGAATGAGAGAATGCTCAGACCTAAAATGCTATTGTAAGAAACACATTCCAAAAAGGTGATTTTTTGGATACCAATCCAAAATTCACCAATTGCACATTTTGTGATGTAGCATTTGATGAATGTAATTGCAAATGCAACTATTGCAATCAAAGAGATTCTTGTGAATGTGTATTATTTGATTCTATGACAGGGTTATGGACTCATCTAGGTGCGTAATTAGATTAAATATCCTATCAATAAACTAGATATGGATTCAACTCCATTGATTATGGACATGGTCAGTATACTCTCAACAGCATCACTTGGGTTACTTGCTGTTTATGTAATGAGATCCATGATTAAAGATAAAAGAAAACAATATGAAGATAATCCTTTTTAAAAATTATATTTAGAAATAATTTTTTTATAATTTCATCTAGTAAATTCTCTACATTTACAATCTGCCACTAAACAAGTTTCTCCATTTCTAATATGATCATACGAAAAGTGTTTACAGGATTCGTTTTTACAAATTCTTCTTTGAATTTCTCTTTTTACAATTGCTTGAGCAATTTCATTAGCCTTTTTTTTTGAATATCCCTTTTTGTCCATGTAAAAATGAACTATTCCATTATAGACTAAATTTGGATTAAATTGTTTTTCAAGCAACTATTTTCTCCTATTTCCACGCCTAGTTTTCTGGTTTTCATGGTCTTTACACCCACATTTTTGTTCTTTACATGGTTCTTGAATTTGAAACATCATAATTGTCTATTCGGAATTATAATATTTCAAATTCTCTTAAAAATTTCTTATCAAATGTTTAATTTTTTCTGAAATATTAAAAAAATGGTGATGAAGAATTGGAAAACGCAGTTTTTCTTTAAATTTCCATATTTCCACGTTCCCCATGGTTGTATTGTCCTTCACCATTCGAGTGTCCTAACAAACAATGGATTGGTAGACGTTACTAGACATAGTTACTCAAAATCACATTTAACTAGTCCTGTTTCGTTTCTTCGTTTTTATTCAAAATATTAAAAAATTCTTCACAAATATTTAATTTGAATTTTAAACAAAATAATGATTTTTACTTATTTTAGATAATCAACTCATTCAAACCAAAAATCTGTTTCATCGTCAACATCATCTAAATCATCAACGTGAAATTCTTTTTCTTTTTCTGTTTCCATACATTGTATTTTCTAAATTTTTACTTATGTTGATTCTGATTAGTTCATGTAGTGTATAGTCTACTATATAGAAATCAAAAGAAATGTTCCATAGTTACCAAGTTAGTAATTAGCCAGTCTGATTTAGTGATAATGAGGTCATCTAGTTAAAGAAATTTCATGCAAAATATCATTTTAAACCGTCAGTAGATAGATAATTTGAATTGATTAATGTGGATATCTTATTCAATTCTCATTACCCATCTGAAGTTGTCAAATAATTACTTGTCAATAATTGTATTAAAATTATTTCTAAATTAAAATTAAAATTCATTCATTCATTCTTAGAATTTTTAACAAAACAAAAATTTAAGCCAACTAATCACATCCTTTACGTAATGTAGCAGGTAGGCTTACACCAGTAACACGATGGGGAATTTGTGACAATGGATATTGTGTTGGCTTATGTATACAATAGAGCATCACAAAATAAAAGGTTGATCTGTTAGTATCTGTAATTATTTTTAAAAATCAGAATAATTTTTTAAAAAAAATAAGTGTAATTTTAAGACCAGTTATCCAGAGAATTTCTCACCAAAGGTTGTGCACTAATGCCCAATGTTTTCAAATGTGTTGCAAATTCTTCAACAAAGCCATGTATAGTGTAAACTTGTTCAGCACCAGATTGTACTACCATATCTACAAGTTCATCAAAATCACAATGATCACTCATAGTAACTGAATAATCAGCACGGCGACCAAAAGAAAATTTCTTTGATTGTGCCCAACCACTAAACCCTATTGTTACTGCACCGTATTTTGATTTCATTTCTTGAAGGAATTTATTTTTTGCAGATAAAACAGGAGTAATCATCACCCAAGGTTTTTTTTCTAATAGACCATTTTTTTGAGCTTCAGAGTGACCAAGACAATCCTTTAAAGAAATTCCAAATTTTTGATGTAAAATATTCATTTCTTTAATTGAATCATGCAAATAAAGAGGATCCCAATGACCAAACATTTGTGTTAAAGTTTGAGCCTTTCCAAGCTGATAACCCATCAAGATCACAGGAATTCCCTTTGCATAAAGATCAGCAATTAATTGGTTAACCTGATTTTGAATTTCATCCATTTTAGGAAATGTAAATTCAGGTAACCCAAAAGTACATTCAGTGATTAATGTTTTACATTTAGGTATCTTTGCAGCCTTTAGAAATCCCCTATCACGGGTACAAATATCGCCAGTATAGAAAAGATCATCAAATAACAATCCCTTAGACCCCAATACATGTCCACTATCAATTAAAGAAAAACCATCAATGGAGTGAACATGATTTTTCATTGTAAATCCACGAAGTCCGGAAATTTCATTTGTTTCAATTGAAGACAAAATAGTGCCTCCATTTTTTGATGGCAAATGATCAGAATGAGCATGAGAGACAAAATTAATCCCATCCAAATCAGTTTTTTTGGGATCCAGGTAAACTGTTCCAATATCAGTCTCACACAGAATTCCATTTTTTGTCATCCTGACTTTACTAGGCAATAAGAAGGAAAATTATTGGATTTGATATAAATTGCAGGTTTGATCCACTATTGACTAGTTGCTAAATCTCGGAATTCTAATCTCAGGACGTGGAAGCAATATGGAATCCATTTTAAAATCAATTAAAACTAAAAAAATTCCAATAAACCCAGCAGTTGTAATTTCAAACAAACCAGATGCAAAGGGTTTGGCAATAGCAAGAAAAATGGGAATTAATGTGGAAGTAATTGAAAGTAAAAATTTCAAAGGTAGTAGAACAGATTATGATAAAAAAATAATGAATGTATTATCAAGTTACGGAGTTACTCCAAGGAACGGACTTGTTTGCCTTGCAGGATTTATGAGAATTATCAGTCCAGGATTTGTAAAAAAATACAAAAATAAAATTATTAACATCCATCCAGCATTATTACCATCATTTCCAGGGTTAAATTCACAAAAACAAGCATTAGACTATGGTGCAAAATATACAGGTTGTACAGTTCATTTTGTAGATGCAGGGATGGACACAGGTCCTGTGATAATTCAATCAGTAGTGGAAATTAAAGAAAAAGATACAGAAAAATCATTATCTAAAAAAATTCTAAAAGAAGAACACAGAATATACTCTGAAGCAGTCAATCTAATTGCCAGAAAAAAAATCAGAGTTTTAGGAAGAAAAACCCATATTTCTTAAGAATCAGACCCACCGAAGAAATACAAAACTTTGAGTTCCTTTGTGTTAGAATGAAAATAATGAGGCACATCTTTGCCAACAAAAAATAATTTATCTTTTGAAATTTCATAGTCTTTATTTTTAATTTTAAGAAATCCATTTCCAGAAATTATAAAATATACTTCATCACTTTCATGAGGTTCTTGAGTATCTTCTTCTCCAGGTTTTAATATCAAAATTCCAGTAGCAAGACTATCTTTATTTATGAAAGTACGAAAATATGAATCACTTTTTTTAATTTTGTCTAAATTATCTTTTAAATTAAATTCTAATTTCAATTTATTCAACAGATGAATTGAACATTTTTTTTACAGGTTCCGTACTCATAAAAGAATGTAATTTTGGATGGAATTGTTGATGTTCTGGACTTTGAATCATAGTCATAAAAGTTTCTTGAGTTTCATGCTCAACGATTATTCGATAGCTGCCATCAGGAGATTTTAGAAATCTTCTGGATACAAATCCAGGAAAAGGGGACAAGACTTTATTTGATTCAGAAAATAGAGTTTTGAAATCATTTTCAGCACCTTCTTTAAGTTGCACATCAGCCATCATGATAAACATACTGATGCTTTAAGGAGCCCACTTAATTTTCTTTCTCAAATTCTTGACAATAATTCCAAGAATTAAATATCAACAAATTGTAAAATGGTCATGACAGGAACCAAGATTGATGGAAAAATTATTGCTCAAACAGTCAAAGATAGAGTGAAAAAATCAACAACAGAATTAAAAAAAGAAGGGATCAATCCATGTTTAGCTACAGTTCTGGTCGGAAACAATACCGCGTCAGCCACGTATGTAAGAAATAAGCACAAAGCATGTGAAGAAGTGGGAATAATCACTAAAGACCACAAATTAGATGAAAATACAACACAACAGCAACTTAGCAGTATAATTGATGAATTGAATACAGATGCAACAGTTCATGGAATTTTAGTTCAATTACCATTACCAAAACATTTGAGTGAATTTGCAACAACATCACGTATTTCACCGTTAAAGGACGTAGATGGTCTTACACCGCATAATGCAGGATTATTAGCAATGGGTAAAGCAGCACTTGTAGCATGCACCCCATCAGGAGTAATGGAAATGTTTGACTATCACAATATCGAGCTAGAAGGAAAAAACATAGTTCTAATTAACAGAAGTAACCTAGTAGGAAAACCACTGTATCATTTATTGTTAGAAAAAAATGCCACAGTTATCACATGTCATTCTAGAACAAAAGATATTGAAAAATTTTGTCAAGCAGCTGACATAATTATTACTGCAGTAGGAGATAGAACAAAATTCATTCTCACTCCAGAGATGATTAAAGAAAAATCAATTGTTATTGATGTAGCAATTTCAAGATTTCAAGACAAATTGGTTGGAGATTGTGATTATGAGAAAATTATTGAAAAGGCATCATTTGCCACTCCAGTTCCAGGAGGAGTAGGTCCAATGACAGTTGCAATGCTATTAAAAAATACAATTACTGCGGCATCACTTGGAACTCAAATTGGAAGACAATAATAAAAAATCACTAAGGGAACTTCTTTTAGAAAGAAGAGACAATACATCTTTTGATTTACTAAAAATTGCAAGTAAGAAAATGCAAAAAAGAATTAACAGAGTATATGCTTTCAAAGATGCTCAAAAAATTGGACTCTATTATCCAATTGGAAGTGAAATTCTCACTCAGGACATTATTCAAGAATTAATCAGTAAAGGAAAAGAAGTATTTTTACCAAAAGTAATTGGGAAAAACATGGAGTTTAGAAAAATTGAAGATTTTGGAAGCCTAGAAATGGGGAAATTTGACATTATGGAGCCCAAAGACAATTGTCAAGTGAGTAACGAATTAGATATCATAGTTGTCCCAACAGTAGGAATTTCACCATCAGGAGTTAGGTTGGGATATGGTCATGGATTTTATGATAAATTTTTAGAAGGAAAAAATATCATAACGATTTCTCTAGTATTAGAAAAACAAATCATTAAGAACATTCCAAAATCAGATCACGATATAAACATGGACTGGATTATCACAGAAGATAGAATGTTTCAAACTCAAAAATAGGATAAACCTTTTTTTCCAATATCAGTTCTGCAAAATTTCTTAGACCAATTAATTTTTTCAATTTCAGAATATGCAGCATTAATTGCAGATTCTAAAGAATCACCTAATGAAGTGACTCCCAAAACACGTCCACCATTAGATAAAATTTTTCCGTCAGATTTTTTTGTTCCAGCATGAAAAACACTAGTACTACTTGAAATATTATCAAATCCAGTAATTTCATCATTTGTAGAATATGAGCCAGGGTATCCATCCGATGCTAAAACTACACATACCGCAAATTGATCTTTCCAAGAAAGTGAAGGCATTGAAGATAAAGTTCCATCAACACTTGCAGAAAAATAATCATATAAATCAAAATCCATTCTCATTGTAATTGGTTGACATTCAGGATCACCCATACGGACATTGTATTCCAAAACATATGGGGTGTTATCTTTGATCATTATTCCAGCATACAAAAATCCCTTAAAAGAAATCCCCTCATTTTTCATCGCATGAATTGTTTTTTCAATCACTTCTTCTTGAATTTTTTTTGCTAAATCATCAGTCACAATAGGAGTTGGAGAATAAGCACCCATTCCACCGGTATTCGGACCTTTATCATTATCAAAGACTCGTTTATGATCTTGACTAGATGCCATCGGAAGTGCTACATTTCCATCAGATAGAGCGATGTAAGAAGCCTCAATTCCATCAATTCTTTCCTCAACAATTATTTTATTTCCAGCATCACCAAATGTTTTTTTTACTAAAATTGTTTCAATAGCAGAAATAGCTTCAATCTCACTATTACATACAATTACACCCTTTCCAGCAGCTAATCCGTCAGCTTTGACTACAACATTGAAATCAATGGATTGGACATATTCGATTGCCTTTTGAGCATCATCAAATATTTCAAATTGTGCAGTGGGAATATTATTTCTCTTCATGAAATTTTTTGCCCAAATTTTACTTGATTCAAGTTGTGCAGCTGCTTGAGAAGGACCGAAAACTTTCAGGTTTAATTTATTGAATTTATCTACAATACCAGAAGCTAATGGATCTTCAGGACCAACGACAGTAAAACAATTATTTTTTTGTGCAAATTCAGCTAATCCATCTAGATCATTGACATCAATTGCAATATTATTCTCTGTACCACCATTTCCAGGTGCAGTGTAAACGGTTTCAACGTGATTACTTTGAGATAATTTCCAAGATAATGCATGCTCTCGTCCACCAGAACCAATTACAAGAATATTTACCAACAAAAATTCTTAGTAGCCCAACAATATAATCCAATTCTCAGAAAATCTGTTTATGTTTATAATGCCACAAAGATATCAAAATCCAGATGGAATTAAATTCAAAATTTGATGCAAAAGCAATAGAGTCTGAAATTAAAGAATATACTAAATCAATAGATATTGAAAAACTAATTTTTGCATCAGATAAGCCTGAAAAAATAAGATTCATTGAAGGCCCTCCAACAATGAACGGAATTCCACATGCAGGTCATCTCAGAGGCAGAGTAATCAAAGATTTATGGTATAGATTTAACACTTTACAAGGCAAAAAGATTGAATTTAATGGTGGATGGGATACCCAAGGACTTCCAGTAGAATTACAAGTTGAAAAAGAATTAGGAGTTTCAGGCGGAAAGACTGAAGCAATCAAAGAATTTGGAGTAGAAAGAATAGTTTCAGAATGTAAAAAAGTTGTAGAAAAATTCAACAAAACTTGGGTGGAAGTTGATAATGCGCTTGGAATGTCATTTAATCATGAAAAAGCATATTGGACATTCAAAGATCAATTCATAGAAAGAGAATGGCAAGTTCTCAAAAAGGCATATGAAAATAAAATTTTAGAAGAGGATTTCACAGTAATTGCATATTGCCCAAGTTGTCAGACATCACTTAGTCATGCAGAAGTAAATCAAGGATATGAAGAAGTCAAGGATCCATCATTATACTACAAAGTGAAATTAGTGGATGAAGATGCATTTTTGATTGTATGGACTACAATGCCATTTACACTTGTTACAGATGCAATGGTAGGATTGAACCCAGATGAAGATTATGCATATGTAAAAGTAGAAAATGAAACATGGGTTGTAGGGAAAACAAGATTAGAAGAATTCATGTCAGAGGCAAAAATTGAGAAACATGAAATTGAAAAAATTATCAAAGGTTCAGAATTTGAGGGGAAAAAATACATCCATCCATTATTAGATTTAATTCCAGAATTAAATGAATGTTCAAAATTAGATAATTATCATGTTGCAGTTTCAGAATCATTTGTTGATGCAAGTACAGGCAGTGGATTAGTACATCTATCACCAGCAAATGGTGAAGAAGATATCAAAATTGCAAATAAAAGAAAAGTAAAAATTTTTAGTCCAATAAATGATGAAGTGAAATTTACAAGTCAGGCAGGAAAGTATGAAGGAATGTTTGTCAGAGATGCAGATAGGCCAATTGTTGAAGATCTGAAAGAACACAATGCATTAGTGAAAATTGGAAAAATTAAACACAAGTATCCACTCTGTTGGAGATCACATCATCCAATTGTTTGGCTTGCAAGAAGAGGATGGTTTTACAAATTAGATAGATTAGACAACAAAGCAATAGACGCAGCAGAAAGTGTAGAATACTTTTTTGAACAGCCAAAAAATAGATTTTTAGGAATTATTAAAGAAAAACATCCATGGTGTATTTCACGAGAAAGAATATGGGGTTGTCCATTACCTGTTTGGAGTTGTGAAGATTGTGGTGAAAAAAATTGGTTTTTCACAAGAAAGGAAATTGTAGAATCAGCAGATAAATTACCAGATGGACCAAACTTTGAATTACACAGACCATGGATTGATAACATTACAATCAAATGTAAAAAATGTAACAGCGTAAAAACAAAAAGAGAAGAATATGTTTTAGACACGTGGCATAACAGTGGCTCTGCACCATTTTCATCATTAACAAATGAAGAATATGAAAAAGAAATTCCAGCACCATTTTTTACAGAAGGAATAGATCAAACTAGAGGTTGGGCATACACATTACTAATTGAAAACGTCATTCTAAACAATAGTGCAACCCCACCATACAAGTCATTTTTGTTTCAAGGACATGTTCTAGATGAAAAAGGAGGAAAAATGAGTAAGAGTAAAGGAAATGTTATGGAAGGTGCAGAACTTTTAGAAAAATATCCAGTAGATTTGATACGATTCTATTTCATGTGGAAAGCAAGTCCAATTGAACCACTTAGTTTCAGTACCGATGAATTAATGTCTAGACCATATCAAGTAATCAATACATTATTCAATCTACATCTTTACTTTAAGCAAAATAGCCAATATGATAATTTTGACACTACAAATACAATAGAATGGGCTAAAAACAATGATTCTCTGACATCACCAGATATTTGGTTACTATCAAAACTTCAGAAATTAATTCAAAAAATCACAGAAAAAAATGAGACATGTAAATTCCATGAAGGGGCAAAAGCAATAGATGATTTTATCATTAATAATCTAAGTCAAATTTACATTCCAATAACCAGAGGAGAATTATGGGATGAATCAGATGAGAAAAAGAATAGACGTCTTGCAATTTATGCAGTACTAAACGAAGTTCTCAAGACATTAGATATTTTGATTCATCCGTTTTGTCCATTTACTAGTGAACACCTTTACCAAACTGTTTTTGAAGGAAAACAAAGTATCCTACTTGACAAATGGCCACAATACAAAGAATCATTGGTAAATGAAGAGATTGAGGAATCATTTGATATTATGAAAGACACAGTATCAATTTCAGCAGCAGCAAGAATGAAAGGAAAATTAAAAAGGAGATGGCCACTAAATGAAGCACAAATCTGTGTTAAGAAAAATCAAAAAGTAAAACTAGAATCATTATCAAACTTATTAAAATCACAACTTAATGTTGAAAAATTCAGTATTGTTGAAACAGAAAAGGAAAGTGGGTTAGAACAATTATTAGAATTAAAAGAATTAGGTTTGCCAGTTAAATCAACATTAGAATTAGAAAGAAAAAGAATTGGACCAAAAGCAAAACAGCATATGGGAAAATTAGTAAGTACATTTTCAGAAACAAACCCTGATGAAATTATTTCATCAATACAAAAAAATGGAAAATATGATTTTAAAATTGATGATGAAATTATTTCATTAGATAAAGAAGACTTCATAGTAAATTTTGATTCAAAAGAAAATTTTGCTGTAGCAAAAAGAGACGGATTCATAGTATTCATTTCAACTTCAAGAAACAAGGAAATGATGGCAAAAGGATTGGTAAAAGATATCGCAAGAAGATTACAAACTCTTAGAAAAGAAAGAGGGTATAACCCAACAGATGTTTTAGAAGTGGCATCAATTTTAGAATTAGATGAGGAATCATTAGAAATGATTAAAGAAAAAAATGAAGAATTGGCATTTCTAGTACGAGTAAAAAAAGTAAATTTTGAAAAATCATGTAAAGAATACAAAGATGACGATATTGATGGCCAAAAAATCAAAATATCAGTAGAATAGGATTTAATGTAATATTTTTATGTGAATCGTATATTATCTAAAAGAATGTCTGATTCAAATCCACATGTTGTTGGAATTAACGTTTTAAAACAAAACGGCTTAGATGTTGACGAATTAGTGAAGGAATTAATCACAAATGCTGCAG
This sequence comes from Candidatus Nitrosopumilus sp., assembly GCA_003331425.1. GTDB lineage: Archaea > Thermoproteota > Nitrososphaeria > Nitrososphaerales > Nitrosopumilaceae > Nitrosopumilus. The sequence continues at coordinate 107,309 of QOOS01000003.1, forward strand.
TTGAATTTACAGCATACTATTACTTTACTAATCTCAGAGCACATTGTACAGGCATGGAAGGAGAAGGACTCAAAGGGATAATCGAGGATGCAAGGCTAGAGGACCTCAGTCACTTTGAATCAATTCTTGAAAGAATCTATCAATTAGGAGGAATACTTCCAAATGATGCAACAGAATTTATCAAAATTTCAGGTTGTGAATTCTTACAACTCCCACCAAATCCAACAGATCATAAAGCAATTCTAGAAAAATGTCTCAAAGCAGAACAAGGTGCAATTGTTAATTGGAATAAAATTTGTCAAATGACATTTGGAAAAGATCCAGTTACATATGATATTGCAAAAGATATTCTTGCTGAAGAGATTGAACATGAGTCATGGTTCTTAGAGTTAATCTACGGAAGACCATCAGGACACATGAGAAGAAAGTATTCTGGAGAAAGACCACACACTGGAAAACATTCTAGAGCATTAGATATGGCATAAATGCCAAATCATTTTCTTTATTTTTTAAAATTTGTGATTTAATTGAAGACAAATAGTTAACATGATTTGTTTTATTACGGTTAAATAGAAAAATCACCTAAGATAATCATGGTAAAACAAATTAGTCTGGACGCATGGCAAATTCAACAGTTATCAGATCTATTAAAAAAGGGATCAGATATTGTTGCAAAAACAAACAGACCAATAATTTTGTACAGACAAACCCTAGATGAAGAGGATGAATCATATGAAGAAATTGTATGCAGTCTTACCAACGGATATGTTATTGAACAAATGGTCACATCAGGAGGAATTCTTGTCCCAAGTTTTCACCAACAATTTGTTTTTAGAATTGAAGAATATCCACAAGAATTGTTAAGAAAAAGTAAAGATCGCTTTTTAGAAATGATTGATTTTCTTCAAGAGCAATTGAAATAGCCTCATAAGTATATAAAGACCGTAAAATCCATCACTCTTGCATGCAACTATTAGAATTTCAAGCAAAAGAGCTTTTTCGAGAATATGGAATCAGTCTATTAGATAGCATATCCTCAACTAATATCGAAGAAGGTAGAAAACATGCAAAAGAATTAGGATATCCATTTGTAATTAAAATCCAAGTTCCTGTCGGAGGTAGAGGTAAAGCAGGAGGCATTCAAAAATGTCAAAATGATGATGAATTTGAATTAAAATACCCACAAGTAATGGATTTAGAAATTAAAGGTGAAAAAGCTAGAGCAATCCTCTTAGAGAAGATGGCAGATATTAAAAAAGAATTATACTTATCCATATTTCTAAATCGTTCAAAAAGATGTTACACAATCATTGCATCAGCTGAAGGAGGAGTTGAAATTGAATCAGTTAAAAATCAAATTATTAAAGAAATAGGATTAGGAAAAGTTTCTGATGAAGTTGCAGATGAAGTTGCAAAAGAAATGGGGCTTGAAGGAAGTATAGCTGAAGGTGTAGCAGACACATTAAAAAAATTATCAAAACTTACAATTGAAAAAGAGGCTGAATTAGTAGAAATTAATCCACTTGCAATAATGCAAGATGATTCAGTTACAGCACTTGATGGAAAATTTGTAACAGATGATAATGCAAATTTTAGACATGATGAATTACAAAAATATCAAGAGAAAACAGAGATAGAAGAACAAGCTGAAAAAAGTGGATTTTCATTAGTTGAATTGGATGGAGATATTGCAGTAGTAGGAAACGGTGCAGGACTTGTAATGTCAACATTAGATATGTTATCAGATAATGGAGGAAAACCTGCATGCTTCTTAGATGTTGGCGGTGGTGCAACTACTGAATCAGTTTATGAAGCATTAACTTTGATTAGTAAATTAGACAGAGTAAAAGGAATTTTAGTTAATCTGTATGGAGGAATTGTAAAAACTACAGTAGTAGCAGAAGCATTTCTTAAAGCATATGAAAATAATTTAATTGATTTGCCAGTATTCTCAAGATTAAAGGGAACAGAATCAGAAAAAGCAAAAGAAATGTTACAAGGTTCTAGAACAAATATCTTTGATTCAGTTGAAGAAGCAATTAATGCTGCAGTAATGGGAGTAAAAAAATGACAGATATTTTTGGATTATTGAAAGGAAAGCCCGAAGATGCAGATTATTGTAAAAAAGGTGTGATTGTTCAAGGCATCACAGGATCATATGGTTCTCTACATGCAAAACAAATGATATCATATGGAACAAATGTGGTTGCAGGAGTTACTCCAGGCAAAGGGGGACAAAAATTCGAAGAAACAATTCCAATATACAATTCAATGCAAGAAGCAGTAGATGCAACAAATGCAAAAATATCAATTATTTATGTTCCAGCAAAATTCTTCTTAGCAGCAGCAAAAGATGCATTAAATGCAGGAATCAAATTGCTAGTTGCAATTCCTGAACACGTACCAATTAGAGACACCATGGAAGCATTAGACTTAGCAAACCAAAAAGGTGCAGTAATTATCGGACCTAACACTCCAGGAATAATGATTCCAGAATTAATCAAAATTGGAATTATGCCACCAATGCCTTTCAAAGCAGGAAAAATTGCAGTATTATCAAAAAGTGGAACTTTACTTTATGAAATTTCTGATGCATTAACTAATGCAGGATTCGGACAATCAATTACAATCGGAATTGGAGGAGATCCAGTTAATGGAACTAGATTGATTGATGCATTTGAAATGGTCAAAGATATTTCAGATTTAGAAGGATTAGTCATTGTAGGAGAAATCGGAGGAGATTCAGAAGAAATGTTAGCACAAAAGATTATTGATTCAGGATTTAACAAACCAGCTGTTGCATATATTGCAGGAAGAGCAGCTCCTAAAGAAAAAAGAATGGGACATGCAGGTGCAATCGTAATGGGAACTTATGGTTCAGCTGAATCAAAGGTTTCAATGTTTAACAAAGCAAATATTCCAGTAGCAAAAAGACCAGCAGAAGTACCAGTTCTATTAGCAGGAAAAATGGAAAAATAGATTAGAATAAAAGGAAGAGATTGAGGAGAGAATCAAATGCCAATTACAGACCCTGAAAAGAAACGAATCGCACAACAGGCACGATTAGTTATGAGAATTTGCTTCAAATGTGGAGCTAGAAATGACGTAGGGGCAACAAGATGTAGAAGATGTAGAAATCCATACTTGAGATTAAAGAACAGAAATCTCGGCGTTAAGAAATAGAATTAAGATAGCATCAATCTTTCTCGATATTCTCGAATTGCAAATTTTAAAGCGGATTCATTATTTTTGACAAATGATTTTGCTTCATTAGGATCATCTATTTCTTCAAAAGATAATTGTAAATCATCAGGCAATTCCTCATTCATTTGAAATAATATTTTGACTGAAGTTGTAAATTGACCTAGATTGTTAGCAGAATCTAACGCCAAAGTCATTCTATCAATTAAAGTGTCAAATTCTTTTAAAGTTATAAAAAATATTTTGATATTTCATACAAAAAGGTTGGGTAATTACAAAATATCAACAAAGTAAAGATAGAAAACTAAGTATTCTGAGAAATAAATTGGACTGGTCGTCTAGTTTGGTTTGGATGACGCACTCACACTGCGTAAGGAAGAAATTCCCGCAAAGGTCGTGGGTTCAAATCCCGCCCGGTCCATTAATTAAAATAATTTTAATTAATGAATTTCTAAAAAAATAAATTCAAAATAACTATATGAGATGATTTAGTATCAAAGAAAATGTCATTGTATAATCACATTCCAATTAACTTCAAACAATCAGAATTAATTGAAAAGGATGGAGCACATTTTTACAAAACTCCATCAGGTGAAATCTATCCATCAATTACCACAATACTACATGAAACAATGTCTCTTGAAAAAAAAGAGGGGTTAGAAAATTGGAAAGTTCAAGAAATTGCGGCAGATTACATCACTCAAGAAGCTGCTACAATAGGCACAGAAACTCACAAATTAATCGAAAACCACATTAATGAAGTAAGACAAACAGATGAAGTTCGATTACTGTCAGTTGCACATTTTAACAATCTGATTCCATTTTTACAAAAAATCAATGATGTCCATGGAACAGAATTAAGATTATACAGTAATAAAATGAAATTAGCAGGTACATCAGATTGTATTGCAAGTTATGATGGAGAATTATCAATAATCGATTACAAAACAAAAAGAAGTAACCAAAAAGAAGAATGGATGACAGATCATTTCATCCAAGGTACAGCTTATGCACAAATGTTCAAGGAGTTAACAGGCATTGAACCAAAACAAGTTGTTATTTTAGTCAGTAGTGAAAAAAACTCAAGAATGGAATTTGTGAAAAAAACTGAAGATTATAAAGACTTGTTGACTCAACGTCTCAATCAATATTATGATGTTTTAGAATAAAAGAGTAATCTAGTAGAAATTAATAATAAATTATTTAAAGAACTTAGAAATTACAAACTACATAATGAATAAAAAAATCAGCCTACTTGCAATGACATCAATTATTGCATTATTGTCAATAATGGTAATTCCAAATACCGCATCTGCAATAACAAATGAAATTACTGTTACACCAATTAATGAAAAAGTTAGTTTAGAAACTACAATTACAACACTAACAGTTCCTGAAAACAACACATTACCTTGGGGTACAGTATATGGATCAGCATCAGATGTTGCTGAAAGATATCCAGTAATTATTCAATTCTATAAAGGAGATGAGCCAGTACATATCGCACAAATTGATACCAAAGGCGATGGATCATACGAGTATAAATTCAGAGTTAGAAACCTAGACACACAAACTGGACAATTTACAGATATATTTCAAGGAGAATATACAGTTAAGATATTCAAAGTCATTCCTAACACAAATGAAATAGTCTAAAAATAAATCCCATAGAATCATATACTAAGTATTTATCAGAACAGCTGTAAAATGAGTAAAAATTTTTGGCACGACATAGAGACAGGAACAGATGTTCCAGAAATAATTAATGCAATCATAGAAATTCCAAAAGGATCTATGAACAAATACGAATACGATAAAAAAAATAATTTAATTAAATTAGACAGAGTATTATTTTCCCCATTTCACTATCCAGGAGACTATGGACTAATTCCACAGACATTATCTGAAGATGGGGATCCATTAGATGCATTAGTTCTTGTAACTAATCCAACATTTCCAGGCATTTTGATTGAATCAAGACCAATCGGATTACTACAAATGAAAGATGATGGAGAACCAGATGACAAAATTATTTGTGTTTCAACAAATGATCCTAGATACCTACACACAACAGATATTGAAAATATAGAAGATCATCATCGTTCAGAAATTGCTCACTTCTTCCAAGTTTACAAAGAACTAGAAGGGAAAAAAGTAGAAATTATCGGATGGAAGTCTGCAAAAGATGCAAAATCAGTAATTATTGATTCAATTAAGAGATACAAAGAGACATTAAAAAAATATTAAGAAAATGCAAAAAGAATGTGAACATTTCTTACAAAAAAAGAAAAACATTTCTCCAAATACTGCAAAATGTGAAGAATGTGAAAAAGAACACTTACCAACAGTTGCACTTCGAATGTGTCTCACATGTGGACATGTAGGATGTTGTGATTCTTCAATTGGAAAACATGCAACAAAACATTTCAAAGAAACAGGTCATCCAGTCATGAAAGCAATTCCAGAAGATATTTGGAAATGGTGTTACATCCATGAAGAGTATTTTTAGAGATATTGGTGAAATAAATTAAAAAATTACTTATGAAAACTTTTATGCTTAAAACGCATAAACTTTTGGATGATTGATAAAAATAAGATCACAGTAGGAGATTATTCCTAATGGCAAAAGCATACATCATGATGAATTGTCATTTAGGAGAAGAAAAAGAAGTAATACAATCATTACAAAAAATTGTGGGAATTAAAGAAGCTCACGGAACACTTGGACTATACGATATTGTTGCACAAATTGAATGTACAACAGATGAAAAAATTCAAGAAATTGTAACACAACAAATTAGAAAAATACCAAAAATTCATTCTAGTATGACATTAACTAGTTCAGAGTCAGGACAATTATTTCAAATTGCAGAAAAACTTGTGGGTGCAATGCTTGGCAAAAATTCTAGCCAAGCATATGTTGTATTTCATTGTGAAAAAGGACAAGAATATCCAACATTGAAAAATCTTTGCAAGATACCAGAAATTAAAGAAGCAGATGTAGTTTTTGGATATTATGATGTCATATGCAGAGTAGAATCATCAAGTGAAGAAGTGTTACAAGATGTGATAACTAGAGCGATTAGAGGATTGCCAAATCTCAAAACCAGCATGACATTAAATATAATCAAAGAACAAGAATCAAAATAAAAAAACTATTCATTTTTTAATAGTTATCAATTAGAAAAAATATGAAACAGTACGAACTTGGAGAATGGGATTTATCAGAATTAGCAAAAAATCCAAAGAGTTCTGCATTTCAAAAACAAATTAAAGATTTAGAAAATCAGGCAAAAAAATTTGAAAAAATAAAGTCAAAATTAAGTCCAAAAATGTCATCTAAACAATTTAAGATGATTTTACAACAAGTTGAAGAAATTTCTCATAAGATGAGCAAAATTGGAGGGTATGCATCATTGGCATATTCATCAAACACTCAATCAGATGAAGCTACTTCACTTATGACTCAAATGTCAAAATTGGGTTCAGAAATTTCAAATAAAATTTTATTTTTTGATTTATGGTGGAAGACACAAGTAGATGAAAAAAATGCAACGAGACTAATGAAAGAAACAGGAGAATTGAAGGAGTATCTTACATACAAAAGATTGTTTGCAAAGTATGCGTTAAGTGAATCTGAAGAAAAAATAATTAACACATTAGACGTTACAGGAATCTCTGCACTTGTCAAACTATATGATAAAATAACTAACGCCTTTGAGTATAAAATGAAAATTGGTTCCAAAACAAAAGTAATGACAAGAGAAGAACTAACAAACTATGTCAGAAGTACAAATCCAAAAATTAGAGAAACGGCTTACAAAACAATTCTTACAAAATATACAGAAAACAAAGGAGTAATTGGAGAAATTTATCAAAACATTGTTCTTAATTGGAAAAACGAAGGAATAGAACTTAGAGGATACAATAGTCCAATTTCAATGAGAAACATTGGTAATGATGTTGACGATAAAACTATAGAATCACTTCTTACAATTTGCCGAAAAAATTCACCCGTTTTTCAAAAATTCTTTCTTCAAAAAGCAAAAATGCTAGACATGAAAAAATTACAAAGGTATGATCTGTATGCACCAGCAGCATCAAAAATTAAAGAAAAAAATTATTCATATAATCAGTCAGTTAAACTAGTGTTTGAATCACTAGGTAAATTTAGCAGTACATTAGAAGAATTTGCCAGAAAAGTATTCAATGAAAATCATATTGATTCATCTGTCAGACCAGGCAAAAGAGACGGAGCATTTTGTAGTACACTTACTCCGAAAATCACACCTTATGTTCTAGTAAATTTTACAGGTAAATCCAGAGATGTGTTTACTTTAGCACACGAATTAGGACATGCAGTTCACAGTCAGGCAGCACAAGATAGATCAATATTAGTTCAAGATGCACCATTACCATTAGCTGAAACAGCATCCACATTTTCAGAATTATTGCTGTATGACAATTTATCAGAGAAAATTTCTGATGACCAAAAAAAGATTATGCTGGCTGAAAAAATTGATGATTTGTATGCAACAATCCTCAGACAATCATATTTTACAATTTTTGAAGTTGATGCACACAATTTGATCAGTAAAGGTACAACAATTGATGAAATTTCAAAAGTGTATTTACAAAATTTAAAAGAACAATTTGGAAATTCAGTAAAGTTATCAGATGATTTTGGTATAGAATGGAGTTGTATTCCTCATTTTTATCATACACCATTTTATTGCTATGCATATTCATTTGGAAATTTGTTAGCATTATCTCTATTTCAAAGATATAAAAAAGAAGGAAATGATTTTGTCAAATCATATATTGATATTTTGTCTGCAGGAGGTTCAAAAAAACCTGAAAAATTATTATCAGAACACGGGTTCGATATTAGATCACCAAAATTCTGGCAAGAAGGTTTTGATTATGTCAATCAACAAGTTAAAACCCTATCATCATTAAATTAATTCAAAAGGAAATTATTTTTAATAGAATTAATCATCATCATTTTTTTCAGGTAAATTGTAAGTACTAATTATTTTTTCAACATCAACAATAAGACCATCTTTAATTTTTTTTAAAGAATTTTCAGGATTATCAGATTGTGAAATTAAATAATTTAGTTGATCCAGTATTGCATGTTCAACACGTAAAACTAATAATTCAGAAATACTTTTTTCACTCGTAAAATCAGCTTCTGTAATATTCACTGCCTGATTAGCCATTTGAAAAGTAAAAGATGAAGAATATCCACCTCTACTAAATGCAATATCTCTAAGTACCAATTTTTTTACTTCATCAGGATTTCCCATTCCAGATCTTGCAACCATATCGTTTAATTGATCTAAGATGGCATACTGAACTCTAGTTTGTAATAATTCAGGAATAGTTTTTGCATTTTCAATTTCAGTGATACTGACTTTTTCATCACCAATTGTGATAAATTTATTCATAATCAGAATTAGAATTATTTTACGTATAAAGTATTTCTAAGAAATAATTTTAAACTTTTTAGAATAATGGGGCCGACAGTCCAACGCATGGACTGCCGGCTTGTTCCCCGAACGGTTTGAATTCGATGTCAAAAATTATTTAAAAATATATCATTTAAACCTTTGAGATTATTTCAAATCCAATTTAGGAGGTTTGATTTTCCTAATAGTGCCCAAAAGAATTCCAATTGTTACACCCAATTGATAAAGAAAATACAACAAAACTTCAAAGGAACTAGGAGTAAGATCAGTAAATCGACTTAATGCAGTGAATATCAACAATAAACTACTAAAAAAGAAAACAAATCCTTTTACTATTCCATGTAAGTTTGTAACTTTTAAAATTACAAAAGTCATCACCATGATAGAAAAGGCAAGTACAGTCAAAAATCCAGTATTCATTCCAAAAATCAAAAAAACAGTTGAAACTAACTCATTTGGATTTGTAACGGCTAAATTTGTAATATCAATTTTTTCAGGGGACTGAAATCTAGGTACACTAAGAACAGTATTAATTAAAAATAAAATAAATAATGATACAGATACTGTTTTAAGATGATTTTGTAGTCTTGGGAATCTTAGAAGTATGGCCCTACCCAAAAAAAATCCCTGAGACAAACCAATTACAACTGTACTCAAAATTACAATTAATTGAATCAAAGGATCATTGAAATATTCAGCAACTATTGGGATTAAAGCCATTAATTTGAAAAGTATGGACAATAAAATATGGGTTTGCTATCACATGTGCTTGAAAAAATAAAATATAAAAAATAAGTAAATTTAATATCTCATATTCAAACGTTGGAAATATGCTAAAAATGATTTTTCTCGCATTTTTAATTACATTTACATGTATTTCGATTGATCAAGCATATTCACAAGAAATAGGATTATCAACTTTTCAAGAGTCAGCTCAAGTGATAATTGATGAAAAAATTTCTCAAACAAATATCGCTTCAATTACTCTACTTAGTACCAACATTCAAGAAATAAAAATTCCCGTAGAGCTAGAATCAAAAATTAGAGAAAATACAAGAATTCAAGCAATAGTCATTACAAATGAAAACAATTGTGTTTTAGGAGTTACTGATCAATCATGTATTTTAATAAACATTGAAAGAAATCCAGAAGACAAAGGAATCATTGCAATACAAGATTCATCAAGAGAGATAGGAGAATCATTTGTTGATGAAATTAACCAGGCATTTGATACAAATGCAGAATTTTTTCAAGTGTATATTCATACCAATGCTGAAACAAATAGTGCATTAGATACATCAGGTATTGTATCAGGTACAGGTACAATTTCAGCAGTGTTGACAATGCCAATGGAGGATACATACTCAATGTATGAGAAATTATCATCAATGCTCATCACAAGTGAAATTAGAGAAAATGGAGGATTTTATAACATTGGAAAAAATTTGTCCACAGATGAAAATGCCAAAATGTCATTTTCCATAATTCCAACTGAATCAAAATCTCTTTTACAATTAAGGGTGTCAACAACTAGTCCAATAGAAAATCAAATAGAATCAGGCACAGAAATTAACCCATTAGAATTTTTCAACATTAATGAAATTACTAGATCAAATTATTTTTCTGATGGAAATTATCCACTAAATTCCTTATTTCAAATAATCATATTATCGGATGAAGAAAATAATGTATCAGATGTTAAAGGAAATATCATTCCAACACAAAATATTGATGGGATAGAAATGCCAACTGAATTTACAACAGAGGGATGGATTTTTGATCCACGGAAGGGGGAACAAATTCAAGGCAAATTTATTTTTGGAGAACGTGATTCAATAGATGATGAAGAATTACAATTTTCACTTGGCGGAGACAATATCAAATACGAAGAACCAGAAACAGATGAATCAATTATAGTTGTAGGAATTATTGCAATAGTTTCAATTGGTGCGGCAATTTTTTATCTTAAAGGGTATAAAAAATAATCAAACTAAAAGAACTGCAGCTGCAAATACAGTTGTCCATTTTCCATCCTTGTCACCTTTTGTAGCTTGGGTAACATTATGTGTATTGTAAATTTCACCAGAAATGGACCATTGTTGTCTTTTTTCATCCCAATCTTTGTCAGCATCAAAAGGAATACCTAATGAGGAGGCCAACATCTGAGCTGCAATATCTTCTGCATAATCACCAGCTTGAATTTCATTTTGGCCAAATGATTCGTATTCAGAGAGATAACCATACCTTTCAGTATCTTTAGGTTGTGCAATTCCTACCGATGCTGAACAAACCCGATGAGGTTCTTTGGTTTGATTTTTTGAATATATTGTAAACAAAATCTGTCCAGCTTTGATTTTTTTCAAACCTTCTTTACGACTGATTAATTTTGCTTGTGGAGGGAAAATACTAGAAATCAATACAAGATTAGTTCCAGCAATACCAGCATCTCTTAAAGCATATTCAAAACTAGTGAGTCTATCTTCATGAACACCCTTACCTTTTGTGAGAAACAATTCTTTGGCAACTAAATCTAACATTTCTGAATTCTTGATAGAGAATTATTATTTATACTTTAATTCTAAAGAGGGAAAATTACTAATCAGATTTGGATTTTTTCTTTTTCTTACGTTTGTCAGGTTCAGACTTAATTTGAGTAAGAAATATGAATGTGAAAAATGCACCCAATCCAACATTAATCAAGCCCATAAAGGTAATCATCATTTTGAGATTTGGAGGAGTGATAGCTGATAATCCAATTAGAATGCCAATAAGTCCTGTTACAAAGAACATCATCATCAGAACCTTAACTCGAGTTGGTTCAATGTATCTCATAACAAATATCAAAAAGTCAATGTTATAAATTGAAAGGTGTAGAGATTATTTTAAAAAAATACAGGGTTTGGCTCAGGTAACACTTTAAACCTTCATAAAGTTCATTTTACTTCGTGCCACTGTAGCTCAGCCTGGTAGAGCAACTGATTTGTAATCAGTAGGTCATGGGTTCAGATCCCGTCAGTGGCTTTTAATTTTCAAAAAAATAAGGAGTAAATTTACAATACGAATAAGTATGCTGTAATGAAAAATAGGCTATGGATGAAGATTATTTTGTGGAAGATTACAAAAAAAATGATAAAGTAATCAAAAAATCCACATTTAATTCATTAATCATAGCAATAATCATTGTAACAGGAATTGCAGCATTTTTTGCAGGAACATTTGTTTCAAATTTAAATTCTGAACAAGTATCCCAAAAGGAATTAGAAAATGCAATTGCAGAATTAGAATTAAAAATTCTTGAAAAACAATTACCAACCAACCAACCAAATATACCACTAGAAATATCTGCAGATGATGATCCAATAATTGGAAATCCAGATGCACCAATTACAATAATAGAATTTTCAGATTTTCAATGTCCATTTTGTGCACGATTTCACATACAAACACTTCCAACAATAATGGAAGAATATATTGAAAAAGGTGATGTAAAATTAGTATTCAGAGACTTTCCACTTCAAAGTATTCATCCTAATGCAGTACCAGCATCTGTAGCTGCAGAATGTGCAAATGAACAAGGGGAATTTAAACAAATGCACGATATATTATTTGAAAAACAAAATGAATGGAGTAATTTGGAAACAGTTTATGCAATTGAATTGTTTAATCAATATTCAGAACAAATCAATTTAGAACAAGAACAATTTACGTCATGTTTATCATCTGCAAAATATGTTAAAGAAATACAAAATGATCTAAATGACGGAAGAGCATATGGGATTACTGGTACACCTGGATTTTTTATAGGAAATCAGGAAATAGGATTTGTCGAATTAAAAGGAGCTCAACCATTTGAAAGTTTTAAAAAAGTCATCGATAGTCAGTTAGGAAATTAAAATAACAAGCGTTTATTAGACCTGAAACAAGGTTCTGGAATATCGGAATAATGACGAATGGGCAATGAGCTTTATCGTCATTGCTTAAGAGACGAAAACAAAATGACAAAATTTAAAGATCTAGGATTAAAAGAAGAAGTACTAAGAGGAGTTACTGATCAAGGTTTTGAAGAAGCATTTGAAATTCAAGAAGCAGTAATTCCAGTTTTACTATCAGGTAGAGACGTAGTTGGTCAAGCCCATACAGGTTCTGGAAAAACAGCAGCATTTGCATTATCAATGTTAAATGACATAACACCAAAACAAGGAATTCAAGGACTAATCATGGCACCAACAAGAGAATTAGCCATGCAAATTAGTACAGAAATTAAAAAAATGGGAAAGCATACTGGAATTAAAATTGCAACTGTATATGGCGGACAAGGAATGGGAATTCAATTAGATGCATTACATAGAGGAGTAGAAATCATCGTAGCAACACCAGGTAGATTAATAGATCATCTCAAAAGAGGTTCAATTGAATTAGGAGATATCACTCACATTGTACTAGATGAAGCAGACACAATGTTGGATATGGGATTTGTAGATGATATTCAATTTATTTTAGATTTATCACCAGAAGACAGGGTAATGTCTTTATTTTCAGCAACAATGCCTACAGCAATTTTAAGATTATCTGAGGATTATCTACATAACCCAAAACAATTCTTGTTAGATGCAGATGACCTAAGTGGTGAAGGAATAGATCAATCATTTTTAGTAATTAAAGACAGAGACAAATTCAAATATCTTTTAGATTTCATTAAAAAAACTAGAGGACAATCAGTTGTATTTTGTTCAACAAAATATAGAACAAGAGATGTAGCAAAATTTCTCCACCAACAAAAATACAATGCAGTTGCTATTGAAGGAGATATGTCACAAAGTAGAAGAGAACAATCAATGGGGAAATTTAGAAGTGGTAAAGCAGACATTTTAGTTGCAACAGATGTTGCATCAAGAGGAATAGACGTACCAAAAGTAGAATTAGTTGTAAATTATGATGTGCCAAACCAAGAGATGGCATATTTTCACAGAATAGGTAGAACTGCCAGGGCCGGAGCAGAAGGAAAAGCAATTACATTTGTATCATATTCATCAGTTGGGGATTGGAATATTATTAAACGTCAAATCAAAGTACCACTTCGAGATCTAAATCAAGAAATGAATATTGAGATTTCAATTCCAGATCCACTAAAAAGACAATCATCACCACGAAGATATGGTGGGGGCGGAGGTTCAAGATCAAATTATTCAAGAGGCGGAAGCAGAGGCGGTGGCTACGGCAGAGGCGGTGGCTACGGCAGAGGCGGTGGCGGTGGCTACGGCAGAGATAACAAAGGAGGTAAGAGAAGAGACAATGATGGTGATGGTAGAAATAGCTACGGCGGACGTAGTAGATGGTAATATTACAAAAATTTAAAGACAAGAACCACATTCAATAGTTAAGGTAAAAGAATGCACAAAGGATTCATTTTATTAAATTGTGATTTAGGGGCAGAAGAATACATTGTTGACGAATTAAAACAGATGCCCATAATCAGTAATGCATACTTGACTTTTGGAGCATATGATGTCATTGCAGAAATAGAAACAGATGATCAAGAAGGTTTTGAAAAAGTAGTTGCAACTATCAGAAAACTATCAAGAGTAGTCAGCACTATGACGTTAAATGTAATTGATACAGGCAAATAGATTTAAAATAAAATTAATTAAGAAAAATCATCTTTTATTCAATTTCTTTTGTAGTTTAGAATTTTCTTTTTCCAATGTCTTGACTTTCTTTACTACTTTTTTTAATTCTAAATTCATTTTTTTCAAATCCTGCTCAACCTTTAGGAGATTATTAAGTGAACGAGGGACTTTTTTAGGACTAATTTTTTTTGAGGGTTCCATTTTTTCTTTCAATTCTATGATTTCTAATCAAGTTCTTTTTAGATCTTTCTACAAAAAATTAGTAACTATGTTTCTTTTTCATCATTTTTTGATTCTAATTCCTTGAGAATTTTATCATATGCATCAGGATCAATTTCCTTTAACTGAGCAAGTACATCAAAAAAACTTTTGTCAACATCGTCAGTCATACAATATCAACTGTTTTTACACCTAAAATTATTACTATTTTTTAAGTAAAAAACAAGCATCTAGAGACAATTAGCACTAGCAAAAAAATAAAAATTTAGATAAATATCAAAAATATTTTTGTAAAATGGGTTAAAAGATGACAGACATAATTTGGGGAAATGGTGAAAAGATAATTTCTACAGACAGTTTCCAGATCAACGTAACTCATAGAAAAGATGGAAATTCCGATGAATACCCAGATTCGGTTAAAATAATCATTTCAGGAGTTGATTTACCAGGATTATCAGATAACAAATCAGATTGGACAGTAGAAAATCTTCAAAGTGTAATTGTTAATGCATTTCTAAAATGTGAAATTGATTCAAAAACACCAGAAGGAGATTTAATTGCAAAAGTATCACATTCAGGGGCAGCGGGATATTAAGTGTGGAATTCCATTATAATTACAAATAATCAAATAAAAAATGAGGATATTAAGAAAATAATTAATGGAAAAAATTCATCAATAATTATAAGAAATTTTTTAAAAAAAGAAGATTGTAAAAAGATAATTGAAAAAATATCCACTATGAATATTGAAAGAGATTCAGAAAAATTCAATCATATCGGTCCATTTTTAATGAATTATACGACAAAAAAGGAAAAATATTTTGACAGTGCAGAAAAAGCAAATGAAATATTTAACAAAATCTTTTTGAGTGTAGAAAATCCAATTAATAAAATTAAAACAACAATATCAAAATTTTTTCCCAATTATGAAATTTCAGAAACTAAAGAAGATCATAGAAATTATGCATCATGTACTATTAGACGACACAAAAGGGGTAAATCAATTCCATTGCATAAAGACAATGTAAGTTATGAAGGTGTAGAGTATCAAGTATCAAAAATCAATAATCAATTATCATGTATTTTGCACTTACAAGAAACAGAAAAAGGAGGAAATTTATCAATATACAACAAACAATGGGAAAAAAAATTAGAAAAACACAGAGAAATAGAATTTGGATATAATCCAATTGTAAAGAAAAATGCAGAGGCAGATACAATCAAATCAGAATTAGGAGATTTAGTAATAATTAATCCCAATTATCTTCACGAAGTAAAGAAAATTCAAGGTAATTCAGATAGAGTGACATTAGGAATATTCTTTGGAATTGAAGATAATACTAAAAAGATCTTTTCTTGGGCATAATTTTTGTTAAATTATCATAAATAGGTAAAAAATGAATTTGTTAATGATAAAAAGGTCAGTAAAGGAATAATTGTTATATGAGTTAATCAGGATTGTTTCAAATTGCAGAAAATTGAATATGAAGGAAAAGTGTGGGTACTAAATTACAATAATCCTGAACCATTATTGGATCATTCTATTCACATGTTAGAAAGACACGGGGTAAAACGTGAAGATATGGAAATTACAGAAACACCAAAAGCAAAAGTAGGAGCAATTGTTGTAGAAATATGGCCTTACGAGTTAGTTGTAGCAAGAGTTAGAACAACAAGAAATGATTCATTTATCAGCGGTACAGAATTTACTATTGAATTAAAATTAGATGAAAATGGAAATTATGTAGATTACCTTTGAAAAAAAAGAAAATTCAAAACATCATCATCCTCAGTATTGCAGTAATAATTATTGGTGCAATAATTGCTTATAATTATTCAGTAGATACTACAAAACAAAAAGGATTACAGTTTGGAAATGAATTAAGTCAAATTGAAAATGAACTTTCAGAAATTCAAAATAAATTTTATTCTGAAAAAACTAAATGGGCAGAAGGAGATATTTCAAAACAAGAATTATTGAAGTTTTATGAAGAGCATGTAGATAATTTTCAACAAACTATATCAAAATATGATAAATTAACACCGCCAGAATTATTTCAAAGTTCAGTCATATTATTGAAAATGTCAGCTGAAACTCAACTTGAAAGTGATTTACAATTTATTGATTGGATTAAAACAGGTAACGAAGCATCCAAAATTCGTTCTGATACTTTAATTCAAGAAGCATACGAGTATCAAAATTTAGGATTGGTTGAATTTCAAACAGCAAAAGTAGGAATAAAACATTATGTGGGAGGAGAAAAATTTGAGGCACCCCAAGGAGTGTCACCACAACAAGTTTTACAAGTTTCAGAAAAAATGAAGAAACAATGTGATGATCAATTTAGAAATGAATTAGGAGAATTTGATTCTAGTGAAATAGAAATTGAATGGTTTAATTGTAATAATAAAGCTGAAGAGTGGAAAAAAGAACACATGCCATAAATGAAAATTTAATTATAATAAATCAGAATCTTCCAGTAATTTCAAAGTAGGAGAAAGTTCCTTAATCAAATCAGATTTATCAAGAGGAGTCAGTTCAGAGAATTTTATAGGGAATGTAATTGTCAACATGTCCTGATCAGTATGAGAAATTCCAATAAAGTGAGAAGAATTACTTATTTTAGATAAAAAATTATCCCACTTTTGAAGATGTTCTGAAACTCTAGATACATTTTGTTGAACATTAGATAAATTAGTATTCAAATCAGTATCAAATAATTTGAATTTAACAAGAGGAATCATTATCATTCCACCAGATATTTTGTCATGATTTTTAATTTTAGATAGAATTACATCTTCTGGATTTTCAGATGAGGATAAATCCCCACAATCAGGATCAAAGTAGCCAGTAATTAATTTGGAAGAATCAAATATTCTATAATACCCGTCTTCAAAATCTAATTTCCAGTTTCCCAAGAAAAATATTCAATTAAAACTAATTACTAAACTTTTATTTCAAAATAAAATTAGAAAAAGATTTCAGGCATGAAAATGAAAATTTAATCATCATTTTCTAGCATATCTAATGCTTTTTGTAACGAAATTTCAAGTTGGTGAATTCGCTTTCTAAGTTCAATATTTTCATCCCTTAAGGAATCTCTTTCCTTAGTAAGAATTTCATTCAAATCCATATCAAAACTAAGAATTAATACTATTTTTAGATTACAATTTAAAGAACTCAGTTAATTAAATAAAATCTCTAATTACATGGTATGAGAATTTACCAAATTCTCATCTAACGGTTTTATTTCAAAAATATCTTTTAAAAAATATTTTTGTTTAGAATGATAGTTACAAAGCAATACAGAAGACTTTGAATCTCCAACATGAAATATTGTGAGATTAACTGGTTTATTGATACAACATATTCGATCAACTTTGATTCCAGTTTCACGACTAGCCATTTCTAGCCATACAGATTTTTGAATTTTATTTAGATTACGAATAGATTGTAATGCTAAAGTTTGTTTCTTTATTTGTCTCAAAGTTTTTCGAAGTTCTGGAGATAAATTTTCTAGCAATACAACACATAAAATCTCGGTTTACATAAATTTATCAGATTAAAAAAAGATAATTAAATAAACTAGGAATCAAAATAAGATTATGACAATCGCAAAAGAAAATAAAGAATTTATCAATAGTTTGATTGAATATTACATTAGTGAATCAGAGTCATATAGGGAAATTGCAGAGGAATTTCGTCCAGAAATAGAATCAGTTCAAGATACTGCATTTGGAATAATTACAGGATGTGTATATTCAGGATTCCTTCAAGCTTATCAAAATCAGCAGCAAACAGCAAGTTTAGAAGATATCAAAGAATTTAATGAAATGATAAAACAGAAGGCGCCACAAATCAAAAAAGCGATTTCATCTCAAAGGAAAACAGATAACCAATCAAATAATAAAACAGAATAAGAAGAAATTAGGCATAAAAATAGCTAAAAATGTAACTAAAGTAGTAAAAAATTGCAGTACAGTTTAATTTGAATTATGAAATGATAAAATTATGAATATTGACGGTAGTAAAATCATTTTTAGCCTAGGGGTAACAGCTGCAGTAGCAACAGCTGTAATTGCACTCTATTTTTCAATTCGTTAGAGATAAATCATTAAGATAAAATCAATAATTTATGTCCGCAACAAATGAATTCAAAATTACACAGATAGTAGACAATGGACAAATAATACAATTAACATTAATTGAAAATGTATCAACTGAACCAATTTCTCAAAAACAATTAATCATTGAAAACGTATCCAAAAAATTGGATGCAGAAACAAAAGAACAGGTAATGCCACTATTAGAAGCAATTTTACAAGCTCAACCAACTGTAAATATGAAGTCATATCAACAAACACAAATTACAATTGCAATGCCAAAATCAAGATATGATGGAATGGGAAGACCACAAGTCGGAAACACCATAAATGTAGATTTAAAAAAAATCTAAAGTTCTGAATTTACTTCATCTAGAGTATGTAATGGTAAAGAACAAGAAAAATTTTTACAAATGAAGACAGAAGTTTGATCTTCAAAGGATTTACCAGAAAAGAAAGGATAATCAGTAAGAGCATTCAATTGTTCAGAATTTTCAATGGTCACGATAAAAGAACTAGGCAAATAAGTTGCAAATAGAGAATTACAAATTTCAGAATTTTCAGAATTTATAATAGTTATTTCAATAGGTTTTTCCAAATATACAGAAAGAGTATTTAACAAATATCCAAATCCAAATGGGTTTTCTGCTGCCATTTGTGCCTGAGATTCCATAATTTTAATTGAAATATCAAGAAAAGATTGTTCTTGAGATAGATGGTATAGTCGTAACATTACAAAGGATGAAACAGAATTTCCTGAAGGAAGAGATAAATCATAATTACTCTTTGGACGAATGATTAATTTTTCATGATTATCAGAAGTCATAAAGAAACTATTGTTTTCGGAATCCCAGAAATGATCAATTAAATGAGTACCCAATTTCAATGCAAGTTTAAGATATTTTTGATTAGGTTCAATTTCAAATACATCCAGTAGAGCATTAATGAAATAAGAATAATCTTCAAGATAACCATTAATTTTTGCATTACCGTTTTTGTAAGTTCTTAATAGATTATCATCAACAAACAAATTCTTTTCAATAAAGGAAATACAATTTTTGGCAGCATTTAGATATCGCATGTCATTTGTAACACGATATCCTTTTGCAAAAGCAGTTATCATCAAAGAATTCCAAGAAACTAAAATTTTATCATCTAATCCAGGAGAAACTCTTTTTGATCTTACTTCTAATAATTTTTTTGAACAAGAATCTATAATTTCATGGACCTTTTCTTCAGATATTCCAAAATTAAATGCAATTGTTGAAGTATTAAGATTATTACAAAGGATACTATTTCCTTCCCAATTTCCACCATCAGTTACGTCAAAATAAAGACAAAATATTTCAGCGTCATCACCAAGAATTTCTTTAATCTCATGTTTAGTCCAAACATAAAATTTTCCTTCTACACCTTCAGAATCCGCATCATAAGCAGAATAGAATCCTCCCTCGGATGAAGTCATTTCACGTAAAACAAAATCAAGTGTTTTTTGTAAAACATCCAGATAAAATGGGTCTTTGGTAATTTGATATGCTTCACAATAATTTACAGGCATGAGAGCATTATCATAGAGCATTTTTTCAAAATGAGGGACTAGCCATTTTGTATCAGTTGAATACCTATGAAATCCTCCTCCAATTTGATCAAAAATTCCACCCTTTGCCATTTTTTTCAAAGTTTTTAATGCAAATTCATTAAATTTTGATAAATTTGCCATTTTTGCATATCTAAATAGAAATGAAATATTTGCAGCATTTGGAAATTTAGGGGCAGAACCAAATCCCCCATAAGTAGGATCTCCCAATTGGAATAAATTCATCGCAGCTTCATCAAGTAAAGTACGTTCTAATTTTGAGGGAGTTGTAATTTTTTCAGTTTTCTGTAATGCGTAAAGAAAACTCTCTGCAGATTTTTCAACATCTTTTGGTTTCTCCTTCCAAGCTTGTGCTAATTGTCTACAGATACTTCCAAATCCAGGACGTCCATAGGAATCCAAAACAGGAAAATATGTTCCAGCATAGAATGGTTTTTGATCAGGTGTAAGAAAAATACTCAATGGCCAACCACCTTGGCCCGTAGCTATTTGACAAACTTTTTGATAAATATCATCAATGTCAGGGCGTTCTTCACGATCAACTTTTATGTTTACAAAATGTTCATTCATAAATTCAGCAACATCATTATTTTCAAATGATTCATGTGCCATTACATGACACCAATGGCATGCACTATACCCAATACTTAGAAAAATAGGTTTGTTCTCATCTTTTGCTTTTTTTAGTGCTTCATCATTCCACCCATACCAATCAACGGGATTATCAGCATGTTGAAGTAAGTAAGGACTGGTTTCATGAATTAGATTATTTCCAGCCATAATTTATCAAAGTGTTTTGAATATTTGTACCTAGACATGAAGATTGTCACCAGATTCCCTTACCCTCAGTTAATTCATAAATTCGGACATTGATTCTTTTGAGAAATTTAGATTTTGATTTGTCTGCTTTTTTATCATGACTGTAATCTTTTTTCTTTAGCAGTTCCTCTAGTCTTGCCAATTGTTCTAGAGATAATTTATCAAACTCATGTTTTGAAGAGGAAATTAAGGTTAGTAGTTTTACTCGCTCACGATCTTCAGAAGTAACATCAGCCATACCATATTGGATACTTTTTTTAAAATAAATCTTATCTTGATTGAGATAATTTATGAGGAAAAAAATTAAAACAGTATGTTAAAATTCAATGAAAAAATTTTTGATTTATGGAAAAAATGCGTGCAATGGTGCTTTCAGAATGTGCAAAAATTGAAACTAATCCTTTGAAATCAACTGAAATAGATAAGCATGAAATTAAGGAATCAGATGAAATTCTACTTAAAATTGAAGCATGTGGTGTTTGTCATTCCCAACTTCATGGAATCGAAGGAGATTGGCAGCATATTGGAATTCCAGCAACACTACCAATTGTTCCAGGACACGAAGTTGTTGGAAAAGTAATTGAAATTGGAAAAGATGTTACTAAATTCAAAATAGGAGAAAGAGCAGGAATTACACCGTTACTTGAAGCATGCAAAGAATGTCAATATTGTGAAGAGGGAAAGGAGTACCTTTGTGAATCTTCAAAAATAACAGGAGAAACTCTGAAAGGAGGATACTCTGAATATATTACAGTTAAACAAGATTTTGCAACTAAAGTTCCAGAAAAAATGAAATCAGAATATGCAGCACCGCTATTTTGTGCAGGGATTACAGCTTACAAAGCAGTCAAAGCAGCAGAGCCAACATTAGATAAAAAAATAGGAATTTTTGGGATTGGAGGAGTAGGTCACATGGCAATACAGTTTGCAAAAATTGAAAAAACAAAAGTAATTGCATTTTCAAGATCACAAAATCATCTAGATGTTGCAAAAAGATTAGGGGCAGTTGATGCAATGATATTTTCAAAAGAACAAGAAGAATTTTTGAATAAATTAACTCAAAAACACGGCTTATTGGATGCGGCAATTGTTTTTGCCCCATCAGATATTGTCACAGATACTGCAATAAAATCAGTCAAAAAAGGAGGAACGATTGTTATTGCAACAATAGGAGAAAGACCAGAATTTATTGCATTTGAAGAAAAAACAATTAGAGGTACACTGATTGGTTCAACAAAAGACATGGAACAAGTTATCAAAATATGCAATGAAAATGATATCGAAGTAATTTATGAAACATTCCCATTAGAAAAAGCAAATGAAGCTTTGAAAAAATTAAAGGACTCTAAAATTGATGCTCGTGCAGTTTTGGTTCCAAATACTTAGAGGTCATAAACTAAAATGAATTGTCAAAGATGCCATCACACAGATGAAGCTCATATTCCAGATAAAGAAAGTAAATTAATGATAAAATTAGGAAAATGTAAAATTCCAACGTGTACATGTGCACAATTTATGAATCCAATTCAAGAAATTGATGAGGATTTATTGTAAATCTACTAAATTATTCCTAAATCATTTAATTCCTTTTGTATTTCTGAATCAACTCTTGCACCAGAACCACATTTACTACACATTCCTGTCTCATCTGGATCCTCAGACATTTTTTTCTCACACTCTACACATTTCTCAATACCTTTTTTGAATCCCATATCTATAGTTCAATAATTTCGTTAACATAAATATTTTCAAAATACATTTTTCATCAATTTGTTAGGTCTATTTGTGAGAATTTCACCTTGTAGAAATCTCTGCATCTGGTCTTGTTTTGTGCCACAATGCACCTAGAATTACTGCAACAGATATCCAAAATGTGGTTACTCCAAGTACAGACATTATTCTAAATTCGTTTACCAATTCCATTGGAGCAGTTACTTCATCTGGATTTGCAGGCATTAATGCAAATGTCACTCCAATAAATGCTGCATAACCTACAATTGACAAAACTTTTCTGTTTTGTTTTAGACGTTTGGAAAGCTGATAGAATCCTACTGCACCAAAACCAGATATTGCAATAAATGACAAATACAAAATTGCTCTTAACACTACAGTTTCGCCATCTCCAACAGTTGGAGGGTTTGCAGGATATTTCAAAAATGGAATTAGATAAAGTGTAAACCACATTACTCCAGCAAGCAAAAGTGTTTTCTTTAGATCATTACTTCCTGGCAATACATGTCTTGCAAATGCATAGACTATTCCAAATAATGCACCAATTGATGTCCCTAGTATTGTACCAGCTAAAACTTGTCCACTTTTTTGCCAATCACGATATGCATCATACTCTGCCCAAAATTGTGGAGTGTCTTCCTCTTCACCTGATGCAAAGAGGTTTTGATTCTCAATTCCAATTGCCTCATCAAGGTGTGGTTCAACAATTCCTAAATTAACAATTCCATGAATTGTTCCGGCTAAAGCCCCAGAAAATAATACAATTAAAATAAAAAGAAGAGTTTTCATGCTATATCATTCACCTAATGGCAAGGAAATCCTGCTGCATGTCTCATATCGTGAGTTAACTCATGTATGTAAAGTTCCTCGTATGCATCTACACCTTGAATTACACTAAAGATGTGACCTTGATCAAAACCTACAACGAACAATCCTGCTGCAAAAACTATTGCTAAAGCCAAAATTGCTATTTTTGGTACTGTAGATTTAGATATGTTTTGTTGTCTAACTTCTGACATTGAAATTACATTTTGTTGAATCTATTTATGTTCTTTGATGCAGCAAAAAGATCCATAATTAGTAATCAAAAATACAATTTACAGAAGATAATTAATTTAGGAATAAATTTTTTCAATAATTATCAAAATCAGATTATCTAAAAAACCCAAATACAACATGATCTAAAATTATAGACCTTGACAAGATATTTACAATATTTATCAAATCTGAAAGTATGAAATATTATTATTTTTTA
>QOOS01000004.1 GCA_003331425.1 Candidatus Nitrosopumilus sp.
CTTCTCTTCGGCCACCTTCTCTTCGGCCACCTTCTCTTCGGCCACCTTCTCTTCGGCCACCTTCTCTTCGGCCACCTTCTCTTCGGCCACCAAAGTTTCCATCTCCACGACTAAATTGTTGAGGTGTTCTGATGTCTTTTTCAGTTGGATTTTCATATTTTTTACCTATTTCATCCACTCTGATATTGAGTTTTTCTAGTAAAGTTTGATTCAACCCTTCACCATAAACATCCACTCTTGCAGCAATTACTGCTTTTGCAGCAACTGCTCTAGCAATCTTACCTCTTTGCCAACGTGGAGCTGCATGAACCATTGCATGCTGGAATAATAATCCGTGCTTTGGTGGTTGAGAACCGGTCTTTAATGATCTAAACAGTGCTTTTTCAGCACCTAATACTTGTATTGTACTTGCAGGAAGTGATGCCATTCTTTTCAAACTTCCAGCTCTTCCTAAAATTCTTGCACCAACTGCAGTACCTAGAATAGCAGAAAGGTTAGGTGCAATTTCTTGCATTTCTGATTCTACATGTTCTTCAAGTTTTTTACGTAATTCATAGAAATCTAAAATTTGTTTTGCAATTGATTGAACAATTGATAAATTGATATCTGAAATATCTCCTCCTCTACTTTTTGATAAGATTAATGATAACATCTCTACTTTTGATTCTGGAAAACCAGCTTCTTCAAAAACTTGTTTTGATAATGATTCTCGTTTACCTGCCATTACAATTTGTGCATATCCATTGATACTATCTATCATATTATCTAATTCAGGAAAATGTAATCCATACCATTCTCTAAGCCTTGAACTTAACCCATTTGCAATTTTATCAATTTCATCTAATGAATTAATTGCTTGAATAATATGAAGATCTGGACTTTGTGATACCTCTGTAACTTTTGAAGATGAAAATCCTAAAGCAAATTCTCTTAATTTGCCTAATGTATCTTGAAGATTTGATGCAAATCCTGAATCTACAATAATTTGTGGTTTTGTTGATTGTACTTTTTCTAATTCTTCCAAATCCATTATATGACAATCAATTGAAAATTTTTTCAAAATTGCAAGTAATGACTCGTCACTTACTGAAACTCCTCTTTGAATTTTAGCTAAATAATTAATTAATTCATTTAATTTTGCTTCTTTATTTTTTATTGCAAGATATTCTTTTACTGGATTTGAAAATGGAAATGATTCTTCTACTTGTCCATCATTAAAAACTGATATTCCCAATTCGGTTAAAATCACTGAATACATGAATAGTTGAACCTAGATCACCTTTAAAAAATGTACTAGATCATTAAATCAACTATTATATTCGAAACTAGATTTATCTATCCTGATGGAACCCAGTCTTGCAACTTCTGTAGGTAAAATGCAATTAGATAAACCTGCTATGCTTGCATCTGGAATTCTAGGAATTTCTTTAGATGTATTTAATCGATTATATCGTTCAGGTGCTGGAGCAGTTGTCACTAAGTCCCTTAGTAGTGAGCCATGGGAAGGTTATCCAAATCCAACTATTTTTAGTGTAAATGGCGGTGGTTGGATGAATGCCGTCGGTCTTTCAAATCCAGGTGCTTCAAATTTTGCTAAAATGATTGAACCTAATGTGGATGTTCCCATTATAGTGAGTTTAGTTGGTTCTATTCCTAAAGATTTTGAAATGATGATCAACGAATTTAAAAATTGTAATGTAACTGCATTTGAATTGAATTTATCTTGTCCACATGTTGCCAAAGTTGGTCTAGAAGTTGGAGATGACCCTGAATTAGTGAAGAAAATAGTTACTACTGTAAAAAATTCTACTACTGCTCCTGTAATTGCAAAAGTTGGTTTGGGTACTACTAATTATCTTAATACTGTAAAGACTGCAATTGATTCAGGAATTGATGCTATTACTGCAATTAATACTGTTAGAGCAATGGCAATTGATGTTGAAACTCAAAGACCAATTCTTAGTAACAAATATGGTGGCTTGTCTGGTACACCAATCAAACCAATTGCATTAAGATGTGTTTATGAAATTTCTTCTAAATATGATATTCCAATTATTGGATGTGGTGGAATTTCTACTTGGGAAGATGCAATTGAGTTTTTCTTAGCTGGTGCTTCTGCTATTCAACTTGGTAGTGCAATAGGTGATAATTGGATAAATGTTTTTGATGATATCAACAAAGGTGTATTACAATACATGAAACAGAAAAATTATTCTACAATAGAGGAGATGGTGGGACTTGCAAAGAAATTCTAATCATACTACTATTGTCACAATTGAAAAAGTAGTTGATGAAACTCCTACTGTTAGAACTTTATATTTTTCAGATGATGTAATGTCTAATGTTTTACCTGGACAATTTGCAATGGTTTGGATTCCTGGAATTAACGAATTACCTATGAGTGTAATGATTTCTAATGAATCTGGAAAGGCAGCATTTACTGTAAGAAAACATGGTTTAGCATCAACTGGATTATTCAATATTAAAACTGGCGAAAAAATCGGAGTTCGCGGACCTTACGGAAATGCTTTTGACATTAAACAAGGAAAACTTTTGCTAGTTGGAGGAGGAACTGGACTTGTTCCAATGATGCGATTATTAACTCATGTAAAACCAACAGATGATGTAACTGTATTAATTGGTGCAAAATCTAAAGATGAGGTTTTCTTTGAAACTTTAGCAAATGAACTTTTAAAAAATAATTCTCACAAAGTGATTGTTTGTACTGATGATGGAAGTTATGGCGAAAAAGGGTTTGTAACTGACGTGGTAGAAAAATTAGTAAATGAATCCAATTTTGATGGTGTGTATACTTGCGGTCCTGAAAAAATGATGTACAAAACTGTTCAATCTGCTCACACCAAAGGCATTTTTGTTCAGGCCAGTCTTGAGCGTATGATGAAATGTGGGGTTGGAATTTGTGGAAGTTGTTGTGTGGGAGAAGATCTTGCATGTAAAGACGGAACTATATTTGATGGAAATCATCTGTCTCAAAACAAAGAATTTGGGCATACGCATAGAAATAAGGCTGGAATTCTTGAAGATTATTGAGTTTTTCGAGTAAGGTTTAAAATCAATCATCAAATATTTTGCGTGAAGGGAATGGGAACTCCAAAAATCGTTTTAACAGCAGATAGAACTCTGATGTCTCCTTACAGGGGATTATCTTTGGCAACATTTTTCGGATGTGCCCCTGCATTAGATCCTAACAGAGATCCTAAGAGCTTTTGGTACAAAATACTTGGAAAACAGGTAACTCCTAAAGTTCTATTTGATTTCATTTGTAACTGGTCTCCAGATATCAATGGTGCAGCAAAATATGCTCCATACGGATTGAGAAAATTAGAAGCCGGTTTGTTACGTGATGGTTTCGCACGAAGTGATGTAGTTGTTGCTCATCCAAATCATATTGAAAAATTTATTGGTCCTGAAACTGAAGTTATTGGAACTTATGAAATGGATCCATTGGGAATGGGTCCAGTAACTATGACATTTACTTATGGAAGAAAACAAACCTCCTATGATGAATTTTACAATACTGAATTACATCATAGAATTAAAGCTGCTAAAGCACGAACTGGAAGTAAAGCTAAAGTTATTTCTGGTGCTTCAGGTACTTGGCAATATAATTACGATCCTGCAAAAATTGAGGAGTTTGGAATTTATGCAATATTAGAAGGAGAACTTGGTGGAATTGCACCTGAAATTGATGGACATGCTGGTAGATTCTTTAATTATTTAATTAATGGCGATTTCGAAAATATGGATCCTTTCAGAAAAAGAAGTGACTTTAAAGTTAACATTAAAGAATTTGAAAGAGAAGGTAAAAAAATTCATGGAAGATTTGTAAATTTTTGGGATAGACCTGATTTAGAAGAAATTCCAGATATTGTAGAACCTAGTATGCATGGAATGGTTGAAGTTATGAGAGGTTGTGGAAGAGGTTGTAAATTCTGTGACGTTACATTAAGATCATTAAGATATTATTCTCCTGAAAAAGTCAAAAAAGAAATCGAAGTTAACATAAAAAAAGGTGGTTCTAAATCTGCATGGATTCATAGTGATGATATTTTTGTTTATGGAATGGACCCACGAACTGCAAAAGGAATGGAACCAAATCGAGAAGCATTAGAAGAATTGTTTACCGCAATCATGTCTACTGGTGTTGAACACACCAATCCAACACATGGAACTTTAGCTGGAGCAATCGCTGATGAAAAACTTCTTCCAAACTTATCCAGAATTATGAAAGCCGGTCCTGATAACATGATTGGTGTTCAAGCTGGATTTGAAACTGGTAGTCTTAGATTAATTGGAAAATATGCTGATAGAAAACTTGCTCCTTATGACCCATCAGAATGGCACTGGGTTGTTAAAGAGGGTGTCAAATCCATGAATGAAAATTATTGGATTCCTGCTTTTACATTAATTATGGGACTGGATAATGATGAAACTCCTGAAGATTCTTGGGAAACTATTAGACTTCTTAGTGAATTAGAGCATGAACAACCTGATTCTATGTTTACTGCAACTGCTCTAACCTTTGTTCCAATTGGGTTACTTGAAACTTCTAATTTCTTTAACATTGGAAATGAAATGACTCCTGCACAATTGGGCGTGTTATACAAAACATGGCAACATAATTTCAAATATGCCATTCAAAAATTCATGACTAAAACTGGTGCAAAAGGACCCCAAAGATATTTCTTCAATGCAATTGCCCGATCTCTTGGTGGAGTTCCACTAGGAGCTATGGAAAAATATGCACGTAGAAAGAGTCCTGAACATGAAAAAGTCATTGAAACTATCAAAGCAAAGTACTGGTAGTTATTATCCAAATACATAAATTCACTAATTCTTAGATTATATCATGGCAACTCACGGATCACTTACCAAAGCAGGTAAAGTAAGAGGACAAACTCCTAAAGTAGAGGGTAGAAAAATTGTAGGCGATAGTTCTAGTGTTGCCAACAAAGGTAATTTCAAAAAACGATTTGCTTTGGGTAGATTTCCAGGACAGAATAAACCTGGCCAAAGAAGAAAAAAACGATAGTCTTTTTCGTCTTTATTTTTATAATTTATAGATCAAATTTTTAAACAATACCCTTATAAAGTACAGGTACCGTACTATACGGTATGGTTGAAGATTTAAGATTAGATAGTTTAGAGGGCGTAGGTCCTGTAACTACAAGAAAATTATCCGATGCAGGTGTCCACAACGTCATGGACCTCATCGTTAGAGGTCCTGTTGATATTTCAGAAATCACTGGAATGGAAAAGGATACAGCTGAAAAAATTGTCAATAAAGCAAGAAAACATTTAGTTGAAGGTGGTCTACTTGCTAAAGATTTCATTAGTGCAAGTGAACTGTATAAAACTCGACAAAGTATTGGTAAGATTAGTACTGGTACTAATTGTCTTGATACACTATTTGATGGTGGTATTGAAACTAGAGCTCTAACAGAAGTTTATGGAGAATTTGGTTGTGGTAAAACACAATTTGCTCATACCATGTCTGTAATGGTTCAAAAAAGTAAAGAAGAAGGTGGACTTGAAGGTGGTGTTTTGTATATTGATACAGAAAATACTTTCAGACCTGAAAGAATTGTTCAAATTGCTCAAGCACATGAAATGGATCCTGAAAAAGTTTTGGATAATATTATTGTCGCACGTGCATACAACAGTGCTCATCAAACATTAATCCTCGAAGAAGCTGGTAGTATAATTGAAGAAAACAATGTAAAGTTAATCGTTGCAGATTCTGCAGTTGGATTATTCCGTTCTGAATATCTTGGAAGGGGAACATTGTCTGTTAGACAACAAAAATTAAATCATTTTGTTCATTTGTTGGTTAGAATTGCTGAAACATATGATTGTGCTGCAATTGCCACAAATCAAGTTATGGCATCCCCTGATGTTTTCTTTGGAGACCCAACTAGACCTATTGGTGGAAATGTAGTTGCACATACAAGTACCTACAGAATCTACTTTAAGAAATCTGGTAAAAAACGAATTGCTAGAATGGTGGATAGTCCTCATCATCCTGAAGAAGAAGTAATCTTTGCTTTGGGACAAGCAGGAGTTATTGATCCTGAAGAAGCAGAGAAAAAAACAAAAAAGACTGCCAAGAAAGCAACTACAAAAAAAGCTAAAGAACCTAAAACAAAAGCTACTGTAGAACCTGAAGTAGAGGCTACTGTAGAACCTGAAGTAGAGGCTACTGTAGAACCTGAAGTAGAGGCTACTGTAGAACCTGAAGTAGATGTAGTTGAAGATCACGGTGCAGATATCACATCTGATGATTTCTAGTCACTAGAAGATTTTTTCTTCTCTTTTTCTTATTTTATTTTTTAATTATTCATTAAATTCTAATATTATCTGACAATTTGATATTGTATCATGGTAGACCTTTATCGATTTCTTCCTGAAGAAATGGAAAAATTAGTTATTGATATGGGTTATCCACGTTATAGGGCAGATCAGATTTTACTTCCTTTGTATTATAAATTTCCAAAAAAAATTTCAGATATCAAACAATTACCAAAAAAATTGATTGAAGAATTAAATGATGCTGATTATACAATAGGCTCTGCAAAAGAAACTCATAGAGTTGTAAGTGAAGATGGTGATACTACAAAATTATTGCTCAATTTAACAAATGAACAGTCTGTTGAAACTGTTTTAATGCAATATGAACCAACCAAAATTGGAGGTCATCCAAGATCAACTATTTGTGTTTCAACTCAAATTGGATGTGCTATGGGTTGCGTATTTTGTGCAACAGGACAAATGGGTTTTGAAACAAATCTAAAGGCAGAACAAATTATTTCACAAGTAATTCATTTTGAAGAAATTTTAAGACAAAGAGGCGAACATGTTACAAATTTAGTTTTTATGGGAATGGGTGAACCTATGGCAAATTATGATGAAATGATTAGAGCTGTAAAAATTTTAACACATCCTAGAGGATTTGGTCTAGGTCAACGTCACATAACTATTTCAACAATTGGAATTAAGTCTGGAATTGAAAGATTAGCTGATGAAAATTTACAAATTGGTTTGGCAATATCCTTACATGCTCCTACAAATGATTTAAGAAAAAAATTAGTTCCTACTGCTGTTCCTAATTCTGTTGAAGAAATTATTGAGTCTGGTCATAATTATTTTAAAAGAACAGGTAGACGTGTTACTTTTGAATACGCATTAATGGATGGAATTAATGATTCTCCAGACATTGCTAATAATTTAGCTAAATTATTACAAGGAAATGGTTCTCATGTGAATTTAATTCCAATTAATCCTACTGCTGGTGATTTTAAACGCCCATCAAACAATCGTGTTCATGAGTTTGAACGAATTTTATCCAAAGCCGGAATTAATTGCACAATTAGAATTGAGAAAGGTACTGAGATCTCAGCTGCATGTGGACAACTTAGAACTGATATGATTGGGTAATTTTCTAAAAAATTGTCCTAAGTGTTAAAATAGGGCTTTCCAAGGTTTTAGACTCATGGCAACTAAGAAGTCTCATGGTCGTTCACATGGATTTAAACATAAATCTAGATCTGTAATGACAAAAAAATCCCCTAGAGGAGTATCATTTTTGTTACGTGAATACCAAGAAGGCCAACAAGCACTTGTCATTATTGATCCTAGACAGCATAAAGGATTGCCACATAGAAGATATCACGGAAAAGTAGGTGTTATTACCAATGTAGGCAGACGTGCTATAACATTAAGTGTTAAATTGGGAAATAAACCAAAAACCTTAATCACTAGGTTAGATCACATAAAACCATTCGGTGTATAATTATGGAAGAAGTACAAAAAAAACAAGCAATTTCACTTTCTGAAGTAAAAGAAATTTTGGGTAAGGTTGATGTTGAAGAAATGGATCAAATACAACGTTGGACATATGATTATGTTTCAAAGTTTGTAACAATTGATTCAAAAGATGCCAAAGACATGAAAAAGAAGCTTATCAAAGATTGTGAATTGACAGAAGATGAAGCAGTTGAAATTGTAAATATCCGACCAACAAGTATGGCCGAATTACGTTCATTTACTTTCGGTTGGAAAAAATTAATCCTTGCCGAAACCCTGGAAAAAATGCTCAAAATAATCCAGGAGCATTCTTAATTTTTCCGGAGCAATAAATTTTGTATCGGGCACAACCCACTTCTAGAAAGTATGAAGAACATGCATATGTTTTAGATTTTAATCCTAGAGGTAAATCGACAACTGTTCGCGGGAGAGAAGGGATAATTATCACTGCCATTGGCGAAGACCGTTTAACCCTTTTAGAAGTATTAGGTATTCAAAATTCTACTTTTGAAGTTGGAGAAAAAATTTACATCGGTAAGGATGGTAGAACAAAAATTTCATCTGTATTAGGTAAAATGGATTATGAAAAAATTTCAAGTTCTGCTCAAAGTGAATTATCTAACGTAATAGAAAAAATTGTAACTGAAAATGAAGTAAAATTTGTAAAATATCTTAATAATGCGCAACCACTAACTCCTAGAATTCATGCACTAGAATTAATTCCAGGAATTGGAAAAACATACATGAAAACAATGTTAGAAGAAAGAGAAAAACAAAAATTTGAAAGTTATTTGGATTTACAGGATAGAGTTGGATTTAAGGATCCGGTAAAACATATCTCTGAACGGATATTGGATGAAATTACTGGTGAAAGTAGAATGAATCTCTTTGTTAAGAGATGATAAAACGTAAATTATTGGGACAACACTTTCTTAATTCAAAATCTATTGCAGAATTCATTGTAAAAGAAGCTAAAATTTCCAAAAATGATGTAGTTTTTGAAATCGGAACAGGTCCTGGAATTTTAATTCCTCTATTATGTGAAAATGCTCAAAAAGTCATATCTGTTGACGCTGATGAGAAATTAATTAAAAAAGCAAGATTAAACTTCTCTAAATTTGATAATCTTGTGCTTAAATCTGGTGATGGCTTTAATCAAAAAGATGTTTTTTCAATCTTTGTTTCTAATTTACCCTATTCAAAAAGTAAAGATGCAATTGAGTGGTTAGCACAAAATTCTTTTTCACATGGAGTAATTATGGTTCAAAAAGAATTTGCAGAAAAATTACTTGCAACATCAAAAAATCGTAGGGCTGTTAGTATTATTGCAACATACACGCTAGACATAGAAAAAATTTCTGTAGTAGGAAAGAATAATTTTTCTCCACCACCTAAGGTTGATTCTGTGATCTTAAAAATATCAAAAAAAACTACTATAGATAAAAAATTAATTTCTTTAATTAACGATTTATTTTCTTACAGGAGGAAAACTGTAAAAAATATTCTAAAACAATTCAATAAAGAAAGTACAATAGAGAAACGAATTGATGATCTTTCAGGAGATGAAATAGTTAATCTTGCCAAACAAATTCTTAAAAAATGATGAGTATCCTCCATCTGAGGATACATTTTTTGTTGCTAATAATATTGAAAATGAAAAAGGTAAATGTGCTTTAGATATCGGAAGTGGTTCTGGATATTTAACAAAATTACTTTGTCAAAATTTTTCACTTGTTATTGGGACTGATATTAATTATAAAGTACTACAAAATCAAAGTTCTTACAAAACAGATAATTTGATTTGTTGTAATAGTTCTGATGCGTTAAAAATAAAATTTGATTTTATTGTTTGTAATTTACCTTATTTGGCTACAGATGAAATTTTGGATATTGCAACTGATGGTGGTTCGGAAGGATTTGAGATTCCTAAAAAAATTTTTGATTCTGCTGTAAGTAATCTTGAAAAAAATGGAAAATTTATTTTTGTTACTTCTTCATTATCTAACTATTCAAAACTAATAGATTATGGTAAAAAATTGGGCTTAACCACAAAAATTATTGCTCAAAAGAAACTTTTCTTTGAAGAATTAATTCTTGTAGAGGCAAGAAATTAACCTCTCTTTCGATCTTTGTATTATACTGGTTATTTAATAAAATTCTATTCAAAAATAATTTTTAAAATAAACATTTGATCAACTTTTTCAAATCATATTTTTATTCAATTAACTTCTACTGTTTTTTGATAGCAATCGAATAATTCCAAACGTTACATGTTAGGGTGTTAGAATATGTAATGGAGTTACCCGTCGGTAACCATGTGGTTTTGATTACTATCTATTTTCTTAAATTATTTTTTGCATATGTAATAATTGCATCTGTCATCTGAGTTGTAGTTGCATTTCCACCAATATCCCATGTGACTGTTTTACCTTCATTGATCACTTGTTCAGTTGCAGAAAATATTGCATCTCTTACTTCTCTTTCACCCAAATAATCTGCCATCCATGCACCTGACAGTACTGTTGCTGTTGGATTTACTTTATTTTGCCCTGCAAATTGTGGTGCACTTCCATGTGCAGCTTCAAACATTGCATAATTATTTCCAATATTGGCTGAATAAATTAATCCAATCGAACCTACTAATGCTGATGCAAGTTCTGAAATAATATCCATAAATAAATTGGTACTAACTAATACTGAACCATTAAACTGTTCAGTTGCAATGACCATTTGCTGTGCCATGTTATCTATGTATATTTCAGATAATTCAATTCCTGTACCTTCTACTGCTTTTTGTGTTTCATCCCAAAATATTCCATCAGTTTGTTTTAAGATATTTCTTTTTGTAATTGCTACCATTTTTTTCATTTCAAATTTATTTGCCCAATCAACTGCAGATTCAATTAATCTTCTGCTTCCTTGTCTTGTTATTTTTCTTATTGCAATTGCTGCATCATCTGTAATTTTTGCTTCTACCCCTGTGTAGAGACCTTCAGTTGCTTCTCTAAAACATACACAGTCAAGTTTTCTATCTGGTGTTAATCTATCATAAGTTTTTGTTGGTCTGATGTTTGCATAAAGATCAAATTTTTGTCTTAATGTAACTGCAACACTTCTAGGTGCACCTGGAACAGGAATTGTTGTAGTTGGTCCTTTAAAACAACAGTCTGCTTCTTCTAATGTTTTCATTGTTGAATCTGGGATATATGATGCATCTTTTCTACCATTTTTTTCCCACTGTTCTGATCCTGCTTCACATAAAATTAATTCTGATTGGAAATTACATTCTTTTAGAACTCTTAACATTGAATCAACTACTTCTGGTCCAATTCCATCTCCTTTCATTACAGCAGCTTTTTTACTCATTATTGCAAGATTCGAAATCACTTCTAATTAATTCTACCACTGCATAATTTGATAACGAATGAATTTATTTACAGATACATCTAGGACTAATTATGCGGGGGTCGCCTAGCCTGGTAGGGCGTAGGATTGCTAATCCTATGTTCGCAAGAACTCGTGGGTTCAAATCCCTCTCCCCGCGCCATTAAAACTTAATAGACCGTACACGTGAGTTTTTTCATGGGACGTAGAAAAAGTCAAAAAATTATTCGTACAGGCCCAAAAAATGCTACAACTGGTATGTGCCCTTTATGTCAAACAATTGGAAAAATCTTCCTTTTAGGCTCACCTGGTGAAGAAAGAGCAAAATGTGAAAAATGCCGTCAAGAATTTGAATTATAATTTAAAAATCATTTAGTCACTAAATCATTCA
This sequence comes from Candidatus Nitrosopumilus sp., assembly GCA_003331425.1. GTDB lineage: Archaea > Thermoproteota > Nitrososphaeria > Nitrososphaerales > Nitrosopumilaceae > Nitrosopumilus. Next base: position 11,600 of record QOOS01000004.1, read on the forward strand.
CCCATAACTTTTTAATACAATTTTTTATTCATAATTCATTATGAGTTCAGATGCTGAAACCATTTATGAGAGAGTTGCAAAACTTGAAGATGAAATTGCACTACTTAGAAGTGAAGTCGATATTTTGAAAGGAGCTTTAAGAAATAAAATTGCTCGTCATGAAATATCTATGATCAAAAAGGGTCAAGATGTTGATTCTATAATTGATTAATCATTTTTCTTCATACTTCTAATTAATTCTAAAACAAAATCTACATCTTCTGCATTAGGATTTATTTCTAAATATTTGTTCAAATATTTTAAAGCCTTTTCTGAATTTAACAATCTTTGTTCTAAAATTCCTTTATCTCTAATATCTTCTGGAGATTCGGGTTCAATTGCTAAAACCATATCAACACAACGTAATGCTTTATCATAAACAAATGATTGGATATATGAATTTTTTAAATTACGAACCATCCTGATAAGAATTTGTTCTGCCTTAACTTCATCAAGAAATTCTGGTTTAAACTCTAATTCTCCACCAAAATTAGCATCTAAAATTTCTTGTAAATCGTCAATATCTAATAAACGACCATCATAAAATGGATCTAATATCATTTCTTCATTATACTTAACCAACACATGACCTGGAAATCCTACTATCTTAAGCTCTAATCCTACAAATTTTGCAATTTCAACATATAGAATTGATATTGTAATTGGCAGCCCTGTTTTTTTATCTATTACTTCATTAAGAAAATTATTTTTTGGGTTGTAGTAATCATCATCATCTCCACTATATCCTAAATTTTCAAAAAGATGTTCGTTTAACATTGAAATTAGATATGTTGGATTTTTAACATCACTGATTGATTCCTTTAATGACATTCCCATTCTATGAATTTTTTTAATATATTCATCAACTTGTAATTCTGGATATTCTATTAATTGTGAAAATTTAAGGCATTTTTCAATTAAATTGAAATTAGGATTTTTTACAAATGATATCCATTCTGCAACTAGTGGGTCAAATTTTTCACTCAATGGTCACTAACTCAGTTTTTTTAGGTATAATTGAGGATCTTTCAATTCTTTTGTATTTGGAGGAACTTCAATCATTTTTTTGAATGTTTTTGTGCCTAATTTTTCATAAACAATTTTTGTAAAGTCTTTTCCCATACTTTTTCTTACTTGATATGATGAGAAATCCGTTCCCATGAATGTTGTAAGATAATTTTGAAAATCTTTGTCATCTTTTAGAATATTTTCAATTGCAAAAGCTGCCATTCCTTCCATTGCTGTAAATGCTGCATGATGTTGTTGGATTGGAACTAACCATTTTTTGTAAATCTCTAACAGTTGAGGAATTGCTTCTCCTATCTTTGGATCTATCTCTACGTGGGTAAATGTCATTACATCTGGACCTATCTGTTCAATTAAGAAATGATCTGGATTCAAAAAGAAGAATAAATTTGCTTTTTTTGCAAATGGAAAATCATCTGGAACAGCTTGTAATTGACAATATTCTGAAAGCTTGTTAATTGTTTCAGAATCTAATGACAAAATTATTCCTGCTAATTCTTCATTAATTTTATTTACTTCTATTGCGGCATTTTTGTTTACTTGTTGTAGATTTTCTTGAGCAGCATGAATTAATTCTTCAACTACCGTCATTTTCACAGCACCCACATAACCTGAATTGACATTCTCAAATTTTGTATCATATGGCTCACCTTGCTTGTGAAGAATTATTTCTGGATATCTTGATAGAATGAATTTGTTCAAATAAATAATTGAATCTAAGTAATCTCCATAAGTTGTTGTAATTTTAGAAATGTATTGAATTGCATATGTTGAATATACTAAATACTTGGCTGTATCCTCTTGCATTAATTCTGCGATTCTTGTTTTATTCTCTTTTGCAACTGCATTAAATAATTCTGTAACAAATTCTTTTGATTCCTTATCTGCAAATACTTTTTCCCCTTTCAATCTTTTCAAATCTGTTAATTCTGGAAATTTTAATTCAATATTTTCAGGGATTTTAACATCTAGAAATTCTTCAACTTTATTTTTATATGTAGAAAAAACATCTGCTGCTATACTTTCTAAGTTATTGAATTCCACTTTTCCTTTTAGATCTTCTTTTGCTCTACTTGCTAATTTGATAATCTCTTTTTCTTCATCAATTTCAACTGATAATTGCCCAAATAGTGCTTCTGTAAACTCTTGAAATTCTCCCAATTTGATTAAAATTTGGAAATACTACATTTAACATTAACTTGAATTTCTCTTAAAATGAAAAATCTAGTCACAAAAAAGAATAACAATGAAATATACAATTATCCATAGATAATGTATGGCTGCTGCTGTGATAATAATTCCAATTTTAGTCGTTAGTATAGTTGCAATCTCTACTTATCTTGTATATCAGTTATTTTTAAAAAACTTCTTGGCAAAACGTTCAATTTCCCAAACTCTTGAGAAATATAATATTCAGAAAACCCCTTTTCAAATTATTAAAGAATATCATGAGAATAAAGGTGAAAACTTAACCCATGAGGAAATTCAAAAACTTGAAAAAAATTATACTCGAAATGAACCTGAACAATTTCTTGCAATGTATGATGCAATAAGAGAAAATTCTAAGGATAAAAAATAATTTTTTTTAATTCACTTATGGTTGAACTGGAATTTGAATGAATGGAGTTCCACCTTCACCAACTACTAGTGGAAGTTTGCCATCCCATGCTTGTGTCTTTAACCATTCTAGATAAAATGGGTTTGCTGATAATGCATCATTGATAATTGAAATTGCTTCTGCTTCACCATTTGCTTCTGCAATGTTTGCTGCTGCCAAACCTACTGCTTGAGCTTCAAGTTGTCTAGCCTCGACTTCAATTCTTATAAGATCATTTTCTGCTTTTTGGGCTTTTTGCTCTGCTTCTACTTTAGCTTCAATTGCTTGTGCAAATAATGGTGAGAATTCGAAATCTGTAATTGAAATAACTTCTGTAGTTACATAAAATTGGTTTAATCTGTCTCTGATTGCATTTTCAATATCTCCCTTAACTAGAGGTCTTTTTGTGATTAATTCTTCTGCATTATAATTTGCTGTTACTTGTTTTACTGTTTCTTCAACTGCTGGTCCGATAACCCTATTTTCATAATCTAATCCAATTTCCTTGTAAAGATAATTTACTTTCTCATATTCTGCATGATAGTTTACAGTAACTGTAGTTTCTACAGTTTGAAGGTCTTTTGATGCACTTCTAGTCTCTTTATCATACTTTAGAGTACGAACTTCAATTTGTACTACCTCATCTTGAAATGGCACAACAAAGTGAATACCTTCGCTAAGTGGTGGTGCTGTTAAATCTACAGCACTCCATTGTGTGAGTACTCCTCTGTTACCTGATTCTACAATTTTAACTGATGCTCCTGCTACAACTCCAATTATGATTAGAAGAATGATAGCCCCTACAACTATTTTGGCTGCACTCATGTTAACTTTAACTGGAGATGATTGATATTTTGACATCTAAAATGGTAGAGTTTTTCCTACTATTATACCCATCACTCTTTTCATTCTAAGACTAGAGAAGATACTCATCAACAGATTTATCCTGTTTATTCATACCAATGTCATGGAAGCTGATTTCTCTTGGATTTATTTGATAATTTTCTTAATGATTCCGCTAGCACGAATTTTACCACGTGTACTAAGAAAACTCAAAACCGGTGATTTTAACTCTCAAGATATTTCACAAAGACAATATGGTTCTGATTTTGGTCGGTTCGAAAAACAGTCTGATGAACAATTTGAATCAAATACTAATGAATACCAAGAACCTCCAAAATCTTCAAAGCCTCAAACAAAAAACATGCTTGTTTTAGGTGAATTACATAGAGGAGTTAGGCAATTTGAAAATATTCAAAAAAATACAGGTTTGACTACTGAGGAACTAAATTCCATTTTAGAAGATTTGGAAAGTAATGGATTGATGAAACCCCAGCAAAAATCTGGATTATTTGGTATGAAAACTGAATTAGTCCCTACTGACAAGGGCTTCAAAGAATATTATTCTTAGATTTTTTTAAAATTTTTCATAGAAACCCCAATCTTACGATTTTTAAGAATAATCTGTGTGCCGGGGGCGAGTTTCGAACTCGCGACCTCCAGATTATGAGTATTGCCTTAGTTGGAGAACCGTTAGAGTTTACCAATTGAACTGGCACTCTAACCAGGCTGAGCTACCCCGGCATACTATATGGTCAAAAATATGGGAAATTAAATGATTCTACGGTGCTAAATTATGCTATATTTTGTTATTTTAGAGTTCTTTGAATTCTATTTTAGATTTTTCCATTCTACATCCTCATTTTTTACCCAGAGGAATTTTTTTTGTAATGCTGCAGTATACAATTTCTCCCATTCAGCTCCAACCTCATCAGTCCATGCTTTGAAAACACGAGGATCTATGTAATTTCTAAGAGATGTTCCAATAGCATAATCTTTGGTTTTTTCTGACAAGTCTAATTGAAGTTCTAATTTTTGTAATCTTTCTTTGTGTTTTGATTTTTGTTTCTTGATTTGTTCATTTAATGTCTTGATTCTCTTTGTTTTACTTTTCTTTTGGATATCTGTTTTTGGTTCCTTTGATTCAACTTTTTTAAGAGTGTCTTGAGTTTTTACCCATACTTTTTCTTTTTCTAATTTTTTAATAGAATCTCTTTTCTTTTGTAATGTTTGTTCATATGTTTTAGGAATTGTTCTTTTATGATTACACATTATTGCAGCTTCCAAGTTTGCTAATTTAGCATGATACAGTTTTTCATTTGCTGTTTTTGTTTTAATTGTGTCATGTTCTACTAGGTATTTTTTAACAACTGAAGTTGCAAGATATGTCCTAAACACTTTGGCACTTAAGCCTTTCACAATTCCTGAATAGTATTGGTTAACGTGTCTTGAGGTAATTCCTTCAAAAATTTCATCTTTTGGTTTTTTCTTTTCTATGATATTTTTAAGATTTTCATGAAATTGCTTGTCATGACCTTCGGCTACTACTGTTTCTTGCCATCTGACACTATCCTTTCCTAGAAAATCAAATTCAATTGAATTTGCTGTAATTTTGATATGCTCTTTTCGGAGAGTTGTTGCGCCTACGGTATCTGCCTCATCTGGGTCTTTTTCGTCTCCTACCCTCATAGCAGTTCTGTAAATCAAATAACATGCCGTTGATATTCTATTAATTTTAGGATCTTTACTTTTCATATCCTTAACAATTCTATCCTTTATCTTTTCAATTTCATTTCCAAGTTTGACTGCTTTTTCATATTTTTCCTTATCTCTATCTTGTTTGAGTCCTGCTGTATCTGCCAACCATACGTATTTTCTTTTTTGTGTAAGAAAATCCATCCAACTTGCTAACCACATTGAATCATTATCATGAATAATTTTGCCCCAACTACCTTCTGGTTTTTTTGCATCTTTTCCCATGTTTAGTGTGACATCTTTTGCTGTAACTCTTGGTTTCCATTTGCCTCTTAGTGGATGTTCTCCTCTACCAATGAATATTCCTGGAGGCTCTGCCATATAGTTTCCAACTTCAACTTCTTTTCCATCCATGATGGCAATTCCATATTTTATTTTTAATTTTTCACGTAATTCTTTTCTTTTTGCAGCTAATTCCTTTTTTTCTTCTTTTGTCATCATTTCTTTGAGATCTTTTTCTTTGTCTACAATTTTGTATGCATTTGAAAAATCAATATCTTCATATGATATTTTTTTAAACTTTGAATCTAATGTTTTGGCAAAATCACCTGTAAAGTTTTTTTGAAAAACCTTGTCTTGTGCATATGGGGTATCTTTTTTCTTTGCCCACTGATACACCATTTCTTCTTGATTTATGTCAAGATCGATAGTATCTCCTTGAATTTTTATTTTAATTCCTTGTTTCTCATATTCTGGAGGAAACAAGATTCCATTATGTTGTAATTTTTTCCATTTCATTTTACATCTGTGGACTTTGACAAAAACTCCTCCGTATCTGTATATAATTTAACATAAAGTCATTTTCAGCCTGGAAATAGCTCTTTACTCATGTATTTTTCAAATTCCAGGTCTGTTTTGGCTTGTTTTGCTTCCATAAACATGGCTGCATCAGTACCGACAATATATCGTGGTAAGATTTCATTACTATTGATGGCTTTAACAATTACATCTGCAACTTGTGATGGAGGAGTTCCCATTTCAGCCATCATCTTAAGACCTGCTAAAATATGATCTGTTAATTCTTTGTATTTTGGATCAGTTTTTGATTCTGGGATTTTCATTGAATTGAAGAAATTTGTTTTAATTACTCCTGGTTCAATTAGAGTGGTTTTAATTCCAAATTGACCTAGTTCATATCTTAAACATTCACTAAATCCCTCTAAAGCAAATTTTGTACTGATATAAGCTGGAGATCCTGGTAATCCAATTTTTCCAACAACTGAACTGATATTTACAATAGTCCCTGATTTTTGATTTCGCATTATTGGAGAAACTTCTTGAATTATTCTAACAATACTAAAAAAATTTGTATCAAATTGTTTTCTAAAATCATCTAATGTAATGTCTTCAGTACATCCAAACTGACCGTATCCTGCATTATTTACTAAAACATCTAATCTTCCACTTTCTGATGAAATTTTTTTAATTGAGGAAACAATTGATTCCTCTTTATCCACATCTAATTCAATAATTTTTATTTTAAGATTTTCTTTTTTTGCAGCATATTCTAGCTCTGCTGATTTTTCTACATCTCTCATACTTGCATATGTTTCATAACCATCTCTAGCTAGTGCTAATACTGTTTCTAATCCAATACCTGATGAACTACCAGTTACAAGAGCAACTTTTTCCATAGTTATGTTATTTTTTTCTTATATTTATCCCATTTTGATTTTCTATACTAACAGTACAATCCAAACACGATATACTATCGTGTGTTATTTTCATGTTTTAGAAAAGCATTTTCGTGCCTATTTTCTAATCTTTTTTAGATTTTTTCTTGGTTTTTTAAAATGCCTTTTCCTTTGAAGTACAAGGATTCAGGGCGTAGTGTCTTTTTTATTTTAAAACTTCTTTGATTAAGTAATAAGATGAAATTATTGTTTGCAGTATTGGCATTGGTAATTATTGTTAGTGCTACTACAACTATTTACTTTACTTACTATACTGCTACTTTCTATACTACCGATGTTTCTCAATTAGAAAATAAAGTTGCAAGTTTAGAGTCTAAAATTTCAAGTTTAAAAAGTTCAACTGCATCTGATTTGAAAAATGCTTATGATGATGGATATTCCGCAGGAATTGCAGAACAATCCTCTTCAAGTAATACGTCTTCTAGTAACACGTCCTCAAGTAATACTGATGCCGTTTCAACTATTACTAGAACCATTGGCACAGTAGAAGAATCTGGATTCTCACAGGACTGTGCAGTCTCAATGGGAGGAGATGGATGTTACACACCAGTTAATCTTTCAGCAAATGTTGGTGACAAAATTATAATGACTAATACTGATTCAACAGGAGTTCACTCATTTACATCAGGAACTGTTGACGGATTTACTCCATCACCTGACGGTACATTTGATACAGGTATACTAATGTCTGGAGATTCATTTGAATGGACTCCAACTGTTTCTGGTGAATATCCGTACTATTGTTTGCTACATTCTTGGCAGGTTGGAACTATTACTGTGAATTAATTTAATTCTGGTTTTTATCAAATTGTTCATATTTTCATAAATTGTTTAGTTTGTCGTATTGATATTTTGTCACACTAATGGTCTATCTCCTTCCATAGGATCAATCAATACTGTTTTTTCTCCTTTGTTGATTCTTTCTAGAATTTCTAATGCTGAATATTTATGTAAAAATTCATTATTGTTTCCACATCTGTATGAAAATGTACATCTTGGACATCCAGCCTCATTTTTACAAGGGCATTCTTTTACAATATGCATACTTCTTTCAAGTGCTTTTTCAAATCTATCATACAATGCCTTACTTGCACCGCTTCCTCCAATTGCTCCATCATAAATGAAAATTAAACCTGATGTGCCTAATGAAATTCCTCCTAAATCTTGAGATACTCCTCCTGTAATCATATTGCTACCCTCAATCACGACGTGCTCTGTGGCATGATATCCACTAGCTTCAGTATATTCTTCATCTTCAGATTCTTCAATAATTTTTAGAGGTCTTGGTGCATGAAATACAATACCTTTTGTGATGAAATCATATTCTAGAGGTGCATCTAACATCACCTTTTCTCCTTGTGCAACTTCTTGTCCTAATTCTAAGTTAACATAACCAAAAACTTTTTTTTGTATATGTAATTTACAAAATGCTATTTCAATTCCTCCTGCATTTCTTCTTTCAAAAATTGTTTCAATTGTTGGCCATTCTTCTGTTAATGATTTTGTATAGTATGGATAATCTTTGGGTATCCTTTCAATTTTAGCATAATTTTTTTTTGGGTAATTTAGTTCTTTGACTTTGTAGCGTGAACCTGCTAGAAAATAAATTGCATCTTTATGTAATTCTTCTAATGCAATAGGAAGTATTCTGTCACCAACTTTTTTTCCATTCAAAAAAATATCGATTGATTTACCAATTCCTCTTATACTGTAGTCATTCAAAATTGAATTTATTTTTTCAAAATTAGGTATGATTCTATTATTTGATTCTACAATATTTCCTTCTGTCAAATGATAATCAATCATTTTTTGATGTTCTTTTAATTCATGTTTTGAAATTGGTTTATCGCAAGCCATTGCTAGAATTTGAAATTCTTCTACAAATGGATTCTTTGGATCAATGTATGTTTTTTCAATATCTTCAAAATAATCATTAGGATGATTTTTGTAATATTGTGAAATTGGATCATTTCCTAATGCTAAAAATGCATAACCTCTTTGTCCTTTTCTTGCAGCTCTTCCTATTCTTTGAGTCAGTCTGTTAACTGGTATTGTAGATGAAATTACACAATCAACATTTCCAACATCTATGCCTAATTCTAGGGTAGGTGTGCATGAAATTGCTTGTAATTTGTCTTCTTTGAACTGTTTTTCAACTGACATTCTATAATTTGCCATTAATCCTGCTCGATGGACTTTAATGTTGATTTTTTGCTTTTTTGTTTGCATTGCCAAAAGTTCAGCATTCAAATGGGAATTACTAAAAATCATTGTTTTGTGTTTTTTATCTGTTAATTTTTTTGTTAATTCCACCATGAGGTTTCTCTGAGTTCTAAGTGATGGAAATAACATCACAAAATCTGTCTCTCCTTTTTTTCCTGAACCCTTAACTAATTGCATTTTTTCATCAAATAATTGCTCACAAAATGTTTTGGCATCTTCAAGTGTTGCTGATGCTGCAACAAATTGTAATTTGTTTTTACAAATTCGTTTTAATCTTTTTATAATATAGTGAACATTAGAACCAAAAATTCCTGAATAGACGTGTGCTTCATCTACTACTAAAATTTCTGTTGAACTCAATAGATTTGAAAATTTAGTTTGATGCCATAGGTGATAATGTAAAACATCAAAATTTGTAATTATAATTTCTGGAGGTGTTTCAATAATTTCTCTCCTTTCTTCTATTTTTGTATCTCCATCAAAAACTTTTACATTAATTTTAATTTTATCTGCAAATTTTTGAATTTTTGGAAATTGATCTCTAGCTAATGCTTTTGTTGGATATACAAAAATTGCAAAAATTCTACCTTGACTTGATTCTTTTTTTATTCTTTGAATAACTGGAATTAAAAATGCCTCTGTTTTTCCTGATGCAGTAGGTGCCTCAATTACTACATTTTCACCAAAAACTATTTCTTGTATTGCATCTTCTTGAAATTTATAAAATTGTTTAATCCCTAATTCATTTAAAAAAATTGAAATATTTTCTTCTAATCCAAAATCTTCAACTTTACATCCCATTTTAGGCTCAGAATTCTTTAAAATTTTATAATCTGAAATGAAATCTTTTTTTGACCGTAAAATTTCTTCAAGAAATTTTTCTGGATTTGATTTTCCAATCATTTCGTTCATTTCTTTTTCTGTTCTGATGATCCCCTCATCAGCCAATTCTTCAGTTAGTTCTTTTTGAGTGACTAACCCTTTGTCAAATCTTGCTAGAAATTCTAAGAACACTTCATCAGGATTTTTTGAAAATTCTAGAATATCTTGAATTCCACATTTACTACAAGACACATGCATTTTTTTATTGAATGTTTTTTGAATTTCAATTTTTGATTTGCATTTTGGACATGAAAATTTCAAGATCTATTATATTAGAAATATTTGGTGATTTATTGTTTAATTTCTTTATTAACCAATGAGATTATTAACCTAGAAACAATCTTTAATTTAAAAATGAAGAAAGTGGAAATTAACAAAATTTACAATAAAAATTGTATTGATGGAATGAAATTAATCCCTAAAAATAAAATTGATCTTGTAATTACAGATCCTCCTTTTGCTATTAATTTTAAAGCAAAAAAAGCTAATTACAATAGAACTGCTTCCAGAGTTCTATCTGGATACAATGAAATAAAGCCCGAAGACTACTATGATTTCACATTTTCTTGGATGAGTGAGGTATTTAGAATTTTAAAAGATTCTGGAAGCATGTATGTTTTTTCAGGTTGGAATAACCTCAAAGATATTTTGCGTGCCTTAGATGACGTTGGATTTGTAACCATTAATCATATTATCTGGAAATATCAATTTGGTGTTGTTACGAAAAAGAAGTTTGTCACTTCACATTATCACTGTCTTTACGTCTGTAAAGATGACAAAAAAAGAAAATTCTTTCCTTTTTCTAGATTTAAACAAGATGATAAATCTGAGGATGGAAGAAGTCTTCATTATCGTGATAAAGAAGATGTTTGGGATATCAAACGAGAATATTGGTCTGGTGATGAAAAAACTCCTACTAAACTCCCTTCAGAAATAATTAAAAAATTATTGGAATACTCTAGTGAAAAAAAAGATATTGTATTTGACCCTTTTTTGGGTTCTGGACAGACTGCCGTTGTAAGTAAGTCTCTTAATCGCCGTTATATGGGATTTGAAATTGTTCCTGATTATTACAAATTTGCTAAAAAAAGATTAGACAAAAATCTTTATCGAATTAAAAAATCAAAATAATTTTTATTTTTTTTCAGATGTATCTGTTGTTTTTTGACCCATTTTTGCAGATATCTCTTTTTGAATTTCATCATCTGTCTTACCTTCTGTTGTAATGCCTGCCGATCTTGCAATCATTTCTAATTTTTCTCTTTCAGTTTCAACTGGTCCTGAAATTTTTGGTACTTCTTCAGTTACTTCTTTCATTTGTTGTTGAATTTCGTTTTTAGCACTGTTGTATTCACTAACAACTTTTCCCATTTTTTTGGCTGCACCTGGAAGCTTACCTGTACCTAAAACTAGTACAACTGCAACAAATATGATTATCATCCATTCACTACCACCGATATTTAGTGAATATTCTAACATGTTCAGATATTTTCTAATTTAAAATTAAACGTAATGTTTGAAACTGTGCCTAATCCTTTTTTAATTTTGAATTATTGGCCTTCCTGAATTTTTAATGGTTCTAATTTTTTTCTTGATATGATAGCTAGTATTGTAATGCCTATTCCAATAATTGAAAATATGATGTATGGTGTTTCATCCCCAAATGACTGTGTTATTGGTCCCCCTATGGTTGGTCCCACTGCCCATCCCAATCCGAAAATTGTTTCATAAGCTCCAATTATTTTTCCAGATATGCCTTTTTTTGTTTTACTTAAAATAATTTCTAAAGTTAATGGGAAAAATATACTAAATCCAAATCCCATTAACACTAACGCAATTCCAAATGTGATTATTGAATCTGCAACTACTGAAATTGCTAATCCTATAGAAACTGCTAATGTTGCAGCAATTAACGTCTGACTTGTTCTCTTTGCAAATTTTCCTGCTAATGCTAGTGAAATTACTCGTGAAATTCCAAATGCAAAAAATAAATACAAAACATCAGTTGCATCCATTCCTTTATCATTGAGATACGCAGGAAAAATTGTTAGAATAATTCCAAATGATGATGTGCAGAAAATTAGTAATGCAATTACTTCTGGAAATTTTTTCATGTCTTTAATTGCTGAAAAAGAAAATCTTTCGTGGTGTACTTTGATTCTCTTCCTTGATGCTAATAATGCAGTAATTATTGCTGCAGCTAAAATGAATGCTGCAATTTGGAATAATATTCTATATGTAATATCTAGATTTTCTAAAAATGCTGTTCCTAATAGTGGCCCTATCATGAAACCCATCACAAAAAACATTGTAAACCAAGAGATGTTTTTGACTCTGTTTTTCTCCGTACTTTCATTTGAAATAATTGATTCACATGGTGGCCAGAAAAATGCATGAGCCACCCCTGTCATTATTCTAAATCCTAATAATTCTGGGACTGATTGTGCAATGGATAAAAGATAGATTGATGCTGAATTGATTGCTGCTCCTATTGCTAATAGATACGCATTGTTTATTCTATCTAGTAATATTCCTACAAAAAGTGGAATGAACATGTATGGAACAAAATTTGCTAATCCAATAAGACCTAATTCTGAATATGTTGCACCAATTACATTTTTTGCAAAAATCGGTAATATTGGACCATGAAGTCCATATGAAATACCTATGATTAATCCTGTTAAATTTACTAAGATTAGAACTCTATTCATTTGTATGCCGCAACCATTATTGCGCCACCCATAAGATCTTTTTCAAATTCTACTCGTGAAAATTTCTCTAACAACAATTCTTCCAATTTTTTATTTTGTGGCCATCTTTGGAATGTTCCATAAAGCGTTCCAAATTTTAATCCTAATCTTCCTCCTGCACTAAATGCAAGAATTGGTAAAATACATCTTAGATAAAATGCAACTCCTGCTCTGATAAAACTTTCATCTGGTTTACCTAAATCTACAATTACCATTCGTCCCTCTTTTTTTAATACTCGATGAATTTCAGATATGGCAACTCTCAAATTAATTGCATCTCTTAATGAATAACCGCATAACACTGCATCAAATTCTTCATTTCTAAATGGAATATGTTCAAAAACACCATTTGCCATATCCGGAATTTTTTCAAAATGTGAGCCTGTATTTTTGAGCATTGGTACAAGCGGATCATATAGGGTAATTGAAATTTCTCCATCTGTTTGTTTTAATGCTGTTTTAGACATATTTCCAAAACCCGAACCTGCATCTAAAATTTTATTTCCTTTGAGAACTCTTCCTGAAATCCCTCGATTTCTATGTTCTACATCTTTTCCTAATGAAATAATTGAATTTACTTTATCATATATTGGAATAATGTCTCGAAGTACTTCAATTACTTCACTCCAATAACTACTCCCTAAACCCATTGTCTAAATTCTCCTTATTTCTAATTGAATATTTTTCAAATCTAAAACTTCTATTCATTTGAAAATTTTGATACATTCTTAGAATAATTTTCTAAATCTGATTCTGAAACTTTCTCAAAAACTTTTGATTCTGATGAAACTTTTGCCATTTTGACATTCTTAATTTCATCTTTAACTTCATCTTTCAAATTTATACATGCAATAGCTAATGCTGCTGCATCTTCTAAACTCATATCTGGATTATAATTTTTTTCTAAAAATGAATTAACTTCATCTGCACCTGCACCAATTGCAACTGCTGTGAATTGTACATATGTTCCACTAGGATCAATTACATAGATTGCTTCTCCTTTTTGATCAATTCCTGCAATAATCATTGAGACTCCATTTGGACGTACTCCTCCATATTGAGTAAATTGATGAGCTGTATCTGCTAAGTATTTTGAAACAGTAGCAATTTCTACTGATTCATCATATGTCATTCTATTTCCTTGTGAAAATGCTCTTGCATTATCAACTTGAACTCGGGCATCTGGAATATATCCTGCTGCTGCAACGCCAATATGATAATCGACTTGGAAAATTTTCTGTGTAATATTTTTAGTTTGTAAAGTTCTTGCTTTTTCTTCTACTGCCATGATTACTCCTTGCTTGGTACTAATGCCAATAGCTAATGTTCCTCTTTTTACAGTCTCAATAGCATATTCTACTTGGTAGATTCTACCATCAGGAGAATACATTGTTGGTGTCATATCGTAACCGCGTGATGCCATCATGATATCACAAGTCGATCCTCAGTCAATTTAAGGGTTCTCGGTTATTGCAGATCTTTTGAATTTAAAATTTTAATCTTATTTTTTGAACCAAACTTATATAATCTGAATAGTAGTATTATCGTTATTATGGTTAAGTCCGATCCCTTTGCAAATGCCACTAAACAAGTTAATGACGCTTGTGACATTCTTGGAATAAATGATAAGGGAATTCGAGAGTATCTTGCAATGCCAAATAAAATGTTGCGAGTTAAAATTCCTGTAAAAATGGATAATGGAAAAATTAGAATATTCACCGGTTTTAGAAGTCAACACAATAACGATAGAGGTCCATACAAAGGTGGTATCCGTTACTTTAACCCTGAAGGCGGTGTTGAGTATATGGAACGGGAAGTTATGGCATTATCTTCATGGATGACTTGGAAATGTGCAATTGTTGATGTTCCACTAGGTGGAGGAAAAGGTGCTATTTACGTAAACCCAAAAACTGAAAAACTAAGTGATGGAGAAATGGAAAGATTGACTAGAGGTTTTGCTTACAAAATTGCAGAAATTATTGGACCTGAGAAAGATATTCCTGCACCTGATGTTTATACTACTGGTAGAGAAATGACCCAAATTATGGATACATTTAGTAAATTAAATGGAAACAAATACTCTCCTGGTGTAATTACTGGAAAACCAATTCCTATGGGTGGCTCTTTAGCAAGAAATGTTGCTACTGGATTGGGTACAGCATATACTGTTAGAGAAGCTGCAAAAACTTTGAAAATAAAATTAAAAGGTGCAAAAGTAATTTTACAAGGATTTGGAAATGCTTCCACTTTTGCTGGTGAATATTTAGAAAAAATGGGTGCAGTTGTAGTTGGAGTAAGTGACTCTAAAGGTTCAATTTTAATTCCTAAAGGTGCCAAAGTAAGTAAAATTTTAGAACACAAAGAAAAAACTGGCTCAGTTGTAGGATTCACTGGAAGTAAAAAAGTATCAACTGAAGAATTACTAACTGCAAAATGTGAAATTTTAATTCCTGGAGCCTTAGAAAATCAAATAACTGCAAAAATTGCAGAAAAATTAAATTGTAAAATTATTGGTGAAGCTGCAAATGGACCAACATTACCTGAAGCAGATCCTGTAATTGAAAAGAAAAAAATTCTTGTAGTTCCTGATATTTTAGCAAATTCTGGTGGTGTATGTATTTCCTATTTAGAATGGGTTCAAAACAATATGGGATACTATTGGAGTTTTGATGAAGTTGCATCAAAGATGGAAAAAAATATCACACAAGGATTCAAAGATGCATATGCATTATCCAAAAAACACAAAGTTGACATGCGAAAAGCTACTATGGTTTTAGCTGTTGAACGTGTTCTAGAAGCATTTAATCATAAAGGCATTTGGCCATAATTTGATTATTTTTTAATTTCTATAATGTCTGATGTTTTATTATTACAAAATACTAGAATTGAAGGCTCAGGACATTTAGGTCAATTATTATCTGATGATGGATTTGATATTACATCAGTTCATGCAAAACATGAGGAAATTCCTAAAAAACATTTTTCATTTGCCGTAATCTTGGGAGCTCCAGAAAGTGCAAATGATGATTTACCATATTTGATTGAAGAGCAAAAATTAATTAAAAATTATGTTGAAAACTCAATTCCTGTCTTAGGGATTTGTTTGGGTTCTCAATTAATTGCAAAAACTTTTGGAGCTTCAGTGTATAGGGGCCCAATTACTGAAATTGGATTTTATGATGATTTGACTGTCAAAGATAATTCTAAATTATTTGATGGATTCAGGAATCCTTTTTCAGTATTTCATTGGCATGGTGATACTTTTGATTTACCCTCAGGTGCTACCAGATTAGCCTCATCTGAAAATTATCAAAATCAAGCATTTCAATACAAAAGCGCAATTGGCCTCCAATTTCATCTTGAAGTAAATGAACAAATGGTAAATCTTTGGTTAGATAAAACCGAAGAAAAATTGCATAAAATCCCTCACATAGATCCACAACAAATTCGTTTAGATATTGATCGAAATATTTCCACTGTTAAATCTAACATGGAAACTTTTTACAAAAATTTTAAATCACAATTTTCGCTTTGACCAAAGTTTAATATATTGAGTTTTGATTTCATCGATCGACTAATGACTGCTGTCAAGAAAATTTTCGATGAAACTATTCAAACCGATCACAAAGTAATTACTGAAGAATTATCAAAATCTATTCTCAAAACTTATGGCGTTAAAGTACCACCTTATGCTTTAGTTACATCAGCTGATGAAGCAGCAAAACAAGCAAAGAAAATTGGTTTCCCACTTGTTATGAAAGTAGTTTCTCCACAAATTTTACACAAAACAGATGTTGGTGGAGTTAAAGTTGGAATTGACAATGTTGCTGATGTTAAAAAAACATTCACTGACATGTATGGTCGTTTATCTAAAAAGAAAGGAGTGAATGTTAAAGGAATTCTTTTGGAAAAAATGGTTCCAAAAGGTATTGAACTAATTGTAGGTATTCAAAACGATTCTCAATTTGGACCAATCATAATGGTCGGAATGGGAGGTATTATGACAGAAGTAATGAAAGATGTTGCATTTAGAATGCTTCCAATTACAACTTCTGATGCAAAATCTATGTTAAATGAATTAAAGGGTTCCAAACTTCTCAAAGGTTTCAGAGGAAGTGAGCCAATTGATACTAATCTAGTTGCAAAAATGTTAGTAGACATTGGAAAATTAGGCGTTGAGAATGCAGATTATGTTAACAGTATTGACTTTAACCCAGTAATCGTTTATCCAAAATCTCACTTTGTAGTTGATGCAAAAATTATTCTAAATAAAGAGAAAAAGAAAAATTCTATCTCAAAGGAAAAACCAAACATTACCGACATGGAGACATTCTTTACTCCAAAATCCGTAGCACTTGTTGGTGCATCTGCAACCCCTGGTAAAATTGGAAATTCAATTTTAGATAGTTTAGTAAATTATGATTTCAAAGGAAAGGTATATCCAATTAATCCCAAGGCTGACAAAATCTTTGGCCAAAAATGTTATCCTTCAGTTGCAGATATTCCAGGAAATGTTGACCTTGTTGTAATTTCAGTAGATTTGTCAATGACTCCTCCAGTTTTAGAGGATTGTGCAAAGAAAGGTGTTCATAGTGTTGTAATTGTTTCAGGTGGTGGAAAAGAACTTGGTGGGGAAAGAGCAGATTATGAAGCAGAAGTTGCACGTTTATCTAAAAAACATAAAATCAGAATTATTGGTCCTAACTGTATTGGAATGTTCAATGCTGCAAATAGACTTGATTGTGCATTCCAAGGACAAGAAAGAATGTTACGTTCAAAATTAGGCCCTGTTGCATTCTTCTCACAAAGTGGTACAATGGGAATCAGTATGTTAGAATCTGCTGATGTATTTGGATTATCAAAAATGATCAGTTTCGGTAACCGTTCTGATGTTGATGAAGCAGATATGATTTGGTATGCTGCAAATGATCCTCAAACTAAAGTTGTTGGATTATATGTTGAAGGATTTGGTGATGGTAGAAAATTCATTAATGTTGCAAAACGTGTAATGAAAGAGAAAAAGAAACCAATTGTTATTTGGAAGAGCGGTAGAACTGCTGCTGGTGCAAAACAAGCTGCATCTCACACAGGCTCACTTGGTGGTTCAAATGCAATTATTATGGGTGCATTCAAACAAGCAGGAATTATTTCAGTTGAAAGTTATCAAGAATTAGCAGGTGTACTAAAGGCATTAGCATGGCAACCTGCTGCAAAAGGCAATAAAGTTGCAATGACTAGTAATGGTGCTGGTCCAATGATTGGTGGAATTGATCAACTAGAAAAATTCGATCTTACTATTGGAAAATTATCTCCACAAGGTGTCAAGAAATTGAAGGCACACTTCCCACCTGCTGTACCAATTCATAATGGTAATCCTGCAGATGTTGGTGGTGGTGCAACTGCAGAAGATTATAGATTTGTAATTCAACAATTTATGGATGAAAAGAATGTTGATATTGCAATGCCTTGGTTTGTATTCCAAGACGATCCCCTTGAAGAAACAATTGTTGAACATTTAGCTGCTTTCCAAAAGAAAGCAAAGAAGCCATTATTGTGTGGAGGTAATGGAGGTCCATACACTGAAAAGATGATTAAATTAATTGAAAAACATAATGTACCAGTTTACCAGGACCTCAGAACTTGGGTGGCAGCAGCATCTGCACTCAAACAATGGGGAAAAATTTCTAAAAAATAGATAACATTTAATTCTTGCATGACTTGACAAATTCTCATGTCACTAGTTACCACATCAACTTCTGATGGCATTTGTACTGTCAAAATCAATAGACCAGACAAACTCAATGCTATGAATACTGATGTTGCAAAAGAACTAATCAAAACTTTTGAAACTATCAATCATGATGATAACATCAAAGTAATCATTTTGACTGGTGAGGGTGAAAAAGCATTTTCTGCAGGAGCTGACATTGAATACATGTCAAAAATTTCCGCAGATGAATCTGTCGAATATGCAAAGACTGGACAACTTGTAACTGCAACTGTTGAGCTTGTTAAACAACCAACAATTGCAGCAATCAATGGATTTGCATTAGGCGGAGGTTGTGAACTTGCAATGTCATGTGATATTAGAATTGCAGCAGATACTGCAAGATTAGGCCAACCAGAAGTAACAATTGGAATTCCACCTGGATGGGGAGGAACACAACGATTAATGAGAATTGTGGGAATAGCAAAGGCAAAAGAACTTGTCTATACTGGAAAAATGATCAAAGCTGATGAAGCAAAAGAAATTGGTTTAGTTAACCAAGTAGTACCTCTTGCATCTTTACAAGAAGAAGCTTTGAAAATGGCACAACAAATTGCTGGATGTTCAACAATGGGTGTTCAGATGTCTAAAGTTGCAATCAATAAAGGAAGAAATGCAGATCTTGATACTGGTCTTTCTATTGAACTCCTTGCTTGGAGAAATTGCTTTACACATCCTGATCGCCAAGAAAGAATGACTGCATTTGTAAATAAATCCAAGAAATAAGCTATTTCAGTCTCTTTTTTTATTTTTATTATATTCCGAGCCTGTGGATTACTAGTATGTAGATGGGGAAAAGCTTATTATAATTTAAAATTGATTTTTGATCATAATGGCAACTGAACAAACACAAAAAATGGTTACAGTTACTGCAAAAGCAGCTGAGAAAATTCATGAATTCATGAAAGAGGAAGCCGAATCACCTGAATACTTACGAGTATATGT
Organism: Candidatus Nitrosopumilus sp.; assembly: GCA_003331425.1. Lineage (GTDB taxonomy): Archaea > Thermoproteota > Nitrososphaeria > Nitrososphaerales > Nitrosopumilaceae > Nitrosopumilus. The sequence goes on from QOOS01000004.1 coordinate 31,118, forward strand.
TCAAGGTGGTGGTTGTTCTGGATTATCTTATGGAATGGGATTTGAAAAAGCACCAGAAGAAGATGATTTAGTTCTTGAAGAAAATGGAGTTAAACTCTTAGTTGACAGCTACAGTGTTGATCATTTACAAGGTGCAAACGTTGACTATATTGAAAGCCTAATGGGATCTGGATTTAAAATTAACAATCCAAATGTTACAAAATCCTGTTCATGTGGCCACTCATTTAGTACCGAATAAACTAGTCGTATTATTCATTTTTCAATTTCTTCATAGCGTTTGCTATGTTCAAAATTCTTAGCTTTTGCGATACCCTCATATATCCTAGTTTGGAATTGAGGGTATAATGATAAAGGAGATGAAGAATTTATGCCTCAATCAGGAATTGTCAAATATCACGTTAAACTTTCCTATGAAGTTGATGGACTCGTTGAAAGAGCAGATATAATCGGAGCCATCTTTGGCCAAACAGAAGGACTGTTAGGCCCAGAGATGAATTTGAATGAACTGCAACGAGTTTCTAAAGTAGGACGTATTGAAGTTATTGCGAAATCAACAGCTAACACTACAAATGGTAATGCTGTAATTCCAATGAGTACAGACATTGATACTTGTGCATTAATTGCAGCTGGTATCGAAAGTATTGATAAGGTTGGTCCTTTTGATTGTAAATTTACTTTAGATGCAATTGATGATGTACGTGCAGCAAAGAAAGATGATATTGTAAAGCGTGCAAAAGAAATCAAACAAAAATGGGCAACTAAAACAGTTAGTGAAGGTGAAACCATGTTAAATGACGTTCACCAAGGTGACTCTGGAAAATTATCAAGTTATGGACCATCTAAATTAACATGTAGTTCTGGAGTCTTTGATTCCAAGTGGATTATTTTAGTTGAAGGTAGAGCTGATGTCATTAATCTTTTGAGAGCTGGATATGATAATGTCCTTGCAATTGAAGGTGCAAAAATTGATGAGTCAATTAAAGAATTATGTTCAGAAAAAGATACTGTTGTTGCATTTATTGATGGCGATAGAGCAGGTGGTTTTATTCTCAAAGAATTAAAATCTGTTGTAACTCTAGATTATGAATTACAAGCTGATACTGGTGTTGAAGTTGAAGAATTGACTCCTCAAAGATTAGACGAAATTTTACAACCAATTGCTGATGAAATTAAAAATGGTAAACCTGCTCCTGCATTAAAAAGTGAGGATGATAAATCTATTGCAGATGTTGCATCTAAAATTTTCCCAAATCTTAATGAAACTTTGGAAGCCGTTGCATTAGATGGTGATCAAAATGAAATCTTCAAAGTCCCAATTAGTGAAGTAGTAAGTAAATTATCCTCTCAATCTGGCATCAAATATCTCCTATTAGATGGAATTATCACCAAGAGATTATTAGAAGGTGCTAAAAATGCTGGAATTGAATGTGTTATTGGACATAGAGTTGCAAAATTAACTAACTCTGATGGCATGACACTAAAAACATTCGCTGATTTAGGCGTATCCTAGGACTATAGATGACTGAACTAAAAATTCAGCACCTCTTAACTCTCTCTTATCTATTATCTAAAGGAGCAAAGTACAATTATGTTACAATAACAACTTCTGCTTTAGGAAAAAATATCCATAAATCACAACAAGCTGCCTCAAAACATTTGTTAGAATTAGAACAAAACAAATTCATCTCTCGAATAATTAGTGGAAGAAATCTATCTGTAAAAATTACCAGTAAGGGATATTCTGAGATTGTGAAGTTATCTTCTATACTGCAAAAAAGTTTAGATTCTTCTCCTTCATTTGTTACTCTTCAAGGAACTTTAGTTTCAGGAATGGGTGAAGGTGCATACTATATGGGATTGAAAGGATACACAAAACAATTTAAATCTAAAATTGGATATGTTCCATTTCCTGGAACTCTAAATGTTCGTTTAGATAAAAAAATTCATCAAGAAGCAATGAAACAATTTGAAACTCTGGATGGAGTAAAAATTAAAACTTTTTCTGATGGAAAGAGAACATATGGTTGGGTAAAGTGTTTTTCTGCCAAATTAAATAATTCAATTAAATGCCAATTGATTATTCTTGAACGAACTCATCATGATGAATCAGTAATTGAATTAATTTCCAAAACATGTATTCGTAAAAATACTAAATTGAAAGATGGTTCAAAAATTTCAATAAAAATTGAAATAGATTCTTAAATTCCGTGAATTGATTCCCCGTATTCTTTTTCTATTTTAGAGCTAGAACTTTCTGGAATAGGTGATTGCAATCTAGCAACTTTTGCATCTAATTTGATTTTTTTACATCCTTCGGTAATGAATTGTTCTTGATGAACTTGATCATATCCTAATGCAATAATTTGTGGTTTTACTAAATTTACTGTTTTAAAAATATCGTTTTCTTGTCCAATTAAACATAAATCCACTACGGACAATGAATTAACTAATTCTTGTCTTTGTTCCTGACTATGAATTGGTCTTCTTTTTTTCATTTTTACCGCTGTATTGTCTGTGGCTACAACAACAACTAATACATCTCCCAATGTCTTTGCTGCATTTAATGTAGAAATATGACCTGGATGTATGATGTCAAATACTCCTCCTGCTAATACTACTCGTAATGAACCTCTGCCAATTTCAGTTAATGTCATTTTATCTTGATTAACTAAATTATCTTGGGTTAGTTTTTCTATTTTTTCAGAAATTTGTTCTTCTGAAATCATACTATTTTCTAAAATTTTCTCTGTAGGATTTTCTCCAGTAATTTGAGTTACGTATAACGTTGATAAGATCTTTTTTTCAATTTGGTTCAATGTCTTCTTACCTTTTGACCTACTCTTTAATTTATTGATAATATTACATTTTAAATTCAAGGCCTTTTGCTAATCTTAGTGCATCTACTAACCCATCAGCATACCCAATGCTTAAAATTGCATTTTCATCTCGACCTTCACCTAGAAATATCTCTGCATCCTTAATGTATCGCTCAGCATTGTCCAAAATCACTTCAAATTCTTTTTGATTTTTGTAAAGTGGTTCAATTTCTTCTAGTGCTTCTCTAACCATTGGAACATATTTTTTTATCATTTGTTTTGAAATTTTTTCTGTTTTTTCAGAATTATCAAATGGTTCATCAACACATTTTCCAAATAATTTTAATGCATCTGATTCTGTAAAATGTAATCTACCTGGAATAATGATTGTATGCGGTGGTTGTCCAAAATCTGTTTCTTTCAAACTAGATATTTTTCCAGAAACAATTGCTTGATCTTTAAAACCTATTCTTGATGCAATAATCACATAATTTGATTCTGTAATCACCTTTCTTGCTTGACCCTGTTCAGTTTCTAATAATCCTTTTAATGCATCTTTAGGATCTAAGAAAAATTTTTTGTCTTGATTATATTCTAACAAAAGCACTGTGTGATTGCCTTCAATCAAATTTTTATAAATTACATAATATGGTGTTGTAAGTGATTTCATTTCACTCATTATTGTTGCAATTCTTCCAATTTTGTAAAAATGTAAACCACATTCTCCAATCATGGATGTTAATGATGATGAAGCATGGATTGAATGTGTTTTAATTTTATTTTCAATTGCCCTCGCTCTTAATTCAATGTGTGTTGTTGCAATGTATGGATCTCCATATGCTAATAAAACTACATTTTTTTCTTTTGACATTTCCAAAATTTCATTTCCATCTTCAACTAACCATCTTTTAGCTAGCTTGAATTCCCCTTTGATTGAGTCTTGAATTTTTTTTAAATCTGATTCACTAATGGGACTAGTAAATTGTTCTAAATACACAATGTCTGCATTTGAAATTGTTTCTAACCCTTCAATGGGGATTGACTCAAAACCTGATATTCCTAAACCTACAAAAGATAACATTATTGCAATTTTTTATCATGTAGCCTTTTTAAATGCTGTAGAGTAGCTTTGAAAATTTCTATCCCTTTAAGATATTCCTGAATTGAAACTTTTTCATCAATTGTATGTGCTTCATGAGGATCTCCTGGACCATATGTTACAACTGGAATTTTCCATTGATTACCTAAAACATTCATGTCTCCAGTACCTGTTTTTCGAATTAATGTTGGTCTTGATTTCTCTACTTGCATTATTCCTAGAGTAAATGCTCTTACTAATGATGAATTATGAGCTGCCTCAAATGGTTCAGTTTCATCTAAAATTGAATAGAATGCATCCACTTCTCTTTTTTGAGCAATTTCTTTAACTAATGTCGCAATTTTTTGTTCAATATTTTTACAATTCATATCTACTGGAATTCTGATATCAAAAAGAGTTTCACATTCTTTGGGAGTGATATTATGACTTGTTCCCCCCTTAATTTCTGTCATTGTTGCTGTTAACAACATTCCTTTTGTTTTGTCTTCTTGATTTGCTTCTAGCTTTTCTTTTAATTCTTTAACAAATATTATTGATTCTTCAATTGCATTTTTTGAAAGCCATGGAGCACTAGCATGAGAGCTATCTGCAGCACTAATTTTTAGTTTGATTGCTAATCTTCCTTTGTAAGCAATTGTTACCTGTTTAATTCCACTGGGTTCTCCAAATACTGCATAATCGATATCCATTTTCTTTTTTACAATATTTTTAATTCCTACTGCATTTCCTTCTTCATCTACGGCTCCTACAAAAGTAACAGTCCCTTGATTTTTTTCAATTGATGCTGCAGCAAAAAGCATTGCCATTAATGGTGCTTTGGCATCAGAAGCACCTCTACCATAAAGTGCATCTCCTTCTTTTCTAACTTTGACTTTTCCTGGAACTACATCCATATGACCACATAACATAATTTTTGGCGAACCTGAACCTTTCTTTGCAATAATATTTCCTACTTCATCAATTTGTATATCTTCAAATCCTAAATCATCACATTTATCAGCTAAAAACTCTGCCATTGGTCTTTCGCTAAGTGATGGTGTGTATAGTCGAAGTGCTTTTTCCAGCATTTTTGTTGCAAATTTTGGTGTTACAGTGAAATGAGTGTTCATTTTTATCGCTCTACTTTCATTGCATAATCTAGCATTAGAGAAGGTATGTCTACATCACATACCCTTACAGTGTTTTTGTATTCTGTTGTGTTGTTTACTTCGTGAACCACTAATCCTTTCTCTTCACTTTCCATTAAATCTACACCTACAATATCTCCTTGAACAGCTTTTTTTGCTTTGATACACATTTCTTCCATTTCTTGTGTAACTGGACATGGTTCAGCAATTCCACCCAATGCCATGTTTGTTTTCCAGTGTTCTGATTTTCTATATATTGCAGCAACTATTTTGTCTCCTACCATGATTGCTCTAATGTCTCTTGGAGGTCTTTTTACAAATTCTTCTAAATAATGTATTTGATAAATTGGATACATCGTTTCCCTGCTTTCAATAATTCCTTCTGCAGAATCTTTGTCATTTAGTTTTGAAATTAATCTTCCCCAACTACCAACTGTTGGTTTGATGACTTTTGGGTATCCGTCTGTTTCTAATGCTTCAATAGCTGCATCTTTTGAAAATGCTACTGTTGCATCCGGTGTTGGAACGCCAAATTTTTTTAGCAACATATGTGTAAATAATTTATTTCCTGCAAAGACTCCTGTGTTTAAACAATTGATTACTTTAACCCCCATTCCTTCAAGAGCTGCTGTTGAATGTAAATTTCTGTAGTAACTTACACATCGTTGAATAACCACTCCGTAATCTTCAGGTTTTTTTTCTAAATCTAAAGCAAGTTTTTTACAATCAACCATCTGTATGTTGATGTCTTTTTTTTTACCTGCTTCTAGTAGAGCTTTTTCTTCCCAACGTATGGAATCGTAAAGAATTGTAACATCAGGATTCACTGGCCCCAATCCTCGCCAACTGTTTGAGCAGGCTTTAGATCAAAACCATCTGAACCTTTTGCTAATTCAAAACTTGCGCCACATTCGGGACATGTTACAATTTCTCCTTCAAGTGCATCACTTGGTATTGAGATTTCTGCATCACATTCTTCACATTTTGACATAATTGTTATTCATTTCTCCTCTTTATTTATCTTCAATAATCTTTTTTTCTAGTCTATCTTCGAGTGGAATTTCGATTAGATCTCCCATTCTTAGATTTTTTAGTCCAGATGCAACTGCTTTTGCACCTATGTCGTCTTTTTCTAACCCTAACAATGACATCAAATAAGCTGCACCTGTTTTTCCTGCTAATTCTCCAAATACTATTCGTCTTCTATTTCCTACAGCTCTTGGTGGGATTGGCTCATATGCTGCCGGATTTCGGAGAATTGCTGCAAGGTGTGTACCTGCTTTGTGTTTGTATGCAGCTGAACCAACAATTGGTTTTGAATCATAGGGTTTGATTTCTGTATAATCTTCAATTAGTTTTGATAAATCCAATAGCATATCTAATCTAAAGTCATTTGGTGATTTGTACAAGTAAGTCAATGCTACTGCTACTTCTGCAAGTGGTGGAATTCCTGTTCTTTCTCCAATTCCATCAATAGTTGTATGAATTTGATCAACCCCAGCATCACAAGCTGAAAATGCATTTGCAACAGCAAATCCTATATCATTATGTACATGTGCATCTAATGGTACATCTACTACTTCTCTAACTTTCTTTACAAAGTTAAACATTCCAATTGGACGTAGGATTCCTACTGTATCTGGTAGACTAATTCTATCTACTCCTGCTTCTTCAATTGCTTTACAAACTTTAAGTAAAAATTCTGGTTCTGCTCTACTACCATCTTCCACTGTAAATCTAATTTTTAATCCATGTGATTTTGCATATTCTACAGTTTCTACAGCTCTTTCTAATGCTTCCTCTCTTGATATTCGAAGTTTATCTTTTAGATGTATGTCGGATATTCCCAAATATGCTGCACACCATTTTGCATCACAATCTAATGAAATATCTATGTCTTGTTTAAGTGCACGACCATGTGAAACTATGTCTGCTGTTAATCCTTGTTTGATAATTGTTTTAGTTGCTTCTTGATGATCTTTTGATACTACTGGAGAAATTTCAATTTGATCAACTCCAAAATAATCTAACATCCATGCAATCTGAATTCTTTGTTTATTTGTAAACGAAACACCTGGGTGCTGTTCACCTTCTCTTAAAGTACTGTCTAACACTCTAATTTTTTTCGGATTTTTTTCATATGCATTATAGATATTTGCATAGTGATTCGGATCTTTCATTACTAAATTCGTTGAACAAAATTGATGATATAAACATATTCGTACTATTTTCGTTGGAAATATTTTTAATTGATCCTAAATTAGTTTTGAATTAAATTTTTGAAACGAAACTCGTTTTACGCAACTTTTCTTAAAATTATCACAGTATTGGTGTCTACTACTCCAGAAATTTTTCTTAAGGCGTCAATACTGTTATTAATTTCTGCAATACTTGAACCACTCATGATTGTTGTAATATCGTATTGTCCTGTTATTTCATAAACTGTTTTTACTCCATCTAGTTTGGCAAGCTTTGCTGAAACTTTTGACGTATCTGTAGCCGAATCAACTGATACTAAAACAATTGCACTCGTAACATTGTCTTCTCCGATTTCAATTGTGAATTTACTGATTGTTTTACTATCTACTAAATTTTTAACTCTTCGTCTAACTGCTGATTCTGAAAGTTTAAGTTTTTTACCAATATCTACAAATGATTCTCTAGAATCTTCTTTTAGATATCCTATAATTTTTTCATCAATTTTATCCTTATACATTCCTCTTTTCTTCCTCTTTTGTTATTACAACATCTAAAGCATGTAAAACTTTTGTTACATCCTCTTCTTTAATTACTAAAGGTGGTAATATTCTAAGAATATTTCTTCCTGAATACAACATTAAAACACCTTCATCAATTAATCCCATCAAAATATCTTTAACTTCAAATTTCATTTCAATTCCTATCATTAGTCCTTTTCCTCTAATTTCTCTAATCATTGTATGTTTTTCTTTTAATTTTTCTAATCCTTCTCTGAAAATTTCTCCCATCTTTTTAGAATTTTCAATTAGGCCATCTTCTGTTAATGATGTAAGTGCTGCAATTCCTGCTGCACAAGATATTGGATTTCCTCCAAATGTTGATGAATGTTCACCCTTACTTATTGCAGCTAAAATACCTGGTTTAACTAATGTGGCACCCATTGGTACTCCCCCTGCAATTCCTTTTGCAAGACATAAGATGTCTGGTACTGTATTCCAATGTTCTCCTGCCCATAATCGTCCTGTTCTTCCTAATCCTGCTTGAATTTCGTCAAAAACTAATAGAATTCCTTTTTCATCACATAGTTTTCTAACTTCCTGTAAGAATCCATCTGGTGCAACAACTATTCCACTTTCTCCTTGAATTGGTTCTAAAATAATAAATGCTGTATCTTCATCAATTACTGAACGCAATGAATCCATATCTCCAAATGATGCAAAAGAAACTTTTTCAACTAATGGTGCAAATGCTTTTCTATATTTTGGATTAAATGTTAATGATAATGCTCCAAATGATTTTCCATGATATGATCCTTTCATTGCAACCATTCCTTTCTTTCCGGTAAACTTTCTTGCAAATTTCATTGCAGCTTCAACTGCCTCTGCACCACTGTTGTTAAGATGTACTTGTGTTAATCCTTCTGGAGCCATTTCAATAAGTTTTTTCAAAAATCCTTCCCGTGTTTTATTATATAATGAACTATGTACCGTAATTATTTTGTCTACTTGTTCTTTAATTGCATTATTGACTCTTTGATTTTGATGTCCAACTAATGCTACACCATATCCTCCCATACAATCAATGTATTCCTTTCCTTCTGTATCCCATACATGTGCATCAACACCTTTTTCAATTGTAACTGGAAATCTCTGATAGAGATTACCCATATGTTGATCTTCACTCATGTTCAATCACCGTACAATTATCATGTGCAATAGCTGTAGAAATAGGATTCTCTTTTTGACCATTTGCAATAAAAGCTTGCTTTACTCCCATATCTAGTGCTTCAGTTGAAGCTAAAATCTTTTTTTCCATACCTGGACCTATTTTCGGTCTGATTTCTTTTGCTTCTGCTAATGTTAATTTTGAAACAACTTTGTCATCCATTAAAAGTCCATCCACATTTGTAATGAATAATACTTTGTCACTTTTTACACTACCTGCAACATAAGCTGCAGCCCTGTCACCATCGATATTGAGAAATTCTGCTTCTTCACTAATTGCAATTGGAGAAATTACTGGTGTTAGTCCTTTTTCTAATAATGATTTGATAAATTCTGAATTTACATTTGTAATTTTACCTGTATATCCACCATCAATTGCTTGTTTTCTGCCTTTTTCATTGACTATGAGAAGTTTCTTTTTTCGGTCTGCTTCAATGACTTTTGCGTCAACTCCTGATAATCCTATTGCATTAATTCCATTTTTTTGAAGCATTTGAACAATTGTTTTGTTTATTCGACCTGACATGACCATTGTAAAAATTTCGGCAGTTTCTTTATCTGTATATCTACTTTTAATTCCACTTGGTGATGTTACGAATTTTGGTTCTTTTCCTAATTGTTTGCATACTTTTGTAACTTCTTTACCTCCACCATGAACAATTATGATGCCTTCTGTTTCTGCAATTTTTTTAATATCTGAAATTGTTGATTGATGTAAATCATCCACTACGCTTCCACCGATTTTGATTGTAATCATTTCTAAACCGGAGTTAATGGAGTATATCTTAGTCCGCTCATTTCATCAAAACCACACATAACATTCATGTTTTGAATTGCAGAACCTGCAGCACCTTTCATTAAATTATCAGATGCCGATAATGCAATTAATCTATTATTATCTTCATCAAAATCAAATCCAATATCACAAAAGTTTGAACCTACTAAGAATTTTGGATCTGGGAATTTGTAAAGTCCTTTTTTATCTCTAATTAATCTGATAAATTTTTCATCACCATATGCTTCACGATATATTTTCCATAATTCTTTTTGTTCCATATCTTTTTTCAAAAATGTGTGATTTGTACATAAAATTCCTCTAACCACATCTACTGCATGTGGACTCATTGATACTTTGATTTTACTTCCTGCAATTTCACTAAGCTCTTGTTCAATTTCACCTGTGTGTCTATGTTTTGCTGGTTTGTATGGTCTGATTACTCCTGCACGCATTGCATGTGCTGTTCCTGAACCAGAACCTGCACCAGATGATCCAATTTTTGAATCTACAATTATGTGGTCTGTATCTATAAGGTCATTTTTAATTAATGGTGCAAGTGCTAGTGTTGATGTTACTGCCATACATCCTGGACAAGAAACAAGTTGTGCTTTTTTAATTTCTTCTCTATGTAATTCTGGAACGCCAAAAACAGATTTTGGTAAATAATCAGGATGTGGATGTGTCCAACCATACCATTTGTCATATGCTTCTTGATTGTGCAATCTATAATCGGCACTTAAGTCAATAATCTTGATTCCTCTATCGTACAATGCTTTTACAATTTCTGTTGCAGTTCCATGAGGTACTGCTGTGAATACTACATCACAATTATCAGTTAATTTATCGTAATCTAATTCTGAAAAGGTTAGATCTGTAAATCCCTTCAAACTAGGTTGAACTCTATGTAGATATTCACCAACATGTTGTCTTGAAGTTACTGTAGTGATCTCAACCTCAGGGTGGTTGACAAGCAGACGAAGTGTTTCGCCACCTACATATCCTGATGCACCTACTACTCCTACTTTCATGATAAATCTCATCAAAAGGAGTATAATTTATCTTGTTATATTGAACCTTGATTGTTGACTTTTTTTATTTAAACAGAGGTTATATGGGAAAAGCTTGATACACATTCGTAAAATTTCTATTTTTAAAATAAATTTATAGGAAGTCTGACAAATAATCCCTTATGGTTGAGATAGGTCGTCCTGTGAAAGATATTGAAATTGATTCAAATACTTCAATTGAAAAAATCTTTGAAGAATTATCACAATCTGGTGGATTTGAATCTGTGAATCTTTCAGATGGATTAGATATTTTAACTAAAATGATTTCTGATGAAAAATGTTTGAAATTTGTTTCATTCGTAGGTGCAGTTGTTTCAACTGGATTGAGAGGAATAATAAAAGATATGATCAAAAACAAATGGTTTGATGTAGCAATTACAACATGTGGTGCATTAGATCATGATATTGCAAAACATTTCTCAAATTATCATGAGGGTTCATTCACAATGGATGATAATGAATTGGCTGATCAAAATATTCATCGATTAGGAAATGTATTAGTTCCAATGGATAATTATGGACCACTCATTGAAGAAAAAATGCAATCATTTCTTGAAGAAGAATACAAAAATGGCGTAAAAGAAATGTCCACTGCAGAAATTTGTAAAATGATTGGAAAACATATGGGTGAAGATTCTTTTCTTTACTGGGCATACAAAAATGACATTAGTGTAGTAGTACCTGGAATCATGGATGGTGCAGTTGGAAGTCAAATCTGGATGTTTACACAAAATCATAGTGATTTTAAATTAAATTTAGTTGGAGATGCAAATTTACTTTCAGGTTATATTTTCAAAGCAGAAAAATCAGGAGCTTTTATGATTGGTGGTGGAATTTCAAAACATCATACTTTATGGTGGAATCAATATAGAGAAGGATTAGATTATGCATTTTACATTACAACAGCTCAAGAATTTGATGGAAGTCTAAGTGGAGCATTAGTAAGAGAAGCAATTTCATGGGGAAAAGTAACAAAAATTGCACGTCAAGCAACATTACATGCAGAGGTAACAACAATTTTACCTTTCATTTATTCTGCATTATTGTCAAAATTAAAAAAGAGTTAGCAATTTTTAACATTTTTTATTCTTGTATTTTTAAATATTGATACTATTTTTTTTACTGCAACTTTTTATTCTTACCTTTGAAAATAATTATGATTGTTATGTTGCCTAAAACTATCTTCACTTCTATTATCTTGTTTGTGATTGCTGGATTGTTAGAAATTGGTGGTGGTTATCTTGTTTGGCTATGGTTAAGAAATGATTTTAGTTGGATGCTGGGTGCATTAGGTGGATTTGTCTTATTTCTTTATGGTGTAGTTCCAACATTTCAAAAAACTCATTTTCATAGAATCTACGCTGCTTATGGTGGTGTCTTTATTGTGATGTCTGTTTTTTGGGGATGGTTCATAGATGGAGTTGTTCCTGACATATATGAGATAATTGGAGCAACAATTGCAGTAATTGGAATTTTAATAATTTTCTATATCCCTAGAAAAGGAGAAAAAATTTGATAGACACAATAAGTTCATTGGGGCTTTTCTTTTTTGCAGCATTGTTAGAAATTGCTGGTGGTTATTTAATTTGGAGATGGTTGAAAAATCATCAAGGAAAGATTCTTGGATTAGTTGGAGGATTGATCTTATTTTCATATGGTATTATCATGACTTTCCAGCCTGAAAATTTTGGAAAAGTGTACGCTGCTTATGGTGGATTTTTTGTTGTATCTTCTTTATTGTGGGGGTATTGGATAGATAAGAAAAAACCAGATAAATTTGAAATTATTGGTTCTATTGTAGTTTTGATTGGTGTTGCAGTAATGTTTTATTTTCCTAGATGAACTTATTTTTTAAAATATTTTTTATATGTTGAATTATTTTCTAGCATAATCTAAAGCGAATTCAATCATTTCTTTTGGTATGTTTCTTTTAGCAACTTTTGCCAATCCTTTGAATTCAACTGTATTATTAACTTCGTGAACTACTATTCCTTTTTCCTCATCTTCCATCATGTCTATTCCTAAAATTCCTCCTCCCATTGCTTTTGATGCTTTAATTGCCATCTCTTCCATTTCCTTTGTAATTTCACAAATTTCCGGATCTGCACCTAATGCAATATTTGTTTTAAATCCGCCTGATGACTTTCTATACATTCCTGCAATAGGTTCATCACCTATTGTAATTATTCTAATGTCTCTTGGTGGTCTTTTTACAACTTCTTGCAAATAATAAATTCTATCATGTGGGCTATCAGTAATTTCTCTTACTTCCACAATTCCATCCATTGTGTCCTTATCTTTAATTGGCATTACTCCTCTTCCCCAACTACCAATTACTGGTTTAATCACTAGAGGGTATCCTACATTCTCTAAATTTTCTGAAGCACTTTGACTTGAAAATGAAAAATATGTTTTAGGTGTTGGAATGTTATTTTTTTTCAATAATAATGTCATGAACATTTTATTTCCACAAATACTTGCAACATCAAATTTGTTTAATACTGGAATATCTAAAAATTCTAAAGCTGATGTAAAATGAAGGCCTCTAAAATAACTAACACATCTCTCTAATACTACATCCCCTAAACCCAAATCTTCTTTTTTAGTATCTGTATTGATCTGTGTAATTTTGGCATCCAGCATTTCTGCGGAATGTCCTAATTCGGCGGCTTCCTTTTGGAGCATTTTTTCTTCCGTTCTTAAACGGTCAAAAACAATGCTAATTTTTGACATTACTCTCCCCAGTCTTCGCCTACGCTTTCTGCTTCTTTGAGCTCAATGTTTGATCCTTCTTTTTTAGAAATCTCATAATCAGCTCCACAATCAGCACAAGAGACTATTTCTCCTACTGCGGCATCTTCTGGGATATTGAGTTTTGCGTCACATTCTGGACAGTTCATGTTTTTGATTTCCTTTTCTTTTGTAATTTATTAGCTTCCGTTGACTGAATTCCCCATAATTCAACAAATCCTTTAGCTAATCTTTGGTCAAATGTGGATTCTACCCCATAAGTAGCAATTTCGTGACTGTACAATGAATTTTTTGATTTCCTTCCAACTACTCTTAAACTCCCTTTGTATAATTTCAATTTCACAGTTCCTGAGACTGGTTTTTGTGATTTTTCAATAAAACCATCTAAATCTGTTTTAAGTGGATCTTGCCAAAGTCCTGAATATACTAAATGTGACCATTCATCGTCAATAATTGATTTAAATTTATTTTCATGTTTTGTATGTACCATTTTCTCTAAATCTGCATGTGCTTCAATTAGACAAGTTGCTGCAGGAGTTTCATATACTTCACGTGATTTAATTCCTACAACTCTATCTTCAATATGATCTATTATTCCAACTCCTGCTGCACCAGCTTTTTTGTTGATATATTCAATTATTTTTTGAGAACCTTTTATTTTTCCATCTACTTCTACTGGTACTCCTTTATCAAATTTAATTTCTAAATATGTTGGTTTATCTGGCAAGTCTTTTGTTTTTACCCAAATGAAAGCATCGTCAGGTGGTTCATTGTAAGGATCTTCTAAAACTCCTCCTTCAATTGCACGTCCCCATAAATTTTGATCAATACTAAATTTCTTAGCAACTGAATCAATTTCAATTCCGTGTTTATTTGCAAATTTTAATTCTGTATCTCTGTCTAAATTTTTATCACGAATTGGTGCAATGATTGGAAGATCTGAACCAGAACGTAATGTGATATCAAAACGAACTTGATCATTTCCTTTTCCTGAACAACCGTGTGCCAATGATGTGACTTTCTCTTTTTTTGCAATCTCTAAAACTTTTTCTGCAATTAGTGGTCTAGCAAGTGCTGTTGCTAAACAATATTTTTTTTGATAAAGTGCATTTGCTTTAATTGCTGGAAATATGTAATCATCAACAAATTCTTTTCTTGCATCTATATTGTAGTGTTTTTTTACTCCTAACTTTTTTGCTTTTGCAGCAATTTTTTTTGCATCATCTCCTTGACCAACATCAACTGTTACAGTGATTACATCCATGTCATGTTCTTCTTGTAGATATTTCACAACAACTGAGGTATCCAATCCTCCTGAAAATGCAAGAATTCCTTTTTGAGTCATAAAACAATATTTCCGTAGCATTTTGGAATTTATCTTTTGTGATGAGCCCATTTTTTCATCTTTTTGCAAAAAAATCTGACTAGCTTGAGCTAAAATTCGATGATTATTTAACCGCCCGATATAACGCTGTTTTATGTCCGTCAAAATGATACTTTCAGTAGGCATTGCAGTAATTATACTGGGCTCCATTGCAGCAATTGTATTAAATTCAAATGAAAAATTAAATGAAAATAATCTAAGAATTGCATATTTTCCAAATGTTGGACATGTAATACCTATTGTAGGAATTGAGAAAGGATTCTTCTTAGAAAAAATTGATTCTGATGCTGAAATTGAAAGCAGAATTTTTGACAGTGGACCCCAAGTAATTGAATCTCTTTTTGCAAATTCTGTAGATATTGCATATGTTGGACCAGGACCCGCAATTAATGGATTTTTAAATTCTGAAAATAAAAATATTAAAATTTTATCTGGTGCTGCCAGTGGTGGTGCAAGTTTCATTGTACACCCTAATTCTGAAATAAATTCTGCATCTGACTTTATTGGAAAAAAAATTGCTGCACCTCAAATTGGAAATACTCAGGATGTTTCTTTACGACATTATTTGTCTGAAAACAATTTAAAATCTGCTGAAAAAGGTGGCTCTGTAATTGTTTACAATATTTCTAATCCTGATATTTACACTTTATTTGTTAAAGGTGAAATTGATGGTGCATGGGTTGCAGAACCTTGGGCAACAATTTTAGAAACTGAGTTAAATGGAAATAGATTGTTTTTTGAAGAAGATTTGTGGCCAAATAAACAATTTGCATCTGTTCTGTTGATTGTAAATTCTAATTATGCTGAAGAAAATCCAGAAATAATCTCTAACTTTCTTTTGTCTCATCATCACACCGTAAATTGGATTAATGAAAATCCTATTGAAACAAGAGATATTTTTAACACCTTTTTAAAATCTCATTTAGGTCAATCATTATCTGATGATGTGGTTGACATCTCATTGTCTAATCTTGAAATTACATCAGATCCTGTGAGTGATTCTGTTTATTCTTTTGCAGAAAAGGCTGATGCTTTAGGATATTTGGGAAGAAATGGATATGATTTATCTGAAATTTTTTACACTATTGATTCAAATTCTAACTCTGGAGAGGATACATAGATGACCAAATTAGAGGCTAAGAATATTGTAAAATATTTCAGTCATGATTCTCATAATCTTAAAGCACTAGGTGGTGTTAATTTAAAAATTGAATCTGGTGATTTTGTTTGTTTAGTTGGCCCTTCTGGTTGTGGTAAATCTACTTTTTTACGCATAGTTGCTGGATTGGAAACACCTGATGATGGTCAAATCCTATTTGATGGTCACCCTGTAACTGAAACTGGTCCTGAAAGAATCATGGTTTTTCAAGAGGGTGCACTATTTCCTTGGTTAAAGGTTCAAGATAATGTTGAATTTGGATTGAAGATGGCTGGTATCTCTAAAGAAGAACGTGCAAAAATTTCTCATAGGTATCTTGACATGATGCAATTAACAAAGTTTGCAGACTCCTATACTTACCAACTTTCAACTGGAATGAAACAACGTGTAGCTATTGCTAGAGCTCTTGTAATGGATCCTGATGTTTTGTTAATGGATGAACCTTTTGCAGCTCTTGATGCACAAACTCGAGATTTATTATTAGTTGAAATGCAATTAATTTGGGAAAAAACTAAAAAAACTATTTTATTCGTTACACATAATGTTGCAGAAGCAGCTGTACTTGGAACCAAAGTTGCAGTATTTAGTAATAGACCTTCAACAATTAAAAAAGAATTCACTAATGACTTTCCTAGACCTAGAACAGCTGAAGATGAATCTTTAACAAAATTTCAACAAGATATTTTAGTAGAACTACGACCTGAGGTAAAGAAAAACATAGAGTGATAATTGTGGCAAAAAATTTCACCCCTCACAGAATTGCATTTTATATTGGAATAGTAGTTGTATGGCAAGTAGTTGCAATGGCTGGAATTTGGCCTGATAATATTTTCCCTTCACCTTATGAAGTTGCTGAAGATTTGTTTTATGGTGGTGCTGATGGTAGTTTGTTTTATGGTATTGCAACTAGTATGTGGAGATTAGCTATTGGATTAGCTATTGCAATTGCTGGTGGAATTGTTTTGGGAATCTTTATGGCAAGAATTGAAGTAATTAACCAAACAGTAGGTTCGCTAGTTTTGGGATTGCAGTCCATTCCGTCTATTGCTTGGGTGCCTTTAGGCATACTTTGGTTTGGACTAACAGATGGCGGAATAATCTTTGTTACTGCAATTGGAGCAATATTTGCTGTCACAATCAATACGTATACTGGAGTCAAGAATATTGATCCTCATTTTATTGAGGCTGCAAGAAATATGGGTGCCAAAGGAACTCAATTAATCATATCTGTGCTTATTCCTGCTGCTTTTCCGTACATGATTTCTGGATTTAAACAAGGTTGGGCTTTTGCATGGAGGGGAGTTATAGGAGCTGAAATTCTATTCTCCTTTTTGGGATTGGGATTTTTACTTAATGCTGGACGTTCCCTCAATGATGTATCACAAGTAATTGGAATAATGGTTATCATTATGTTAATTGGTTTGATCATTGATGGAGTCATCTTCAAACGTTTAGAAAATAAAGTAATGTCTCGTTGGGGATTACGATAAATTTTATTTGCTAATTTTTAATGAAACTAAAAATGCACTAATTATTATTGTGATTGCAAAATACATTACAGCAACATAGTCAAACATGAATGCAATACTTCCTGCAATGATTGGTCCTATTACAGTTGAAATTGATAATGTTGAACTGAATATGCCCGTTGATGTTGAACGTGGATTGTTTTCCATTAGATGAAAGTTTCCTCCAATAAACAAAAATGCCCATGTTGCACCTACTAATGACATGAATGGCATTGCCATCCACCATTCTGTAACAAATGATAATCCAATAAAGACAAAAGTTGTACACCCAATTCCTATTTTGAATTTTGTAACATTTGAAAGATGAATTTTACTTGCCATTACATTCATCAAGATAAATGCTGTGAGTGTATTGGCAACATACACTATAGAAATATGATACAAATCTCCTCCCCATCTTTCAACAATCATTATCGGAAGAATTGTCCATACAGCTGCAGCACCAATATGTCTTAGTAGTAATGATAAAAATAGAAATTTATTTTTTAAAATAACTAATTTTGTTGTTCCTGGCTCAATCTCTTTTTTTTGTTCTGGGTTTGGAAGTTTAATTGTAAAAATCAAACCAATTACAAATGATGCTGCACTGATTAAGAAAATTAATCTAAGATCACTTGCTATTCCAGCTGCAGCTATTCCTGCTAACCATCCTAAAGCATGAAATGAAATGACTGTTGCTGCTCTTTTTTTGTCAATATTTGCTTCATATGTATAAGCAATCATTGCTGGAATCATTATTCCACTTGCTATTCCAGCAGCAATTCTTACAAGGAATAATAGCGTCAAATCATCGGCAAAATAATGCAATCCAAATGCTATGGCACATCCTATGAATCCAATTCTGATAAATTTGAGTCTGGTTCCTTTTTTATCTGAATATCTTCCAAAATAAATTTCTGACAAAATTTGTGCAAAACTAAATGATGCTATCAATAACCCAATTTCAAAAATAGAATCAGTAACTCCTTTTCCAATAATTGGCATGAATACAAAAACAATGGAAATTCCCGCATGTTGAAAAAATGTAGCAATACGAACTAAGTTGTTAATTTGTAACTTTGACATAAATATAAAAAAAATTCTATTTTCACCTATTTCAACATACGTGTACATTTTAGCCTAGTTTCTTTGTTAGTCTGAAAAGAGTTAGTCTGAAAAGAGTTAAACTGTCCAAGTTTTTTTTAAAATTATTGACTGAAAAAGAATCTTTCTTAGATGCATTAAAAAATAGAATTTTACTCTTTGATGGAGCTATGGGAACTGAAATTCAAAAATATGATCCTAGCCCTGAAGATTTTCCAAACAATCAAGACGGATTTAATGATGGTTTAATTTTAACTCATCCTGATTGGATAAAACAAATTCATAGAAATTATCTAGATGCTGGTGCTGATTGTATTGAAACAAATTCTTTTGGTTCTAATAAAATAAAATTAGACGAATATGGTTTTGGTGATCAAACAGTTGATTTCAATAAAAAAATTGCTCTATTAGCATCTGAAGTCTGTGCTGAATATTCTGATACTACTAGATTTGTAATTGGCTCTATGGGTCCTACTGGTTATTTGCCAAGTTCTGATGATCCTGATTTGGGACAAATTCCTCTTGGTGAAATTCGTGAAGCTTTTGAATTACAAGCTGAAGGATTAATTCTTGGTGGTGTGGATGCATTGTTAATTGAAACAAGTCAGGATATTTTGGAAGTGAAATTAGTTATTGAAGCGTGTCATAATGCTATGTCTAAAACTGGAAAGAAAGTAGCTATCATTTCTAATACTACTTTGGATCAATATGGAAAAATGTTACTAGGTACCAATATTCAATCTGCATACACTACAGTCTCTGATATGGGAATTGATGTATTTGGATTGAATTGTTCTACTGGTCCAATTGAAATGAATCCTAGTGTTCAATGGCTTGATGAACAAAATGAACATAATCTTTTAGTTGTCCCAAATGCTGGAATGCCTGAAAATCATGGCGGTAAAGCAGTTTACAAAATGACTCCTGAAAAAATGGCAGATGCCTTGGGTGATTTTATTGATGAATATAACAAAGTAAGAATAATTGGTGGATGTTGCGGTACTGGACCTGAACACATTAAATCATTAAGAAAAATAATTGACGAAAAAGCCAGTTCTATCAAGGGTTAAGTATTTAGAAAAACTGATGTGATTTTAGAGTATGACTGTTCCAAGAGTAAGTTCTGCATTAAAAGCGGTTGATCTTAAACAAATTCCTGCACCTCTAATTATTGGAGAGAGAATAAACACTCAAGGTTCTAGAAAAGCCAAAAAATTGGTTCTGGCTGATGATTTTGATGGTTTAGTTGATTTAGCCAGAATTCAAGCTGAAGATGGTGCACATTGTTTAGATGTTTGTGTTGCCACAACTGAACGTTCTGATGAGCGTGAATTTATGCTAACTTTGGTCAAAAAATTAAGTTTAGAGATTGATGCTCCTTTGGTAATTGATTCTACAGACCCTGATGTGATTGAATCATCTGTAAAACAAATTCCTGGTAGACCTATAATTAATTCTATTAACTTAGAGGGTGATGGTAGTCGATTTGAAAAATTAGCTCCTGTAATGGCAAAATATGGTTTACCTGCCATAGCTTTATGCATTGGTCCTAATGGAATGGCTAAAACTCCTCAACAAAAAGTAGACACTGCTGAATTACTTTATGAAACTGGAAAAAAATATGGATTAAAAATTGAACAATTTATTTTTGATGTACTGACTTTCACTTTAGCAACTGGCGAAGATGAATTTCTTGATGCTGGTAAAAATACTCTGGATGGAATTCAACTTGTTAAAGAAAAATTTCCAAATTGCTTTACTACTTTAGGATTGAGTAACATTAGTTTTGGATTAATGCCTTATGCTAGAAAAATTGTTAATTCTATATTTTTACATCATGCTGTAAAAGTTGGATTGGATTCAGCTATTGTTAATGCAAAAGAAATTATCCCTTACGGTGAAATTGATTCTAAAGAAAAGAAACTTGCAGAAGATTTAGTTTTTAATACACATCCTGATGCACTATCCGAATTAATTTCTTATTTTGAGAAAGCAGGCCCTCAAACTAGTAATACTTCTAAAAAGGTTGATGTTGATCCAACTTGGCCTCCAGGAAAACGTGCTAATTTTAGAATTGTAAATAGACTAAAGGATGGAATTCAAAATGATGTTGTTTCTGCAATTGCTGCTAAATTGGATAAAAGTGATTTAATTCAAAATAATGATGGAATTTTGAGCCTAGATCTGCCTAAAACTGTAACGCATCCTGGAGCTATTAAGACACTCAATGAGGATTTATTGCCTGCAATGAAAGAAGTTGGAGATAAATTTGGAGCAGGAGAATTAATTTTACCATTTGTTTTAAAATCCGCTGAATGTATGAAAGCTTCTGTTGGAGAACTTGAAAAATATCTAGTTAAGGAAGAAGGTACCAGTAAGGGTAAACTTGTTTTAGGAACAGTCTATGGTGATGTTCATGATATTGGAAAAAATTTGGTTAAAACAATTTTCCAAAATAATGGATATTCTGTATATGATTTAGGAAAACAAGTTCCACTGCAAAAATTCTTAGAAAAAATTGATGAAGTAAAACCTGATGCTATTGGTTTGTCTGCATTATTAGTTTCAACTTCTAAACAAATGCAATTTTTTGTTGAACATGCCAGAAAAAATAACATGACTGTTCCAATTCTTTGTGGAGGAGCTGCAATTAACAGTAATTACATTAATCGAATCGCTAAAGATGGTGGAATTTATGATCCTGGTGTATTTTATTGTAACACAATGTTTGAAGGCCTAAAAACTATGGATACTTTAATTTCTGATGATAAGCCAAAACTTTTGGAAGAATGGAAAACAAAATTAGAAAATTGGAAAGAAAAATCTAATACTGATATTGATCCGTCTACTCTTCCAAGAAGTGCAGTTCAACCTGTCACTCCTCCTACTCCAAAAATAATTGGTCAACCAATTCGTTTAAAATTGGATCAAATCAACATGGCGGAGGTATGGACGATGATTGATAAAAAATCTCTATTCAAATTATCTTGGGGATTGCGTGGAAAAGCAGGTTCTGAATCAGAAGAAGAACATGAACAATTACTTACTGAATGGAAAATAAAATTATTGCGTGATAAATTAATTGAGCCTGAAATTGTATATGGATATTTCAAGTGTCATAATAATGGACAAAAATTATTGGTTGAAAATCCTTCTGGAGAAGATGTTGAATTTGACTTTCCACGTTCCACTCGTCCTGAACATCTATGTTTAACTGATTATTTTGGTGATAATGATATTGTTGCATTTCAATCTGTAACTGTTGGAACAAAGGTTGCTGATGTCCTTGAAAAATGGAATGACGAGGATAAATATTCTGATGCATACTATCTTCATGGTCTTGCTGTTGAATTAGCAGAAGCCTTAGCACAATGGGTTAATGTAAAAATTAAATCTGAATTAGGATTAGATAAAGGTGGTTTAAGGTATAGTTGGGGGTTTCCTAGTTGTCCTGATGTATCACAACATCATTTGGTATGGAAATTATTACAACCTGAAAAATCTGGAATGACTATTACTGAATCTGGTCAAATAATTCCTGAGCAATCCACTGCAGCCATTGTTATTCATCATCCAAATGCACAATATTTTGTAATTTAGTTACCAGTTTTTTTCTAAATAATCTTTTAATCCATTAAAATCATTTGGTGATGTAATTAGAATATCTTCTGTAATTTTGTATGTTTCAGTTACTAATTTATGAAATTCATTACTGTATTCCTCTAAATTCAATCCCAAAAAATCTGCTGATTTTTGATTTTTTTCAGATGGAAATAATATGATTGGAATGATTGAAAATTCTTTTAGATTATCTGACAGATTTTGAACTTGTTGGATATTTTGAATCACTTGAGTCATGAATCCTTTGGGATTTGCTTTAATTTTTTTTCCAATTTTTAAGAAATTTGGTTTATTTGATATTGAAAGATACAAATCAATTTTTGTTTCATATTTTTTTTTCAAATTTGATACTACTGAACTGGGAATTAAGCCAAAATCTTGTGATTTTGATTGTGATGGATCTCCCATAAGTATCAAAATTCCTTCAATGTTTGTAGCAATACAAGTTTCTACAAATTTTTCAATTTCTTCCTCATTTTTGTCTCTGACTCTGAGGCTTACTGTAATTGGATGATCTGGTATTTCTTGTTTCAAAATTTTTCCAATTTCTAATGGTGATACTCTTTCATGTCCTAACACATTTTCAGTTAAATGAATTGCATCACATTTTTTAGATATTGTTTTAATTTTTTCTACAAATTTTTTAATAGATTCATCCTTGTTAATATTTGGCAAAATTTTAGGTGGGTTTGCTTCATATCTAATTGTCATATTTTCATTTTTTCCATACTTGGTTAAAACCTTTGAATACTAAAACCTCTGTGTAATTGTAGGAAAATATTATGCATTTTGATAAATTAAAATCTATTTTATCTAATCCCATAAATCCCGAAATACAATCTGATGTGGATTACAAATTAGCTGCTGTTCTAGTTGTAATTTATGGTGAAACTCCAATAATTATTATGACTGAAAAACCAAAAAGTATGAAATTCCATGCAGGTGAAATTTCATTTCCTGGTGGAAAACTTGATACAAATGATTCTAATCTTTTGGATACTGCATTACGTGAAACAAGCGAAGAAATTGGATTAAATATTTCAAAAAATGATGTAATTGGTCAATTAACACCTGTAAAGACTCTGACCACAGGATTTCTAATTTTACCATTTGTATCTATGTTGGAAGAAATTCCACCTCTTGTAACAAATTCTGAAGTTGAGAAAATTCTTCACATTCCGTTAAACCCCTTTTTACAAACTGTTGCAAAAGATAGCGATCCTAGTCATAACTTAATGAATGAAATGTATACTTTTGAGTATCAAAATCAGATTGTGTGGGGTGCTTCGGCTAGAATATTAAAACAAATTGAAAATACATTGAGATTCATTTAAAAAGAGCTCTTCGTGCCTGAAAAACTATGGCTGCTCGCAAGTCCTCTCCAAGAAAAATTCGTCTGCTAAAAAAAACAAAGCAGGCTACTGCAGTACCAGCTTGGATAATACTAAAAACTAACAGAACTGTTAGAACTAATCCAAAACGTAGAGCTTGGAGATCAACTGATGTGGAGGTCGGATAATTGTCACAAGAATTAGAACGTGTTTATACAATTCCATTAGGTAAAGTATTACTTTCACAATCACAACATCGAGCAGTAAGAGCTATCAATATGATTAAAGAATTTGCTCAACATCACATGAAAGTGGAAACCATTAAAATCGATGAAGAACTATCTCATCAAATTTGGGCTAGAGGTGTTCGAAGTCCTCCAAGAAAAATTAAAGTTAGAATGAGTAAAACTGATGAAGGTTATGTTTTAGTTACTCCATTTACTGATGATGTAGAATCTGCAGTTACTCCTGAAAAAGAAACTAAAAAAGTTGAAGATAAAGTTGAAGATGTTGTAGAAGAAGCACCAGCTAAAGAAGAAGCACCAGCTAAAGAAGAAGCACCAGCTAAAGAAGAAGCACCAGCTAAAGAAGAAGCACCAGCTAAAGATTAAAAATTAAAATTTTCTTAATTTAATAAAATTATTTTCTAAAATGAATAATGATCATCTATTGGATGACTCTTCATTTTAGATTCTGTTTTTTTGTTTGAACTGGATTCAGGTAAATCCATAATGAAACAAAATACTTTCTTTTCAATAGTATCTGTTAGTTCATTTTTCATTGATCTATGATGTTTTTCTTTGATTTATGTTCTTCTGCCATTTTTCTGAATATTTTTAACTCTAATGTTGGATCAAACTTAAATATTTTTTTTACATAGTCAATTTAACAAGAAAATGCCATTATTTGCAGAATTGAATATTGGAGGTTAATGGAATGCTTTCTTTTCCATATTTCCTTGTTGTTTTGGCATTAGTTTCGTAATAAATCAAATTTTAAGTTCGGGTATTTTCTTGTAAAATTAACCATGCCTGAGATCTTTGTTTATTGTAAAACTTGTAGTAAAAAAGTAAAAGCTGTAGTTTTAACAGTTCATGACAAGGAATATGATGAATCCATTAAGGGATACCGGAGATATGGGATGGTTAGAGTTTTAGAGCATAATATTGGATTTAGAAAAACTTGCTCTGATACTTCACAAATGAAAGCAATTGTCTCATCTGACTCAAAAGATGATAATGATGTTCTAAATTAACAACTAATTTTTAGAATTTCTGAAAATAATTTATTCTAATTGATATAGATCTAATTTACAATCTATACTGCAATCTGGAGTATCCCAATCAAGAGTTTGTTCTTTTGGTATCATTGCTAATGGATCATAATTATCAAATTTTGTCATTGTTTGTACTGATGATAGCATTACTACTTTGGATTCATCTGATGATGACATGTTAATTTGTGAACTTGATTGATTTGTGATTCCATTTGAGATATTTTTAATTGAATTAATTACTCCTACTGGAATGTTTTCTCCTCCTGCTACATACAACATTGAACTCTTTATGGTATTTGGTGGTGCATTTTGGTATAGCATTTTTAATGAATCCCTTAGAGATTCTTCCATACCCTGTCCATCTTTACTTGTTGTTAGAATATTTGTTTTTGAATCTATTTCAGTTGTTTCAAGTGATTTTACTACGTGCATTATTGCTGAGTTGGCAATACTGTAACATGCTTTGGGAGTTAAATCTGGATTACTTTCTAGTAATGAATCGTTATCTAATACAATTGTGCATTGTGAGTCTTCTCTAACTCTTTTTAATGAAATTCCTGAATTGAATATTTTTTCTTTTTCATATTTGAATGGCATTATTGCAAATGTGATTAACCCTTTGTCTGTGTTTTTACATATTTCTGAGATAACTGGAGCTATTGCTGCACCTGCTTTTCCTGCTAAATTACTCATTAATACAACTGTAGAATACTGTGAAATCTTAGATTTGATATCTTCAGATTTTTTATATGCTGAACCTCTAATCAATTGAACTGATGGATTAATGATTGAATCTGTAGATATGTGAATTGAGTCACTATTTGATGAACAATCTTTTGAGTCGTTACTAATTACTAAGCAATCTGAATTTAGGGTCTCTTTAGCTTGGTTTGCCAATTTTGAGCCTACTCCACCTAATCCTACAACTAGCACTGGTTCTTTTACTTGAAAACTCATTCTAATATTATTCTCAGATTTACATAAAAAACCTTCTTACGTTTTTTTTATCAAATTTTAGATCGAAAAAATTTAGCTTGCGATCTTCCCAATTAGCCTTTTTCTGGTGGCATCAGTGATTTCAACTATGTATGAATCTCCAATTTTGACTTTATCGTTTACTGCAATAGGTTTGTAAGCATAGTTTCTTCCCTTGATTCCTTCTTCTGTGTTTTCATCAAACAATACTTTTCCTTTCCATCCGATCCATTTTTTATTACTTTCTAGGGATATATTGTTGATCTGATCAAAAATTATTTTACTTCGTCTTTTAACTTCTGCTGCATCTATTTGTTTTAATTCTGCAGCATCAGTTCCAGGTCTAGCACTATACTTTGACAAATTAACAACATCTGGTTTTGTTTCATCTAGCAATTGAACAGTTTTTTGAAAATCTTCTTCTGTTTCTGATGGGAATCCAACAATTATGTCTGTGGAAATTGTGAAGTTTGGAAATTTTTCTTTTGTCTTTTTTACAATTTCTCTAAATGTTTGAGAAGTATGTCCTCTTTTCATATCGTTTAGTACCTTATCGCTTCCACTTTGAACTGGAATATGTAAAAATTTGAAAACTTTTTTGTTGTCATATGATTCAATTAATTTTTCTTTAATTCTTGGCATATACATTGGGTTCATCATTCCAACTCTTATCATAAAGTCTTCTGGAATTTCTGTAACTGCATTTACCAATGAAGGCAAATCTGTTCCTATATCTAGTCCGTAACATCCGTTATCTGTTGATGTCAACCAAACTTCCTTACATCCTTCTTTGATTTCTGTTTGGACTTGTCTTACTATGTCTCCTAATCTGTAACTTGAAAGATCTCCTTTTGATAATTTGGTCTGACAAAACGTGCATTCACTCATACACCCACTTGCAATTTCTACAATTCCAACAGTTGGATTGAGTCTAACTTTTGGTAATCCTACTTTTGATAAATCTGAATCCTCTAATGCAATTTGCTTTCTACCTCCTAATGTAGAGTTGATTACTTCTAATGTTTTTCCTAATGAACTTGGGCCAAGTAAACTAGCATTTTCTGAAAA
The DNA here is from genome assembly GCA_003331425.1 of Candidatus Nitrosopumilus sp. GTDB lineage: Archaea > Thermoproteota > Nitrososphaeria > Nitrososphaerales > Nitrosopumilaceae > Nitrosopumilus. The sequence continues at coordinate 58,105 of QOOS01000004.1, forward strand.
TTTTTCAACATTTTCTTTTTCAGCTTTCGGTAGACATCCTGCAACGATTAGTGGTTTTGTTTTTAATGACTTTATCCTGTGCATCATCTTATTTGCAGTTGTATCTTTAACTGAACAGGTAACTATGAGATTGAGATCTGATTCTGTTGAATCTGTTGCTAACGTGTGTCCTCCATTAACAATTAATCCCGAAATCATTTCAGAATCTGCAAAGCTAGCAGAACAGCCATAGGCTTCTACAAAAATTTTTGCCATAGCTTATCTAAATAATGAATCTATTTCTTTGTTGGTCATTAGTTTCTTTGAAACTACTAATTCTCTAATTGTTTTTCCAGTTTTTAGTGATTCTTTGAATAATTCTGCTGACTTCAAATATCCTATCTTTGGAGTGAGTAAAGTTACTATCACTGGACTGTTTTCAATATTTTCTTGAAGTTTTTGTTTATTTGCTGTTAACCCATCAATTAGATTTGCAGAAAATATTGGCAAAAAGTTTTTGAGCATATCTGTTGACTCTAAAACTGATTTTAGCATTCCTGGTAGCATTACATTTAGCTCAAATTGTCCTCCTTGAGCAGCATATGAAACTGCAGTATCGTTTCCAATGATGTTAAAACAAATCATATTCATGCATTCAGCTAATGATGGGTTCACTTTACCTGGCATAATGGATGAGCCTGCATGAACTGCAGGAATTCCCAATTCTGCCAATCCTGCAATTGGACCTGATGCCATTAATCTAATGTCGTTTGCAATTTTTCCAATTTCTAATGCCAAGTTTCTCAATGACCCTGATGCATTTGCAACTGGATACTTACTTTGTAAACTAAATTGCATATCTGGTTCTGGTTTTAGTTTAAGTTTAGAAATTTTACTAAGTTCTGCTATTGCAATTTTTCTATATCCTTTTGGTGTATTTGCACCATTACCTACTGCTGTACCTCCAAGTGCAACATTTTGTAATTCTTTTTGTGCTGCAACAAGATTATTTTTAGCTTTTGTTATGGATGTAGTGTAAGCTGCAAATTCACTACCTAATGTAATTGGTAATGCATCCATCAAATGTGTTCTTCCAATTTTTTTAAATGATGAAAATTCTTTTGCTTTTTTAGATAATGATTTAATTAAAATTTCTACTGCTGGAATTGTTTCTTTGAGATTCATCAAAATTGCAACATGCATTGCAGTTGGATATGTATCGTTACTTGATTGTGACATGTTGACGTGATCATTTGGATGTAAGAATTCATACTGTCCTTTTTTCTTATGTAAAATTTCTAATGCAACATTTGAAATAACTTCATTGGAATTCATGTTAAATGCAGTTCCTGCACCTGAATTGATCATGTCTACAACAAATTGATCAATAAATTTTCCTGACAATATTTTGTCACATGCTGAAACTATAGCTTTTCCGCGTTTTGCATCAATTGCTTTAGTCTTCATATTTGCAACTGCTGCAGATCTCTTAATCATTACAAATGCTTCAATCAGATTTTTGTGAGCCTTATTTCCTGTTACATGATATTGATTAATTGCTCTACCTGTAAATGCCCCATAATATGCATCTGCAGGAATTTTGACTTTACCTAATGAATCTTCATCTAATCTAAACTTCATGCTGACTTTACTATTTTCACTTTTATTATTCATTTCTTTTGAAATGATTCTATAATTATGGAATCATGAATGATCTTGAATTTACACTAGGATTGATCGTTAGCACCATGAAAATTCAAGTTTGGTATTTATATCTCCAATGTGGGATTTGTACCATGAATAAGAAAGTTAGTATGCTCTTCACAATTGCAGCAGTAGCTGTAATGGGAGCAACCTTATTCGGAAGCACATACACTAACACCCAAATTAGTGGACAAGCACTCGACATCAACAAAATGGATGTTGACGTACTTGAACAAATCCACCAAATGGGCGGTTTACAACTTGTAATGCCTCAAGCATTCGCAGAAACTGATTGTGGTGTTCTTGCAGACTCTGGACGTACAGTTCACGAGTTCGATCTAACTGGTGAAAGTGTCGAACTTCCAATTATGGGAGGAAAAACATACAACGCCATGACCTTTAATGGACAAGTCCCAGGACCAACATTAAGAGTTACACAAGGTGACGTTGTACAAATGACACTCGTTATTCCAGCAGACGAAGTTACTGGTCACGGTAACGATATGCACGCATCACAAATGTCAGCAACATACTTTGATTCTGTTAACCCAGGAGAGACAAGTCAATATTGCTACATTGCTGAATCAGCTGGTGTCTTCAAATACCACTGTTCTGGTGTTCACTTAGCAGGTATGGATCAACACGTTCTTTCCGGCATGTACGGAATTGCAATCGTTGACCCAGCTAACGGATACAAGAAATTAATGGTAGAGAAAACTAGCGGCAGCGGTGAATTAGACAGAATTTTCTATGATGCAGATGCACTCGAGTTCACACTCCAATACAATCAATTGTATTTGACAGCAGATGGTAATTATGATGCCGGCGCAATGTTCGGTCACCAAAATACCGGTACTGTTGTTAACGGAATGCAATTCGGTTATGTACCAAACATGGCTCACAACTTACTCGTAATGGGTGATACTGAGAAAAACATCTTTGTTGCACAACCATGGAATGGACTTGAACACAAGCAATACCAATCACAACTCTTGTTTGTTGAAAATGATCAACACGTAAGACTCTTTATTGAAAACCAAGGTAACGAACCAGTTTTCTTCCACATTGTGGGTGAAATCTTGGATAGAGTTGTCCAAGGCAATAGAGTACAATCCGCAGCAACTGAAACATGGATGCTCGGTGGCTCACAAAACATGATTGTTGATTTGGTCTTTGACGAACCAGGTGTATATGCAGCAGTAAACCACGATTATGCAGCAATTTACACTGGTGCAGCAACAATCTTTGTTGCAGGTGATCCATTTGGCTTGAACCCAGTTCTAGTCGATGCAGGCATCCTTGAAGCCCCAGTGCCATCTTATGCTTATGCATTAGGTAACCCAAGCAGTGCAGTTCCTCCAGTAGGAATGAACAGTATTGCTCATCCTGCAATCAACATTCATGGTTTAATGACTGATGAAGTCGCTTCTGAGTTACAAGAAAACGGTGCAATTCCACTCTGGGAAGTAATTCCTGTAGTAGCTGGAATTCTCACTGGTCAATAAACAATACATATTTTTCATTTTTTTAATTTTTTAATGAATTATATGCCGCATTTCATTTTGGACTTTATTGAGTTTTGAAGATTCTGTTCTTATTTGCGATGAAGTAGATCCTGTACTAACAAAAATTTTAACAGACAATGGTCTAAAGATTTCTTATGAACCTGAAATAACTCCTGAACAAATTTTAGAGAAAATTTCTAGTTTCAATATTATCATTGTAAGAAGTAGAACTACTATTACCAAAGAGATGATTGACAAAGCTGATAATTGTAAAATAATTGCACGCGTTGGTGTTGGATTAGATAATGTTGATCAAGAAGCTGCAAAAGCAAAAAACATTCGCGTAATTAATGCTGTAGAAGGTGCAATGAATGCAGTAGCTGAATTAGTTTTAGGTTTAATGTTATCTTTGGCAAGACAAACTGCTAGAGGTGATAGGGCAATACGTGATGGCAAATGGCTTAAAAAAGAACTAAAGGGAACAGAACTCCGTGGAAAATACTTGGGTATTATTGGACTTGGAAATATTGGAAAAAGATTGGGTAGATTAGCACGTGCACTTAACATGAATATTATTGGATATGATGTTATGCCAATTGATGAAGAATTTGCAAAAGAAGTTGGACTGATGAAAGCTGATTTGAATACTTTGTTACAAAGTTGTGATTATGTTTCAATTCATGTGCCATTACTTGATTCAACTCACCATCTTTTGGATGCAGAAAAAATGTCTACTATGAAAAATACTGCAAAAATTATCAATACTTCTAGAGGGGGTGTTGTTGATGAGGATGCTTTGTATGAAGCAATCAAAAATGGTACCTTGGGTGGGGCAGCTTTGGATGTATTTGAGCAAGAACCTGCAACTGGTAACAAATTGGCAGAACTTGATAATGTAATTTTAACTCCACATATTGGGGCTCAAACAAAAGAGGCTCAATCATTGGCTGCAAATGTCATTGGTGAAAAAATTATTCAAATTCTTAGAGGCGTAATTTAGAATTTATTCCAATAGTTTGTGCCTAACATCAAAAAATATTCAAAAAAATTGACTTTTACGTGATTAATAATCGGCTCTTTGATTTTAACACCTTTTTTGAGTTAAAAATTTGTGTTAGAAAAACAAAATATTGACGGTTCAAAGTCTGAAATTTTACATTTTCCTAATGTTAGTACTTTGATGAAAATTTCTTTAGGTTTGATTCTCTTTACAATGATTTCTACAGTGTTAGTTTATGCACAAACATCTGATGATCCAATTATTCAAATTCTTGAAAATGGCTATCTTGAAGACAATCCACAATACCTTGATAATACTTTATTCTCTTCTTCACCTGGAACAACAATTACTGTAATTAACAATGATGTTGTTTCACATACGTTTGTTAGTGGCAGTGATAATTCTAATCGTCAATCAACCATAAATTATGATACTTTTCTAATTTGTGAGTTTGATCCAAATGATACCCAAAAGTATGATACTCAAACTGATGATAATTTATGTGATTTTAACAAGGATGATAGAATAATAACTGATATTATTCCACCTGGTGAATCCATTTCATTTACATTAGTTGATCTTGGAACTTATAGAATAATTGATCCTGACTATCCTTGGATTGAATTTGTAATCTATAGTTTCCCTAATTCTGACTCTTCAAATAATGTCAACTCTGGATTTGCTGTGGATGAGACAACTCCTGAACAAACATCTGCCTCTAAATCAGAACCTATTATTGAAACTCTTTCAGTAACTGTTGATGGAATGCCTTTTGATGTAAACTATTCTTCAACTGGTTTGACTGTTTATGAATTAGAATCTGATACTGACTCAATGTCTCTTATTTTTTATGTTGATGTAAATGACTCAACTGGAAAATTGAATGTTACCTTTGATCGAACCTTCTTTGATTCTATTTATGATGGTGTTGATGATCAATTCTTTATTTTATCTGATGGGGATGAAACAATTTTCAGAGAAATTGAAACTACTCCTGACAGTAGAACATTAAGCATTGATGTTTCTTTGGGAACTGAAGAATTAGAAATTATTGGTTCTAAATTTGGATTTTCAACAGAAATTATACCTGTAATTGAAACACCTGTAATTGAAACACCTGTAATTGAAACACCTGTAATTGAAACACCTGTAATTGAAACACCTGTAATTGAAACCATTCCTTCAAATGAATGTGGTCCTGGAACTATTCTGGAAAATAATGCATGTGTGTTGGATCAACGCTGTGGTCCTGGAACTATGTTGGAGAATAATGTATGTGTATTAGATTCTACTCAAACTACCACCAGTACTCAAACTACCACCAGTACTCAAACTACCACCAGTACTCAAACTACCACCAGTACTTCATCCAATAAAGAAATGATAATTAGTTTTTCATTGGCTTTTGGAATTGCTGGGGTTGTTGGAATAATTTTAGCACTAATTGCTAAAGCCCATAAAAAGAAAAATTAGTTACAAGATAATTCTTGGTTTTTCATAATTTGGTCTAATTCAAATCCTGAAATTTGTAAATCATGAGAATATGGAATGATTCCTGCAATTGGTGTGTGAATACTTACAATAACTATGAATTTGTTAGGATCCACTCTAATTTCTCCTCCATCAAATTCATAATCTAATGTCAAAAACAAACGCTGAGTTGATTGATATTCTTCAGTAAAAAAATCTCCATTCGTTATTACTGATGATTGTGGTTCAATTGTTGTTGCCATTATTTCATAAGTTCCTATATTTTTTGCATTATAAAATGAACCAATTTGTAATTCCTCAAAACTTATAGAAAATGGCATTGGATTGCATAATTCTATATTTCCATTATTCATCATTGTAAAAAAAGAAAATTCTTCTGAATCATTCCATTTGTATTGTAATTGTTCTGCTCCTATTATGTTAAGTCCAGAATATGCAAATGGTGCAATAATAATTAAAATTGCAATAATAGTGATTGCTGAATACTTGTTCATATTTCACTCACTCTTTCATCTGGGAATGAAATTATTTTTTCATCAATCAAATATTGTAAATTTTTAGTAAACATTTGATCTGAAATTATTCCCATTATCCATCCTTTAGCTATACTTTTGACCCATTCTGGAACATATAATGAATCAATATTATTCTCATTGAATTCAAATGGTATGTCTATCAATTTTTTATCTACAATGTTTTGGAATCCACTAATTAACATTCCATCTGTAAATTCCCCATTAATCCATCTAATTACAACTGGTTGCATTGCTTCAGAAATACAGATGTTATCTGAATCAATTAAATCAAATTCTAAAGTTGTTGTTGCTCCTGAATATTCTATATCTATGAAATATTTTCCTAATGGAAAAATATCTTTTTCAAATGGATGTGGCGATGGAATTGGATTTGATAATTTTTCTATTGGAATTGGAATTGCACTGCTTTGTCCTCCTGCCCCATCTCTGATATGTATAATTGCAAGATCACCTGTAACTTCAGAAACTTCAATGGTATACACTAGTCTTTCACAATATGTGTAAGTTGTTTTTTCAATAGTTGCATACATCTGTGGTTCTGCAAATGCTATTGTTGAAATGCTACCTGTACTTCCAATTAATAAAACAAAAAATATGATTTTTTTAGAGATCATAGGTTGAGAAATTCTTTTGTCCAATAAATATCTGAAATTTATGCTTGGTAATCTTTTTTAACAACTTTGAGTAACTATTATCATAGCGTTTTCTGCGGAAGCATATCTTTGAGTTGATGAAATTCATCACTCAAAGACATTTTGATTAACTAGCATTGCTTAGGATAGATTGGTAATTTTTGATGTTCCAAAACCTCTTGAAAATTGAAATTTTTCATAATTTTCTGAAATCAGTTATTATAGGGGATTTTTATCATTTCTAGTATGCCTAGTCATCAAGATAAAACATGGATCCGACTCTGGAAAGAAAATGCACCTGAACTTCGTTCTCGTGTAATTGGATGGCGTAAACAAAACGCAATCACTCGTATTGATAAACCAAGTCGTTTAGAACGAGCAAGAAGATTAGGCTACAAAGCAAAACAAGGTATTGTTGTTGTTAGAATGAGAGTCGGTACTGGTGGTATGAGAAAACAAAGACCAACAGGTGGTAGAAGACCAAAACATCTTGGTGTAACTCGAATCAAAGCTGATGATAACATGAAAACCGTTGCAGAAAGAAGAGTTCTAGAACGTTATCCTAACATGAAACTTTTAGGTTCATACTTTATCTATAAAGATGGAAAGCATTATTGGTTTGAAGTTATTCTTGCTGATCCATCACATCCAAGAATTGCACAAGATAAGGAATTAAACCAAAGAGTTCCTCAATCCGCATAGATTGAAAATATTAATCATACTTTCAATAGTTTTAATTTTTACAATCACCCCTGTGTATGGACAATTATTATCTGATGCAACTGGATTGATTAATCGAATTGATATTCAAACTTCAGGTTATGATTTTGAAGTTGTACTAACTTCAAATTTTGATTTAGTTGATTATAAATTTGATAAAAATAGTAAACAACTTACTCTTTATCTTGATAGTGGATTAGAAAATAATTTGGGCGAACTTGTTATTCCTTCAACTTTGTTAAACGGCGATTTTACTTTTTATCTAAATGAACAGGAATTTTTTCCAAAAATTCAATCCAGTGAAAGAATTCATTTCATTACTTTGGAGTTTACTGGTTCTGGCTCCAATGTTCTCTCAATTAGTGGAACTGAATATTTAATTGGTTTAGATGAAATTACCCCAAACCAAAATAATTCTTCAGAAAAAATTGATGGGAACTTTTTGCCTCCTGAGGGAGAATTTGACACAACTCCTTCAAATGATTATTTGATATGGCTCATGGTGGGTGGAATTATAGTTGTAATAGTTGTATTTGTTGGAGTAAAGTTTCTTAAAAAATAAAAATTAATTTAATCTTCACTAAGTAGTTGTTGAATCATTCCATCAATGTGTCCTGTTTGACCAAATGAAACATCTCTTAGAATTCCTTTTCTGTCTACTAAAATTACTGATGGTGTACCTTGAAGTGAAAAATTTTCAAATGTTTCAGCAGAATATTCTTTAGTTTTCATATGATCTTTTACTCTTTGTATAATTTGATTTCTATAGTCTTCTGGTTGTGAATCAAAGTTTGGAATTTGTGGATAGATAAACTCTAATATTTTTTCTTGACTAATTTCTCCAGAACTTTTTGTTAACTTGTCCATTCCTAATGGAAATGGAATCTTAAATGATAATTTGTCTCCTTCTTGTAATTGTCCATATTGTGATAATGCACTTTTTGTTTCACCAACTACTTCTCCAGTTTCTGCTAACATCTTCAAGTTATCTAAAGTATTTTTATCAAAATCTTCAAATGCAGTTGCAAGACCCAAAACCCTTACTCCTTCATCTTTATACTTTTCATAAATGCTGATTGCTTCTGGAATTGCATGCATAAAACATCCCGGACAATTTACTTGAAATACTTCTAGTAATACAATGTGATCTTTTTCCTGATCAAAATTTGTTGGAGCTCCTTGTACCCAATCTGAAACTCCAAAGTTAGGTGCTTTTTCACCTATTTTGACTGCCATATCATCAGGTCTGATTTTTTCGGATAAATACATACCTCTATTTTTTTTGAATTTATTTTCAAGTAGGCTAATATAGAACTCAGAAATTTTTAACTTAAATTGCAGGCAGTAACTGATGAACGATTGGCCCTTTTTGCAGAAATGGAATCAAAATATGAAAATAGTGATATTGAATATTTTGTATCTTTACTGAATCATCCTGATTATGTTGTACGAACACGGGCTACTTGCATTTTAGTAGATTTTGGTGGAGAAGATAAAATTCCACATATTGCCAAAGTTTTGAAAAATGATGATAATGAACTAGTTCGTCATGAGGCTGCTTTTTCATTAGGTCAGATGTCTTATTCTGCTGCTATTCCTCCACTGATTGATTCAACTCTAAATGATCCAAGCATGTTTGTACGTCACGAAGCAGCTATCGCTTTGGGTGTTGTGGGAAACAAGGAGGCAAAAGAGACTTTACAAAAAGCATTAAACGATCCAGACAAACCCGTAGTGGAATCTGCTGTAGTTGCTTTATCAAATATTGAATTTATGGAAACTTTAAGTAAGAATGAAAAATTTGCTAAATTAACAGGTGGATGAGATGAATCTTACATATGGTGTAATTGCAGTTGTTGGAGTTTTAATCGCAATATCTTTGTCTCTAATTGTTACTGATCCAAATGAAACACCTGCATCTCGTGAACTTGCAATTCCTGAAAATAATATTGCTCAAATTGAAGAAGACTTAACCAAACTTTCAGTTAATCCTAGTTTGTTAACTAGTACAAGTAATGTTGGTGATTCCCTAGTATTTGAAGTTGAATTTATGGATGATGATGGAAAGATTGTTGATCATGTAAATTATGATGTCTTTGCAAATCAAAATTCAAATACAATTCTTTCAGATTCTGCAGCACATCGTCACCCTGGAAAGTACCCTGTACATGAAAGTAGTACATTAGATGATTCTATAATTGAAATTAAAGTAATTGTTCAAGGTCTGGGACACGGTGATGACATTTATGGTCCTAAAGGTATTGAAACTGCTTTTAGTTTAACTCCTGCAGTTTCCGCACAAACTGCAACTAGTACTGAAATTAAAACTGCAGATAATTCTGGTATGAGTATGGACTGTCAAGCATCATTAGACTGCTATACTCCTAGTATTGTTACAGTAAGTGTAGGTGATGTAGTAACTATGATTAATTCTGATTCAACTGCAGCCATGCATTCATTTACTGCCGGTACTGTCGATGGATTTACTCCTTCTCCAAGTGGAACATTTGATACTGGTATAATGAGTGCAAATGATACTTTTGAATGGACTCCAGAAACTTCTGGTGAAGTACCATACTATTGTTTACTTCATACTTGGATGCAAGGAACTATTATTGTAGAGTAATTTTTTACACATTTAATACTTAAAATTAATTTTATAATTCATGTCATCTGATATCCAAAAACTTCCAAAGTTTCCTTGTGTTGATTGTCATACTGATTGTTGTAAGGAATATACTATTTTTGTTAATGCTCATGATGTTTATCGACTTTCCAATGGTTTGAATTGTAAACCTGAAACTTTTTTAGAATTGATTGGTGCAAAAGATTATTCATTGGGAATAAAAGTTGAAGAAGGTTTAGTAGATCTTGCTTTAAAACAAAAAAATAATGCATGTAAATTTCTTGAAGAAACTGATGAAGTTTTTAGATGTACAGTTAATGATTTCAAACCAGGTGTGTGCAAATCATATCCATTTGAAATGAAAAATGGTAAATTATCTCAAATGAGTGATATCATGTGCCCTACTGATTGGGATCTTACTGGCTTTAAAGAAATGATGGTACCTCATTTACAAAAAGATGAATCTGAATGGAAGTTTTATGATCAACTAGTAAAGGAATGGAATTCAAAACATGAGGGGGAATCATTATCTATATTTCTAAAATTCATGTTAAATCAAGTCGAATTATCTCTTAAAGTGCAATAACTTTACTTCCCTCTTCTTTTGATTCAAATTTGTAAATTTGTTCAACGTTTGAATCTTCAAAAATTTCTGCATCGTGAGTGATGATTAAAAATTGCATTGGTGTTTGTGAGTTTGAAATTTCTGTTAATTGAGATAATACTCTAACCAATGATTTCTTCCTCTCAGCATCAAGATGTGTGGTTGGTTCATCAAGTATCATTAGATTTAGGTTTGATGAGCCTAGTAAACTTGCCATTCCCAATCGTAATGCTAATGCGACGCTTACTTTTTCTCCTCCACTAAGTGATTCCAATTCTAAAACCTCTGTTTTTGAATAACAGGCAATTGATACGTCTCTAGCTTTTTCTGATAATGCAATTCTTTGAATTTTTGTATTTAGAAATGATAGATATTCTGAAGCTTTAACTGAAATTGAATTTAATGCCCATGATCTTAAGCTTGTTGCAACAGAACCATCTCTGCTGAAAATATTTGTTTGAACTTTATCTAATTTTGAAACATATTTTTTTACTATTTTAAGTTCTAAAATCACTTTTTCAATTGTTTCTATTTGTCTTTTAGCTTTATCTATCTTCTCTAAAATTCCTCCTACTTGTTGATCCATTTGAGATAAACTGGTTTGTTTTTCTGATATTGTATTTTTAAGATTTAAAAATTCTTTTTCACTGAATCCTTTTGTATCCACTTCTAATTTTAAAATATTTTCAAAAATTACTTTCGAATGATCATCAATTTGTGATATTTCTTTTAAATCATTATTGTTCATCATTGGTAATTTTGCTTTTTGAATTTGAGTCTCTTTTTGAATTTCCATTAATTCTTCTTTTGTGTTTATTGAATGTGCTCTAAGAGTTGCTTCTGCATCTCTTGTTTTTTGTACTTTTTCCAAAAATTCTTTCTTCTTTTGAGTATACATATCTCGTTCTTTTTCTTTTAGTTTGATATTTTCTTGTAATTTGATTATCTCTTCTTTGATATGTTCTTCTTGAAAAAATGGATTTAATTTTTCTACAATTGAATCACACACTGGACATTTGTTATCTTTTAATTGTAATTTTGATGCAAGAATTTGTTTTTCTTTTAAAGATGCAATTTGACTTGTCATTTCTTGAATTTTTTTTAATGTGTCCTCTACTGCTTCTTCAACTTTCTGGATTTTTGACTCAAAATCAACTTTTAGTTTAATTTCCTCAAAACACCCTTCACAATCACGTATTTTACGCTCATTTTCACTAATTTTTTGCTGAATCTCTTTCATTGTTTCTTTAACATATCTTAATAGCTCATCTTTTCGTAATTCTAATTGCTTGATTTTGTCAACTTTTGGTGTTTCAATTTCTAATTCTTTTTGTAATTTTTTTAATTCTTCGTGAATCTGTTTTTGCTTTAATTCTAGTTGTTTTTTTTCAGGTTCTGCTTCTTTTATCTCCAGATGTGATCTTTCAAGATCTCGTTCTAAAATCTCAATATGTGTATCATCATATCCTAAATCTGTTTTAATTTTTTCACGAAATTCCTTTGTTACTTTTTTCATGGATTCAGATGCCACATCTAACTTGTCTATTCCAATTATGGCGTTGAGTAATTCTTTGAATTCTTTTGGTTTTGCATTAATTATTGAATTTAATTCACCTTGTTGAACAATTGATGCTATTTTTAATTTCTCAAAATCCATACCTATTGTTTTTTCTACTTGTTCTGTCATTGATTCTCCAAATTGTTTTCTCTCTCCTGCTGCGATTTCTACTCTGCCCTCCTTAGTTATTTCAGAAAATGTTGCAACTAAGCCCCCCTTACTATCAATTTTTCTTACTGTTTCATACTGTTTACCATTTATTGAAAATTCTATTTTTGAATAACCCTGGTTTGAACCTCTTTTAATCAATCCTTTATTTGATTTTCTAGTATGTTGTCCAAATAATGAAAACGTAATTCCATCTATGATGCTTGATTTCCCTGCACCGTTTTCTCCTACAAAAATTGTTACTCCTTTTTCAAACTCTAATTTTGTTTCTGAATGTGCTAGAAAATCTCCTAATTCAATTGAAGTAATCATTGTTTTTCCTCTTTTTTGAATTTTTCATAATCGTGCAAAATTATCTCTAACGCTTCATTCATTCCATCTGTTGTCAGTGTTGGTAGGAGTTCTTTAATCGCAAAATCTGCATCTTTTTCTGAATCTAATGTTTTTGCTGAAAGTCTAAACATTTCATCTTCAATTGCACTTGGTCTATCTAGAAATACTGATGAATCTGATATTTGCTTTGTAGTAATTTTCCAAAAACATCTTAGTGATAATGCATTTAATCTGGCAATTTGCGCCTGAATTTGGTCTGTTTCTATCTCTTCGCCTTGTATTTTTACTTCAATAATTGGTTTTTTTGTAAGATTACTGATTTTTTCTATGATTTGATCAATTGTTTTTGGTAATTCTTTGTATTCTGTATCAAATGAAAATTGAGGTCTTGTGTCTAATTCAATCCATTTTGGTACTGCTTCATCTCCTGAAATATCTACCTCAAAAAACCCTTTTTTGACATCCTTAATTCCTTCACTAGTTGTTAATTCAATTGAACCTGGATATGCAATTGGACCTTTTAGATGATTGAATTGTTTGATATCTTTATCATGTAAATGCCCCATTGCATAATATGTAAAATTTTTTGGTAAATCTGTTGACTGTAATTCTCCTGCAAATTTGTTGAATTCTGTAATTCCTTGATGTAGTACCAATATTTTATGTCCAGGAAATTTTTCTACACTTTTATCTAGATTTGAAAATACTTCTTCATATTGAGACATTTCTGTTTTTCTAATTTTGTCTAATCCTGCTAACATTATTCCTTTGTATTCTATTGGGTTCCCATTACCTATGTATTTTGAAAATCCTAAATTGTGATAGATGTATGGAATAGGTGTTGTTCTAATTCTACTGATATCATGTTCACCTAAAATAAAAAATGAGTCTATGTTGTTTTCTTTTAATCTTTTTAATGCATTTCCCATTTGTACTATCGCAGTTCCATTTGGATTGGGTACATGAAAAATATCCCCTGCAAAAATTACAAAATCTACATTATCTTCAATTGATTTGTCAATTGCTTGATTAAAAACATCATACACATCTTGCTCTCTTTCATTGGAACCATACTGAACTAATCCCAAATGTGTATCTGAAATATGTGAAAATAACATTAGTCTAATAACAAATCTTTTTGAACTAATCCTTGTGTAGATTCTACTCCGACATTTTTCATTTTATCTGCCTTTATCCAAGCTTTAGTTGCACTTTGATCTGCTCCCATTTTCTTTTCTTTGACTTCTTCAACATGAACCATTGATGGTAAATTCGTCCATTGACCCACAAGAACTGCATCTCCTACGTTTAATGATGTCAATTGTGATATCAATTCACGACTGGTTGACTCTGTGGCTGAGGCTATCTGTCTCTGGTCATCTTCTTGAATGATTTTCATAATTGCAAATGAGCCCATCTGGCTGAGGATGTTTAAATCTACACTGCGTGGTCTCTGAGATACTATTGCTAAACCTACTCCAAATTTCCTTCCTTCTCTTGCAATTTTTGCAGCCCAATACTTTGCTGCAGTATCATGATCTTTTGGAATGAATACATGTGCTTCTTCAAGGATTATGAAAACTGGTTCAAAGAATTTGTAATCTTTTTGTTTCTTTGATTTTCCATGTTTTGCTATAGTTGCATTTTTTCTATCTTTTAACAATTGTTGCAAATAAAATCCCATTGCTACATTTGCTTGTTTTTCTGATAATTCTGAAATGTTAATGATGTTTGTACATCCTTCTTTAATGTAGTCCATTGGATTTCCAATTTCTGGATCCAAAATATCATCAAATCTTCTTTGTGCATCTTCTATGATGTCTTGCACTCTGTATGCTGATGTTCTGATTTCTTTTAATTTTTTGTCTTCTGAATTTACAAGTAAATCTACTTCATATTCTAATTTTTTCCAAAACTCTCCTGCTTCTTTTACTTCTTGAGTAAATGACATCCTTAAAACTCGTTGTTGTACATCTGCATTTTCTCTAATTTCTAAAACTTCTGAAAACTGATCTGCTTCAAGTAATCTTGGATTAATTTTTGCATCAATTACATTTACGTTTGGAATATTTAGTGTTGTGTAATCGTTATGGTAATCAAAAATTATTACTGTGCCTTTTACTTCTGAAATTTTTTTAGTAATTAAAGAAACTAAATTACTTTTACCCATTCCCGTCATAGCTAGAATTCCTAAGTGTCTAGATACGATTCTATCTAAATTTATTTTAGCTTCAATTTTTTTATTTCGCAACAAATTCCCAATTTTTAACCAGCCATCTTTTTTTGGACTAAAAATTTCTTCTAGATCTTGATTGGTTGGTTGTGTAATTTCTGTGCCTGGAATTGGTGGAATTGCAGGAATTATTGACTGACCTCTACGTAAATTTTCTAAAAATCCTAAAATTCCTATATGTGCTGTGAATGTTTTGTCTCTCTTATTGATGTCTGCAATTTCTGTACTTTCTTCTGCTTCATGAAAATTTCTGACATCCGTAAATGCTGCACTTGATACTGATGATCTTTCAACTAACCCTAAAATTTCCCCTTCATCAATACTGATTTTAATATATTCTCCAACTGATAATGATCGTGATGTAATTGCTGTTACTGATGTTGGTTTTGATTCTCCAACGACAAAACCTAAACTCATCCTAATACCTCTCTTGAACCAATTTCATTACTTAATCCTAACAAACTAACCATTTTACCAAGCTCTTTGTCTGATATTTTACAGTTATTATGTGCAAGCTTTAGTGCATATGGATATCCACCTACACTAGTCTTAAACAGTTTATTCATTATTGACTTCACTTCATCATTATCGTGTTTTCCTCCTAAAAATTCTAATTTAATAATTGGAGTTGAATCACTTAATCTTACAAATGTCGATGAAATTATTTTATCTGGTCCATAATTTTTTTCTACAAATATTTCACTAAAACCTGGACCGTTTGTTACATGATTATAATAAAAAATATCTCCTGCAAGTGATCCTAAATTCTCAAATTGTTTTTTTGTGTTTGATGTTTTTGCAATAAAAATAACATTTCTTTTTTTATTCATTGTTCTAACAACTTGTGCATCTAGTGCTGATTGTCTTGTCATAAATTGTGAATGTAGTGAACCATCCATTAAAACTAAATCTACTTCGTCAACTGTTTTTTCACATGCATCAATCTCCATTTTACTTGCAATTCTTGAAAGATCTGTATCTGAACCTAATCCTGAATCATGAAGATCAACAAGGATGTCTCCGTCAGATTTTATTGAAACTGCTGTAGTTGCCCATAATTCAATTCCTTGAAATTTAGTATTGTTGAAACTACTGTCAATACCTGCTGTGATTACTTCTTCTTTGGTAGGCGTGAAATCATTCCAATTTGATTGTGCTTTATGTAAAATTTGTTCAAATTTAGGACCTTTTAGAATTGATAACATTTTCTCTCTATTGATAATGGCATCTTTGTAAACTGTATTGAGCACAACAATACTTGGTATGTTTGAATAAAATCTTTAGGTTATGTCGATATTTGACTAAGATGATCCATTAAACAACTTTATCCAATCATGCCTTTGAAAATCACTTTTTCATCTGAATTTGATGGAGTGGTTCTATCAATGTATTTTATTTCATACCAATCTCCAATATGGATAGTTTTTCCATCAATTTGACGTGGGATTTTGATTTGTACTTCAAAGATGTTTGTATTGTGTCCTGTTTCAATCAAATAATTTGAGTTGGCATCAAATTTTGGATTTGCAAGAGTAGTTTTAATTCCTCCTTCACTTCTAAATTCTAATTGACTAATTGAAATTTTATCTTCATCTCTAGAATCTCTATTTGCATCTGGTTCATACAGTCTAAGAATAAACTCATGCCCAATTCTTGAACCTCCTCCGAAAGTCTCAATTTCAGCAAATGTTTTTGTTAATGGAATTGACTTTAGTTGAATGCTTTGTTCTCCAGATTGATTGGATTTATCTAAATATTTTATCACAACAATGTCATCTTGACTTAGTTGTTTCCCATTAATTGTTTCAGGTAATTCTAATTTTAGATAAAATTTACCTGTATCGTATCCTGTTTCAATCATTCTTTCAGGCCCTTGGATTGAAATTCCATTTATTGTAAACTCAAAAAGTCCTTCAGTAGATATTACTTCTATCCCTCGGTGTGACAAATTCAAATCATGATCTGTAATATAGAAATTCACTATGGACATGCTTGATGCTGGAACTGTTGTAATTTCAAAGTCTGATTTTATTATCTTTGTATCTAGTAAAATTCCTCTTTCTTGCATTCTATCTGCAGTTTCTGGTTTTACGCATGCTGGCATTCCATTTATCCGAATAACTAACTCTAATCCCTCCCTACAGAGTATGTTTTCTGGGGAAATCCCATCTTTCATTTGCTTTATTGGAGATTCTGTTTCTGCATTTATGGGCAAAATAAATGAAAATATCAAAAAAAATGTTATTCCTAGAATTATTTTTTTATTAATTACCACTACCACAGTAATTCTATTTTTTATTTTAAACTATCATTAATTAAGAGAACTTTTCTATGCTGATCACTTGAAAAAAATTGGATTATTGGGTTGTGGTGTAATGGGTACACAGATTGCACTTGCAATTGATTCAGGTAAAATTCCTGGAATTTTAACACATGTTTATGATGATTCAAAAGATGCATCCTCTGCACTTGTTTCAAAATTAAATAACAAACCCGTGATTGTAGAAAACTCTCATTTGTTATCTTCACATTCTGTAAATATTGTAGTTGAAGCAGCTTCACAAAATGCAGTAAGAGATGATGGACTAAGCATTTTACAAAATAAACGTGATTTTATGATTATGAGTGTGGGTGCATTACTAGATGAATCTATTTATGATATTTTGTACGACGCATGTGATCATTTCAAAAAAACAATTTATCTTCCATCTGGCGCAATTGCAGGATTAGATGGTTTAAAATCAATCAAAGATGAATTAGATTCTGTATCTATTACTACAACAAAACATCCTCGTTCATTAAAGGGAGCAAAATTTTTTGAAACTTCTGAAATTAATTTAGATTCAATTAGTTCTTCAACTGTTATTTTTGAAGGAACTGCACGTGATGCTGTTTCACTATTTCCCGCAAATGTCAATGTAGCTGCACTTGTGTCCTTATCTGGAATTGGTAGTGATAAGACATCTGTGAAAATTATTGCTGATCCTAATGCTGATAAGAATACTCATCATATTGAGGCAGTAGGTAAATCTGGTAAAATGACCTTTACTATTGAAAATACTCCAGACCCACAAAATCCAAAAACTAGTAGATTAGCTATTTTATCTGCTATTGAAACTTTGAGACAATATTGTTCAGATGATATTCAAATCGGTACATAAATGGCAAAACTTGCCGCTTTTAGAGATTCTATAGAAGATTATAGACTACTTCCTATTCTTTAAATTTACACATATTCAATTTTTTGTAAATCATGCAAGTTCAAGATACTTCATTTTTAAAAAATGAAATTATGAGATTGAAAAAGGAAAAAGACGTTGTCATTTTGGCTCATAATTATGAAATTCCTGATGTACAGGATGTGGCAGATTTTACTGGTGATTCTCTTGGATTATCTCGATTGGCTGCAACTGTTCCTCAAAAAACAATACTGTTTTGCGGTGTTCATTTTATGGCAGAAACTGCTTCAATAATAAGTCCTGAAAAAAGAGTACTTTTACCTTCATTGGAAGCTGGTTGTTCATTATCTGACTCAATAACAGTTGAAGAATTAAGAAATTGGAAAAAACAACATCCAAATGCAATTTCTGTTGGTTATGTTAACACTACTGCTGAAATAAAATCTGAACTTGATTATTGTTGTACTTCATCCAATGCTGTAAATGTTGTAAAAGCAATTCCTGAAGATAAGGAAATTTTATTCTTACCTGATATGTTTCTAGGTTCTTATGTTGCAAAAATGACTGGTAGAAAAAATATGCATATTTGGGCAGGCGAATGCCATGTACATGCTGGGATCACACCTGAAGATGTTACTAAAAAATTACAATCCATGAAAGATGCAGAATTTGTTATTCATCCTGAATGTAGTTGTACAACACCAATGATGTATGATGTTGCTGATGGAAGTTATGACGATAACAAAGTTTCCATTCTTTCAACTGAGGGAATGCTAAATCATGTTAGTAAATCTAAATCAAAGAATTTTGTTGTTGCAACTGAAACTGGAATTCTGTATAGGATGAAAAAAGAAAATCCTGAGAAAACATTCATTCCAGCTTCAGAAAAGGCTGAATGTGAATATATGAAAATGATTACTCTTGAAAAAGTGTATGATGCCTTGATCAATGAAAGAAATGTGATTACTGTTCCAAAAAAAATTGCTGATAAAGCTCGTTTGGCCATTGATAGAATGCTTGAAATCAGTTAACATGTGATTATTTTGGTTGGATTATTTAGTAAAACACCTGAAGATATTGAATTTAAAAAGAACATTGACCAATTTAAGAAATTTAAAAAACTTGTTAAAAAGAAAAAATACCCTGAAGCCTTGAAATTGGGTTTAGATTATTTAGAGAAAGTACCCTACAATCATGATGCATTATTTACTATTGGAGGCATCTATTATCTGAAAAATAAACATCGTACTGCAATATCTTATTTTGACAGGGCTCTAGAGACTGGAGATACTGATGTTGAAGTTTTATTATTAAAGGCATATGCACATCAAAAATTGCAAGAAAATGAAATTTCAATTGATTGTTGCAAAAAAATTCAAAATATTGATCCTAAAAATAAATCTATGATTAATTTACTATCCGAACTAAATTCCTAGATTTCTAAACTAAAATCAATTCCTTTAACTGAATTTGTTATACTTCCGATTGAGATAATATCAACTCCTGTCTTGCCGTATTTTGAAATATTTTTAGAATTAATTCCTCCTGATGCTTCTAACAAAACATTATTTCGTAATTTTTTATTTTTTAAAACTTTGATTGTTTTGGTAATTTGATTTGGAGAAAAGTTGTCTAACATGATAATTGTCGCACCTTTTTCTGCAGCAAGAACTGCATCCTCTGTATTTTCAACTTCCACTTCAAATTTCTTATATTTTTTCTTAGTTTTGTTAATTAATGATAATAGTGATTGTTCTGCAGCTATGTGATTGTCTTTAATCATTACCATTTCGTCTAATCTTAATCTGTGTCTTTCTCCACCTCCTATCTTAACAGCTTCTTTATCGAAATATCTTAATCCTGGTGCGGTTTTTCTAGTCGCATACAATTTTGTTTTCTTTGGAATTTTTTTTACGAGTTCATTTGTCTGTGTTGCAATTCCGCTCATTCTTGTGAGTATATTTAATGCAGTTCGTTCACATGTCAAAATTTTATCTGCATTTCCTGTAATTTCAATTATATCTTGATTAGGTTTTATTTTTGTTCCATCTTTAGTTATGATTTTTGCTTTACATCCTTTAATGGCAAAAATTTCCTTGGCATATTTTGTGCCTGCAACAATGGCATTTTCTCTTGAAATTATTTTTACTACAATTTTCTTTTTTGATAATAATTGACTTGTGATATCTCCTTTGCCGATATCTTCGGCAAGAAACTGTGATAATTGCTTTTTTGGATTAAATGACAATGTTATGATTAATGTTATTATGATTTTAAAGATTTAGAATTTTTCTATGTTACTTTAATTGCATATTTGCCTTTTTGTGTTATGTTTAATGTATCTGCAATTTTTGAGTCTGTTGGATTAACTACTAGTACAACTCCATTCCAATCTGGTGTTAAGTCTGATGATTTACAAGTTGGACAAACTTTTTCTGTTGTAACACGTTTACATTTTCTGCATGCCATTTCTCGTGCCATTTTAACTAGCCTCTACTTTTTCTTCTTTTGCAGGTTCACTTGAACCTCCAGCTTTTTTAATTTCTTCTTCAATCCACTCATCTGCACCTAAGAATGGTTGTCTACAAGTAATACCAATTTTACCCATTGCAGCAGCTTTTCCTAATGACACAGCTGTAATTCTTGCACGCAATGTTGAACCAACTTTCAAAGTTCTTCCACTTTGATTTGCTAAAATTAATCCCATCTTGACATCACTCTTTAGATAATCATCCATAACTTGTGATAAGTGTAGTAATGCATCTGTTGGACCGATTCTTACAAATGCACCAAAGTCTGTAATGTCTACAATTTCACCTTGAACAATTTCTTGTAATTTTGGATAAAATGTTAAAGCTTCGAATTGTACTTTGTGGAATGTTCCTCCATCTCCTGCAATCATTTTTCCCATTTCGTCGACTTTAGCATCTAAAATCATGATGATGTAACCTAATTCGGCATTAATCATACTCTCGTATTTTTCTTTGAGAATGTTTATTGCTGCTTTTTTGAGCGTAGTTCCAAATAAGCTTGGAGGTATCCTAACGACATCAACTAGGGTAGATATAGAAAACAAATGTATTTTTTTTCTTGAATTTCAATTTATGAATCTTTGGGTGATTTGGCTTGAATTTCTAAAGATTTTGATGATTTTTGAAAAAATTTACAATTTTTTTCCATGTCCAACTTACTTTAAATATCGTATTTTGACTTTTTTATCCAATGGTTGCTATAGATCAAGTTCTTGAAAAATTAAGTACTGTAATTGATCCTGATTTGAAAAAAGATATTGTTTCTATGGGAATGATTAAAGATTTAGAGCTTAATGATGGTAATCTAAAATTCACTTTAGAATTAACTACTCCTGCATGCCCTTTCAATGTAGAAATTGAAGATGATGTAAGAAAGGCAATTGCTGAACTATCTGACTTGAAGAATTTTGATTTGAATGTAACTGCAAAGGTAATGGAAGGTCGTTCACTTGAAGCAGATACCCAAATGGCAACTGTCAAAAATATTATCGGCGTTGCCAGTGGTAAAGGTGGTGTAGGAAAGTCTACTGTATCATTAAACTTAGCTCTTGCATTATCTCAAACTGGAGCTAAAGTTGGATTACTTGATGCAGATATCTATGGACCTAGTATTCCTTTGATGTTGGGAATGAAAGATGGTTCAATGGAAGTTGAAGATAACAAACTTCAACCTGCAGATGTAAATGGATTAAAAGTAGTATCTTTTGGTTTTTTTGCAGATCAATCTAATCAAGCTGCAATTTATCGTGGTCCTATTATTTCTGGAATTTTAAAACAATTTTTAGTTGATACTAACTGGTCTGAACTAGATTATCTAATTGTTGATCTTCCGCCTGGAACTGGTGATATTCCGCTAACTCTTGCACAAACAATTCCAATTACTGGAATTCTTGTAATCACTACTCCTCAAGATGTTGCAAGTAATGTTGCAGTGAAAGCAGTTTCAATGTTTGAAAAACTTAATGTTCCAATAATAGGTGTAATTGAAAATATGAGTCATTTTATTTGTCCAAAATGTGATGACAAACATTACATATTTGGAAACGGTGGTGCTAAAAAAATTAGTGAACAATTTAAAATTCCATTTTTGGGTGAAATTCCATTAAATTATGGAATTATGTCTGGTTCAGATTCTGGAAAGCCAATTATGAATACAAATACTGATTCACCAAGTGCTGAAGCATTTCGTGCTAGTGCAAAAAATGTAGCTGCTCAATGTAGTATTATTGCATCTAATTTACAAGAAGAAATGGAATCTGAATCTGGTGAATCTGAATCATCTGATGAAGATTCTACAAATAACGGCACTTCTTAATTGAGATTCCTGTGAAATTACCTGATTCTCTTAGAGACCAATTCAAAACTCCTTTAGGTGTATTATTGCCAATTGGAGAAGATAATAAAGAAAATATTCAAAAATATCTTTCAAAAAATTCCTATGTCGTAACTGTTGGAGATCAAACTACTGAAAAAATGATTAACTTTGGTTTAATTCCCTCTTTGCAAATTATTGATGGTTTTGAAAAAAGACAAAAACGTGATTTGCCAAAACTTGGAAGTGCAACTGAATTAAAAATTGATAATCCTGCAACTGAAATCACTGTAGAAAGTGTTGAGATGATCAAAAAAGCATTTTCTATGACTTCTCCTGTGCGAATAACTGTATTTGGTGAAGAGGATTTGTTAGTGCTTCCTGTTTGTATTCATGCTCCTGATAACTCAATAGTGTTGTATGGTCAGCCAAATGAGGGGCTTGTTTTAGTTGAAATTACTACAGAAATTAGAAATAAAGCACAAACATTACTTGATCTAATGAACTAATGGGGTGTGATGAGACGGTGGCTGTATGATTCGTGATTACCCCACATAACCTCTGACCCTATTTATTCATAATTTTACGAAATCAAAATCAACCAATCGTCTTACAAGAATTGACATTTCAAGATAAAGATGGATTACTTTACGATAAACTATGAAACTTGATGATGATCTAAAGTTACAAATTTTAGAAAAAGTTGGAATCTATTCTCAAAGATTTTCAATTCCTGAACCTGTAATTTTATTGACTACAAAAGAAGTACTTGATGCCCCTAGAGAAAAGACTGAAGGTCGACGTACATCTGCTTACAAGTATTACGGGGTTTCTTATTTACAACATAATTTGGTTTTTCTCAATATTAGAAAAATTCCTGATGAAAAAACTCTTGAAAATACTCTAGTTCATGAATTAATTCATATGCGATTCCCTTATCTTGCACATGGAAAGAGATTCAATAAATTAGTTAGACAAGGATTGAGAGGAAAAACATTTTCCCCTTATAAAAAAAGAAGTAAAACCCCTTCTTTTTGATTAATACTTTTAAGATTGAAATAAATCAATATACTGTGGATATTTCTGAGGTTTTACCTTTCATAGCTGGTATTGCGTCTTTTCTTGTAGCTGGTGGTTTAGTTGCTTGGATTACCAAACAACCTTCTGGTAGCAAAGAAATGATGGATATCTCAAATGCTGTAAAAGAAGGAGCTTCTGCATTTTTAAGACGTGAAATGAAAATTATTGTTCCTGTTGCAATTGCACTTTCAGTCATTATTGGAGCCTTTTTACAACCGTCAAATGGAATAGCATTTGCAGTTGGTGCAGCATTATCTGCAGTTGCAGGAATTATTTCATTAAAAATTACAGTAAAAGCAGCAGTAAGAGCTGCAAATCTAAGTAGTGAAGGTCTTGGAAAAACATTTGCTATGGCATTCAGGGGTGGAGCCACCGTTGGATTAGCCGTACCTGCAATGGCACTTTTGGCAATCACTGGTTTGTATTTGATTTACCCTGATCCAATTACAATTGCAGGAGTGGGAATTGGTGCCAGTCTAATTGCATTATTCATTAGAATTGGTGGTGGTATTTTTACAAAGGCTGCTGATATGGGTGCTGATTTAGTAGGTAAAGTAGAAGCAAATATTCCTGAAGATGATCCTAGAAATCCTGCTACTATTGCCGATAATGTTGGTGATAATGTTGGCGATGCAGCTGGAATGGGTTCTGATGTTTATGAATCTTATATCGTAACAATACTTGCAGCATTACTAATTGCTGCATTAATTGGTGCACCAAACTTTTTCCTTTATCCAATTTTAATTGGTTCTTCTGGAATGATTGCATCCATTATTGGTGTTGTAATTGTTGGTTCAAAAGGTGTAACTGATGTCATGAAACCCCTCAATCGTTCATTCTATGTTTCAGCAGCAATTGCAATTGCATTAAACTATGTTTTCATTACACAATTTATTGAACAATCTTCAACTGCACTTGCTTTATTTGGCACAACTGTAATTGGTGTAATACTAGTTCCTGTAATTCAAAAAATTACTGATAATTATACTAGTTACAAAAAAGGTCCAGTTAAAGAAATTGCAGATTCTGCAAAATGGGGATATGCATCATTAACATTAATGGGAATAATCAAAGGAATGCAATCAACTGGACCATTCATGATTGCATTAGTTGTTGCAATTATCATCTCATACTCTATTGCTTCTTCTGCAGCTCCTGAAGGTGCAGATCCAGTACTTTATGGAATTTTTGGAACTTCTTTGACTGCAATGGCAATGTTGAGTCTTGCTGGAATAGTTCTAAGTATTGATGCATTTGGTCCAATTGCTGATAATGCAGGAGGAATTGTTGAAATGACTGGAATGGGTGAAGAAAATAGAAAAGTTACTGACGAAATTGATGCCGTTGGAAATACAACAAAAGCTGTCACAAAGGGATTTGCGATAGCTAGTGCTGCCCTGGCTGCATTAGCTATGATTCAAGCTTTTCAATTTGAAGCAGCCCATATTTTTGAAGGAGTTTTGGAATTAAATTATAGTTTAACAAATCCTGCAATAATTGTTGGATTGTTAGTTGGTGGTCTAATTCCATTTATTATAACTGGACAATTGATCAATGGTGTTTCAAGAGCTGCAGGTAAAATGGTAGATGAAGTTAGAAGACAATTCAAAGCTGATCCTGGTATTCTTGCAGGAACTTCAAAACCTGATTATGCAAAGTGTGTTGATATTGCAACTGTTGCTTCAATTAGAGAATTATGGAAACCTGCAATTGTTGCAATTATTTCACCTATAATTTTGGGAATTTTACTGGGTCCTACTGCAGTTGCTGGTTTGTTAATGGGTGCAGTTGTAACTGGAATTTTACTAGCATATCATTTAGCAAATACTGGTGGTGCATGGGATAATGCAAAGAAATTGGTTGAAATGAAAGGTGAGAAAGGTTCTGAAGTCCATAAAGTTGCAGTGGTTGGTGATATTATTGGTGATCCTTACAAAGATACCGCAGGACCTGCACTAAATACTGTGATTAAATTACTTAATACAATAGCAATTGTATTTGTATCTGCATTTGTAGCAATTCTTTCAATTTAAAAATTTTAATCAATACTCAAAGTCATATCTAATTCATCAACTTGTGCTTGAATGGCTTTTTGTAAAGTTTGATTATGCTTGCTACAAAATTTAAAATAATCATCTGCTGTTTGAAAACAACCACAAATCCACTCTGTTTTTTTGTCTCCTTCAATTGTGCCTTTTGAATATTTTTTATTCATAAATTATGTTGTAATTTCTTCTAAAAATATTTTTTTAAAAAAGAAAAAAATGTTTAAGGACAGCCTTCCATTTTTTGAATGAAATAACCTTTTTCCTTAATTGCCTGTTCTACAGGCTCTGGACAAGATTGTGAGTGGCAAAATGTACATTCGTTTTGTGTCATTTGTGCTTCTCCTTCTCCTATCTCTTTCAACCATTCTTTACCATACTCGATGGCTTTAGGATGATCTTTTTCACCTGTAATTACATCAAAGTGCATTGTGTGACCGTCTGCTGCTTTGACATAAGTGTCGTATACGTGAATTTCCATATTTTTTGTTAAAAAAAGGGATATTTAATCCCAAAGATGATTCTACACCCTTGAATTTTTTATTTTGTTATTTTTCTTCAATTGGAATCTCTATACTGTCTGATTCTAGAATAAATGCTTTGAAATTTTTGTTGATTCCTGAATAGATTATCCATACTACTGGATTACTTTGCATAAATTTTTTATCTGTATTTGAAGGAAATGCCTCTGAATTTGGATGTGAGTGGAATATTCCTATTACTTCAATTTTTTTGTCTTCGGCAATTTTGTATGCCTCTATCAATTGTTCATTTGAAATTGTAAAATTTATTGGCGATTCATCAATATTTTTTGTTAAAAAAACCTCTTCAATTTTGTTTTCTTTTCCAAATAATATTGCACATGCTTCGTTAGGTTTTTGGTTTTCTGAATGTTGTACAAGAATTTTTTTATCTGATTGTTTTAAAATAATTTTCTGCAAATCTATTCTACGTTAACTGTTCCAATCATCCATGGATGTAAAATACAATAGTACTCAAAGTTACCAGCTTCAGTAAATGTGAATTCATAAGTATCTCCCAAGTTTAATATCTGTGAATCAAATACTCCATCTGCACCGTCTGCTGGACTTCCAGATGTTGCAGTATGCATTGCAGCATCTTCATTAACCCATTCGATTGGTGTTCCTACTGAAATGTTAATTACTTCTGGGTCATAGTAAATTCTTCCATCTTCTGGAATTGCAGCTCCTTCTGGAATAATTATTTTAGTTGCCTCTTTTGGAGCTTCAATAACTAAAGTTGCAATCATCCATGGATGTACAATACACAAGTATTCGTATTCGCCAACTTCTAAGTTAGTTGTATCTAAAGAATATGTTTCTCCTTCACTAATTAAACTAGAATCAAATGTCTCTCCATAATCAGATGCACTAGTAACTGTATGTGGTGCAACATCTGCGTTTGTCCATACAACTGTATGACCTTGTGTTACAATTGCTCTATCTGGATCATAATCTGGATTTCCTTCTTGTGCTGAATCTTTGAGAATTTCAATTGCAAAAATTTGTCCGGCTGGAACATCTTCCATTGCTTCTTCATCAATTAATTCTTCAGCTAACTCTGCTTCACTTTCGCTCATTGAACCAGCTGTAATCCAAATAACTAATCCGCTAGCAACTGCTAATCCTAATACTAAACCAATTGGTTTGATACTTCCTGGTTTTTTCATTGCTATCCATGCAACTCCTGCAGATGGAAGTGCAATTGCTAGTATGACAAGAATTAATGAAAATGTGTAATCTGAAGAATTCATTGTACTTAATGCATAAAGTCCAAATCCTATTGAAATAGCAACAATAACTAAAGTTGTAATTTTAGCCCTGTTACTAGTTGATACTCCACCATCCAGAATACCTGCTGCTGTGAAAATTAGTCCTACAAACATTGTTAGACCTGTTAGTGCGTGCATTCCATCGATGAATGTGTGTGCAATTCCTGCATATGATAAAATGAGACCAGCTAATCCTACGCCTGTAAGGCCCATACCTGGCATTAATAGGTCCCAATTACTCATTAAAATAAGCTGGTAAGAGTGAGATACTTATTCCTTTTGAAATATAATGGATCTACAACAAGGAATAAAACGGCTTTGAAACTGGGTAGAGTGAATTGGGAATTAATGAAATAATAGAAATATCGAAACCAAGAATAGTAGTTCTGTTAGTTATTACTGCAGTTACATCCATGTATGCTGCAAGTAAATTAGTTACAGGAGCATCTCAACTTGATTATTTGGATTATTTGCATATTATAGTTGCAGGAGCATTGGCATCAGCTGGCTCTAGTGCTCTAAATCACTATTATGATAAAGACATTGATCCTAAAATGAGTAGAACAAGTTCTAGACCTATTCCTTCTGGAAGAATGGCTGCATCACATGTTTTGTTATATGGATTAGCTGTAAGCTGTATTTCTGTAATTTACGGATTCTTTGCACTTAATGCGATATCTGCATTTTTTATTGCATTAGGAATATTCTCTTACGTTATAATTTACACAGTTTGGCTAAAACGTAGAAACACTTCCAATATTGTAATTGGTGGAATTGCTGGTAGCGCTGCAGCTTGGGCAGGATGGGCAGCTGCAACTGGTAGTATGGATTTATTGGGATTCTTAGTTGGCTTTTTAGTATTTGTTTGGACACCTTCCCACTTTTGGTGCCTTGCAATGAAAATTAAAGATGAATATGCACAGGCTGAAGTTCCAATGTTACCTGTTGTGATTGGAATGCAAAAAACATCTAAATTCATTTTGGGTAATACTTTAATTTTAATTCCTTACTCTCTGTTACTTGTATTGATTCCAGATGGATTGGGAATTGTTTACACAGTCATTGCATCTGTATCTGGTGGTTTGATGTTGGTATATCATTACAAATTAACAAAAACCCCTACATCTGAATTTGCTTGGAAAGCATACAAAGTAACTGCACCTTATTTGACAATTATTTTTGTAGCAGTTGCATTAGATGCAGCATTTCATTTTCCTTTAATCTAATTTTTTAATTATTTATCTACGCCTGGAAAACTTGCTTCGTAATCTTTTTCCATTACTTCTTTATTCTGTTTTTCTATAGGATCCTCTTCTTTTTCAATTACTGCAACCTCTATTCTTCTTTCATCTTTAGTAAACCATGCGACTTTGATTAATCCTAATATTTCCAAATCTAAAAGTAATTTGTTAAATTTATCTTCTGGTAAATTTAAGCCGTCTTTTGTTAAACTCTTGTAAAGTTCTACATCTGTTAACGAGTTAGATTCTTTAATTTTTTCAAATATTTGATTTCTTAATGGGATTGTCATGATTAACCGTAAAATGCTTTCTCTCCTGTCTTGGGTACTACATTAGATATACTTTCTCTTATCGTATTATACCATTGATCCACTTCCTTTGTAATTGATGGTTTGATTTGTTTTAGACTAACTGCAAAATCACGACTGTTGATTTTGGATGATTTATTTCTCATTGCACAAATTGCTGCCTCCCTACATAGTGCTGCTAAATCTGCACCAGTGTAATTTTGTGTTGCTACTGCAATCTCTTGTAATTTAATATCATTTGATAATGGCATTTTTTTTGTTAAAATTTTAATGATTTCTAATCTACTTTTTTCGTCAGGAGGTGTGACATATAGAACCAGATCTAATCTCCCTGTTCGCAATAATGAATTATCAATAATGTCTGGTCTGTTTGTAATTCCAATTACTGCAACTCGAGATGAAGTACCTTCTTCAATTTCTGTTAATAGTTGACTAAGTATAGTTTCTCCTGCTCCTCCCTCACCTGATTTTGATTTTGCTAATGCATCTAATTCGTCAAAAATTATTACACATGGTGATGATGCTTTTGCTTTTCTAAAAATTTCTCTTATTGCTTTTTCTGATTCTCCAACCCATTTTGAAAGAATTTCTGGACCTCTAACTAAAATCATATTTGCACCTGTTTCTGTTGCAACTGCTCTTGCAAGTAATGTTTTTCCACATCCTGGTGGACCATAAACCAAAACTCCTTTTGGGGGTTTGATACCCATTTTTGTAAATTTACTTGGTTCTTTAACTGCTGTAATTATATTATCTGTCAAACTTTTCTTGATGTCATCCAAACCTCCAACATCATTCCACCATACTTTTGGTCTTTCAACATAAAATTCTCTCATTGCTGTAGGAACAACTTCTTGCATAGCATCGTAAAAATCCACCAATTTAATTTCCATTGATTGTAAAACTTCTGAAGAAATTTTTTCAGTTTCAAGATCAATTTCTGGTAAATATCTGCGAATTGATTTCATTGCAGCTTCTCTACATAGTGATTTGATGTCTGCACCAGTATATCCATGCAATTCTGCTGATAGTTGCTTTAAATCAATTTCTTCATTTATTGGCATTCCTCTTGTGTGAATTTGTAAAATTTCATATCTTCCATCTTCATTAGGTACACTAATCTCAAATTCTCTGTCAAATCTTCCTGGTCTTCTAAGTGCTGGATCTACACTATCTGGTCTGTTGGTTGCTCCTAAAACAATGACGTTTCCTCTGTCGTTTAACCCATCCATTAATGCAAGTAATTGTGCCACCACTCTTTTTTCCACATCTCCATACACTTCTTCTCTTTTTGGTGCTATTGCATCAATTTCATCGATGAAAATTATGCTTGGCGAATTATCTTTTGCTTCTTTAAAAATTTCTCTTAATTTAGCTTCTGTTTCACCATAGTATTTGTTCATGATTTCTGGACCATTAATTGGATACATGTTAGCTTCAGATTCACTTGCCATAACTTTTGCAAGTAATGTTTTTCCACATCCCGGTGGACCATATAGTAAAATTCCACTATGTGGTTCAATACCTAGCCTGGAAAATAATTCTGGATGTCTTAATGGTAATTCAACAATTTCTCTCATTGCTTTAGTTTTTTCTTTTAATCCACCAACTTCTTCATATGTGACTCTGACTTTTCTGTCAATTGATGTTTCTGTTGAAATATTTAATTCAGTTGTTCGGTCAATATCAATAATTCCTTTAGGTGATGTTTTTGTAATTTTAAAGTCCATAGAGTTTCCTAATATCATCACAGAAATTTCATCTCCGTGAGTTACTGGCAATCCTTTCAATCTATTTTTTACAAAATCCATGAATTCTTTATCTATTGTTACTGCATCGTTGAGTGGAGTTAGTGTAATTGTTTTTGCAATTTTTGAAATTACTTTTCTAACTTTTACTATATCGTTTAAACTTCCTCCAACATTTTTTCTTGTTTGTCCATCTACTCTAATTATGTCTGGGAATTTTTCATCCTCATCTGCAGGCCAAATAATAGCACAACTTGTCCTTGAACCCATGATTTCAATTATGTCCCCTGGTTCTGCTTTAAGAAAATCCATTGCTTTTGGACCTACTCTGGCACGTTTTTTGCCTACGTCTCTTTGTTTTGCTTCACCAATTCTCATTTGCAAAGGCTCTTCTTTGCGTACCATAAAATCAATTAATTCTTGTTATGCTAATTACTGTTATGTTAATTGCGACTCATACTAAGTACTTCGAATTCACTGACTCCTTCTACTGCTCTTACAGTATCCTCTAGTGAATCCATTTGTCCTTCTTTATCTTCTAATACAAATTGTGCCTTTAGACATTCTAATCCAAAAGCTAGTGGTTCTTTTTCATGTCGATTTAAAGTAATTCCGTCTTTTAGTGATGTTTTTACAGTTTCTGCTAATTTGTCTAAATCAACCTCCATTCCGGTTGGAAGAATTTTTGCAATTAATACAATATCAGTCATTTTGTTTAAGGTCCCGTGAAGTTACATGAAGAGCAGGTATATGATCTTGCTGCTTCTCTACAACTTTCACATCTCCAAATAAGATCACCGTCATCACAGTCAGGGCAATTGAATTTAACACATTTATCATTAGGCATA
The DNA here is from genome assembly GCA_003331425.1 of Candidatus Nitrosopumilus sp. GTDB lineage: Archaea > Thermoproteota > Nitrososphaeria > Nitrososphaerales > Nitrosopumilaceae > Nitrosopumilus. The sequence continues at coordinate 89,779 of QOOS01000004.1, forward strand.
ATTGCTCTATGACAACAACTGCACGTTGGTAGTGATATAGTAGATGACATGCTGAATTTTTCTGGAAACATCATTTATAGTTTCCTTAGAAATTATGTTGGGATTAACCCAATATTTTTTTCAATTCACTACTGACTAATGTTTGAGCTGTTTTCAATGAAATTTTGATTCCTAATAATTTGATAATTGAACTTGTATGAAAATCAAAATCATCTTTTTCTGAAATCTCTTTGATAATTTCTGGAGTAATTGATTCAAATAATTTATTGATCGTTTCATTATCAATTCTTTCTAAAATTTTTCTTGCTAACATTTGTTTATCAAATTCTTTACCAAATCTCTCGGTCCATTTTTTTTGGTAATTTAGAAGATCTGTTTCTTCATTTGTTTTCAAAAATTTAGATATTGCTTGTCCTGCATAAACTCCTCCCATTCCACTTGTAAAAATTCCTCCTGCAGTTGTTGGTTTTGCTTGTCCTGCTGCATCTCCTACGATAACTACTCTATCATCAACAAATTTTTTGATTGGACCCTTAATCCAGATGGGGGCAAAAATTTTCCTTATTGTTGAAAATTCACCTTTCTCTTTAAGAAATTTATCTAATGTTTCTGCTACATTGATGCCTTTTCCTGCAATTCCTACTTTGCCTTTTCCTTCATTTGATGGAATTATCCATGCAAAAAATCCTGGGTATTTTTCTTGATCAAAGATAACTTCTACTTTCCCTTTTTTTATCCAATCTGCATAAATTTCGTATTGTGCTGATGATAAAATTCCTGTTCTGTCTTTCTGAATTAATGATGAGACTCCTCTTGCATCTACAAAAATTTTGCAATCAATTTTCCCCTCATTTGTTCTAATTCCTGTTTCAGTCATTTCTTGAAAACTTGTTCTAACTTTTATCACTGCACCGTTTTTTTGAGCTTGAAATGCAACTTGTTTGTCCAACTCTCTTCTGCTTATTTCTACAACTTTTTGATTTTTTGAATTAATTGTAAAATTTTTTCCATCTGGTGATGTAATTTTTGCAGATTCAATCATATGATCAAAAGTTTTTCTAAATGGAATAATTCCTAATTCTTCTAGACCTGCAATACTTACTAATCCTCCACAATGTTCTGGTGTTCCGATTTCATAATCCTCTTCAATTACTAATACTGAAAATCCTTTAGAGGAAATTTCTCTGGCTGTTAATAATCCTGCAATACTGCCCCCGGCAACAATTACATCATAGTACACAGATTTTGGTTCTTTGTCAATTATTTAATTCCAAAGTTTTTCATTGTGCCTATTTGTGAAAATGTTATGGGTGAAATTAAACAAGTAATTGCAGTCAGAACTGATCTAGGTATGGGTAAAGGTAAGATTGCTGCGCAAGTAGGTCATGCATGTGTTATGGGTTCAGAACATGTTAGAAAGTCTCACCCAGAATGGTGGTCTGAATGGTGGGGTGGACAAGAAAAAGTCGTTGTAAAGGTTTCAGGAATTAAAGAATTACAAGAAGTAAAACGACACGCCATTGATTTGAATTTACCTTGGTCTGAAGTTTCTGATGCTGGACATACTCAATTGGAACCAGGAACCACCACATGCATATCAATTGGCCCTGCACCTGAAAATTTGATTGATAAAATCACTGGTAACTTGAAATTATTGTGATTTTCTGGGAATGAGATATTAACAGTATAATTCAAAAAAATCTGTGAAAAAGAAGACTAAGGGAATTTTAGCATTTATTTTTCTAGGTGGTCTTATGTTGACTTCTGGAGTTTTAGTTGCTATAACAGGTTATGATCCTGATGTAGATTATGCAGCTATGAATGATCCTGCAGTAACAATTACTGGTACTCCTGCAGATAACTATCCTGATGAACAAAGAACTCAATTTTGTAGTTCTGATAAAATTGCAAAATCAACAAAGTTTGTTCAAGAATTTGTTATTCCTACTGAATGTACTAATCCATTAGCTATTACTTCTGATTATGACGGTAATGTTTGGTTTGCTCAAACCAATACTGGAAACCTTGCAAAATTCAACCCTGTAACTCAAACATTTGTTGAATATGAAAATCCTACATGGCCTGATGGTGCTCGTTCAATGATGTGGGGAATAGATTATGCTCCTGATGGTTCTGTTTGGTTTACTGATGAAACTTATGATTCCGTATGGAAATTTTCTACACTTGATGAAGAATATGAGCGATTGTCTTATCCATCTGATGGAAATTCATTACCTCAAAAACTTCGAATTGATGGCTCTCAAATTATAGTTAATGATTTTACTGGAAACAAATTAACTATTCTAAATGTGAATCCTACCGATACTGAAGTAAATTATCTAAGTGTGCCATCACCTGTAGATGACTCAGTAACAGCTGATTTTGCAATCGATGGAAATGACAACATTTGGTATACAAATTGGTTATTTCAACAAGGAGGGATTTTAGTTCAATTCGATCAAAATGATTATCTTGATGATGTTACAAATTCTGGTCAACCATACTTACCATTGATTGATTACATCAATGGTTATCCTTTACCGGTGCAACTACTTACTCCAAACGGTGTAACTTTTTCTGATGATGGAACACTTTGGATAGCAGATACAACTTCTTCTTCATTCTTTAGTTTTGATCCTACAACTGAACAATTTATTCAATATGTGACTGCTGATCCTATCTTTGAAACATTTGGAAATCAAACAGGCATTGTTAAATCACCTATTTCAAGACCTTATTGGATTGAAAATAATGATCAAGGACAACTTGTGTTTAATGCACAAACAGCAAATAATATCTCTGTAATGGATCCAACAACACAAACTCTTGTAGAGTATCATGTACCTTCAAAAAATCCTAACTGGGCTGACTGTGATTCTGGCATGCAAGTAATGGAAAATTGTGGTGTTGCACAAATTTTTGATTTTGCCATATCTGGTGAAAAAATTTGGTTTACTGAATGGGTTGAAAACAAAATTGGTGTTGTAGACACTTCTGTACCATTGCCTTTTGAAATTCAACTTAAAAATAATATATTGAAACTTTCTCCAGGTGATTCTATTTCTTCTCATTTCATAGTTTCCCCACAAAATGAAAATCAATTTGTTGACATTTCTGCTATTGTGTCTACCACTCATGATTTTCTTGATGTTGAATTAACTATTGATGATGCTGTTTTTCAAAATATTGAAATTTCAGCTTCAGATGATGCTTTACCTGGAACATACAAAATTTTACTAGGTGGACAAACTTCAGATATTGCAATTAGTAAATATCTTACAGTGATTGTAGAGTGATACCTGAAATAGATTCACAAATAGGAATCTCTGTTTACACTACAAAATTTTCTGGTATTGGTGGCAAAATTAGAATTAATCCTGAAGACTTTGAAGTTTCTGAATTAATTTCTAAACGTGCCATAAATTCTATCACTGATGAGAGTGGTTATGCTGTTTACAAACTAAAAAAGAAAAAAATTGATACTAATCATGCCTTATCCGGAGTTTTTCGAAAAACTGGTGTTCGTCTAAAGTCTCTAGGCCTAAAAGATGCCTCTGCTATAACTGAACAATTTGTTGGTTCTCCTCATAAGGGTAAACCTATTGACGATTTTTCTACTGAAAAATACTCTCTTAGAAAAATTGGATTTACAAAAAAACCCTTATCAAAAAAAGATATGATTGGCAATAATTTCAAAATTCAAATTTCTGACTGCTCTGATGATCTGTCTTCATTTGCTGAACATAATCAGATTTTGAATTTTTATGGATATCAAAGATTTGGTTCCAAAAGACCTGTTACTCATTTAATTGGAAAGGCAATTTTACAAAGAGATTTTGATATGGCTGTTGATTTGATTTTATCGTTCACTTCTTCATATGATTCAGCTGAAAATACAGAAATTCGTGAAAAACTTTCTGACAAAGCAAATTATGTAAAATATTATGATAAAGTTCCATCTCAAATGGATATTGAAAAAATTGTTTTAAAAGAAATGATTGAACATGATGATTCCATTCGTGCTATACGTGCAATCCCATTATCTTTACGACGTTTTTATATTCAAGCATACGAATCGTATATTTTCAATAAATCTCTAAGTTCTGCATTTTTAGATGGTGAAAATTTATTTCAATCTCAACCTGGTGATGTCTGCTTTGATTCTAAAAGTATAATTGGAAAATTCAAAGATGGAGTTGAACAATATCTTGCATTACCGTTTGTTGGTTATTCGTATTACAAAAAAACTAGATTTGACCATTCCATTTCTAAAATTTTAATTGAAGAAGAAATTTCGCCAAAAGATTTTTTCATAAAAGAAATGCAAGAAGTCAGTAGTGAGGGTGGGTTTAGACAAGCTGCCATTCATTGTACTGATTATGTGTCTGAGAAAAATAAAGTTGAATTTTCATTATCTAGGGGTTCATTTGCAACTATTTTGTTAAGGGAAATAATGAAGCCTAGTGATCCTATTCTTGCTGGATTCTGAGAGACTTATTTTTTTAAAATTTTCAATAATGCCCCAACCCCAATAATTATTATTCCTAAAACCATTATTTGAATTCCATATGTTATCCAATCAGGGTTGGCATACATGAAAGATGATTCAGGACCAACTATGGCTTGTCCTTGTAGATCAAAAATTAACCCAAAAATGAATACTATGCTCCCAATTCCAATAACTGAATAACCTTTCCCCATGTTTATTTCATTTAATTTCCATTAAAAAGGGTAAACAGAATTGATTCATTGAGCAAATCATTTTTGGGCTGTATTTTTAATCATTTTCTTAAGATGTCATAAAATGTACAATTGGAGCGGCCAATCTGAATCTGGTGGGCACAAATACCTTGGATTGATATTATTTTGTTCATCTGCTTTGTTGGCTTTATTGCTCTTTTTGATATTTCATCCTCAAATTGATGCTATAAATCGAGAATCCCCAATTCTAATCAATTTGATGTTTATTCCTGCAATGGCTGTTGGATTTCTTTATGGAATTAAAATTACTCAACGAGCTGTAAATCCTGCTGAAATTAGAAGTCCTATCAAAAGATCAATTGTAAAAATTTTCTTGTTCTTTTTTGTAATGGGTGGTATGTTCAGTTCAGTCAATTTTGCAATAAATGGTGGTAGTGTAATGCCTGATGTGTCTATTTTTGAAGATGGTTTAATCACATGGGTTCAAACATTTGTAATGGCTAATGGAGGTGCAACTTTTCTTATTATCTCAAGTATTATGTTGATGGCAGCTGCAACAAAAAGAATTGTTGGCTTGGATTCTGGATTCTTGAATAGATTAGTTTCATCTGCTAGTACTTTTGTTTTTGTTACAGTTCTGGCTTTGAGTTTCACAAAATCAGATCCTACTTCTTCAGGTATATTTTTGTACACTTTTTATCAAGCAGGAATTGTTGGTGGTGCATTTTTTGCAATGAATAGATTAACTAAAGATAAGAATATGGTATCTGATTTTGCTAATGGCTATTGATTTCATGTTTTTTATTTCATAAACATTATTACTTTCTAGATATTTTGATTTCATAATGGGGTTACTTGATAAAATTAAAAAAAGTATTGAACTAAAACATCCTTCTCCAAGTATTTCCTTAATTGAAAAGACGGAAAAAAAAATTCTAGAATTAACAAAGAAATCTGAACTAAATCCTAAAAATTCTAAAATTTTACTTGAATTGTATACATGCTATGTTGAAACATCAAATTCAGAAAAGAAAATTGAATGCTTGGAAAAATTATCTTTTCTTTTACCTGGGGATTCTTATCCTCTTCAACAACTTGCAGATATTTATCTGAATGAATTAAATGATGATGCTAAAGCAAAATTTTATCAAAATAAGGCAAATGATGTTAAAAATAATTTCTAGTTTTTAATAGTGATTCAGAACTAGTTCTCTAGATCAACGTAAATTCCTGAAATTTCGTTATTTATTCTGTCCCAGTATATTTCACAGCCGTCTGTTTTGAAATCATTTGCTTTACACTCATTGAAATGGGCTGTATTGTTTCTGGACATATTATCTGCATACAATACGTCTTCGCCTATAACTACGCCAATTATTAAGACTGCCAACAAACTGGCTGATACTAATATCATGGAATATCCAACTTGTCTCATATTTTTGGATTTTTTCATTTACGTGAAATCGATAAGGCTTGAATTTAATCTTTTCAAGTCCTGTTATTCCCTTAGATCTTATCACTAGACTCTTTTTTCCGATAAAAAGAAAAGAAAGTACTTCAAAATACATTCAATGAGCATTCAAATCCTTCAATATGAGTTTCTAGGACCAATACCACTATCAGAATGGGGCCCTCCAATGGAAAAATTAGTTTATCTGATCTTATCTAGAAACAAAGATAAATTTGACATGGTCTATGTTGGGGATTGTCAAAAAACTGATGAAAAATCATTTTTTACATCTCATGAACAATTCAAATGTTGGCTACAGAAATCTGGCTCTGAACAATCCTTGTACCTTGCAATTTTTCCAATGTTTGAATCAAGTGACGCAAAAAGACGCAATGTAATTCAAAAGATTATTGCTCAATACAAACCTCCATGTAATAATGATGAAATTTCTGAACCAAAGCCTGATTATGTTGTAAGGGCTTCAGAGGAATCAGATAAAGATTCAGAGGAATCAGATAAAGATTCAGAGGAATCTGACAAAGATGAATGATGAATCAGACAAAGATTCAGATAAGATTCCTTGTGCGTGCTGTGGACACGAAATGAAATTAGAAAAAAAACTTCAAAAATCTAATCTATACCGTTGTAGCAGTTGTGGGATTAGTGATACTAGACTTAATTCTTAACTTTGTTTTGTACATCGAATAATTGTAAAGTTAGTAAATCTAATGCCTTTTTCATATGTTGAAATTCATTAACTGAATGCATTTGTCCTTCTACTAGTGCTCTCATTACTTTGATTGAATTTTTTTGGTAATCATCTGATGCAACAATTTCCATTGCATTTAATTTTGATAATAAATTATCCAAATCTTTAATCATCTCATCAGAAGGTTTGTGTTTATCCATAGAATTCAATTTTTTATTTCGTATATGAATTATTGCCAAGTTAATAATCAATAATCAACCTAGATGTGCATTTGTTATTTTTCATCAGTTTGAGTTTGCATAAACTCCATAGGGTTTTACCCACAAATCAAAAAGTACTTTGATTCTTGTTTTTGCATCGCCAAGTTTTCCTGCCTTTAAATTTTGTTTGAGATTCTTATCATCCATCAGACTATACATGAATTCTCTTCGCTCATTTGGAGTAGGAATTTTGGTTTTTGCCATGCTTCGAGCATATTCATGAATTCTGATGTAATTTAGATCCTCTTTTTTTATAACTTTTTTAAAAATTTTTTCTGCTTCAATTCTGAACTTTTTTGCCATTATTGGGCTTTTTCCTTGAGTGGATATTGCAATTTGTACTATGTTTTCTATGTTGATAAGTGAGGGATGTGAAAAATCACTTATCATTGGATCATCGACGGCATAACCATGACAATTCATGTCTTTGGCCTTTTGGTAAATTTTTCGATTAAGTTCCTTGTCATCAGTGGTTCCCATTATCATTATTGGTTTGTATTTTTCCAAAAAATCCAAGTTTGATATTTTCTTTTTCTCAAAAGTAATCTTTTTTTGCTTTACATATTTCTCAATTTCTTTGTTAGATTCTTCGCTGAAAAGTAGAATCTTACAATCTTGTGTTAACAATGATCTTATTTTCAACATTCCTTCATCACCACCTCCGATGACAATTACGAGTTCTCCCTTCAAATACAAATCAATAATCATTTTATTTAGCCTCTAGGTGTTTTCCAAATTCTTACTTTACCATCTTCACTGCATATTACAAGAAATGATCCATCTTTTGACCATTGTAATTGGTTAATTGCTGCATCCACTTCAAAGACAAGTCTTGGTTTTTCTGGAACTGCAGTTTTCCAAAAAACAACAGAACCATCTTTGGCCCCACAAACCAAAAAATCACCATTATTTTGATACGACATTTGGGTTATTTTTCTATCATCTTTTAGTAATTGAGGCTCAGTGCCCTTGGGTCCCTTTCCTGAAAAGTCCCATATCACAACCCAGTTACCGTCAGATGTTGCAAGGTTTATTCCGTTTTTACTCCATGATAGCTGAGTTACCTTTGTTTCGTATCCATCTATACCAATGTAATTGTCATCAGTTGGAGGCAATTGCCATCCACACATTGAACCTTCTTGAGTACCTCCAACAATCCATTTTCCACTCTTTTGCCAAGTCAAAGATATGATAGAGCTTGGAAATTTCAATTCTGTTTTTGGTTCATTTACACCAACTAAGAAAATTAGAATTTTTCCATAAGACGCAGTTGCAATCTCTGTACCATTTGTATTCCATTGTAATGCAGTTATTGTACTTGGATGATCCTTATACTCTTGGACTAGAGTACCTTCTGAATTCCAAATCCTTAGTATCTTACCTGCAGATGATGCAATATAATCACCATTAGGAGACCAGGAAACATGTTCGACCCACTGAGTTCCTCCAACCATTGTTTTTACAACTTTTTGTGTTCTCACATTCCAAATCTTAATTTGTCCATCTTGGCCTACTGAAACTAACTTGGAGTTATCAGGAGACCAGTTAATTTCCATTGTTCCAAATTTATGACCGTCTAAAGTTTTCTGTTCTCCACTTTTGGAATTAAAAATTTGAATTGGTCCGGAGGCTAATGCTACTGCAACAAATAATCCGTCAGAAGACCATTGTACATGTGATGCAAAATCAGATATTTCAAAAACCCAGCGTTCTATTTTGTCTGAATTTTTTTCTACATCTTTTAGATTAGACATGAACTAAATCCTTTTGTAATTTCTTCCCGATTTAGATTTCGTCCAATAAATACAAGTTGATTAATTCTTTCTTCATCGTCTTTCCAATATCTGTCAGATGTTACATCAAGTAGCATGTGGACTCCTTGAAATATGACTCTGTCTTTTCTGTCTTTAATACTGACGATTCCTTTTGAGCGGAAGATATCAGTTCCTTTTGTTCTCAAAAGATTTCCTAACCATTCATTAAATTTCTCATAATCAGCAGAACCTGGAATGTCTATTCCTATTGAAGAAACAGTATTGTCGTGGGTATGACTGTGAGGGTAAATCTTTGATTCATTTGGATTTTTTACTTCTTCACCAGTTAAAATTGTCATCTCATACTCTGAAGGAAGATGTTCTGTAAAAACTGCAAATGTATCAGAATTAGATTCATCAATTTTGAACTTGATTGTTGATGGTCCTTCTTCAGGAAATGTGAACTTTATTGGATTCTCAGATTGAGTGAACATATCTCCATTGGTGTAGGGGCCAATATTATTAGAAAATGTCCTCACACCCATATCTTTTATTGATTCCATGTCATCTGAGTCTTTAACAGGAATTATTGCCATGTTAATTGATGGGTCTGGACCTTCTTTGAAATTAATTTGATATGTACCGTTTTCAAGTTTGTATTTTCCAATCCACTCAAATGGTAAGTCTTCCTTCAAAAAGTCTGGTTTTTTCTCTAGTTTTCCTTTAAGATCAAATGACTTTACATTCAATATTTTTTCAACATCTATTTGAGAATTTTCTGTTCGGTAGATTTTTACTAATGAATTCATAGAATAGATTTTTTGCTCTAACTTGTCTATCTCAGCAGGTGTGACAAGATCTGTCTTGTTAAGTAAGATTAAGTCTGCAAATGCAATTTGTTCTTGACACTCACTACTATCATCAATATGTTGCCAAACATGTTTTGCGTCAACAACTGTCACTATTGCATCAAGATCAAAACTATCTTTTGTATCATCATCAACAAAGAATGTTTGTGCAACCGGTGATGGATCTGCCATTCCGGTTGTTTCAATCAAAATGTAATCAAATTTGTCCTTTCTTTTCATCAAGTTTCCTAAAATTCTAATAAGATCACCACGTACAGTGCAACAAATACAACCATTACTCATCTCAAAAATTTCTTCATCTGCCCCAACTACCAACTCATTATCGATTCCAATTTCTCCAAATTCGTTTTCTATTACTGCAATGCGTTTTCCATGTTCTTTTGTCAAAATGTAATTCAGCAAAGTGGTCTTTCCAGATCCTAAAAATCCAGTTACTACAGTTACTGGTACACGGTAATCACTAGGTCGACTTGAATCTTCTAGTTGTTCTGTATCGCTCACTAGTCATATAGTTATTAAGTGATATATAATTCTTTAATAATTATTATTAAGAAACATTTAAATTATTAATAATATTATTGACATCGTGTCAAAATCAGAACAAATAACACGTACAGTCGGTAAACCTCCAATTCTTGCAGTTGCACTACTTGCAGTCGTTTTTGCATTTGGTCTATTCATAGTAGGATTTGATCAAGGTCACATCTTTAGTGTAATTCAAGGTGTAGATGCATACGAGGAACTTTACATACATGAGTTAACTCACGATATGAGACATGCAGCAGGATTTCCTTGCCATTAGTATTGCTAGTGTCAATTTTATTTTGAAATAACAGTAGTCTATTAATTATACATCAATTTCTTAATAACTGTGAAAACCATAGTCTTTATTGCAATTGTACTAGCTTCTGGTGCTATAGCAGGTTTAGTTCATGGAACTGTTAACTTTGCAATAGTTGAACCATATTTGGATCAGGCAATTGGAATTGAGAATCAAAACCTCTTTGCATCAGGTGAAGAGGAAGATACTTTAGAATTTTGGGCAGAATACGAAAGTTATAGAATTTGGCAAAAAAGTGGGCAAGTATTAGCTGGTGTTATTTTGGGACTTGCAATGGGCTCATTATTTGGAATTGTATTTGCATTATCTAGAAATTCTTTGCCTGGAAAGAACGATATTTCTAAAGCAGTATTTTTATCCGTAATTATGTGGGTCACAATTTATCTAATTCCATTTTTGAAATATCCTGCAAACCCTCCAACTGTTGGAGATGGCGAAACTGTAGTGTTAAGAGCAATTTTGTATTTGTCATTTATTGCAATATCTGGCCTTAGTGTTGTTGTATTCTATAAATTATCAAAGAAATTAAATGGTAATAAAAAATATCTTGCACTAGCTGGTTACGCTGGATTAATGGTAATAACATTTGTTGCAATGCCAGATAACCCTGATGAAATAACTGCACCAATGAACTTAGTAAATGAGTTTAGATTTGTATCTGTACTGGGGGTTTCATCATTTTGGGCATGCGTTGGAATAACTTTGGGATTCTTTTGGAAAAAATTTGATAAAACACCACAAATGGAATATTCTTAATTCTTATTCTAGATAATGAGAATCAGACTACTCTGTTTAAATAACAAATGATAGCAGATGATGTATGTCCAGAAAGTTAACACTTCCTCAATTAAAAAAATATGATATTAGTCAAAAAGTCATTGAAGCATTAGCTGATTCTGAATCAAGAGCAATTTTGTTTTCTATTGTCAAAAAAGGAAATACTGCTGCAGAATTATCAGACAAATTAAAAATTCCACTTAGTTCCGTTTACAAAAAATTGTCAGATCTTGAAGAATTGACATTAATTGAGGTAGAAAAATGGATGCTATCTGATAAAGGTAGAAAATACAAAGTTTACCGAAGTAGGATTAAGCAGGCTGAAATATCTATTAAAAAGCCTGAACCAGTTTTAATATTGGTTTCAAATAGTAAGTAACGTGTCTAAAAAAAGCATAATTCAATTATCTGAATTTGATATCAATCAAAAAATCATAGAGGCTATGAGTAACGTTTGTACTCGTTCAGTATTGTTTTCAGTAAAAAATGAATCAAAAGACGTGCCAACTATCGCCGAAGAATTAAAAATTTCAATATCCACAGTTTACAAAACATTATCCAATTTAGAAGAACTTGCATTGGCTGAAGTTGACAAATATGTGATAACTCCTGATGGTAAGAAAATTAAACTTTATCGAAGTAGAATTGGTAAAGTGGAAATTACTTTAGAAGACCTAGAACCTAAACTACATTTACACCCTAACCCTTTAAACTCTAAATCAATTTCTTAAACATATTTTAGATTCTCATTCTATAGATTTAGAATAATAGATTGGAAACTTGTCTGACTTTAAATAATCTTAGCTGACACTAATTTTCGAATTAAATGAACCAAAACATAATTCTAGCATTAGTTGCTGTATTTG
>QOOS01000005.1 GCA_003331425.1 Candidatus Nitrosopumilus sp.
CTACTGGTTCAGCTACTGGTTCAGCTACTGGTTCAACTACTGGTTCAACTACTGGTTCAACTACTGGTTCAACTACTGGTTCAACTACTGGCTGTTCATATGCTTTTTTTACAATAATTGTAACGCTTTCTTTATCTTCTTGATTATCTGCACTTACTATGATATCAAAACTATAACTTACATCCTCAATATTCCCATGTGATGCAGTCGGAGTCCAAACAAATTGTCCACTAGAATCTATTGTAGCACCTGTTGGTTCATTTTCTAAACTATAAACTGGATTTGCAAATGTGGAGTCTGTAATACTTACACTGAATGAAACTGTTTTATCTACTTCAGTAATCTTGTCTTGAATAGAATTTAATTTTAAAATTGAAAATGTCTCCTCTAAAACCCTATTGCCGTCAAATTCTAATGATAAAGTAATTCCATCATCTTTTTGAATTGTAAATGCTGTAAATTGATATGTTCCAATTATTGAAAAAAAATCACTAATATTTTTTGGGGTTGTTTCAAATACACCATTAGAATTTGATCTTGTACCAATAAAATAACTTTCTTTTGCATTGGGATTTTCTACTACTATATTGATCATTGAATTTCTTTCATCTGTAGTTCCTACAAACACAATTCCTTCATCAATTGTGTAAAAACTTTTTTCAATTGAAAATTCACTAATTTCTGCATATGCTGGAATTAACATAATCAAAAATAGTGATAATGTTCCTAATCCCACCAACTTTTTTTTCATACTTTTGATTTGAAACTTAACTTTTAAAAAATGAGCATAGTTTTTTCCTGTTTATAGCAAATAATTATTCACCAAATCTACAATTCAAGCAAGAATTTCATGTAGACTTATTCTCATTTTTAATAACTATGTCATAAAATGTAGGTGCTTTTATTTCTACTTTGAAATTATGCTTCCGTAGAATGGTCTAAGAATTTGTAACTCAATTATTTTTTTACAATTATTTGCCTATTAATTTACGTGGTTTGAATGTCTTTTTTCAAATACTAATCTTTTAAAATCAGAATTATTTTGATAATTTTATGAAAGCAACTTTTTTTGATGGAAAAAAAATGATTTTAGATAAAAATTATCCTAATCCTGATTATGATGAAACATTAGTTCGTGTAAATTTAGCAGGAATTTGTGGAACTGATTTAGAAATTTTAGATGGATATATGCAATACAACGGAATTTTGGGTCATGAATTTGTTGGAACTGTAGAGAAATCTGATAATCCTGAAATGATTGGTAAACGAGTTGTAGGAGAAATTAATGCTGGTTGTGAAAAATGTGATTCTTGCATTAAGGGTATGCAAAGACATTGTTCTAATAGAACTGTATTGGGAATTTTGAAACGAAATGGTGCTTTTGCTGAATTTCTTTCATTACCTGAAAGTAATCTACATGTAATTCCTGATTCAATTAGTGATGAACAAGCTGTATTTGTTGAACCTTTAGCTGCTGCTTTTGAAATAAATGAACAGGTATCTTTGAAACCTGAATGGAATGTTGCAGTAGTTGGAGATGGAAGATTAGCACAATTAATTATTCAAGTTATAAAATTAACATGTTCTAATATCACTTGTTTTGGTAAACATGAAAATAAACTTGAAGGCCTTGTTCAATCTGGAATTAAAATAAAATTAGGTATTGAATCTACAGATGAACAATTATTTGATTTGGTAGTTGAAGCAACTGGTAGCAATTCAGGATTTACTGATACAATGAAACTTGTTAGACCACGTGGGATAGTAGTTCTAAAATCAACTATTGCATCACGAGAAAATCTTGATTTAACTCCTACCATCATAAATGAGATTACATTAATTGGTTCTAGATGTGGATTATTCAAACCTGCTATTGATGCACTTGCATCAGGAAAAATATCTGTAAATTCTATGATCGACTCTACCTTTTCTTTAGAAAAATTTGAAGATGCAATCACTCATGCAAAAAAACCTAATACTTTGAAGGTATTTCTGAAACCCTAGTTCCATTTACTTTGATTTTCTAGTATTTGTCTTAATACGACTAATTATGGCTAATGATGCTCAAAAAGTGAAATTTTTTACATTAAACATTTTAATTCAATTTGAAAAAATCAGTCATATTGAACAACGCTGAAATTTCTATTATTTTACCTACTTATAATGAATCAAAGAATATTCGTGGAATTTTAGATCACATTAAGAAATCTTTTCCATCTAATCTAAAATTAGAAACAATAATTGTTGATGATAATTCTCCAGATAATACTGCAAAAATTGCTGAGGATTATTTTCATTCAATCAAAGAAAAATCAAGTCATACAATTAATGTAATTAAACGAAAAGCAAAAAATGGATTAAGTTCTGCAATTTTAAATGGAATCCAAGAATCTTCTGCTAATACAATTGTGGTAATGGATAGCGATTTTTCTCATCCTCCAAATATTATCCCTAAATTAGTTGATGCAATAAAACAAACTAGATGTGATATTGCAATTGCTTCAAGATATGTAAGTGGTGGTTCAATCCAAGGTTGGCCAATAAAACGAAAATTAATGAGTAAAATTGCAACGTTAATTGCAAAAAAAGGATTAGGAATTGAATCACATGATCCTATGTCTGGATTTTTTGCTTTTAAAAAAAATATTCTTGATGGCTTGAAATTTGATGCAATTGGTTACAAAATGTTATTAGAAATTTTAGTCAAAACTAAAGGTGTTAAAATACAAGAAGTACCTTACACATTTACTGATAGGGAGTTAGGTTCTAGTAAACTTGATACTTCAACTATTGTTGATTATTTTAAATCAGTTTGGAAATTATACAAATATGGAAGAACAGTAGAAAAAGATGAAAAACGTACATCTGTAAAATTTCTTTCAAAAGCTGCAAGATTTTTTACAGTTGGAGCATCTGGTTTAGCAATTAATTATCTTGCATCTATGATTTTTTCATTAAATTCTGATATGTGGTATATACATGCAACAACATTTGGAATAATATTTTCTATTTCAAGTAATTTCTTCTTAAACAAGTATTGGACATTTGAAGATAGAGACTTTTCTCCAAAACGAACTATCCTTCAATACGGAAAATTTGTTGCGTTTAGCTCTATTGGTGCTTTAGTTCAACTTGGTATGGTTTACAACCTTGTAGACCAATGGAATATTTCTTACCCAATTTCATTAGTTTTAGCAGTAGGTGTTGCAGCATTTGGTAATTTCTTATTGAATAAGAGATGGACCTTCAAAGAAAAAGTCTGGAGTTAGACTAATCTTTAATTTTTAAATATTTTTTATTTCTAATATCTAGGCATGAAATAAAGAATTTTGTTAAAACAATCTCTCGTAAGGTAATTTAGTAAGATTTCTTTGTAAAAAAGAAATGGAACCATTTGATACATTTCTGATATTTATTGCAGATTTTTTAGGTAATCATCTTTATGAAGGAATATTTCTTGCAGCATTAATTGAAACTGTAATTCCTCCAATTCCTACTCTTGCAGTATTTCCTACAGCTGGATTTCTAGCATCACAACAAGGAATTTCATTATTGGGTGTTATTCCTATGATTATTCTTGGCGGAACTGGCGCAACCATTGGAACTTCTATAATTTATTTAATTGCATTGAAACTTGGACGTTCTGTTTTACTAAGATATTTAAAAAATTTTAGAATCACTGAACAAAAATTAGAACGTGTGGAAATATGGTTTGAAAAATATGGTGATAAAGCAGTTTTAATTGGTAGAATGGTACCTGTAATGAGAGAAATGATTTCAGTACCTGCTGGATTATTAAAAATGAAAATTCCTAAATTTATTTTATTTACTTTTATTGGTTCATGTATTTGGGCATCCATTACTATACTTGGTGGATATTATTTTGGTGAAGCAATGGGTCTTGTTAAATAACTTTATTTTTTAATTTAAAAATTTCCTATTGTTTTTTGTTTTTTCTCTTCCCAAATTAATTCCATCCTTCCCAAATTTTCTCCTAAAGTATTTGCAGTTGCAGGCCCAAATCCCTCAAAATGATTATTGGCCATTACCATTGCTAGTGGAACATCTGAAATTTCTATTAATTTTTGTGCCCATTTTTTAATAAATACTGATTTATTTTTTCTTATTCTACCAAATTGTTTATCTGGAATACTTCTATCTCCAATTAATCTAACATAAAGATAGTCTGATGTTATTGGAAATGGATTGTTTACACCTTCCACTACATTCCAAATAAGACAATGTTTTTTCTGTTTAAAATAATTCAACGCTTTATCAGTAAACCATGATTCATGTCTTCCTTCAATTGGATATACAAAATCATTAGGTAACATATCAAATAGTTTTTCTAATCTTGGTTTTGCTTCATCAAAAGTTAGTGAGGGTGGTAATTGCAATACTAGTGCTGAAATTTTTTCATGAATAGGTAAAAGTGATGTTAGAAATGAGAAAACTTCTGAATTTACGTTATCTAATCGTTTTTCATGTGTAATTATTGATGGGAATTTAGCTGTAAATTTAAAGTGTTTAGGTGTATCCGCATTCCATTTTCTAACAATTTCTTGTGATGGTATTTTATAAAATGTTGAATTTATTTCAGTGGTGCTAAAAATTTGTGAATAATATTTTAACCATTCAGAACTTTTTAGATTATTTGGATAAAAAGTTCCAGACCATCCTTGATAACTCCATCCAGTACACCCAATTTTGATTTCCATATTTTTTATCTATATTCATCTCCACAATCACCTATTGCATTAAACAAATCATTTGATTTTGAAGTAATTGTTGATATTAATGAAAGATCATTTTGATCTAATTTTAAATCAAAAACTTTAGAATTATCTTCTCTATGATCGGTAATTCCTAATCTGGCTCCAATTATTACGCCTGCAACTTGTGGTTTATCTAGAATAAATCTTGTAGCAATGTTTGCAATACTACAATTATGTTTTTTTGATATTATGCTTAAAACTTCAAGTAACTCTTGAAATAATTGCCACCCGCCCCATATGTCAATCATATTTTTGTATTTTTGTAAACTTGCTGTAGTTAAATCTGCCCTCGTGGGTTCATCTACATTAAGATATTTTTCTGAAAAAAATCCACCTAATAGAGTTCCATAACTGAGAATTTGAATTCCATATTTGATAAAAAATGGAATCATTATTTTCTCTGGTCTTTGATCTAAAATAGAATATTGAACTTGATTTGAAACAATTTTAAAATCATTCTCAATAATTATTTTAATTCTTTCAGTATCAAAATTAGTTAATCCTAAATGTTTTATTTTTCCTTCATTTTGTAATTTTGATAAGTGTTTTAATGCATCAAGATAACTTGAATCTTGATAATCCCACCAATGAAATTGAAGTAAATCAATAGAATCTACATTCATTTTTTTTAACGATTCATCAATATAGTAAGTCACAATACTACTACTCATTGGGCCTGGATTTGGCACAAATTTTGTAAAACCTTGATTTTTTTCTAATTCATTATTTCCTTTTCTTTTTTCTAATTCATTTCTAAAATTACCGTATAATGATTCTGCTGGTCCATAAATATCTGCCATATCCCATGTGTTAAATCCATTTTCAGCATATTCTAACATTTGATTAATGGCTGAATCATGATCTATTTGCCCATGTCCGCCAGACACTTGCCACATTCCATTTAAGATTCTACAAATTGACAAATCTTGTGTTAGTTGAGTAGTTTCTATTTTAGACAATAATTAATTTACTAAATCAATATAATTTAGCATAATCGGTTTATTCAAAAAATGAATCATACTTTCAAATTTTATATATACTTCCACTTTTTCCTAAATTATGGATTTATTCAAAAGAAAATCTAAAACTTTGACTGATTTAGAGTGTAAAATATGTCACATGAAATTTTCTGATCCTGAAAGAACAACAAGACATATGATTAAAGCACACTCAAAACCACAAAAAAATAACAGGCAAATAGGTAGTGCAAAATATCGTTAATTATTTTACAAAGATCTATAAGCTAAGAAAAAATTACTTTGTTAGAAATGATTGAAACTAAAGATTGGTGGGATGATTTTCCTGAACTTGAAAGAGATTTAGAAGAAAATTTCAGTTAATGTTATAGAAATATCTAAATCACAATCCTTTAAGAGATAATTATCTTGGAATTACCTCGTGGAATGAAAGATTTTGTAGATTCAGAAACTGCAAATATTGAGCATATAAGATCCCATTTTAAACAACTTTCAAATCTTTATGGATTTTCATTTATGGATCCTTCACCAATAGAATTACTTTCAACTCTTGAAACAAAATCTGGTCCTGCAATTAAAGATGAAATTTACTATTTTAAGGATAAAGGAGATAGAGAAATTGCTCTAAGATTTGATTTTACCATGGGTCTCACAAGATATGCTACTTCACAAAAATCGATGAAATTACCAGCAAAAATTTCTAGTTTTGGTGGAGTTTTTAGATATGATGAACCCCAAAAAGGTCGATATCGATATTTTCATCAATGGGATCTTGAAATTTATGGTAAACCAAATTTAGAATCTGAATCAGAAATCATTGAATTAACCTCTAGATTATTTGATTCATTATTGCTCAAAAATATCACAATTGATGTTAATCATAGAAATCTTGTTGAATCTTATATTAACAAAATTTTTGATTCAAAAGAATCTCAATTAGTTGGAGATATGTTACGTGCAGTAGATAAGATTGCAAAAAAATCTAAAGATGAAATCATTAAAGAATTTCAGGATAGATATCCTAAAGAAAAGTTAGAAAAAATTTTAGAATTTTCTCAAATTAAGGGTACAATTAAAGAGATTGAGTCTAAATTTGATGTATCTCAATTAGAATCCTGGAATGACATTAAATCTCTATTTGAATCTCTAGAAAATCGAGGAGTTTCAAATGTTAGAATTAATTTTGGAATTGTTAGAGGATTAGATTATTACTCTGGAATTGTTTTTGAAGTATTTGATAAAAATTCTAAACTAGGTGCTTTAGCTGGTGGAGGAAGGTATGATACACTAACTAAAGCATTTAATCGAGATGATCTTGGTGCAACTGGTGTTGCAGGAGGAGTTGAAAGAATAATTTTAACTATGAAAGAACAAAATATTATTTCAGAAATTGAACAATCTAGAGTTTCAGTTCTATATGTTAATGATGAAATGCAAAAAGTTGCACACTCAATTACTTCTTTACTAAGATTAAACAATATTCCAACTGATATTGACTTGGCTGGAAGAAATCTAAAAAAACAAATGGATATAGCTAATCATTCAAGATTTACTATAATTGTTGGTCCACAAGAATTAGAACAAGGAAATGTAACTCTAAAAGATATGAAAAGTGGAACTGAAGGAACTATTTCCTTAGAAAAATTAACTGATGATCCAAAATCTGTTCTTAATTTAGAAATGCTTTAGTTAAATTCATAATTTCAGAACCATTTGTTAATGAACCAACCACAATACAATGATTATTTGCTAAAATTCCTGATGAAACATATGGTATGCCTCCATTTATCGAACATTTTTCAACGTTTACGCCTAGTACATCTGCAATTTCTTTGATATCTTTTTCTTCTGCCTCTGGATGAATAACTGCACCTGAATTGTTGGCTCGTAGATTTACTCCAGCTAAATGTGACCCTGCTATCTTTTTCTGTATTACTTCAACTCCCATTACATCTGAAATTATTTTACAATTTTCATTTGACAATGCTGGTGAAACAATTGCTCCTTTATCATTTGCACAAATAACATTTCCAAGTGCATTAAATTTAGTATCTAAAACTCCAACTTCTAGATCTGTTTCATTTTTCAAATAATCATATTCATCTTGATAAGCTGTAGATGGTAAAAGAAATCCTTTGTTATTCATAACTGATAATGATCCAATTAATCTTGTATTGGCAATTGCTGTATACATTACTTCAATGTCCAAATATTCTTCTAATTTTTTTGCCTTAGTTTCTGCAAATCCCAGTGGAACTAAGCCAATAGAATCATTTACACTAATGTAAACTCCGATATTTGGTCCTCTATACACATCATACTTGATTATGTCCATATCCAAACTATTGATCGTTATACGTTATGAACGTAAGGAAATCATTCCTGCCTAAAAGATCGACATTTTTTAAAATTAATTACTTTTGATAATGGTGGAATCATCTAACTTTAAATAATAACACCATAAAAATTCCGTTATGCCAATAGCAGAAAATTTCCCTGAAGGTTTAGAACCAACTGGAAAAATTAGTCTAGATGACGGTAATTTCCATATTATGTGGGGCCCAGGTAAAAAAACAAACACTGATGGTTCACAAGCTGAAGTATTTGCTGATGCCGATGTTGTAGCAGCATATACCGCAAGAGGTGAAGAACAAGTTCCTCTTGGTGTAAGTGGAACAATGGTTGCAGTCGATTGGGATTCATGTGTAGCAGATGGTGCATGTATTGAAGCATGTCCAGTACAAGTATTCCAATGGTACAGAACTGAAAAAGATATTCCTGCAAAAGATGTTGTTGGACAAACCTTTGCTGGAACTGGAAGTGATGTTAAAGATGAGCGAAAAGATCTAACAGATAAAGCAGACCCAATTCGTGAACATGATTGTATATGGTGCATGGCATGTGTATCCGTTTGCCCTCCTCAAGCAATCAAAGTCGATCAATCAAATGTTGAAAAACACGAAAGTGCAGCAAAATCTCTGTAAATTTATCATTTTTAGATTCTAAACTTTTTATTTTTAATTTAGTCTTGACTAATTTTCTTTAGCTTTAAATAATATTCCCAATAAACTGATCCAATGGCAGATCTACAAATACCAGAAGACTTTTGTCACAACGATGTAGAACCAAAAGGAAAAACAAACCATGGTGATGGTGAAAATTTCCATTATATTTGGGGTGACGGAAGAACTGATGGTGCAGCATTCTCAAACGATGATGTAAAGGCAGCTTATGAAGAAAGAGGCGAAGAACAAGTTCCTCTTGGAATTCATGGTACTACCGTTGCAGTCGATTGGGATTCATGTGTAGCAGCTGGTTCATGCATGAGTGTATGCCCAGTTCAAACATTCCAATGGTTCAGAACCGAACAAGATATTCCTGCAGCAGACTGCATGGATGCAACCTTTGAAGGTACTGGTTTAACCGAACAAGATGAAAGATTAGATTATACCGACAAATCACAGCCAATCAGAGAACACGATTGTACTGTTTGTATGGCATGTCAAGAAATTTGTCCTGAAGGAGCTATTCTAATTGAATCAGCTAACCAAGAATGGCACGAAAAAGCAGCCGGAACATATGTAATTATGAAATCTGGTTCTGAAAATCCACACGCACACGATTAAAGAATTTTTTCTTTTTTCTTATTTTTCTATTTAATTATCAACAGATTTTAATCACTATTTTCAACATTTTTTGCCGAGGTCGCTTAGTCCGGTAGAGCGCGGGCCTTGAGAGCCTGTGTGCGCAAGCACGCGGGGGTTCAAATCCCTCTCTCGGCGTTTTACTTTTCTATTCTTGCAAGTTCTGCAAGCATTGCAGATAGTTGAATTTCAGAATTTGCTCCAACTAAAATTCTATAATCATATTTTGCAATAACTTCTAAAATTTCTGCTAATTTTTCGTGTTTTGATTTGAAAACTGCTGAATTGAAATATTTGAGAAAGTCTGATTCTGACATTCCATAAACTTTAATCAATTCAATCATCTTCTCTCTTGAATCTACTACATTTCCAGACAATGCAATTTTTAAAACATCATCTACATCAGTTGTTTTAGTTAGTCCTGCTGATGATGTTACTGTTTCTTCAGATATTTCTCCCAAACTTGCTGTTGCTTGCAATAAATTAATTGCATGTCTCAAATCACCTTGAGAATAATCATAAATTGCTTTAAGTCCTTTTTTATTTGATTTCACTTTTTCTTTTTTTGCAATTACCTCTAATCTACTAATAATGTCCTCTTCTCCTACACTTGTAAATTTGAAAGTTGCACATCTACTTTGAATAGGTTCAATTATTTTTGAAACATTATTTGCTATTAAGATAAATCTACAAATTTTGGCAGTATCTTCAATAATTCTTCTAAGTGCCGTTTGAGCATCAGCAGTCATTTCATCTGCTTCATCTAAAATTATAATTTTAAAAGGTGCATTTGATAATCCTGCAAATCCTGAAAACTTTTTCACTTTCTCTCTAACCATTCCAATACCTCTTTCATCAGAGGCATTCAATTCAAGCAGATTTCCTTCGATATTTTCTCCTAAAATTTGTCTTGTAATACATAATGCTGTAGTTGTTTTTCCAACTCCTGCTGAACCCGAAAACATTAGGTGCGGCATATCTGTTGGATCTTTGATTAAAGCAGATAAACTCCCAATTATTTCACTTTGCCCAACAATTTCTGAGATTTCTTTTGGTCGATACTTTTCTACCCACATTCCTGTTGCAGACATCAAGTACCAAAAGCCTGACCCATTAATAAATCCGAATTGGTTATTCTGTAATCCAATTCATTAAAATGAAATTTATCTAAACTGTATCTAGCCTCAACCTGTGATTAATTAGGATCAAATGATCTCACTAAATTGTTAACAGAATTGATCGATCCGATACTTGAGGATCTAAAATTGATAAGTGATCTCATATGAAAATTGAAGAAATAGAAAAAGTACATTCGATAGGATATCGCCTAAAAGATGCTAAAGTCACCATAAATCAGGATTTTAAGTATAATGTGGCTGGAGTCAAAATTGAGGGTACTCAAGGCGATACTAATAACATGCCTCAATGGATTGGAAAAATTTTGAATGATAGTGGTGTAGGAACTATTGATATGCCTGATATGATTACTGAATTAAAACAAGCATTATCTAAAGAAAAGATGGTGGGAGAATACCAATTATCCACATTGGAACCTCATTTTTACATTAAATTAAAACAAACTATGAAAGAACTGAATCGTGATGATTTTAATCATGTTGAAAGTATATTGTTAGAATTGTTTAGAATGCGAAGAGGAAAAATTGTAAAACTTGCTGATTCAATTAAACTAAATTCTGATATTTACAATCAATTAACTGTAGAAGAAAATATTTTCTATACAACAATTTATGACAATAGTAAAGAATTTGAAAATCAAGTAAGAGGTAATACTGATGAGTAGTCAAACTAGTTCATTTACTGATTCTGCATTATCTGATAAAGTAAAAGAATTTCTAACTAGATTCAAAGATAAACAAGGCAATTACAAGTATGTCGATGCAATTGATGCAATGATGCCAAAAAATGCAAAGTATATTGTAGTTGATTACAATGATCTTGTTACAGAACCTCAAATAGAAATAATTTTTTCTGAAAACCCTGATAGAATATTTGATGCATTTGCAAGAGCAATTAAAGAAGCACTACAAACAAGATTTCCAGATTATGCTGAAAAAATTAAAGAAGAAGTACGTGTAAGAATTGCAAATTTTCCTCTTGAAAGAAGTTTACGACAAATTAATGCTGAGACTATAGGAACAATGACCAGTGTTTCTGGAATGGTTGTTAGAGCATCAGAAGTAAAACCTCTTGCAAAAGAATTAGTTTTTGTATGTCCAGACGAACATACCACAAAAATAATACAACTAAAAGGAATGGATGCAAAAATCCCAGTAGTTTGTGATAATCCAAATTGTAAACAAAGAGATTTTGAATTAAAACCAGAATCCAGCAAGTTCATTGATTTTCAAATTCTTAGATTGCAAGAACTACCTGAAGATTTACCTCCAGGACAATTACCTCATTATATTGATGTCACAATTAGGCAGGATTTAGTCGATAATTCAAGACCAGGCGACAGAATTATTCTTACTGGTGTAGTAAGAGTTGAACAAGAATCTGTTACTGGTGTTCAGAGAGGCCATAGTGGATTATATCGATTAAGAATTGAAGGGAATAATATTGAATTTTTAAGTGGTCGTGGTTCCAAAACTGACAGAAAAATTGGTAGAGAAGAAATCTCACCTGAGGAAGAAAAAAGAATCAAATCTCTTGGTCAAAGTTCTGATGTTTATCAAAGACTAATTGATTCATTTGCTCCACACATTCAAGGTCAATCATTAATCAAAGAAGCTATTTTGTTACTTATTGTTGGTTCTAATCAAAGACTGTTAGGTGATGGTAGTAAAATTAGAGGTGACATCAATGTATTTTTGGTTGGAGATCCTGGTACTGCAAAAAGTGAGATGTTAAAATTTTGTGCTAGAATTGCACCACGTGGATTGTATACTTCTGGAAGAGGTTCAACAGCTGCAGGACTTACAGCTGCTGTTGTTCGAGATAAAACTGGTATCATGATGTTGGAAGCTGGTGCAGTTGTATTAGGTGATCAAGGTTTGGTGAGTATTGATGAATTTGATAAAATGAAGCCTGAAGATAGAAGTGCTCTACACGAAGTTATGGAACAACAATCTGCAAGTATTGCAAAAGGTGGAATTGTTGCTACATTAAATGCTAGAACTTCAATTTTAGCTGCAGCAAACCCTATGTATGGAAAATATGATCCTTTCAAAAATATCACAGAAAATGTCAATTTACCAATTCCGTTATTGACTCGATTTGATTTAATTTTTGTTGTAAGAGACATTCCAACTAAAGAACGAGATATACAAATTGCAACACATATCATTAAAAGAAATACTAACTCAGGAATTGATAAAAAATCTGTTATTGAAGTTGATCTATTAACAAAATATCTTTCCTATGCAAAGCGAGGAACCCCTGAATTAACAAAAGAGGCTGAAGCAAAAATTCTAGATTATTACCTTCAAATGAGAAATGTTGAATCTGAGGAAATGATTACTGTAACTCCTAGACAATTGGAAGGAATTATCCGACTTTCTACGGCTAGAGCTAGATTACTCATGAAAGATAAGGTTGAAGAGGAAGATGCTGAGCGTGCAATATTCCTTATTCAAAGTATGCTCCAGGATGCTGGTGTTGATGTTAATACTGGAAAAGTTGATCTTGGTGTTTTACAAGGAAAACCACGAAGTGAAGTATCAAAAATGCAATTATTTATGGATATTTTAAAAAGTCTTGAAGGAGACAATAAAGTAGCAGTTGAAGAACGTGCATTTGTTCAAGAACTTGAAAAAACAGAAAAGTTTAGTGAAGAAGAAGCAAGAAATTACATTAGACGAATGCTGAGAGAAGCATCTATTTATGAATCAAAACCCGGTCATTATAACCGAGTATGAAAATAGAAAAATTAACACTTCCAGATTCTGCAATTGATTTTTTAAAATCTCAAGGATATGAAAAATTATATCCTCCACAAGCTGATTGTGTGAAATCTGGATTGTTAGATGGAAAAAGTATTTTGGTTTCTGCACCTACTGCAAGTGGTAAAACTCTGATTGCGATGCTTGCAATGCTTAGTTACCTTTCTAAAAATAAAGGAAAAGTAATCTATCTAAGTCCATTACGTGCTTTAGCTGCTGAAAAATTTACAGAATTTAAAAAATTAGAAAAAATTTCTCTTGGCAAAAAAATTAAAACAAGTATTTCAACTGGAGATTTTGAAAATATTGAAAAAAATTTAGAAAAAAGTAATATTTTGATTTTAACAAATGAAAAAATGGATTCAATAATTAGACATGGTGCTGAGTGGATTGATGATATTGGTTTAGTAATATCTGATGAAGTTCATCTAATTGGTGATGAAAGTAGAGGACCTACTCTAGAAATGATTTTAACTCATCTTAAATTATTGGAATCTAAACCTCAAATTATAGGTCTTAGTGCAACAATTACTAATTCAAATGAAATTGCAGATTGGCTTGATTGTAAATTGGTAAAAAATGATTGGCGACCGGTTCCATTGTCTGAAGGAGTATGTGATGGTGGAAAGGTTACCATGAGTGATGGTGAAACATTTGAAGTGAAACCAAGTTTACGTGGAATTCCAATTGATTTAGGCGTGCAATCTGTCCAAAATGGGGGTCAATCATTAGTTTTTGCAGAAACTAGGGTAAGATCAAAATCCCTTGCAACAAAAGCAGCTGATGTAATTTCTCAACTTTTAATAAAAAAGGAATTGACTGCATTAGAAAAAACATCAAAACAAATTCTTTCTGAAAATGAGCATACCGAAATTGTAAAAACTTTAGCAACTCTTGTAAAAAAAGGAGTTGCATTTCATCATGCTGGATTAAATCAGAAATGTAGAGAAATTGTTGAAAAAGAATTTCGCAAAGGAACCATCAAACTACTATCATCAACTCCAACATTAGCAGCTGGTGTTAATCTTCCTGCAAGAAGAGTTGTAATTTCAAACATCAATAGATACAATGCAAAAGTTGGTGCAAATAGACCAATTAGTGTTTTAGAATATAAACAACTTAGTGGAAGAGCTGGAAGACCACAATATGATAAGTATGGTGAATCAATTATTGTTGGAAATGGTAACACTGAAGATTTAACTGAATACTATATTCATGGTGAATCAGAACCTATAGTTTCAAAAATTACTGAAGATAAATCACTTAGAACTCATATTCTAAGTGTCATTGTTACCCATCCTGGAATAAAAAAAGAAGAATTACTAGAATTCTTTTTACAGACACTAGGTGGATTGCAAACTACAAAAGCAACATTAAGTTTTGCAATTAATATTTCACTACGATTTCTTTCCAGTCAACAGTTAGTAATAAAAAAAGGTGAAAGATATGCTGGAACTGCATTTGGAAAAAAGACTTCGATGCTTTACATTGATCCTTTAACTGCTACATTTTTTAGAGATGCAATTGATAATGTATCTCAACAAGGAAAACACACTTTTGGATTTTTACATATAATGACAAACTGTGAAGAATTCTTTCCTAATTTTTCTCTTAGAAATAAAGACTATGAATCAACTAGTCTGATGATTGAAAATCACTCTTCAGAATTAATTGAGCCTATATCTGAATACGATTGTTCAAGAAGTCTTTTAGCTCTACAAATGTGGATTACTGAATCCACTGAACTTTCTTTATCTGATACTCTTGGCATTGAGGCTGGAGATATGCATAGAATGGTAGAAAATGCAAATTGGCTCTCATATTGTTTAAGAGAAATCTCTAAACATATTGAAAGATCTGATTTGCTCGAAGAATTTGGTGATTTGAGAAAACGAATAGTTTATGGAATTAGAGAAGAATTATTAGATTTAGTACGTGTGAAAGGAATTGGAAGAGTTAGGGCACGAATTTTGTTTAAACATAATATTAAAAATCTTGATGATCTTGCAAAAATTCCTGTAAATAAATTGGCAGAAATTGATAAAATTGGTTTAACCATAGCAAATAACATTAAAGCTGAATTAAAGAAGGTTAGATATTGATTGAATTAATTATTCCTGCAATAATTTCTTGCATACTTGCATTTTTTGTAGTATATTTTACTATTCCTCCATTAATCAAAATTTTAGAAAAAAATAATTTTACAGTCAAAGACATGAATAAAAAAGAAAATGTTATGGTTGCAAGACCTGGTGGAATATCTATTATATTGGGAATTGTTGTTTCAGAAATTGTTCTTTATGGATTTTTTCAACTAAATGAAATTCTTGCATTAATAATTACAACTACTGCCGCATTTGTAATTGGCTATGTTGATGATAGAAAAGTTATGGGAGGTTGGTTTAAACCTGTAACTTTAGCAATTGCAGCACTTCCAATTATTTTTCTTGGTGCATATGATTCAGATCTTGCATTTCCATTATTTGGTGATGTTCAAATTCCATTACTGTATCTTGGATTGATTGTTTTTATGATTCCAATTACTGGAAATACAATAAATTCCATTGATGTTCTAAATGGAGTTGCTAGTGGTTTTATGGTTATTGCAAGTTTTACATTATCTATTTGTTTATTTATTTTACAAAATTATGAAATTGCAATTGTAAGTTTGCCCTTAGGATTTGTTTCATTAGCATTTTATAAATTTCATAAAATTCCAAGTAAAATTTTTCCTGGAGATTCTGGTGCATTAACACTTGGAGCTATGTATGGTGTTATTGCAATAATTGGTGGTGTAGAAATTATTGCAGCAATTGCATTATTACCTGCAGTAATTAACTCATTTTTGTTCTTATCTAGTGTTAAACGAGTGGTAGAACATCGTCAAATTAAAGGCAAACCTGTAGAACATACAGATGATTTTAAACTAAAGGCAACTAATGATAAAACTGCACCTGTAACCTTAGTTAGATTAATTCTTGCAGGTGGTCCATTAACTGAAAAGCAAGTTGGATTTGCGATATTCAAATTAGCCATTTTTTCAGGTACATTAGCAATTATTACCGCATTTATGATGGGTATATCACTATGAAATCTGGTCTTTATGGTTTTTTATTTGCAATGTGGGTCTTGATAATTATTGGAGGTGGTATCATGGTTGTTTTGTTAGGTCCATTTACGATACAACAATTTGGTGATTTTCATTGGATTATTGCATCTGGAATTAAAGTTAGTATCGCTTTGATATTAGTTGTAATATGGATTTTAATTTTATCAAAATTAAAAAATTGGATTTTCAAACAAGAACTAAATTCTTAACTTTCTAACCATTTTTTTTGCTTTTTGTCATATTCTTCTTTACTATATCTTAGAAAAGCTGGAGAACCGGCAACAACAGTATTTTCTTCAACATCTCTTGTAACAATTGCACCCATTGCAACAACACTATTTTTTCCAATTGTAACACCCGCCTTAATTACTGCACGTGCACCAATAATTGCATTATCTTCAATTGTCACTCCAACCATCTTATCACACATTGGAAATGGATCATTTGTTAAAACAGCTGCAGGACCAATGAATACATTTTTTCCAATTCTGGATAATGGTGGAATGTATGCTTGACCTTCAATTTTTGTATTCTCTCCAATCTTTACATCATAATCAATATGTGCAAGAGAACCAATCTTCACATTATCTCCAATCTCAACATCATCACCAATATATGAAAAATGCCAAACTTGAACATTTTTTCCAATTTTTGCCTTTTCGGAAATAAAATTTGTAACCATTATCTTACAAATGCCATGGATTTGCCTTTGTAATAATTTTTTCAGGCAAATTGTCTTTGTTTTTGTTCAAAAATTCCATTTCATGTTTTTTATCTCTCAGATCATCAGGTAGCATAATTGGAATTTCTTCCATTATTGGATAGAATCTGGAGCATTTTGGACAAAAAATTGCACCCTCAATTACTACGTCTTCTTTTTGATTAATTTCAAATAATTCTAGTGGATGATTCTTGTCTATGGGACATGCCAGTATTTCCATCATTGTCTTATTCATTTTAAATCCAGATAAATTGGGGTTCCTTTTTGACTAGATAAAAGTGCCGCTTCTGCAATTTTTGTGACATTTACTGCTTCATTTGCTTTTACAATTTGTTTAGATTTATCTTCAATTGAATCTAAGAAATTTTGAATTTCTCTCATCAATGGCTCTTGTTTTTCATTTTGAATAATTTCTGAATCCTCATCTTTTTCTACTTTGATTTCTTGTGTTAGGAAATCTGATGAAATTATTGCTTCTGTACAAACTGCACTAAATTTTCTAACTTTTTTTGGTGTAATCCAATTTGATGAAATTATTGCAACTTTATCATTTTTGTAACCTAACATAATGTTTGTAAAATCCTCACGTTCATGTCTAATTTTTCCTGAACGTGCAAAAACTACTTGTGGCATTTCATTAAACAACCAATTAGCAGTATCAATATCATGAACTGATGTATCATAAATTATTCCAACATCTTTGATGTGTAGAGGCATTCTGTTTTCTCTATGAAATTCTAACATTACTAAATCCCCATATTTTTTTTCATGAACAATTTTTTTTACAACATCCACTGCTGGATTAAATCTTTCAATATAACCACATGTTAAAATGACTTTATTTTTTTCTGCAAGTTTTGCAAGTTTCTCACCATCTTCAGATTTGTAAGTCATTGGTTTTTCTACAAAAACATGTTTTTTTGCTTCTAACAATTTTTTAGCAATTTCTACATGTGTTGATGTTGGAGTTACTACAAAAGCACCATCAAATTCTTCTGATTCTAAAACCTTCTCTAATGAATCATAATAATTTACAGAATATTTCTCTCCATATTCTTTACTTTTTTCAATATTTGTATCACAAATTGCAACTAGTACGCCTAATTCTGATAAGATTCTGGCATGATTTTTACCCCATCCACCTGTTCCAATTTGAATAATTTTCAATTAATAGACCTCAGTTAACCAATGAGCATAATCAATATTTTTATTCATTACGATGTCTAGATACTCTTGCATCATTTTCTTTGTAATATCTCCGGGTTTTCCTGTACCTATTTTTTTAGAATCCATTGAAATTACAGGTGTAATCTCTGCGGCAGTTCCTGTAAGAAAAATTTCCTCTGACATAATCAATTCACTTCTTTTGAAATCTCTTTCAATAACATCAATGTCTAAATCTTTACCAATTTTGAGAATAGCATCTCTGGTAATCCCTTCTAATGCTGAGGATGACAAGGATGGTGTAATTAATTGTCCTTCTTTGACGATGAAAATATTTTCACCTGGTGCTTCACTGACATTTCCATCCTGATCTAGTAAAATTGCTTCATCTACTCCGTTTCTTTTTGCCTCTTGGGTTGCAATTATAGAATTAAGATAATTTCCTCCCATTTTTGCTTGAGTTGGGGTTGAATTATCTGAAAATTTTCTCCATGACACAACACTTGCTGTGATCCCATTTTTGTTAAACAAGTCTCCAAATGGGAATGTAAAAATTGCAACATTGGTTGGAGCTTTTTTTGTTACATGTAAATTAATTCCATAATCTCCAACAAAATAAAATGGTCTGATATAACATGATTTTTTAATTTTATTTTTTTTACAAATACCAATAATTGCATCTGAAATTTCTTTATCTGTAAAATTTAATGAAATGTCGTAAAATTGACCTGATTTTCTGAATCTTTTCACATGTTCATCTAATCTGAATATGTGTAGATTTTTTCCATTCCAATAAGCCCTAATTCCTTCAAAAATTGATGTTCCATAATGAATTGCGTGTGTTGTTATTGGAACTTGTGCTTTTTCTGTAGCCACATATTTTCCATCAAACCATACATATTTTGAAAGTGGAAGTCCCATGAAAAAAAATCATTAAATCTGTATTAATCTCTATTTATTTTGAATACCCTTCTTTAGGAAATTTCATACCTACAATTCTTGTAGTTTGATCTTCTTGATTAGCAAATTTTTCAACTGTTTTCCATTCTTCCTCAATTATAGTGACAATTTGTTCTGGAACATCTTCTTTCCAGTTAGATTTTTTTTCTAAGACTGAATCATACAATTTTTCTTTAACTGATGCTGCAGAAAGAGATTTGCGTTCTCCAATTTTTGGTTTCAATCGATATAGTTTCAACATATATCCTTCAGCTTTATCTCCAGTATATGAAAAATAATCTCCTTCAACTCCGTTGAGAATTTGTTTTCTTAGTTTCCATGATTTTCTTCTTACCAGTGGAGGAAGATATTTTTTGAATGGGGCTAAAAATGCATAGTCATCAGTGATTTTGATTGAATCTCCAAAAATTGATTCAAGCATTTTTTTCCTTGTTTCAAAATTAAATGGAAAACTCTTACTGTTAACTTCCCTATTATCATATTTGAAAATTACTGGCATTACTTTTACAATATCTGCTTCTTTTTTCAATTCCTTGATGATCTCTACATGAGCATTTGTAACTGGATTTAGATGTGCAAGATATAGTGCTGTAGTCAATTATGATTTCTAATTAATTCTCATATTTCAATGATTAATTTTTAACTAATATCTATCCGTATGATTCATACTTTACTTCAAAACTTCCGTCTTCACGTTTCTCATGCTCTGTAACGAATCCTTTTGGATTTAAAAAGTCCATTACTCCATCAATTGTTCCTTGCCAACCACATACATAGAAAATTGTATTTTCTTTAGTAATTTTTCCTCCTACTAATTCTTCTAAAGGTGACAAACCATTATCTCTTGGTCTTAGAAATGTCTCGACTCTTCCAACTTGACCAGCCCAACTTCTGTTAAACCATTCTTGTGGTCTACTGATTGCTGCTCTATATTTGAAATTCCATTCATCTTTACCTTTTGCATTACTTTCATCCTCATAACCTGTTAGCATGTCTTTGTAACTTAACTCATCAACATAACTTGCGCCATGCAAAACAACGATCTCTCTTTTGTCGTTTGTGTCATGAAGATGCTGTGCAAAACTGACAAATGGTGCTAATCCAGTTCCACCGCCAATGCAGACAATTCGTCTTGTATCCTTTTCACCGTTTGGTAATTCTTGACTAATTCCTAATGCCTTACCTGCTGGTTTTAACCAAAGAATTTCGTCTCCTTCTTTTACATTAAATAATTGAGTAGTTAATCTTCCTGGAAGTGGTTTTCTAACCCATCTAATTACAAATTCAATATACTCTTTATTTTCTGGATGTGATGCAATTGAATATGCTCTTCTAACAATTTTATCACCATCTAATGGATTTACTAAACCTAATGTAAGAAATTGACCTGCTTGAAAATCTGGGACTGGAACATCTTTTGGAACAATTCTGATTATTAGAAGATCTTCTTTAATTAATTGGACATATGTGACAGTTGCTTTGTTATCCACTACCATGACAATTCAATCATCATCTTGAACTTTAAATATATTGTGATGATTTCAATTATTTTTCATAATTAATCGCTAAACGTTAATAACCAATTCACAAAATAATATTCAATCAGAATTCTGATTATTGGGCCGGTCGTCTAGTCTGGTAGGATAGGTGCATGGCATGCATCGGATCAAGGGTTCAAATCCCTTTCGGTCCACTTATTTTTTTAATTTTAATAATAAATTTTTTATTTGAACATCATCATTTTTTGATATTTCTTTAATTTTTTGTTCAGGAATTGAAATTTTTGTTTGAATTGCTGCATTTAATGCACTAATTTGTACTTCCAAACTAGAATCTGAAATTAATTTTAAAATAATTTCTGAAATATTTTCTGCTTTTAAATATCCTAAAGCACCAATCGCACAAGATCTTACTCTTTCATGTTTATCATTTACAATTTTGATAATTTCTGGAATTGCATCTTTATCATTTCTGTTGGCTAATACTAGAGATGTGAAACCTTTGATATTTTTATTTGTAGAATTAAGATTTTTAATTAAAATTTTTGAGATTTCATTTTGATTTAATAGAAGTGCATTAAATGCTTCACCTCTAACTTGTATGCTGTCATCATTTAATCTTGAAATAATTTGCTGTAATATTTTCAAATTATCTGTATCATGTAGCGTTTCTAGAATTTCAATTTTTTTTTGACTTTCCCCTGTTTCTAAGATTTTTAAAATATTTTCCAAGATATGCTAAATTACATTTTGAACTTAATAATCCTAGATTTTTATAATTTTTTATAATTTTAATAAAAAATTCATTTTAACTTTAAATTATCGTTAAATACTATATTATCCATGTCCACTGAAACAAGAGACACCATATTCATTGGTAAAAAACCATTGATGGCATATGTAACATCGACGCTAATTCAATTAGCAAATGTACCATCCGTAAACATCAAAGCTCGGGGACTTAGCATTGGTCGTGCAGTAGATGTAGCACAAATTGTTGCACGAAAAACTGAAAATGCTGGATATTCCATTGGAAATATCAAAATTGATTCAGAATCCTTAGAATCTGAAGATGGTAGAACCCGAAATGTTTCAACAATAGAAATTGAAGTAAAGAGAAACGAATCTTAATCGTACTTTACTTAAAATTTTTTATTTTCTTTTTGAAAATTTGTACTTTGTTTCCATTTTTTTGAATTTATCTAATTCAACCAAATTATTGAATTGATCAAAATCTACTACTTTTTGTTTGTATTTTGAAGTTGTTCCTGTATTTTTTAATTCCTTTAAAATATTCATAGTTGCAAAAGTATTTGCAAATAATACAGATAGTGGATATAGAATTATGTTGAACCCAATTTTGCTTAAAGTTTCAGCTGAATTAATTGGAGTTGCACCACCTTCAATCATATTTGCTACTAATGGTGCTTTGATTTCTTTTCCAATTCTTTTCATTTCGCCTAATGATTTTGGTGCTTCAATAAATACAGCATCTGCACCTGTTTTTTTATTTTCTAGTCCTCTTTCAATTGCTTTATCTAATCCTTCAGTTGCTCTTGAATCTGTCCTAGCTACAATAATGAAATCTTTGTTTTCACGTGCATCAATAGCAGCACCCAATTTTTCAGTATATTCCTCTTGTGATATTACATCTTTACCTTGCATATGTCCACATCTTTTAGGCCATTTTTGATCCTCAAGAAAAATTCCTGCAGCCCCTGCAGCCTCTAATTCTTTAACTAATTTCCAAACACTTAATGCATTTCCATAACCTGTGTCTGAATCAACAATTAGTGGAACTGAAATTGCGTTTGAAATTCTTCTTGCATTATCAACTGTTTCGGTTGCACCAATAAATCCATAATCTGGCATTCCAAACAATGTTGCTGAAGTTCCATATCCAGTTTGAAACATTGCATCAAATCCAACATTTTCTGCAATTTTAGCTCCAATTGCATCATATACTCCTGGAATTACTAGAGGTTTTTTTGATTTAATCATACTGGATAATTTTTTCATAAGTTTCTACTTTTTTTGAATTATTTATGATTTTAATTTATTATTGTATTTTGATTTCTTTTCCTTTTTTCTTTACTTTTTTTCCATCCATTTTATTTAATTCATCTTGAAGAAATTGTCTATATTTTTGAGTTTCTTCATCTGTCATATTTGTCAAGTTTGAACTTAAAATCGAACCCATTGATGAAATTTTTTCTAATAAATCTAATGCGACAAATCTTCCCACATTTCCTAATCTAAAAAGGACATCTAATTGATTTTTAACAATATCATTAATTTTGTCTACATCTTGTGCTGTTTCTAAACCGTGTTTTGTTAATTGATATCTGCCATCTTTTGTCTCTTCAATTAATTTTTCATCTAGTAATCTACCTAATAATGGATAGATTAATCCTGGGGATGGTTTCCAAATCCCATTACTTTGCTCAACTGCATAATCGATAATTTCTTTTCCTGTGTATGTTTTCTCTTTTAGTAATTCCAAAATGAAATATCTTGAAAATCCTCTTGGTACTGAACTTCCTACTCTTTGAAACCACTCTGAAATCATCACTAGTGATATCACTAGTGATATATTTTAATATTTCTGAACAATACTTCATATTTAACCCAGAAATAGTGAATTTGTATTAAAATGGTAAATTCATTAGAATTTGATCTCATCATTTGTGGTTCTGGTCTTGCAGGATTAAGAGCAGCAATTTCTGCTGCAAAAAAAGGTCCAAATCTCAAGATTGGAGTTGTTTCTAAAGTTCAGGTAATGCGTTCTCATTCTGTTTCTGCAGAAGGTGGAACTGCTGCAGTTCTTTTTGAAGATGAAGGTGACACAATTGAATCTCATGTTTATGACACTGTAAAAGGAAGTGACTTTCTTGCAGACCAAGATGTAGCTGAAAGATTATGTGTAGAAATGCCTCAACAAATTCGTCAATTAGATCATTGGGGAATGCCTTGGTCTAGAAGAGATGATGGTAGAATTGATCAACGAAATTTTGGTGGGTATAGTTTTCCTAGAGCAACATATGCATCTGATAAAGTTGGATTTTATGAAATGCAAACTTTGTATGATACTTGTCAAAAATATGAAAATATTGAATATCTAAACGAATGGTTTGTTACATCAATTATTCATGATGGTAAAAAATTCATGGGTGTTACTGCCATAGAATTGTCTTCTGGTAATTTTTACACCATTAAAGGTAAAGCCCTAATTATTGCAACTGGTGGAGCAGGACGTTTATACAGCTTTTCAACATATGCACTTTCTTCAACTCCTGATGGTTTGGATATGGGATTCCGTGCAGGTATGGCATTGAAGGATATGGAGTTTGTCCAGTTCCATCCAACTGGAATTTTACCATCTGGAATTTTAATCACTGAAGGTGCAAGAGGTGAAGGTGGATATTTGCTTAATAGTCAAGGTGAGAGATTTATGAAAACTTATGCCGCTGGAAAAATGGAATTAGCTCCACGTGATATTGTTTCAAGATCAATAATGACCGAAATTCAAGAAGGTCGTGGATTTAAACATGAAACTGGAGTTGATTGTATGAAACTTGATTTGAGACATCTAGGTGATGAAAAAATTAAAGAAAAATTGGGTGGAATTAGAGAAATATCCATTAAGTTTTCAGGAATAGATCCTTCAAAAGATTTGCTTGACATTAGACCTGTATGCCATTACATGATGGGTGGATTACATACTGATATTGATGGCGCCACCGAAATTCAAGGTGTCTGGGCAGCAGGCGAGGTTGCATGTAATAGTGTACATGGTTCCAATCGTTTAGGTGCTAATTCTACTTCTGAATGTATTGTATGGGGCAAAATTACTGGTGAACTTGCAGCAGAATATGCTATGAATAATAATAATGGTGATCAATGGCCTCATCATTTAGTTGCAGCAGAAGAGAAGCGAATCTATGATGGAATTTTTAGAGGAAATGGAGATGTAAATCCATATGAAATTAGACAAGAACTTACAGATACTTTGAATGATAAAGCATATGTTTTCAGAAATGAAACTGATCTTGTTGATGGTTTAAAGAAAGTTAGAGAACTAAAACAAAAAGCCTGGAAACATGTTGATGATAAAGCAAAAGAATACAATACCAATTTTGCAAATGTTATGGAACTCGATTCAATGTTTAGAGTTGCTGAGGTACTTTTAGTTGGAGCTATTAATCGTAAAGAATCTCGTGGTGCTCATTCAAGAACTGATTATCCTAAACGTGATGATGAAAATTTCCTATATCATACACTTGCTTATTATGATCCAAATGAACCAATAATGAAAAAACACCCTGTAACAATTACTAAATACAAACCAGTGGAGAGAAAATATTAGATGACTCGAGATGAAAATAAAGAAGGCATCAAAGGAATGGCCAACCCTGGTCGTTATGGAATTGAAAGAATAGCCTATCTGTTAATGCGTTTAACTGGATTGGGATTGTTAGGCTACTTTATTGCACATGTTTATGAAACAAGTAATATTTTACGAGGTAGAATGGGCTGGGATGATTTTCTAGCAATGACTCAAACCACTGAAGGCCATCTCTTTTTAGTTCTTGTAATTGGTATGTGTGTTTTTCATACTGGAAATGGAATTAGAATTATGTTGGGACATGGTGGTGTTGGTGTGGGAAAACCTGCCAGACCAGATTATCCATATAACCCTGCATCCCAAAATTATAGACATAAAATAGGAATTTACTCCTCCATTGTCCTTGCAGCAGTTGCAATGATGTATGGAATGGCAGTAATGTTTGGTGAATAAAATGAAAGAAAGTACAATAATGAAAATTCACTATGGGACTGCTTTAGCATCAGTTGGATTAGTTGCAGTTCATATTTTGATGCGTTTAACAACTGGGTTTTCAGACTCTTTATCTTATGAAAACGTTTTAGCAAATTATCGATCCGTTCCTTATGTAATAATGCTTGAATTGATTTTGATTTTACTTGCAGTACATGGATTTAATGGATTAAGAGTTATTCTACTAGAACTAAAACAAGGTAGGGTTTATGAAAAGGCTGTTTCGTACGGTGTTGTAATAGGAATGATTGCATTAATTGGATATGGCTCAAGAACGATAATTATGACAAATATGGGGATGGTATAGAAATGGCTCAGGTTTCTAGTGTTGCAGATGAACAACCACCAAATCCACTTTCTACAACAAAATCCATTTTACTTAGAATTTCAAGATTTAATCCTGAATTTGATGAAACAAACAAATTCATGGAGTTTACTGTATCCTATGAAAAGTGGACAACAGTACTAGAAGCAATTCTAGATGTTAAAAAACATCATGATCATTCAGTAGCAGTTCGTTATTCTTGTAGACAAGCAACATGTGGATCTTGTGGTATGTTGATTAATGGAAAACCTAGATTAGCATGTTTTACTAAAATTAGTGAATTAGATTCTAATGTTGTAACCGTTGAACCTATGAATAATTTCCCAGTAATTCGTGATTTAGCTGTAAAATTTGAAAGATTATTTGATACACATCATAAAATCAAACCTTATTTGATTAATGAGGATTCTGAAGTGGATTCCGATGAAAAAGAATTTCTACAAACTCCTAAAGAAGTAGAAAATTTTATCCAATTTGCAAATTGCATTAAATGTGGATTATGTAATTCTGCATGTCCAACCATGACTACTGATTCATCATTTGTAGGACCTCAAGCATTAGCACAAGCATATCGATATGTTGCTGATAGTAGAGACAAAGGAAAAGATAGTAGATTAGACATAATTGATGAATCTCATGGAATTTGGAGATGTCATTTTGCTGGTTCATGTAGTCAAGTATGTCCAAAAGGTGTTGATCCAGCAATGGGAATTCAATTCCTTAGAGGATATTTGTTAGGATTTAGAAGTTAATCTGTTTTTTTTGGAAGTTCATTTACTTTGTTTGGATTGGGACTATTGTTAACTTGATTGTTGATTTGTTCTGCCATAAAATGATTTGATACATTTACTTTGACATCTTCAACCCCATCTACCTTCAAAAGATAATCATGAACATCTTGACAAATTTTGAAACCAAATACTGCTGGACAAAATGGACTAGTTAGATGTAAATCTACTTTGACGTTACTATCATTGATGTCTACTTCATCAATTAATTCTAATTCCACAATGGATGTGTTGATTTCTGGATCTACAATCTTTGATAATTCATCAAAAATTTTGACCCTAAGTAATTTGATATCTTGGCTCATGTCGAAAAAACATTTATGCTATATATAACCATTTTACAATCTTAGTTGATGTATCGTTCACGATTAGGGACTGATTTGAGTAATATCACTTTAGACTACGTTTCATCAATTGATGATGATTCTCAAATTGCTTTGTATGATATTATTGGTAGTCAAGCCCATACAGTAATGCTACTAGAAAATAAAATTATTACCAAAAATGATGCAAAAAAAATTCTATCATCGTTAGAAAATTTGAAAAATGAAAAATTTGATTCTTCATCTGGGGCAGAAGATATTCATGAGTTAATTGAATCTCTAGTAATTAAAAAATCAGGTATGGCTAGCGGTGGAAAAATGCATACTGCAAGATCTAGAAATGATCAAGTTGTTTTAGATGTAAGAATGAAAATTCGAGATGATATTAACATAATTTGTAATTGTCTTTTAGATACTATAGAATCACTTGTATCTGTTTCAAAAAATCATCAAAAAACAATTATTCCATTTTACACTCATCTTCAACAAGCTCAAGCTGGTTTATTTTCACATTATCTTTTAGCTCAAGCTGATGTTTTATCTCGAGATTTTCAAAGACTGTTTGACACATTTGAAAGAATTAATCAAAGCCCACTTGGAGCTGGACCTGTTGGAGGTACAAGTATTACAATTGATAGACATAGTACTGCAAAGATGTTGGGTTTTGATGGTGTTGTTGAAAATTCGCTTGATGCAACAAGTACACGTGATTTTGTAGCAGAGTATGTTGCAATGGTTTCAATTTTAATGACTAATCTTAGTAGAATTTCTGAAGATTTTATAATTTGGTCAACATCTGAATTTTCATTTATTGAATTATCTGATGAGTTTACATCACCTTCAAGTGTAATGCCTCAAAAAAAGAATCCTGATATACTTGAACTTACTAGAGGAAAAACTGCAGAAATAATTGGAAATCTCACTGCAATCTTAACTACTGTAAAAGGTCTAGCTTCTGGTTATGGACGTGATTTACAACAAATCAAATCATCTATTTGGTCAACATCAAAAATTTCCATTAGTGCATTACTAATTATAAAATCAATAATTCTAACAATGAAAGTAAATGAAAAACAAATGAAAAAAGTAACTGAGTCTAGTAATTTAATTGCATTAGATATTGCTGAAAAATTAGTACAAGAAGGAGTACCATTTAGAGTAACTCATAAAATTGCAGGTGTCTTAGTTCAATTAGCACATAATTCCAAAAAACCTATTTCTAAATTATCTACAATAGAAATTAAAAAATCTGTAGAGGGAACCAAAGTTGATTCTAAAGTGGTATCTAAGATAATTTCCAATACTAGTGTTGTTTCGTCTTTGAAAGACCGAAAATCATTTGGTTCTTCAGGATATGATGAACAAAAAAGAATGATTTCTGATCGAACTGAAAAAATTAATTCTTGGAGGTTAGAAATGTCTGAAAGAGAAAATAAAATCAAATCTTCCTTAAATGAACTTCAGAAAATAGTTAATGACCTTACCTGATTAATAGAAAGGGAGCGGGTCTAGAGGGATTCGGACCCTCGACAACCGGATTAAAAGTCCGGTGCGCTACCTGGCTGCGCCATAGACCCACACAGAAAAATTATTTTCGTGTATAATTTAGTCTTTTAGAAATATATCTTATGACAGAAACTTTTAATCTAGGATTTTGATTCATAGTACTTGTGCCCTTGTAGTATAGCCCGGTCTAGAATTCGGCCCTGTCACGGCTGAGACGCGTGTTCAAATCCCGCCGAGGGCGCCATTATTTTCATTAATTTCGTTGTTATAGCGATCAATATTCAATTTGTCTAGAAAAATTCCACCAAAATTTCCTACAAGAATATTAAAATTCAGGGAATTTTAGGGAAATTTATTGTCTGAAGAGAAAAAAGAATCTGAAGTTGAAGCAAAAACCACTGAAGAGACTAAATCCGAAGAACCATCTGCTGAGGAAATAAAAAAAGCAGAAGAAGCAAAAGCAGAAGCAGAATCAAAAGTAGCTCAAGAAGCAGCAGCTAAAGTTGAAGCAAATCTAAAAGCAGTTGCTGATGCAGAAGCTGCAGTAAAAGAAGCTCTTGAAAAAGCAGAAGAAGCAAAAGCCAAATTAGAATCTGCAGCAGAAGAGGAGTATAAGGCAATTGCTGCAGAAGTAAAAGCAGATACAGGAAAAAAAGTTGATTATACATTCAAACGTCAAGGTGAAGAAATTTTTAGAAGAGATATGGGTGAACCTGAATTTTGGTTAGAAAAAGAAGATAGATTCCCAAGACCTATTCTTTCATCAGATGAACAGGAATCTATTACAAGACAAGCCGAAACTCCTCAGGATCAAACTCCTGCATACAATCCACAACATGTTCTTAGTCCTGAATTTGGTGGAGTGTCAAATTATGAACGTGGAGTAGATTCTTTCTTGGATGAATTAAAAGCTAAACTTGCAAAACAAAAAAGTGATCCTGAATCTACAGAAAAAGAAATCCTTGCAACAGAAAATGAAATTACTTACTTAGAATCAATACATGAAAATTTCTATATCGGAATGAATGTTTTTAGAACTGCAAAAGGCGGACGGAATAAAATTAGCGCTTAGGAATGAGATGAGAAGATGGATCACGTAATTTTTGATGTAATGAATGCGAGAGTAACTTTCAAAAATGTTCCATTACATGAGTTATCTAAATTTACGTTTAAGGATGTTGGAGCAGCAGCAGATGAATTTAAAAAAATTCCTGGTGTTGATGAATGTATTATTATTCAAACTGCTAGCAGAATTGAAATTTTTACAGTAAGTAATACTGAAACTGTAGATTCTCCTGATGCAAGAAGAGCTGAAGGTAAAACCCTCATTTTGAATCAAGTAAAAGAAACATGGATAAATTTAACAGAATTAGAACAAATTGACATTGATCACTTTGATCAAACAATTGAAGTTTACAAAAGTGATGATGTTTACCTTAATCTCTTACGTTTAGGTTCTGGTATTGATTCATTTGTTGTTGGAAAACAAGAAGTATTTGATGAAATAGTTCAGTCTTTATCTCATGCAAAATCTGCAGGAACATCTGGTACTATTCTCAATAAATTATTTGAAAGTGTAATTCGATTATCTTCAAGAATGAGAGATTCTACTGGAATTGCAAAAGATATTGTATCTCTTGGGGATGTTGCAGTAAAGTTAGTTGAAGAGAAAGCTGGATTAGATGCAAAGAAAAAAGTTTTGTTGATAGGTACTGGAAATTCCGCTGCTTTAGTTGCAAAAACACTAAACAAAAAAGAAATTTCTTATGATGTTAGTAGTAGAACCATTGAACGTGCTACAGGATTTAGTAGTGTTGTCGGTGGAAATCCAATTGATTTCAATGATGTATTAACCACATTTGATAAATATGATATTATTTTTGTAGCCACAACATCGGATTATTTCTTGATTACATTTGAAAGAATTCAACTTCTAATGAAAGAAAAGAAAAAGGGTACATTGATTTTAGATTTATCAGATCCTAGAACTGTTGATGAAGGTATAACTGCTCTTCCCGGAATTAAATTATTGTTTAGAGACCAAATTGCTGAAATTTATGACGAAAGTGTTAAGCACAGAACTACAATTGTTCCTGCCGTTGAAAAAATTATTGCTAAAGAATTACCTGTATTATCTGCAAGAATGAAAAAACTAGATGCTTAGAAATATCTATTTTTGTTTTCTAATTAGAATTTGTTTTACTGCTTCAACTGTATAATCTATCCCATGTTCATTTTCTGCATGATTTCTAAAATCTTCAATTACTTTTTCAGTTTCTCCCTCTGCCACAAAATCACATTCAAAACCATAGTCACGACACATTATCTTAGCCATATTTTCTTGAAATTAATTATAGTATAAAAATTAAGATATTTTAGATTTAACAAAATAACACTAGGATTTTTTTATCCATATGATTCGTATTTGATACCATAACTACCGTCAGATTTCTTTTCATGTTCTGTTACGAAACCCTTTGGACCTAAATGATCAATTACACCATCAATAGTACCTTGATATCCACAAATGTAGACGATTGTATTTTCAGGAGTTAATTCTTCTCCCACCATTTCTTCTACTGGTGACAATCCTGTTTTTTTGTCTGGTTTGAAAAATGACTCTACCCTACCCACATGACCATTCCATGATCTGTTGAAAAATTCTTTTGGTCTACTAATTGCTGCTCTATATCTAAAATTCCATTTATCTCTACCATTTTTTTCACTTTCTAATTCCATATCTGTTAAGAGACGTTTGTAACTTAACTCATCAACATAACTTGCGCCATGCAATACAATAACCTCTCTTTTGTCATTTGTATCCTGAAAATGTTTTGCAAATGCAATGAATGGAGCTAAACCTGTTCCTCCACCTACACAAATTACTCTTCTGTTGTCTTGTTCACCATTATGTAATTTATCATTAATCAATAATGCAGCTCCTGTAGGATCACCTAAAGTTACTTCATCACCAACACTAAGATAAAATAATTCTGTTGTAACTCGTCCTGGAAGTGGTTTTCTTACCCATCTGATAACAAATTCAAAGTAATCTCTATTCTCAGCATGTGATGCAATAGAATATGCTCTTCTAACCACTTTTTTTTCTGCTGGTATTGGAAGACCAATTGTTAAAAATTGTCCAGTTTTGTACTCTGGCATCCCATTTTCTGGAACCAATCTAATGATCACTAGATCCTCTTTTAGTAGTTCTCTGTAGACAACTTTTGCCTTCATTTCAGTAACCATTAACGAAGCATCCTGCTACTTTGGATAAATATATTTCTCTTACAAAGTAACTCTAGAGATCAGATTATTACTAAAATTCTAATTAATTTGTGACATTATTTCATCAAGAATTTTTTGATTTGCTGCAGCAATAAATGAGACTCTTGTCTCATAACTTAGATCTGCATCAAGTGGATTCAAATCTGCATCCAATAATAAACCTCCAGCTTCTTTTACAATAATACATCCTGCAGCAATATCTTGAATTCTAATTTTATCTCTAAAGTCAATAAAAACATCCATCAAACCTCTTGCAAACAATGCCATTTCTAATGCATTGGCCCCAAAATGTCTGGTATGATTATGATTCTGAAATATTGGATACATTCGTTGCATTAATTCATTAGAGCCACCAGATGTGTTAATTCCAACAATTTTGTAAATTGGTTCTTTTTGTTGTACTTTGATTTGTTTTTCATTCAAAAATG
This sequence comes from Candidatus Nitrosopumilus sp., assembly GCA_003331425.1. Taxonomy (GTDB): domain Archaea; phylum Thermoproteota; class Nitrososphaeria; order Nitrososphaerales; family Nitrosopumilaceae; genus Nitrosopumilus. The sequence continues at coordinate 32,247 of QOOS01000005.1, forward strand.
AACCCTTTCCTTTTGAAGCCCAATACATATCTCCATTTGTTAAATCTGTAATTACTCCATCTGTAATAGAACTAAGTTTATTTTCTGTTGCAAATGCTAATGAACTACAAAAAAATGGTACACCACGTACAGCATTTGCTGAACCGTCTATTGCATCCATTATGATGTAGCCTTTTGGATTATCTGATAATTCTACTCTACCACATTCTTCACCTAAAACAATACATTCAAAATTTATTTCTTTTAGATAATCCAAAACAGTTTGTTCAGCAGTGATGTCAATATTTCGTGAAATATCTCCACCTGCACCTCTTCCAAAATCACCTGCAGCCTCTTCTGTCCCTGCAAGATCTTTTACATTTTTATAAATTCGATTTGATGCTTCACGAAGAATCTCTATAACTTCCACAATCAATAATTCTTCTTTCGTAATTTAAGTGAAGAAAATTTTTCTTTTGAAAGCATAAATAACAACACATTGAATTGTGTGTGTGAGTGGAAAAGACGAATCTATTTTTAGTAAAGGTGCTTTAATGGGAACCAAACCTGGAAAACAAATCATTAAACAAGGTCTTTTCAAATCAAAGGGTTTCAAATTATTCAATCAGTATAAACAAGAGGCTGAAGATACGTTTCCTGCATTTGCTCAAAGATTTGCAAAGAATCTATTTGATCAAATAAACGCTGATCAATCTCCAAATACAACACAACAACAATTTGCTGAAGAAGTAGGTTCAACTGAAATTATTTTGAATGCATCTGAAATTGAGCCTATAAAATCTAAATTACAAGATTTTGACACATTGCACGATAGGGTACTTAGAATTTTAAATTCAAATTTCGTTAAAATGACATTTCCTGTTTTTAATGGTCTTTTTGATGCATCTACAGATTATTTCAAAGATGATAAAAGTACTACAATGAGAGAAGATATTGTTGATGGTCATATTATTGCAATTGATCTTAGTGAACCAATGGATAGAATTGTAGACAAAGATGAAGACTTGGAATATTTAGATGATTACAAATTGATGAATCCTTACATTTTGAAACTTGCAAGAGAAAAAATTTCAAAAGGTGGTGAAGATGTACTAAAAGAATTTGAAGAAGGTTTCAAACAAGCAAGAATTGGACAGTATCTTGATACAAAATTAAAAGATAAACCTACAGAAATCACAGAAGAAGAATTAATTGAAAGCTACAAAAAATATCGTTCTGTAATGGGAACTGCTGGTAGAAACATGGCTTTGAATCGTGCACCTCTAGCTGATATTTTCTACACTGGAATGGCAAAAGCTGCTGAATCTGTAGGATGTGGAAATGAAATTGAAGATAGTATTAGAGATAGGGCTGCAAAAATTCCTTCTTGGCCATTATTTTATTCATTAAAAATGAATGATGCAAAAAGTGGATTTGAAGAAACAATGAATCATAGTGAATCTTATTTGAGTGAAGCAAGAGATGCTTTAGAAAAATTGCCTGATAATTTTTCACATACAAAATTCTTAGAATTTCTATTCCTTACTGTAGAACATTATAATCAATTCTGGTATAAGAAATTACAAGAAGAAAACATCTGGTCAGATTTGAACAAAAATCTTCCAACCAAGTGATAAAATTGATGTGGTCTGAAAAATATCGACCCCAGAATATTTCTGATATGGTGGGTAATGAAGAACCCCGTGAAGCAATAATCAAATGGTTTGCAAAATGGAAAAAGGGTACAAAACCTCTTTTGATAATTGGACCTCCTGGAATTGGAAAGACTACTATCGCATATCTTTTAGCTAAACAATTTGGTTATGATATGATCGGACTTAATGCTAGTGATGTGCGTAGTAAATCTAGAATTAATGAAATTCTCACTCCTGTTTTAGGTAATGTCAGTGTTTTGGGAACTCCTATGATTTTTGTTGATGAGGTTGACGGAATTCATGGTCGTGGAGATTATGGTGGTGCTTCTGCACTAGTTGATATTTTGAAGAAACCAAATGTTCCAATTTTACTTGCTGCTAACTATGATGATTCAGATAAAATGAAGAGTATAAAAAAAGCAGTAACAACAATATCATTTAAAAAAATCCCACCAAGATTGTTGCGAGTATATTTGGATAATATTTTAAAAAAAGAAAATGAAAAACTTAGTCCTGGTTCTTTAATCAAAGTAATTGATAAATCTAAAGGTGATATTCGTTCTATGATTAATCTCACTCAATCTTTGATTACTGGATTTAATCCACAAACTGCATCTTCTTTTGAAACTATTAACATTGAAGATGGAGTGAATGCATTTTTCAAAGCAAATTCTATTGAAGAAGCTCGTGGTGTTTTATATTCAATACAAATTGATCCCAGAGAAAAAATTAATGCATTTTATTCAAGTGTAATTACTAGTGATTTAGATAGTGATTCCCTCGCAAAATATTTAGAAATTATTTCCAACGCTGATATGTTATTTGGAAAAATTATGAAAACTCAAAATTGGAGATTATTACGTTATCTTAATGATATTTTAATTAATTTGTATCAAAAAGATGATAGAATTAGATATTCAAAATATAATTTATCCTGGCCTGTTCTTAACAGAATTCGGTGGGATGGTGCAAAAATTAAATCATTGTCTTCAGTAATGTCTAAAAAATTACATCTATCATCTAGTGCATTTGTTACAATATGTTTACCATACGTTTTATTTTGTATAAAAAATAAAACATTGGAATTAGAATTAGAAGAAACCTTTGGTGATATTATTGATAAGGAGATTGAAATGTTACAATGAGCTGGATCAAAATTCCTATGAAATTCCCTGGAACTTGTATTGTTTGTAATGACAAAATTGAAATTAATGAAATTGGATTATGGTCAAAGGGTGTAGGTGTGAAGCATGAAAAATGTGCTCAAACTAATGAATTACAATGTATTGTATGTGGTTCCCCTGCTGGATGTTCCCAATGTGAATTTCAAGATATTTGTGATATTCCAAATGTTTCTCAGTTATGTATATGCAAGAAATGTAGTGATGAAAAAGATGCTTTTAATTCATACCAAAAATCATCTCACAAGAAATTTTCAATTATTAATTCTTGATTTTTTGTCTTTAGATCTACATTTTTGATAGATTTTCATGATTTCAAATTAGATTAATATATGAAAACTTTTGATTCTAATCAAATAATGCATTCTGAGAAGATCGATGAATATACAAAAAACAAAAACACTGCATTACAAGGCGGTGGTCAAGAACGTATTTCATCTCAGCATGAAAAAGGCAAATTAACTGCTCGTGAAAGAATAGATCTACTTCTTGATGAAGGTACTTTTGTTGAAGTAGATCCAATGACTACCCATCATTATTATGAATATGATATGCAAAAAAAGAAATTTTTTACTGATGGTGTAATAGGCGGATATGGCAATGTTTCAGGTCGTCAAATCTTTGTTTTTGCATATGATTTCACTGTTTTAGGTGGAACATTAAGTCAGATGGGAGCTAAAAAAATTACTAAATTAATGGATCATGCAGTAAGAACTGGATGTCCAATTATTGGAATTATGGATTCTGGCGGTGCTAGAATACAAGAAGGAATTATGAGTTTAGACGGATTTGCAGATATATTTTATCATAATCAATTAGCTTCTGGAGTTATTCCACAGATTACTGCAAGTGTTGGTCCATCTGCAGGTGGTTCAGTATATTCACCTGCAATGACTGATTTTGTTATTATGGTAGAAAAAATTGGAAGTATGTTTGTAACTGGACCTGATGTTGTCAAAACTGTATTAGGTGAAGAAATCTCTTTTGAAGACCTTGGTGGTGCTAATACCCATGGAACAAAAAGTGGTGTTGCACATTTTGTTGCAGAAAATGAATACGAATGTATGGATTATATTAAAAAATTAATTTCCTTTTTACCTCAAAATAATACTGAACAACCACCTAAAGTTTCAACTGATGATGATCCAAATAGATTGGATAACAATTTAATCAACATCATGCCAGAGAATCCTTTACAACCATACGACATGAAAGAAATTATTAATTCAATTGTTGATGATCATGAATTCTTTGAGGTTCATGAATTATTTGCACCAAATATTATAGTTGGATATGGCAGACTAAATGGCAATGTTGTTGGAATTGTAGCTAATCAACCAATGCATCTTGCAGGTGCATTAGATATTGATTCATCAAATAAGGCTTCACGTTTTATTCGATTTTGTGATTCCTTTAATATTCCAATAATTACTTTAGTTGATACACCAGGTTACATGCCAGGTTCAAATCAAGAACATAATGGAATTATTAGACATGGAAGTAAATTGCTCTATGCATATTGTGAAGCAACTGTTCCAAGAATTACTTTAGTTATCGGTAAAGCATATGGTGGTGCATACATTGCAATGGGAAGTAAAAATCTTAGAACTGATATTAATTATGCATGGCCTACAGCTAAATGTGCTGTTTTGGGTGGTGAAGCAGCTGTAAAAATCATGAATAGAAAAGATCTTGCTGCTTCAGATGATCCTGAATCTCTTAAAAAACAACTTGTAGATGAATTTGCAGAGAAATTTGAAAATCCATATGTTGCTGCATCTCATGGAACAGTTGATAATGTAATTAATCCTGCTGAAACCAGACCTATGTTGATTAAAGCATTAGAAATGCTTGCAAATAAAAGAGAAAAACAATTACCTAGAAAACATGGAAATATCAATTTGTGATTAAAGATGATTGAGAAAGTACTTATCGCTAACAGAGGAGAAATTGCTTTACGTGTAATTCGAACTTGTAAGGCACTTGGAATCAAAACAGTTGCTGTATACTCTGATGAAGACACAAATTCAATGCATGTAAAACAAGCAACTGAAGCATATCATATTGGTGAAGCTGCACCTGCAAAATCATATCTTAATCAAGAAAAAATTCTAGATGTAATGTTATCATCTGGTGCAGATGCTGTACACCCTGGTTATGGTTTCCTTTCTGAAAATGATGATTTTGCTAGATTATGTGAGAAAAATAAAATTACATTTATTGGCCCATCTGCAGATTCAATGAATCTTTGTGGTGATAAGATGGAATGTAAGGCTGCAATGTTAAAAGCTGAAGTTCCAACTGTCCCTGGAAGTCCTGGCTTAGTAAAGGATGCAGAAGATGCAGCAAAAGTTGCAAATGATATTGGATACCCTGTTATGTTAAAATCAGTTTATGGTGGTGGAGGTCGTGGAATTAGAATTGTAACAAATGACAAAGAATTACACGACGGTTTTGAAACAGTAACCTCTGAATCTATTGCAGCTGTTGGAAAGTCTGCAATTATTGTTGAGAAATTCTTGGAAAAAACAAGACACATCGAATATCAAATGTGTAGAGATCATCATGGAAATTCAGTACATCTCTTTGAGAGAGAATGTTCTATTCAAAGAAGAAATCAAAAATTGATTGAACAAACACCTTCTCCTGTGGTAGATGATGCAAAAAGAGAAGAAATTGGTGAAATAGTTGTTAGAGCAGCAGAGGCAGTTGATTATACTAATCTAGGAACTGCAGAATTTTTGAGAGCAGATAATGGAGAATTTTATTTTATTGAGATTAATGCAAGACTTCAAGTCGAACATCCAATCAGTGAAATGGTTTCGGGATTAGATTTTGTTAAATTACAAATTGATATTGCAAATGGAGAACCACTTCCATTCAAACAAAAGGATCTAAAGATGAATGGTTATGCAATTGAATGTAGAATTAATGCTGAGGATACATTTTTGGACTTTGCACCTTCAACAGGACCTGTTCCAGATGTTACAATTCCTTCAGGACCTAATGTTAGATGTGATACTTATCTTTATCCTGGATGCACTGTTTCACCATTTTATGATTCACTAATGGCAAAACTCTGTACATGGGGACCAACATTTGATGAATCTAGAACTAGAATGCTCACTGCATTAAATGATATGTATGTTGAAGGTGTTGAAACTTCTATTCCTCTTTACAAAACAATTCTTAATTCTGAAGAATACAAAAAAGGAGAATTGTCAACAGACTTTTTGAAACGTTATGGTATGATTGATAAATTAACCGAAGATCTTAAACAAGAAAAAGAAAATAAAACTGATGCCGCATTAGCTGCTGCAATTATTCATTCTGAATACTTTAAGAGCCAAGTACAAAATAACTCTAACAATAGCGCAAACTGGAAAAATAAACTGGACTGATAGATATGACTAATTTTAAAATCCAAGAAATTGAAAAATCCTTTGATGGAAAAATTATAGAAAATCTCGGTGATAATGACTACATAATCAAAATTAATGACAATGAACATAAATTAAAAATAATTAGTATGAATTCACGTGGAATAGAATTTATCTTAAATCAACAATACCACAAGGCAAAATATCTTGAACAATCCACAAATGAAATGAATATTGTTATAGATAATGTACCAATGATTATCAATCTACATACTCATTATGATAAAGTTGTTTACAAAAATTCTGGTGGAAGTAGTTCTGGTGGAGCACAAATAGCATTAAAAAGTCAAATTCCTGGTAAAGTCGTTTCAATTTCAGTTGAACATGGGGATTCAGTAAAGAAAGGTGATGTTGTTTGTACTTTGGAGTCTATGAAAATGCAAGTTGCAGTTAAAGCACACAAAGATGGAGTTATCCGAAATATTAAAGCTAAAGAAGGTGCATCTGTTGCAAAAGGCGATATAATTTCAGATATAGAATAAAAAAATTATTTTATTTTAAAAAGTTTTTAATTTCTTCGTAATTTGGTTCTTTTAATGGATCTTCTGATACCCATTTGTATCCAATTTTCCCATCTTCCATAATTATGAATACTGAACGTTTTGCCGCATTGTAGTCTTTGATGTGTAATAGATCTTTTAGTAAGATATCATACTCTTTGATTGTTTTACTTGTATAATCTCCTAATAATGGAAAATTGAAATTATGTTTCTCTGCAAATGCTTTATTTGCAAAGGGTCCATCATTACTGATTGAAATTATTTGTGCACCCATATCTGAAATTTCTTTCCATGAATCTCTGAATGTGCATAATTCAACCTCACATACTGGTGAACTTGCTGCTACAATGAATGATAATACGATCTTTTTACCCTTAAATTCTTCTAAAGTCCTCATTTTTAATTCTGTATCAGGGAGTTCAAAATTTGGAGCAAGATCGCCTACATTCAATACCATGATCGGACATTTACTATATCCTATTAATTACTTTTCAAATTCTTCATTTCCAAAAACCCGATCGAAAAAGGAGGCATATCTTATTATATAAAAGTCAGAAATGAAAATTAAATTGGTCGGAGAAATAGCGGGCAATTACAGCACCGTAGTATTGATGTTTGGCTTTGCCGTAGTAGCAATGGCACCCGCATTATTGATTTCTCGAATGATTTCACCTCGTAAAAAGAGTAATCCTGTAAAATTTTTGCCAATGGAATGTGGACAAGTTCCTAGTGGTGAAGGTAGAACTCATTTTATGATGCAGTATTACCCGTACATTTTGATGTTCGTAATTTTTGATGTAGTTGCAATTTTCTTATATGCTTGGGGTAGTGCACTTTTGGAACTTCCAAAAAGTGCAACTTTACCAATGATAGGATTCTTAGCAATTATGTTCGGTGCAATGTCTTTTGCACTTTACCAGTCTGGGAGAAGAAGAATTTGGTAGTTATTTATACAAATGATGCTAATGGGGGTTGGGAATAAAATTGCTTAAAGATCTAGTAACACCAGAAAATGCAAATGTCTTCATTGGAAAACTTGGAGATATTTTAGAAAAAGCAATTGACAAACCATTGGGCTATGCTATCAATTGGGGTAGAATTTGGTCACTTTGGCCTGTGCATATTGAAACAGCTTGTTGTAGTGTTGAGTTTGGTGCAGCATCAAGTCCTAGATACGATGTTGAAAGATTTGGTATCATTGAAGCATTTGGATCACTAAGACAATGTGATCTTATTGTTGTACAAGGTACCATTACACGAAAAATGGCTCCACGTTTAAGATTAGTTTATGATCAAATGCCAGAACCAAAATATGTGATTGCTATGGGAGCTTGTGCAATTACTGGAGGATTGTATTTTGATTCATACAATGTACTTCCAGGAATTGATGGAGTTCTTCCAGTTGATGTCTATGTTCCGGGTTGCCCACCTAGACCTGAAACTCTCATACAAGGATGTATTTTGTTACAAGAAAAAATTAAGAGAATGAAGGCTAGGAAGTTTGTATAATGAGTTCTGATACTGAAGCAAAAACTGAAACTAAACCAGCTGCAAAACCAGCTGCAAAACCAGCTGCAAAACCAGCTGCAAAACCAGCTGCAAAACCAGCTGCAAAACCAGCTGCAAAACCAGTAGAATTACCTGCTTTTGAAAAAAGTATTTCTGATAAAGTTGTTGAAAAATTTGGTGATAAAGTAGAAGTTGAATTTGTTAAAGAAAATAGAGTTGGAATTAAAGCTAAAAGAGAAGATGTTCACGATGTTGCAGAATTTATTCGAGATGGATTGAATTATGATCATGTAGAATCAGTTTCAGGAGTAGATTATCCACAGGATAAAGAAATTGAGGTAGTTTATCATATTGGCTCTTATTCGGACTCATCATTGGCTAAACAAATTCTTGTTTTATCTACTAGAGCACAAAGAGAGGAAAATCCACTTCCCGGAAAAGATGCAACAAAATTACCTTCTCTTAGAGATATATTCTACAGTGTAGAATTTCACGAAAGAGAAGTTTTTGAAATGTTTGGAGTTTATTTTAATGGTCATCCAGATAACAGACGATTACTTTTGCCTGAAGATTGGGCAGATTTACCACCTCTCAGAAAGGACTTTGCAATAAAAGGACGATAGAATGACTGCAGAATTACCACCTGGATTAGCAATCCAAAAAGTTGACGAGAGAATTATGACTCTCAATGTTGGACCACAACATCCTGGTTCTGGACATATGAGAATTATTGTACAAATTGATGGTGATTATATTGTAGCTTGTGATCCTGATCCAGGTTATGTACACCGTGGAGAGGAAAAAATGGCTGAATATAGAAATTACATTACAAACATTCCTCACTTAGAAAGACCAGTAATTCATGATTCGTGTAATGTTCTTTATCCATACGTTTTGGGTGTAGAAGAACTACTTGGTATTGAAGTTCCAGAACGTGCAAAATATGTTCGAGTAATCTGTTCAGAATTAAATCGTTGTATTTACACAATGTACTGGCTTGCAATTTATGGAATCTTCTTAGGTCATTCTACAATGTTTATGTGGCCAGCTGGAGACCGTGAACTCTTAATTGATTTAATGGAGAAAATAAGTGGTGCAAGAGTAACACATGCACACTTTGTTCCAGGTGGAGTTAGAAATGATTTACCACCAAACTTTGAAGAAGTATGTTTACGTCAAGTCAATTACTTTGAGAAACGTATCAAAGAATATGCTGCAGTCTTTTATGATAATCCAATTTTAATTTCAAGAACAAGAGATACTGGAGTTCTTTCACGTGAAGATGCAATTAGACTTGGAACAACTGGTTCTGTTTTACGTGCAAGTGGAGTAGATTATGATCTTAGACAAAAGGAACCTTATGATGTCTATGAAGAATTAGATGTTCACAGTAATGTGATGAAAGAAGGTGATTCTTACGCAAGATCCAAAGTACCATGGCTTGATATGATGGAGAGCTGTAATATTATTAGACAAGCATTACAAAAAATGCCAAAGTCTGGTTCTGTTAGAGTTAAACTAAAACCAAATCCAAAAGGTAAAGGACTGGATTCTGTTTACAAACGTGTAGAATCTGGAAGAGGTTCTTTGGGATGTCATATTGTTTCTGATGGTAAAGTTGAACCATACCGATTAAAACTGAGTGTTGGTTCATTTAGAAATCTAATTGCTTTACCATATCTGTTAAAAGGTGAAAAACTTGGTAACATGCCATCTGTTTATTGGAGTCTTAATTATTGGCCAGTGGAGGCAGACCGATAAATGTCTGTAATTGCACCAAATTTCAAACTTAGTGGATTTATCAAATCTATAATTGATGATGCAGTTTGGTTCCTTTTGATATTTTCATTAATTGGTTTCCCTGTAATCATGATGGTATTATTTTATATTCCAATGCCAGTTATTGATGGAGAATTACTTACGCCATTTTTGGCATTTACTTATTTAGCGGATCCAACGCGAACACTTCCAATTGTTCAAGCCTTTATGACAACTGATATGTTTAAAGTAATGGCATTTCCTGGATTTGGTTTTGCTGCATTATTAGCTGCTGGTACTATTTTTGTTGAAAGAAAAATGTTAGCAAAATTACAATTAAGAGTCGGTCCTTTTTACTGTGGAAAAGTAGAAGGCATTTTACAATTAGCAGGTGATGGTTTAAAATTAATTTCCAAAGAAATTATCATTCCGGCAAAAGCTGATAAACCAATTTTTTGGGCAGCGCCAGTTCTGTTTGTTGCATCTGCAGCAGCATTTGTTGCATTAATTCCAGTTGCACCAGGTTGGGTAGTTGCAGATGTAGATATGGGATTGCTTGCTGTTTTTGCTGTAATTGGATTTTTCCCAATTGTAACTATTCTTTCTGCATGGTCTGCAAATAGTAAATTCCCATTCATTGGAGGAATTAGAGCATTATTCCAAATGGTTTCATTTGAAATTCCGTTAATCTTATCATTACTAGGAGTTGTAATGGTTACTGGAACTCTTAACTTATCTGAAATTGCTGCAAGTCAATCTAGTTTCCCATGGATTGTATTTTTACCAGTAGGTGCAATTGTATTTTTCATTACAATGCTTGCAGAATTAGAAAGAATTCCATTTGATTTACCTGAAGCAGAAAGTGAAATTGTTGCTGGATGGTTAACTGAATTATCTGGAATGATGTATGGACTCGTTCAATTAGGAACTTATTTGAAACTTTACGCATTTGCAGCACTGTTTGTTGTATTATTCCTCGGTGGATGGAATGGTCCAATGATAGTTCCACCATTCCCAATGGAACTTGCTACTGAAGGAATTGAACTTGGTCCTGTAACTGCAAAGATAGGTGGATTGGAACCAATACTTAGTCAAGTAATTACTCAAGAAATGATTAATGGAACATTGATGTTTGTTCTAAAGACTGTTGGTGTAATCTTCTTTATACTATTACCAAGAGGTGTTTTCCCAAGAATTAGAATTGATATGTTGTTAAGTCTTGGATGGACCAAATTGATCGGTCTTGCTTTCGTTAACATCTTTATTGCACTAGCTTTGGTTTACGCTGGAGTGCTCGGGCCAGGAGGATTACAATGACAAATACTGCTACAGGAATTGTACGTGCCCTAAATTCTGGAATTAAACATATCGCAACTAAACGATTTACTCTTCGCTATCCTGAGGAGAAACTAAAGTTTGTAGGTGACGGTTATCAATTTGATCCATCTACGGGTGTTGGAATTGCTGGCCTAAAGGGTCGTCACATGTTATTCCATGATCACTGTACTGGATGTCAATTATGTTCTATTGCATGTGAGGGTGTTGCTGAAGCTATAGCAATGGTAAAAGTTCCAGAAGAACAAAAACAAAATAAAAAATCTATTATGCCTCAAATTGATTATGGGAAATGTGTTTTTTGTGGTTTATGTGTAGACGCATGTCCATTTTATGCACTTTACATGACTAATGATTACGAATTATCTTCATTTAGTAAAGAAGGTTTAATCTATACCCCTGCACAACTTGCAGTCAAACCCTATGTTGAACAAGATAGTGAAATTGTAATTACTAAAAACGGAGCAACTCATGGCTGATGCTGTATTTCTTGCATTAACTGTAATCACAATTGGTTCTGCAATTGCAGCTCTTGAAATGAGATCATTAATTTATGGTTCAATTGCATTGATGGGAACTCTTGGTGGTATTGCTGGTTTCTTCTTTATACTTGATGCCCCATTTGTTGCATTGTTCCAACTAGCAGTTTACGTTGGCTCAATTGCAGTCTTAATTTTATTCACTGTAATGCTTGTAAAAAGAGAACTTATCTTTAAAAAAATTGAGGATAGAAAAAGAAAGTTTGCTGGGATTGGATTGATGTTAATTATTATGGTATCTTTGGGTGCTGTATTCTTAGACTCTGGAATTAAAACAATAACTACTGATGAACCTGCAGTTGATTTTAGAGATATTGGTACAGACTTTGTTACTTACTATTGGCCAGCATTAATTTTGATGGGCTTAATTTTAGCCGGTTCTGTAACTGGTGCATTAGTTTTAGCTAGAAGAGAGGATGTGGAGAATGACCAACGAGTTAGTTGATTTCACACTAGTCTCTATTGCTTTACTGGCAATAGGAATCTATGGACTAGCAGTAAAACGTAATTTCATCAGAATGTTATTTGCTGTTGAAATTATTATCAATGCAGCAAATCTTAATCTTGTCGCATTTGGTAGATTTATTCCTGATAGTGCTGGTCAAACTTTGGCATTATTTTCAATTGCAATTGCAGCAGCAGAAGTAGCAGTTGGATTGTCATTAATCATAGTAGCATACAGAATGTATCAAAATGTCGATATTGCAGACTTTAGGAGCTTGAAAGGATAATGGAATATGCATTATTACAGGCTGTTTTCCTGCCATTACTGTTATCTCCAGTAGCCTATATTCTTGGAAGAAAAGTAGGTCCTACTCCGGCAATGTGGTTTACATTTGCAATTTTACTTTACACTACAATCCTAGTAATCAATGCAGCACTATCTGGAACTGTAGAAGAACATTATCCATGGACAGAACAATTTGGTGAATTTGGTTTCTTACTAGATGGACTTGCTTCACCATTTGCAATTATGATTTATGTATTGTCTACCATCTTGGCAATCTATTCAAAACCATACATGATTCACAAATTCCATGAACAATTTGAAGAAGAACAAAAAATCAATCATTCAGAGAGTGGACAGTCTTCTGTTGTTGAATCATCAGCTTTAACAAATTATGTAAATGCTAAATCTGGTCTTTACTTTGCACTTTATCTTGTATTTGCTATGGGAATGCTTGGAACAGTTATGTCCACAAATTTGATTGAATTTTATATTTTCTTTGAAGTTATGTTAATTCCTGGTTTCTTTTTAGTTGCTTTATGGGGTGATGGACCAAGAAGAAAAATCGGTTTGATGTTCCTATTTTGGACTCATGCTGGTGCAGTTGTTTTATTGTTAGGATTTTTGATGATAGGTCTAACACTTGGTAGTTTTGATTTTGCTGATATTCAAGAATCTGAATTACCTGCAGACATTGCGATGTATTCAGCGGTAGCTATTTCGATAGGTCTTGGAGTTAAACTGGCAGTTTTCATGTACCATATTTGGCTTCCATATGTTCACGGTGCAGCACCTACACCAATTAGTGCATTATTATCTCCTGCAATGATTGGAATTGGAGCTTATGGTCTCTTTAGATTAGTTGTTGAATTCTTACCTGTAACATTTTCAGAACTTGCAATTTGGTTCCACATTTGGGGTCTTGTCACTATGATCTATGGTGGTGCTATGGCATTAATGCAAGATGACTTGAAACGTTTCCTTGCTTATTCTAGTATCAGTCAGATGGGATATTTGCTATTTGGAATAGGATCAATGTCCGCATATGGTCTTGCAGGTGCTGAAATGATGTATGTTACTCACGCTATTGGAAAAGGTATTCTCTTCATGATGGCCGGAATTATTATTGTTAAAGTTGGAACTAGAAGCTTCTCTAAACTTGGAGGACTTGCTGGTAAGATGCCAATTACTGCAGTATGTGCAGTTATTGGTGCATTAACAATAATGGGAGTCCCACCAACCAGTGGATTTATGGGTGAATGGATTATGTTTTACGGTGCATTAGAAACTGCAATTGCAGAAGGTTCTACAGTTAGAGCCGTAGCATTTGGTTTAGGTTTAGTTGCAACAGCACTTACAATGTCATACATGCTTTGGATGTTAAAACGTGTATTCTTTGGAAAACTTCCTGAAAATCTTCAAAATGTTAAAGAAGGAAGTTGGTACATGACAATTCCAATGATGGTTCTCGCAGGATTTTCAATTGTAGTTGGAATTTATCCTGACATTTTCTTGAAAACAATTATTCCATACATGAACGGAGTGATGGGGGTTTAGATTATGGCAACTGAATTAATGGGATTTGAAATTACAAGTGCATGGTTAATCTGGATGCTTCCATTTGCTGCAGCATTAATTATGCCAGGTATTGGAAAATTATCTCAAAATGCAACAAAGTATGTTGCAGTTGGATTTGCTCTAATGAGTGCTGTGTCTGCAGCATCCTTAGTCCCTCTTGCATTAGAAGCAGGTGAAGTTCATAGTCAAATAATGTGGATTGAAGCACTTGGAATTAAAGCTGGTGTACTAGCAGATCCTCTTTCAATTATAATGGCAAATGTTGTTGCTTGGATTTCCTTCTTGATTATGATTTACAGTACTGGATATATGAAAGGCGATAAAGACATTACAAGATTCTGGTTCTGGATGATGTTCTTTATTGGTTCAATGCAATTAATTGTATTATCTGACAACTTACTTCAAGTATTCTTTGGTTGGGAGGGTGTAGGACTTGCATCTTATGCTCTGATCAGCTTTTGGTATCGTGATAAAAAGAAAGATCATGTTGGTACTGAAGGACGTACTGTTCTTGGAATGTTAGATTACTATTCACCAACACACGCTGGTATGAAGGCATTCATCATGACAAAAGTTGGAGATGTAATGATGATTGCTGGTATGCTTTTGATATTCTTGTTTGCAGGTACATTTGGATTTAAAGAATTAATGGGTGACACTGATTGGGCAACTGCAATGGCTGCTCAAGGATTGTTAGTTCCTGCATTTGTTTTACTATTTGGTGGTGCAATGGGTAAATCTGCACAATTCCCATTAAATGAATGGTTGTTAGAAGCAATGACTGGACCTACTGCAGTATCTGCATTAATTCACGCTGCTACAATGGTTAAAGCAGGTGTCTTCTTGGTTGCAAGAATTGGTCCACTTGTATTTGCTTTAGGTGCTGCAGGAATTTTAGCAGATCAATTCTTTGAAATTGTTGCTTGGGTCGGTGCAATTACTGCATTATTGTTAGCAACACAAGGTATGGTTAATCCAGAAATTAAGAAAGTCTTAGCATATTCTACAGGTTCTCAAATTGGTTACATGATGATGGCTTTAGGTGTGGCAGGATTATCTCATCAATATGTTGATGGTTATACTGCAGGATTTTTCCACTTAATTTCTCACGCAATGTTCAAGGCTTCATTATTCATGGCAGCAGGTTCTTTACTGCATATTGTTGGCTCTCGATTTATGACTGACATGGGTGGTCTGAGAAAGCATATGAAGAAAACATATGCATTCATGTGGGCCGCAGGTCTTGGTTTGATGGGAGCACCATTTATCACAACAGGTTTCTGGAGTAAAGATGCAATCTTTGCAGCAGTATATGAATCTGGAAACGAATGGGCATTACCATTATTCATCATCGCCGTTTTAACTGCTATAATTACAGCATTCTATACCACAAGAATGATTGGTTTGGTATTCTTTGGTAAGAAGAGTAAACATATTGAAAAGATGGAAGAGGAAGGACATCATATTCATGAAGCATCAGTATCTATGTGGGTCCCATATGGCATTCTTGCAGTACTTACAATTGGTATCGGTATTATTGGATTATCTGCAGAAGAAGGATTACATCATACGTTTGAATATTATCTTAAAAACTCATTTGGAATTTATAGTTCACATGCAGCAGCAGATGAATCCTCAATATTGCCAGAATTCTTACAAGGACTTAATCCAGTTGCATTAGGTGCATCCTTAGTAGCATTTGCTACTGGTATTGGATTAGGTTACATCTTTTACATTGGAAGATGGGTTGATCCTGTTAAATTTGTAAATTCAAATATTTTCTTTTATGCAATTCACAAGCTTTTCTTAAACAGATGGTATCTTAACGCAATTGTCTATTGGTGCTTTGTTACAACACCATTATGGTTGGCTAGAGGCGTTTCAAGATACTTTGAGAAAACAGCAATTGATTATGGTATGAATGACGGCGTTCAAAAAGCCGCTAGTTGGGGTGCTAAAGTTATTCAAGGAACCCAAACCGGTGTTTCACAATCGTATCTATTTGTATTTGGAGCAGGATTATTATTTGTAGTTCTGATATTGTTGATGTAGGAGATTTGATGACATGTTAGAAATTACTTCAACTCCTCTTGTAATAATCGGTATATTGGGTACCGTTGGTATTCTACTTCCAATAATTAGTATTGCACGAAAAGAACAAGGTTCTAACACATTTTATGCCATTATTGCATTTGCAGCATTAATCGTATCTATGGGATATGTTGGATATCAATTCCTAGAAGAAAATGTGTCTCCGTCTGCTCTGTTTGCTGAAGATGTAGTTGTTGATGATGCATTTGGTGGTTTCTTTGCAATTGCCATGTTGATAGTTGCTTTGTTCACTACTGTTGGCTCCTTTAATTACATGAGAAAACATAACTCTCCAGCTGTTTACTATTCTCTAATTTTACTTGCAACTATTGGTATGGTTCTAGTTGCCTACTCAACTGATCTTGTAATGTTATTTGTTGCATGGGAACTAATGAGTATTCCAACATACATTTTGGTTGGATTTAGGAAAAAGAACCCAAGCTCAAATGAAGCTGCTTTGAAATATTTCTTGTTTGGTGCATTATCTTCAGCAATTATTGTTTATGGTATTTCACTTGCATACGGATTAACTGGTTCTACAAATATTGGCGAAGTCATTCAAGGTTATTCCACACTTGATCCATCAATGCTTCCACTAGCGTTATTATCAGTAGGATTGTTTATTGCAGGATTTGGATTCAAGATGGGATTAGTTCCATTCCACCAATGGCTTCCAGATACCTATGAAGGTGCACCTGCACCAATTACTGCACTTCTTGCAGCAGCAACCAAAAAAGCCGGATTTGCTGCAACAATTAGAATTGTAATTTTGGGAATGGTGGTACTGCATCTTGATTGGACTTTAGCCCTTGGTATAATTGCAGTTATGACAATGACTATTGGTAATATTGCAGCAATTATGCAAAAGAATATTTCAAGAATGTTAGCATATTCTAGTATTGCACATGCCGGTTACATTTTGATTGGACTTGCAGTTGCTCCACATAGTTCTCTAGGTTTACAAGGTTCATTGTATCAGATAATGAATCATGCAGTTATGAAAGGTGCTGCATTTATTGCAATTGCAGGAATTGTAACAACTCTTGCAGTTACTCATATTGATAAATTAAAAGGACTTGGAAGACGAATGCCTGTAACTGCATTAGGTCTGGTAATTGCATTATTTGCACTCGCTGGTGTTCCTCCACTTTCTGGATTCTGGAGTAAATTGATGCTATTTGGAAGTGCATTAGATGCTGGTACTGCATTATGGTGGGCCCCATGGCTTGCAATTGCAGGTGTATTAAACAGTGCATTGTCATTAGCTTACTATGGTTGGTTAACAAGGAAAATGTACTTTGAAGGTGAAACTGAAAAGAGAGTTATTGAACCAAGATCTGTTATGGCAATTATGATCATCTCAACAGTCTTCTTGGTAGGATTCGGTGTTTATCCAGAACCATTAATTAAATTTGTAGAACTTGCAACACCAGTACTTAGTTTAGGTTCTATGCCTTAAATGAAGTAAATTTAATTAATTCTTCTAAATTCATTTTTGCTTCGTTATGTGGAATTTTTCTCAAAAATGATCTGGCCTTCTCAGAATATTCTTTCAACAATTCTTCCATTTTGTTAAAACCATCTCTTGGATCAACACTTTTCTTAATTAGTAAATTAAATAATTTTTCTTCATTTTTCCAATCTAGTAAATCATCTCTTATTTGATATGCAATTCCAAGATTTTTTCCATATCCTGTTAATGCTTCAATCTCTTCTTCAGTTCCACCGGCTACTATTCCTCCGATTCTTGCTGCAACTTCAAATGCGGTTGCAGTTTTGTATTCTATCACTTTCAAGTAATCATCAAATGTAATGTCTCCACTTTCTTCTAATCTTCCTTCAATAATTTCTCCTTCACTCATTAGCATTGCAGTAGTTGCTAAATCTTTTGTAATTCTTGCATTATCCAATCTTGATGATATTGCAAGAATTAATCCTAAAACAAAATCTCC
The DNA here is from genome assembly GCA_003331425.1 of Candidatus Nitrosopumilus sp. Lineage (GTDB taxonomy): Archaea > Thermoproteota > Nitrososphaeria > Nitrososphaerales > Nitrosopumilaceae > Nitrosopumilus. Next base: position 50,491 of record QOOS01000005.1, read on the forward strand.
TGTTAAGACACTCGTATTGTAACCATATTTTACATGAAAAGGGTCTTTTTGTCTTCTCATCGTTTCATCGTCTATGATGTCATCATGAATGATTGATTCCATGTGTAAAAATTCTACAGCACATGATGCTGCCAATACATTTTCATCTATTTTTCCTATACTCTCTGCAGATAAACTCAAAATTATTGGTCTAATTCTTTTTCCGCCTTCTAATGAATATTTTAGAGGTTCAATAAATTCAGATTCTGAGTATAGTGCAAGTTCTTTATCCAAAGCAAGATCAATTTTTTTAATATATTCCCCATATGTCTCTAGTAGAGGATTAATTTCGATATTTTTCCTGTCCAAGATAATTGATCAAAACCCCTCTTCATTAGTAATTAAATCTTGGTGCTCCAGCCGGGATTTGAACCCGGGATCACTGCCTTGAAAGGGCAGTATGCTTGACCGGACTACACCACTGGAACCCAAAGAATTTTTTTATTTAGATCATAAAATCTTTTGGTACACAACAAAGATTTTTGTATTGGAAAATTTAGACAAGAATTATGAATGTAATCCAAAGAATTGATAAAATTATTGAAGAAAGAAGCCTTCTAAAACACCCATTTTATGAAATGTGGTCTGACGGTAAATTAACTCAAGAGTCATTAGCTGGATATTCAAAAGAATATTTCCAACTTGTAAAAGCTGTTCCTGAATTTATGGCACCAATTATTGAAAAAGCACCTGATTCTGTAGTTTCAGAGCTAGTTGATAATCAACAAGAAGAATCTGATCACATTAAACCTTGGATTAGTTTTGCAGGAGAACTTGGAATTTCTGAAAATGAATTAATTCCATATTCTGGATTAGAAAAAACTAATCAAGCTGTATCTGATTTGGCTGAATTAATGAACACTTTTGATAGTGGTGCATGTGCAATGTATGCATTTGAAAAAGAAATTCCAAAAATTAGTCAAACAAAACTAGATGGATTATCTGAATTCTATCAAATTACAACTGATAAAGCAACTGAATATTTCAAACTCCATACTGAGGCTGATATTAGACATGCAGCATCTTGGAGAAATATCATTGAAAAATCCAATGCTAATACAAGTGACCTAATTGAAATTGCTGAAAAATCTGTATCAGCACAAAATTTGTTACTTGATAGTTGTTATGAAGAATACTGTTAATCTCATAACATTTTATACCTCAGAAAATTTTTGTTATTTTAGGGCCCGTAACTCAGCTTGGTAGAGTAACCGGCTCATAACCGGTGAGCCAAGGGATCGAAGCCCTTCGGGCCCATTTTTTCAATTAGTTTTAAAATGAGTTAATACAAAAATTACTGGCTGCAATGAAGAATCAGAGTTATATCTGAAATTGATGATTGGAAGGCATTTGTCTGAGCTGCCTTAATTTATTTACTAATTTGCTTCTTTACCTTATCTAAAATTTCTACATCAATCATTTTCTGTTCATATAATATTTCTGTAATTTGTAAAATGTTTAGAATTGAGTGCATTTTTACTCCAAGTTCTTCCAAGGCTTCAGTCGCTCCTTCCATTCTATCTACAATTACATATGCATCTTTTACTGGAACATTTACTTCTGTTAGTGATTTGATTGCATTTACAACTGAACCTCCAGTAGTTGCAACATCATCTATCATCACAACTTTCATACCGTCATGAATTTTGCCTTCAACTGATTTTGAAGTTCCATAATCCTTTGGTTTACTTCTTACATAGATTAGTGGTTTTACTGTTTCAATTGCTAATGCTGAAGCAATAACTAACCCTCCGGTTGGTACAGAAACAATACTTTCAAAATTTTCCAGTCCTATGTCTTCCGTTATCTGATTTTCGAGATATTTTACCATCATCCTAAATTCATGAGGATAACTAGGAACTAATCTTAAATCAACATAATACGAACTACTTTTCCCACTGGCTAGTGTAAAGTCTCCAAACTTAATTATCTCTTTTTGATGTAAAAAGGTCACAAATTCTTTCACAAACTCCATATCAAAATTCACTACATTGGATTTATTTTGGTTTGTATTTAGTATCTATTATGCCTGAAATTTGGTTAAATTATGGGATTACAGACGTTGTTTTGGATATAAAGGCCGAGAATTTAGAGCAAAAAATTGATTCGGACGGCAAAATTCTGGATGATCAAGCAATTACGGAGAAACTCAATACTCTGGATTTATCAAAACCCATGGAACTAGTAGTTTTACATAACTCCAAATCGATTCTCAAAATTATTACAACTTTATTCACTCTATGTGAACAAAAATCTAAACCATTTCCAAAAATTTTGACTGACAAAAAAATCCTAAATTTAGTTAAATCTGGTTTACCTGAAGGTAGTTCAATCAATGAATTTGATGATGTTGAAATTAAAAATTCAAATCTTGTTTTTATGGGAGAAATGGGATTTGATGGTCTATTTGGATATGAAACTGTTGCAACTCGGTTAATCAAAAAATTTGGAGAAGAATCTATGCTCTCAGCTTATGCTAAGAGACAAAGTAATCTTCCAACACCTGGACAATATACAGAAAGTTTAACCGAGGCAAAAAAATTTGCAGACAATTTTGAGATACAGGCAATTGAAATTATTGCAAATTCCGAAGGAATACTTGACTTTACAATTGCTCATCCTTCAAAAACACTTTCTACTACAAAAACTCTAGAATCAAATTCAATTAAAGATGTTGGTGAGCACAAAACAATAATCATGAGTACTGGTAAAGATGCAAGTAACGATACATTGGGAAATTCTTTATCGTCCCTTTGGAATTGTTCAAATGCTATCAAAAAAGATGGGTTAGCAATTTTAGTTGCTGAATGCAAAAGTGGTTTAGGTTCAGATGCTATTCAACAATATATCGAAGATAGACTGACACTTGAACAATTAAGAAATCCTACAAAATACATTAATGGAATGGAAGATTTACTTTACCTTTCTGAAATACAAAAAAATTTTCAAATTGGTTTGGTCTCAATTTTACCTGAATTTTATGCAAAAAAACTTGATATGATTTCTTTACCTGGAATAAAATATTCTATGGATTATATTTTAAAAACACAGGGTGCAAGACAAAAAGTTACAGTAGTTGCAGATGGTGCTAGACTCTTTCTAAGGTAAAATACCTGAAAATAATCCTGATGGTAATGGTGCACACAAAATTGCTAATACTATAATTCCGATATATGCAAGTTTTCTATTTTTTGTAAGAGGTGATATATCATCAAGTGGTGTTGCACTTGGATTCTTCATTGACATAACTAAAATTAAGATTGCCATGAGCCAATAATTTAACAAAACAAGTATCAACATACTACCATACGTTGCATATTTGTGAATTTTTTGACCCAAAAGAGTTCTTGCCATGTGGCCACCATCAAGTTGCCATGCTGGAAGTAAATTCAAAAATGTAATTAAAAATCCAATCCATGCTGCAAACATTACTGGTGTCATAATTACTTCATGACCTGGACCTCCTTTACCAAACACAGCTAAACTTGCAGTCATTAGTAATGGTTCACCTTGTTCCCATTCAACTAAAACTTGTTCTGCAAATAGTCCCTCTGCAATTTCTTGATCTAATATTGGAGCCGTATATGCACCATAAAGTGATACAATAATTGCAATTGCTAATCCTGCAATTGGGCCTGCAATAGCTACATCAAATAAGATATTTCGATTAATTGTCAATCCTTTTGATTGAATGAATGCACCAAATGTTGGAATTCCAACTATCGGTAAACCTGGAATAAAGTAAGGCCAACTTGTTTTTAGTTTATGTGCTTTAGCTGCAATGATATGTCCAAGTTCATGTGTACCTAAAATTCCTAAAAGTGCAAGTGTATAGACAATTGCCATTTCAAATGGCTCTCCAATTTCTATAATAGAATTTGTACCTGATGTTCTATAGTACCCATCAATCATTACAAATCCAATTACAATTGCAAACAATATTCGTGGTGTCCATGTTGCATTGAGCCATTTTCTTGGTTTTTTTATTGTAAATTTTTGAACTTCAATCAAAATTCCCTCATCATTTTTTACTACTTTGCAAACATAACTCATGTTTTCTAAGGCTCTAGCTAAATCTTCAAATTTTGTTTGAAATTCTGTATTATTAATTTTAAATTGTAATGTGAATTCTGTCTTTGTAAATTCTTCCACATTAAAAATTGAATTAACTAATGAAATTACGCCATCTTGAGAATCTTCAACCATCTATTTTCCTATCTTTTATTCATTAATGATCTTTTTGTTTAAAATTAAATATTGATTGTTTTATCCTGTATTTGTGCAAGTGATTTTGAGACAAATTGGTGATTGTAATATTCGTAGAGCCACACAAAGCGATCTAATTTCTGTTATGGAAATTAATCTCAAAACTTTACCTGAACACTATTCTGATTATTTTTATGAATCATTACTTAAAGAATTACCTGAAGCATTTTTGGTTGCAGAAATTAATGGTAAAATTGTTGGATATGAAATGTGTAAAACTGAATTTGGTTTTTCAAATTTTAAAAAACTGGGTTTTGTAAAAAAAGGTCATGTTGTTTCTATTGCAGTATTAGATGAATATAGAAAAAAAGGAATTGGTAAAGCACTTGTTGAAGAATCTGTAATAGGTATAAAGAATAGAAATTGTGATGAGTTTTACTTAGAAGTACGATGTAGTAATACTGATGCTGTTCGTCTTTATGAAAAACTTGGATTTGTTATTAGACAAGAACTAAATGCATACTATCGTGATGGTGAATCTGCTTATTTGATGGCAGTTGAATTGAATTAATATATTAAAACAATAAATAACTCAGAAAAAATTTTCCGATATGGATAAACGTAAGGGAATGGGAGTTCTAATTTTTGTTTTATGTATTGGTGGATTCTTTGTTTATGCATATTTACTAATGTTATCAGAATGGTCTCCAATTGTTTTACAGTTATCTGTATTGATGGCAGTTGGTGGTATTCTTGGAATTATTGCATGGATAGGATATGTGATGGCAACAACAAAACCTACATCTGCGACAATTACATCAGCTGATGATTCATCTACTTAGTAATTTTAACATCTACAACAGTTTGATAATACCTTGGTCCTACAGCTCTTACAATTTTTGATCCAAGAATTTCTGATTTTACTGGTGTGATTTTTTTATAATGTTCCTCTGTTAATTTTCCAGCTTCAGATTTTTTATCTGCATGAATGTGAGAATAATAATGAATGATTCCACCATTTTTTGTTGTACTGATTGCAGAATCTAAAAATTCATCTGACCTTTCTGGTAATAATGTCAATGTTCTATCTGATTTATCGATTAATTGCTCTTCAATAATTTTTGATGCATCACCATTAATTGAAATTACTTCTCCTGCTAGTTTGTTAATTGCAATATTTCTTTCACAAAGTTTTGATGCAATTGGATTCAAATCTAGACTATATACTGTGCATTTTTTCTTTTTTGCAGCCATTATGGAAAACATTCCCACGCCTGCAAACATGTTTGTAATTACTTCCCCATCTTGAGTTAATTTTGCAATCCTTTCTCTTTCTGTTGATAATCGAGGTGAGAAAAATGCATTTTCTACATCAACAATGAATTTACATCCAAACTCTTTGTACTCTGTTTCCGTATTGTCCTCTCCGGCTAAAATTTCCAAATTTCTTGTGCGAAAATCCCCATCTACTGCTGATGATTGATAAAATACACTTTTTACAATTTTTACCTCATTTAGTAGAGTTTCACCAATAATTTTTTTCTTAGATAATAGTGAGTCTGGAATTCTAACAATGATTATATTTCCAACTTGATCAAATGCTGAAATTAATTCATTACTTTCTTGTGATGTTAAAACGCTTTCTAGTGATTTTTTTAGCATTCGAGTCAATGTTTGTAGTAAAAGTTTCCTGATGCCTTTTGATCTTTGTCTAATCTACTTTCTATTTTATTTACTCTTGGTCTCAAACTTTTTTCATCTCTTCGAAATGACATGTCTAATGATTTTAGAAATCTGTTCATTGCTTCTGATTTTGGAAGTGGTGATGTTGCAGTTCCTGCTTTTCCTGATTCACCTTCAAAAATTATCATAGAATCAGACATCAAATCCATTAATTGCAAATCGTGATCAATAATTATTGCTGATTTTCCAAATGAGCGAACAAATTTCTGTAAAAATTTTGCAACTGCAATTCTATCTTCTACATCCAAAAATGCTGAAGGTTCATCTAGTGCATACAAATCTACTTTTTGAATTAGACATGATGCCACAGCAATTTTTTGAAGTTCTCCTCCTGAGAGGTTTTTGACTGATTTATTGTATAGTTTTTTAATTTTTAATGGATCTAGAATTTGTTCTTCTTCTTGACTTCCCTCAATTGGTCCTCCATTTGCTTTTTCTAAAAGTGCAATCACTTCAACATCAATATCATTTTGCAGATATTGTGGTTTGTATGCAATTTTGATCTTTTTATCAACAGAACCTACATCTGGTTTTTGAACACCTGCAATCATTTTCATCATTGTTGTTTTTCCAAGAGCATTTGCTCCCATAATGCCCAAAACTTCTCCTTTTCTTACTCTTCCAGGCTCAATGGATACTGAAAATGAATCAAATTTCTTTTCTAATTTTGGATAATTTACTATTTCTGTGTCTTCTTGAAAAATATCTGTTGAAGATGATGATACATCCATAGAGAATTTTTTCTCCCTGAATCTAACATTTTCATTTGGAAGATATCCGTCAAGAAAAACATTGATTCCTATTTTCGTTGATAAAATATTTGAAACAATTCCATACGCTGCTGGTTCACCGTATAGTACCTCGATATAATCACTGAGGAAATCTAATAATGTTAAATCATGTTCTACAACCATTACACTTTTTCCAATTTTTGCTAATCCTTGAATTACTCTTGCAACACCTGTTCTTTGAAATACATCGTTGTATGATGATGGTTCATCAAAAAAGTAAAATTCTGTATCTTTTGATGCAGCAGCAGCTACTGCAATTCTTTGTAATTCTCCTCCACTAAGTTCTTTCAAACTTTGTTCCATTGAATTTTGTAATCCTAATTCTCTTACTAATTCTCTTGAAACTCCTCTTTCATCATATTTATCAAGTAATTCATTTCCTGTACCGTCAAATGCTTCTGCAAGATGATGGATTTGTTGTGGTTTAATTGATGCGCGAATTTGATTCTGTTCAATTTTTTGGAAATGTTGTTTTAATTCTGTTCCACTATAATGCTTAAAAATTTCATCCCACTCTGGTGGATTTTCATATCTTCCAAGATTTGGTTTTAGTTTTCCTGAAAGTATATTTACAACTGTACTTTTTCCCATTCCATTTCTACCTAATAATCCAACAACTTCCCCTTTTCTTGGAGTAGGTAATTTGTATAATCTAAAAGAATTTGTTCCATATTGATGAATTTTATCGGTAGCTAATTCGCTTGCTAAATTCACAATTGTAATTGCATCAAACGGGCATACTTTGACACATATTCCACAACCATTACAAATATCCTCATCAATTTGAGCTTTTTTTGATTCTTCATGAATCGTTACACATTCTGCGCCTGATTTGTTAACTGGACAATATTTTATGCATTCTAGGCCGCATTTTTGTGGCTGACATAGATCTTGATCCAATACTGCAACTCTATGTGTCATAGTTGTAATTCGATATTTTCTTTGCTTTATACCTATTTTGAGTTGATTTCAAATCTGTCGTTACCTTAATACATTAGAATTATGGAATGATTTTCAAGCCGGCCATAGCGTCAGGGTGCGACCTAATCCCGTTCCGAACTTAGAAGTCAAACCTGATGTCGCTGTTGTGCTACTAAGATGCGAGAGCTCTTGGGAAGCAACAGTGCTGGCATTTTCTACTTTTCAATCAATCTTTTAATATCCATGTTATCTGATTGAATTGATTTCAATGCCAAACTGTAGTGTCTGTGGACAAAAATGTGATAATGACATTAGATTACTAAATCATATGATGGAAAAACATGGTTGGAGAAATCCAAATGTTGGAACTCCTGATAGAAATAGTAGAGGTTACTAATTTTATAATTTCTGTAAATAATCTAAAATCAATCTAACCCCAAATCCTGTTCCACCTTTTGGATTGTATGGCTTTTCTTTTGTTGCTGCTCCTTGAGTCCATGCAACACCTGCAATATCTAGATGTGCCCATGGTGTATCTTTAATTGCACTTTTCAAAAATGCTGCAGCTGTTATAGTTCCTGCAGCTCTTCCAATTCCCATATTTTTAATATCTGCAACATCTGATTTTATCATATCCATATAGTCTTGTGTTAGTGGTAACTCCCAAATTTCTTCTGTTGTTGCTTTAGATGATGTTTTAATTTTTTCTGTTAATTGATTATTGTTTGAAACTATTGCAGCTACGTTATTTCCAAGAGCTATAATGCATGCACCTGTTAAAGTTGCAAAATCAATTATTGCCTTTGGCGAATATTGTTTTTCACCATAAGCTAATGCATCTGCTAAAATGAGCCTACCTTCTGCATCTGTATTTAGAATTTCTGCAGTTTTTCCATTGTATAGTTTTATTATGTCACCAGGTCTGTATGCTTCTCCTCCTGGCATATTTTCTACTGAAGGAATAATTCCCACTACATTAATTGGTAATTTTAATTCTGAAACTGATTTCATTATTCCTAGCACTGTACATCCTCCACATTTATCAAATTTCATTTCATCCATACTTTGACCAGGTTTTAATGAAATGCCACCAGTATCAAATGTCACTGCTTTTCCAACTAATACAATTGGTTTTTGATTTTTAGGGCCATTGTTATGTTCCATTGTGATTAATTTTGGTTCATTCTTACTTCCTTTACCTACTGCTGAAATTCCTCCAAAACCTTTTTTCTTTAATTCTGGTTGTGAAATTACAGTACATTTCATTTTATTCTTTTTTGAAATATTTTTAGCAAAATTTGCTAATGTTGTAGGTGTACATTCGTTTGGAGGTAAATTTGCAATACTCTTTGTAAATATAGCCCCATCAGCAACAGATTCAGCAATTTTCATTGCTTTTGAAATTTTACTTGATTTAGAAACTATGATTGTCATGTCTGGTGATTTATCTGCTTTTTCAGCTTTAAATTTATCAAATTTGTATAATGACATTTTTGCACCTTCCACAATTTGGGAAATTGATGAAACTGAATCATTTACAAAAGTTGGTGGAATTATAATTGAAAATTCTTTTAATTTTAACTCTCTTGCAGTTTGTGCAATTTTACCTGAAACAAATCTTATTGTATCATTTGTAATTTCTTCTTTTTTCCCAATACCTGCAAGAAGGATTCTTTGAGCCTGTTTTTTTCCTGGAATTGGAATAATTGTCAATTTTCCAAGTTTACCATTCATATCTTTTAATGATTGATTTATTGATGATGTTGTTTTAGCATCAACTTTTGGTAACCCTAAAACTTTGTTTGAATCTTCTAAAACAAATCCACATAGAAGTTCTGTTTTTCTTTTTGCAGAACTATCTGTTTTTATCTTCATTATACATCGTGTTTTTAAAGCATTATTTAGATTTTCTATATGCCAATTTTTTACTATTTGTAATTAATGTAAACGATCTAACAAATACTGCTTTAGCACTCTTACATTCATCACTACAAATACTATTCATTTGAGCAAATTTTGTTTTTCTTGATTTAGTAGAGAAAATTGCTTTGATTAATGGGAATAATGCTGCCCTTCCACCACTTGCAATTTTTTCATCAATAAACCAAAACATCTCTAATGCGGAATCATCTAAAATTTCTTCTCTTATTTTTTCTCCAAAATCAGAATAATGTCCTACCATTGTAATTTTTCCTCTTGAAAAAAAATTCACAATTGTTGCAAATTTTATACAAACATAACATTGATCATCAAAAAGTACAATTGGAATTTCATCTTTAATTTCCATATTTACACTAAATTGCGATCAAATTAAAATATTGCAGAAGTAGATTTTTATTCAATTTATGAAGAAACGATCCAGATGGGCCTTAATTATTATCAAATTAAAAAAAATATTCTAAGAGCTCGTAAATTAGTAATAAAGGCAACTAATACAGCGGGTTCTGGACATCCAGGTGGCTCATTTTCAATGGCTGAAATTTTGGGTTGTTTATTTAACAAACATTTGAAATTTGATCCTCAAAATCCTCAATGGGAAGATCGTGATAGGTTAGTATTATCAAAAGGTCACGCTGCACCTGGATTATTTTCTAATATGGCAGTAGCTGGATATTTTCCTGAGTCTGAAATTGAAACTCTACGAAAATTTGGTAGTAAATTACAGGGTCATCCAGATTTGAAATGTCCTGGTGTTGAATTTTGTGGAGGTTCACTTGGTACAGGATTATCTTATTCTGTTGGAATTGCACTTGCAGCAAAAATTGATTCTAAAGATCATCATGTCTATACGATAATTGGTGATGGTGAATCTGATGAAGGCCAAGTTTGGGAGGCTGCAATGACAGCTTCAAAATACAAAGTCGATAATCTAACTGCTTTTCTTGACAGAAATTTTATTCAACAGGATTCTTACACTGAAAAAATAATGCCATTAGATGAAAAATTAGAAAGTGATGATATTACAGAAATGTGGAAAGATGCATCACGATGGAAGACTGGTGATAAATGGAGATCATTTGGTTGGAATGTTCTTGAAATTGATGGACATAGAGTTGAACAAATTGATGCAGCAATAACAAAAGCTAATGCAACTAAAGGAGTTCCTACAATTATTATTTCTAGAACTATCAAAGGAAAGTCCTTGGAACATATGGAGGATAACCCTCAATGGCATGGCAAAGCTCCTGATTCTGATGTTGTTCCTATAATTAATTCCGAATTAGATTCTCAATTTTTGATTGCACCTTCAATTATTGCCGGTGATATGTCTAATTTAGAAAGCGAAGTTAAGAGATGTGTTACTGGAAGATCTGATTTAATTCATCTTGATGTCATGGATGGTCAATTTGTTCCAACAAAAACTTTTGATCATAATAAAATTAAAGAGCTTAGACCATTAACTGTAATTCCATTTGATACACATCTTATGATAAATGATCCTGTTAAACATGTGAAAGATTACATAGATGCAGGCAGTGATATTGTCACAGTTCATGCTGAAGTAACTGATGAATCCAGTTTTGGAGAGATTCATGATACTTTAAAACAAAATCAAGTTGGTGTTGGTTTTGCTATTAATCCAGATACTGAATTACCCGAATGGTCCCACAAATTTTTGTCAACATTGGATCAGATAATTGTAATGTCTGTTGTTCCTGGAAAATCTGGTCAAAAATACATTGAAGAAACTCATTCCAAAATGGCTAGGTTGAATTCTATTCTTAACCAACATAATTTTTCAGGATGTATTGAGGCTGATGGAGGTGTAAATATTGACAACATAGGTTCTGTATTTGCAGATGGCGCACGCGCTTTTGTTGGTGGTGGTGCAATTATTGGACAGCAAGATGTCAGAGCCGCAATCAAAGATTTTAGAAATGCGGTTTTAAAATCAAGAAGACGAATGTTACTTGATAAAGCAAATCAATTAGGTGGTTCTGATTTAGTGAATAAATGGATTGGGTTACATGTTATTGGTGCAAAACAAGAAGAAATTAAAAAAATTGCAAAGGAGGCAGGATATCTATGAATGATCCAATAATGACTGACATGCGTTCAGAATATTCAAAATCCTTAATTCAAGTTGGACATGAAAATTCTAATGTTGTTGTTTTAGGAGCTGATACAACTGATTCGTTAAAAACTTCTGGATTTGGAAAACAATTTCCTGACAGATTTTTCAATGTTGGTATTGCTGAAGCAAATTTAGTTACTATGTCTGCAGGATTGGCTGTATCAGGAAAAATTTCTTTTGCAAGTACTTATGCAATTTTTTTACCTGGAAGAGCTGTTGATCAAATTAGAAATAATATTGCATATCCTTCACCTCCAGGAAAAAAAGGACTTAATGTGAAATTGGTTACATCCCATGGGGGTTTATCTGTTGGACCTGATGGAGGTTCACATCAACAAATTGAAGACATTGCAATAATGAGAGTTATTCCAAACTTCCGTGTTTTTATTCCTGCTGATACAATTGCTGTTTCAAAATTAACTAATTTGATGGCATCTGAATATGGGCCATTTTATATGAGAATGGCAAGATCAAAAACTCCTCTAGTGCATTCAGAATCACAAGAATTCAAAATTGGTAAAGGAATTACTGTTAGAGATGGTTCTGATTGTACAATTGCTGCATGCGGAATAACTGTTAGAATGGCATTAGAAGCTGCTGAAATGTTAGAACAAGATGGAATTTCTTGTCGAGTTTTAGATATGTTTTCAATCAAGCCTATTGATGGGGAAATTTTGGAAAAGGCAGCAAGAGAAACTGGATGTATAGTTACAACTGAAGAACATAATATTTTTGGTGGAATGGGATCAGCAGTAGCAGAATCTGTCTCTGAATCTTACCCTGTTCCAATAAAAAGAATTGGAGCCCAGGACATGTTTGGTGAATCTGCACGTGATGCTGAAATTCCTTTACTTTTAGAAAAGCATGGAATTACATCTTTTAATATGGCAAAACAAGCTAAAGAATTAAGGAGTAAAAAAATATGAAAATTTTTCTTGATACTGCTAATTTAGAATCCATAAAAAAATTCAATGATATGGGTTTGCTAGATGGAATTACAACTAATCCTTCTTTAATGTCAAAAGAAGGTGGTAATCCTAAAGATGCAATGGAAGAAATTACAAAAATTATTCAAGGTGATGTTAGTTTAGAAGTTGTTAGTACTGATTATTCTGGAATGCTTGAAGAAGGTAAACGTCTTCGCGAATACGGTGATAATGTTGTTGTTAAAGTTCCAATGACTCCTGATGGTCTAAAAGCATGTAAATCTTTTTCATCTCAGGGAATTCCTGTTAATGTCACTTTGATATTTTCTGCAAATCAGGCTTTACTTGCAGCAAAATCTGGTGCAAAATATGTTAGTCCATTTATTGGAAGATTAGATGATATTGGTCAAGATGGAATGAATTTGATTAAAGAAATTAAAGAAATTTTTTCAAATTATACTTTTGAAACACAAATTCTTGTTGCAAGTGTTCGTCATCCACTACATGTAATTGATGCAGCAAAAATTGGTGCAGATGTAGTAACATTACCTCCAGGTGTTTTAGATAAAATGCTTCAACACCCTTTGACAAAAATTGGTTTAGATAATTTCCTTGCAGATTGGGAAAAATTAAAACAAAAAAATCCAGATACTAAAATCTAATCAATAATAGAAAAATATAAGAAAAATAAAATCCAAAAAGGAGTTTATGTTGTACCTTTTCTTGAACCAGTTCCTCTGCCAGTACTTCTTGTTTTTCCTTTAGTTGAAGGTCTAGCTTTTGGCTCTGGGGTATCTGAAAGTTTTCTTCTACCAGTACCTCTACCTGTTGAAACTGTTCTATTGCCTGCAGCTTTCTTTCTTTCAGCTTGAATTTTTTTAAATTCTTCACCTGAGAATTTGAGATCGCCTACGTCAACTTCTATAGTTCCGGTACCTCTACCTGTTCTAACTTTTACTTTAACCATGTTTTTACTAAAATCATCTACGGGCTTTTATAAGATATGTCTATATTTTCCTTCTAAAAACAATATATCATAATTTAATTTTATTATGATACATTAAACATCTTTTCATAATTGATTTGTACCATTACTGTAAAATTATCTTAATTTAAAAAAATCGCTATGAAGAAAATATTTCTTATTTTACCTGCTATTGCATTTGCAGTACTTCTTTTGAATGGATTTTATGGACATTTACTATTTGCATCCCCTTATGATCAAGACATAAACAAATATTCAATTTATGTACATTTTCAAGAAGAATGGAATAGTTTTCCTGTAAATGTTTTATTTGAAATAACAAATGTCTGGTCTAATCCAAATCCTAATGATCATGTTTACTCTACTGACTTCTCCAATGTTTCTAATTTTGATAATTATAATTTTAACAATTTACAATTTCAAGACAATCGAGGTTATGTTGAATTAAAACATCAATTCAGTGATTGTAATTCAAGTTGGAAACCTATGACATATCGTTATGCAATTGATTCAGTTAGAACTCAAATTGAATTAATTCAAGGCTCTAAACTCAACAGTGATACTTATGTTTCAATTATACCAAATGTTAAAACTATTAATTCAGTTGAATCAAATTATTATGCTCAATTCATTCCAATTTGTTCTGATAAAAAAATTACATCTTACGAATATTCTATTTCTATTGATGATCGAAATTCTTGGTTTGATGTATATTTTGTTGACTCCAAAAAACAATTTGATAATTATTTAAAATCTGAAAAATTTAATTTTTATACAAATGATGGTTGTTTTGGAAAAAGTTATACTAGTTTTAGTGGAGTTTGTGAAAATATAGATGGAAACTCTGGATTATTAATTTTAATTCCTGATAATTTGAGTCGTTCTTTAACAAAAATTGAAATAAATCTTCACGAAAAAATTTAGAAAATGTTTTTCTAACTGCTTATCCAGCCTAATTTTTTGAAATAAATGAACATCAAGATTGCAGGTATTGCAGATGCTAGAATTACGACTATAAATGTGGTAAATGGTCCTAAAACCATTGAATTTTCTCCAATTCCTCCTGGTAGATTTACATTCATTCCATAAAATGTTCCAATTACTGTTGATGGAATAGCTAATGTGAAAATCATAGTTAAGACAGCTAAAACTTTATTTGTTTTTTCATTACTCAACACAAAATCGGTATCTTTGTAAATTTCCATTGTTTCTCTTGATTCCTCTAATGTTTCAATTACTTTATCAATGTGATCAATTACATCATCAAAATATAGCGCAAGCTCATCATCTGAATTATCTGAAAATCTTTTAACATTTTTTGCAATTTCTAATACAAATCTCTTAAGTGGTACTGATATTCTTCTTAATCTATTGATTTCTCTTCTAAGTAAAGCAATGCTTCTGGCAACTGGTTTTGATTCATCAAATACATTATCCTCCATTTCATCTAAATTTGCAATAATTTTTCTTGATGTATGTAGAAGATCATCGACTAAAGCATCTATAATTTCGTGAAGTAAATCTCCAGATGATTCTCCTACTAATCTATTCTTTAAATCCTTATCAGAATCTAAAATACATGTTTGTACTAATTGTACTAATGGTTTGAGATCCCCTTGATGTACAGTTACTAGAAAATTTTTTCCAACAAATATTGATAATTGACTATTTTTTGAAATTCCAATTTTTTGTGCAAGTGGTGGAAATTGTAAAATTACAAAGAAATGATCATCATAACTATCAAGTTTTGGAAGTTCAAATTTTGTCATACAATCTTCGATGTTTAATTCATTGAAGTTGTAATCTGGAGCTAATTTTTCAACATCTTCTCTATCTGGATTTTGTAAATCTATCCATGTGAATCCATTACCTTGAATTTTTTCAATTTTTTTTTCTACAGGTATTGCTAATGATTTCTTTCCTGAACGTAACCTGTTAGTGATAAATCCTCGTCTCATGGTGAAAAATACCCAGATTCTTCAAATTTAAAGCGATCGTTACTTCTTATTCACAAATAATCTTTAATTCAAATTTGAGGCTACTTTTTTATTAATTCTTGATATTTTTCATCTTCATTCAATGTTAAAGATTATTACAGGATGAAAAAATTAATTTTTTTGTGGCCCTCGTAGTACAGTGGTTAGTATAGAGGATTGTGGATCCTCGGACAGGAGTTCGATTCCCCTCGAGGGCCCTTTTTATTTTAAAATATTCCGAATTTACTTGATTCCATCTCTTCTTTGATGGCAACTTTAAATCTAGGTGATGTTTTTTCAACATTTTTGGTTAACCACGTTAGAAATTTTTTATCAGTTGTCTTACCTTTTAATTTTTGAAAATCTTGAGCCATCATTGATTCCAGTTTTTGAATTAACGTTCTATTAACACTAAGTACAAAAAAATGCCATCCAAAAGCAAATTCTGAATCTGTCATAACAAAGTCATCTTGACCATGAACCATCTCTTCTAAAAATGTGAGTTGTTGTGTTAATGCTTTACTTGTTTTGTCGTAATCTATTGCAGATACATTGATGTTTAGTCTGCTTTCCATAACTTTTTCATGGACATACAAAATAAAAGGCTTACAGTCATTATTTTAGTAAATACTCAAAATCAATATCAAAATGCATTTTCATTATTCCAATATACGTTCTAATTGATTCTGGTATTTCTTTAGTACATGTTACACCTAACTCTTTAGCATTAATCCAAATAATCAATGTTTGAAGAATTGTAAGAAATCTATCGTTTTTTATTTCTGAACCTGACATAGATTTAGTGTATCTTTCTGCAAATTCCCATGCTGTTACAAAATCTATACATTTAACTCCAAAAACTGCTAATAATTGTTCTTGCAAGTTTTTTGCTTTTTGTAATGGTATTTTATTAATAATAAATGGAAAATTCACTTGATCAGGAAGATAATTTGGTAGTGGTCCCCAGATTGTAATTATTTTTGTTTCTGGTTTTAATTCTTTAAATTTTTCAGTCATCTCATTAATGATTTCTTCATCTGTAAACCAAAATAATATTACAGTTGCATCTGACAAATCTGCTTCTTGTATATTTTGACAAATTAATTTTACATCAATCTTTTTTCCATTAATATTATTTTCTCCATTTTTGATTTTTTCAAGATTATTGTCGATACCTATTGCTTTTTTAACATTGAATTCTTTATTTGCTATTTCTATTCCTTTTTCATCATGACAACCCAGATGATAAAATATGTCATCTTTTCCTAGGGCAGCAAATTTGAAAATATCTCTAAATGTTTTTTCAGGTAATTGAACATCTTCTCCACTAAGAACATTTTTTGGAAGTGTGTCTAAATATTCTTCAAACTTCAATAACTACACTAGTTTAAAGAAGAATTTATTCTCTTATACTTTCTAATTTTGATACGGCTTGCCATAATTGAGTTCTTACATATGATGGCATGTTTGGATCTTGTGTAACATCATCTAATAGACTAATTGTATTTGCAGCTCTAACTGATAACGAATATTCTTCTTTAACCAAATCTGCAACAAGATCAGTTATTGATTTCTTTATTGTTTTTGGAGTTGAATTTGTTGAAATTATTAGGTTTAATGTATCAACAGCTTCTTTCATCGCTTGTTTATTTTGAGTGTCATCTGCCATCTTTAACATATTTTGTTAAAAATTAGCATATATAGTTACAGCTCTACAAATACACTATCAGATTCGACTACTACACTGTATGATGTCAAATCTCTTAATTTCATTGGAAATTTTAAAAATTTGCCATTTTTACAATCAAATTCTGCTGCATGCCATCCACACGTAATTACACATCCATCTAATTTTCCTTCTGATAAACTAGAACCTGAATGAGTACATGAATCATCTGTAGCAAAATATTTGCCATCGATATTTGCTACTAAGATATCTCTGCCATCTATTGAAACTTTTATCATTTTTCCAGGCGATATGTCTGATGTTTTTCCTACAATTATTTTTCCCATGAGCCTTTTTATTTGATAATTCTTAATATTTTTTCGTATATGGAAATTAGAGAAGCAAATATTTCTGATAAAAATTCTGTCTTAAAATTTTGTAAAAATACATTTTCTTGGGGTGATTATATCGAAAAAGTTTGGTCCTCATGGCTTGATGAAGGAAATTTATTTTTATTTGAAAAGCAATCTCCAGTTGGAATATGTCATGCATTTTATTCTGAAAATCAGATATGGATAGAGGGTATTCGCATTGATCCCAAACATCGTAGAGAAATGATTGCATCAAAACTCATAACTTATGCAGAATCCATTGGGAAAAAAAATCAAAAATTATTTTCTTATATGTTGATAGATACTGAAAATAAAAACTCAATTTCTATGGCTAATTCATTAAATTATGATACTTTTGAAACATGGAATTACTATTCATTAAACCCTAAAAAAAATTCAAATTTTAAAATTGAATTTGAAAAATCTGTAGATAGTGAAATTTTTACTTTTTATGTTGATTCATGGAGATGGGTTAAAACTACTAAGCAAATTTTAACTGATCTATCTTCTCAAAATAAAATTATTAAATCTAATTTAAATGGAAAACAAACTACTGCAATAATTGGAAATTACAAACATATTGATAATACGTTAATTGTTACTCTATCTTCAGGCTCATTTGATACTTTATGTAATATTTTGTCTTATCTACAAAATTTTGCATTTGAAAATAATTATGAACGAATTCAAATTTTAACTAATAAAAAATTAGAATTTTTTGATTCTTTAGACTACAAAATATCATTTTACTTAATGAAAAAATCTTTAGATTAATTTGATTTAATGACTTTAATTGTATTGTTTAGTATTCCTAAACCTTCAATTTCCATTTCAATTTGATCACCATCTTTTAGGTACACTGCATTTGGTTTGTTTAGCATAACCCCTGCAGGTGTTCCTGTTGAAATTATGTCACCTTTTTGTAATGTCATAACTTTAGTAATTTTTGAAATTATCTCTGGAATTTTAATAAACATATTACTTGTTGAGGAATTTTGTCTGACTTCTCCATTTACTTTAGTTACCATCTTTAGATTTTGTGGATTTTGTATTTCATCAGCTGTTGTTATCCATGGTCCACATGGTGCAAACGAATCAAATCCTTTCCCTCTTGTAAATTGTTTATCTTTATTTTGAATATCTCTTGCTGAAACATCATTGAAAATCATATAACCAAAGATCATTTCTGAAGCATTTTCAACACTAACATTTTTACAATCTTTTCTAATAATTAATGCTAATTCTATTTCATAATCTAGTTGAGTAACAAAGTCTGGACAAACAATGTCTGATTTTGTATGATTTAATGCTGTTCGAGGTTTTATTACCAATGCTGGATCATCAGGTGCGGTTAAGCCTTGTTCTTTTGCATGATCAACATAATTGAATGCTAAACAGATTATTTTATTTGGATTTGGAATGGGTGCTAATAATTTATATTTTGAAATGTCTTCTCTATATTCTAATTCATTTGTTTTATTCTTAATTTCTTCATACCATCCGTCAAATAAGAAATCTTTTACATTAATGGGGATTGGTACGCCTGTTAATTCTGTAATTTCACTCTTTATTGCTATTTTATTACCTTTGACAAAACCATATGTCTCATTAGTGCCATCTGTTACTCTAACTATTCTCATATGACATCACTTATGTGTGAAAATTGCTTGATTTTGTGAATCTTTTCTGCAGTATCCAAATCTAATAAATTGTATTTCTTCGCCTTCTTTTAATTGTAAGTAATGTGGTTCACAATATGCATCAAGTTCTTCTAAACTATCCTCATTAAATTTCTCATCAATAAATAATATTTTTGGAATAATCATTTTGATTTTATGTCCTGTTTTTTGTGAAACCCATTGTATTTTGGAAATATCTTTGATATCTCCATCTTTTACATATTCTCCTTCAAATTCTTCCCCTTGTTTTGTAATCAAAATATTTCCTAATCCTAAAAGTCTAATTTGTTCTCCTTCTTTGAGATTCTGTGCATCCTCTCCAGAGATGTAAAAATTCCCATCGACATCAATCTTACGTTTACCCATATCGTTTACTGGATGATTAGAAATTTCAACAGATGTAATTGATAAATTCTTTACTGATAATTTTTTTGGATTAATTACCATATACAATCGAATACTACTTTCATCAACAAATTTTCTGTTAAATGCTTCAAGAGAATCAAAAGGTGCTAGAGTATTTGCTTTGGTTAAACCAAGTGACATGATAAATTTTCTAATTGCTTCTGGTTTAATCCCTCTTTTCTTTAATGCCTCTAAAGTTGGTAATCTTGGATCGTCATACCATGAAACTTTACGTTCTTCAATCAGTGGTTTGATAATTCTTTTTGAAATTGGCATGCCTTTGAATTCCAATCTTGAGAAAAACCCTTGTTGTGGTTTTCTCATATTTAGTGAATCTAAAATTGCTTCAGTCAACTCTTCTCTCAACTCAAATTCTTTTGAACGAAAAGCGTGCGTAATTCCGTCAATACTATCTTCAATTGCTACTGCAAAATCATAACTTGGCCAAATTCTATATTTCTCACCTACTGTGTAGTGCTTTCCTTCAATTATTCTGAATAGTACTGGATCTCTCATTACTGCATTATCTGCTTTCATATCTCCACGAAATCTGACAATTGCTTCACCTGGTTTGAATTTTGTTTCCATTTTCCTCCAACCATCGATATTTTTATCCACATCTTCATTACTGCATTTACATGCTTTTCTCTCTCGTCTATTTTTACTAATGTCATCTCTTTTACATTTACAAACGTAGGCTTTTCCAGAATTAATTAATTCCATTCCTTTTTCATAAAATACTTCCATATCATCTGAAGTACTTTTTACAATATCAAATTCGATTCCTAACCATTCTAAACCCACTTTAATTGCAGCATGATATTCCATTCTTTCAGCTTCAGGATTTGTATCGTCCATTCTTAGAATGAATTTTCCTCCATACATTTTTGCGTATTCAGAATTAATGATAGCTGCTTTTGCATGTCCTATATGCGGATAACCATTTGGTTCTGGTGGAAATCTTGTAATTACATTTCCTTGTTGTGCATTTTTTAATTCCGGTAACCCTTCTCTTTCTTTTATTTTCTCTTTAGGTGCTAAAATCTCTGGAAAATTTTCATCAATTTCTTTTTTTTGTTCGTCAATTGATAATTTATTTACGCTTGATACAATTTCAGCTATTTCTATTGAAATTTCTTTTACTTTGGTTCTAAATTCTGGTTTAGTCCCAAGAATTTTTCCTAAAATTATTTTATCTCTAGTTTCCCCTTCATGTTCAAATGCATTTTGAAGAGTCATTTTTCTAATTTCCTTTTTAATCTCTTCATCCATGATTTCTCTCTTTATTGCAACTATACACTTCGTTTAACTACAAAATCTAATAATGCTACTAGTTCTACTTTGGCAGTTCCTTTGTATTTTGTTAGTGATTTTTCTGATTTTTCAGCATATTTTAGAGCCTGATTTCTGACTTTTTCTTCGATACCTAATGAACGAATTACTTCGACAGCCCTACCCAGATCTTTCTTTGAAATTTTAGAATTGCCAAATGCTTTTAAAATTATTTTTTTCTCATTACCTTTTGCTAATTTGATTGCCATTAAAATTGGAAGAGATTTTTTACCTTCTCTTAAATCATTACCTACTGGTTTCTTTGTAACTTTAGGATCTCCCATAACGCCTATCAAGTCATCAGTAATTTGAAATGCAATTCCTAAATTTCTTCCAAATGTTGAAAGATTTGAAATATCTTTTGGTTTGTTTGTTGCACAAATTGCTCCCATTGCACATGATACATCAAATAATGCTGCTGTCTTTTTGCCTATCATTGTAATGTATTCTTTTTCTGTTGGGATTCTTTTCTCATCTGCCATTTTAATATCTAATAATTGACCTTCACAAACATCTACACAAGCTTTTGCAAGTCTAGATATCAGATGTGTATTTGCATTTGGTGACAATTTTGATTCTGAAATAATTTGAAATGCTTTTGAAAATAATACGTCTCCTGCTAATATTGCAATTGGCATTCCAAATTTTTTATGTACTGTTGGAACTCCATGGCGCATTTCATCATTATCCATAATGTCATCATGTACTAAAGTAAAGTTGTGTACCATTTCTACTGCACTTGCAGAAATCATTGCCGTTGATGATTTACCACCTAAAATTTGACAACTTCTAATTACCATGTATGGCCTAAGTCTTTTTCCACCATTAACAATAAGATGTCCTGCTGCATCATAGAGTTTTTTTGGATTACCATTTAATTTTGAATTAAGATATTTGTTTACAATTTTAGCATTATTTTCAATTTGTTTAGTTTTTTTCATTTACTAATCTCCATTTTTCTGTTGGAATATGGGTTTTAATTGCTTCTTGTAACCCTTCATGGACTTCACTGTTCATCCATGCAGATAAGATATTTTCATGTTTTTTGAGCATAGATTGATCTGATTTTTCAAGTAATTCTAATGCAATTAGCATCCATGGACAATAAATTTGAGGATTTGTTTTAATTTCAGCAACTAATTCCTTTGCTGAAATCCATTTAATTTCATCAATTTCACCTTCTATTTCTTTCAATTCTGTATTTTTATCAATCACTCCAACTAGAGTTCCACAAACTTCATTTTCAGATCCTACATCTTTGTATGGTACATGATATTCAAATTTATGAAAATAATCTAATTTTCCTGAAATCCCTAATTCTTCAGGCATTCTTCTTTCACCTGATGAAACATATCCTTCTGATTCTCTTGGATGACTTGCAAATGTCCCATCCCAATCTCCAGGCCATAACATTTTTTCTTTTGCTCTTTTTGTTAGTACTAACCTTCCATCTTTATCAAACAATAATGCGGTAAATGCTCTATGTAATTTTCCATTTGGTAAATGACATTTTACTTTTTCTTCTGTCCCAATTGGATTGTCATTTTCATCCACTAATATTACAAATTCTTCAGGCATTTCTTTTTCCTCTAAACATGGTTCCTTTAAACTCTCTATTTTTAACAGCTGCTACAATTCTTTCTGGTTTTTTTCCATTTACAAAAAATACATTCATGCCCATTTTAGAAATTTTAATTGCTTCTTCTACTTTTCTTGTCATTCCTCCTGTCACATCCATTTTATTTTCTGACATTAATGGAACACTTCCTTTTAGTTCAGAAATTACTTTCTTTGATTTAAGATCTGAATAAAGTCCATCTTCATTTAATGCAAAAATACACAATCTTGGTTTTAGAACTTTTGCAAAATGAGTCATTATTTTATCTCCTGATAGGATGTATGTTTTATTTTGACCAAACCATAATGCATCTCCATATGTAACTGGGATTAAGCCTGATTTTGCTATTTTTTTAACTTCGTTGATCTTCTTTGAAATTGGTTTATTACCTGACATAAAATCCGTTGGCGGTAATGAGTATGGATTTAATTTATTTTTTAATAGCGAATCTAAAATAATTTTATTTAATTCAATCATTGAATTTTTAATAATTGATACTCCTCTAATATCGTATTTTCTTTCTTTGGTATGCATATCATATTTTACAGACCAATAATGTCCATATGATCCGCCTCCGTGAACTATTATGATTGGCTCTTTAATTTTTTTCAAACTTTTTGATAAATTATCTATTGTTTTTTTTCTTGCTGATAACGGCTTTTCTTTATTTGTAATAATTGATCCACCTAATTTTATCAGAATCATGTTGTACCAAACTAACTAATCAATTAAAAAGTGTTCAGTCCTTTGAAATCTATTTTTGCAGGAAAGCATTCGTATCCATTATTTGTGAATTCTTTTAATGTATTTTCTAAATTAGATTCATTTGTTAATGCAAAAATACAGCCCCCGCCACCAGAACCTGTTATCTTTGCACCATAAGATGAAATTTGTCCAATTTTAATCATGTTTTCTAATTGTTCATTTGAGATTCCAATTTCCTCTAAAAACTTTTGATTTTGATTTATTTTTTCTCCAATTTCTTTTATTTTATTTTCTTTAATTAATTTTAAAACATCCTCTACTAATTTTGATTCTAAATTTGATAATTCGTTAAATTTCTCCTTGTTTTTATTTTCAAATTCTTTCACTTTTGAAACCATTGATTCTGTTGAATGTTCAATGTTTGAATTTGCAATTACTAATTGAAAATTAGGCTCATCCTCAATTTTTTTAAATCCATTATTCTTGTCATATTCCATTAGCCCTCCATATGTGGAAACTGTACAATCTGCACCTGATGTATTTTGATAAATTGTTTTTTCAGCCTCAATAGCATATTCTAATATTTTTTCCTTTGAAATTTTTCCAAATAATTTGAAAATAGCTGCAGCACCTGCTACACAACATGCTGATGATGAACCTAGTCCTGCACCAAGTGGGATTTCTGATTCAATTTCAATTTCTAACCCTTCATTTTGATCTTTGATTGCTTTATTTGCTAAATAATAAAATGGTTTTAACGGTGAATCAATTTTTGAAATTGATTCATTTGGTTCTAAAACTAATTTTCCTATTTCTGAATTAATTGAAATTTTTCTTTCCTTAGTTTTTTCTGCAGTTACTGTAACCCTTTTGTTTATAGAACATAAAATTGATTTAATTCCATAAACAACAAAATGTTCTCCAAACAGAATAACTTTTCCTGGAGCTGATGCTTTAGATTTCAATTAAACACTTGAAATTTTTTATTCGATTTCCTCTTCGGTAATCTTTGCTTCAAAATCATCAATTTCATATTTCATTGATTCATTTTCTTTTAACTCTCCTTTTTCAATGAGAATTTGTCTGACTAGTAACCAGTAAATTGTAGCTAGTGCTTTTCTTCCTCTGTTATTTCCTGGAATTATAATGTCTAATTTTGATGTAATGTTATCTGTATTTGCAATTCCCACTACTGGAATTCCTGCATTAGTTGCTTCAATTAATGCTTGTTCATCTACTTCAGGATCTGAAATAACAACTAATTTTGGTTCAATGTAATATGGTAATGATGGATTTGTCAATGTACCTGGCATGAATCTTCCAAGTAATTTTTTAGCTCCTGTCATCTCACAGAATTTTTCGATAGGAACTTCTGCGTATCGTCTACTAGAACAAACGATGATATTTTCTGCTCCCAATCTATTGATGAATTTAGCTGATGTATCTATTCTTGCTAGAGTGATATCGATATCTAGCATATAGAGTCCTTCTGGACTAGCTTTTGTGATAAAAGGTTTCATGAATTTTGTCTTTACTTGTGTTCCAACTCTGATCCCAGTTGAAATGACTTTTTTCTTAATGTCTACTGTTTCTTCTTGTTCACTCATGACGATTTTAAATCTCCGCCATGCCACATATAAAATCATGCCCTGATAAGCGTAATAATTCGTTCAATTTTGCTACTCTTTCGCCGCCTACCACGCCTACTTTGAGCATTTTTGATTTTGTTGCAATTCCTATGTGTGAAATTTGGGAATCTGTAGATTCTCCAGATCTATGTGATGTAATTAGTCTGACATTATTTTGATTTGCAACATTTGCAAATTCTAATGCATCATGTAGACTACCTGCTTGGTTTACTTTCAAGATTGCTGCATTACATGCTTTAATACCAATTGCTTTTGTCAGGATATCTTTGCTGGTGACAGTCAAGTCATCTCCTGTAACTAGTGTATTTGGAAATTTTGAAGTCAATTCTGCCATATCTTCAAATGCCTCTTCATGAACTGCATCTTCAGCATAAATTAATTTAAATTTATCAATAATGTCTGCTGCAAAATCAATCTGTTCACCTGTTGAATTTTCAAATCCAGCTCTATCATAGATGTACTTTCCTTTTTCTTCATTCCATTGTGTTGACGATGCAAAATCTACTCCTAATGATACTTCTTTACCTAAAGTGAAACCTAAATTCTCACAAGCTTTAGATGAAACTTCTAATGCTTTTTGATTTTCCAATTTTGGTGCCCATCCTCCTTCATCTCCTCTTCCGTTAGTGAAGTTTGGATCTTCTTTTTCCAAAACTTTTCTTAACTCTTTATGAACTGCTAAATTTGTTTCAATTGCATCTTCGATAGTTTTTGATCCTGTTGCACAAATTAAAATCTCTTGAATATCTGGTGTTCCAGGCCCTGCATGTGCTCCACCACCTAAAATATTTCCTAATGGGAATGGACATTTAGCTTCTGAATTTGGAGATAATGTTTTGAATAGTGGTTGTTCTAATGATTGTGATGCAGATTCCATTGATGCAATTGTTACTGCAAAAGCAAGTGCACCACCAATAACTGAATAATTACCGGTATTATCCAAACTTTTCAATGTTTCATGAATTGTTTTTAAATCTGATGAATCTAAACCAATGAACTTCTGTGAATTTTGTGTTAGTATTTTGAGGCTTTCTTCTGGACCTCCATTAGGAAAACTTGTTGCTTCATATTTTCCTACACTGGCACCTGATGGAGCACAAACTCTTCCTAGAAATTTGTTATCTGATTTTATATCAACTTCAATTGTTTTACTGCCTCTACTATTGAATAAAACTCGTCCTTCAATAGAAGTAATTTTAGACAAATTAATCTAATTCAGATTGAACTTCTTGTTTTCTTTTCTGAATTGATTCATAGAATGGAATTACTTGTTGAATTGTTTCAACAGTAGTCAAAAGCATTCTTCTACAACAATATCTGTCTATTTTTAAATCATTTAGAACTTTTTCAGGATCTTCTCCTGCTTTTAATTTAGTTTGATAATCTTCGAATTTATCTGCAATTAAACATCCACATGTAAAACATCTAACAGGAATTAACACGATGAAAAAAGTCGTCAAGGATTATAAAAACCATACAAGGTTATTTTGTTGCGGGCGTCGCCCAGCCTGGCCAAAGGCGCTAGCTTGAGGGGCTAGTCTCTCAGGAGTTCGTGGGTTCAAATCCCATCGCCCGCACCATTTCTTAAAATTATTTTTTCAGTTTTTCTAAAGCTTTGATTAATTCAATACGTCTTTTTTCTTCTGTAATTGCCGATCTAACATCATCAACTAGTATTCTATTAACATCAATTTTTCTTCTAGCTTCTTTTACTACTTTATCGTATAATGAGAATGTATAAAGTTGAAGGTAAAGGTTCTCCATAATCTCAAAGAATCTTATAGCTTCATCAATATCTCCTGTTCTCATTTCATCGAAAACTTTTCTTTTTAATTCACCAACACAATCTAGTAATCCTAAAACATATGATTCTGGCATAACTGCTAATTTTTTATCTGAAGGAATATCTTTTTTTTCAACAACTGCAATTAGACATGCTGCTTCAACGTATTCTTGTTCTGGTGTAATTAGGTATCTTCTTAATTGTCCTGTTGCTTTTTTCTTGTATTTTTTTAATAGTTTATCAGCTTGTTTCAAATTATTTTTTGCTGTTACTAATTCCCCTTTGTGAACTGCAATGATTGATTTACTACATAGAATAATTATCTCTCTAGTATTTTTTAATAAAAATTCTCGTGAATCTTGTGTAGCTGCTAAAGATTTTGTAATTTTATTTAATGATGGTTTAACATTTTTTAATGTCATGTAACAAATTTTTAAAACTAGGATAAAGCCGTTTGCTAAACTCTTATTTTGGTAATCATTTTCATGTAAAGTATGGAAATAACAGTAGATCAAATGTATCAAATTGAAAATAAAGGTCATGATATGGGTTTTTTAAAAAAATTCATGATGGAAAATGCTGGAGCAGCAGCAGTTAGACGTTTACTAACAAAATTCGATAATGTAGCCTCAAAAAATATCTTAATTTTTGTAGGTTTAGGAAATAATGGTGGTGATGGTTTAGTTATGGCTAGACACTTAGCTGGCTATGGTTCTAATGTCACTGTAATGCTTCTTGGAGATCCTGAAAAAATTAAAACAGAAGAAAGTAATTGGAACTGGTCAATTTTAAAAAAAATGCCCTCTGTAAATCTAATGTCTGGTAATTCTTTGGACTTTGATTTCAAACCAGATATAATTATTGATGGAATTTTGGGTACCGGAATTTCAGGTGAAATTAGAGAACCATATGCATCAGCAATTAATTACATCAATAACACTGATTGCTACAAATTTGCTGTAGATGTTCCATCTGGATTAGACCCTCAGACTGGAAATACCGCAAACATTTTCACCAAATGTAACATGACAGTTACATTTCATAAAATGAAAGAAGGAATTCCAAAAAGAAAAGATTTGACTGGTGAACTATTTGCAGAAAAAATTGGCATTCCTGTTGAAGCTGAAGAGGGAATTGTATGATAGTACATCAAATTCCCGTTGGACCAATGCAAAATTTTTCTTACATTGTAGTTGATGAAGATTCTAGTGAATCTATAATCATTGATCCATCATGGAACTTGATGGAATTAGAATTGATAATTAAAGAAAATAATTTAAAAATAAAATATATTGTTAATACACATTATCACGATGATCATACACGAGGAAATGAAGAAATGGTTGCATCCACTAAAGCTCCTATTATTCAACATGAATTATCAACTTTGAAAAATGACATTACTGTAAAAGATGGAGATTTTATTGAATTTGGCAATTCAAAACTAAAAGTTCTTCATACCCCTGGACATTCTCCTGATAGTGTTTGTCTTGTAGGTGATGGGAAAATTTTTTCTGGTGATACATTATTTGTTGGCAATTGTGGTAGAATTGATTTACCTGGAGGTAATGCATCTGAACTTTATCATAGTCTTTTTGATGTACTCCATTCTTTAGATGATAATTTGGTAATGTATCCTGGTCACAATTATGGTTCTACTGAAACATCCACTATAGGAAAAGAAAAAATGACTAACATGATAATGCAAAAGCGTACTGAACAACAGTTCTTAGATATGATGGGTTAGTGATATTTTGGACGATTTTGAGTTATTTGGCAATGTTGAGCAGGCACAAAATTTCCTTGAATCTGTAAAATCTGGAAGATTTCTTCTCTCCTTTGTAATGTCATATACTCAAACCTGTGAAATTCCGGGAATTACCATTGCAGGTGCAGATAGTCAATCTATGAAATATACTCCTCCTGCTGATGCAGAATACCTCCACTATGGATACTGTAAAACTATTGATAATATTCCGATGACTCCTGATGGAAAACCTACTCCTGCTCTATTAACTAAAACAGCTTTGGAATCTGCAAGTATTCCTCATTTAACAATTAATGCTGGAAGTAAAATTACGCCACAATTACCTTTCATTGAAACTGGTTTATCTTTTGGAAAAAATATTTCTGTTGAACCGGCAATGACTGATTCAGAAGTTTCTAGTGCAGTTGAATATGGCAGAATTGTTGGAAGAAATATGGCTTCATTAACTGACTGTTTAGTAATTGGTGAATCAATTCCTGGTGGAACAACAACTGCTCTAGCTGTATTGAAGGCTTTTGATTTTGATGCAAAAACAAGTTCTAGTATTCCTACAAATCCTATAAAATTAAAAAATGAAGTTGTAGATTCTGCAATAAAACGAATTGATTCTGATCATCCGTATAGTATTCTTGCAAAGGTCGGTGATCCTATGATTGCTTTTGTTGCAGGAATGTTAAGTTCTGCATCTGCTGTTTCTAAAGTAATGTTAGCTGGTGGCACACAGATGACAGCAGTTTTGGCATTTGCATCTAAAATTGGATTTAATGAAGCAAATACTGCAATTGGAACTACATCATATATCACAAATGATCAAAATGCAAATTTTGCTAATCTTGTAAAACAAATTGCTGATATTCCTGCAATCTCTGTAAATCCTGGACTAAATAATTCAAAATATTCTGGACTAAAGGCATTTTCTGAAGGATTTGGAAAAGAAGGTGCAGGCGCTGGAGGTAGTATTATTTCATCAATGCTCAAAACTGGAAATGATTCTGCAAAATTCTTGAATCTTGCAGAACAGGAATATGACAGATTATCTTCATTATCAGAGTCCTAATATTTGAAAAAAGCTGAAAATTAGGCACGAAAATGTTTATCTTAATGAAATTTAACAAGTTTTGATATGGTGACTAAATCAAGTATTCTTGGATTAATTGCAGCACTAGCCGTTGTATTGATTGCAGTTTCTGCAGTAGGTGAAAATGCTGATTCTCAAGTACCTAAAATTGGAACAGTAGAAGAATCTGGATTCTCACAATCTTGTGTTGAAACAGGTTGCTACACTCCAAGTGTATTGACTATAAAATCTGGTACAATTGTAACAATGACAAATACTGATGCAACAGGTGTTCACACATTTACATCTGGAACTGTTGATGAGTTTGAACCAAACCCTGATGGAATGTTTAATTCTGAAGTATTAATGCCTGGAGATGCATATGAGAGAAAATTTTCTCAAAAAGGAACTTTTGATTACTATTGTATGTTACATACTTGGATGACTGGCCAAATTATTGTTGAATGATTCTTAAAATTAATCATTAAATTTAAACAAATTTTTAGATTATGACAAAAAACTAAACATCCTTTCTGAATTTACTTCATTATAGTTATCTTCTTCTTTAGAAATAATTTCCCATGAGTCAAACAATACAATACGACACACTGCTAAACAGACTCTTTGATTTGGATACTTGCATACGATTCGCTGCAGTAACAAACAAGTCTGGAGAAATTCTTGCAAAGGGTTCAAAACCTAACACCAAACTTTACTTGTCCCCTGAAGAAACTCAAGAAACAATACACCATGCAATTAGTGCATGGAGTTCTAGAGAAAAACACTATGACAAAATTGGTGAAGGATTATACACTTTGGCAGTTTATGAAAAACTTCGACGTGCAACAATTCCATTACCAAGTGGGAATTTGCTTTTGGTGACAATAGATAATGCAGGAGGACAACAGCAGATAATGGAAAAAATTCTCAACGAAGTAAAAATTCGTGATATTTCTGGAACCATTTCAGGAGCCTAGATATCCAAATTTTCTTATTTTACAGTCACGGATTTTGCTAGATTTCTAGGATAATCCGGATCTGTGTCTTTTTCTAATGCAGAATAATATGCTAAAAGTTGAATTGGAATAATCTCTGATATTGGATATAGAATTTCACTAATCTTTGGAATTTCTATCCAGTAATCATAAACATCACTTTCAATATCTGACACTCCAATAATTTTTGCTCCTCTAGCTTTAATTTCTCGTGCACTGGTTAATGTGTCAGCATATGTTGAATCATTTGGATTGATAACAATAACAAAAACATCTGTATCCATTAATGCAAGTGGACCATGTTTTAATTCTCCACCTGGAATTCCTTCTGCGTGAATGTATGTCAATTCTTTTAGTTTTAATGCTGATTCAATTGCAATTGGATAATTAATTCCTCTACCTAAAATGTAAATGTCTGATACCTCTTTCAATTCTTTTGCAATCTCCTGAATTTTATTTGTATTTTCTAACATTTTTGAAATTGAATTCGAAAATTCTTCAAAACCAATTGTAATATTTTCCCCTAATTTTTGAACAATTTTGTAAAGTAGAATTAATTGTGCAGTAAAGCTTTTTGTTGCAGCCACTCCTATCTCTGGTCCACAATTCATTCCTAATACAATATCTCCTTTGCGTGTAAGTGAAGATGTTAGTAAATTGACTATGGAAATAATTTTACAGTTTAATTTTTTTGTAATTCTTACTGCTTCCAAAACATCTGCGCTTTCTCCACTTTGAGAAATTGCAATTAAAACTGAATTTTCCTCAATTGTCTCTGGTGCAAATTGAAGCTCACTTGCTATTATTGGTTCAGCCTTAATTTTGACATATTTTGATAAAATCTGCTTTGCAATTAATGCTGAATTATAACTGGTTCCACTTCCTGTTATGTAGATATTTTTAGCATTTTTGATGAGGTCTGCAGCATCTTTAATTCCATCTACTGTTGTTTCTCCTGCTTTTAGAATTACATCTGGTTGTTCGTAAATTTCCTTTAATGTAAAATGTGCATAATCACCTTTGTATGCATCTCCAAATTCTTTGGAAACTTTTGTAATTTCATGTTTTATTTTATTTCCGTTGAAATCTAAAATTTCAAATTCTTTATTCTCTAAAATTATAAAATTTCCACTTTTCATGTATATTGCATTATCTGTATATTCTATGAAGCCTAACACATCACTTGACAAGAAAATGTTCTCTTGTCCAACTCCTACAATTAATGGTTCGTGGAATCTTGCTGCTGCTATTTGACCGTTTTCAAACATTGCAACAAATGCATAATGTCCTTTGATTACAGCAACTGTTTTCATTATTGTTTCTTTAACATTTTTTGTAGATTCATAATTTTTTTGTAACAAATTTGCAATTATTTCGCTATCTGTTTCACTTTTGAAATTATATCCTTCTTCTTCTAATTGTTTTTTTAATTCTTCAAAATTTTCCACAATTCCATTATGTACAATTGCAATTTTTCCAGAATTACTTGGATGTGGATGTGCATTGAGTTCTGTTACTTTTCCATGAGTTGCCCATCTTGTATGACCAATTCCAATTTTTCCTGGTAATTTATCTAATTGTACTTTGGAATTTACCTCATTTACTTTCCCTGTCCCTTTTTTTAATTCAATTCCATTTTCTGATTCTGTTGCAACTCCAACACTGTCATATCCCCTATACTCCATTCGTTTTAGCCCCTTAACGATAATTGGAGCTGCAATTTCATTTCCAGAATAACCGATAATTGAACACATGTTATTTTATCTGATAATAGGACTATTTACTGATAATGATGCTATGATTAGTCTGCTTTTGGTGCTTCAGCAGGAGTTGCTTCAGCAGGAGTTGCTTCAGCAGGAGTTGCTTCAGCAGGAGTTGCTTCAGCAGGAGTTGCTTCAGCAGGAGTTGCTTCTTCACCTTCAGCAGATACTTCTGCTTTTGGTGCTTCAGCCTTTGTTTTTTCTAACATTTCTGGAATTTTGGATTCAGGGCTAAATTTAACGCTGCCTTCTTCTGCAACTGTTACTGTATATGATGGGATATCGACTTTTCTATCTCCAACCATGATGTGACCATGAATAACAGCTTGTCTTGCTTGATATGGTGTTTTAAATCCTAATTTTTTTGAAACGATTGTTTGTAATCTTCTTGCAAGTAAATCAGTTGGTTTTAGATTAAGTACATCATCTAATGATGCATTTTCTGATACTAAACCGATTCTTGATAATGATTTTAGTAATATTGGTTCTTTTTCTGCTCTGGCTTCTTGTGTCAATGCAAGCAATGATCTTGCTTGTTGTCTTACACGTGATAATTCTGTGTGAGCTTTCCATAATTCTCTTTTAGTTCTTAATCCAAATGTACCAAGAGTTTGTAACTCATCCATTTTTAATTCATAATTAAGAGGTCGCTTTGGTTTACGCCAAACTTTTCGTGGATATTTTGGATCTCCCATTCAAAACACCTATTCTTTTTTCTCCGCTGGTGCTGCTTCTGCAGCTGGTGCTGGAGCGTCTGCAGTTGCTGCAGCTGGTGCTGCTTCTGCAGCTGGTGCACCAGAACTTGCTTTCTTAACAGGAGCTGCTAATCCACCTTTTGCTACTCCAACTGCTCCACCTTTTCTACCAGATGTTCTAGTTCTCTGTCCTCTAACTTTTAGACCACTTAGGTGACGATAACCCCTCCAACTGGCAGTAATTCTTTCTCTTTCAATATCATTTCTTAAAGTAAATGGAATGTCTGAAGTTAACAAATGTAGATCTTTTCCAGTTTCAATATCTCTTTGTCTATTGATAAACCATAATGGAAAATTTGCTTCAACTGGATTTAAAATTAGTTTTTCAATTGCTTGAACATTTGCTTCTGTAAGATTACCGATGTTAGAATTTGTATTTATTTTTAATGTACTTGCAACTGCGGTTGCAAAATTATGACCTATACCTTTAATCTGGGTTAAACCTACGAGAAGTTTTCTTTCTCCTGGAATATCGTTTCCAACTATTCTCACAATGTGTCTGTATTCTTGGCTACTCAAGTATTCCAAAATTCTAAGAAACCCCGATAAAAACCATTGCTAGGCGTTAATCATTTTGAAGAAATTATCTGTTTTTTGATTAGATCTCTACTAGTATGGCTTAATTCTACCCAATTTTGATTCAAAAATTATCTAAAGTCCTCATCTTTTGTCCAATTATTACCTTGAACATTCCATTCATTACATTGACAGCATTTTTTGACTCCTCTTTGTGAATCAATATCTATACAAAAACAATGTTCACCTTTACCTGATGGATCATGACTACAGAGTTTTTGCATACTTTGAGATATTTTTATTTCTTAATTATTCTATTGACTTATTCAAAAAGTTATTACATTCTAATTTTTCAATCTAATTCATGGATGAATCCTTTGATAGAGAAAAAATCATCGATTGTATGTTTGACCCCATTACCTCTGAAATATTGGCAAAATTAGAAGATGGAAAAAAAGAATGCTCTGTTTTATCCCAAGAATTTTCAATGTCTGAATCTGATATTTTACAAAGACTTGATTATTTGATAGAATGTGAGTTTATTTTCAAAACTAATGAAAATCAAAAAAATTTCATATCAGCAAATAACGAAAAACTTAGTTCCTTACTTGAAAACAATGATACATTTGATAGTGCAATAAATGGTTTGGAAAAAATGGATAGTTATCTAAATTGATCGTTTTTTATTTCTAATTTCATATATTGCGATAATTACTAATCCAATCATTCCAAAAATAGTGCAAATTATTGATACTGTTGAAAATATGATTTGATTATCTGCATCTGGAATTGGACCTATTGCACCCGCAACATAACTTTCTTTATCATCAGAACTTTGAATTATCAATTCATAATTTCCTGAATCAAATATCTCAAATTCTTGTTCAATTGTATCTTCATTAATTTTCTCTGAAATTATTTCCATTCCTGAAGGATCTAAAATTTTTGCTGAAAATGTATTTTCTTTATATTCCATAATTTGTACAGCAAATATTCCCATTGGTGTTTCATTTTTATCTAAATCTACAGAAATTGTTACTATCTCTGAAACACTAACTTTTCCGTTACCTTGAGTAATCCCTTCTAAAGTAACTTGATTTTCAAGTACAGATGTTCCAAGACCTGCAACAATTAAAATTCCAAAAATCACAATCAGTAATCCTGTTTTTTGCA
This sequence comes from Candidatus Nitrosopumilus sp., assembly GCA_003331425.1. GTDB lineage: Archaea > Thermoproteota > Nitrososphaeria > Nitrososphaerales > Nitrosopumilaceae > Nitrosopumilus. Next base: position 85,406 of record QOOS01000005.1, read on the forward strand.
CAAAATTTGTTTGATTTTCTTTATTTTAAACCTAATTTTTGATTTTTAATAAAAAATTTAGATTAGGCTAAATAAGTTAGCTCATGCTAAATTTAAATAATCCTGACCGTAGTATTTTTTGTTGACATGAAAAAACCCATTTTAGTTGGAACTATTGTTATTGTTGCAATACTTATTGGAATCTCAGCCATTTTTGTACAAAATAATGATGATGCAAAAATTAATCATATTGAAAGTCCTGATAGTTATTCTGAGAAAATTGCTATTACAACAACAACTAACGTTATTACAGATTTAGTAGAAAATATTGGAGGTGATCATGTTTCTGTTACTGGATTAATGGGTCCTGGTGTAGATCCTCATCTGTATCGACCTAGTGCAAGTGATGTCAAATCACTACAGAATGCTGATATTATATTTTACAATGGATTGGACTTGGAAGGAAAGATGGGGGATATTTTTGTTAAAATTGGAAGAGAAGGAACTTCTGTTTTGGCAGTTTCTGAAAATATTCCTCCAGAATCACTACTAATCTTGGATGCTAATGGTAATTTTGATCCACATATTTGGTGGGATGTAGAACTTTGGACAGAAGCTGCAAAAGTTGTAGCAACTGGATTAAAAGAATATGATCCTAATAATTCTGAAAATTATGAGAAAAATCTTTTAGAATATCTGAACCAATTAGATTCACTTAATTCAAATAATTTGAACAAGATTAATTCAATTCCTTCAGAACAAAGAGTTCTTGTAACGGCTCATGATGCATTCCAATATTTTGGACATACATATGGTTTTGAAGAATTAGCTATTCAGGGATGGAGCACTGATAGTGAAGCTGGAATTAAAGAAATCCAAAATTTAGCTGACGAAATTTCTAAACGAAAAATCAAGGCTTTGTTTGTAGAAACTTCTATTTCTCCGGCAACAATTGAGGCTCTAAAGGCAGCTGTTCAAGATAAAGGTCATGATATTGTGATTGGTGGGGAATTATTTTCTGATGCTATTGGAGAAAAAGGAACTGCTGAAGGAACCTACATTGGAGCATTTACTCATAACATTGATACAATTGTAAAGGCTTTGAAATAATGGAGCAAAAATCTAGTAAGAAAAATTCTGAATCAGAAAAAGAATATTCTGTAATAATTAAGAATCTTTCAGTTACATACCGAACTGAACCAGCATTGTGGAATATTGATCTTAATTTTCCTAAAGGACAGATGATTGCAATTGTTGGTCCAAATGGTGCAGGCAAGTCTACTCTAATTAAGGCTGTAATGGGATTGGTTCCAATTACTGCTGGTAAAGTGAGTATTTTTGGAAAAACATATTCTAAGAATCGAGACAAAGTTGCATATGTTCCTCAACGAGGTTCTGTTGACTGGGATTTTCCAACAGATGCATTAGATGTAGTTGAAATGGGATTGTATGGAAAACTTGGATGGTTTCGTCGTCCTAATTCTAAAACGCGGAATTTAGCAAGAGAATGTCTGGATAAGGTAGGGTTATCTAATTATGCAGATAGACAGATTGGACAATTGTCAGGAGGACAACAGCAAAGAGTTTTTCTGGCTAGGGCTTTAGCACAAGATGCTCAGATTTACTTGATGGATGAACCCTTAAACGGAGTGGATGTGATTACAGAAAAAACAATTCTCTCTATTCTTGAGAACCTAAAAAAAGAAGGAAAAACCATTGTTATGGTTCATCATGAACTTCAGACTGTTGACAAATATTTTGATTGGGTTGTGATGGTTAATAGAAATTTAATTGCTAATGGACCAATAAAAGAAGTGTTTACAAAAATAAATTTGGACAGGACCTATCAAGAAAAACAGCGCATGTCTATTTAGTAAATGAATGTGATGACAAATGATTCTTGAAGAAATATTATCTATTTTTCTAGGAATTTTCACTGATTATACACTAAGATATGTTGCTCTAGGTTCAGCTATTTTAGGAATTACTAGTGGTGCTTTAGGATGTTTCACCGTATTGCGAAAACAAAGTTTGTTTGGAGATGCTATTGCTCATGCAGCTCTACCTGGAATTGGATTTGCCTATTTGTTTGCTGGAACAAAAGATTCACTTCTTTTAATGTTGGGTGCTGCAATCTTTGCATGGTTTGGTGGAATGATCACACTTGCAATCACAAACACTACTAGAATTAAACAGGATGCTGCATTGGGAATTACACTTTCAGTATTTTTTGGATTGGGAATTGTTTTACTAAGTTATTTACAAAGTATTGGTGGTGCGAGTCAGGGGGGATTGGATAGATTTCTGTTTGGTCAGGCAGCTGCATTAATAGAATCTGATGTCATTAATCTGGGAATCTTATCTGCCTTGTGCTTTACTATTCTGATTTTATTCTATAAAGAATTCAAGATAACAACATTTGATAGTTCGTTTGGTCAAAGTCTAGGATTTCCAATCAAATATCTTAATGTGTTATTAACATCAGTAATTGTTGTAGCAGTTGTAATTGGATTACATACTGTTGGTGTAGTTTTGATGGTTTCTATGCTAATTGCTCCTGCAGCTGCAGCAAGACAATGGACTTCAAATCTAAAAAATATGATTATTCTATCTGCAATCTTTGGAGGTTTAAGTGGAATTATTGGTTCTATGATTAGTAGTACAGCTGAAGGGATGTCAACTGGTCCGGTTATTGTAATAACAATTACGGCCATATTGGGAATCTCATTTGTCTTTTCACCTAAACAAGGTTACCTATTCAAGCATCTTCGAAATCAAAGAAAATCTCAAATTTCTCTAGACAATATCAAAACTATCTCAGATAAGGAAAAGGAGAATCATGGAAATATCTAGTGATCTAATAATTATTGGTACTGCTGTTCTAGTTGCAGCAAATTGTGCTTCAATTGGTGTATTTTTAGTATTGAGAAAAATGGCGATGATGTCTGATGCCATTAGTCATTCTGTCTTACTGGGAATAGTTATTGCTGTGTTTGCTGTAGGTGGAAGAGAACCTGTTGCAGTAATTGTGGGTGGTGTTCTTTCTGGAATTCTTACAATATCTTTGGTTGAGTTATTGTATCGTTCAGGTAAATTAAAACAAGATAGTTCAATTGGAATTATTTTTCCTTTCTTATTTGCTATTGGAGTAATTCTTGTCACACAAGCTGGTAATGTCCACATTGATGTAGAACATGTTCTGTATGGTTCAATAGAATTTGCACCATTTGATACATTGTATCTGGATGAATTGAACATTGGTTCAAAGTCTATGTGGGTTCTTGGTATTTTGGCAATTGCAAATGTATCTTTTATTGTGATTCTTTACAAAGAGCTAAAAATTAGCACATTTGACAAGTCGCTTGCATTGAGTGCTGGATTGATGCCTCTATTAGTTCATTATTTGTTAATGATTATGGTAGCTACAACTGCAGTTGTTGCTTTTGAATCCGTTGGTGCAATTCTAGTAATTGCATTTTTCATTGTACCTGCATCTGCGGCATTTTTACTTACAGATCGTTTATCCAGAATGTTAATCATTTCAGTTTCTCTTGGAATAATAAGTGCTGTAATAGGTTATTTGTTTGCAATTTTTGCTGATGTATCCATATCTGGTTCAATGGCTACAATTACTGGAATTATTTTTGGATTGGTTTGGATCTTTGGCCCAAATAGGGGATTAGTTTCTAGATGGAGACGAATTTCAAAACAAAGATTTGAAGTAGATTTAGTAATTGTGTTAACTCATATTCATAAAGAATTGGGCTCAGATCGTCAAGTTTCTACATCAAGCATGTCAAATTCTTTAGGTTGGACCAAAGAATATTCTAAAAAATTAAGTGAATTTATTCAAGAACAAAAATTTGTTGAAAAAAATACACAAGGTAATTTTACACTTACAAATATCGGATTAAAAAAAGTAGAAAATTATTCAAATTAATTTGAATACTCTTATTCATTAGGTTCAGGATGAATAGTGATGACTGAATTTTTAATTTCTAATCTAATTGCATGTTCAATTTCTGAAGTGAGATCATGGACTTTTTCAATTGATAATTCTTTATCAAATGAACAATCGATATCTATTTTGAAAATATTTTCAAATTTTAATGATACAATTCTACCCACTTTTTTTACATCTGAATAGTTTTCAATAATTTTTTTAATTTTTTCTTCTGTTGCTATATCTTCTGTATTGATACTTTTTGGAACTGTGATAAATGGTTCTAGATGAATTGTTGTATGTGTGATTTCAGGTATCTCTTTTTGAATTTTTTCTTCAATTATTTCAGAAATTTTATGTGCTGATAGTAAATTACTTTCTCTATCTACCATTACGTGTAAATTACAATATGTTTTCCCTTTAGTTTTATTTGTATTAACATTGTGAACCTCTTTGACACCTTTGACATTTTTTGCAATTTCAAAAATTTTTCCATCTAGTGGAACATCTTTCCAATTGGGTTCAAAATGAATTGTTATTTTTGCATTAGAAATTTGATTTTTGATATTTCTTTCTACGCTATCGCTAATTTCATGAGCTCTCTCAAAACTTGTATCTCCTCTTAATGAAATTGTAATATCTGCAAAAATTGTATCCCCTGACTTTCTCATGAGAACTGATCCTGTACCAACTACCCCTTCTGTTGAATTTGTAATTTCTCGAACATTTTTTACAAGTTCTGGGGATATCACATCTGTCAAATCTAATGCAGTTTTGTAAACTAGTTTTATGCTAAGTACTGCTAGTAATCCTCCTAAAATTAAGGCTGCAACAAAATCTCCAAAATAGATTCCATATGTTACTAAAATAATGCCAATTATTGCAACTGTTGTAGAGCCTAGGTCCATGAATGCATGATAGAAATCTGCTTTGAGGGTTGTTCCTCCAATTGCTTTGATACTTTTTCTTAGAATTATTATTCTGAAAAAATCAATTCCAATTGTATATAGTCCTCCAATTATTGCAAATAATCCTGGTAAAACACTTGGTGGTGGACTTTGTATTCTATTGATTGATTCATAGATGAAAAAACAGGCAATTAGAAAAATTGCTATTCCTCCAATTAATCCTCCTAAGGATTCAATCTTTCCATGTCCGTATGTATGCTCTGCATCTGGTGGTTTAATTGCCCATCTTGCTGCTAATAGTAAAACCAGTGTTACAACAGCATCTAACAATGCATGAATACTATCTGTAATTAGTGCAAGACTGTTTGAAACTAAACCAAAAATTAATTCTACAACAAATGCCGAAAATATTGCAACTAGCGAAATTTGTAAAACTTTAGTTCTTTGAGCGAATATTTCCATTGTTATAGAATCAGTTTATCTGGTATTACAGGTTTTTCAAATATCTGATTATTTGATAGTAAATCTAATTTATTGATTTTTAGATTTGTGGTAATATGATGT
>QOOS01000006.1 GCA_003331425.1 Candidatus Nitrosopumilus sp.
CCTACAATTATTTCATCGCCTTTTTTTACATCGCGAACTGGAACACAAAATGCCTTGCTTCCTTTTACGACAATACATTTGTCCATCATCATATTTTCAACTGAAATCCATTTTCCTTTGAGAAAAACTTGAGTATGATTATTGGTAGTACTGTAAAAATTATCTGGCATTACAAAATCTTTTGATGATTTTTTTAATTGAATTTCTTTTTGAATTTTAGATACTGCTCCTTCACGATATACTGTTTTTAGAATTTCATCAAGATGTCCTTGATCCTTACCAGTAATTGTTAATCTTGCATAAGAGTGATCTTTTTTCTTTGTACCAATATCAATTTCTTCAACGTTAAACTCTCCTTTCAAATCCATAATTTTATCAAAAATCTTTGTTAAAATTGAAGAATCTATCAAATGTCCACTAACTTCAATTTCTTGGGAAAATTTACTCATTTTGATACTACTTCTCCATGATAACTAAAGGTTTTGTGTCAAATTTTTTAAATAAACCCATGTCTATCTAACTTAGCTAGTTTAGGCACATTTTCCATAAACTATTGGTAATGCACTTTGTTATCGTTGATTTTGTCCTTGGGTGTAGTGATTGTTCTATCTGATCCTTTGCAATAATTTCTTCCTTTGAAATGCTTGTGAATTTTAATTTTAGCCATCTTAACACTATCAATCCCATATGCTCCATGATGATCAGAGACTTCTTCACTAACAATGTGACAATTTATGGATACATTACACCACTTACACATTATTTTCATTTTATCATCTTTCATACTATTTGTGTAAAAATCGTGTCCTTAAGCCTATTTACCATATCTAATTTTGAAATAATTATTCATAAAGAAAGGAAAGAGCAACTTGATATTTGATTAATTGGGAAGTAAAAATATGACAAGAACAATTACTTGTAAGGACTCTGAGAGAGATTGTACATGGTCATTTAATGCAGAAAGCATGGAAGAGGTATGGTCAAAATTAAAAGAACACATAGAATCACAACACAAAGATATTGAATTAACTGCTGAAAATATAGATATTATCAAATCAATTATCACCTCCAAAGTTTACAGAGATGGCTCACGAGTTGAATCAGGTAGATTTTGGTGGTGGGCAGAGAGAATGGAAAAAGTAAACAAACTAGTCGCTGATAAAAAATAAATTTTTTCAATGAATTTTAAAATCGTTTTCTAATTTTAATAATTACAATAGCTGGAACTCCAAGATACATTCCAAGGTTTAATACAATTACTGAAATTCCGAAACTCAAAACTTCTGATTCAGATTCAGCATTCTCCATTAGTGAGAGTGAACTAATCATTGGAGTAATTGCAATCTTTACTGTCTTCTTGAAGTATGGGTTTTCACGCTCATAATCTGCAATGGTTGGACTAAAGGAATAGTAAATATCGTTAAACATTGCCATAAATGCAGTTCCTGATTCTGTTTGTAACAATTGATTATCTCGTAATTCTCTGAGTTGTTGAACTTGTTGTGACATCTCACTACCATATGTTGCTGTAGCTATTAGACAACCGCCGCCTTCTTCAGTAGATTGTTCATTTGAAACTACTTCTTCAGCTTGAGTTGTTTCATCATCAGACAAGATAACTGGTTCATTAATTGTAAATGATTCTTGTACACATACATCATATTCAGGCATACAAACTTCTAGAGTCCAAAGTCCATAAACTAAATTATTAGTAGGATCGATTTTATTATCCACAATGTATGCAGGTTTACTTGTATCTATAGTACCAGGATAATTTCCAGGTAAACCATCAGGTTTTGTAGTTTTAAATGTAATTTCAGTGGATGCAGGGGCATCACCAGTTACGCGATATCTAGTATAATCTGCATCTTCATAAATTTCTAAACTGTTAATTGTTAATGGAGATACTTCTTCCACATTTTCCTCAACTGCATATACTTCATCTACTATGATTGTTCCAATCATAGCAACTGCAATTATTGTAATGATCAATAATGATTTCATTTTATTTTCTAAGAATTACTTGTATTTAGATAGTCATTTTTGTGCCTAAATTGAAGAATTTAGGTGATTTACAACAAATTGATGTTTAAACAAATACAACTCAATTGCTTCTTGATTGATTTTGTCTTTCATGGTGATATTTTTTAATTTTTTAATTATTTTTGAATACATATTCAGACATTTTTTATGATCTTCATCTGCTTGAGACATCATATTTTTTGGAATTTTATCCATTGATTTGTAGTATGTAATAAGAAATGAGAGTTGTTGAATTCGGTCTAAAATTAAACTGATATTATCAAAAATAGTTTTCCCCTTTTTGTTTAGATTTATCGTGGCATCTGAATCTGTTTTCAATAAATTTGACTGAGTGGATAAATTCCTATAAAATAAACTCAAAATACCGTTAATTCCTTTCAAATAATTTTCAACTTGAGTATGAATTGTTAGATAATTTGTTGATTCAATAGAATATTGATGGGGTTTAGTTTTATCATTTATTAGAATAAACCCTAATGGTTCTGAATTTGTTTTAATATTATTTTTAATTATATCCATTAAATCCCCATCTGAGCATTTGAAAATATTTTTCATTTCATCAAATGTTGAAAAATTAACTTTTGTTAAATGTAGAAATATTTTTTTCTCAAGTTCTGGTTTTGTCATGCAAATACTTGAAAATCACCGGCTTTAAGGGACACAAAAATTATTATTAAAAATCTAAACTGGGAGTATTACTTTACCTTCAAATTTTTGTATATTGTCTTTTTCAAAAGCTTTTTCCAAATTTTCTTTTTGTAATTTAGTAACCCCTTGAACTATTGTTTTTGAAGATCCAGTACTATCAACTAATGCTAGAATATATCCACTATTATCAGTCAAAATAAAACCTGCAGATTCATCTACAAATGCATATAGATTTTCTTCACCCACTGGTTTCCATACGTTAGATTTTGTATCAGTAAGTGCCAAAGCAGGCATTGCCTTGCCATCAGTTAATGTATTTAGATATTCTCGAGCTTCAGCAACTCGTTTTTGTCCTAGTTTTAGAGCCTGAAAATACTGCATATTCATCAAAATATTTGATTGATATAAAAACATCACAAAAGATAGTTATAGAAACCATGCCTCATATTGGTGATGCCGCTAACAAATCCTGTTATCATCAAACTAAATGAGATTACAACCTTTGTACAAGATAAATCAAAATTAACTGAGGAAGAAGTTGTGGAAATTAAAAAAATTTTCAAAGAATTAGTTAAAAATGGAGAAAGATATGATGTGGACGAAATTGAATTTTGGTTTGAAAATGAAGGAACTTGGAATGAAAAGGAATCACGTGTACGAATTACCAATCTATCAAGTTATGTGCAAGATAAACATCAACAAACAGCTCATCTAAGGATGGTTACTGATGATGATTGTAGCTGTGGAAATTAGATTTTAATTAAAATTCTTGAATTAATTAATTTTTTATCGGGACTAATTGATACATTCCCATTTGAAATGGTATAATTTTCCTTTAGGGTTTCATCTTCAGGTAAAAATTCATAGATAAATTCTCCTGATCTCACTTTGTCAAGTAATTGAGATTTGAAATCTTTTTCATCATCAAGATCAATTTGTTGTCTACCCACAGTGATGACTCTTGGGTAATAATCATATTCAAACTGGTCACAGATGTATTTTTTGATAACAGATTCATCTTTACTTGAATTAACCCACCATTTTGGTGATATGTCCATATAGAATTCTAATTCTTTCATTGGCACAAACACTAGCAATTTGTATTTAATTATAATTTGCCAATATGCTTAAGTTCATACAAAAATTATAGATTTATTGAATAATAGACGAGTTGGCTTATCATCAATTGTTGGTTCCATAATTCTTGGAATTATTGCACTAGGATTGGATGCTTTGCCTGAAGAAATGATATTTCCACTTTTGATAATTAGTGGTATTGGATTGATTGTAGGCATAGTTTTACTAAATTACAATGTAAAACACTCCAAACGGGATAAAGGTAAATTCAAAAGAACAAATACCAAATCATGGGATACATAATTGATAAAATTGGATAATTCCAATAACAATTCAGACAGATATGAAACAATCTCAATTGAATCCAAAATTAGAGAAGGAGTTTTTCATAAAGTTGTTAAAAATTTGGATACGGGAAAAGCTGTTTCATGTTCTTGCAAATGTTGGAGTAAAGGAAACAAACCCTGTTTTGGTATGAAAACAGTAGGTTATTCTGAATCAAATTAAATTTTTAATTGTTCTAATAATCTACCAACAATTTTAGAATTTTCATTTCTTTCGTCCAATATCTCTTTAATTCTTTTTTCATTTTTTGTGGAATCTGTAATTATTTGAAAATATTCTTCGTCCAGATCATTGTTAGTTTGTAATCTTTTAATCACTTCAAACAAAATTCCAATTACTTGCTTTTGTGCATCAATTAATTCATCCTTTTCAGTTTCAGACATCTATTTTTCTTCAACAATCTTTGTAAATAATTCTTTTAATTTTTTATCGGTTATGCTTCTTTTGGCTGATTCTAAAAATGGCTCTATATCTCCCATAGTTTTACCGCTTTTTTGGTAAATTTTTGCTTGTAATGCCATTTCTAATCTATCTATTTGATGAACAAATAGTGATTCCTTTGAACTGTTATTTTGATATTCTTTCCAAATTTCAAGATACTGAGATTTTATTGTCTCAGGTAACTGGTTGATTATTTCATCAAATGCCTCATTTTCAATTTTCATCTTATTTTCTAGAGTCATTTGTTCAGGAGTAATGTCTCCAATTTTTGATTCGGCCAAATCGTGTAGTAATGTCATTTTAAGAATTTTTTCTGAATCATAATTTTCCAAATCTGAAATTATCATGGCCATTATTGCCATTGAATAGCTATGATCAGCCACCGATTCAGGATTTTTTATGGACAATTTATCTATCCATCCCTGTCTAGAAATTGTCTTAAGATTTGTAGAATCTTTTAAAAAATCTAAAATCATAATGTATTATTTAGAACAGTTTCTACTAATGAATTTTCATATTTTATTTTCGAATCACATAATAGTTAAGATAAATCAAGAAAATTATGAAAATATATACAAAAACCGGTGATGATGGAAATACCGGTTTACAAGGAGATTTTAGAATTGCCAAATCCCATCCACGTATTCTTGCATATGGAACAGTGGATGAAGCCAATGCTATGATTGGAGTTGTTTTAAGCAATGTACTAGATGATGATGTACGTGAAGTTTTGAATACGATTCAAAATGAATTATTTTTACTAGGTTCAGATTTATCCAATCAAAATCTCAATGATTTAAAAAACAGGATTTCATTGGACATGGTTGAAAAATTAGAAAAAATCATCGATAAATTTGAATTAGAATTACCTCCAATCACAAATTTCATTTTACCTGGCGGGAATGTTGGAGCTGCACAAATTCATCAAGTTAGAACCATTGTTCGTAGAGCAGAAACTCTGGTAGTTCAATTAAGTGATAAAGACGAAATTAATTCTAATTGCATCAAATACCTCAACAGATTATCAGATCTAATGTTTGTAATGGGTCGCTTAATCAATAAACGAAACGGTATTGAAGATATTATTTGGAAACCATAAAAAGACAAACTTTAATGCCTCATCTAAAGTATTTTTTTTAGTGCCGAGGTAGCTCAGCCTGGAAGAGCACTCGGCTGAAGACCGGGCTGTCGCTTGTTCAAATCATGCCCTCGGCACCATTTTACATCCAGGCAAATTTCTAATTATGATAGAATAACCTGCTCTTTTAGGCTCAATATGGAATAGTTTATGATCTTATGATTTGCAATATTTTAGGATGCAATACAGAATCTTATTTCCGAGTACTATATTCCCATTACAATAAATCCAAAACCCCTTTTGCAAAAGAGATCATGAGAGTATGTGAAAATCATGCCAAAATGATTGCAGATGATGATACAGAAATAAAAATTCAAGTGCTGCATTGAGGAAAATTGAGATCCGACTACAGGACAAGGATTATTTTGATTTTCTCAGTATTTCAATAAATGAAGAATTGTCAGTTGAAGAAAATTTAAAAAATATAATAAAATATCACTTAATAATTTATAGAAATAAAAAGAAAATAAAAAATAAAAAATTATTTCCTTAAAGATATTTTTTATGCATCTACTAAATTATAGAAATTTTTACCAGAGCTAGATTTTTCCATAATACATTTTACATGAAGTGTTTCTTTACCAGAATTAATATCATCACGAAGTTTCGGATTAGAAAATTTCTTGACAATAGCGACACGTGTAGTGTGAAATTTATTCATTTGATTACCATCAATTGAAAAAAATTCTTTCATGGTTAATTTAACACCTTTAGTAATTTCATCACCTTGGGCATAATGGGAATCTTCAATTTCAGTAATTGTGAAAGATTGACCATCAATTTTTGCCAATGATGCGGAATTGCTAACTACTTGATAATCTGCTAATTTTGCTATCTTATTCACCTCCCAACATAATAAAATGGAATCAAACAAAAATAAAGTAATTCAAAAGTAAAATATTGACTAATACATACTGTTTTTTCAATATTTTTATCAATACTCAAAAAACATCAAAAATAGTCAAAAACATAGAAAATAAATTTAACAGAAAAATTCGTCTAATATGATAAAAGAAGAAAAATTGAATGAGTGGATAAGTGAATTTCATCCAACAGTTGAAACTGAAATAATTGAAGTGTTACGAGCACGAGTCCAATACGCAATTTTAGACGAATTAAACTACATGGTTTCAAATCAAATTGGAACTGCAGATGAAGTCAAAAAGATCGTATTAGATGAGATTACAGAGATCACAAATGACTCAATTGAGCTAGATACTGAAGAAGATTGACGTAAAATAGGAGTAAAAACTACAAAATCTTTAAAAGCTACTCTATCGCAAGATTTTCGATATAATGGCTGAAAAAAAAGTTGTAAAGAAAACTACTGCTAAAGCAAAGAAAACTACTGCTAAAGCAAAGAAAACTACTGCTAAAGCAAAGAAAACTACTGCTAAAGCAAAGAAAACAACAGGTAAGAAATCAAAAAGTAAAAAAATCAAAGATGAGCCTAGTGGAGACAGCGGAATAGTAATTGTTGATGATGATTTAGTCATAGATCAAGAAAAGGTTAACGAAGAAAGAAGAGCATATCTGGAAGAAGCAAGATCCCAAGAAGCCTCTGACTAGAAATATTTATCAAATTGATTCACATATAGAATTCGTGCACGCATTATGTTTGATTACTGTTAAGCCTGGAAAAGTAGATTCAGTAGTAGAAATTTTAAAGAAAAAACGCAAGGTGGTAAAACAAGTAATGATAGTTACTGGAAGGGCAGATATCAGTGTAATTTTGCAAGGAAGTATTGATCAAATCAATCAAATGGTAATTGATTTTAAAAAAATTAAAGACATTGTTACCACAGAAACTCTAATTGAAGTGGAGGTAGATTTAGGTTGGTAAAGGCAATAATTTTAGTAAAATCTCCAAAGAAATTGATTGCCGTAAAATTAAGAAAGTTAACAAAAGTTTCAAATTCATTTCCAACAAGCGGACAATTTGATGCAGTTGCAATTATTGATGTCCAAGAATTAATTGAAATAAAAGAAGTGGCAAATCAAATTCAGAAAATTAGTGGCGTTGAAAGAACTGAAACAATGGTTGAAGTTCAATAATTGATTTTAAAATAATTTAAAAAAAATTGATAATTAAAATGGTAATTGATTTAAGCAACTTTCACCCATATTCTTTGTGAATATCAAAAAGGTTGGAAATGTAATATTGGCAGTCCAAGATTTAGACAAGTCAATACAATTCTACAATGAAATAATTGGTCTTCCAATTAAAGACCAAAGAAAAACATGGGTAGATTTAGGTACATCCGGAGCTTTGTTGAGTTTACATCCTGCATCGTCAACTGCAGAACATGTAGGAGGGTCCATAGATAATGGAATAAGTGTTGGATTTCTAGTAGGAGATTTGAAATCTGCCATAGAAGAACTAAAAACAAAAGGTGTTACAGTTCATCGAGACATCATAGAAAAAGATGTGGGCAAAAATGCAGTAATATTGGATCCAGACAGATACATGATTTCATTGTTTGAACCCAATTTTGAGGACAAAGATCAACAAACCAGTGGATATGTTGGATTTACGCCAGCTTAGATTGTCTTTTTTATTGAAGAGATAATCTTCTCCAAGCTTTTTTCTTTTGAATTGATTGAAATGTAGAAAGTTACGTCACTTTTTTGTAAAATTAGCACGTTAACTTTTGAATGTTTCAACAAAACATGGTCTAATTTTCCAAAGGAAGTATTATTTTTTCTTAAAGAAAGCAACGTAGATGTAATAAAAAATTCATGTTTGACATCTTCAGATTTCAATAGGGGTTTAAGATTGGGTTTAATTACACCAGTTAATGTTCTGCCATAATTGTTTATGACACCAGCATATCGAATATTGTTGGAAACTTCAAGAATAGTTTGACATTGTTTTTTATATTTTAGAATATTTTTTTTCCATTTATCTGAAGGGGTTTTAGTCATATTAAAAAACGAACTCAGAATTTAATAAGGCTTGTCAATTTAATATTAAGAGATTAAGGATTATGCTTATCTTTTGGTCTGTTGTTTAATTTTTTCTTTAGTTCTAAATTCTCTTTAATTAATTTCTCATTTTCAGTTTTTAGTGTTTGAACTGAATTTCTACCACTAAACAAAGGATGTCCAGGTGGAACAATTGGAGATTCAGGTGTGATTAAACCTGAAGCATATTGTTGATAGAGTTTTTGAAATCCTTGAAGTTTTTGATTAAGGGTTTCATCATGTTGAGATAATTGTGATTTCATTTGATTTTGATGCATTGGAGATAGAGGATGATTTAGTCCTGGAGGCAATCTAGGAAATTGAAATGCCATATGAGGAATGTTTGGATTTAATCCATAAAGGTCTTGAAGATGTCTCATTACCATGTTATCCATAGATTTTATCTAAATTTGCTATATTTGTGGCTTACTTTAGGCATTTGATATACTAACTAGTTTAATTTCAGTCATTTTTACTCAAATTCAGCTGATCGCAGATCCTTATAGATTCCCACAATTGAACGATCTTAGTCATGGCAAAAGAGAGAAAAACATGTTTGAGATGTAAAAAAGATATCAAACAAGAGGAACTTCACAAAATTGTGATGTATGTAGTTCAAAACGAGTTCACTGAACATCACTATGAGCACGTAGAATGTCCTGAAAAATTTACAGTTTAATTTAATATTTTTAGAATCAATTATCCCTTGAATTCAAAAACTTGATAAATTTCACCTGTATGTCTTGAACGATAATTCCATTCATCATTTTGCCAAATTATTTGGTTGAAATCTTTTTGAGAATTTGGATGTAATCTGTTACAAACATCAGAACCAATTAAAATTTGATTAGGTTTTGCCATAGATTGAATTTTTGCAGCTATATTCATAGCAGGACCCATTAAATCAACATGAGAATGTTGTTCATCAGCACCATACCTAACTACAATGTTTTGACCAAAATCAACACCAATTTTTACCATTAAATCTGGATAATCATATTGATCAAGTATTGGATTTATTCCCTTTTGAATAACGGTATTCATAGATTTTGCACAATTAACTGCATTATCTGCAGTAAGTAATGAATTTGATTCTGCAACAAAATATCCAATAACAGCATCACCTACAAATTTTAAGACATATCCATGATGTTGTCTAATTACAGCTGCCATCTCTTGTGCAAAAGAGCTAATTATGATGGCAATTTTATCAGAAGGCATCTCTAAAGCCATCTTTGTTGAACCAACTAAATCCACATACAACACCATCATGTCTAGTTTTGAAAATACATTTTTCCTAAGAAAATCTTCAGACTCATCATGCACTCCAGAATACTCATATCCTTTTTTCAAAGCTCCCCAAACACGTTTTTGAGTTTCCAAAATCATACTATCAGAATCTACAGCTGCTTCCATATTTCGGCTTAGAAGCATATCTACTACTCGATTATCATTTTTTTCATTAATATTTTCACTCATTTTTATTCAATTACTCCAACGGAAAATCAATTTTGCAATGGGTACATTTACCTCTATTGCCCTTATAATGTTCATCATAATATTCAACTATCTCAGAATTACAATTATAGCACAAAAGTTTAGATTCTACCATGCCTAAAAAGGATGTTTAATGTATTTAGATATTGTTGAGTATTACTGATATGTACCAAAATTAGTAATTTTTTCAAATATGAAAATGAAGGTTTAAGGAGAGTTATTTTTTAGCAAAAATGTGAGACTAGGTTCAAGATCACCAGATGAATTTATTCAATTATTGAATAAAAAAAATGATGATATTCAACAAGATTTTTTAGCAAAGATGATAGAAAAAACCAAAATTGCTGATGTCAAAGTGATGATGGGTGATTCCACAATTACAGAACAAAAGACATTTGATCCTAAAGAAGTATCTAATTATCTAGAAAGTATAATTCAGAAGTTAGATGGATGGTCTTTACAAAATGTATCAACAACAAATAATGAAGATTTAAGAAGAATATTTACTAAATTCGAAATTAATGAAGGTAATTATTTGATATCAGGTCATTTATCAATACAATTTCACGTATTATTGTTTTACAAACCAGTTCAAAGAGTTATTGATTCACAAAAAGAATTAGCAGAAATTTTAGACAATACAAAAAAACAAGAATCAGATTTATCAAACAATAGTGATCAATTTGTCTTAGACAAATTAAAAGAAATGGGATACAAAGATTTTGATCATCAAAAATTATTTGAAATATTTTATGAAGATGAAGAATTTAGTAAAAAAGTATATGCAGAAATTGAAAAAGAATCTAGTGATGAATTTAAAAAATTAACTGAAAAGAAAAATGAATTGATAAAAGAACTGGACTCATTATTAATTGAAACATATCAAACAAGTTCAGTACTAATTGATGATACTAGACTAGTAGCAGGTGAAGAAGGGTGTTTGTGTACATTAGATATAGAATTCATTAAAAATAACAATCGTGAAGGTTTGTTTGATCCAAGAAAAATGTCAAATAATGTAAAAGAAAATATTTTAAAGAAATTAGAAACACTTCAAGATCAAATTAATTTAAAATAAAAAAAATAATTCCAATATTACTCTGAAAATGACCTAGGCATAATTATGATAAAAATTGATTATAATCACGCATAAAAAAATGAGATAAAAAATAGTCATAACGATTAACTCAAATACCTCCAAAATTGAGCAACATCTCCAATGAATCCAACATATGATGAAATTGTAAAGGCAAATGCATTACGAGGAAATGTAATTAGAAAAACACCTTTAATTCATTCACCCACATTTAGTGATTTAACAAATTCACAAATTTACTTAAAAGAAGAATTTAGACAAAAAACTGGTTCATTTAAGATTAGAGGAGCATATTACAAAATTAAATCATTATCTCAAGATGAAAAGAAGTTTGGAGTAGTTGCAGCATCTGCAGGTAATCATGCACAAGGTGTCGCACTAGCATCATCTCTAGAAAATATTTCCTGTACCATTGTAATGCCCAAAAATGCATCACCGGCAAAAGTTGCAGCAACCAGAGGATACGGAGCTAACGTAATTTTAGAAGGAGTAAATTATGATGAATCATATTCAAAAGCAAAAGAAATTTCTCAACAAACAGGAGCTACATTAGTACAAGCTTTTGATGATCCTCAAATTATTGCAGCACAAGGAGTAATCGGATTAGAAATACTAGAAGACTTGCCAGATGTTGAAGAAATTTATCTACCAATAGGTGGTGGCGGTCTAGCAGCAGGAACTGTAATTGCAATTAAAGAAAAAAATCCAAATGTCAAAGTTGTAGGAGTACAGTCAAAATCATTTCCATCAATGTATGAGTCTGTAAAACGAAATACACGAACATTATCTGGTGGGGAGAGAACAATTGCTGATGGTATTTCTGTAAAAATGCCTGGAGAAATAACGTTTAACATAATCAAAGAATTGATGGATGAAATTGTATTAGTAGATGATGATGAAATTACAAAAGCTATGTTTCTATTAATGGAAAGAATGAAGTTTGTTGTTGAACCAGCAGGTGCTGTAGGCCTTGCATATCTATTATCAAAAAAACCGTCACCTGGAAAAAAAGTAGTAGCAGTATTGGCAGGAGGTAATGTAGACATGTATCTATTAGGTCAGATTGTAGATAAGGGACTAGCGGCA
Source organism: Candidatus Nitrosopumilus sp. (assembly GCA_003331425.1). Classification (GTDB taxonomy): domain Archaea; phylum Thermoproteota; class Nitrososphaeria; order Nitrososphaerales; family Nitrosopumilaceae; genus Nitrosopumilus. The sequence goes on from QOOS01000006.1 coordinate 12,336, forward strand.
ATGAGTAGATTGCTAAAATTGTCTGTGTTGCTACCAGATAGACCGGGGGCTTTTAAAGAAATTGTAGATATCATCACTTTAGCTAATGCAAATATTGTAGAAGTCGTACATGACAGATTAAGCTCTGATGTAAATGCCGGATCTGCATCAGTTACTCTTAATCTAGAGACACAAGGAAAAGATCAAGCACAGTCATTGATAAAATCTCTAGAAGAAAAAAATGTAAAATTCAAATTGTTGACATAACATATTCAACTTATGCCCCTATTTTGTAAACAATGTAATGAAAGAAGATTACCAAAATCAGTGAAACCCGAAAACAGTACATTATGGTTATGTGAAAAATGTAAAAATTTTGTAGATTCTAATGATTTCATAATAAGAGAAGCAACATCTGAGGAATGCAATTCATCTCAAGAAGATTATAAAAAATGGGTTAAATCTATTCCAGCTACAGACGGTACAAAAGATTCATTTCGATATTAAAAAAATCTAAAAATTTAATTCTATACCTAAAACAACTAATTGAATTAGAAAAACAACTCCCAACAATGCAGATCCTAAAAGAATTTTAATAATTTTAGACACGTTACATTAGATATTTTTAGTGCATTTTAATGAATTCATTTAATGGCAAAAATTTTGGGCATTATAGGCGGAGGTCAATTAGGAATGATGCTTACTGAAGCTGCAAAAAAAATGCCTGAGCACATATCTAAAGTAATAGTTTTAGATCCAAATGAAAATTGTTCTGCATCACTAGTTGGAGCAGAGCAAATAGTGGCAGATTTCAAAGACAAAGACTCAATCATCAACCTAGCAAACCAAGTGGACATTATCACATATGAAATTGAATCAGGAGATAGTGATGTATTAAAATCCGTTGAAAATAAGGCTGAGATCAACCCATCTCCAGAAACTCTAAAAACTATTCAAGATAAATTTTTACAAAAAACATTTTTACAAAATCATAATATTCCAGTTCCAGAATTTATCAAAGTTGATGACATTGAAGAAGTCAAAGAAGGATTGAAAAAATTTGGGTATCCAGCATTACTAAAAGCCAGAAGAGATGCATATGATGGAAAAGGTAATTTCAAGATAGATTCAGAAAATGAAATTCAAACAGCATACGATTATTTTAAAGGACAAAAACTCATGTTAGAAAAATTTGTTCCATTTAAAATGGAAGTATCAGTTATAGCATCAAGAAACACTAAAGGGGAAATTAAGACATATCCATTAGTTGAGAATATACATGAAAGAAATATTCTTCGAGAAACAATTGCACCATCTAGAACATCAAATGAAGTTTCAGAAAAAGCTGAAAAAATAGCTAGTAACACAATGGATGTTTTGAAAGGTGCTGGAGTATTTGGAATAGAAATGTTTGTGACTCAAAATGATGAAATAGTAATTAACGAAATAGCACCAAGAGTTCATAATTCAGGTCATCATACATTACAATCAAGTAAAACATCTCAATTTGAACAACATTTACGTGCAATTTTAGGATTGGATTTAGGAAGTACAGAATTACTTCATAACACAATAATGTACAACATTTTAGGGAATTTAGATTTTCAAGGAGAATACAAAAAAATAGAAATTTCTGAAAAGAATATTTTTCTAAAAATGTATGAAAAGAAAATTTCTAAACCTCTAAGAAAATTAGGTCATTTGAACATCGTTGGATTTGAGAAACAGTCAATTGATGAATTACTGACACAATTAGAAAAAACCAAGGGTAGTGTAGAAGTAGAATCAATATAATTGGTTTAAATATTGTAAATTTTCAATTTAATCATGGCATTAAAAGCAGCAGCAATGGCACTTACTGGAATAGCAATTGCATTATTGGTGCTATATGGTGCTGATGTCGCTGTATCAATGGGAAATGCCGATAAAGAAGGATTTTTGCCATTAGATGACATGCAAAGAGGTATGGGACTAGGAGGTCCAGCAATTATCTTACCAATTATTGCATTTTTCATAGCTATTAGAGAAAAATCTAAGGGATTAGGAGGATTAATCATTATTTCAGGAATATTAATTCTAGTTGGAGGTATTGCAATGATAGCAACACCTGCACCAGAAGGAGTAGAAAGAAGTCCATTAATGTTATTTGCACCTGCAATTATCCAACTTGCATTAGGTGGAATTAAAATAGTAAAATCTTAAGAGAATACATAATGCCAATTTGTGCAAAATGTAGTAATGATGTCAAAAAAGTTTATGATTGTGATCATACAAAATATGAAGATTATTGTGTAGAATGTTATACTGAACTTCACTATTACATAACGGAGAATAATAAAGACGAAGATGTTAACTGCTAGAGAAATTGCAATTTATGCACTAGGTAAGACAGAGGGAGTAAATTCTCTTGCAGAAACATTGGGAAAAGGGATGGATGATGAAAAATACATAGAATCATGGAATAAAACATTGAAACTTTTAGGAATTGAGATACCCCTAGAAGAATTAGAAACAATTTACAATGAATTTGCAAAGAAAATGGATGAAATTGTTAATGACTCTGAAATAAATGAAATTAAGAAAAAATAAGATAAATTTGAATAGTTGATTATAGGAAATTTAACAATGAAAGCAATTATTTTGGCAGGCGGTAGAGGAAAAAGACTAAAACCAGTTACAGATTACGTTCCAAAACCATTGGTTCCAATTAAAAATATTCCAATTATTGAATGGCAAATAAGATATTTGAAAAAATATGGTATTACGGAAGTGATTATTTGTACAGGCTACAAAGCAGATATGATTGAAAGTTATTTGAGTATGAAAAAATTAGGAATGAAAATTAAATTTTCGATAGAAAAAACTCCACTAGGAACAGGTGGTGCAATTAAAAAAGCAGGTAAATTGATTAACGATAAATCTTTTTTTGTGATTAATGGCGATACTATCACAAATATTGATTTACATAAACTAGCAAGTAAGAAAAATGCAATTGCTGCCATTGAACTAAGAACAAAATATGGTATTTTAGAAACAGAATCAGATAAAATTATTAATTTTAAAGAGAAAAAAGAAATTTCAGATACGTGGATGAATGCAGGAATTTACCATCTCCAAAAAGAGGTTCTAAAAAAATTACCAATAAAAGGAGATATAGAAAAAACAGTTTTTCCAGATTATGCAAAAAAGGGAATGCTAAACACAATAAAATTTAAAAATGTAGAATGGTTTTCTGTGGATTCATTCAAAGACATGGAAGAGTGTTCTGAAAGAGTGGAAAAAATAATTAAATAAAATATTAGATTATGCACCTGTTCGGTGTAGTGTTACCATCATGTATGCAACTTCTTCTACAAATAATTCGTCATTGCTAGCAGAAGCATATTTTGTTGCATTTTTCCAAAATTTCTCATTTTTAGTAGATCCTTGAAAAATCTGTTCAGCCATAATATGATTAGATAATTGACGGGATAATTAAACACCTCAATCAAAATTAACCTATTACTAAAACAGATACACTAGAATATCCATTATTCTTACTCAATTCATGCGTATAGCATGTAGTTTAGGCTCATTACTATCAGTTGAAGAAGTTCTCCAATGTGCCCAATTAGTAGCCAAAACAAAAATTGATTCAATTTGGATTCCCGAAACATGGGGGATGGAGAATTTTTCAATGCTAGGAGCAGTAGCAAATAATACTGAAACTCAGAAAATAGGTTCGTCAATAATTAACATCTATTCAAGAAGCCCATCAACAATAGCTATGGGTTCTGTAACCACAGACACTCTCTCAAATGGTCGATTAATTTTAGGACTAGGTACAAGTAGTGTCCCAATAGTTGAAGATTTTCATGGAGAGAAATTTGAAAATCCTGTTCAAAGGATGAGGGAATATGTAGAAATTATCCGATTATCTTTAACAAAAAAACAAATCAATTATTCTGGAAAAATATTTGATTTAAAAAATTTTACATTATTAATAGAACCTAAAAGACAATCAATTCCAATTTATTTAGCTGCAATTAATCAAAAAATGGTAAATCTTTGTTGGGAAATTGCAGATGGCGTAATTTTTTATTTACGTCCAATAGAAGAGATGAAAAAAACAATTTCCAAAATGCAATCACAAAAAAATATTGATGTTGCATGTCAAATAATTACATGTATTTCAAATGATTCTGAGGAAGCAATTCAACGTGCTAAAAAAACTGTAGCGTTTTATGTGTCTGTGGGTAAAATATATCGAGAATTTTTAGCTAAAAATGGATTTACTAATGAAACCAATAATATTTTTGAAGAATTTAAAAAATCAGGATTTAAATCCAATCACGAACTTGTTACAGATTCCATGTTAAATTCACTTTGTATATCTGGGTCTCCAGAAGAGGCAAAAATACAATTAGAAAAATTTAGGAATACTGGAATTGATTTACCAATTATTCAATTCAATCCAATTGGAAATACAATAGAATCATTTTCATTATTGAAAAAAACACTTTTGGATGAGGAATAATGTCAAAAGTAGGAATTGCAGCATATGGAAAAATCCCATTTACAAAAGATGATCATAAAATAGAATCAACATTACATAAATCTGCAAATGATCTATTTCAAAAAAACCCCGAAATAGATAAAAAAGAAATTGACGCAGTCTTAATTTCTACAAATAATAATTCTAAATATCTATCACCAATTTTATCAGAAATGTCAGGGATTCAACCAAAAATAGCTCACTCGATTGAAAGTCTATGTAATTCAGGCACAAATTCTATTGTTTCAGCATTTTCATACATTTCATCAGGTTTAGCAGACATGGTTTTAGTTTCAGGGGCTGAAAGATATGATAGTCCAGGTCAAATATTAGAATGGGATAACTCTAGAGGAGAATTTAAGCATCCAATATTTTGGGCATCAATTTTCTCAAAATCATACAAAGAAAAATACAATATTTCAGATGAAGAATTAGCAATAGTTTCTGTAAAAAATCACAAACAAGCAAGTAAAAATCCAAATGCATTATCAAAAAAAACATACACAGTAGAGGATGTTATGAATTCTAAAAAATTAACAGATGATCTAAAACTATTAGATTGTTCAAGACCATGTACTGGAAGTGCATCAATTTTACTGGCATCTGAAGAAATTATGAAAAAATACGCAGACTCACCAATATGGATTACGGGTATAGGACAAAAAACAACTTCTGCAGGATTTACAAAAAACACTTCGCTATCATCTATGGAATCTACTAAAATTGCAGGGCAATCAGCATTAAACATGTCAAATCATAATATTTCAGAAATAGATGTTGCAGAAGTTCATGATGCATTTTCTGTTTGTGAACCAATGATATTGGAATCCCTAGGATTTACCGATCCTGGAAATGGAATGGATATGATAAAAAATTTACATCAAACAAATAATTTTAAAATTAATCCACGTGGGGGTTTAATTGGATGTGGACATCCATTAGGTGCAACAGGAATTTCACAAACTATAGAGATTATTGAACAATTACAAAATAATGCAGAAAGTCGTCAAACAGATAATCCAAAAACAGGGTTAATTCATAACATGTCTGCAGCTGCTACATCATCTACAGTTTTGGTTTTAGAGAAATGAGTTTTGAAAATGAGTTAGAACAAGGACGATTTTATATTCCTGAATGCTTGGCATGTAAAAAATTAGTATGGCCGCCATCAGAATTTTGTGATGGTTGTAATGAGGAAACGTCATTGAGAAAAGAGGAATTTAAGGGTAAAATTATTGAATTTTCTAGACAAAATGAAGAGTATTTTTGCATGGTAGAATTTGGTGATTCAATTAGAATAATGGCCAAGATGATAGCACTCCCAAAAAAGGACCAAATTGTAAAAATTTCAAAATGTGGTATTTCTGAAGGAAGTTATTTTTTTCAAGTCATTTAAATTTTGTAAAAATATACGGGGTTTCAACATTTTGATCAAAAGTCCATACTGTAGGTAATGAAACAGTATCAAGCACATCTAATTGATTTTCTTCAATTAGAGAGCTCCAACCACCATTGGATAAATTTCCAGATAACTGTCTTTTCGTATCACTACCTGCAAAAACAATTCCAGTACTCATTTTCAAATTAACAATAGAATTAATTTTTTGAATAATGCTTGTTGCCAAAATATCTCCACCCATTTGAGCAAGACCTCCAATGAAAAATACAGGTTTTTTTAAATTTAATTTAGAGTATTCAAATTCCAATGCATCTTCACATTTTGGATTAAAATTTTGATTTGTCTGAGAGCATATTGTATTTTGTAATTTTACAAGTACGTCATCAATTTCAATACTATGAGAATCAAAATCTAATATTTTTCCACAGTATGCAATTCTACCATCACCTGAACCAATATCTACAAGTTCCAAATAACCTAATTTTTTTGCTACCAAAGACATGACATATGCAGACATAATCCATGTGGGATAAAATGGCTGACAGCTTGAACCATGTTTAATACTGTTTAACCAATAATCGTTGATATCTCCTTCGTACACCATACATGGTATATCGAGAATATTTTTCTCAAAAGAATTTAGATAGATAGGGTTTTTTTGTGCAAATGTGTGTAGTTGTGCTAAATCTTTCTCATCAATTGGAAATTCCTTTGAAGAATTTAGCGGGATTACTTCCTGAATATGGGCATTTCCATCATAATTATTTGCAAAATTTTGCTTAATCCTGACTAAATTATCAACTATTTGATCAATCATTAAAATTCTAAAATGATTGGGTATGATAAACTCATTGAAGTTAAGAAGGATTTTTGGACATAATTTGAGAAATATCTTGTTGGATTTTATCTAATTCACTTATGGTATTTTTTTCCAATTCCTTAATTTGTTTTATCTCATCATCAGTTGGTTCCATCATTAGTTCAAAACTGAGATGTTTTAAAATATTAAGATACGAATCACGTTTTTCAAATAATTTTTCTAGATCAAATTGCGACATGAAGAGTTATCAAATTATCAAGTATATAGAAATTGAGTCAAACAAAATTACCAAGATTTGAGTTATTATGTAATTACCAAGATTACTAAATCTAAATTAATAGAAAATGCATATGAATAATAATCTTAAATCAATTACCATTATGAAACTAAAAAAAGAAATGAAAAAAACCAATCATCAAAATGCTGCAAAAACAAGAAGACAAAGAGGATATCAATGGGAAGATACAATTGTTAAAAGATTTAAAAAAACTGAAAATTGGAAAGCCTTCAGATTAGGTTCGCCCAGTATTGCATTACCTGATGTATTGGCAGTAAATACACAAGAAAGTACAATTTTTACAATTGAGGCTAAATCAGGAACAAGTACATCATTACCAGTTCCTGCGGATCAAATTGAAAGATGTTTAGAATGGATCAAAACTTTTGATATTTATAAAAATAAGCAAGTTCTATTAGCGTTCAAATTTTTATCAAAAAAACGAGTAGATGTAGGAGTATATCAAAATAGGGAATTAAGGGAATTTTTTAAAATTTGGGATGAAAAATTTGAGATTAGTGACTGTATCTGTACATATGATGGAAAAATTTATTCAAAAATTAATGGTGTAAAAAAGGAATTACCACTCAAAGAATGCAAAATGCCATTTAAAACAAAACAAAGAACTAGTGCCTAACTATTCAATATTTTCAAATCATTATTAAGGATAAAAGAATTAGTAATTTTATGTCTGAAGAAAATTCTAAAGATGAGAAAATTGAATCAACTGCAGAGTCATTACTTGAAACAGTCTCTGATGCTGAAGTTAATTCAAGAATAAGTTTTGAAGAATTTACTGATGAAAGAGCACTACTCAGTCGTGATGCATTTGGAAAAAAGCAAATGAAAATTAAAGTTTTAGAGGTATCTGATGAAAATCCTGTACTAAAATGGAAATTCGGAGATCGTGTTAAAGTTACAAAAATACTTGTCACCATCAAACATCTCACAACACAAGAAGTAGAAGAAGCTGAATTTGATATTGAAGAAATTGAAAAAGAATTATCTGAAAAACGACACTACACTTCCACAAATAGGTGGATACCTACTGAAGATATCAAAAATGGTTACGTAGTTGGGGATAAACATACAAGATTAATCAGTGACGCCGCTGCATTAGATTATATTGTATTTTAAGCACAAATACAAATTTTCTCTGAAAAACATTATAAACATCACAATTTGAAAATGATTATGAGTTCAAAAGAATTCGATATCAATGGAACTGATTATAGTATTACAATAACAGAGCAAGTAATTGGACATGTCAATAATTTAAAAAATCTGTACAATGCTGCATACGAAGATCCTGAAAGTTTTGAAGATGTAAGTTCAGAAATTTCAAGCACAATTACCGATATAGCAAGCACAGTTGAACCAGAAGTGGAGGATAGTGATCTTGATGGATTAATCCAAGAGGTCATAAAAGCAGTAGACAACAAGGCTGCAGAAATTGAAAAAGAATTATCTGCAAAAGAGAAACCTACAAAAAAATCCAAATCAAAGAAATAATTCCAATTTGACCTTAAAATCAGATTAAATTAAGGTAAGGGATAAATTCTAAAAAAAAGTACAATACTAGAGATATGTCTAAAAGTTGTGAATGTGGAATATGTGATCATCATTATGAAAGTGAATGTTTACAAAAAGAATGCAAATGTTGTTTAAATTTTCATGAGAGATCAGGTCCTAGAAGAAAGTAATCCATTAGTTGTAACAATTACATTTTTTTGAAAAATGTTTAGAACATCCTATTAATCGATGATCCTTACAACCACATAATACACATTTTTTTTGTTCAGTCATAACTTTTCTAATAATTCCTTGATATTATTCATCATGTTATTATTTTTTAAGGATTCTAAAATTTTTAATCTCATATTTTTGATACGATTAACATCATTTGAGTACAAAGGAGCCATTGTTTCAATTTCCTTTTCAAATGAGTAAGTAGCCAAATATTCTGCAAATTTTTTTTTAGTTATTTTAAAATCAACTAAAGGAATTTTTTCAATTTCAATTTTATTAGAAATAACTCTGACAAATCCATTAATTTTTAACATTTCTTTTTCTATTTTTTTAAGATCTCCAGGCTTATCCTCAATAGCCTCCAGAGCATTGTAGGAGTCTACAATACGATTTAGAATACTCTTCAAATATTCCACATAAGTAACCATACATTATCAAAAAAATACATCAATCTAAAGTTTAGGAAATTAGCTAGACTCGTATAAATTATTCACGTTTGCTTTAAATTATTAGCAATTTTCAACAATTACACATGCAAGAAGATGCTTATCTAAAATGTGTAAATCCAAAATGTGGTTTAGTATATCCTATTTACAGCACAAATGTACAATGTGAAAATGGTCATGTTTTGGATGTAAAATACAAAAATATACCACCTACAAAACTAAAAGATACATTTTATGAAAGACGAAATTCCAAAGGCAGTATATTTAATGAAAGTGGAATTTGGCGATTTAGGGAATTATTGAATTTTTGTCAAATTGACACTGAAAGTTTAGAAGAATGTTCAAAATTTCTAGTTTCATTAGACGGGGCAGAAGGCAGACAGTCAAAACCATATCACATGTCAAAAGCTGCGGAGTTTTTAGGAATTGAGAAAGAAGGATTATGGTTACAACCAGAAGGATATAATCCCAGTGGCTCATTTAAAGACAATGGAATGGTAACAGCTGTAACTCATGCAAAATTAGTAGGAGCAAAAAAAATTGTGTGTGCATCAACTGGAAATACTTCAGCTTCTGCTGGCATGTTTGCAGCAAACGAAGGGATAGATTGTGATGTGTATATCCCTGCAGGACAAATTGCACCAGGAAAACTTAGCCAAGCTTATCAATTTGGAGCTCAAATTGTAGAAGTCGAAGGAAACTTTGATGATGCGTTAAAACAATCTTTAGATGATGCACAAAATCATGACGGATATACAGTAAATTCAGTTAACCCATTTAGAATTGAAGGACAAAAAACAATTCCATTCAGAGCATTAGAATATTTGAATTGGGATGTACCAGATTGGATTGTTTATCCCGGAGGAGCTTTAGGAAATACTTCTAGTTGTGGAAAAGCATTAATGGAATTATACGAATGGGGATGGATTAAAAAAATACCAAGAATTGCAGTAATTAATTCAGAAGGCGCAAGTACATTATCTGATTTATACAATGGTGGATTTGAAAATGAAGAATTAAGATGGAATAAAGGAGAACCAAACACTGAATTGATTTCTAGATACTATGATCATTTAGACAAAGAAGGCATCAGACCAAAAACCAAAGCAACAGCTATTCAAATTGGAAGGCCGGCTAATATTTTGAAAGGATTAAGAGCATTAGAATTTACAAACGGAGTAGTTACAACTGTAACTGATTCAGAAATGTTAGATGGTATGTCAGTAGTTGGACTAAATGGATTTGATTGTGAAATGGCATCTGGAGCATCAGTGGCCGGAATTAAAAAATTGATGAATGAAGAAATAATTAAAAAGGATGATACAGTTGTAGGAATTCTCACAGGTAGACAAAAAGATGCAATGATTCCAGTTGACTATCATCACAATTCAGAAAATACATTTGCAAATCCACCAAAAAATTAGCCTCAGTAGTTGTAATAAAAAATAAGAGTTAACTGAAGAGTTTAAATCCATGAATTGCTAAATTATCTTACCAAAAGATGGTGCAAAAAAACTAAATGAAGAATAGTAGTTCTAAGAAATTTTCAAGGAGAAGATCATGGTAGATTTATGGGTTGAAATTACAGCTTTATCAGTTTTAATTGGTTTATCTGGATTTTTCAGCGGATTGGAAGTTGCATTAGTTGGAGTAAGAAAATCAAAAGTTGTTCAATTATTCAATGAAGGAAAAAAAGGTTCAAAGGCGTTACATAAATTAAAAATGAATCCTAGTTGGATGATGTCAAGTGTTAATCTTGGCAATAATTTAGTTAACGTTGGGGCATCTGCATTAGCTACAAGTGTAGCAATTAGATTATTTGGAAATGATGGATTAGCAATTGCCGTAGGACTGATGACATTTTTAATTTTAGTTTTTGGAGAGATTACTCCAAAAACATACTGTAATGCAAACTCAACAAAAGTTGCATTAAGATATGCACCAGTTTTACTAGCATTCAGTTATGTATTTTATCCAGTTGTAAAATTCTTTGAAATAATTACTAGAGGAGTTGTAAAAATTACTGGTAGTAGCTATACACCACCACCAATAACTGAAGAAGAAATTAAAGGAGTTATTGATCAAGGATTGGCAGAAAAAGCATTAGAAAAGGAAGAAATGGAATTAGTTCACGGAGCATTAAATTTTGATGATACTGTAATTCGCTCTGTAATGACACCAAGAACAAAGATGTTTACATTAAATGCAAAAATGTTACTTTTTGAGGCATTACCACAAATAAACCAAAGTGCTCATTCTAGAATTCCAATTTTTGGGGATACAAGAGATGATATTGTTGGATTTATTCACGTTAGAGACGTACTGAGGGAATTAGAAAAAGACAAGGAAGTAGTTACTTTGGAACAAATTGCAAGAAAACCAGTATTTGCATCTCAAGAAAAAATGGTTAGTTCACTTTTAAAAGAAATGAAGGGAAGAAAAACCCACATGGCAATAGTTGTAGATGAACATGGAGGTGTAGAAGGACTAGTAACATTAGAGGATCTACTAGAAGAAATTGTAGGAGAAATAGAAGATGAAACAGACCTAAAAAGAGAAAGAGGTTATGAACGAATTGATCAAGATACAATAATTACAAATGGAGATATTGAAATTGACATAATTAATGAAATTTTTGAAACAAAAATTCCTGAAGGAGATGATTATGCATCACTCAACGGACTACTTCATGAAAGACTGCAAGATATACCTCAAGAAGGAGACAAACTAGAATTAAATGATTTAAAAATTATAGTTGAAAAAGTTACAAAAAATATCCCACAAAAAATTCGAATTGAAAAAATTAGAATCTAATTATTTTTAGCAAATTTTTCTTGTAATTTTTGTTTTTTCTCTTTCATATGAAAAATAGATTCAGTATGAGCAAATGCCTCTTCATATGATTTATCAAACAACATAGCTTGTAACAACATATGATTTTCAGGAATAACAATTCCTGTTTGATCATCAGAGTACATCAATTGAACAGTATCTCCAATTGAAGTAGTCATGTTTGCATGTATGTGGATCATATTTGTATCTGTAAAATTAAAGCCCATATTTTGAGCATAATCTCTAATATCTTTAGTACCCTTTGCAGTCCATAGTGTAGCTACACCAAATTCATCAGCAAATAATTCGTGGATTTGGGAAGGTTTAGGTGCAGTTTCTTTAAATCGGATATCCATTATGTGTAGGTGCATTTGTCTTGTAGGTACTTTTATTGCACGAACATAAAGAGGAGCATCCTTTCCAAAATACAATTTTACATCATCACCATGATGAGGTTTTTCAGTCATTTCAATTGTGTCTGAAACATTTTTTTCAGTTTGTTCAATATCTGCCCATCTTCTAACTAAAGTAACATCAAATCTTACTAACTCATTGCCAAATTTTTCACGTAACGGTTCTAAAATTCTACCCATTCCTGTTACATTACAACTTCCTTGCATGACATGCTTTTTGCCCAAAGCATGATCATAGTTTGCACGAGAATTAAATAATAAATCAGAAACAGATTCATCTCCTACTGTAGATTCTCCACCCTGATAGATAGCAGGAATATTTTTTGGTTCATAAAGATTTTTTTTATTTTTGTAACCATGACCTCCTGGTGCTGCATCAATTACTAAATCACATTCATCTAAAGCAGATTCAATTGTACCAGAAATTTTATAATTTGAAAAATCATCTAATTTTCTTTCTGGAACGTATACATTCAATCCACGAGATATTGCATCAGTTACTTTTTCATCTGGCGAATATTTTCCAATACCAAAAACAGTAATTTCAGGATCATCTTTTAGAAAAGAGGTAATTCTACTGCCAATGGAACCATAACCATTTACAAACACCTTTTTCATATTTACTCTCCAATTATCTTACTTATTTACTAATTGAACAAAGTCTAAATGTACTCTAAAAAATTCAAAATTATTGATTCATCCACCCTCTTTAGCCATAGGTGCAGTAATTGCATCAATTGCAATAGTGGCTGTAATGTTTGGACTAAATGGAACATTTGACGAGTCTGAATTAGCAATAAAACCAACACCTGAAATGGATAGTATCGGACCTACTGAAATTACAATGGAAACATTTGTAGAAAATGGTTCAACAGTATATGGTGATCCTAATGCACCAATTACATTAGTGGAATTTGGAGATTATCAGTGTCATTATTGTAATGTATTTTTTGAGACAATTGAAGGCGATATAATTACAAACTATGTGGAAACCGGAAAGGTAAAAATAATTTTTAAAGATTACAACATAATTGGTTCTGATTCAGTAAATGCTTCACATGGTGCTCATTGTGCAAAAGATCAAGGAATGTTTTGGGAATATCATGATATTCTTTATTCAAACTGGACAGGAGAAAATAACGGATGGGCATCACCAGAGAATCTAATATTATTTGCTGAAAAAATTAATTTGGATATGGATAAGTGGGTTAAATGTATGGATGAAAAACCACATTCAAAGACAATTCTAACAAGTAATGAAGATGCCAAAAAATTACAGTTGACTGGTACTCCTGCGTTTTTTGTAATAAGTTCTGATGGACAAGTTTCAAAATTGTTTGGAGCACAACCATTTGAAGTCTTTGAAAGAGTGTTTGATGAAAAACTTGAAAACTAGCGATCTGTGCGTAAAAATCTCAAAACAGAATAAAAAATTCATTCCTAGTTAACTAGAATTTACAACAAATACTTAATTACTCATCTAGAAGACGAAGCTTATGGCAGCCGGTATTGATGATGTTGCAATCTATATTCCAAGATTGTATCTTGATGCAGCAGATTTTGCAAATGCAAGAGGACTTGATCCTGTAAAATTACAAAAAGGGTTAGGAGTTTCTCAAATGGCAATAGTTGATGCAAATCAAGATCCTGCATGTTTGGCTGCAAATGCTTGTTTACGAATTATGGAAAAAAATAACTTATCACCAGATGACATTGGCAGACTATACATTTCGACAGAATCCGCATTTGATGAATCAAAAGCGATGAATTCTTACGTTATTGGCATGTTGGAGCAAGTTTACGGTCAAGGCTCATTTGAACACTGTGGTGGAGTTGAAACAAAATTTGCATGTGTAAGTGGATCTTATGCGTTGTATGATAATACTAATTGGATTAGAGCAGGAGAATCAGAAGGTAAAAGTGCCCTAGTTGTTGTTTCAGATATTGCAAAATACGACATGGGTTCTAGTGGTGAAATGACACAAGGTGCAGGTTCAGTTGTAATGCTACTAAATGACAAGCCAAGATTATTAGAGTTTGATCCAAAAGTAACATCAACATCAATTAAAGATGAATATGATTTCTACAGACCATTTGGAAAGGAAACTCCAATTGTACATGGACAATATTCAAATTTACTATACATGATTCAGGTTAGAAAAGCATTAGAGGCATACAAGAAAAGAGTTGTTTCAACAAATTTAATTGAGATGAAAGATGATGAAACCATTTTGGATCATATGGACTATATCAATATGCACTTACCTTACAGCAACATGGGAAAAAAGGCATTAGCATATCTTGTTAGACATGAGTGGCGTCAATTACCTAGATGGAAAAATATCTTAGAGCAAATAGGAACAGAAGAACCCATACCAAAAGATCCACGAGGAACTATCGAATCAGTATTAGGAGATGAAGAGTTTATGGCCAAAGACCATGAATTTACAAAAATGTTTACAAAAACACAAGAATATCAGGATGTCTATGAATCAAAATTATCAAGTTCACTTATTGCTTCATCTATGATTGGTAATTTGTATACAGCATCACTGTATCTTGGATTTAGAAGTAGTTTAGAATTTGAGTACCAAAAAGGAGTCGATTTAGAAGGTAAAAGAATAGGATTTGGGTCATATGGAAGTGGAAGTAGTGCTATGGTTTTCAGCGGAGTAGTACAACCTGAATACGAAGAGATTGTTAAATCCATGAACTTAGAGGCAGAAATTGGACCAAGAAGAAGATTGACTTGGAGCGAATACGAAGATTTACACGAAAATAAACTAACTCCCGAGGAATCTAAAATGCACACCAAAAAAGAATTTGTTTTAGTTGATGTAAAAACTGAAACAGAAAGTAGAGGTGAAAGACGCTATGTCTTTACAAACTAATCTAGAGTCATAGAACAAAGAATTAGAATTATAGTTCATTCGTAAATTGTACCAATTTATGTTAAAAGAAACAAACATAAGATATTACAAGATTTGTCTAATCAAAAACTAAGTCCATGTAAGGAATCAATAAAAGAATGTGTGTTAAAAAGACCTATGACATTTATGAAATTAGTATCTGAAACACAATGTGCATCTGAAACAATTGAAAAATACCTATCAGAATTTCTCAAAGAGACCATCATTAAGGAAAAAAAAGGTAAATTCAGAATAATATACTCTCCAGAATTAGAAAAAGATATTCTTGAATTTTATGAATTATTACTAAATCCAACAACTAAATCAATAGTTATTGTTTTACTCAAATCAAATATTGAATTATCACAAATTGAACTAGTCTCAATTACTGAAAAATCAAATCCATCAATATCTCGTGGACTAAAATTATTATTAGAAAAACGAATTATTCGAAGAAATTATCACGCACCTTACTCAACATATAAAATTAATAATAAAGAAGACATTTTTGAAAAACTGCATAAAACATATCCAGAGATTTATCATAATTTTGATGGATTTGAATTATGTTATCCACAACCAAAAATTTTTCTAGATATTCATAAATAATTTCAAAACCGATGAATTAATCAAGGGATAGTAATTTAGTAAAATATTGAAATCAATTTTCATTACAGGTACAGATACAGATGTAGGTAAAACATACATCACAGCAGGGTTAGCTATAACATTACGAAAAATGGGCACAGATGTTGGTGTGATGAAACCATTTGCTGCAGGCATAAAACAAAAAAAAGGATTCAAATCAGAAGATGTTGAAATTTTAGCAAACTCAGCTAAAGTAGATGATTCTGAAGAGTTGCTAAATCCACAATTTTTCCCAATTTCTGCATCACCATATACTGCTTGGAAAAAATTAAAAATTAAACCAAAGATTCCATTAATTCTTTCTAGTTTTAAAAAATTATCAAAAAAGCATGAGATGATGTTAGTTGAAGGAATGGGTGGAACTATGACTCCAATTCTTAAAAATTATTTCATAACAGATTTGATTAAGGATATGAAAATTCCTACAATCATAGTTACACGAAGTAAAGTTGGGACAGTTAATCATACAATCATGACAGTAAAGATGTGTCAAAAATATAAAATTCCCATCAAAGGCATTATAATTAATAATTTTGATAAGGGATATCCTATTGATCAATTAAAAAAAGATTTAGAAGGTTTGACTGGAATCAAGGTTTTAGGTTCAATTCCATTCATTAAAGATATGAGTGATAAATCACTATACAGAATTTTTAAAAAAAATATAGATATGAAATCAGTTTTAAAATAATTTTAAATTCTTAGAATTTTGAACTTGTTAGATTTTCCAACATTTGAAAATTGTGAAATTTCAAATATTATTTTTGAAAAGGAATTATTTTCTTTAGATAAAACAAATGATTTGCAATCAATAGAGACATCTTTTGATAAAACAACCCAAATATTTTCGCTCATTGGTTGTACAGCCTTTAATTGAGAGATCTTTTGATCAATGATTTGTTTATCTGAAGATTTTGGAATTAAGATTAGCAGAGTCATTTTAGAATCTTTTTCCAATGTTTTTACGTCCGGAATTACTATATCAAGTTCTAATCCCTGATATTCTACTTTTCTTTGACTGTTTAAAAGAGCATTTGTAAGTAGATAATGGAGTAATCCTGTGGCCAGTATTCCAATTGCCTCCTCTTTTTCATCCATCAATGCAATATCATCATAACAATTTTCAATAATTTCATCGACAATAACATCAAATTTTTGTTCAACAATTAATTTGGGAATAGTTTTTGAATTTTCAATATAATCAAAAAGATAATCTTTGATGGGATTTGATTCCTCAGACATATTGTTAAATCTTATTTTAACTACATTATAATCTAATTATTTTTATGCTGAATTATCATTAACTAAAGATATGGATTTTTTCAAAAATAAGATAAAAAAATTTCAGGAAAAAAAATTAGATGAAATTCTATTTAAAATACAGTTTCATGAATCCACTAGAAAAAAACTAGAAGAAGAAATGAAAAGATCCAAGGAAATAGATGAAAAATCTCAAAAGCAAATAAAATATCATTCTCAAATGGAAGAGATCTGGAGAGGTAATGAAGAAAAATTGCGCAGACAGATGGAGGAAAATAAATAAAAAGACCTCTAATCATGATGAAAAAAAAATATCGTTTTAATAGAAATATCCTGTATCATGGATATAATGGATTTACAGTTTCTTAATGAATTAAAAAAAGAGGATAAAGGATTAAGACGAGAACAAAATAAAAGATATCGTGAAAAATACAGAGAAATTCTAAATTTAAAAAAACAACGTGCATACCATAAAGAAAATTTTGAAAAAAAACGTTCAGAAAAGTAAATTTTTGAGCGTATTTTATTATTTAAAATAAAAAAAATTACAAGAAATTATTAAGTTCTGAAAACATATCAAAATACTTGACTAGTTCTGTATGGCATCCAAATACTCAGATGAAAGAATGGAGTTCTTTTGACACAATATCAAGAGGTAAAGGAATATGGCTAATTGATTCTAAAGGTAATAAAATAATTGATGCAGTAGGCTCAATGTGGTGTAATGTTTGGGGACATTCAAACCCAGAATTAGTTAAAGCAATAACAAATCAGAGTAAAAAAATTCAGCATTCATCAATGTTTAATCTTACAAATGAGCCTGTTGAAAAATTGGCAAAAAATCTGATTAAAATTTCACCTGGCATGAATAAGGTGTTTTATTCAGATAATGGCTCATCTGCAATGGAAATAGCCATAAAAATTGCATTGCAATATTGGAAAAACATAGGAGAGTCAAAAAAAACACAGATTGCAACTATTGAAAATGGATATCATGGAGATACGTTTGGAGCCATGTCAGTTGGATATGTTCCAGAATTTTTTGGCAAATTTAAAAAACAACTATTTTCAACCATACAATTTCCAGTTCCTAACAAGTACAGAATTCCTAAAGGATTCACAGTAACTGATTATCAAAATGATTGCTTAGAAAAAATGGAAAAAAGATTTTCTAAAGATAACAACATTGCAGCTTTCATAATGGAAAGCGGTGCACAGATGGCAGGAGGAGTAATAATCTATCCAAAAGATTTTCAAAGAAAAATTAGTAAATTATGCAAGAAACATGATATTTTATTTGTATTAGATGAAATTGCGACAGGTTTTGGCAGATTAGGATCAATGGTTCAATATAAGGAACAAAAAAGTATTCCAGATATTGTTGCATATGGTAAAATGTTAACTGGAGGGTATTTAACAATGGCAGCTACACTATCAAGTAAAAAAATTTATGATTCTTTTTCAGGAGAGTTTAATCAATGGAAGCATCTCTTTCATGGTCACACATATACGGGAAATCCAATTGCAGCATCTGTTGCCAATCAAAATATTTTGATGTATGAAAAATATAATTTAATTAAAAAAATACAAAAAACATCAAAAATATTTTCACAATATTATGATGATATATCAGCAATAGATATTGTAGGAGACATTAGACACAAAGGAATGCTGATGGGAATTGAACTGGTATCAAATAAGAAAAAGAAAATTCCAATTCAAACAAAAAAATCAATTAACAAAGTATTCTTTGAAGAAGGAAAGAAAAACGGAATATATCTAAGAACTCTTGGAAATATCGTAATGTTGGTACCGCCTTTATCAATAGAAGAAAATGAGTTAGAATTGCTCCTAAAAAAGACGATTAAGACTATTCAGGCAGCAAAATCACATATTATTTGACTGTTAACTAGTGAATTTCTCAAGGTTAACAATTACCATATTTTTATAAATGGAATCAAAAAACTTTCAACATGAGTAATTTGGAATTTATCAAAGAGTGTCAAGAAAAGGTATTTTCAGGTGAGAGAATTTCATCAGAAGATGCAAGAAAATTATTTAACGTTCCAGATGAAGATCTCAAAGAATTAGCTAGATGTGCCAATGAAATAACTAGAGATTATAATGGAAATAAGGTAGATGTCGAACAATTAAACAATATTAAAAAAAATGCATGCAGTGAAGATTGTACTTTTTGTGGACAATCAGCATTTTTTGATACAGGTATTGAAACATATCAATTACCAACACCTGAAGAGGTTGTTACAAAAGCACAAAAAGCAAAAGATGAAGGTGCAGAATCATATTGTCTAGTTGCTGCATGGAGAGAACCATCATCAAAAGATTTTACAAATGTTTGTAAAATTATTACAGAAATTAATGACAAAGTGGGAATTAGTGTTGAATGTAGTTTGGGCTTTCTAACAAAGGAACAAGCAGCTAAACTCAAAGAACTAAAAGTCAAAAGATATAATCATAATTTAGAAACAGCAAAATCAAAATTTTCAGAAATATGTACAACTCACACCTACCAAGACAGATTAGACACACTTGAGATTGCCAGAGAAGCTGGTTTAGAATTATGTACTGGCGGAATTATTGGATTGGGAGAAACAAGAGACCAGAGAATTGAAATGACATTAGAATTAGCAAGGATATATCCTGAAGAAGTAACAATAAACATACTAGTTCCAGTTCCAGGAACGCCTTTAGAATTACAGGTAGATTTACCTAATTCAGAAATTACTAGAATATTTTCAGTCATACGTTTTCTGTTACCTGAATCAGTGATCAAAATTTCCGGAGGAAGAGAAACAAACTTGGAGGATTCAGGTGAAGAATTGTTACAAAGTGGGGCAAATGGAATTATTACTCAAGGATACTTAACGATGGATGGAAATAATGCCCAAAAAGACCGCAATATGATAGAAAAAATTGGTCTTGAAGCATAAACTCAATTTTATTGATTCAGAGTTATCCAAAATTAAGAATGATAATTTACATAGAAAATTACAATACGGCAAAGCACAAGGTGCATACATTACAATTAAAGAAAAAAAATTAATTAATTTATGCTCAAATGACTATCTTGGAATTCCAATAACCAAAATTCAAACAAATCAGCTTCAATCAAGTTCTAGATTAGTTTCAGGAAATGATGAATCATATAGAAAACTTGAAAAAATTCTATCCAAGCATAAATCACAACAAAATAGTTTAATTTTTCCTACGGGGTACATGGCAAATTTAGGTTCAATTTCAGCAATAGCTAAAAAAGGAGATTTAATTCTAAGTGATGAATTAAACCATGCCAGCATTATAGAATCATGTAAGTTATCAGGTGCCAAAATTTCAATTTACAAACATAACGACATGGATGATTTATCAAAAAAAATAAAAATACGTGGAAAGAACAAGTTCATCATTACTGAAGGGATTTTCAGTATGGATGGAGACGTATCATCATTAAAAGAAATTACAGAAATTTCACAAAAAACAAATGCAATTACAATTGTAGATGATGCTCACGGGGATTTTGTAATTGGAAAAGATGGAAAAGGTACGCCAAGCTATTTCAATGTAGCAAAAAAAATTGATTTGTACATTAGTAGTTTAAGTAAGGGGTTAGGATCGTTTGGAGGTTATGTCTCATCACAAAATAATGTTATTGATGCATGTATAAACAAGTCAAAATCATTTATCTACACATCAGCCCTACCATCATTTTTAGTCGAGCATTCAATAAAGAGAGTTCAGTCAAACAGAGGAATTCAACAAAAGAAATTACACAATAATATAGAAAAACTATCAAAAGGTCTAAAATCAATCGGATATGAAATTAATTCTAAATCACAAATCATACCAATTATCATAGGAAAGGAAAAAACAGCGATGGAATTTGGAAAATTTCTATTCAAAAATGGGATATTTGCTCAACCTATCAGATATCCAACGGTTGCAAAAAATCAAGCTAGATTAAGAATTTCAGTCACAGCATGGCTAAAAAAATCAGAGATAGAAGAGTCACTACGAATATTTGAAAAAGGTTTTAAGAAATTTTACTAATTATCGTGATTGGTCCATACCACCAAAGTCCAAGTTTAATGGATTAGCTGGAGAGCCAATAATTACAGCAATGGTGACTAGTATACCTAATGAAATGCCAACAATTACAAATCTCATATTCATAAATTACATCCAAAATACCTAGATAAAAAGGAGCGTATTAGAAACAGCTAAAATTTGTGATAAGGCTTTAAAATAAAAATAATGAATTTAAGATATGGCGGACCCTACAATATTAATTGCATTTTCTGCAGGATTGGGATCTTTTATTGCTCCATGTATTTTACCAATGATTCCAGCCTTTTTGGCATATATTTCTGGAACAACATTAAATGAAATAAAACATAATAAAAAAAATAATTTTCAAATTAATAAAGTAAGTATCATTGCCAATACAATATTTTTTGTATTAGGATTTTCAGTTGTTTTTTCAACTTTAGGAGTTTTAATTAATAGTGTTTTATCAAATTCCGTTAGTCAATTTTTAGGGGATTTAAACTCAATTGCAGGAATAATTATAATCATATTTGGAATATTTCTATTGTTGTCACAGAAAATAAATTTTATTAATAAAGAAAAAAGAATTCAAATTAAAAATTTTAAATCAAGTTATCCGATGTCTTTTGTATTTGGTTTAGCATTTGCAATTGGGTGGACACCATGTGTTGGTCCAATATTAGGAACAATTCTAACATTAGCTGCAACAATACCCTCAGTTTCATTCAGTTTATTATTAGCGTATTCTGCAGGTTTGGGAATTCCATTTATTTTAATGGGAGTATTTTTTTCAAAAGCAACAAAGATAATTTCATCTATGACAAAACATCTAAAATATTATAATTTGTTAATTGGAGCATTAATCATTATGTTAGGAATTTTGATATTTACAAATCAACTTGCATATATCGCAAATTTTCCATTACTAAATGAGATTGTGATGTTGGGATGAATTCAGAAATAAAAACAATATCCATTTTTGGAGGAATTATCATATCAGCAGTGATATTTTTAGGCATAATTTTTGTGGGATTAGATGACTTGTCATTACAAAATCAAGGTTCAGCAACGGGAGTGTTTTTGAATATTAATGACTCAGGAATAAAAAAAGCACCTGTTCTAGTAGGAATAGAACATTATCTCAATACAACACCTGAAAAATTATCACAAGAAATAGAAAACAAAGTAGTACTTTATGACATATGGACCTATAGTTGCATTAATTGTATCAGAACATTACCATTCATCACATCATGGGATGAAAAATATTCAGATGAAGGTTTGTTAATTATCGGTATACATTCACCTGAATTTGAGTTTGAAAAGGATCCTAGTAACGTGCAAGATGCAATGGAAAAATATGAAATTAATTATCCGGTAGTAATGGATAATAAAATGGAAACATGGAAAGCATTTGAAAATAATTACTGGCCAAGAAAGTATATTGCAGATCATGAAGGAAATTTAAGATATGATCATATTGGAGAAGGCGCATATGAAGAAACTGAAAAAATTATTCAGCAATTACTTGATGAAAGAAATCAATCAATGGGAATTAAAACATTATCAAGTAAAGAATTAGTAAGTATTGAGGAATTTGAGCACACATCATTTAGAACTCCCGAATTATATTTCGGATATAAATTTGCACAAAATAGAAATAATTTAGGTAGTAATGAAGGATTTCAGCCAGAAAAAATTGTAACGTATACAGAACCTAAAAAAATTGAAGTAAACAAATTTTATCCAATAGGAGATTGGAAAAATCATTCAGACAGTATGGAATTAACTGAAAGTAACGGAAATATCAAAATGTACTTTGAAGCAAAAGAAGTCAATATTGTAACAAATAACTATGCAGAATTAGAAATATTTCTTGACGGGGTTCCTCTTAATGAAAATAACTTTGGTAAAGATATTTCATCAAATGGAATATTGATTGTGAGTGATCCTGGAATGTATAACATCATAGATAGTGAAAATAGTATATCAGGAATCTTAGAGATGAATATCCAAGGTAAAGGATTTCAGGCATTTACCTTTACATTCGGATAGGGTGTAACCAGGTACACTGTAACTATAGGTACAGTGACTAGAGTTACAAATCTGTTTAAAACAAAAAAATTAAGAAAAATTACGAATTAAGTATGATAAGTAATTCATGGAATAAAACAGAAGGAGAATCAATATCTCAAAAAGTAATGGGTAAGGTAAAGCCTGATGAACCATTAAAAAATAGAATTGATTTTGCCCAGAAAAAATTACAATCACAAATTACAAAATTATCAGGAATTAATGAAAAATTACAAGTAAAACATGATAAAATTTTTGAAAAATGTGTCAATGCACAGAGAAATAACAAACCAGTTTATGCACAAGCATATGCAGGGGAATTAGCACAAGTTAGAAAAATGAAAAACATGGTAAGTGGAGCAAAATTATCCATGGAACAAGTTAAACTTAGACTAGATACTGTTTCAGAATTAGGAGATGTTGTTGTAACATTGAGTCCATGTATGTCAATAATTAAAGGATTAAGTCCATCATTAAGTGGAATTATGCCAGAAGCAAATGCTTCAATGCAAGACTTGTCACAAATACTTGGAGATGTAATGTCAGGATCATCAGTGGGTATGGAAGATAATTTCAGTACACAAACTGAAACAAATTCAGATACACTTGCAATTTTAGAAGAAGCACACAATGTTATTGCAGGACAAACAAAATCATCAATTCCAGAAGTTCCAACAGAATTAAGACAACAAGTGGCACAGAAAAAAACAGATATTTTTATTTAGAATTAACTAATACGAGACTACTTTGATTTCTTTTTACTTTTTTGAATTAGAATTTTTTTAATTCTAGATATTGTTGGATAGCTATAACCTCTGCGACGGTAATTTGAAATCATCATTTTCCAATTTTTTAATCTCCATTGAGCTTGTTCTGTAGTAACTGAATGTACTTCTTTTTGAACAATACTTTTTCTTCCTACTTTTAGAGTTCCAGAATCTTTAGCATGCCATCTACTTTTTGCAAATTTGAGGCCAGTAATTATTTCATTAACAGGCATTTCCTTGAAATATTCTTTTAGTTTTTTTAGTTCAAGATCTGTAGGTTTTTTTGAAATTGGGAGTTCAACACTAAATTTCACCATGAAATTCCTAAAACATCATAACTTAAGAATTTTGAAAAATTAGGATGATTAATCGGATCTAGGAATAAAATTATCAATTATCGACTAAAGTTTCTAAAGATAATCCAAAATATCCACTATTTGATCCATTCAAAGATTTCATTAATTCAATTTTTAATGATCTCAATTCTTTATTATTTTTCATAATTAAATTACAAATAGACTAGAAATAATATTGTCTTTTTAATTCAAGTAAACTAATAGCTCGTAGTCAATTAACAATTGCATGAAATTATTAAAAAATCCTTTTATGAGAAAAATAAAGTAGAGCAAGAGAGATGAAGTTCTGCCCCACATGCGATACAAAACTTTCAAAAAATTTGAAAGATGTAGCAGCTCCAGGAATATGTCCAAAATGTAATCCTGAAAAAATCATTCCAAGAAAACCAACATACGGAGTAAATTATTCAGGAAGAACAAAACAATGTTCAAAGGGTTGCGGTGCAGAAATTTACTGGGATGAAGAATTCAAATCAGATAGTGGTAAATTTATTCCATTAGATGCAAGAACTGATGAGCCGCATAGTTGTAATGGTCCAGAAAGTTCAGCAGGTTATTTTCCAGATGAAATAAAAAATATTGGAAAGACAGTAACTCCTAAAAAAATCATAACAGAAATAAAAATTTCAATACCTGAAAATATTTTATTTGACGTAAATAAAATACCAAAATTAGAAATTAATAATGATCCAATCATTCATGAATTAGTAGAAGGTCATAGAAATCAAACATTAGCTATTATTCATTATGAAAAATTACTTTCATTAGAGCCAGAAAAAATACCAGTAGAGAATCTCAAAGATGTTTTATCCACAAAGATTATTGATGGATTGAAAAAATATGGTTTTTCAGGAGTTCTTCCATTTCAAAATGAATCAATTCGGTCAATTTTAAATGGAGATAATTCAATTATTTCTGCACCTACAGGTTCAGGTAAAACAGAGGCATTCATAATTCCAATTTTGCAAAAAATATTAGAAAAACCAATTGAAGGTGTTTTTGTATTATTGGTTTATCCATTAAATGCATTAATTGATGATCAAGTTTCAAAAATTTCAGATTTAATTGATAAATGTGAATTAAATGATATAATTTCTACATATTCAATTCATGGTGGGCAAAATTCACAGTACAAAGATAAAATAATTTCAGATTCATATAAAAAATCAATTATTCTAGCAACAAACTTTGATTTCATTAACTATCATTTAATTTTGCAAGATAAAAAATGGAATCAGTTATTTAAAAATGCAAAAATAATTGTAATGGATGAAGCACATTCATACACAAGTTTTCACGGCTCTAATGTTTACCATGTACTAAAAAGAATGAAAAACTATATGAAAAAATTTCAAATCATAGGAGCATCTGCAACGTTAGATAACCCTAAAGAATTTTTTTCAAACATGTATGATTTACCTGAAAAATCTTTTACATATATCAAAAGTGGGTCAAAAAGAAAACAAAACATGCATCGATTTTTCATTATGCCAAGAAAATACGGTCAAAGAACAACTATGGAAATGATTACAACAATATGCAATAAAAAAAAATCTAAACAATTAGTATTCAGTAATAGTCATAATGATGCAGAATTTTTAGCATCAAACGTGGAATCTATGAATGAAAAAATAAGAATACAAATTCATCGTGGGGGTTTAGAACAAAAAGATAGAAAGTTGTATGAATCACAAATGAAAGAAGGTGAATTAGATATTCTATCATGTACGCCTACATTAGAGCTTGGAATTGACATTGGTAATGTAGATGTAGTAATTTCTGCATTCAAAAATGAGTACGATTCATTTATTCAAAGAATTGGAAGGGCAGGAAGAAAAGGACAAAAATCATACGCAATTTGTGTTTTTGATCCAGAGGATGCAGCATGTCATTATTTTGCACGAAATATTCCTGCATATCTGAATCAGAATCATCATGTTGAAATTAACAAAGAGAATTCCATAATTTCAGAAAAACATACTGTATCAATTGGAATGGAAAAACATGCAGCATTAGAATCAGATAAATCTAAATTTTTTGATTTTGCAAATAGCATTAATCTAAGAGGAGCGTCAGGAGAAATCACAATTTTTCATAACTCAAAGAAAATTGGAACCAGAGATATACCTGTAGGATATTATCAACTTCATCAAAATGGAATATATCATTTTAATAAAGAAAATTATCAGGTAAAATCAATAGATAAAACTGAAAACGGTGCAAATGCATTTTTAGAAAAATCTAATGAAATTCATAAAAGGACTATTCCTATTGTAAAGACATCATTAATGCAAGTGACAGAAAAAGAGTCAATTAAAAAAGAAATTAATTCACATGCAAAAAAATTATCTTTACGTTATGGATTGATAAAAATGGATAGAACAATTACAGGGTATCTAAAAGGAAATTATAACGATACATCAGATAAGTTTGAAACGTTTGATGGAAAAACAATATCAAATTGGAATAATTTTAGTTGGAGTTCAAAACATTATTGTACAAGTATCACCATACCAACTGAATTCATATCTAAAATAAATGGAGATATAAAAAATTCATTCATATCAGATTCAAAAATACATACAATTACTCATGTTTTAGTTAATGCAAGTAAAATATTGACAAAATCAGAATCAAATGATATTGATGCATATTATGAAAATGGAGTAATTCATTTGTTTGACAACACATCAGACGGATATAATGGGTGTAGTAAAATAATTTATGAAAATTTTGAAAAAGTTATGAAAACTTGTTTTGATTTGATTAGTGAATGTAATTGCAAAGAGGAATCAAATACAGATCAAGAATCAGCATCAGATGAATGGGGAGGGTGTCCAAAATGTACATTTACTACAAATTATTGTCAAACAAAAAACAAAAATTTATCAAAAAAATCAGCATTAGATTTTTTTTCAATTATGTGTAGTGCAAGTAAATGAATTCACTGACAAATGCAGAATTGTTTGCAAAGACAAAACATGGAGGAAAACTGAATGAAATCGGAGTCTCACATTCAAATCACTTAGAAAATGTTGTGAATAGGCTCAAAAGCTTAGGAGTAATTGATGAGGAAGTACTTTGTGCAGGTTGGTTACAAGATATTTTGGAACACACTGACACAAGTTTTGATGAATTGTTTGAAAAATTCGGTAGAAGAGTTTCAACATTAATTTTATCATTAACAGAAACCAAATTAGTAATTGATACAAATGATAATTCAACATTATCGTTAACAAAAAAAAGAATTGTTTCAAAAAAACAAAGACAAAAAGAATATGGAATGAAGATCAAAGAGTCAGAATTAGATGCAAAATTAATTAAATTATGTGACATATCAGCAAACTTAAGTGAATTAAAAAATCAAGTAATTTCAAAATCTAAAAAAAGACGTATTCTAAGAGAATTAAGATATTATCTTTTAATAATTGAAAAAGATCTTGTAGGACATACAAAATATCCACAAGTAATTACTTTATTGGAAACAATTAATCAAAATTTAAAAATTCAAAATAACAATTTAGTCAAATTAAAAAAGAAATCCAATACAGGCACAAAAAAAATTCTAAAAAGAACAAATCACAGATCAAAATAAATTAGAAATAAATACTAAAGAAATACCCAGTAATTATGAATTTAAAGAAAAGCCTTGCAAAGTTTTGCATAATGAAAAAAGTTCGTGATAAAGCAAACGAGACTGACGACGAATAAAAAATTCTTAAATTTTTAACATCCTAATGGAATATTTGCATTTTTACATAATGTGTTGTATATAGCAAAACCAAAAATTATAGATGCAAAAGTCGCTAACGGTACTAAAAGGAAAAAATTAGTTTTACGTCCCATAAAAATTGAAAATAAACACGACTATAAAGTTGTGACAGTTTCTAATCAACTGTAATAACAAAAAGTCCTTTTGTTTTTGGATTTTGTAATTTAGTAACCATTTCTCTAGGCACTAAATCAGAGGCTTTATCACATTTTACAGATAATGTTCTAGGACATGTAAAATCACTTTTTCGTAAAACAATATCTTCCTTATGAGTCAAGGTTAAATTTGGATGTCCTTTTCCTTTCAAAGAAAATTCATCATCTCCAACTTTAATCAAAAATTGAACAGTAGTTTCAGGATTTTTTAATTTATTTTTTAATTCTTCAGGTAAATCAATGCATGAAGAGTTGGCACTAACGCCCACTATACAATCACCACGTGGAGTTAGATGAGATTCTTTTGTAATCTCTATTGTATTTTTATGATTTGATCTAATATTTTCATGTCCAAAAAATTCAATTTCATACTTCACGCTAAAGATAATAGGCTAGACTTAAATTAATCCTTCACGGCATTTTGATCAAATGCTTCCTGCACAACAAGGTTATGATCGAGCAATTACTGTATTTTCACCTGACGGTAGATTGTATCAAGTAGAGTATGCAATTGAAACAGTAAGAAGAGGAACAGTTGCAGTAGGAGTAAAATGCAAAGAAGGGATTGTTATAGCAGTAGAAGAGAAACCAAGAAAATTACAAATTTCAGAAACTGCTCAAAAGATATTTCAAATAGATGATCATGTAGGAGTGGCTGCAGCAGGATATATTCCAGATGCAAGAAGTCAAGTAGATAATGCAAGATTCTTTTCTCAAAGTAACAAAATGATTTACGATGAAGAAGTAGAAGTTGAAACTATTGCAAAACATTTAGCTGATCAATGTCAACAATATACACAGTATGCAGGAGTAAGACCATATGGTGTTGCTTTAATTTTGGGAGGAGTAGTAAACAATACACCTCAACTATATCTTACAGACCCAAGTGGAACTTACATTTCATATGATGCAATTTCTATTGGTTCAGGTTCTGATAGTGTTACAGACTTTTTAGAAAAAACATACAAAGAAGAATTGACATTAGATGAAGCATCAACATTAGCAGCTGCCGGAATTTATCTTTCAAGTGAAGATAAAGAAGGAACAAGTCATATCAGAATGGCACATATCAAAACAGAAACAGGTTTGTATGAATTAGTGTCAGATGAACAAATCGTTAATTATGCAAATACGGCTAAAGAAAAATATCCACACGATAAAAATTAATTAGTTAAAACTACTGAGAGATTAAATTACATTGAAAATATCTGTTGCAATTCCCACATCCTCATTACAAGATGAATCACTAAAGATAGATAAAACTAGAAAAATTTCAGTGTTAGCCAGGGCATGTGCAATTTTTAAAATTGATACAATCTATGTCTATAACGAAGGCAACAATGGCTCAGATGGAAGTTTCATGACAATGATTCTAAGATATTTAGAGACACCGCAATTTTTGAGAAGGAGACTATTTCAAAAAGTCAATGATCTTAAGTTTGCAGGAGTATTACATCCATTAAGAATTCCAAGTCATAACACTCCAACAAATGCAAAAAAAATTGTTGCAGGAGACGTTAGAGAGGGGGTAATAGTAACGGTCAAAGGTAAAAAATTTGTTGATGTAGGAATTAATCAATTAATTCAATTTTATGGTAAAACCCCAACAGGAAAACGAGTGACAATTCAATTTAAAGAAGGATATCCAAGATTATCAGTTAAGGAAATTGACAATACTGAATCAAAAACGTATTGGGGTTATGATGTCAAAGAAAGATCCAACCTATTTTCACTGTTGTCAGAATGGAAAGGAAACATCATAATCACATCAAGAAAAGGCAAAACAGTAACAAAAGAACATCTTGAAAAATATACTAAATCTGAAGAAAATTTACTAGTTGTATTCGGTTCTCCAGAAAAAGGAGTTCATGAAATAATTGGTGGTAGAATGAATAAAGTTCAAAATTCAAAATCATTGAATTTTTTCCCTAATCAAGCAACTGAAACAGTCCGTTTAGAAGAAGCATTACTTGGCACGTTAGCAATAATTAATGCTCAAAAATAACTATTGGGTATGGCTGAAAGAAAAAATTTTCTGATATTTGCAATAGGTATAGGAGTTATGGGAGTGATTATTGGCGGAATAACTATTTGGAATATGATTTCAGATGTTTTAAAATAACTTAATTTAGTCATGATGGTTAACCTGATAAAATATTTTGGTTAACGACAACTAACAGGGTTTAATAGAGGGAATTCGAGAGACGATTTAACAATGGGAGCTCGAAAACGACATTCACCACGTAGAGGTAGTTTAGCATACTCACGTAGAGTACGTGCAAAAACTATGGAAGCAAGAATTAGAGCTTGGCCAAGTAGATCAGCATCAGAAGAACCAAAAATTTTAGCTCATTGTGGATTCAAAGCAGGTTGTGTTCAAGTAGTAAGTATTGATGATCGTGAAAAAGTTCCTAATGCAGGAAAACAATTAGTTAGTTTAGGAACTGTCTTAGTTACCCCACCAGTTTTAATTTTAGGAATTAGAGGTTATTCAAAAGATCATGACGGATTGCATGCTGAGTTTGATGTTTATTCAGAGGATATTCCAAAATACATTTCAAAAGAAATGACTTTTAAAAATAAAGAAGGTGCATTAGAAAGCGCAGAAAAAAGTTTAAAGAAAATTAAAGAAATATTTGCAATCGTTGCAGTGTCTCCAAGAGCTGCAGGACTAGAAATGAAAAAACCATATATTTTTGAAGCAATGGTTAGTGGCGGAGATATTGAAAAACAATTTGCACACGTTAAGGAAGTATTAGGAAAAGAAATTAAAATTGATCAAATTTTTGAAACAGGTTCAACAGTAGATGTTGCAGCAATAACAAAAGGTCACGGATGGCAAGGTGTAATGCGAAGATGGAATGTAAAAAAGAAACAACACAAATCAAGAAAGACAGTAAGAGAAGTTGGTTCACTAGGTCCAATTTCACCACAAAGTATCATGTATACAGTTCCAAGAGCAGGTCAAACAGGTTTTCATCAAAGAGTCGAATATGATAAAAGAATTCTAGTTATGGGCAATACAGATAACGATAAATTAAAAATTAATCCAGATGGAGGATACAAACACTTTGGTTTGGTAAAAGGAGATTTCATAATTTTGAAAGGTTCAGTTCCAGGAACGTATAGAAGATTAATCAAATTAAGAAGTCAAATTAGAAATGCACCAGTTAAAGTTAACAAACCAAACATCTTGGAGGTTGTAATATAATGAAAATTACAACATATACAACTACAGGAACCAAAGACGGAGAAATTGAATTACCATTAATATTCTCAACACCATTTAGAAGAGAATTAATT
The DNA here is from genome assembly GCA_003331425.1 of Candidatus Nitrosopumilus sp. Taxonomy (GTDB): domain Archaea; phylum Thermoproteota; class Nitrososphaeria; order Nitrososphaerales; family Nitrosopumilaceae; genus Nitrosopumilus. Next base: position 44,090 of record QOOS01000006.1, read on the forward strand.
CACAAAGCATGGATAAATCTTACATCACATAAATTCCAACCACAAGGAAGACATCCAAGTGCAGGTCAAGATGTTGTTGCAGATTCCAATGATCCACCAACAGGTCAAGGTGTATCTCGTGTTGCAAGAGCTCAAGGCGGAGGCGGTGGAAGACAAGGTCAAGGTGCAGAAGTTGCTTCAACTAGAGGCGGTAGACAAGCACATCCACCAATCGTAGGAAAAGTAATTTACAAAAAATTAAACAAAAAAGAAAACAAATTAGCATTATGTTCTGCAATTGCTGCTACATCCTCAAAGACAATAATAGAATCAAGAGGTCACAAAATTGAAGGTATAGAATCATTCCCAATAATTGTTTCAGATGACATTGAATCAATTTCAAAATCAAATGAAATTGTCAAAGTATTAGAATCTCTAAAACTAACACAAGATACAGATAGATTAGAATCTAGAAAATCACGTTCAGGACAATCTCGACTAAGAGGCAGAAGTAAAAAAGTTGGAAAAAGTGTTTTGTTTGTTACTAAAGAAGATAAGGAAATGTCTAAAGCAATAGGTGCACTACCAGGAGTAGAAGTAAAAAGTGTTAAAGACTTGAGTGTTTTAGATTTAGCTCCAGGTTCACATCCAATTAGATTAACAGTATACTCAAAATCAGCAATAGAAGAAATTGCAAAAATTAAATCAACACATCTAGAAGTAATGGTGAAATCACAATGAATGTAGATACCGCAATGAAAATAATTGTTAAACCATACATTACTGAGAAGACATTTGCCATGATAGAAAATGAAAATAAAATCTGCTTTATTGTAGATTTATCTGCAAAAAAACCAGAAATAGCAGAAGCAGTCAATACACTTTACAAACAAAAAGTAATCAAAGTAAACACAGCAAGAACAATTTACGGTAAAAAAGCATTTGTTCAATTTGAAACCACTGAAAAAGCTAGAGATCTCGCAACAAAGATAGGAATGCTCTAATATGGACGATAAAACTCGAAGTAGATTAACATTGGAGGAAAAAATTGGTTAAAGAATTTCAATATAGAGGACTAAGTAAAGAAGAATTAGATAATACTTCATTAGAAAAATTATTCTTATTATTCAATTCCAGACAAAGAAGATCTCTTACAAGAGGAATTACAGATGGAAAAAGAAAATTAATTGAAGAAATTAAAGCTGCAAAAGCAGGAAAATTAAAAAATCCTATCAAGACACATCTCAGGGATTTAATTATTCTACCATACATGGTAGGCGTTACAGTAAATGTTTTCTCAGGAAAAGAATTTCGTCCAGTAAATATTACAACAGAAATGGTTGGCCGATATTTGGGAGAATATGTCATAACAAACAAGAAGGTACAACACGGTGCACCAGGAGTAGGAGCATCAAGATCCAGCCTTTACGTACCATTGAAGTGATTATTATGGGTAGATTCAATTACGCTTTCCAAAATTATGATGCAACTAGACATGTCAGATCATCAGTTAGAGAAAAAGACATGTCACACAAACACGCAAGAGAAGTTGCAGTTGCAATCAAAGGATTATCCATTGAAAAAGCTAGAGACTTTTTGTTAGCAGTAATTAACCAGAAAAGAGCAGTTCCATTTAGAAGATACAAAAATCAAGTTGGACATAAAGCAGATCCTGGAGTAATGTCAGGTCGTTATCCACAAAAAACAGCAAAAGAATTCATTAAAGTTTTAGATAATTTAGAATCAAATGCAGAATACAAAGGAATGGATTTAGATAGATTAAAAATTGTAAATGCTACAGTGCACAAAGGAGTTATCGTCAAAAGATTTATTCCAAGAGCAATGGGTAGAGCAACTCCAAAGAATAATGTATTAACACATGTGGAATTGGTGGCCCAGGAGCTTTAGATATGTCAGCAGTGAAGAACGTTATCAGAGACAATTACAACATGATGTTGTTAAAAGATTATTTGAGAAATGCAATTAAAGATGCAGGATTTTCCCATGCAGAAATATCAAAAACTCCAACAGGTACCAGAGTTGCATTACATGTTACAAGACCAGGTATAGTTATTGGAAGAAAAGGTTCAGGAATAAGAGACCTTACAGAAAAATTAGCAACAGATTTTGGTTTGAAAAATCCTCAAATTTCAGTTAATGAGATAGAAAAACCAGATTTATCATCCAGTGTAATGTGTAACAGAATGGCATCACATTTGGAAAGAGGAACAGCATTCAGAAGAGCAACTATGTGGACAATGAAACAAATTATGGAAAGTGGTGCAATGGGAGTTCAAATTACAATTTCAGGAAAACTTAGAGGTGATCGTTCTGCATTTGAAAAACATGTTGCAGGAATTTTACCTAGAGCAGGACACCATGCAGAGGTAATAGTTGACGAGGATATTGCACATGTAGAAACTGCAATGGGATTAATTGGAATTAGAATAAGAATTGCAAACAAAGAAAAAGTTATTCCAGAATTTGAACTAATTAAAGAAAAGAAAAAGAAAGAATCTAAAGAAAAACCAACTAAAAAAGTGGAAGAAGTCAAAGTGGATGGAGATGTTAAAGTTGAAGTTGTTAAAGTAGAAGGGGATGAAAAGAAAGCAAAATCAGAATCAGAACAAATTGCAATTGAAGCAGAAAAAATGAAAACTTTAGAAACATTAGAAGAAGATGAGGCAACAATGAAATGACCAAAATCAGCATGAAAACAGTTAACAATTTGAATGAGAAAGATCTCAAAAGTAAAATTCAAGAAAGCAGAACAGAATTAGCAAAACTCAGAGTAGACTCATCTAAAGGAACATTAAGAAAAGAAAGTGGTAAATTAAAACCAATTCGCCACAACATTGCAAGAATGTTAACTAGATTAAATGAAATGGAGAAAAAGCAATGATTACTATAGATACAATTGCCAGACATGAGTTAATCGGTTTAGATACTCAAGTAGTAGAATCAAGTAATTTACAATTAGTAGGATTAAATGGAAGAGTAATCAATGAAACAAAATCTATGATAACAATAAACACAAAAAAAGGTAAAAAAATGATTCCAAAATTAACTAGTAATTTGAAATTTTTCATTAAAGGTGAAAGTATCTTAGTTAAAGGATCATCAATTGCAAAGAGACCATTTGAAAGAATAGGAGCAAAAGCATGACTAGAAACATAGGAATCAAAGTAAATGCACCTAAAGAGGAACCAAAAGATGGTGATACAAAAAATCCATTTAATGGAACCCTTTCAATTCGTGGAAAGTTATTTGAGGGCAAAGTCATCAAATCAAAAGCAAAAGATACAGTAGTAATTCAAAAAGAATCACCTGTTTACTTTACTAAATTTAAAAGATATGCTAGAAGTACAAGTACAATTCATGCACACGTACCATCAAACTTAGAAGTAAAAGAAGGAGATGTAGTAGTAGCTGCAGAGTGTAGACCAATAGCAAAATCTGTTTCATATGTAGTAATTGAGGTAAAGGCATAATGGCAAAACAAGCTGGTAAAGGCGTTGAAGAGTTCCGCCCATATGTAACAAGATCAATACCAGTAGGTGCAAACATCACATGTGCAGATAATTCAGGTGCTAAAATTTTAGAAGTAATCAATGTTCCAAGACACAAAACAAGAGCATCAAGACTTCCAGCAGCAGCAGTAGGTGACTTCTGTAATGTAGTTGTAAAAAAAGGACCAGCAGAATTAAGAAAACAAGTGTATGGTGCAGTAATTGTTAGACAAAAATATGCAGTACGTAGATTAAACGGAGTTAGAGTTTGTTTTGAAGATAACGCAGCAGTATTAATTACTCCAGAAGGAGAAACAAAAGGAACTGACATCAAAGGACCAGTAGCCGCAGAAGCCTCAGAAAAATGGCCTAGAGTAGCTAACTTGGCATCAACGGTGATATGATAAAATGGTAAAACCAACTAAAATGCGCAATCGAATGATTTTCCAAGCTACAATGCAAACTAGAAGTAAACAATTGGGTGCTAATCTATCAAAAGACTTACAAAAAAAATATGGTAAAAAAAGTGCTAGAGTAGTAGAAGGGGACAGTGTAACCATACTTAGAGGAGAATTCAAAGGAGTAGATGGTAAAGTTTCAAAAATTTCTACACAAAAAACTAGTGTTGCAATTGAAGGAGTTAAGAAAGAAAAAACTAAAGGTGATAAATTTGACGTTTACATACACACATCAAATCTAGTAATTACATCATTAAATGGAGATGATAAATGGAGAATTGCAAAATTACAAGGAAAAGATCCTAGAAAACAACCAAAAGAGACTCCAAAAGAAAATACTAAAGAAACAAAAGTAGAAAAAGAAGTCGAAAAAAAGGAAGATGAGAATTAATGGTCAGTATAGCAGGAAGTAAAAAACTCAAACGACAAATGGCTCCACAATTCTGGGGAATTGCAAGAAAAGATAAACGATTTGTAATCACTACAAAACCAGGTCCACACAAAAAGAGTTATGCAATTCCAACAGCAGTATTTCTTAGGGATACATTAAAGATAGTTTCAACTCTTAGAGAAGCTAAAGCATCAATTTATTCTGGTAAAGTCAAAATCGATGGGGTTGTTAGAAAATCATTACATCATGCAATTGGATTAATGGATGTTATAGAATTAGAAAATGTTTCAGATATCTATCGTCTTGTACCAACAGAAGGAAAAATATTGAAACCAATTAAAATTAAAGATGCAGAAAAATCTAAAAAATTAGTAAGAATTGTAACTAAAACAACAATAAACAAAGGTAAAACACAGACAGGATTTCATGATGGACGCTCAACACTTGCAGAAGTTAATGGAAAAGTTGGAGACACATGTGTTATGCAAATTCCAGATCAAAAAGTTCTAGAAGTTATCAAACTAGAAGCAGGATGTCAAGGACTAGTCACACGTGGTATTAATGCAGGACAAATAGGTAAAGTTGAAAGTGTAGAAGAAGGAACTTTCATTCTTCCAAAAAGAGTTATTCTAATTTTAGGTGATAGAAAAATCGAAATCCCAGCTGATGTTATTATGCCAATAGGTAAAGAGGAGCCTGTAATTCAATTAAAGTGATAATATGTCTCAAGTAACAGAATCCCCAATGAAAAAAATCTCATTAGAGAAAGTAGTTTTGAATATGGGAATTGGTAAATCAGGTGATGTAATAGATATTGCAAAAAAAGCATTAGAGCAAATTTCAGGTAAAAAACCATCAACAAGAAATGCAAAAGAAACCCAAAGAGAATGGGGAGTAAGAAAAGGAGAACCTATAGGAGTTGCAGTTACAATCAGAGGTAATGATGCAGTAGTACTATTGAAAAGATTGTTAGAAGCAAAAGGAAATTCTGTTAACGGTAGAGCATTTGATAATTTTGGAAATTATTCATTTGGAATTAATGAGCATATTGATATTCCGGATGTGAAATATGATCCGCAAATAGGAATTTTAGGTCTTGGAATTTCAGTTACATTAACTAGACCAGGTTATTCAATTCGCAAGAGAAGTAAACATAAAGCTAGTGTAGGAAAAGCACATGTAATTACAAATCAAGAAGCAAAGGATTATCTAACAAAAGAATATGGAGTTACGATAGTATAATGCCTAAAGATAGATCCTATGAAGCAACTGGTAGAAAAAAACATGATTTTGGAAGAGGTTCCAGATGGTGTAAGAGATGTGGAGATTATACAGCTGTTATTCAAAAATATGACTTAATGTTATGCAGACGATGTTTTAGAGAAGTAGCAACATCTTTAGGGTTCAGGAAAAATCGGTGATAATAGATGCCAGCAACTAATATTTTAGCAAATTTGTTCGTTACATTATACAATAACGAAACTAGAAGGAAATCAGATTGCATTATCTTACCAACTTCGAAATTAGGTGTTGAAGTTCTAAAAACACTTCAAAAAGATGGCTATATCGGAGAATTCGAACATATTGATGACAAAAGAGGCGGCAAATTCAAGATAAACTTGTTAGCAAAAATTACTAAATGTGGTGCTATTTCACCAAGATTCAAAGTAAAAAATGATGAATATAACAACTGGGAACAACAATACTTGCCTTCGTATGATAGAGGAATGTTACTAGTAACTACAAATCAAGGCGTTATGTCTCATCATGAAGCAATAGAAAAAGGAATTGGAGGATTTTTAATCGGATATGTCTACTGAGCAATTAGAAAAATTTCAGGATGAAGTTGAAATTCCAGAAGGAGTTACAATTACACAGAAAAAACACATGTTAACATTTGTAGGTCCATTAGGAAAAACACACCAAAGTTTCCGTAAAATTCCAGTTAAAATAGAAATTGCAGATAGTAAAGTCGTACTAGCTACAATTGAATATAGAAAAAGAGACTATGCAATTTTACATGCAGCAAGATCATTGATTAGAAATATTTGTGAAGGATTGATTACCGGCTATACAATTAAAATGAAAGTTGTTTTTGCACACTTTCCTATTACAGTAAAAGTTGAAGGAAAGGATGTTATCATTGAAAATTTCCAAGGAGAAAGAGCACCAAGAAAAACAGTCATAGTTGGAAATACCAAAGTTGTTCCAAAAGGAGAAGATGTTATTCTTACTGGAGAAGTTTGGACAGATATCACTCAAACTGCAGCAAATATTGAATTAAAAACCAAAGTAAAGAACAAAGATCATAGAGTATTCTTAGATGGTATCTATGTTTTTGAAAAGAAAAAAGGTATCGACAAATAAATTTCTAATAACTAATGAATATTGATCCTGAATTTGTAAAAACTACAACTGAATTTATTGATAAAACTTTAGAGGCTTACAAAGCAGCAGGGGTATCACCAACAGTTGGAGATATTTGGGATTGTGAAAATGTAGGAGATTTTCTATGTGGATTTTTTGTAGGAGAATTAGTAGGTTCTATACTTAGTGCATTTCAATATTCACAAAAAAGAGATCCTACAGCAGATGAACATATAGAAATTGTAGGTTTGGTTGAAAGTCGTTCAAAAGAAATCAAAGAATTCTTTTCAAAATTCAACAATTAGTTAATCATTTTACTGTAATTAGCCAAGTCGGAAAGATTAAATCACTTTTGCCAAGGTAAAATCTAGTGCCTCCCTAGCTCAGCGTGGTAGAGCAACCGGCTGTTAACCGGTTGGTCACCAGTTCAAGTCTGGTGGGAGGCGCTTTATTTCAATATTCGAGTTTAGAAACATTATTTCTGTAGTAGTTAGAATTAGAACTACATAATAATAAAATTTATTTCTAAATTCGAGTTTAGAAACATTGATCGGTTGTAAGTAATTGGTGTACTCAATTAGACAACATAGATCTAATACATGATCGGGCAATAACAATATGCAGGAAGTTTACATTGGTTAGAACTAGAAGAGCCAATAGGTATTGTGTGGATTGTGGTGCAAGGTTGGTATATTATCCCAGATTATCCAATCCAAAAGCACCAAATGAACACAGAGTGTTAGTTTATGCATGTCCAGATTGCACAGATGACTTTGAAAAACCAAAAATGTTTTCAATTAAAAGAAATCAAGTAGAAGATCCACTAGAAACTGTAGAAATTGAGATTACACAGTTACAGAAAAAAGTAGCTTTAGCAAAATAATTTTATGGCTTATTCAGAAAAACCAAGAAGTAATGCATGGTATTTGCTTCCAATATTCATAGGAATGATTGGAGGAATTATTGGTTATTTGATTATTAGAAAAGATGATCCTCGTAAAGCAAAAAATTGTATTTACATAGGAATTGTAATGATGATAATTGGAATTATTTTCAATATCATGTTATTAGGAGTAGACGTTGTGGGCAATCCAGGCTTTAATGTTAACGTCTAGTAAATACGATAATTGCCCATCCTAAATTTAACATATTTCTAAATTCGAATTTAGAAATATATCTAATTGATAGTAGTGATTTATCAGATTTAGAATCATATAGAAGTAAATTCAAAAATTCAACAATGAGCGCATCAAGAATGAGAGATAATGTAGAAAGATGGTTAATTCATGAAAGTCTACCATTTGATCAAGTCAAAAGTGAAGAAAACTCATTCCAAATTCTAGTAAAACATGCAGGTCAATATGGAATACCAGTAGATATTTTTGAACCAAAAGCACAATTAGGAATTCTAGTAATAGGGGCAAAAATAGAAATGAAGAATAATCAAATTATCAGATATAGAGGATTTAATGAAGAGGAAAGGACAAAATTTGCTAACAAAGTTTCAGATTTTTGTAATTCAATTCAAGTAATAAGTAAAATAATCAACGAAGATGGAAAACAGAAAGTTGCAGTTTATGTTGTATTAGATGACAAGGATAACATCAACCAACAAACAATGTTTGAAGCAATAGATAGTGTTTCAGATAAACATGAAAAAACAGCCAGGTTTCTATTAAAAACATTTTAAAAAATCATAGATGAAGAATAGACAAATTATTTCTTCCCTAAAGGGGGGGGTAAAACAACAAAATTTTATCAAAAAAAAGTCTTACAACAATATGATGATATTTTTGTAAATGAGATTTTTGAAAAAAAAGGACAAAAATATTTGTAAAAAAAATTTTTTGAAAATGAGTGGACAAATTATCAAATAATGATGAAATTATAAGATCATGCCTAGGCGTTAAACCCCCCTATGAAAAAAGGGGTTTCAGGCATATGATGAAATTTTGGAAAACAGGCATTTTGATGGGGGGTTGAGCACTTGTGCCTAGATAGAAAAAGCAAGAGTAATTCCACCAAGGTATCCCAACAAAGAAGGGGTAATCTTTCTAAAGTAGGCGTAAAAGCTAAACCCCCACAAATTAAGTGAATTTGTAGAAAAAATCCATAGAAATTGACCAAATATCCCCCAAAAATGAATTTGAAAAGAAGTACAATCCGGGTTAAAAATAATTGAAAATAATGAAATTTATAAAAAAATAGTCAATTAATTGTCCCAAATACCCCCCTATTTTGACATAATTTTTCCCTACAACATAAAAAACTTCAAAATACTAAAACGAAAATTTACGTTGCAACTATATATCAAAAAAGGAGTGACAAATTATGGCACGAATGGGTTTAGTAATTGTAATTGGAGCAATAATTGGTTCCATGGTACTTGCAAATTACATGTACATGCAATATCAAACCAATTTCATCGAAGTTAGTGAAGGGGAAACAGTGCTTGTGGGACCAGTAGAATACATAGTAACTTTTGAGGGTACACATGATGGCGATAAAGAGACAGAGCCAGAAAATACATTTGTAAAAATTGGCATTATTGCAAAAAATATCAGTGATGAAAATACAGTTGTGTCAGGAGGACAATTTTTCTTAATAGATGAAAAAGATCAAAAACACAAGGCAGTTTTTGGTGAATTTTCATCAAAAGACCTATGGTTAGTAGGATTAGAACCAAACAAGCCAATTGAAGTTACAACACAATTTGATATTCCATTTGATGAGGATGAAAATTATAAAGTTGTCATAAGACCGCAAAAGGATCAAGCAACAGTAGATACTGCATCAATTTGTCTTACAAATTGTTGATCGATAAATTATAAAAAATAAAAAAAGTGTCAAATTTTATTATAGTAAGCGTAGTATTGTGTGACTTTTACTACATAACACATACTATTTTTGAAAAAAGTCATGGCAATATCTAAAGCCAAAAGAGCTGAAGCAGCTAAGAAAGCAGCAAGAACTCGAAAGAGGAATGCAGCTAAGAAAGCAGCTGAAGCACTAAAGGCAGCAGCAGCTCGTAAGAGAAAGGCAGCAGCAACTCGAAGGAAGAATGCAGCTAAGAAAGCAGCACCAAAGAGAAAAACTGCAGCAAAGAAAAAGGCCGCTCCAAAACGTAAGGCAGCTAAAAAGAAAGCAGCTCCAAAACGTAAGGCAGCTAAGAAAAAGGCCGCTCCAAAACGAAAAACTGCAGCAAAGAAAGCAGCTCCAAAGAGAAAGGCAGCTAAAAAGAAAGCAGCACCAAAACGAAAAGCTGCTCCTAAACGCAAAGCCGCTCCAAAGAGAAAGGCAGCTAAACGAAAACGTTAAGCTGTCGAATCACCTTTTTTAAAAATTACCATACTAGATATACTATATTTCTAAATTCGAATTTAGAAACATTATAAATCTACAGATGTAAATCAATCAGACATCTGCAATTCAGGCAAAACAAAAATTTTTTCAGGCTTAATTTTTAAAATGATTCGTTTCTCATTTTCTTGCTTAAACGGATAATTAGAACGTCCCATATACTGTTGAGTTAATTTATCAGCATGAATATATTCAGAGTCAGAAATTATTTCAATAACTTTACCTCTAATTGTTGTCATATCAAGAGGATTATGATTTGAGGTAACAGATACTGCAACACGAGGGTCACGTAAGATATTTTTGTGTTTTATCCTACCCTCAGCAGTATTTACTAAGATAAACCCATCCTCATAATTTGCCCAAACAGGAGAAACCTGGGGTGAACCATCTTTCATTACAGTTGCAATGAAAACAAGATTTTTTTCTGAAAATAATTTTACAACTTTTTCATCAGTCATTTTCCTACTATTTGTGGCATCCATAAAATAAAGTTTGGATATGTAAAATTTATCATATTTTTATCAAAATTTTGAGTATTTTGATTTTACAATGAAAGAATGAATAGATCGCAAAATAAAAAACAATACAAATTATTTTTTATTGGATTTTTCAAGCACGTTAGTCATTGCTCTATTCATAATTTCCATTACCAAATATTGTGAATATTCAGCAGATTTCTTACCCTTAGATTTACCAGTTTTAGGCCCAAGAGATTTGAGAATCTTTTCAATTTTCTCAGAGGTATTATCAATGATTTTTGAATACGTCGAATCAAAGTTTTCAGGTGTTTGAAAATCTAAGAGTTTTGTAGAAGTGCTGTAAAATTTAGTGATGGCACCTCTAGATTCTTCAATTCTTGCAATTTCAATTAGTCCAGAATTTTTCAAAATTTCCAAATGATGTCTTACTGTAGTTAGTGCTTTTTTGAATCCGTGTTTTTTTAGTGCAGTGGATATTTGATCAGCAGACATTGTTTGTCGATATAGAATTTCTACTATTTTTGCTCGTGCAGGGTCTTCAATTGCGCGTGCATCATCTGTGCTCGTAGTAACAATACGATTTACTTTAATCTCTTTTTCTAATAATGTAGACATACAAGAATTGATTTTAATCTGATCTAAAAGATCCTTGTATCATATTTTTTTGTCTAATCGCATCAATTTTTGTTTACTTTAATAAACTTAGTACCAGTTCTAAAAAAATACTCTATGCTACAAAAACTATTGTAATACATCTAAATAATATAGTAGCACTATAATTATTATAATAGCACTTGATAATTATTAGTACCACATTAAGTAAAATTGTAGCGGTTAAAAAAATATGAAAATAATGAAATTTCAAAACATATGTTGTCAAATATGCCATATGGGGATAGAATTAAGATAATATGAAAATCAATATTAGAGTTGAAAGTTAGCTAACAGTCAACATTACGTATAGAAATTATCTAAAGGGACAATCTAGTTAATTTCTCATATGCAATTACATATCTTTGAGTAATTGTTTGGATTATTTCTGATGGGATTTCTGGTGCAATTGGTTCCTTTCCACTATTTCGATCATCTTCAAATTGCTTTTGATAACCATTAGCAGTCAACCAATCACGCAAAATTTGTTTGTCGTATGATTCTTGAATTTTTCCAATTTCATAGGTTTCTTTTGGCCACAATCTATACTCGTCAGGTCCAATTGAATCCCCTAAAACAATTTCACCATCCAAAAGTCCAAATTCTAATTTTAAATCAGCTAAAATAAAACCAGCAGCATCAGCTACAATAGCCATTTGATTATAGATATCAATAGATGTTTTCTCTAACCAAGAGTATTGTTGTTCAGAAACTAAATTCATTTCTAGTGCTTTTGTTTTGTCAACAGGAATATCATGTTCAGACTTTGTAGTTGGATCAAAAAATGGTTCAGTTAATTTTGCAGCCATTTGAGTATCTGTATCATTAGGTAATTGTACATCGCCATTTTTCCATCGACCAATTAAACTACCATAAAAATAGCCTCGAACTACACATTCCATAGGAATCATTGTCATTTTTTTAACTGAAATCTCTGTTTCAGATTCTCGCTTTACAAAATGATTTGGAACATCTAGTTTATCAAACCAAAATTCTGCAAAACGGCACAAAACCTCCCCCTTTTTTGGAATTTCTTGCTTGAATTTTACATCATATGCTGAAACTCGGTTAGAAAATTTGAAGAGTAGGGTACTTTCATCTACGTCATATAGATCCTTTACCTTACCAGAAGTTAAAAAATTCAAACAATTCAAATTTTGATTAATAGGATTTAACTGCTATGATGGCTAGGAACCCATCATACCAACCATCTTAGGCATTTCACGATAAGCTTTGTTTACAAATACTTCGTTATCAGCACTTATCATAACAAATTGCATCGAATTACCAGGGGGCGGTGAAACAATAATTTTCTTTCCAGGTTCTAATGATGAGATATCAAGAATATCACCATCTCCAAAATTTATGTGAAGGTTAGTAATGGTTTCAGAACCAGTATTTTGTAAAGTTACCCTACCCATGACAAAAAGACTTTGTTTGTCAAGAAGTGGATCAACATATAGAGAATATTTTTCTGTCGAGATGGATAATTTTACAATATCATTTCCAAAAATTACAGCCATTGCTCCGATTACAGAAATTCCAATAATCAGAATTATTGAATATGAATTCAATTTACACCATTAAAAATACTGAAGTACTTTGTTTTATTGAATTTGGACGCCATTCCAAAATGCAACCATACCTTTGATTTTTTTAGCAGCATCATTAGGTTCTGCATAATACCATGCACAATCCTTGTTGGTTTTACCATCAACAGTAACAGAGTAATAGTTGGCTTTTCCTTTCCAACCACATACAGTAGTTAGTTCAGTTTTTGAAAAGTATTCTGATTTGATTGAGTCAAATGGAAAATAATGATTTCCCTCAACAATTTCAGTATTATCACTTTCAGCGATTACCACATCATTCCAAATTGCTTTCATGATACTAATAAAAAAATACCATATTTAACCAAATCTTCTGATTTAGAATAGAGTTTCAAGAAAAATTATCTAAGTCAGTTTAGGATTAATTTTGTGCTTTGACTTGCTCACGTTTTGTAAAGTCTGGTTTTATTCCAAGCGAATCATAGTTTCCAGATGAGCATGTAAAGCACATAGAATCCTTTGGCATTCCTACAGCATCAGCTAAATTCTCAGCATCATTATATCCTAAAAAGTCAACACCAATACTTTTTCGTACCATTTCAGTTATTTCTTCAGTGTTCATTTCTTTACCATCAGTAAATGTTGCAAGTTCCTCTTGAGACGGAAAATCAATTCCAGCATAACAAGGATAGTTAATTTGTGGATATGTAATTAGCATGCTAATTTTTTTAGCACCTGCTCTTCTGAGTGCTTTGATTATAGCTTTAGAACTAGTACCTCTGACTAAACTATCATCAATTACTACAACATGTTTGTCTCGAATTATTTCACTGATTGGAATTATCCATCGGTTAATTTCTACTCTGTCACTTTGGTGAGGTTCAATGAAACTTCTCAAAGGACCTTTCTTGCTGTATCTGTCTTTTAGTAGTCCCTCATCAAAAGAGACTCCAAGTTCTTGTGCATAACCCAAGGCTGCAGGTCTTGCAGAATCTGGAACAGGAATTACTAAATCTGCATCTCTAATTGGGAATTTTTTTGCCATAAATCTTCCAATATTTTTTCTAGAAACGTAAATGTTGTGTCCTTCCATCATACTTGATGGATGTGCAAAGTAAGTAAATTCAAATGAACAATGTGCACGAGACGTATCATCTGAGAACTTTTCAGTCTCTAAACCATTTTTACTTAATTTAATTAATTCACCAGGTACTACATCTCTTTGCAACGTTGCAGCAACTGCAGTTACAGCTGCTGATTCAGAAGTTACAATGTATGTGTCATCAGATTCTTTATGGCCCAAAACCATTGGACGAAATCCTTTAGGATCTCTTGCAGCATATACGGAATTATCATCAGAAATAAAAGTAAAACAATACGAACCAACCATTTCATTTTTTAAAATTGAAAGTGCTTTTCCCATTTCCCCATTTTCAGAAATTAATGAAACCAATCTTTCTGCAGCAACCAAAGTATCACTTGCATTTTGTGGTGTAAAAGAACAACCTCCAACTAAATTTGATAATTCTTGGGCATTAGCAATGGTTCCATTATGTGCAATACAAAGATCTTTTACTTTGAGTGGTTGAGCATTTGCCAAAGTACTGGTTCCCATTGTAGAATATCTAACATGTCCAATTACACATGGAGATGCATATTCTTGTGCAATTTTTTTAAATTCTGATGAAGAATGAGAAACTAAACCTACTTTTTTGAATGGTGGTTTGTTAGGTACTGCAAATCCCCATGCCTCTTGTCCTCTATGTTGTAAAGCACGTAATGCATCAAAAACCATAGGAACGACATTCTTTCCAGACAGACTGTAAATTCCTACTACTCCACAATTTTCTTTAACTTTAGGCACGTAGAACCATCTCCCTTAACGAATTAAACCAAGTCTTTTGTGCCTTATCAACGCTTAGATCAATTATTGGTTTAGAATCATTACTAAATTGAATGGAATTACCAATAAACTCACCAATTAGTGAATAAGAAACATTATATTTTTTGAGAACTTCCTCTAATTTTTGTAGATTTTTGTTTTCAAATGTAATTAAATATCTAGAATGACTTTCTGAAAATAAAATTTTATCAGAATCTAAATTTTCACCAGGTATTTTTTCCAATGAAATGTTACATCCAATTTGATTTGTCATACAAAGTTCAGATATTGCAATTGCCAGTCCACCTTTAGAACAATCATGTGCAGATTTGATTAATTCATTTTCAATTATTTCCAATACAGAATTCATATTTTTCTTGGATTCTTCAAAATCAACTGCAGGGCATTTACCTCCAACAAATTTATGAATATATTCAGAATATTCGGAACCACCAAGTTCATCTTTAGTGGCTCCAATCATGATTAATGAATCTCCAGAATTAATTTTTTGAATCCTCAAAGGTTTTTTATCAATTAAACCAATTACACCAATTACAGGAGTTGGTTTGATTGGACCGTCAGATGTTTCATTGTACAAACTCACTTTACCACCAACACATGGAATTTCAAAGTCTTTTGCAAAATCAGTTAGTCCTTTAAGGGATTCTAAAAATGTCCAAAATATTTCAGGATCATTTGGATTTCCAAATTGAAGATGGTCTAACATTCCAATTGGTTTTGCACCAGTACAAACTACATTTCTACATGCTTCTTCAAAGCAACCAATTGCACCCTCACGTGGATTAATGTAGCATTGTTTTGGATTACCGTCAATCTTAATTGAAAGAGATTTTCCATTATCTAGCCTCAAAACAGATGCATCATGACCAGGTTTTGTTACAGTTCTAATTCCAACTTCATGATCATATTGTCCATACACCCAAATCTTACTTGCAATATTTGGAGAACCAAGTAATTTCATCATAGTTTCAGAGTAATCAGATAATTGGGGAAATTGTTTTGTAGATTCAATATTTTCAAGATAAACGGGTTTACTAGAAGGTAAATCAAGCAAAGTAGCATTTGCAACAATATCTGTTGAAATATTTGCAATTGATGTTTCTCCTTTTTTTACATGCATTTTATTATCAAATGTAACATGTCCAATTACAGAGCATTCAATTCTGAATTTCTCACAAATTTTTTGTAATTTAATTAATTTCTCATTGTCAGTAACAATTAACATTCTTTCTTGAGATTCAGAAATCATTATTTCATCAGAATGCATATCTGATTCACGAGTATGGACTTTATCCACATCCATTTCTATTCCAATATCTAAAGCATCAGCAGTTTCAGATACAGCACATGACAAACCACCACCGCCAAGATCTTTCATTGCATGAATTAGTTGTTCATTACGTGCTTCCAAAATTGCTTCAATGATTAATTTTTCAATAAAAGGATCAGGGATTTGAACAGCTGAACGATCCTCAGTCTCTAATGAATCAGATGCAAATTGAGAACCACCAATACCATCTCTACCAGTGGCACCACCTAATAGAACCACCAAGTCCCCTTTTTTGGCATGATTTTTAATTAAATTCTCTTTTTTTCCAAACCCAATTGCAGCTACATCAACCATTGCATAATTTTTGTAACATTCATCAAATTCAACTTCACCTCCAACAGTAGGAATTCCTAAACAATTTCCATAATCTGCAATTCCAGTTACTGCATTTTTAAAAAGCCATTTTGCATGTTGATCATTTTCAATATTTCCAAAACGTAATCCATCAAGAAGAGCTATTGGACGAGTTCCCGCAGACAAAATATCTCTAATTACTCCCCCGACACCAGTTGCAGCACCACCATAAGGTTCAACTGCAGAAGGATGGTTATGACTTTCAATGTGAGCTGTTACAACATAACCATCACCAACATCTAAAACTCCAGAATCATATCCTTTTTCATTAATTACTAATGGTCCATCCATGGGTAACATTTTGAGATGTTTTTTAGAAGATTTGTAAGAGCAGTGTTCAGACCATTCTGCAGCAACAATTTGTAATTCAGTTGAAGTTGGATCTCTACCAATTTTTGTTTTTAATTCCTCTAATTCACGAGATTCTAAACTCAATTTTCAATTCCTGCCTTTTTTAACAATGATTCAAAAATTAATGTGGATGGTTTGTTATCTTGAGGATTAATTTCGGATTCAACAGCTCTTTCAGGATGAGGCATCATGCCAACGACATTTCCATCTTCATTGCAAACACCAGCAATTTGATTTAATGAGCCATTTACAACTTGATCATATTTGAAAACAATCTGATTCTTTTCTTCAAGTTTGTTTAATGTCTCGTCATCAACATAGTAACGCCCTTCACCATTTGCAATTGGAATAGGTATTTTCTGGTTTAATTCAAATTGATTTGTAAATGGAGTCTTATTATTTTCAACAATCAAATTTGTCCACTCACACATAAAATTAAGAGAATCATTTTTGAGCAAAACTCCAGGCAATAATCCAGATTCTACCAAAATTTGAAATCCATTACAAACTCCTAAAATTGGAAGTCCTTTTTGAGCAATTTTTTTTACATCTTGTATAATTGGACTATTTGCAGCAATTACACCTGCTCGTAATCTATCACCATAAGAGAATCCACCAGGTAAAATGACAGCATCAAGATTATCAGGAAGAGGCTTGTCATGCCAGCAATATTGTGCATTTAGATTAAAAACATCAGATAAAACATGAAACATATCACGATCGCAATTACTTCCAGGAAAAACTACAACTCCAACATTCACAATTGCTTTTAGTTTCAGAGTTATTTAATTTGAGCCCAGCCTGATACAATTTTTAAGTGAATAATTTGGGGGATCGCTATGGCAAAAGTCAGAGACATCATGCAAAAAAATGTAATTACAATTGAAAGTGTAAAAAAAGCACATGATGCAGCAATTATTCTTAAAGAAAAAGAGATCAGTTTTCTAGTAGTCGTTAAAGAAGGAAAACCAATAGGAATAGTTTCAGAAAGAGACATTGTAAGAAAGATTGTTGCAGATAACAACGATGCACAAACAACACAATTGGAAATAATTATGTCCAAAAATTTCAAATGGGTTGAACCTAATGCATCAATTGAATCAGCAGTTCAAAAAATGTTAAACAACAATATTAGACGCCTAGTAGTTTTAGAAAATGAGAATTTAGCAGGAGTAATCACTCAAACAGATTTAACAGAATTTTTACGAAGTAAAATTTTGATTAATGCAACTGTTGAAAATATTGAAACAGATTAAGCGTCAAAAACATCAATTTTGACTATACTGACCATAGGATTGTAAATTCTTAATTCATCACAAATTTCATTTACTTTTGATTGAGCAGTTTCCTTATCTTTTTCATCAATTGAAAATTTTAACATTTTTGCAGTTTTAATTTCAGATACATTTTGATGAGTACCTTTCAAAACTAAATCATTCAGAATTGTTTTTCCTTCTGGATCACTAATTCCAGGCTTGTTTTCTATTGTCACATGAACCTGATAATTTGTCATATCATCGTTTAGTAAAATACTGATTAATCTATCTTCCGAATAATTTTAAAAATTATAGTAGTCCACTTTGTATTAAAAATAATTTTAATTTCTCTTTTGTATTTACATCATCTAATTTATCTTCTTGATCAATAGGAAGTAGTTCATGTCCATTTAAAATTAAATTATGAGGTCCCAAGTCACGAGCATTATGAGTATTCATAGAATTAATCATATCAAGTACTTGATCATTTGTAGGGTAAACACCATTATTTTCCAAAAATGTTCTCAAATCAATTCCTTGTATCCAATTTCTTTTTTCATCTCTTAATCCATAATTAATCAAAATTTCATCAAAATTTGATTTAATATCAATATGAGAATCAGGACCAAATTCTTTATGATATTTTTCAGCTCCACGCCAAGCACGATCAATTGTTTTTGATTCGGTATTTTTTAACAACCACATGTTTCTTTCAAGTTTTTGATTAGCAGAATCACCTAAACCTGATTTGTTTTTGTTTAGCAATTGAGGTAAAAAATTTTCAAGATTCAATTTTTCAGTTTTAAGTCGAGATGAATTTTTTGTAGCAGTGTTCTCTAAAGGGTTAGGGTGTTCAAAAAAACAAAATGAACTCATAGAAACTAGAAGTTCAAGAACATCTTGAAAAGGCTCATCAAAGTGATGTACAACATTCAAAGCTAATACAATATCAAAGTGCTGAACTTCTTTCAAACTTTGTAGATGTTTCAAATTCATTTGTTTTTCAAGGAGTAAAATATTTTGGCGATTATTTTTTTTACAAGAATCCAACAAATTTCGTTTAGAATCGCTCTCTACAGCAACAAAAACACCGGAAAAATCCTCAGATAATCTAAATGTAAAATAACCTTCAGCTGCACCCAAATCTAAAACAGATATTGGACGATTAAATTTTTTACAAAATTTAAAAATTTCCTGATAACGTTCTACAGATTCTCGATATCCTAGAGAAATAGTTTGCCCTTGTATTCTAACATCATTGTAAGTATCTATTTTGATTGATTCATTTTGAGGAATTTCTTTTTTTTGTAATTCAGCATATTCGTTAGAATTTTTAAGAAGAGTAGATAATTGTTCTAAATTTATTTTATTTTTTTGAATTTCATCAGCATAGAAATCTAAATCATCAAGTGTAGGTTCCCTATCTAATATTTTCAAATATTGTTCACGAATAGATTTTCTCATATTCATTACAAATAATTTCATCAGGCTAGTAATTTACATTTCTAGATAGGAAATTTAGGGTTAGATAGTTATACCAGAATATTTGAACATATTACACATGACAAGAAAAGAGAGAATGCGATACTGGAAACTTACTTCTGACGAAATGATGGAATTCAATTATGATGATAGTAAATTATTGAACTGGGAAATTAAATGCATTAGAGAACCAGAAGATGAAGCACATTTTATCGGCGTATTCATGTATAGAAACGGTACTGCTTATGATTATGAATCAGTAAAGGGGGTTTGTTATTTTCACAATAACATAGATAGAAAAGAACTTCCAGAAATTACAAAATTTTTGCAAGGAAAATTTAATGGAAAAGAAATGGAAAAAGGAGACAGAATATTATTGAAAGATTCAGATCAAATTTACTCCAGTAAAGATATTGGAGGTTTAGCAAAAGAAATGGAAAGTAAATTCAATACTAAAGCAGTCATATCTTTAGAATTTGAGGACATTACTGCTGAAGCATTAAAAGAATCAGGCATGCCAGAAGCAAAACTATTACCAGTTCCAAAATAGGTATTTTTTAAAAAATATACATTTTCATACATCATTACATAAATTGAGATTAGATGTCAAATTTAGAAAGTATTAATGCACATCTTGAGGAATTAAGAAAAAGACTTCTAAGAATAGTAATAGTAATTGGAATCATCACAGTTGTTGTTTTGACATTTCATGCAGAACCAATCAACATTGGAGAAGTCACATTATACTATCCATCACCAGATCCTCAAAACAATATTGCAGCTCAAATCACAAATCATATGAGAGAAAACCTAGTTCCTGCAGATGTTCAACTTATTCAAACAGCGCCAGGACAAGCTTTCTTTGCTCAAATGTATGTTTCAGCATTAGTAGGAATGGTAATTGGAATGCCAGTGATCATTAGAGAATTTGTGGGATTCATCAAACCAGCTTTGAAAGAAAATGAAATTAATGTTAGTAGAAATATTTCGCTACCCGCACTAGGGTTGTTTATCACAGGTTGTGTATTTTCATATAATTTTGTAATTCCATATATTTTAGAATTTTTATATCGATATGGAGATTCAGCAGGACTAGTTACATTCCTAAATGTAATGGAATTTGTAACTTTTGTATTACAATTTTTATTGGCATTTGGATTTTCTTTTCAACTTCCATTAATCATGTATGCAATATCGATGTCAGGAATGGTAGACAAAGATTTTTGGAGAAAAAATGCAAGGTACGCAATTGTGATCATCATAATTTTTGGCGCAATAATTACTCCTGATGGAACAGGTGTTACAATGATGTTTGTTGCAGGTCCAATGATTGGATTATATTTTGCAGGCATGTTATTCATTGAGCGTAAACAAAGAGAAAAGTTGAACACTTAAATCTGAAATCTGAGAAGTAGGGTTATAATGCTTGGAAGTACTGAAATCATAGTTTTAGTTGTGGTAATAGGGGTACTAATTTTTGGGGCTAAAAAAATCCCAGAACTTGCTAAAACATTTGGTAAAGCCAAAGGTGAATTTGAGAAAGGAAAAATTGAAGGAGATAAAGAACTAAAAGATTTCAAAGGCAAAATTGACGAATCTCCTAAAGATAAAGAAGTAAAATCAGACTGATTTTTCACATAAAATAGCCAAATCATCTAGTAATTTTGAATAATTAGTTACTAGTTTTGATTTTTCCAGTAATTTTGGAATTTTCATCGTTCCCATTAATTTTAAATCCACGTCAACCAAAATTTTAGTTCCATCAGGAATTTCAATGAACTCTTGTCGAATGTAACTACCTTTAGATTTCCCACCAATGACAAAAACCTCATGTAAAACAAACGGTTTTGACACATGTTTGGACATTAAAAGAAATTCCATATCACCCAATGTGAAATGTTCTTCAACTACTGCAGTTTCTCCACGTACTGAACGAATACGTATGGATGGAAAATATGTAGGAATTAATTTTTCATATTGTTCATAATTGGAGAAAATCTCAAAAACATTTTTTCGTTTAGCATGGATAATTTTTTCTAAAGAAAATTTGGTCAACAGTATTTTAGAAACTTCCCCATCGAGGGTATAAATCATGATCAATATCAAATTGATCAAGACATTTTCCTACTCCATGATTTACTATATCATCAATGGTTTTTGGTTTAGTATAAAATTCAGTTACTGGCGGCAAGATAATTACACCCAATCTAGATAATTTCAACATGTTTTCTAAATGAATTGCAGACATTGGAGTTTCTCTAACCATTAAAATTAATTTTCTATCTTCTTTAATTGTTACACCAGCAGCTCTTGCAACTAAAGTATCATCATAACCATTTGCAATTGCAGCTAACGTCTTCATGCTACAAGGAGCAACTATCATGCCGTTAATTCTGTGAGTACCACTGGATACACTTGCAGCCATGTTTTTCTCATCGGAATAACTTGAAGCAAGAGATTGTACATATTCGGGAGTATATTCAGTTTCCATTGCAATACATTTTTCACCCCACTCAGACATTACCAAATGTGTTTCAATGTTTAATTTTTTTAAAACCTCAAGCATTCTAATTCCATAAATAACTCCAGTACTACCAGTAATTCCAATTATTAACTTCATGGATTAGTATGGAAAATAGTAGTATTTAGAATAGACTCACCAAAGAGATTTGTTTTGAAGATAGTTTTTTGCATTTTCCGTTGCCTCCAATCTAAATGCAATAATTATCAGATAAAAAGCATGATTTCTATTTGAAATCAGGATTTACGCTTAAGAATAAGTAATCCCACAATTATCCCAATACCCACAATACCAATTACAACATACAAGGTTGTGAAATCATTAACGGATTCCTTTGATGTAAATTTTTTCACATCCTCAAGAGGAGTTTCAGAAATACGAATTATTTTATCATTATTACCATTTGCAGTAAGAAGGTACAAATTTCCATCAGGACTTATTTCAGCAGTTCTAATCCTACCAAATTCTCCATCAAACATTTTTTCTGAACTAATCATAGAGCCATTGTTTGAAATATCTAGCACCATTAGATGCTCACCTCGAAGTGTTCCAATTAAAAATTTTCCAGTAAAATCAGAAATCTTTTCAGAATCAAAGAAAACCATCCCACTAGGAGCCCATGTTGATTCACCACTATGGATTAAAGGATTAACAAATTTTGTATCAAATGAATTTCCAACAACATTTGGCCATCCATAATTTTTACCTTTTAAAATTACATTAATCTCATCATGTCCATAACCAAGTTCTCCTGAAGGGCCATGTTCAGAAGAAACAAAAAGTCCATCAGGAGACCATGCCAATCCTTGGGGATTTCGATGGCCATAAGAGAATACAGGACTTGAATCAAATGGATTATCGTTAGGAATAGTTCCATCAGAATTAAGTCTCAAAATTTTTCCAGCTAGAGAAGACAAATCTTGAGATAATTCAGGATTAATTGCATCACCAGTTGAAATGTACAGTTTTTGATCTGGACCAAACTTTATTCTTCCACCATCATGCCAAGGAGCACCAGGGATACCATCAAGAATTAACTGTTTGTTAGAAAGAGTGTTCTCATCAACTTCAAAACTGAAAACTTTGTTTTGATAAAATTCAAGTTCTAAATTTGTTTGATACACGTAAATTTTTTTATTTTCTTCAAATTCAGGATGTAATGCAAGACCCAATGTACCACCCTCAACAGATCCACTTTTGGGGAAGGTATAGATGACTTTTGCAACTCCAGATTCACTCATTTTCCATATACGGCCATCTCTTTCTGTAAAGTAAATATCACCATTAGGTCCAAACACTAGTTCCCAAGGATTGTTTAGTCCATCTACTATTACGTCAGAATTCAAATCAGCAAATGCAGGCAACATCATTGAGAATATCGAGATAGATAAAATCACAAACAAAAATCTCATAACATAATGTAAGTATTTTTAGTTAAAATACTATGCAATAAATTCTAAAAATAATTTTAAAATTTGTTACAAATAGAGATTCTTGTATTAATGATGTAAATTGAAAGTCTACAATAAACAAATCAAGTTATGATTTGGCTATGATCGATATTAGATTTGACCCTTTACCTTGAATATTTTCTTCATTGAGATTAAGCCTATGAGTTGTAAGAAAGGGTATGTCCACAATTTCGCATGGTTTGAAATTTTATCAAAAAAGATGTGTATTAATTGTAACAAAGAAGCCGATTAAGGTCAATTACACACAATTTGTTGCCTAAATCAATTAATGATTTGTATTTCACAAATAATTAAAAAATGGATAAAAATTAATTTTCTTGATTCATTAAATACTTTAACACTGCAATCATCTCAGAAGAATCAATTTTATCTTGTGCAATCCACATTTCAAGATTGGAAATCCAAGGGAATAATGAATCATAAGATATTCCAGTTAGTTTAGATATTTGCTTGACATCAATTTCAGATGTATTTGGATTGTAACTTTCCATCCAAATTCGAAAATCTTCTTTATGTATTTCCCTTAGAATACTTTGGGCAACACATTTAGGATATTTTGAGAATTGTTCTAAATCACAGTAATCAAATGTAGATGTGGCATAGTTATAGTAATGCACAGTAGGGTCAAATGATACATTTAACGCTAGTAAATGATACGTATTGCTTACTGTTGGCGGACTGTAACGTTCAGAACTAAAATTACGTTCTCCATTTTCATATACAAAATCATCATTGTAGATAGGATGTCCTGATAAATCATAATCTAAATTTTCAATCGGGTTAACAGGGACACCATCATTTGCAAATGCATTATTTAATGAAAAAACAGAAGTCAATAAAACACCAATTACAAAAATTATCAAAAAAATTAATTTCAACAAAAATTGCATTTTTTTATTGTTAATAAATTGAAACCAAATTCAATAAGATCGAATTGTTATGGAAAAATAATTTTTAAATCAAATCATTGATTTTCAGATACATCTTGTTCAATTGATTCAGTAGATTCTTGTTCAACAGGTTCAATAGACTCTTTTTCCAATTTTCTGCGTTTAATCCATAACGAGATACCGCAAACAGTCATAGCAGTTAGTAAAATTACACCTGCCATTTGAAGTTCAAATGAATAAAACATAGTTTGGTTACTCTGGCATTTAAAAAAAACATTTTGGTTTTTTACGATCTATTATATTATAATTTTACATATATTAGATGCCAATATTTACGCATAATATGATAAAAACATCTGAAATTAAGAAAATTGTTAATG
>QOOS01000007.1 GCA_003331425.1 Candidatus Nitrosopumilus sp.
ACCAGAACCAACACCAGAACCAACACCAGAACCAACACCAGAACCAACACCAGAACCAACACCAGAACCAACACCAGAACCAACACCAGAACCAACACCAGAAACTTCGATCACATCTGAAAATTCTAACAAATCAAATATCACTGAAGAACGAAATATAATTTTCATTGGAACTAAACCCATAATGAGTTATGTTTCTGCAACCTTGACTCAACTTTCCACTAGACCTAGTATTACAATTAAAGCTCGAGGAAAAAGAATTACTCAGGCAGTTGATGTATCTCAAATGATTGTTAAAAGAATGGATACTGTTGGTTATGTAATTAGTGACGTTCGAATTTCTTCTGATTCACTTACTTCCCAAGATGGAAAACAGAGAAACGTTTCTAATATGGAAATTGATATTACAAAAGAATAATTTAAGGAATATTTTTTTTATTATTTTAACAATTATTGTTGTTATTTTTTTTCTCACATATGATAAATCATGCGGTATTGATCATATGTATATTTTAAATGAAATAAAAATTTATGAAAAATCTCTTAATCCTGAATTCTGTGAAGAAGTCCTTGAAAAAATAATTTTTTATAATGATAGTTGTACTCCTGTAATTGAAATTTTAGATTGTGGTTAATTAATTACATCTGTCAAAAATGTAATTCCGAAATAAATCAATACTGCACTTAGTGCCAACATAATTATTTTATAATTTGTATTTGAAATGATTTTTTTACTTTTTGATATTAAAAATGCAGTAGATCCTAACCATACAAAATCCATCCAAACATGCAATACAAATACAATTAAAATTCCTACAAATGCCCATATTGCCATTGCATCTGAAATTAATTTTAATCCAATTGTTAACCACCAAATTATAAAAAATGGGTTTAATGCACTTAGTAAAACTCCTGTAATGATTGGTCCTTGCTTCAGTTTTGTTTCAGATTTTTCATTTTTCTTTAATGTTGATTTAATTTGTATAAATGCAAATACAAAAAGTGTAATTGCACCTAAAATTGAAATAATTGTTTTAAATTCTGGAAAAATTTCTAACGACAAAATTCCAATTCCTAATAAAATTACTAATGGTAATTCTACAAGTGAATGTCCTATTGCAATTTTAATTCCTGCTTTAGTTCCCTGCTTTAATCCGTATGTGATGTTTGCTGCAAATAATGGACCTGGTGACATTACTCCTGACGCTGAAATTATTATGACGATAATTGCAAATTCAATGATGTCGCTCATAATTTTTTCATATATTTCTCATTAGAACAGAATTACCTGTACATTGAATCTTTGAGATGGGTTGATTCTTCTTGTGTTTCTTTAATTGTTGCTTCAGCTTTTTCAGCTTCTTTTTGTAAGGATGGAATGTCACATGAAGCTCCTGGAATTAGTTTTGACATTGACATACACAAATCTGCACTGGATTTAAAATCTGGGCCATCTCCTAATGTATTGAAAATTATTACAATGACGTCTTGATTTGTTATACTTCCTTCATTTAGTAACATCCCTGGTATTCCTGGAATTGTTCCATGATCTAAAATTTTTAATCCTGCTTCCTCTATTTTTTTTCTGGCTGAATCAGTACTTCCTACACCCATCATTTCAGAATTTTCTTTATCTGATTTTATTGCAACACTGCTAACAATTAATTTAATTTTGTGTGTTTTTGCCCATTGTAACATTGCATCTGAAACTTGTCTATGTAATGATTGATCTAAATTAAGATATGATGAAAATACTCCTACTTTCAAATCTTCATTAACAAAAATTCTTGATGGATAATTTGGTTTTCCATTTTTAATTACGCTGATTGGTGGGAATGTTTCTGAATCAATAACTCCTCCTAATTCAAATTGTGATGTATGAATCATTGATTCTGTAGCAATTGCACTGCTAAATCCTACTGAAGGAAATCCATCAATCAAATAACCTCCTTCTAAATTGATTTTTTTAAATTCTTTAATGTTGATCTCATTAGATGTCATGATTATTCTGTAATTTTATTAAATAATAGGCTTTTCTGGACATCTGTTCAAGAAAAATTTTTACTTTGCTTAGAAACCTAGTTGATTAAGCAAACTTTAAACCGCCTTATTTTATTAGAATTGCTATGGCAGGTAGAATTAAAGTTGCTTTAGTTGGTATTGGCAATTGTTTTTCAGGATTAATTCAAGGAATTGAATATTATCGACAAAACCCTTCCCAAGAGGTAATTGGAATTATTCACGATAAATTAGCAGGATATGGTATTCATGATATTGACTTTGTGTGTGGATTTGATGTTGGTGAAAACAAAGTAGGCCAACCCCTCAATGAAGCAATTTATGCATACCCAAACATGGTTGATTGGATTCCAAAAGATACTATGCCTAAAACTGAGGCAAAAGTGTATCAAAGTCCATTGTTAGATGGTGTCGGAATATGGGTTGAAAATCGTGTAAAACCTATTGATACAAAATTAACTGATGCTGAACTTGCAGAAAATGCAAAAAAAATTCTTAAAGAAACCGGTGCTGAAATTCTTGTCTCATATTTGCCAGTTGGTTCTGATAAAGTAACAGAATTCTGGGCTCAAGTATGTCTGGATACTAATACTGCTTTTGTTAATTGTATTCCTTCATTCATTGCATCTGATGAAACTTGGGCAAAAAAATTCCAAGAAAAAAATATTCCATGTATTGGTGATGATATTAAAGGTCAAGTGGGTGCAACTATAGTTCATAGAACATTGGCAAAATTATGTAATGATCGAGGTACAAAAATTGAAAAAACATACCAAATCAATGTTGGTGGTAATACTGATTTTCTTAACATGAAAGAGCAAGATCGACTAGTTTCTAAAAAAATATCAAAAACTGAGAGTGTTCAAAGTCAACTTGATGAACGATTAGATGATGACCAAATTTATGTTGGTCCTTCTGATTTCATTCCTTTCTTAGGTAATACTAAACTAATGTTCATGCGAATTGAGGGAAGACAATGGGCAAATATTCCTTACAATATGGAAGTTCGCTTAGACGTTGATGATAAAGCAAATTCTGCTGGAATTGTAATTGATGCAGTTAGATTGGCAAAAATTGCATTAGACAGAGGGATTGGTGGTCCAATAAAATCTGCCAGTGCTTACTTGATGAAGCATCCTATTGAACAAACATCTGATGTTCAAGCAAGACAAGATTGCGAACAATTTGTTGCTAACGAATAATTTTAGGCTCAATTATTTTTAAATCATATTTTTACAAAGTTATTTCATAATTACCTCCATTACGAAAAATTTGATAATGTAACAAGAAAAATTAATCAATAGAGTCAACAAAAATTGTTAATCATCGATTATCCTATCGAATTTGAAATGATCTACATTGGTACATGTAAAAAAAGTAGAGATCTTTGGATTCAAATCATTTGGATTTAGAAATACTACTGTTAATTTTGAACCTGGGCTTGTATCGATCTCAGGTCCAAATGGTTCTGGAAAAAGTAACATCTTGGATGCTATCATTTTTGCAATGGGTGAAAATAAACCAAAAGTTATGAGAGTTGATAAACTTCGATCACTGATTCATGATATTGAAGGTAGTGGTCGCCGTGGCCCCAAAATGGCAAGATCAAGTGTACACTTTGATAATACGGATAGAAAAATCCCTGTCGATAGTGATGTTGTTGAAATTACTAGAGAACTAGATGAAAATGGTGATAATACCTATTATCTAAACAAAAAGAAAACTCAACGTAGTCATATTCTAGATTTACTAGATATGGCAAATGCTGGATTGGGCCAACTTAATGCTGTACAACAAGGAACTGTAACTAGAATTTCTGAATTTACTTCAGAAGAAAAAAGAAAGACTATCGAGGATTTAATTGGACTCTCTTATTTTGATGAAAAAAAATCTGAATCCATAAAACAACTTGATGAAGCTGATAGACGTCTTGAGATTGCACTTGCAAAAATGGGTGAAATTAAGAAACGTATTGATGAATTGGAGGAAGAACGGAATCAAAAATTACGTCATGATATTCTTGAACGTGAATTAAATCGATACAAAGCCATATCTGCTGCAAATAAAATGAAGACGATTTCTCTACAAAAATCCGAAAAAGAAGGGAAATTAGATGGTTTGAAATTACAAATTACTACTTTAGATGGTGAGAGGTCTATCTTAAGAGATGAAATTAGTGTCTTAGATACTGAAAAATCAAAATTAATGAATGCTGCAAATGATTACACTCAAGCTAAAGCCACTCTTGATGCTGAAATTAGTTCTGCAATGGAACAATATGAAATTGATAATACCGCAATATCTGCATCAAATAAAAGACTTGAACAAATTAACACCAGACTGCCTCAAATAAAAATTGAATTAGAGGAAATTGTAAATGCTAGAGCTGACATTGATTCACAAATACAAAAAATCAAGGATTCCATAGAAATTACTAATGGAGAAAAAAATAAAATTAATCATGATTTAGAATTAATTGATTCGGAACGTAACAAAATTTTAACTGAACAATCTGAAGCTGCAGCAAAAAAATCTGAAATTGATAATAAAATAAAAATTCTAACTGATCAATCTAATAATGTCAAACTAAAACTTTCTAAAATTTTACATGAAAAAGAAGAATCTGAATTAAAAATAAAATCTAATTCTGAAAAATTAAATGAATTGGAAAAAGACATTATAGAGCTAACCAATTTAGAATCAAAATTATCATCATTGACAAATAATCATCAAGCTACTATTTCTGAATTAAAATCTAGAATTTCAAAATTAAAAACAAAAAAATTAAAAATAATTCATGATATGGATGAATTAGGATTTATTTTAGAAAAATCTGACAAAGCTGCTAATCAATATGAATCAAAAATAAAAACCGTGAAAGGTTTCATGCATGAAGATTATACTGTTGCAAAATTAAAAGAGGATGCTGACAAATTGGGAATAGATGGCTTAGTTTATGAAATGATTTCTTGGGATAAAAAATATGAGCGCTCTGTTCTTGCTGTTAGTTCTGATTGGATTAAGGCATTAGTGGTAAAAGATTTTGCAACATTACTTGGTATTGCTGAAGTTGCTAGGAGTAAAAAACTTCCAAAATTAAAAATTATTCCCCTTGACGCTATACCCAAATTCAAACTTTCCATGCCTAAGGAATCTGGAATTATTGGTGTCTTATCTGATTTTGTTAAGTGTGCTGATGCATACTCTGCCCTCAAAACATTCCTTTTTGGAAATATTATTCTGGCTGACAGTCGTGAATCAGCTTACAATTTATCCCAATTAGGCTACAAATCTGTAACTCTTGAAGGGGAATTCTTTGAAGCTAAGGGCGGTACTGTTGTAATTGATATAAATTCAAAAATCTCAAAATTAACTAAATTAATTTCCATGAGTAGTGATATTGATGGATTAATCCAATCTATCAGTCTGATTAAAAAATACATGTTAAAGAAAAAATATTCATTAAAAAAATTGGAAGACTCAATACAATCGTACTCTGATAGACTATCTATTTCTGAAAATGCTTTAACATCTGCATCTGAAAATTATACCAATCTAAAATCTAGAATTATTTCTGCAAAAAATACAAAAGTACAACTAACAAAAAGAATTTCTGATTTGACATCAAGAAATAATATTATATCATCTGAAGTTTCTACTAATGAATCTCATCTTGAATCTTTACTTGATCGTATAGGAATTGTTGAACAAAATTATGCTAGTGGAGAACAAACTAGAATTGCAAGTGAATTATCAAAAATAAATATTAAAAAATCTGATATTGAAAAATTGTATACTTCAATTATGAATGATTACCGTGATAAATCCTCACAACTAACAACTATGCAAACACAAGATAATCGTGAAAAATCTCAAACAGCTCGATTAAGTGATGAAGAAAATTCTTTACATTTGGAGTCTGAACAGATTGAATCAAAAATTGATGATTTGGAAAAACAAAAAGATCCTAAACGAGAAATTTTGGAAGGTTTAAGACAAAAGGAACAAGAATTAATTTCAACATCTGGTTCATCTATTGGAGAAGTTCAAGAAATAGATAGTAAACTCAAAACTTTAACTGAAAAAGATATGGATTTGACCAAACAAATTAATAATTTTGAGCGTCAATCTGATTCATTAAATCGTGATTTACATGATTTGATTGAAAATGAGACAAAACTACAACAAATTCTTTCTGCATTTGGATTTGATAAAAATATGGAAACATTTGATGTTGATCCAATTGTTCAGGGATTGACTACTGAATTATCGTCTCTAAATGCACTAAATGCAAAGGCTCCTGAAACATATCTTGAAGTTTCTTATGGGTATAGGTCGATGTCTGTTAGAAAGAATTCATTGGAGGAAGAAAGAACAGGAATTGTTAGGTTTATTGAAAGTATTGAAAGAGATAAACGACAAACTTTCTTGGATGCATTTGATAAAGTTGATAAAGAAATTCGATTAATTTTCAATAAAATGACTGGCGGTAATGCTTGGTTGGAATTACAAAATGAGGATGACATATTTAATTCTGGAATATCTTATTTGATTCAATTTCCAAATAAACCCAAAAGAGAATCTACTTCTATTAGTGGTGGTGAAAAAACACTTGCCGCAATTGTATTCGTTCTTGCATTACAAAAACTCAAACCTTCTCCATTCTATTTGTTTGATGAAGTTGATGCACATCTTGATGCACCTAATGCTGAAAGATTATCTACAATTCTGGAGGAAAGATCAAAAGAAAGTCAATTCATTATGGTTTCTCTAAAAGATTCAGTTATACAAAAAGCAAAATTGATTTATGGTGTTTTCCCAAAGAATGGGGTTTCAAATGTTGTGACCTATAAGGATAAACGCGTACCTTCTGTTAAGACTACTTAGCTAATTTTAACATGACATGCTGAATAATGATCATTTCCTACTTCTTCCAAATTTGGTTCAATTGAACACTTTTCAATTTCATATGGGCATCTATCTCTAAATTTACATCCACCATTTTTTTTAACTCCTGATATTTCTTTAATTCTGATCACTCTATCTTTGTTTAAATTTTCAGGATTTGGTTCTGAAATTGCATCAATTAATGCCTGAGTGTATGGGTGTTTTGGATTATCTAATACTTGGTTAATTGGACCTCTCTCCACAATTTTCCCTAAATATAAAATTCCAATATTTTGACCAAAATACTTGGCTGTTGCTAAATCATGTGTAATGTAGATAAATGAAATATTGTATTTTTTTTGTAATTCTCTCATTAATTCTAATACCTCGGCTCTAATTGATACGTCTAGCATTGATACTGGTTCATCAGCTAAAATGATTTTTGGTTTAATTGCTAATGCTCTAGCTAAAACTACTCTTTGCCTTTGACCTCCAGATAACATGTGTGGGTATTTTCTACTAATTTCTTCAGCTGGTTCTAGTTTAACTTCTTTTAATACTTCAATTACTCTATTGTTTATTTCCTCTTTATTCATGATGTTGTGAATTTCAAGTGGTTCAGAAATAATATCTTTAATTCTCATTCTGGGATTGATTGAATCATATGGATCTTGATGAATCATTTGACAATTCATTCTAATTTTTTCTAAATTTCTTTTTTGATTATCTATGTGTTCCTGCTCAAAAATAATTTTTCCAGAATCTGCTTTAATTGATTTTAAAATTAATTTTGCTATCGTTGATTTTCCAGAACCTGATTCTCCTGCTAATACAAAAACTTCTCCCTGTTTTAATGAAAATGAGACATCATCTACAGCTTTTACTGTGGAAGTTTCTGATGTAAAAATTTTCTTTTTGATGAAATATTTTTTTAAATGTTCAATTTTTAATATTTCTGTCAATGTTTGTATGTATTTTATCCAGTATATCAAGAAATATGTTCTGTGCGTAATTTTTGTGAGAAGAATTTTAAGTTAATCAAAAAAGGAATTATTGTTTGAATAATTTCTCTGATAAAAAATTAGATTATAAACAATATGTTGTTGATTCTAAACTTCGTTATTTTAAACCTCATGCAACAAAAATCGAAAAATCTTTTGCTGAAGAAATATCTTTTAGTCTATCTCAGAATTCAAAATTTATCAATCCAAAATTTTTTTATGATTCTAAAGGTTCATCACTGTTTGAATCCATTTGCTTACTGCCTGAATACTATCCAACTAGAACTGAACTTGGTATTTTAAAAAATTTGGAATCTGATTTACTACCTTTTCTAGATGAGCAAACCAAATTGGTTGAACTTGGAAGTGGTGCATCAGTAAAAACTAGAGTTCTAATTGACATTTTTACAAAATTACAGACAAAAACTGAATATTTTCCGATTGATATTTCTGAAATCCTTACTGAAAGTTCAGAGCAATTGTTGAAAGACTATGGCACTTTACACATTACTGGGATAATTGATACTTATGAGGGAGGTTTAGAATTCCTAAAAAATTATGATGAGAAAAAAAATCTAATAATTTTTCTTGGTTCTAGTTTTGGGAATTTTACTCCAAATAGTGGAAAAGAATTTTTAAAAAATATTTTTTCTACAATGAAATCAGGTGATCTTTTTTTAATTGGTTTAGATTTAGTTAAGGATAAAAATATTTTAGAATCTGCTTATGATGATTCTGCAGATATTACTGCTCAATTCAATCTCAATGTTTTATCAAGAATTAATGATGAACTTGATGCTGATTTTGATCTTAACAATTTTTCACATTACTCAATTTATAATGAAATTGATCAACGAATTGAAATGAACTTAAAATCTCTCGTATCTCAATCTGTAATTATCTCAAAATCTAATTTGCTTTTAAATTTAGAAAAAAATGAATTAATTCACACTGAATATTCTCACAAGTATCAGGTGAACCAAATTAAAAAAATACTTTGTGATGCTGGATTTGAAATCAAAAAAATGTGGTTAGATGATAAAAAATATTTTTCATTAACCTTGGTTTCTAAAAATTAAATTTTTTCTACGCATCTAAATCCTGAAAATAACCATCTTTCGTCTAATCTGAAGAAATTTCTATAACTTCCTCTAATTGACATATTTGGAGTTCCAAATGATCCTCCTCTCAAAACTTTTTGATTTGTAAACCATTTGTCATTATATTCATCAAAACCTGATTTGAACCCTGGATATCCTACAAATTCTGATGATGTCCATTCCCAAACATCTCCAATCATTTGTTGACATCCTGATGGACTTTTTCCATTGGGGTATGTGCCTATTTCTGTACATCCCCAATGATATGATTCTAATAAATTACAATTTTCTTCTGTTGGACTACTGTTTCCCCATGGAAATGTTGTTTTTTCTTGTTTTTCATCATTCCAGCATGCTGCTTTTTCCCATTCTGCCTCTGTAGGTAATCTTTTTCCTGCCCATTTACAATATGCATCAGCTTCATAGTAACTAACATGACATACTGGTTCATTTGGATTAATTTTTCTAATTCCTAAAAAGTCTCTCACATACCATTCTTCATCAATTTCTTCCCAATACATTGGAGATTTCCAATCATTTGATTTGACTTTCTCCCATCCGTCTGATAACCAGTGTTTGTAAGTTTCATACCCTCCATCATTCATGAATTCTAAATATTCTCTATTTGTAACTGGAAAAATTCCTATCTTGTAATCTTCAAGATATGTTTTATGTTCTGGTAATTCGATATCATAAGAAAATCCATTACCATTATAACCCATTTCAAATATTCCTCCTTTTATTTTAACAAATTCCTTTTCTTTGTTTTCTTGAATGCTGATTTTATTTTTTCTTACTGGTAAATATTGTTCAGCAAGAAGATGTTGCAAATCGTATACAAGTAATTCTTGATGTTGACATTCATGATGAAATCCTGTAACGATTAATTTTTTTTCTTGTTCATTTAATTCGTGAGTTTGAATAAATTTTTCAACTTTTTGATTGATTGTATTGAAATATTGGAAAATTTCATTTATTGTTGGTCTTGATATGATGCCTCTAAGTCCTTTGTCGTGAGGGGCACCAAATTGTTGATAATATGAATTCAGATATTCTGATAATTCCTTTGAATGAAATTGATAATTTTTATCTATTTTGCTAATTATGGCCTCATAAATCCAACTGACATGACCAATATGCCATTTTGGTGGGCTCATATATGCTGCAGTTTGAACAACAAAATCATCTTTTTCTAAATTTTTTACTAATTCTAATGTCCTGTTTCTTGTTTCTTTAAATTGCTGTAATAATTCGTTATTTTTTTGTAATTCTGGGTTAACTGTCATTATCTAAAAAAAATATTTTTTGTATTATTGTGTTGCGGTAATAAACTTCCTAGTACCCTCTGGCAAAAATTGGAACAGATGTACTTTGTTGTTTACAATAAATGCACTTTTTAGAAGTATTTTCACTATTAAATGGAATTACTCTTATTTCTGCACCTGTTTCTTCCTTGATTTTTTCTTCACAATCCAATTTTCCACACCATGGAGAATTAAAGAAACCACCTTTTTCCATTTTCATTTTAAATTCATCATAATTTTCAATATCTATTGTATTGCCTGCAGCTTCTGTTTTGGCCTTTTTTAACATCTCTGTTTGTATTTCATCCAAAATTGTGACAATTTTTTCTACTTCATCTAACCCCATTTTCATTTTTTCAAGATTGTATCTCTTGGCAAGAACCATACTCTGATTTTCAATATCTTTTGGCCCAATTTCTATTCTGAGTGGAACTCCTTTTAATTCCCAGTCATTAAATTTGTAACCTGGTGTAAGTTCTTCTCTGGAATCAATATGGATCCTGATATTTTTTAATTCTAGAATATTTGCAATTTCGTTTACTTTTGTTATGACATTTTCTTTGTCGTTATCATTTTTGTAAATTGGTACAATCACTACTTGCATTGGTGCAACTTTTGGTGGTAAAACTAATCCTTTATCATCCCCATGTGCCATTATCATTGCTCCGATTAATCTCCATGAAACTCCCCATGAAGTTTGCCATGCGAAATGTTCTACGTTATCTTTGTCAGCAAATTTAACTTCAAATGGTTTTGAAAAATTTTGTGCTAAGAAATGTGAGGTTCCCATTTGCAGTGCTTTTCCATCTGGCATTATTGATTCCATTGTTGTTGTATATTCTGCACCCACAAATTTTTCTTTTTCACTTTTTTTACCTGTTGTGACTGGAATTGCTAATTCTTCTTCAACTGTATTTTTGTAAATATCTAGGATTTTGATTACTTCTTTTTCAGCTTCTTCTTTTGTTGAATGCACTGTGTGTCCTTCTTGCCAAAGAAATTCAGATGTTCTAAGAAATGGTTTGGTTGCTTTAATTTCTGCCCTTAATGCTGTATTCCAAAAATTAATTTTTAATGGTAAATCTCTCCAACTTTGAATCCATTTTGAATATAGTGTATACGCTAATGTTTCTGATGTAGGTCTTAATGCCAATCTATCTCCAACTTCATTTGTTCCTGAATGAGTAACCCAAAAAACTTCTGGATTAAACCCTGCAAAATGTTTTTGTTCTTTTCCTAACAGTGATTCTGGGATTAAAATTGGTAAAAATCCATTTCTAATTCCGTTACGTGCAAATTTTTTATCAAATGTACTTCTTAATGATTCCCAAATTGAGTATCCATCTGGTCTTAGAACAATTAATCCCTTTACCGGTGCATAATCTGCAAGTTTTGCCTTTAAAACTACTTGTGTATACCATTCACTAAAATCCTCTTCTTTTGAGACTGTTATTCCTACGTCTTGTTTACCCAAATCTAATTTTTAAGAATTAATTTAATTAATGAGCCTTTCGTGATATGTTAAAGTTCTACAGTTATTTGAGCGGGTCGCCTTTACAGAAGACTTCTCCCATAACTCTACTTTGAAAATTAGGACATATGAAACATTGTACAAATTGAATATCTTCTTTTAAAACCGGACATTCTACAAACTCCTGTTTCATTCTTTTGAGCATTTTTGGACTAACTCCTTTGAGTTTTAATTTACCTTTGTCATCCATCATACCTGATTCTTTTAATTTTGCCTTTAATTCATCTGGGAATTTTACTTTATCTTCAGTTGATAAGATCTTTACATCATATTTTCGTTCAAGTTCTTCTACCATACCATTATGAAATCATTCCGTGATTTATTATTACCGTTTTTGAATATTTTTTTATAGTTTAATACTGTGAATTTGAAAATTTCAAATTAAGATGCCACTACTTTAATATTATTAGATTTTTTTTCAAAATTTAGAAATCCATTGCTAATAATTTTTGATGTTGAGGGTGTACTATTGGACGAAGAATACCTTCCAATTCTTGCAGAAAAATTAAACAAAGAAGATGAGATTTGGGAAATTACTAAACAAGGAATTCAAGGTAAAATTAATTGGGAAGAAGGACTTCGAACTAGAGTTGCTGCATTAAAAGGATTAGACGAAAAAGTATGTCAGGAAGTTGCTGATAACTTGCCTATTATGACTGGTGCTAAAGAAGCATGCCGAATTTTAAAATCTGCAGGTTGGAAAATCATGGCAGTTTCTGGAGGTTTCACATTGATGATGGACCGATTACAAAAAGAATTGGGGTTGGACCATGTTTTTTGTAATGATTTGATTTTTAAAGATGGGAAATTAGATGGCGTAAAAATTAATGTTGATTCTGATAAATCAAAGTCTGCAAAAATAAAAATTGAAGAATGGGGTGAAAAGAAAGAAAATATTGTTTGTGTAGTTGACGGTGCAAATGACATTAAACTATTTGATGTTTCTGGGCTTGGAATTGCATATCGTGCTCAAGACTTGGTGAAAGATTTGGCTACTACTACACTTGAAGAAAAAGATTTGTCCAAAATTTTAGATATAATTAACAAGCATTTCAAATTAGAATTAGAAACTACTGTCTAAACAATTTTTTACTTCTTTGTTTTATGAACAATAATTGAAAATAAATCCCATTCATATTGATAAAGAAATTATTTCTGGTGATGATCTTGCTGAAATTATTTTAAACTCTGCTGATGTTTGTGATGGTGATATTCTTGTAATTGCTCAAAAAATTATCTCTAAACAGGAAGGAAGATTAGTTGAATTATCTACAGTTAATCCATCATTATTATCTGAAGGAATCAGTTCGCAATACAAAAAAGATCCACGCGTTGTAGAATTGGTTTTATCAGAATCTAAAAGAATAGTACGAATGAAAAATGGCTTAATTATAACCGAAACTAAAAATGGGTTTATCTGTGCAAATTCTGGAATTGATGAAAGTAATGTTGTTAATGGGTTTGCTACATTACTCCCATTAAATTCAGATGAATCTGCAGAACAATTAAGAAAAGAAATTTTTAACAAAACGGGTAAAACTGTTGCCATAATAATTTCTGATACTTTTGGACGACCTTTTAGAATGGGTCAGACAAATTGTGCAATAGGTATTTCTGGTTTGCAACCTATTCTTGATTATTCTGGAACTTTTGATTCTTTTAATCGCATGTTGCGTGTTACTGCAATAGCTATTGCTGATGAACTTTCTTCAGCTGCAGAATTAGTTATGGGAAAAACAACTAAGTGTCCTGTAGTGATAATTCGTAATTATTCTTTTAATTCTGACAAACACAGTATTCAGGATTTAATTCGACCTGAAAATGAAGACCTTTTTAGATAATTACTCTTGTTTCTATTTTTAACACCTTAACTGATAAAATATTTTTAATTTTTTACTTAAACTTTAATATGACAAATTTGTTTTGGATATTGAATGTCAGAGTCTGATGAAAAAAAATTAGATGCAACTGGATTATTTTGTCCAGAACCTGTATTTAGAACAAAAATTGAACTTGAAAAAATGCAAGTTGGTGAAATCATAAATGTCTCCGCCGATGATCCTGATGCTGAAGAAGATATTTCTAGATGGGTTACACGAAATGGTCATGAATTATTAAATTTGAATAAGGATGGTTCAGTTACCACCCTCAAAATTAAAAAATTGAAATA
Source organism: Candidatus Nitrosopumilus sp. (assembly GCA_003331425.1). GTDB lineage: Archaea > Thermoproteota > Nitrososphaeria > Nitrososphaerales > Nitrosopumilaceae > Nitrosopumilus. The sequence continues at coordinate 14,013 of QOOS01000007.1, forward strand.
ATTTTTTTTATTCTAAGATTCTTTTTACTTCTTCATCATAAAATTTTCTAAAATTTAAATTCATAGTCTTCTCATGTTCTAAACAATTAGTACTAATTTCTATTAGTTTTTCTTTGACATTTTTACTCCATTGACTTTGTTGTTTATCTTTTGAATTTATTATGGATGGTGTTTCTTCAATTTCTTGCATTATTTTTTTTAATTCTGTTCCTAATTGGTGGAATTTACTTATTTGTAATAGAAATCTGTCTCCTTTTTCTTTATCAATCAGGTTCATCATATTTTGAACTTGATTGTAATATGCTATGGATGATTCATTATATTTTTGTAGATCTTCAATTCTATTTTGCCAATATTCTTTAGATTTTTTTTCTTCAATTTTGTAGCTGAATTGATTTTTTGCTAAAATTGAACCTAATTTCATAAGTTTTTCACTATTTTCTTTTACTTTATTTTTAATTTCATTAGATTCTGAATTCATATATTTTACTTAATTTTTGTATTAAAGAACTTGACTTTTCTGACTATTCCATGCTTTATCTAATTGATCTGAATATTCTTTAAGACATTTCTCACAAAATGAATCCCATTCTCCAATTTTTAATTTATTAAAAAATTTTAATGTCCATTGATAATTTGGTTCTTTTTTGTATTGAAATTGTTGAATTGTGTAAATATCTTTTTGATAAAATTTCTTCAAACATTTATTGCATTTGGCATTTTTATTTGTCTGCATTTTCTGTAAGGAATTTATCTACATCAATTGCTGCCATACATCCATATCCTGCAGCTGTAATTGCTTGTCTGTAACTTCTATCATGTACATCTCCTGCTGCAAAAACTCCTTCCATGTTTGTATGTGTTTTATTTTTTAAAACAATGTATCCTTCATCATCCAAATCGATTTGATTTTTAAATAATTCTGTATTTGGTTGATGCCCAATAGCAACAAACAATCCTCCTACTTTGATAGTTTTTTGTTCATTTGTTTTTAGATTTTTCAAAACAGCTTGTTGCATCTTTTCATCCCCGTTAATCTCTACCACTTCTGAATCCCAATGGAATTGTATTTTTTCATTATTCATAGCTCTTTCTTGCATAACCTTACTTGCTCTTAATTCGTCCCTTCTGTGTACCACGTGCACTCTAGTTGCAAATTTTGTAAGAAATGTTGCCTCTTCAATTGCAGAATCTCCTCCACCTACAACAATTAATTCCAAATTTCTAAAGAATGGACCATCACATGTTGCACAATATGATACTCCTTTACCTGAAAATTCTTCTTCACCTGTAATACCCATTTTTTTAGGATTTGCCCCTGTTGCAATAATTACGGCCTTACTCTCATATTCTTCTGAACCTGTTAAAACTTTGTACGGTGCACGTCTAAAATCTACATCTACTGCAATATCATCAATTATGGTGGTACCCATTCTTTGAGATTGTTTTCTCATATCTATCATTAGATCTGGACCCATTATGCCGTTTTCAAATCCTGGATAATTTTCTACTTCTGTGGTATTGACTAGTTGACCTCCAGGCAAAATTCCTGATAAAATTAATGTGTCATATCCTGCTCTTGAACAATAAATTCCTGCCGTATATCCTGATGGTCCTGCTCCAATAATTATGACATCAAATTTTGTTTTCTTTTTGTCAGGGATCTTTGGTCCATCATTATTAGTTTCTAAAACTGCTGCACCTGCATCTGCTGCCATCATAGTGAATGATGTTTTTATTTCATTAATTTAAGTCAATATCTCATTCTATCATGTACTATTTTTCATTTCATTTAGAATCTTTGAATGTTGATTACATAATGATTGATTTTTGATCTGTGAAATGAATAGATCTTTTTGCCAATGTGCATTAAACAACCTACATTGAGCATCATTACAAAAAGCATCCCCTGTTTCATAATACATGATTGATTGTAGTAGATATCCTTCAATAATTTCCGGTAATCTGTCATCGTCATATTCTAAAAATTCTCCTTTGTATTTTTCTCTAATTGTTTCCTCTAATTCATTTGAAAAATTTGTCACTAGATCCATGTAGTATTGCTTGGGTTTTGCTGGAGCTTCAATGATTCCAGTAGTTGAGATAATTATTGGATTTGAGCCTACCCATGCTCTTGCATGGTATTTGTAATCATCAAAATCAAATGTACCTGTTAATTTATTTGTAAAAATTATGTGAAGCATATTTTCGATATTTTCTGCTACTGGTGTGATTTCTTCAATAACTTTATTCATTTCAATTCCATCGTAAATGGGAATCTCTTTTTCTCTAGACATGTCTAAATTTTCTGATTCCATTGAAATTTCCTTAAATGATGGCTTATGTTTTTGAAATGGTTTTTTTAAATCAAATACTCTTGTATTTGCAATTTTTTCATATTCTTTTTCATTTAATTTTTTAAAAATATTTTCTCTAATCTCACTGTTAATTCCAAATGTTTGCATAATGAATTTTTGAATATTTTTTAAATCTAATTTTGAAACAGATGGTTCATTATATAATATAATTTTTGAAATTTTCACTGAATATTCTGGGAATTTAAATTATTTATCTTTCTAACTCTTTGATTTTTTCTGCTGCAATCTCTGCTGCTCTTTTTCCAGAATACAACATTGAACCAAATGTTGGTCCCATTCTTGCTAAACCATGAGTTTCAGTAACTGACATTCCTGCTGCAATTAAACCTGGATATACTTCACCTGTTTTGTGAACAACATGCTCTTCTCCATCGTTAACATACATTGGTTCCATTCCTTTCCATTCTGCAAGTCCTCTATCTACTAATCTTTTTACTCCAACAGAATCGTGACCTGATGCATCTATGATTATTTTAGCTTCAAATGCAACTGGATCTACACAAGTAATGTTTCGTGGCAATGCTGATACTGGCATCCAGTTAACAACAATGCCTGCAACTCTTCCATTTTTTAATACTAGATCGTCGAATTTTGTTAATTGAAGGAATTTAACTCCTGCATCACATGCACCTGCAATTAATTTTGATACTGCATGTGGTCCTGGTGTTAAGTATAACCCGTCTTGAACTTTTTTGTATGGAACTCCTAACTCATCCCATATTTTTTGAGCTGGCTCTCTTACTGTAACTGGATTCATCATGTATCCTCCTAACCAATAACCTCCTCCCAGATAGTTATTTTGTTCAATGACTAAAACTTTGTAACCTAAATTTGATAATTCTCTACTAGCAGTTAATCCTGCAGGACCTGCACCGATTATGATTACATCTGACTCTGCTCTGTCAATTAACACATCATGAAATTCATTTGCAATTGCACGTGTGATTTCTACTTCCCGAACGTCTGTAAATATTTTTGATGATTGCTCTGCAACTGTAGCTTCTTGCATAGTGATATTCTCTCTTTTATCCATAAATACATTCGCACGTACAAATTAGGTTATACTAACCTGTTTTTTCAATGAATAAACCGGAAAATTTTGTTTGTTTCTTGAAATTTTATACTAAAACATACCAATATCAAAAATTTATAACCAAACCCCATTGAATTTTATTGTATTGACTATATCTGATTTGACTCATTCTAAAGTTGATTCTGTCTCCCCTAAAATTAATTGGGCTAGGGTTGATGAAGCTGATAATTTTGCTGAAACTGTAAAATTATATCGCCAAGGTAAATACGATGAAGCTAGTTTTAGACGATTCAGATTACAACATGGTGCATATGGAACCAGAATGACTAGTGATTATGCAATGGTTCGTGTTAAATTACCTGCTGGTGAAATTTATCCAAAACAATTTGAAAAATTATCTAAACTTAGTGAACAATATTCTATAGGAAGTGCTCATTTTTCAACTCGTGAAAATATCCAATTACACTGGGTAATTTTAGAAGATGTCTCTGAAATTTTTAGATCACTTGCAGAAGTTGGTTTAACTTCTAGAGAAGCATGTGGTAATTCTGTTAGAAATGTAATGTGTAGTCCTCTTTCTGGTGTTTGTAGTGACGAAAAATTTGATTCAACTCCTTATGCTTTAGCAACTGCTAAATTTTTCTTACGTAATCCTATGGCTCAAAGTCTTCCCCGTAAATTCAAATTTAATTTCACTTGCTGTGAAAAACATGGGATGGTTAGAATGGTTGATGTTGGTTTAATTCCTGAAATTCGCCAAGTTGATGGTTCTGACCAAAAAGGTTTTAAAATTTTCCTAGGTGGTGGATTGGGTAACAAATCATTTGTTGGACATCAATTAGAAGACTTTACTCCTGAAGAAGATTTACTTTATACTTCTATTGCTGTCATGAGAATATTTGATAGATTGGGAGATAGAAAAAATCTTGCTAGAAACAGAATGCGTTATCTTGTAAATGACATGGGTTGGGAAAAATTCCAAAACCTTGTATTGAAAGAAAGAGCAATTGTTAGAGCTACGCAATCTGTAGTTACTAGATTAAAAGTTGATACTACTCCCGACAAAATTACCCGACCATTAAAAATTAGTGATGAAACTGGTGGATCTGCCCCTGATGGTTATGCAAGATGGCTAAAAACCAATACTGTAAAACAAAAGCAATCTGACTATCGTTCTGTGTTTATTACTTTAGAAGCTGGAGATATTACTTCTAACCAATTATCTGCATTAGCTGATGTTATTCGTGACTTTTCTTCTGAAGGTAAAGCTAGAACTGGATTTGTACAAAATGTCGCATTAAGATATGTTCATGAGGATGACTTGATTCCATTATATTCTAAATTATTGCAATCAGGACTTGCAAAATCTGGCGCCTTGACTATGACTACACCTGTAGGTTGTTCTGGAACTACTTCTTGTAATTTAGCATTAACCAATTCTCATAGATTGGCAAAAGAAATTCAAAGAAAATTCTTAGAATTGAAACTTGATGAAGATGATGATTTAACAGATTCTTCAATTAAGATCAGTGGATGTCCAAACTCCTGTGGACAACATGGAATTGCAACCATTGGTTTCTTTGGAGGAGGTGGACGTAATGGTAAAGATATGTATGCAAATTACCAAATGTCTCTTGGTGGTAGATTTGATGGCGAGACTATGTTGGGTCAAACATGTCTTAGAGTTCCTGCAAAAAGAGTGATTCCAGTAATTTTAAAAATAATTGAATTGTTTAAAGAAAATAAAAAATCTGATGATACATTGAAATCTTGGATTCATAGAATTGTAAATGACAGTGAAGATTCTGCTGTTAAATCCATTAATGATATTAAAAAAATCTTGGAGCCTCTAATTGTTCCTCCAAGTATAGATGATGATCCTGATTTCTATCTTGATTATGGTAGCGATACTAGTTATCACACAAAAACTGGTAAAGGTGAATGTGCTGCTTGACTCAATCAGTTAAAATTACTTCTGACATTGATTCGGTTCGTTCAGAAATTCGTGATAATAGTATACGAGTAATAGATGTGAGACGTGAGGGTGATTACAAACAAGATCATATTCCTAACTCTGTAAATTTACCTTTGGCAACATTACTATCTGATGATAGTCCTGAAAATGTTTTGAAACTTGTAAATTCAATGGGCATTGATGATGAAACTCCTGTAGTTGTTTATGATGACACTTTTGGTGCATTGGCATCTAGAGTGGCTTGGACATTGGAATGGATTGGTCATTCAAACGTTACTTTACTTGAAACCACATATGGTAATTGGAAATCATTAGGATTAGAAAATGATTCAAAAGTTCCTGATGTTTCTAAAAAAGATCATTCAATGAATCTACAATCTGATATTTTGGCAACATCTGATTATTTAGAATCTGCAAAAACTCGAGATGATGTAATTTTGATTGATAATCGAGAACGATTAAACTATTTGGAACAACATATTCCTGGTGCAATTAGTCTTCCTTATCGTACTCTTGCAAGTGATGATAAAATTCTTCGTTCAAAAGAAGATATGAAAAGATTGTTAGGTAATCGAGGTGTTTCAGGAGATTCAGAAATAATTACTTATTGTGGTAGTGTTGGTACATTATCTGGTTTGGCATATTATGCTCTTAAATCTGCAGAACTACCAAATGCAAAATTATATGTTCGCTCCTTTAAGGAATGGAAAAATCTTCAAAAACCCACTGTTAAACAAGAAGATGCAAATTATTGGGATTTATCTGCAGAATAATCTATGCTATTTCGTCTCTAAGTTTTTTAGTAATTGTAACTTCAATATTGTCTAAAACTTCTAACATCTTATCTTTATTGTCGATAATGTAATCTTCTCCTCTGTCGTTTAATCTTATTTTCCATAATCTTATTTCTCTATGTTCTTCAAAGAAGTTTTCAATCATTTGTTCTCCTGATTTTGTTGGATCAATAAACTCTTCAAAAATTCGAATAGTTTTTTCCACATCGCCTTCTTCAATTGCTTCTTTTGCAGATTGTATGGCTTGACTCATTGCTTTCAAATTTTTAACTGGTTTTGGTAACTTCTTTTTTGTAATTCCAAATAATCCGATTTTCTCTTTACCAATTTTTTCTGCAATATTGTCTGCAAGATCATAAATTGGAATTTTACTTAGTCCATCACGTTTTTCATTTTGAACAATCAATCCTTTTTCTAATAATTTCCTTAAAGATAATTCTGCATCTGCTTTGTCTAGAAATGTTGTCCATACAATTGCACCGAGCGTATGATATCCTTGTCTAACTGATTCTAAAACTACTACTTCTTGAATTCTTTTGAAACCTTCTTCAATTCTTACATTTGCAAAGTCTTTATCCCTAATTGATTTTCTTGCATTTTTTACATCAATTTCTATTGAATGTTTTAATGCTTGTAATGATTCTGGTACTTGATTTAACAATGATAAGAAACATGCTTTGTTATACCATGCCATTCCGTATGTTTTATCTGATTCAATTGCTTTGTTAACTGCATCTAAAGCTTGAGCATATTTTTTTTGTTCGTAGTGAACTAATCCTTTGAGATTCCATGCTTCTGGATTTGTTACATCTATTTCCAGAACTTTATCATATACTTTTAATGCATCATTGTGATTATCTAAATGGAATTCTGCATATCCTAATTTCATTAAAATTTCTACATTGTCTGGTTCAATTCTTAATGCTTGTTGAAATATTTCTACGGCATCATCTAATTTTTCATCTGCCATCAAGTTTATTCCTTTTTTAAATAATTTTTTAATATTGTAACTTGGATCTACTAAACTAGTTTCCTTTGTAACTATTTTTTTTGATTCTTCATCATCTGATTTCTTTTCTGCTTTTTTATTTTTCTTACCAAACAACTTATTCACTTTCCATTTTTCTCTAGATAAATACCATCTTAATCGTATATTTTCTTATATTTTCGGGTTTATTCAAATGCGGCGATCCAAATCCTGAAATACTTCAAATATTAACAAACGGATGTGTCTTCTCAACCTCGTATAGAAATTCAAGGGCAGGCGCCTTTTAAGCAATCTGGTGTCTATGAGGCTCAAATTTCAATTATTGATGTAAAACCATCTGACAATGACATTCGTGCCAAAAAATTCACTCCTTTGTGGAAGGGAAATTTTCATTTAAAAGTAAAAGATGGTATTTTTTCAGAAATCTTAGGTGATTCTAAAAACCCTCTTCCATCCTCTGTTGATAATCTGAATGTTGTTTGGGTTATTGTAAGTGATTTATTTTCTTCAGTATATTCTGTTTTTGATGTAACTTTAAGAAAATCTTCTGAAACTATTACTGCTCCTGAGAAAGCTCCTGAGAAAGCTCCTGAGAAAGCTCCTGAGAAAGCTCCTGAGAAAACTGTAAAAACTAAACGTTCCTCAAAAAATATTACAAATTCTGATAATTTAGGTGTACGAGGTGTTCGTGGTGTAACTGGTGACAAAGGTGAAACTGGTGCAACTGGTGCAACTGGTGACAAAGGTCAATCTGGTTCACCTGGTGACAAAGGTGACAAAGGCCCAACTGGTCCAACTGGTAACAAAGGTGACAAAGGCCCAACTGGTGCAACTGGTGACAAAGGCTCAACTGGTGACAAAGGACTTTCTGGTGACAAAGGACTTTCTGGTCAAAAAGGTATCACTGGTGACAAAGGTGACAAAGGTGACAAAGGAGTTACTGGTTCACCTGGTGACAAAGGTGACAAAGGCCCGACTGGACCTGCCGGTGACAAAGGTTCAACTGGATTAAAAGGCCCAACTGGACCCAATGGAGAAAAAGGCCCAACTGGATTGCCTGGTGACAAAGGAACTTCTGGAATTCGTGGTGTCCCTGGTGACAAAGGTGACAAAGGTCCACAAGGTCCACCTGGTGACAAAGGATTAACTGGACCTGTTGGTGTCCCTGGAGAAAAAGGTCCAACTGGAACTTCTGGTGTTCAAGGAGAAAAAGGAATTCAAGGTACTCCTGGTCCTCTTGGAGAAAAAGGAGTTACTGGACCTGCCGGTGACAAAGGTCCTATTGGCCCACCTGGACCTGCCGGATCTAAAGGAATTACTGGACCTGCCGGCCCTCTTGGTGACAAAGGAACTATTGGCCCACCTGGCCCTCTTGGTGACAAAGGTAGTAAAGGTCCCGAAGGTCCCACTGGTGACAAAGGTCCACAAGGTCCACAAGGTCCTGCTGGAGCTAAAGGATTAACTGGAGTTCCTGGTCCACAAGGAGAAAAAGGAGAAAAAGGTCCACTAGGCCCAATTGGTGAAAAAGGAACTACTGGTGCAACTGGTCCACCTGGTGACAAAGGTCCACAAGGTCCACAAGGAACACAAGGTGAACGTGGAACTACTGGTCCATCTGGAGAAAAAGGTCCACAAGGTCCACAAGGAATTCAAGGTCCACAAGGTGAACGTGGTCCTACTGGTCCAATAGGTTCTATTGGTGAAACTGGTCCGATAGGAGGTCAAGGTCCTGTTGGTCCTGCTGGCCCAAGAGGTCCACCTGGTCCACCTGGAGAAAAAGGTCCATCTGGTGGAATGTCATCTGAACAAAAAGCTATCTTTAAAGAACTCTTGGAAATTTTGACTACCAAAGAAATCATTAGTACTGAAGAACAAATTAAATTAATGAGTTATTTGTATTAATTTCAATTTTATTTTTCAATTTTATTTTTCAATTTTATTTTTCAATTTTATTTTTCAATTTTATTTTTCAATTTTATTTTTCAATTTTATTTTTCAATTGATAGTTTTCACTAAATGAATTAGAAAAATGAAAACAATTCGTCGTCTGTATGACGATTGTTAATTTGCAAACGAGATTATCGTCTTTTTGCTGCTTTTCTCTTTGGAGCTGCTTTGCGTTTTGCTGCTGCTTTTCTCTTTGGAGCTGCTTTTCTAGTTGCTGCTTTTCTCTTTGGAGCTGCTTTTCTCTTTGGAGCTGCTTTGCGTTTTGCTGCTGCTTTTCTCTTTGGAGCTGCTTTTCTCTTTGGAGCTGCTTTCTTTGCTGCAGTTTTTCTCTTTGGAGCTGCTTTGCGTTTTGCTGCTGCTTTTCTCTTTGGAGCTGCTTTGCGTTTTGCTGCAGTTTTTCTCTTTGGAGCTGCTTTGCGTTTTGCTGCTGCTTTTCTCTTTGGAGCTGCTTTTCTCTTTGGAGCTGCTTTGCGTTTTGCTGCTGCTTTTCTCTTTGGAGCTGCTTTTCTAGTTGCAGTTTTTCTAGTAGCTTTTCTTTTTGGGGCTGCTTTTGTAGTTGATCTACGTTTAGTTGCAGCTTTTCTTTTTGTAGCCATGCTAAAATCGATATTTTCATTGTTTTTCAGTGGTTAAACTAAAAAAATTTACACAATTTGATTACAATTATTGAAGTAATTTGATCATTGGAAAAAACTACTGATCGATATTTTCTATGCTTATTTTTTTATTTAATTCATTTTCAATTTATTTTTTCATTTTTTGTCTATTCTTGAAATTTTTGAGCATGTAATTGATCATTACTCTGCATGTAATTGATCTTTAATCTGATTTTTTCTAATTTTTAGTAAATTATTTTTATTTTATTTGATCTAATTTTATTTTTTATTGAGAACTTACACCTTTAATTTTGATTATTGTTAATACATCCTCATCTTGCATTATGTGAGTTAATCCTACTCTTTGTCCTCCAAACTTTACACTTTTACCCCAGACTAATCCATATCTGAATTCTCTTCTTAATCTTCTGTGAAGCTTATTACAAATATCTTCTACTGTGTCTCCTTCTCTTGCAATAAACGGTTCTTTGAAATCAGTTTCTCCTCCTTTTGGACGCATGTATATTCTAATGAATTTCAATTTTTCATAAATTTTTTCTTTTAATTCTTCTATGTTCAAATCTGCGTTTGCAGAAACCTCTATGACGTCTGATTTTATTTTTGTTTTTAGATCTTTTAGAAATTCTTCATCTACTAAATCAATTTTATTTAGAACTGTGATGGCTTTAGAATAACTAATGTTACCTGCAATGTGATCTGCTAACTGTTCTGATGTTAAATCTTCACGTACTACAACTCTTGCACTTACAATTCCATAAAGGTGCAAAATATCTTTAAGATGTTTTTCTGTAATTTTTGTTAACTTTGCTTGTTGAGCAATTGCAATTCCTCCCATTGATGCTTTCTCTATTGTAATATTTGGTGGTAATTGATTTAATCTAATTCCTATATTTCCTAATTCATTAGTTAGAACATCTTCGTGATATGGTTGAAATACATCTAAAACTAATAATACTAAATCTGCAGTTCTTGCAACTGAAAGGATTCTTTTTCCTAATCCCTTACCCGTTGATGCTCCTTTGATAATTCCTGGAAGATCTAAAACCTGAATTTTTGCACCTCTGTATTCCATCATTCCTGGAACTACTGTTAACGTGGTGAATTGAAATGCACCGACAGTTGATTTGGCACTTGTCATTTTATTTAGTAATGTTGATTTTCCAACACTTGGTAATCCGATAAATACTACTGTTGCATCTCCTGAACGCCTGACATCAAAACCGTCTTGCTTCATTCCTGATTTTTTGGTAATATCAGCTTCTTGCTCTCTCTTTAATTTTGCAATTTTAGCCTTTAGTAATCCTATGTGATGTTCTGTAGCTTTATTGATCTGAGTTTTTGCCATTTCATCTTGAATGGCTTTAATTTTTTCAGGAATTCCCAATACAGTTCATTTTTTCTTTATTCTTTTCAAATAAAACCGTACACTTTACAATCTTTTTTGTAGAAATCATTTTAGATTTAATTTTTAACCATTAAAATTACTAACTTGGTTCAATCTGTTTCATTTTTTAATAGTGTTTGAATTTGAATTTATGTGAAGAAAATTTTAATTTATTCTGCAGGGTTTGTTTTACTATTTGTGTATTTTCTACTAACTGTGTTTATACTTCCTTCTGAATTTTTGATGACTGAACAATTGATTCCTCAACCAATTTTTGAAGCAATATTGTCTGAAACTGAAATCAAATTGGGTGATTCATTCCGTCTTGACATTGTCTCAAAAAATATTGGCGATTATGCAGATATTCATATTGTATCTGTGGGGTTTCCTGATCTTACTGAAATCGATGATGTTGTAAAAATTGCTACATATGATTTTTCTCTTTCACCTTCTTACATTGATGTAGATGATGAAATTGGTTCTAGTTATAGTGGGGGTGTGGATACTACTTTCGCCAAATATCCTTTAATTGAAGCAATGAGTAGACCGTTGAAACCTGATGTTGAAACTCATTTTGATATTGTTGTAACTCCAAAAAATTCTGGAATTTTTAATGTATATGTAAAATCTATAGGCATCCCTCATTCTAGCGATGTTTCTCATTATCCTTTTTCTGGTGTTCTAGATCATCAAAATGAACATGTTTTAGTATATTCGGTAACTGTAAATCCCTAATATTTTATGATTGACTAGTAGAGATATGACTATTTCAAAATCAGAAGTTTCAGGAAATTTTCTACAACATTATTCACAGGGCATATTTCTATTTGGAAGTATTTTGACTAGTCTTGGAATTCTTTTAGTTACTGTCGGAGGTAGTTGGGATATTACAAATCACTTACTTAGTAAACCTGAAACTTTTTTTTCTCCTCCTCATGCATTAATGTATGCTGGTGTTGCAATTTCATTAATTGGAGTTGTGTTAACTTTTGTTGGTTGGAAAAATTTACAACAGTTTAGAGATTCATATTTTTTATCATTAAAAATTAAGTTAATTGGAATAGGGTTGTTGACTGGTGCTGGTCCTCTAGATTTTGTTTGGCATTCTTATTTTGGTTTGGATGGATTACTCAGTCCACCCCATTTTACTTTGATTGTAGGAATGTTTTTGTGTAGCGTCGGGGGATTAATTGGAATTTCAAGATATCTGAAATTCAATGATTCAAAATCTATTTCAAAATTTTTACTAATTTTAGCTGTTATTCCTGTTTGGTTATCTGCTTCAGGAATCATTTCCTCTTTATCTCTACCTTTTTCTAGCACTGATTATTTTGAATTTAATCCAGAACCTACTATTGCATTTATTATTGCATCCTTAGCATATCCTTTTTTAATTTCTTTTTCTTTAACTTTGATTTTTCGATTATCTAATTATCAATTTGGAATTATGAGTATTCTGGGAGGTTTATTTTTACTAATTTATAGTTCCACTGCAATTGTTCCAAACTTTGCAATGTTTGATACTGTCCTATTTTATTCATTAAATCTAATCCCCTTTGTTATTGCTGATATTTTTCTGAAATTAAACCGTTCAAAAATAAGTATGTTTTTTGTTGGTGGTTTAGTGGGCTCTGTTTTCTATATGGTATATTATCCGTACATTATGTACACTTACAATGAAATCTTGTTGGGTAAGTTAGTATCTCCTAGTCTAATTTATTTTGTTTATTTTGAATTGATTCAAACTGTTTTACTCTATACTTTGGTTCCTGCGATTGTTATGGGAGTTGTTGGTGTGGTATTGTCTAAAAAATTATCTGTTAAAATTTTGATGAATTAATTTTTTATTCAATTATGTGATTTCTAAAATCAGAAACACATTTTCTTAATGTATTCATATCTACATCAAATGTAATCCATGTTGGACTGCCTTCATCATCTAGATCCACATTTAAAATATTCATTGGCATTTTGGTAAATCCTGCCTCAAACAAATCATTAATTGATTTTGGTAATTCTGTTAATGCGAGATGATATTTTGTCGTATGATCTCGAAATTTATGCCTGTAATTGACTTCATACTTGTTATCTGACTCTAAAGTCAATGATTTCATATAGATTAATTTCCCATATTCTTCTATGGCATTGGCAAATATTGAATACATTTCATTGATATAGATTTCTGATAATTCTACATTTGGATTATTTGGTTCTCCTAAACATTGATTGAGAAAATCTAACATACTTGAAACGTTGTCTCGAATCTTTTTTTGTGTTTGATTCATTTGATCACTTGTAATTTTCTTAAAACTGGCCAAGTGAATATTTGATTAATTGTATGAACTTAACCTTATGTATTGTTGTTTATTATACAATTTTGATTAGAAATTTGAATATTTTAGTATGAAATCCTATTTTTATTCTCTATACTCCTATTCATTATTCAAATATACTAAGCAACTTATTATTTACCAAAAAAAAAATTCAATTTATGAAAAAGAAAACTTTTGCAGTGGATATTGATGGAACAATCACGGAAAATGGTGGAGGTAGAATTCATCTTGATGCTTTGGAATCACTTCGAAGACTAACTAACATGGGACATGATGTGATCTACGTTACTGGTAGATCTTCAGTTGAGGCATACTTGCTTTCCGTGTTTGGTGGAACTAAAAAAATTGCTGTTGGTGAAAATGGAGGTTGTATTGCATTTGATGCTGATGATCATATGTTATTGGGAAATATTGAAGAATGCAATAGGGCTTATGACTTAATTAAAAACAGTATTGATAATGTACAAAAAAAACCTGTATTTCCTAGATTGACTGAAGTTGTTTTGGAAAGAACATTTGAATTAGACGATGCTAGAAAAATTCTTTCTGAACATAATCTTGATGTTAATCTCTCTGACAGTCAATATGCAATTCATATTAATTCTAGAGGCATAGACAAAGGAACTGGTTTTACTGAATTAATGAAGAAATTCAATATACTCAAAGATGATGTTATTGCCATTGGAGATAGTGCTACTGATGTTCCTTTGTTTAAAGTGGCAAAAACAAGCATCGCCTTAGGCAATGCCTCTGATTTGGTACGTTCTGAGGCTACGATGACTGTATCTGCAAGTAGTGGTGATGGTGTTTTAGAAGCATTAGATAAATTAGCACCTAAATTCTCTGAGATATAATGACCTTTCAAACTATAATTAATGAAATTGAAAATAATCTAAAAAAAATTCTTCAAGACCTTTCTATTTCTGATATCTCCTTTTCTGTGGAAGTTGCAAAGCCTGGATTTGGTGATGTAAGTTCTAACATTGCATTTTTACTCGCAAAAGAATTGAAAAAAAGCCCCAAAGAAATCACTCAAATTATTTCTGAAAAATATTCTCAATGTCCTAATGTGTTTGTCTTGAAATCTGAAGGACATCCATCTGGATATCTAAACTTTTTTGCTGATTGGCCAAAATTAACTAAATTAATTTTATCTGAATCTTATTTTGATACATATGGTGATATTGATATTGGTAAAAACTCTGATATTGTAGTAGAACATACTAGTGTAAATCCTAACAAAGCATTACACATAGGTCATATTCGAAACATTGTTGTCGGTGACACTATTTCTAGAATTTTAAAAAAGGCAAATTACAAAGTTAAAGTTCTTAATTATATTGATGATTCTGGGTTACAAGTTGCCGATATAATTGTGGGCTTCAAACATTTTGGATTTGATGAAGAACCTCCAAACGGAAAAAAGTTTGATCACTATTGTGGTGATGATGTTTATGTTAAAACCACTCAAAAATATGAACTTGATCCATCTCTTGAAGAAGTCAGAAAAAATACTTTAAAAGAATTAGAAGATGGTGATTCTGAAATTGCAAAATTTGGTGATTTGATTACCAGAAAAGTTTTGTCTGGTCAATTACAAACATGTTGGAATCTCAATGTATCTTATGATTGTCTAAATTTTGAATCTCAGATAATTCGTTCAGGATTGTGGCTAAAAATATTTGAAAAACTCAAGGATATGGGACTAATAGAATTCGAAAAAAGTGGTAAAAATGCTCAATGTTGGGTAATTCGTGGTGATGGCAAAGAAGAAGATAAAGTAATTGTTAGAAGTAATGGCACTGCTACCTACATTGCCAAGGATATTCCATATGCTGCTTGGAAATTGGGATTATTACAAGATCCATTTAGTTATAAAAAATACAACTCAAATCAACCTGAATCTAAAACTCTCTGGGAAACTACTTTGGATGATTCAAATCAACCCTCTCAAAATTTTACTGCACAAAAAGTAGTAACTGTTATTGATTCACGTCAAGAGAGATTGCAAAAAATTATCACTACTTTAATGGAAAAATTCAATTCTATTCCTAATAGTTATGTACATCTTGGCTATGAATCTGTAACATTAAGTGCAAATACTGCAAAAACACTCGGATTAGAAACTGATGGTAAACAAGCTCAGATGTCTGGTAGAAAAGGATTGTATGTAAGTGCTGATTCTGTTTGTGAACTTTTAAAACAAAAAATAACTGAGGAAACAAAAAAACGACATTCTGGAATGGCTGATTCTGAAATTGAGCAAATTGCACAATCTGTTTCAATTGGAACTTTGCGTTATGAAATGATTAAACAAGATTTAGATAAAATAATTACATTTGATCTAACAAAATCTCTTAGTTTGGAAGGGGATACTGTTCCGTATATTCAATATTCATATGCCAGAGCATCAAGAATTTTGGAAAAATCTGGAATCGAACCTAATACTGATGTTGATTTTTCATTACTCAAAGAAAAATCTGAAATTGATTTGGTGAAAATAATTGGTCTTTTCAATTTACAAGTTCGTGATGCTGTGAATAATTTTGCACCTAAAGTAATTGCTAGATACTGTCATGATCTTGCTGTTGCATTTAATTCGTTTTATGAACATGTGAAAGTTTTGGATTCAAACAATGATGATTTAAAATCAACTAGAATATGTCTGGTTAATTCTTTTAATTTGACGTTGGAAAAATCTTTGGATTTACTTGGAATTTCTGCTCCATCTAAAATGTAATCCTTATGAGATTTATTCTGATAATCCCTTTATTTGCTCTGTTAAGTATTGTAATTGGAACTGTGGCATTTCAATATTCTATGGAATATTCTGAAGAACGTGAATTAGAAAATTTAATAATTTCATGTATGGAGCAATTTGGTCATTATAGTGATGAACTTGTTTCTTGTTTGAACAAGAATCTTTAATTAATTCCAAAAATTTGAATCTATTTTTTTACCACTAGTGATAATTTTTCATGTTCCTGATATATTGTAATTTAAAAAAATTCTTATGGTCATGAAATTAGGTGATACCAAAACTTTACTGCTGGGGCTATCTCTAACCTTGGGAATCACCGTATTTGGCGGTTTTATTATTGTGACTTTTTTAATGCCTCATTGTAAAGATGTTATGTGTTAATTTTGAAATTTATCATTTATCGTCAACCTTAAGTTGTAAATGAATTAACCAAGTTCATGAATTGTTTTGTTTGTGGGAAAAAGAAACAAGATTTTGAAGTATGGTCAAATAAATTGGTTATAGGTATTACATATGACTCTGATTTCCAAAACAATGATGTCATATCTAGTATGTCTGATAAATCCATAATTTGTCATCAATGTATAATTGAAATTCAAAAAAAAATTAAATCCCAATCTAATTCTGAATAAATTTGTACTAATAATGTCAGTGGCAACATGTGTTGCCACTGGAGAATTTTTGTAATATGGCTGTTGCCACATCACATGTTATTCTCAGGCGTGCAAACCTGTTTTACTTCATTTCTACTTTTAAAAATATCTTGACATATCCCTATTTTGTTTTCAACATTTTTTAAGGCTATTTTCTAATAATTTGTGAGTATCTTTGAAAAATAAGCGTAGTAAATTGCAGATTTATTTTGATGTACTCTCTGCAATATTGGTTGAAAAGCAAGATAATGCTGAAATTTCAAAAACAAGACTTCAACACAAATCAAATACATCATATGATAAACTTTTAAAATATCTTGATGAGATGAGCGAAAAAGGATTGATCAAACTAGAAAATAATATAGATACTACTGATATGGGACTAAAATTTTATCAAGATTACTCTGCTGTAAATGACTTAATTGATGAAATTACTCAAAGATTATCTTAGGCAAATGTGAATTTTTCAATTTTATCTTCTTTTGTTAAAAATAGTATCTCATGATGTGAATCTAGTAAATTTTTCATAAATTCTGGTGCTAACTCTTTATCTACACTTGGTACGTGAAATGAACAGATGAAATTTCCTGGAATTTTATGAAATCTATCATCTACACATTGTTCAATCTCTTCCATTGATTCTGTTTTTTTCTCTGAATTAAAATCAAAATAATGTGTTGAAACAACTCGAATTTTTACATCCTGCGGTAGTTCTTTTACTTTATCCATGATCATTTTTTCATATTCTTCAAATTCTTTTGGAATCTGAACAATGTTTAGTAGTTTATTTTCAACATTGTTCTTTACATCAATGCCAAATTCTGTCATTTTATCTTTTAATCTGTCAGGATTATTTGTTGTGTAAAAACATGTTTGATTTTTCTCTAAACCTGTTTTAATAAATTTAAATTCTATTTCTTCAGCTTTTTTCTGTTCTTCGTGAAATAATAGAATATGTGTGTCATCTAAAGTTTCTAAATGTTCATGTCCAATTTCTCTATAACTCATAATTCTGTATTTTCCTCATTTCTTGTACTATTAAGATATTATTGTTGAAATGACCTGTTTTGGAAATGTACCATTATTGTACAGTAATTTCTACTTTTAAACTTCCTTTGGTACTCACTAAGGTGCGTAATTGGATTAAATACTAAAACAATATCTTAATCATGGCATATCTTAGAGTAAAATCAATTCGTGGGCAAAAATACCTATATCTTGTAAAAAGTGACTGGGATACTGTAAAAAAGACTTCAAAACAGACAATTATCAAATATTTGGGAATAGAATCTGATGTAACTATTAATGATGTTCCTGAAGACTATCGAAATTCTAAAAAAATTTCTGACTACTTCTTAAACCAAAAATATTTTCAACCTAAAGTGCAGAATGAATTGATTGAGAAATTACAGGCAGATTTGTTATCCTCATTTAAAAATGGAGATTTTGTAACTGCTCATTGCTTCCTTGAATCATATGAAAAAATATATGGATTTGAATCCTTCATTGACGAAGTTATGGTTCCTCTAATTGGGGAAATTGGAACATTAGGAAATTCTAAAAAAATTGATTTGGGAACTCAAACAACTTGCTATAATGCAATTGAGGATCTATTGAATATGATAATTGAACACAGTTCTGTAAATCCATCTAAGAAAAAAATCCTAATTTGTGTGCCTAATGGTGAACAACATACATTGGGAACAAAAATTCTCCAAACTAAACTTTCATTAAAAGGAAATACGGTTTACAACCTCCCTCCATTTACTCCATCTTCACTAATTATGGAATCAATTGAACATGACGCACCTGACTGTGTTTTTGTCTCTGTAACTTTAGATGAGAATCTTTTATCAGCTAAAAGAATGGTTGAGAAAATTAATGAAAAATACGGACTTCCAATTTTTGTCGGTGGGAATGCTATAAAAAATAATTCTGAGAATTGGGATATACCTATAGGAAAAAATCTCTCTATTCCAAAAATACTAAAATTGATTCAGTCTAAGAAATTACAAATTCTTACAACTGCATAATTTTTATTTTAAAGATTTTTTTCTGGTTGATTTAGTTGTTTTTTTGATTGATTTTTTTGATTTAACTTTTTTTAGAATTTTATCTTTTTTACTGATTTCTTTATTAATTTTAGACTGTTTTTCCTTTAATTTTTGATTTTTTTCTTTAATTTTTTCATCTATTTTTTTACGTTTTTTTTCTAGAATTGCAAATTTTTTCTCCTCCTTGATAATTTGCTTTTTAGCGTTTTCTTGCTTTTTTACCTCGATTTTTTCTTGCTTTGACTTCTTTTTGATATTGTTTTTTTCTTTAATGATAATTTTAGAAATTTTTAACCTCTCTTTGACTGATTTATTGAGATCATTTTCCATTATTTTGATCTCTTTTTTTAATTTCTCTGATTGTATAATCTCCTCTTTTTCTGCAGTTATTTGTGACATAATTTCATCATATTCCTTTTTGGTTTTTTGTAATTCTGCCTGTTTTTCTTTAATCTTTTCAGCCATTTTTGCTTGGTCAATTAATCTATCTTTTTGATCTTTAGCCATTTTTGCTAATTTTTGTTTTTCTGCATTAACTTGTGATTCTATTTTTACTTGTTCTACTTGTGCTTGAACTAGTTGTTTTTTCTGTATTTCTAATTCTTTAGAAATGGTGTTCTTTTCAAAATCAATTTTTTTTAAAATTTTTGAATGTTCATTTTTTACTTTGAGTAATTCTTTTCTTTGTAAATTTACGGTTTCTGTTAATTTAGTTTGATTTTGAATTAGAATTCTTTCATTGTTGATTTCTCTTTCTAATATTTCTCGTTGATCATTTAATTTTCTATCATTATTTTTTCGTTCTTCAATCAATTCATTTAATTGCTTTTTCTTTTGCTCCATTTCTCCTGAATTTTCTTTTTGCTTGGTTGTTTCTGTTTTTACTATTTTGGCATCATCTTGCATATTTGTTAATTCCTTATTGATGTTGTCTGGTTTCCAATCTTTAGGCATGGCTCCTTGAACTTTATTTTCTATTTTTTCAATTTTGACCTTTCCTTTTTGTTTTTCAATTATTTTTATTTTAAAATTATTTTCTAAGTATTGTTTGTCTGATTCATACAGTTTTTTTTGCTTTTTTAACATTGTCTGAATGTGTTCTAGTCTTCCAGGATCTCCTTTTCCTGATTCAATTAATTTTTCAATTTGTTCACTTTCACTTTCTTTTTTTATGATCTTTTTCTTTTCTACAATAATTATTTTTGAATTTATTTTCTTTTCTAAATATTTCTTATCTGTATTGTATAGTGGTTTGTTCTTTTTTAGAAAATCTGATATGTGTTCTAATCTACCTATGTCTCCAGAATTATCCTCAATTAATCCTTGAATTTTTTCAATTGTTGATGTTACTGAAATTTGTTCCACTTTTAATTCCTAAATTAATTTCAATAAATATAGTATAAAACAACTATTAATTCAATATTTTTAATTTTTCTTCAATGAATTTAGTAAAATTACTTGATTTTAACTCTATTTTATATCGTTATTTTAATTTTCAATTGTTCATTGATGTCATCAATTACCTTGTCTAGGATATTTGAATTTGACGTGAAGAATCCTCTATATTCCTTATCTCCTATATCTTCTGCAACTAATCCAAATGGGCCATTTTCTCCTTTTGTGAGTACAATCCACATTGGAGAAATATTTGTGCCATCACAACTTATCACTTCTGCAGTTGCTGGAGGATGTGGGGCTAATTCAGGATTGATGAAATTGCCTATAATCCATGCTTTAGAAATTTTTGATAAAATTTCCAAATATCTTTTTTCAACATACTTGTATCGTGCTTCGGTTTCAAATGTTGCCAATAATGGCGTATCGTGCTTTTCTGCATAATTTTCCAATAAGATGCTTAGTCTGTAAAGTTCTTTTTTACCTGTTTTAAAATTTACATAATTTGCTTTACGGTATTCGTCTAATGACCAAAGTAAATTGTGGTTTGTAAGGTCTGTGTTTTCTTTTTCAGCAAATGTTGGAAATTTCTCCCAAATATCATCCAAAAAACTTACGAAGTGATCTGTCATATCATTACAATTTTTTTAAACTATATAATCTACTAATTATTTTTGTAACTAGTGCCAACCAATTTATTTTTGTAATTTGAAAACTATTTTTGTTTTTTCTGCCTCTATTTTGTGTTCCACTATTGATTCTGGATATTTTAAATTCTCTGGAAATTTTTTCCATAAATTATGAATTATTTGAGGTTCAATTTCTTCTAATTCTGGAATCCACTTTTTAATATATTCACACTCTGAATCAAATCTCTCTTGTTGTCTCCATGGATTAAATATTCTAAAGTATGGAACTGCATCACATCCTGTTGATGCTGCCCATTGCCAATTCCCTGAATTAACAGCTGTATCGTAGTCAATTAATTTTTCTGCAAAATATCTTTCTCCCCATCTCCAGTCAATGTGTAAATCTTTAGTTAGAAATGATGCGACAATCATTCTGACTCTGTTGTGCATAAAACCTGTATTGTTTAATTGTCTCATTCCTGCATCTACAATTGGAAATCCAGTTTTCCCTTCTTTCCATTTTTTAAATAAATCTTCAGAGTTTTCCCATGGAATATTTTGAAATCTTTGTTTAAATGATTTTTTTTCTACGTATGGGAAATGAAATAAAATATAATTAAAAAATTCTCTCCAGTATATTTCTCCCATAATAGTATGATTTACGCCTAAAATTTCCTTAATTTGACTATAAATTTCTCTAATTGACATAGTTCCAAATTTATTATGTGCTGAAAGTAGTGTGGTCTGATTTAATCCTGGAAAATCTCTAACTTTATCATAATCTCTGAATTTTTCTAAATTTTTTAAAATTCTTAATCCCTCTTTTCTACCTCCCTTTATTTCTGAATCCCAAATTTTTAATTCCTTAATAGAATTGTTAGAAATTATTTCTTTTGAATAATTTTTATTTGAATTTTTTACACTTTTTCTAACTGGGAATATTTTTGCTTTTTTATAGAAAAATGAATAAATTGTATATGGTGAGTCTTCATTTGTTTTAATATCATTTGGATTATGAAGTAAAAAATCTAGTGTACTGTGAAATGAAATTTGATTTTTTTTACAAACTTGAAATATTCTTTCATCTCGTTTTTGTGAATAATTGGAGAAATCTGTATTACTAAAAATTGATTTTATTTTATGTTTTTTAATTATTTTTTCTAAATTTTTTTCTGGAATCCCTTCAAGTATTTGTAATCTACTTCCTTTTTTCTGAAGTTCTTTATCCAAATCTAATAATGACTCATTTAGAAAATTCCATCTAAATTTTGCATCTGTTAATTTTTTAATTAAATTGGAATCATAAATAAAACATGGAATTACTTCTTTTGAATTTTGAAGAGATTCAATTAATCCTATGTTATCTTCTAATCTTAAATCTCTATGAAAAAGAAAGATACTTTTTTCATACATTTGAATTCTTTATGTAATTTCTATTGGATATCGAACTTGGAATCTAATGTTTTACCCATAACTTTTAGCGCATATCTACATACGTTAGAATTAAGTGTAAAGAATCCTCTAAATTTACCATCTTCATATTCTTCAGCGATTAATCCAAATGGTCCATATGGCCCTCTAGTAATAACAGTCCATACATTTGCTAAGTTGGTATTGCTACAACTTAGGAATTCTGAATTTGGAATTATTACATCTGTTGGAATTACTTCGTCATCAAAATCTGCAATAATCCATACTTTCGGCATGCCTTTTACCATTTCTTGATATCTTTCTTTTACATATGAGAATTTGGCAATTTTTTCAAACGTTGCAAGTAATGGTTCTTTATGATCTTGAGCATAATTTTCTATCATTCTACTCAAATGATATAGTGGTTTTCTATCTGCATCAAAATTGTGATATCCTGCTTCAATAAATTGATCTAATTTCCAAATTGGTAAGATATCGTTATCTAGGTTATGCCATTCGGCTAATTGAGGAAATTCTTCCCATACTTCGTGTACAAAATCTTTGTCTGTATATGGGTTATCCATGTAATTGCTCTAATCAAATCAGTTATAAATTATTTTTTTACCTTTTTCTAGTGCCAATTATTGACACTAATGAATAATAGTTTTTATTCTACAAAAAATGATTCAGTGTATGTCTCGATATGAGAAATTACTTCACATGTTAATGGATTATGAACCCACAATCATACTAACAGCTATTAGCGATACATCTGGAAATATTATATGGAATACAGTTAGAGATGACTCTGAAATTAAAATTCCACTACCAGAAATTAAAAAAACACTTGTACGTGAATCCTCTGATTGGATAAATCGATGTAAAATAGAGGACTCTGATGATCTTGGTAGAGCTATGTATCATATTGCATCTTTTCAAAAAGTAAAACAAGTTACTATTCCCCTTGATGCATTTCATATGTTGTTGATCTATGTTGATAACACTCCTCTCAAGAAAACAAAAACAAAAAGTTATGGTAGATATGTCCAAATGGGAAAAATCATGTCTATAGTTGATTTTGTTAATACTTTTGAAGAATAATTATTTGGAATAATTTGGCACTAGAATTAGTAATTTCGAAGATTATATTAACCGAAATGCTATTGATCAGATAATGGAAAAATATGAACAGCTTTTGAATATGCTAATGGATTTTAACGAATCTGTTAGATTTGCAGCAGTCTCTGATGGAAGTGGAAATTTACTTTGGAATAGTCAAAGAGATGGAGTTTCTAATATTGTTCCAATTGAAAAGACAAAGGCAACAATGTCTAGATCTAGAGGTGAATGGGATGATTATGCTTCATCTGCTGAAATTATAGGTGACGGCATGTACTCTATTACTTCATATGCTAAAATTAAACGAATAACTATTCCTCTTTCTGATGGTAACATGCTATTTGTTAGTGTAAATAACAAACCCATGAAAAATGCAAAAAATACAAGTTATGGTCATCTTGTCGAAATGGGTGAGATTCTTTCAATTGTAGAGTTTGTAGAATCCAAAAACTTTTGAAATTTCTAAATTTAATTACGCTGTGATTTTATGAATGATTTCGTTGCCAAATGTCGAAAATGTACCTCAAAAATTTTAATTCCTGATCAGGGTCCTTGCACTGATTTAGAATTCATGGATTACATTGTAGGATGTGGAAAACAATGTAAATGTGGAGAAAATGATTGGGAACTCTTACCTCAATAATTTTTTAATTATTTTCTTGGTCTTCTTCTAGGATTTAATTCATAAAATCTTTCAATATTATCTAACCATTTTTTAGTTTCAGGTAAACGCGAACGTGCATGTGGTTTTTTTCCATTTTTTGATAATATTTCACTATGATTTTTGTAAAATTGGTCTATTTCATTAATCATTATATCTAAAAACTCTGATGCATCTTTAGCTTCTACACTTTTTGGTTCTCTATGAACCATGATAGATTTGACTAGTGTATCTACTTTTGCTACTTTGATTTTATATTCGCTTAAAATTCTATATTCAAAAGATATCATTTGCTTATTTTTTTTAATCAGTCTATGTATACTTTGGTATATCTGTAAAATTCTTTTCAGATTTACCCATACATTGTTTTAGCTGTTGTTTCATCTGTCAAATTATTTTTTGATGAAAAGCTGCTAAAATTTGAACGTAGTATTTTTTGAACATGCCCTGAAACCCTGGCTACATTATCCCAAACATTATGAAATGAAATTCTATTCAAATTTTGTTCATCCACATGAGAAAAAATTGCCAAACCTGCTATTATTTCGCCATCTTTAATCCATTGATGTCCCATATTGCATATTGTACAAATCTCACTAATCTCCATAATTGTTTTCGAAAATGAAGGATTTTTACTGATTAGTAATTTTGAATCTTCTGGTGGGAATCTCATATTCACATTAATGTGTATTCTATCTTCTCTGTTAGCATTTTTACTGACAATTACATTTGTTCCAACATGAAATTGCCAGTCTACTAGATCACTTTTCTGTTTTATTTTTTCAGTTTGATCTTCATATTTTACGTTAGTAATTCTGATAAATTCTTCCACTAATTGTTTCATTTCTGTTGATGTTTTTGTCATAACGTTACTTTTTTTTGTTAGTTATATTTTTGATTGAAGAAAAAAAAGTTAACAATTGTGCCCACCACAGCCACAAGAGTCATGTCCCTCACTACCCTGAGATTCTTTACCTGCACATCTGGAACATTTGTTTGATCCTGTTGGTGAGAAAAAACCAATTCCACATGATACGCATTTCATATTTGCCATATCTTTGCTGAAAAATTGCAGTATTTATTGAATACGTTTTGATTCACAAAAATGATTTTTTTAGTTATTCACTTTTTTTAAAAACACGATATTCTCCAATGATTGAATTACATTGGTGACATGTGTACTGTCCTCTTTCTATTAGTATTAAGCCATCTGCAACTGCTTCGTTTGGTTTTTCTTCAATCTGTATTTTAGTTGGACCCTCGAATTCTGAATTACATTGTTTACAAAAATGTCTAATCATTTTTGTTGTATCGAGTTTTTCAAGTTTTCCTAAAAAATATTTTTCCATGTTTGGAACTAGTTTTGATTCTTTGACTTGTTCATCAGTGAGATCTGCTTTAACCCATCCGCCTGAACCTTCTAGTTGAATCTCTGTCAATTTGATTATCTATTTTAATTGCTATTAATAAGTCAAAATGAAATGGATTCAATGTATGATTTATCTAATCTTGATAATACATTTGGTCGTGAATTTGAAGAATTTATGATTAAATTATTTGAAAAATTAGGTTATTCAACTACTGTAACAAATCGTTCAAAAGAGTATGGATGTGATATGATGTTACAACAATCTAACTATCGTATTGCAGTTCAAACTACTCGTTCAGAATCTGAATTAACTTTTACTTCGGTTCAAAGAGTATTGGATTCTTCAAGAAAATATAATTCTCAAATGTCTATTGTTATTACTAACAACAAATTTCTTTCTTCTGCAAAAAACTTAGCCAAAATTAAAAATGTAGTTTTGATAGATCGTAAAAAATTATTGGAATTAATTGATTTATCCAATCTATCTGTAAATGAAAATAAAGATTTAGTTCAATTTTGTAAAAATATTAAAAATGAATTAATCAAACAAGATATTGATAAGGAAATTTTAAAATTTTTGGGTCTTGACATTCCTAAAGTTGATCATAGTTTGTTAACAAAGGACAGCTATGGAAGACCACATCCCCTTAATAATAAAAAAGAAAAATTAATTGATATTTTTAAAGAAATTCGAGGTGATGAAGATTTATCTGTTCAAAAAAATATTTTATTAAATTTTATGAGCAAATACCCCTTGATGTTTGGAACTAAGGCCGATTCAGAAATATTTTTACTTAATATGGTTACGGAATTAGTAATTTTTAAACCAAAAACTGATTATTATAATTTGGTTTAATTTTCATCATTCTCGCCATCTCTGTTGATATTTTCACATTCTGGCATTGATTGAGATAATTGATCATCTTGCTTAATTAGATAATCAAGTGTGTTCATAATTTTACTTTTCCTTATTCTTTTTATTTTTAACTTGCATATCTTTGACCAAACATTATTAGTCGTGTTAAAGAAAGTACAGAAAGATAATGGGTAAAATTTCTTTGATTATGGGTATAGTTATTGGAATTGTATTTTCAGTTGCATTTCCGGAAGTTGCTCAAAGCATTAATGATTTTCTTATGCCTACAATAATTTCAATAACTGATCAATTGTTTAATTGGATAATTCAATAATTCATTTATCTGTTTATGGACAAAGATTCTTATCTTAAATTTTTAGAAAAATACCATGACAAAAATTAAACAAAATTCTCCTGTATTGTTCTTTTACAACAATTCTAAAAAATGGTTAATGAATATTTCAAAAAAAGAATCCTTTCACACACACATTGGGGTAATCAAACATTCTGATGCCATTGGAAAAGAATATGGCTCTAGATTGATGACTAACAAAGACAAGTACGTGTACTTGTTGGAACCTACAATGTATGATTATATTATGAAAATACAGCATGGAACTCAAATTGTATATCCTAAAGATCTTGGATATATCGCTGCACGCGCAGGAATTAAAGATGGACAAAAAATATTGGAAATTGGAACTGGTAGCGGTTCTTTGACATCCTTTGTTGCAAGTATTGTAAAACCTCGAGGTCATGTTTACACTTTTGATGTAGATGACAAGTTCATGAAAATTGCAGAAAAAAATATCCGTAGAAGTGGTCTTTCAAAATATGTCACTCAGCACAATTTGGATTTAAAAACATCCAAGGAAATTCCTGTTACTGAGATGGATGTTGCCTTGATTGATTTAGGTGATCCTTGGATTGTAATTCCTAAAGTTAGACAAATGTTGAAGGGCAGTGGTGCTATATTTGCAATATGTCCAACAATGAATCAGTTAGAAAAATTAACTATGGCATTAGTTGAAAATGAATTTACTGATATTGAATCAACAGAACATATCATTAGAACCATTGAGGCTAGAGAAGGAAAAACTAGACATTCATTTCAGGGTATTGGACATACTACTTACTTGTGTTTTGCAAGAAAAGCATTTTTTGGAAAAACTAAAGCAAAAACAACCACTAAAGCAAAAACAACCACTAAAGCAAAAACAACCACTAAAGCAAAAACAACCACTAAAGCAAAAACAACCACTAAAGCAAAAACAACCCGAAAAAAAACAAAAAACTAGACTAACACCAATTTTTATTCAAAACAATATTTATTCATCTAGTAATTAGATTATTGTACGTTGGAACCTTTGATTTTATCTGCAACAACAATTGAAAATTTTATTGCTCCTAGAAAGTCTACTTCGAGAAAAGGTGAAAATGGCATTGTTCTGGTTGTTGGTGGAAGTTATATTTACCACGGTGCCCCTATTTTGTCTTCACTTGCTGCATTAAGGTCTGGAACTGATTTGGTTTATACTTCTGTACCAAAAATCAACGTTGCATCAACTCGTTCCATATCTCCTAATCTTATTGTAATTCCTCTAGTTGATCAAAAATTAACTCTTGGTGCAGTAAAGAAACTTGTTGGTGCATTACCTCGTAATTTACATTCAGCAACAATTGGAATGGGTCTTGCAATACAAGAAAAAAACTCATTGTTACATCTTGTAAAATCCCTGTTAGATAGGGATGTTAGATTGTCTTTAGATGCAAGTGCATTAATTCCTGAGGTGTTGCCTATTTTAGCTAACAAAAATGTTGTAGTAACTCCTCATGCTGGAGAATTTAAAAGATTATTTGGAGAGATTCTTTCAGATTCAACTTCTGAAAGAATTAACTTGGTTGAGCAAAATGCTTTGAAATATGGTATTACTATTTTGTTAAAAGGTCCTACTGATGTTATTTCTGATGGTAATATGACTTATCTTTGTGAAAAAAATACTCCTGCAATGACTGTTGGAGGAACTGGTGATGTATTATCTGGATTAGTTGCAGGATTATTGTCTAATAATCGGAATTGTCTGGAATCTGCAGCTGCTGCAAGTTTTATTTGTAGTCTAGCTGGAAAAGAAATTCAATCTAAATTAGGACTACATATCACATCTATGGATTTAATTGATGAACTTCCTAATGTAATGAAGCCTTTTGATAAAATAATCTGATCACTATGAATGTCTTAAAACATGTAGATAATCATATGGATGATCTGATTTTAGATCTTCAAAAATTAATTCAACAACCTAGTGTATCTGCTAAAAACGAGGGAATTGAGGAATGTGCAAAATTAGTTAAAAAATTATTAAAATCATCTGGTGTAAAATCTGAAATTTTACGATTGAAAAAGGGTGTTGCTCCTATAGTATTTGGTGAAATTAAATCAAAATCTAATCCTGGAAAAACTTTGATGTTTTACAATCATTATGATGTTCAGCCTGCTGAACCTTTTGATTTATGGGATGACCCTCCTTTTAGCGGAGTAAGAAAAGGAAATAAAATTTTTGGACGAGGCTCTACAGATGATAAGGGTGAATTGATTACTCGAATTAAAGCAGTTGAGGCATGTTTGAAAACAACTGGTGATGTTCCATGTAATATCAAATTTGTAATTGAGGGTGAAGAAGAAACTGGCAGTGCTCACATTGAAGAATATTTGAAAAAATATCGGAAAAAATTTTCAAATGATGGTGTGATCTGGGAATTTGGTTATGTTGATGCTAAAAACAGACCTATCATTGGTTTGGGAATGAAGGGATTATTGTTTGTAGAACTATCTGTTCAAGAATCTATTCGAGATGCTCATTCTAGTCTAGCTGTATTAATTAAAAATCCTGCATGGAGATTGATTGAAGCTATCCAAACATTACGTGATTCTAATGGCAAAATTCTGATTAAGGATTGGTATGATGAAGTTATTCCATTTTCAAAAGAGGATTTAAAATTAATTAAAAAAGAACCCTTTGATCAAAATGTTTTCAAAAAAGAATTTGGAATTGATTCTTTTGTAGGGAATAAAAAAGATCTTGATGCAAAAAAGGCTCTAGTTGGCGATGCTACCTGTAATATTGCAGGATTTGTTTCAGGTTATACTGGAGATGGTGCTAAAACTGTTCTTCCTGGAAATGCTTTAGTGAAAATTGACTTTAGATTAATTCCTAAAATGGATCCAAAAAAACAAGTTAATCGATTAAAAAAGCATCTAAAATCACATGGATTTTCTGATGTAAAAATTAAAATTTTTCACGGGGAGGCTGCTGCAAGAACTGATTCTTCTCACCCTTTTGTATCTCAAGTGAAGACTGCTGCAGACAAAGCATTTGGAAAATCTATTTTGAATGTTTCAAATGCTGGTACTGGTCCGATGTATCCTTTTGTTGATATTCTAAAATCTCCTTGTATTTCAATTGGAAGTACGTACATGTTTTCTAGAATTCATTCTCCAAATGAATTTGCTCGTATTGATTTGTTAAAGAAAACTACAAAGTGTATTTGTTTAATTATGGAAAATTTTGGAAAAAATTAATGAAGGCATCTAGGAATTTTTTTAATTATCTGTGATAATGATATTCTTCCTGGCCCTGCAACAATGATCACTAATGCAACTGCAAGTAAAATCAAATCAAATTCAATACCATTGTCGCCAGTAATGCTTTGAGCTCCTTTGACATGAAATATTGCACCTACCATAATTATTGAAATTATTGATGCTGAAATTCTATTCAAGACTCCGATGATTAGCAAAATTCCTGGTATTACTTCTGCTAATGCAATAACTATGGCTAATTCTCCTGGAATTCCCATGGATGAAATCCATCCAACAAATCCTTCATTACCAAATTTACTATATCCATGAAGTATGAAAATTACTCCCATTGCTAATCTCAATCCAAAAAATACTGTGTCATTCAAGATCTTTTCTTTGATTTCTGCAGTGGTCATTTACAAAACTCCTTTTTCATATTTTCATTAAAAGTCTCTGGTTTATTTCATTATTGTACTAAATAATATCTTAGATTCATTATGCGCATGATCTATAGTTTTTAAATTTTAGCCTTGAATTTGATCTGTATTGTAGAAAGCCCTTTATTATGTGACAAAATTATTTTAAATATGTCAATGTATATGCCAGGAGCAACTGCAGTTGGAATTACTTTTGATGGTGGTGTAGTTTTTGCAAGTGAGAAAAGGATCGCATTTGGTAATTTTCTTGTAAGTAAAACCACAAAGAAAACTTTCTCTATTACTGATAAAGTTGGTGCCACATGCGCTGGCCTTGTTGCTGATATGCAAATTTTAACTTTACAAATATCTGCTTTAGCAAAGATTAGAAAAATGGATATCAAAAGAGATGTTCCACCAAACACTGTTGCTAAAATGATGTCAAATATGATGTATGAAAGAAGATACTTTCCATTATTGACTCAAGTAATTGTTGGTGGTGTAGTTGATAAACCAATTATGTATACTCTTGATCCTTTAGGTTCTGTATTACCTGATGACTATGCTGCAGTAGGTACTGGTGCTGAAATGGCATTGGGTGTGTTAGATCCTCAATTCAAAGAAAATATGACTAAAGATGAGGCAGTAACTCTAGCAAAACATGCAGTTCGTGCAGCATCATTAAGAGATTCTGCCAGTGGTGATGGATTAGATGTTTTAATTATCACTAAAGATGGAACTGAAGAATTTACTGAAAGTATAAAGTAATTTTAAATTAATCGTAAATAGTTTTTCCAGTTTCCCAAAATTTGTCTGAAATATAGTGTAAATTTTGTATTACCTCACCTTTTTCCATGTTTTCTAATTCTGAACTTGACACAACTGATTTTCCAACTGCAAGGAATTTATGATGTGTTTCTTCTACGATACAAACTAGTTTATCTTTTTCAAATTCTGTGAATTTTTTAATTCCAGGCCTCATCAAATTTGCCCCTTTACACATGAATTTCACTGCACCCATATCTACTTCGACATTGGGAAACTTTTCTAAAATTGCAGTTTCAGACAAAAATGGCAAATAATCATTTTCTATTTTTAAAATTTTTAATCCTTCACCCGTAATTATTTGTGCATCATTCAAAATTTGATGCACTCTTACATTTTTCATTTTAGGAAATTCCATATTCCATTCTTGTGAGATTTTTTTAAGTAATGTTGATGTTTCACTTTTTGAAATTAAATTTGATTTCAATTTTTTGCAATCTCTTGTCTAATGTCTAGAAGATCTCTTAAAATGGAGCTTGCAGTTTCTGTTCCTCCTGCTCCTTTGCCGATAATTGTTTGAGTTCCAGAATGCTCTGATGTAAATGCAATTGCATTTAATGTTCCATTTACTCCTAAAGGATCATCTTTTGGTACTTCTTTTGGACTAACCATTAACTCTTTGTCACAAGAAGCAATTAATTTCAATACTGAATTATTTTTTTCTGCCTTTTTGATATCATCAATTGTTACTTTTCTAATTCCGACACATTTGATGTCTGGCATAGTTACTTTCATACCCATTATCCAATTTGCAAGAATAACTAATTTTGCTGCAGCATCTAATCCATCCAGGTCTAAGGATTCATCTGCTTCAACATATCCTCTGCCTTTTGCGTCCTTTAATGCTTCATCAAATGATAAACCTGTAGCCATATTTGATAAAATATAATTTGTTGTACCGTTAAGAATACCTGCAAATGATGTAATTTTTTCTCCTCTTAAACTATTTTTAGCATAATCTAGTATCGGAGTGCCTCCACCAACTGTTCCACTAAATTTGAACATTACTTGATTATATGTTGCTAATTCCATAAGTGATGGAAATGCTAATGCTAATGGACCTTTATTTACTGAAATAACATGCATTCCTTTTTTCATTGCAGTTGTTATGTGTGTCATACCTGGTTCGGCATCTTTGTAATTACTAGCTGTTGTTTCAATTAACACATCAGCTTCGATATTTTTTAAAATTTCACTACCTTTCATAGAATTATTTTTTTCTGAGTAATTTTTTACTGTTCCAAATTTCTCTTTTACTTGTATGAGTTTATCTAATTCCAATCCTGATTGATCAATGGCACTACCTTTACTATCAAATACTGCTAATACTCTTGGTTTTAATCCGTATTTGGAATACAATTCTTCTTCTCTTGACTCAAATAATTTTATTAAACTCTGAGCAACTACTCCAAAACCACATAGTATAATTCTCATATCTCTCTCTCCTGATAATTCACGTTATTGTAGTTCATATTATTTCTCTTTGATTCCTTAACCTTAATTGTGTTTTATTAATAATTTTTGAATAGAATTTAGTTGAAAAAATGATTAATTTCTAGATTGGTTTGTGAATTATACATCTTTTTCATGTTTCAATGAAACTGAATTAATACAATATCTTTGATTTGTAGGCTTAGGACCGTCATCAAATACATGTCCTAAATGTGAACCACATTTTTTACAGTTAACTTCTGTTCTTACCATTCCATAGTCTGTATCTGAAAGATATTCTATATTATCTTCTGAAACTGGTTGCCAAAAACTAGGCCATCCTGAACCTGAATCAAATTTTGAATCTGATGAAAATAGTTTCTCACCGCAACAAACACACTTGAAAAATCCTTCTAATTTGGATTCATTGTACTTACCTGAAAATGGTGGTTCAGTGCCGTGATTAATACAAATTTCATACTGCTCTGGAGTTAACTCTTTTTTCCATTCTTCTGGTTCTTTTTCAATTTTTTCTGTCATGACTTCTCTATGTTTTGATATTATTATAACATTATTTTATTTCTTGATTTTTTTCCTTTTTTCTTCAGTTCTTTTTTCAGCTTCAAATCTTTCTAGATCGTATTCTTTTAAATCCACAAATTTCATAATTTTACTTAGATTTGGATGGACTTTGTTAATTTGATTGTACATATTTTGTGCAACTCTTCTATAATCGATATGTCCTTGAGGTATTGTTCTTAATTCAATTAAATGACATGCTTCTCTTAGATTTAATTTCATAAAGTATGGATAATTGTATGCAAAATTTACTACGTACTGACTTTGCTCTGGAAATTTATTTCTAATTTTCTCAAAAGTATTTTTAGTATTATTCATACATTCTTTGAAATCTTTTTCTAAACCAAGTATTTTAATTTCATTTGGTAATACATATCCATGATCTGTTGTAAGTAATTGCCTTTCTAATGTAAGTGCTCTATGTCTGTGAAAATCCCTAAACATTCCAAAGTTATTACACAAATCAAATGTATAGTATGTATTTTCAAATGCACGTGATGGTCTATGTCTTCTGTTAGTTCTTATTTTTGTAAATTCATTTATTATTTTAATTTTTTTTAACTTGGACATTTTTTTAACTTGTTGCATAATATTTTGATAAGATGTACTAGGTGATTGTTCATACATAATTGAAGTAATGATTTTATCTAATGCTTGTTTTTCTGTTTCATAATCTACAATTTTTGTAATTGTACCAACTTTTGGGTTTGATTTAATTTCTTTTAACGTGATGGTCTTTGATTTATTTTTCACATCTTTGAGGTATTTTTGAAATGCTTTTCCATATTTGTCGTCTGCTCGTCTTACAAATGACTTGATTGTTGTATCTAATTCTTTTTTGATTTTTGAGGCTAATTTTTGTTCTTCATCTAGCTCAGATGAGCCTAATATTGTAAGTAAATACTCAAATGCTCTTCCATTACCAGTAATTCCTACATTGGTTAGTGTTGATGATGGAAGTAATCCTCGCAAAATATCTAATGCTTTTGCTTTTGTTGAACCTTTGTAAATCATATTTGCAGATTTAATGTCTGATTCATTTTTTAATTTAGAAAATAATTTTTCTTTTTTATCTGTTGAATCCTTGAAACTATATTTTTCAATTGGATATTTTTCTCTTATGTATTGTATCATTGGTTCTATGTTATTTGAATATGTTTCAAAAGAAAAATTACAACTATCTTCATATTCATTTGCAAATTTTGAATTCATGATTTTTTCATCTCTGTAGAATCTGTATTTCCCATTTTCTTTTTTATTCCATGTTACATACCTTGATGATTTTTCTAAATATGATAGACCTATTCTTCTATCTTCAATTTTCTTTACTGCTATGTTTGATAATCCTTCAATTGCAATTTGTGCTTCTCCTAATTCTGCTACTGAATCATCCCCATACTCTAAAAGAACTCTGTCGTAGAATTCTTCGCCTCTATTTTTATTTTTTAAAAATTCATCAAGAAAAATTCTTCTCATACTTTTGTCTGTTCTACTGTATCTTGACATTAGTGCACCACGATCTACTTGTCGTGGTGTTATTATTGCAAAAACATTGTCTTCTGTATTTGAAAAATGATCTGATAGAGTTTTCTTTTCAGTACTTGAAAATTCTGACAACATGAATAAATTATTTCACAATTATAATACTCTATTTCTTTTTTCCAATTTGAATTAGATCGGGAGTCTTATCTTTATTTTTATCATTTCCTTTACTTTGCCATCTTAACAATACCTCTTTGAATCCAGCTGCATCAGCTTCATTTTCTGTATACATTATTGTGGTAACCCAAAAACCTCCTTTTGCGGTTTTTCCACCAATTGAATTCATCCAAAAATCATTTGGTAATCCTTCCATTGCTTTATTGTCAGGCTCTTTAACTGCTGCATCCCATCTGCTTGCCACAAAGCTTAGAATTTGATTAAGTTCTTCTCTTTGAATCATATATTTACTAAAAAAACTCTAAATTTTAAAATTGCTCTTGAGCCCATTATTGAGATTTTGTGAATTTAATCTTACTAAAACTAAAAACATTTCTTACACTTTGTCGGTTATACAAATCTCATTAGTCATTACCATGACAAACGACGATATCGAAATAATCGGTAAAAACGTCAAAGACATGTACGGAACATTCATGGGTAAAGTCGTAGGAACAATCACTGAAATTGACGGTAGTATTCAATCCGTTGGTATTGACTGTGGTTCTCAAGGATTACAACAAATCCAATTTGAGCAACTTGTAGTTCAAGGTGAAAGTGTAATTTTCATACCAAAATGGAGATTAGATTCCCAAAGACTAATTCGTGAAAAACAACTTACTCTACGTCGTCTAAAAGCATTGATGGATATTGTTTCAGAAAATGATGACATGAAAGCAGATGCAGAAATCATTCATGAAAAATACAAGTTCAAACTTGCAACATTAGATGAAATGGAGAGTGAAATCAAATCTAAACTTGAGGAAAGATTGATTGAGTTGGATACACAAATGAAATCTGCAAAGATGTTATCATTTGATGCAAAAGTACAATTCAAAAGCAATGAAATCTCTGAGACAACATTTGAAACTGTGAAATCATGCACAACTGAGGTAATTGAGCATGTAACACATGAACAATCTGAAATTTCAAATGTAAAGAGTAGAATTGCTGATTTAGAATTGGAAGTGCAAGAGATAACTTCACCTGCAGAAGCAAATATTCAAGAATCTGCCGTTACATATCTGGAGACTCCTGAACCACAACAAGTGATTCAAACAATACTTCCAGAAGCACCAACAGAACCAATCGTAACACCTTCTGAACCAATTGAAGCTCAAGTATCCCCTATACCAGAGCCATCAACTGAATCTGAAGTGACATTTGCATTTCCAGAACCACCACAACAGGTGACATCAGAAACATCACATGACGACAACGATAATGATTGGCTTGCTAGAATGGAAGCACAATAATTTTTTTAATTTATTTTTTTAACATTTAAAAAAATCTAATTTCATACACTTTTTGTTGTCTGAAAAATATGATATTGGATTAGGTAACAATAATGCGGATTTACGTAAAGAAGCACAATCTGATTTTGTCTCTTTTTGGGATAAACAGGCTCATAATCTGACTTGGTTTAGTCCTTGGGAGAGAACTCTTGATTGGAATTCTCCATTTGCTAAATGGTTTGTAGGTGGTAAGATCAACGCTTCATACAATACTTTGGACATCCATCAAACAACAAAATCTCAAAAACCAGCAATTTTTTGGGAAGGTGAAAATGGAGATTCTAAAACATATACCTATGGGGATTTATTCCGAGAAGTACAAAAATTTGCTAATGTGCTAAAATCTCTTGGAGTTGAAAAAGGGGATCGTGTAACAATTTACCTTCCAATGGTTCCTGAATTACCTATTGCAATGCTTGCATGTGCAAGAATTGGCGCCATCCATACTGTAATATTTTCAGGATTTAGTGCAGCATCAATTAAAGATAGAATTGATGATTCAAAATCTAAAATTGTAATTACTGCTGATGGTGGTTTTAGAAGAGGAAAAATCGTTAAACTTAAAGAGATAATTGATGACGCAATAAAGGATTTTGAATTTGTAAAAAATGTTATTGTATTGGAGAGAACAAAAAATGAAATTACTATTTCATCTAAAGATAAACTCTGGACTGAATTAATGAAAAATGTTTCTGATTCATGTGATGCTGAAAAGTTAGATAGTGATCATCCTCTTTACATTTTATACACTTCAGGTACTACCGGAAAACCAAAAGGAGTTTTACATGAAACTGGTGGATACCTTACTCATTTACATTCGACATTTCAATGGGCATTTGACATCAAAGATTCTGATGTCTTTTTTTGTACTGCTGATATTGGATGGGTAACTGGTCATAGCTATGTAGTTTATGCTCCACTACTTCATGGTGCAACACAAGTGATGTATGAAGGTGCACCAGATTTTCCTGACATGTCTAGAATGTGGGATATTTTACAAAAATACAAAGTTTCAATTTTCTATACTACTCCAACAGCACTTCGAATGTTTATGAAATTTGGGGATCAAATTCCTAATTCCTTTGATTTGTCTTCTCTGCGTTTACTTGGAACTGTTGGAGAACCAATTAATCCTGAGGTATGGAAATGGTACTTCACAGTAATTGGAAAAGAAAAATGTCCTATTATTGACACCTGGTGGCAAACAGAAACTGGTGGTATGATGATTTCTTCATTACCTGGACTGGAAACAATTCCTTTGAAGCCTGGTTCTGGAACTTTGCCTATTCCTGGAGTAGAAATTTCTGTAGTGGATGAATTTGGAACTGAAGTTCCTCCTAATACCAAAGGTTATCTCATTATTCGAAATCCTTGGCCAGGCATGCTTCAAACGTTATGGGGAGATGATGAAAAATACAAGACAGTTTACTGGTCCAAATACGCTAATTGTTACTATGCAGGTGACTATGCCCTAAAAGATGAGGATGGATATTTTTGGATTTTAGGACGTGCTGATGACGTTTTAAAAATTGCAGGTCATAGAATTGGAACTGCAGAATTAGAAAGTTGTATTGTTTCAAATGAAAATGTCGCTGAATCTGCTGTATGTGGGATCCCTGATGAAATTAAAGGTGATGTAATT
Organism: Candidatus Nitrosopumilus sp.; assembly: GCA_003331425.1. Classification (GTDB taxonomy): domain Archaea; phylum Thermoproteota; class Nitrososphaeria; order Nitrososphaerales; family Nitrosopumilaceae; genus Nitrosopumilus. The sequence continues at coordinate 51,835 of QOOS01000007.1, forward strand.
ATTGCATTTGTTGTTTTAAAAGAAAATACTTCCACTGATAAAACAATTTTAGAAAAAGATCTTTTCAATCAAATTAGAAATGATATTGGTGCAATTGCTACTCCTAAACAAATCTATTTTGTACCAAAACTTCCAAAAACTCGAAGTGGAAAAATTATGCGACGATTGTTAAAATCTATTGGTAGTGGGGATAGTATTGGAGATACTAGTACTTTGGATGACATTTCTGCAGTTACAGAAATTCAAAAAATTGTTGAAGAAAAATCTTAAAAAATTATTTTAATTGTTTTAAATTTATTTTTGATAACATCTGAAACATTTCTCTTAATCCTTCACATTCTGATTTTGATTCTTGATCTAATTTTTCAAATTCAGTAATTTTGATTTGTTTGATTTTTTGAATCGATTTTTCAAAAAACTGTTCATATTTTTCAATATTGTTTTCAGTCATTTTTGTCAAATCAAAAATCACTGTATTACTCCCAATCAAATTCTTGTTTTGATCATAAAGACTAGTTGCCTGTAATAATCCTGAAAATGTACTTTTATCTTGTCTGATGAATGTAATTTTTCTATCTGTAACTTTACCTGTTTCAAACCAAATCTTTAGTGATTCGTTCATTGATTCCCATGATTCTTTTGGCACGTGCTCAAAAATTGGTTTACCTAAAATCTCTGATTTTGCATATCCTAAATTTGCAGCATATGTTGAATTACAGTCTAAAATTATGCCTATGGAATTGATACGTCTCCACATTATTGGAGCATCCTTTAGGGTTTTTCTTGCTTCTGTTTGAGGCATTTCTTAAAATTAAATTAACTAGTTATTAAATGCAAATCTCTTAAAACCACTGATCTAGATTCTGACTCTTTTTTTCTAGGGCTTTTTTTAATCTGTTTAAAGTTGATTGAATTCTATCTTCAGAAAAACTTCTCTCTTTAACTAGATAATTTACAATCCCTTCATAATTTACTTCATTGAATGTAATTTCTTCAACTTTTGCCACTTCTGGAGTTAGGAAAATTTTTCTTATCTGTTCAAACTCAATTTCATTTAACTGCTCTTGAATTTGAGGTATGTCTTCGAGTCTTTTATGTTGTTTAATTAACTTCATTGCAGTTTTTGGACCAATTCTTTCAAATCCATTTGGATTAAAATCAGTTCCAATTAAAATTCCGACATCAATTAATTCTTCTCTGCTCATTTGAATTGATTCAAGTGTTTTTTGTGTTTCAATAATTTCTGGAACAACATCAATGTAGGTATTTCTATTTGGAATCTTTCTTCTTCCACTACTTGTAAAATTTCTTACTAGCTTTTTTGCACCACATAAGATTGAATCATAATCTTGACTTGCTGAAGCATAAGCTTGTCCTGTATTTGTAAGATGTGCTGCAGTAGCTTCTCCTTCTGATGGTGCTTCAATGTAAGGAATTCCAAAATGGGTTAAAAATTCTTTTGATTCTTTTACCATTCCATCTTTCATACTGGTAGTTTGCTGTGCAAATTTCCTTGCATCCTCTAAATTTCCTTCTGAAATTGCTTTTTCATATTTGACAGTTGCATCTTTTTTGATTTGTTTTCTGCGTTCAATTTCGGCTGTTTTTAGTGATGGTGGTTTCCCATCAAAAACATAGACTGGTTTTATTCCTAGAGATAGAAAATTAACATTTCTATAGAGAAGTCCGCTTAGATGGCTGGTAATTCTGCCTTCTGAATCTGTTAATTGTAATCCATCTGGGCCTCTGATACTAGCTAAGAATTGATAAATTGCATTGTATGCATCAATTGCTATTATTTTATTTGAAAATGCTTCGAGTGTTGTTTTTTCTCGAATAACTAAATCCTTTAGGTTTAATCCCATACCCCGATTTTATCTATTTGTAGTATTTTGTCTTTATCCTTTAATATCGATCAACTAATTGTTACTTGTTATGGAAATTTCAGATATTCCCTTAGAATTAACTGATAAAATTTTTCAAATAAAGTTTAATCCTGATCAAACTATTGAGAAAATTACCTCGTATTTTCCATTATCTGAACAGGAATGTTTACTGATTAATTCAATATCTGGTCAAAATACTTTTTCTAATTTTAATTCAATATTTTCTGATACTGTTACTGATGAAGAATGGAATAAAACTAAGGAACAAATCAAAAAACGATTTCAAAGCGAACTTTTTGATATAGATAATCAGTCTTAGATACCCCATTTGTTTTATTATGAAGATTATTCTAGATTTATTGCCGGGGTAGCCAAGTGGTAAGGCGGCTGTCTCGAAAACAGCTACGTGAAAGCGTGCAGGGGTTCGAATCCCTTTCCCGGCGTTCAACTAACCATTCAAATTTTTTACTATAATTTTAAAAATAATCTAAAAGTGTTTTTTGTCTTATCATGTCTATGATCTTTCCATTTCTTATCCATTCTGTTTTACTGACACTTGTTTTTGCTGATGCAATTTCTAATGCTTGATTAAAATTTATGACCTCTTGTGGTTTTTGTTTCATTGCTTCTCTGATCCCCTCGCGAACTTGCCATACTCCTACAGGAATGGCATATTCTGGTCTAATTTCTCTAAAAATTAAAACTCCTGCCTGAATTTTATTTTTTAAAAGATACTCTGAAACAGCTAATTTTGCAGCAAAATATGCTCCTGCAATGTGTGGTGGATGATTAATTCCTCGTGCATCCTCATTATCTGAACCAAATCCTAATATCCCGTTTGAATACCATGCCTCAACCATTTCAAAAATCCATCGATGTGGAAATAAAATTATTGAAAAAATATTACCTAGGTGTTCATATGCAAAAACCTTTGACGTATCTATTATGTTATTTTCTAAAACTTCATCAACTATTGATTTTGATATGATGTCATCTGTTGCAGTAATGCTCCATTTTGTTGGAACTAGTTTTCTTTTTTTGCCAAGCATTCCAATACTGAAACATTTTTGAATTTTTGAAATTTCTATTCCTGAATTGTATAGTTTTAAAACTGCATCTTCTGCTTTCATATCTTTGTCATAAAATATTTTTTCAATTGGTTTAGTTGATATGCTGCCTGAAAAGTTTGCAGATTTTATTTCCCCTATTGGACCGAATGGTGCGCTTTCGCCATCAATTGAAATATTTGACGATACTTTTTTGTTGAATATCAAATCTAAATCTGTTGGTTTAGATGACATTGTAACTTCTTGAAGATTTTCAATGTATCTTCCTTCAGTTTGATCAATTGGAATTTTTTGAATTCCTCTTACTAGGTTTAAACGAAAATTAATAATTTCTTCTAATGTTTTTCCTTTCCATTTTTCTGGACTGTCTAATAATTCTGTATTTCCGTGAATTGGTGGTACCATTGGACCCACAAACACCTTTGGATAATTATGTGATCCCACAAAAACTGATGGTGGGCTAGTCCCACTAACTGAATCCGATGAAAATAAATTCCCATATTTTGATAATGTTTCATGCCATTTTGATAAAATTGATCGTCGAATTTCTTGTGAGTTTGATGACATAGATATTTGTGCCTAAAATATGCCTATTAACTTGACTAATTTGTACTGTTTTGTTATTTTTCATAAAATGTTTAAAGTTTGAATGATTTATGTTGAAATATGGTTGCTCAACGAATTGTTTCTTTTTTGCCTAGTGCTACAGAATTACTTTATGAATTTGGTGTAGATGATAAGTTATTTGGAGTCACTCATGAATGCAAATATCCTGAAGGCGCAAAATTAAAGCCTCAAGTAATTTCATCTGTGATAAATTCTGATGATTTGAGTAGTAATGAAATCAATACTATTACATGTACATTATTAAATGAAGGAAAAAATATTTTTGAATTAAATAAAGAAAATCTAATAGATGCAAATCCTGATTTAATAATTTCCCAAGAAACCTGTGAAGTTTGTGCTGCATATACAAATCAAGTTAAATCTGCATTAGAAATTCTACCAAACAAACCTGAATTATATTCAATGGATCCTCATAATCTAAAAGAAATAATTCAATCAGTTACTAAGTTAGGACAAATTTTAAACAAAGAAAAAAAATCTGTTGAAATAGTGAATTCATTAGAAAGAAGAATTCAACACATCCAAAATTCTGAAAAAAAACTCATACCTAAAGTGTTAGCAATTGAATGGATTGAACCTTTTTTTACTGCTGGTCACTGGATTCCTCAAATGATTGAATTTGCTGGAGGCATTAATTTAATTAGCAAAACTGGTGAACATTCAAGGCGAATGGATATGGATGAGGTAGTGAATTCCAAACCTGACATAATTATTTTTATGCCCTGTGGATTTGATACTGACAGAACAGTACAAGAATATGAGTCCATTTTACACAATAATCCTGGCTGGAATTCATTACAAGCTGTAAAAAATAATCAAATCTATGCTGTAGATGCAAACTCATTTTTTAGTAAACCTAGTATTAGAACTATTGATGGGTTAGAAATTTTGGCAAAAATCATACAACCTGAGAAATTCAAAAATTTGATTGTTCCTGATAATTCATTTTCAAAAATTTCTTAAGAATTACTTTATGTATGATAAAATTCTACGTTCTGTATGGTTAGAGCTAAATTAACTGAAAAACAAAAGGAAAAAGCAAAAAAAGAACAAAAAACAAGAGCAGAACAATCTCGTGCTGCTAGAAGAAGTGGAAAAAGTATGAAAACTGAAGGAAAAGTCACAAAATCTACATCAAAAGCAAAAGAATCTAGATCGTCAAAGAAAATTGCTACAATAAAAAAGAGAACTAGAAGCTAATTTCACTTATTTTTTGTCTATGATTTCTAATGTTATTGACAATGAAAGTTGTTAATCTATCAATTCTATCCTCATTATCTATTAAAAAATGAAAATAATGAGTGATAATTCTGAATTAACTTTTTCAAATTTTGGTATCTATGATTTAGTGGATCAACTTGAATTAATTCTTCCAAACACATTGATCAAATTTCATAGGATTAGTGAAAATGCTTTTTCCTACTATCGAAAAAATTCTGAAGGAAATGTTGTTGAAAAAATAATCCCTGTTAAATCACAAGATGTAAAAATTGAATTGGCTCCAATTCGACCACTTAATTATCCTGCCAGAAGAACAAATCATATCTTATTACAATTTGATAAGGAAATTTATCTTAGTGAGAATTCTGCAGCAAGTATATTTGTTAACTGCCCTATTGAAATTGGTATTTTTTTAATTCATAATTCTAAACATGATTCTCTTGATTGGATAACATGTGATCCATTGAATTCTAGATTTGGTTTGTATGGGTCTCCGGACACTGGTACTTTATGTAAATATGCAAAAGTTACCATGGCTACTGATTATGATGATTCAAATCCCTACATTGAAGGTGTGATACAAATTGTAGTTGAAAATACTTTATCTTTTGGGCATACAATAAGTAAAGTTGTATTTCCAATTACTGATAACACTCTCTACTATCAAAACTCTAAGACTATAATTGATGGACTTAAAATTACAATGAAAAAACGTGCTGCTGTAAATATTGCTGATGTCCAAACTACTTCTCTTGATACTGATTGGATTGCATCTCCTACATGGGAGGATAAAACAACAAGTGCACATATGGAGATGGGATTAGAATAATGATTTTAGAATTTCTTCAGACTTTATCTGAAATGCAAATTGTTGGAGAATTAACTGTTCTTTCTTTGTTAATTGGTGGTGTAATAATGGCAGGTGGTGTGATAATAGCTAAAATTGCTAAATTATTATTTCATAAATATTATGCTCCATCATTACCTAAAGACACTGCACAAAATATCAGTAAGTTAATTTATTTTGGAATTTTAATTATTTCGTTTCTAGGTTTTACATCTAGTCAAGGAATTGATTTATCGGGAATAATGGTAGCTGGAGGAATTTTTGCTGTAGTAATTGGTTTTGCAACTCAATCTGTTGTTTCAAATTTAATTTCTGGATTATTCTTAATTGTTGAAAAACCTGCAAAACATGGTGATACAATTGAATTACCTGATATGGGTATTTCAGGAACCCTTCTTGACATAGGAACATTTTCTAGTAAAGTTAGAAGATTTGATGGAACTGTAACCCGAATTCCTAATGAGAAATTCTTTACATCTAATATTCGTTCATTAACTCTCTCAACTGTAAGGAGAGCCGATGTAACTGTTGGAATTTCATATGAATCTGAGATAGATCATGCCATTTTGGTAATGAAAAATGAAATTTTAGAAACTATGCCCTTTGTCCTTCAAGTCCCTGAGCCTGAATTCCGTACTGAAGAATTGGGTGATTCAAGTGTAAATATCCACGTATATGTTTGGCATCCACGTGATGATTGGAGTAATGCTCAACCTATTCTTTTGAATACTCTAAAGCGTGCACTTGATAAATCTGGAATTGAAATTCCTTTCCCTCAAAGAGTAATTTGGACTGGAAAGGATTAGTTCATTTTAGCTTGTTTTTTATCTGCTCGTCTTTTTTTGATCAAACTAAACATGATCATTCCAACATTAATAATTGAAATTATTTCAATTAAATCTACCCCGTAAAGGAACCAATCAATAATTGGATGGACTCTTGAAATAATTCCTGCTTCAAGCATGATATCTGCATTCCACACCATATGTGGTACTTGAATGAATTGTATTATTGCAATGATTACAATACTTCCTAGTATTTTATTTTCATACCAATTCCAAAATTTATTCCATACATTCATGATTGGTATTATCATTTAATTCTATTAAATGCTGTTAAAATTAGACGCAACTAATTAGACGCAACTAATTAGACGCAACTAATTAGACGCAACTAATTTTTTTGTTATATTTTTTATTTTTTTTCAAAAATTATTTTTATTCCATCATCTTTAATGTGTCTGAAGCTGTTATGATTCCAACAATTTTAGATTTTTTTGAAATTAAAATACACTTTGAATATCTAATTAATGGAACAAGTACATTTGCTGGTGTATCCCAATCGACAATTGGTGGAATTGAATCCATTGTATCTGCAAGTTTTGCTTTTTTTAATTCTGCTTCACCTAAATCTGCTAAATGTTTTACAATTCCATCTTCTGACACTACTCCTACTATTTTTGAATTTTCAAAAACTGGAATTTGACTAATTGATAATTCATGCATTTTTTTAATTGCATCATGAAGTGTGTTTGAAGGTTTTAATTTTACTATGTCTTTACTACAAAAGTCTCCTGCTGTATGTGATGATGACTCCCCTTCTAATTTTGAAAGATTTTCAAATATCTTTTTTGCAGTATCATAACTTGGTTGACTTCTACCTGATTCAATTTGATTAATCATAGAAGTACTGACTCCTGTCATACTGGCAAGTTTTTTTTGGGTGATGCCAATTTTTTGTCTAATTTGTTTTATTGACTCAATTCTAGGAAGCAATTCATTTATAGTGAATTTTATTTGGTTTTAAATTGTCTTATTTCTTCTTCTTTTTTGCTTTTTTTGGTTGTTCTATTGCTGCTTGTGCTGCTGCAACAATTGCAATTGGAATTCTATGTGGTGATGCACTGACATAACTTAGTCCTTCACCGTGACAGAATTTGATAGAACTTGGGTCTCCTCCATGTTCTCCACATATGCCAACTTCCATATTCTTTCTAATTGATCTACCTGCATTAATGCCAATTTTGATTAAACTGCCTACACCGTTGACATCTATTGATTGGAATGGATTTCTTTCTAGTAACTCTTTTTCCATATATTCAGGTAAGAATTTACCTTCTACATCTTCTCTACTAAAACTAAATGTTCCTTGAGTTAAATCATTTGTTCCAAAACTGAAAAATTCTGCTGTATCTGCTAGTTCATTTGCTGTTAATGCTGCTCTTACAACTTCAATCATAGTTCCAAAGTTAATTTTTAATTTCATCTTATGTTTTGATTCTGTTTCTTTTTTAATTCTGTCATAGATTGCCTTGATGTGATTTAATTCTGCAATACTGCTTATTTGTGGAATCATGATTTGTGGATGTGCTTTAACTTTCTTTTTTGTTAATTCTACTAATGCATCAAACACTGATCTAATTTGCATTTCATATATCTCTGGATATGTTACACCTACTCTTACTCCTCTATGTCCCATCATTGGATTTACTTCTGCAAGTTCTCTTGCTCTTTTAAGAACCACTTTTGCTTCAGCAATTTCATTTGTTTTTCCATCTGCTTCTAATTTTTGTATTTTTTCAACTAATTCTTCTGGATTTGGTAAGAATTCATGTAGTGGCGGATCTAATAGTCTAATAGTTACTTCGTAACCTTCCATAGCTTTTAAAATTTCAATAAAGTCACTTTTTTGTAATTTACCTAATTTCTCTAAAATTTTATTTCTTGCTTCAATATTCTCAGCCATAATCATTTCTACAAATAAATTAATTCTATCACTACCATTGAACATTCTTTCTGTTCTACACAATCCGATACCTTGACCTCCAAACTTTCTTGCAAGTTTTGCCATGTCTGGCGTATCTGCATTAGCTCTAATTCCTAATGTCTTGGTTTTTTGTGCCCAATCTAGTATTTGCTCAAAGTCTTTTGTTACTTTAGGTTCAACTGTTGGGATTTCTCCAATAAAGACAGTACCTTCACTTCCATCAATGGTAATTGTTTCACCCTCTTTGATTGTCATTCCATTTGCAGTTCCTACATTATTATCATAATCAATTTTTAATTCTGGACATCCTACTATGCATGGTTTCCCCATTCCTCTTGAAACAATTGCTGCATGAGATGATTTTCCTCCAAGACTTGTCAAAATTCCTTCTGAAGAGAAGAATGCTGGAACATCTTCTGGTTTTGTTTCTTTTCTAACTAAAATGACTTTTTTGCCTGAATCTCCTAATTCTATTGCTTTTTTAACATCAAATACAACTATTCCACTTGCAGCACCTGGTGATGCAGCAATTCCTTTTGCTAATTGTTTATACTCTTTAATTTTTGATTCATCCATTGTTCTATGTAACAATGCTTCTAATTGTTGTGCAGGAATTCTTGTAAGTGCTTTGTCTTTATTGATTAATTTTTCTTTAACCATATCAACTGATGTTTTTACTAATGCTGCAGCACTCATTTTTGCAGTTCTTGTTTGTAATAAGTAGAATTTTCCTTGTTCAATTGTAAATTCAATATCTTGTGGTTCTCTGAAATGCTTTTCTAATTTTGCACATGCGTTTGATAATTCCTTATGTGATTTTGGCATATCTTTTTTTAGTAATTCTATGCTTTTTCCAGTTCTTACACCTGCTACGACGTCTTCACCTTGTGCATTGATTAGATATTCTCCTTCTATCTCTTTTTTACCGTTATGTCCATTTCTTGTAAATACTACACCTGTGGCACTATCGTCTCCCATATTTCCAAATACCATAGTTACAACATTAACTGCTGTACCATTTGCAATATCCTTTGTAATGTTATTTTTTTCACGATAAACTATTGCTCTTTCTCCCATCCAACTTTTGAAAACTGCTTCAATTGATAATACTAATTGTTCATCTGGTGTGTCTGGGAATTTTCTTTTAGTATGTTCTTCACAGATTTTTTTATATTCTGTAACTATTTTTTTTAATGATTCAACATTTAATTTACTATCATCTGTAACTCCTTGTTTTTCTTTTGCAGAATCTAAAACATGATCAAATTTTTCATCATTAACTCCAAAAACTACTTTTCCAAATAATTGAATAAATCTCCTGTAGGAATCCCATGAAAATCTAGGATTTTTAGTTTGTTCTGCAAATCCTTCAACTGTTTTTTCATTTAATCCTAAATTCAAAATTGTATCCATCATTCCTGGCATTGAAATTGCTGCTCCTGAACGAACTGAAACAAGTAATGGATTTTTAGTTGAATTCCATTTTTTCCCTGTCTTTTTTTCCATTTTTGCGATGTTTTTCATTACTGCTGGCATCACATCTTTTGGAAGTTTTCTATTGTTATCGTAATACTTGTTACAAACCTCAGTTGTAATTGTAAATCCTGGTGGAACTGGTAATTTTAGGCGTGTCATTTCACTTAATCCTGCACCTTTTCCACCTAGAAGCATTCTTTTTTTACTATCTGCTTCTTCGAATGCATAAACTGGTTTGTTCTTTGCCATGTAAAATTTTGTAATTTTTTTGGCTTTTTAAACTAATGCCTTGGCAAAATCTGAAATAATTTTTTCCCAACTTTGTGCTTTAATTATACCACTTGCAACCAAGATCCCTTTTGATCCTAATTCTGATGCTTTCTCAACATCATCTCCTGACACTATTCCTGCACCACATAGTAACTTGGTATTATTTTTTGCACTTTTTACTGCAATTACTGCTTTTGAAATTAATTCTGGTTTTTCAGTTGAAACAGCTTTTCCTGAACCAATTAACTCTGGAGGTTCTATGGCAATATAGTTTGGATTTAATTTTGCATATTTTCTTGCTTCTGCAACGTCTTTTACACAAACTACTGATATCATTTTTAATTCTTTTAATTTCTCAACTAACTTTTTTATTTCGTTACTTGAAATTCTATGTTCGCTATGATTGATTAGTGAACCTTTAACTTTAGATTTTTTTAATAATTCTGGAATTACAAAACCTGTTGTACTGCCAATTTTGGAATCATCAATGTGTTGAGCTAAAATTGGTATTGAACTATTTGAAACAACACCTATGAGATGTTGTGGTGGACAAATTGCAATTTTGATTTTAAATTTTTTTGAAATTTTTTCAGCTGTTTTTACAAATTTAATTATTTTGTCCCCTGAAATCTCTTCATAGTTTTTACAATTGATAATGAACATATTCTTTTGAATTTTACATATTGTATTTAATTCTTCATTGAATCATTTGACTTGTATTTTTTTGTCATATTTTCTTTTCATTGTCAAAACAATTCCCATTAACACAATTGCTGCAATATTTGTGCCTATGATGAATACATCTATGACTATGATTCCATAAATTAACCATAAAATTGCTCCTGCAGAAATAAAAATCATTAAAAAACTTGAAACATCTTTTAGGCTTTTTGATTTGTAGCCTTTGTATATCTGATCAACCCATCCAGTTAAAATCAAAACTCCTGCAGCAACACCTAGTACTGTTAATAATATTGGATCAACTTCCATGATAATTTAACTCCAAAAGAATTCATCTAACCCTGTTTGTTTTGGTTTTCCTAAAATTGTATCAAAATCTAAATCCATAGATGATGTAATTTGTTCTAATGTTGATTCTAAAAACTCCATATATTTTTTAGAATCTATTTCTTCTTTTTTGGCTAATTCTACTGGTTTAACTCCTGGCTTGTTTAATATTTTAATAAATGAAATTTTATCTCCTTTTTTTAATTCTCTAATTGATTCTAATTGTTTTGCTGCTCTGATGTGCTGTGGTATTGTTTTTACATATTCTGATGGTGCTTTACTTAACATTACATTAAATGTTAAATCCTCTAAGGGAATTTCTTTTGCTTCGACTTTTTTACCACAATCTGCTATTTTTTCTGAAATCTGTTTTTTAGCTTTTACAAAATCTTCCATTGTTTTTACTTCTGATAATACATCTAACAAATCAAAAAATAATTTTTTAATGAATCCTGGTGTATGTGATTTTTTACCTGTTAACCCTTTAACATCTACTTTTCCTGAATCTGTAACTCCCAAATAATTTTTCTTTCTGTTACTTAGTACACAATATCTGTATGTCTTATCAATTTCTAAATCTACACCATGATCTGTTTTAGCTTGTTCTATGAGTTTTTGAATCTGTTCTTCTGTTGGATTTTTAATAAATAATGAATCCGTATCTCCATACAAAACCTCAATTCCAGTTCCTTCACATTTTTTGATTGTCTCTAAAATTGTATATCTGCCTACTGCGGTTGTTGCTTCAGCTGCTGGTAGAAAATACAGTGGAAATATCTCTGCACCCATTACACCATAACTTGCATTGAGTATTACCTTGAGTGCTTGACTGACTACTGTGTATTGTTGCCTTTGTTCATCTGTTAATGTCTCTTTTTTTGATAGACTTTTGTAATAATTTACTCTCAAATCTCTTAATGAACCGATAATTATTGCTGTAAGGCCATTATTTTTAGAACATGCCCAATGGTTAGTTTGTGGTATGGTATTTTTTTTACATTCTTCATGTGGACATCTAACTGTTTCATAAGATAGATTTCTTACTTTGATAATACTTGGGTATAGACTTGCAAAATCCATTACAACCACTTTGAAATGTATTCCTTCCTTTGGTTCAACAACTAATCCTCCTCGATATTTTTTATCCTTAATTACTGCATCAGACATCACCCCTTCTGTTCTTCTTTGCAATTCTTCTCTTTTTGGAATCAATGCATTTCTTTTTCTATGTTCATAATACAACAAACTTCTAATCCACTGTGAAACTCCCATTCTTGCAATGTCATCAATTGGCATTCTTCCAATTCTTGCAATAATTACAAGTAAGTTCATCAATAAATCTCCGTTAAAACTTGTAAGTTCGTAAGTTAGTTGTGCATCATTATAACAATAGTTTGCAGTTTGATAAAGAGATAATTTGTCAAAGTCTAATCCATAATCAATTTTTTCTTTTCCAAGTAGTGCTTTTGATACGCTATTTAGTGAAAAATCTGTGTATGATTGACTAAATGCATAGATTTGAAATGAACGATTTGATAGTGTTCTATACAAGTCAATATGTACTCCATGTTTTAGGGTTGCAGAATCTCTCATCATGTATAGTGGATTATTCTGATTTGGAATTCCTAATCTTTCTGCTCTGTTATACAAATATGGTAAATCAAATTCATCTCCATTGTATGTAACAACAAATGGAAATTCTTCAATTATCTTGAATGCATCTGTAATCATCTCTTTTTCTTTATCTAAATCATAAAATGTTACTTTGATATTTTCATCTAATTCATTATTTCCTTGCTCTGTTCCCTCTGTTTTGAGCACAAAAATCTGATCAAAACCATCACTTCCTTTGAGTCCTATGGCTGTAACTTTTTTCTCTGCAAGTTTTGGATCTGGAAATCTTCCTGGATCAAACTCTACTTCAATATCTACACTAAGTCTTTTTATTTTTGGAATTGGTTGATTTAGTAAATCTGCCCATTCTGAAATAAATTCTTTAAACTCTTCGGCATCTATCATGCTTTGACTGTCGACTTTATCCCACAACAAACTTTTTAGTGCAAGCTTTACTTCGTCTGATATTTCCATATTGTGTGGTTTTAGTAATCCATCTGTTATCTCGTAATATTTTCCAACAATGAATTGTCTGTCGTATAGATATGTTTCATAATACTTGATATCTGATTCCCATGTTTCAATTTGATTTCTTATACTTTCTCCATAATTTCCTCCAATTGAAAGTGGATTATCTACTACAATTTTTGAAACATCAATATCTTCATCGTTAATGAAGTCATGTTTTTTTACTGTTTTAATTTCTAAAACGTCTTCTCTTTCTTGTAAAAAATCTAATTCTTCAGGAGTTAATTTTGAATAACAATATGGTTTGTGTCCA
>QOOS01000008.1 GCA_003331425.1 Candidatus Nitrosopumilus sp.
TAGTTCCATCAGAATTAATTCTCAAAATTTTTCCAGCTAGAGAAGACAAATCTTGAGACAATTCAGGATTAATTGCATCACCAGTTGAAATATACAGTTTTTGATCTGGACCAAACTTTATTCTTCCACCATCATGCCAAGGAGCACCAGGGATACCATCAAGAATTAACTGTTTGTTAGAAAGAGTGTACTCATCAACTTCAAAACTAAAAACTTTGTTTTGATAAAATTCAAGTTCTAAATTTGTTTGATACACGTAAATTTTCTTATTTTCTTCAAATTCAGGATGTAATGCAAGACCCAACGTACCACCCTCAACAGATCCGCTTTTGGGGAAAGTATAGATGACATTTGCAACTCCAGATTCACTCATTTTCCATATACGGCCATCCCTTTCTGTAAAGTAAGTATCACCATTAGGTCCAAACACTATTTCCCAAGGATTGTTTAGTCCATCTACTATTACGTCAGAATTCAAATCAGCAAATGCAGGCAACATCATTGAAAAAATTGAAATAGATAAAATCACAAACAAAAATCTCATAATAGTATGAAAGTTTTTTTAGTTAAAATACTATGCAATAAATTCTAAAAATAATTTCAATATTTTGTACAAACAAGAATTTTTTGATTAGTAATGTAAATTGTAAGTAAATTATGGATGAAACAAATTATGATTTGCCTTAGATCGATATTAGATTTGACCCTTTACCTTGAATATTTTCTTCATTGAGATTAAGCCTATGAGTTGTAAAAAAGGGTATGTCCATAATTTCGCATGGTTTGAAATTTTATCAAAAAAGATGTGTATTAATTGTCAACAAGAAGAGGCCTAGTTTCTTTCAAAAATAATTTTTAGATTGAATCACTTTTTTCAGATATATTTTGTTCAATTGATTCAGTAGATTCTTGTTCAATTGATTCAGTAGATTCTTTTTCCAATTTTCTTCGTTTAATCCATAACGAGATACCACAAACAGTCATAGCAGTTAGTAAAATTACACCTGCCATTTGAAGTTCAAATGAATAAAACATAGTTTGATTAAACTAGCATTTAAAAAAAACATTTTGGTATTTTCCGATCTATTATATTATAATTTTACATATATTAGATGCCAATATTTACGCATAATATGATAAAAACATCTGAAATTAAGAAAATTGTTAATGATTATTCAGATGTAAAAATAGGTGTTCTTGGAAGTCATTCAGCCTTAGAAGTAATGGATGGTGCTAAAGATGAAAATTTTGAAACAACTGTTTTTTGCCAAAAGGGCAGAGAAGGACCTTATCAAAGATTCAACAGAATTGCAGACCAAATAGTAGTGTTAGATAAATTCAAAGATATGGCATCAGCTAAAAATCAAAAAATGTTAAGGGACTCAAATACAATTGTTGTTCCACATAGATCCCTTACAGTTTATCTCGGTTACAAAACAATTGAAGACAAATTTAAAGTTCCAATTTTTGGAAATAGAAAATTGTTTCAAGCTGAAGAAAGAACTGCAAAAAAAGGTCAGTATTATTTGTTAGAAAAAGCTAGAATCAAATATCCAAAATTATTCAAAGATCCAAAAAGAATCAATAAACCATCAATAGTTAAAGTTCAAGAAAAAAAAAGACCGTTAGAAAGAGCATTTTTTACAGTTTCATCATACAAGGACTATAAAGAAAAATCAGAAGAGAAAATCAAACAAGGTGTTATTGCAAGAAAAGATTTAGAGAAAGCCAGTATTGAAGAATTGGCAATAGGGACATACATGAATTTTAATTTCTTTCACACACCTATTTCAAATCAAGTAGATTTTATTGGAATTGAAAGAAGACTTCAAACAAACATTCATGACTATAATGCATTGCCAGCTAAAGAACAATTAGAAATGGATATAGATTTACAAAATATAGAAGTAGGTCACACTCCAGCAAGCATCAGAGAATCTTTGCTTGAAAAAGTTCTAAAAATGGGAGATAAGTTTGTCTCTGCAGTTAAAAAAGAATATGCTCCAGGCATAATTGGACCATTTTCATTACAAAGTGTCATTACAAAAGATCTAGAATTAATTGTATATGATGTATCATTACGAGTTCCAGGAAATCCAATTGTTGCAACAACAAGCCCATATACAAAATACCAATACGGTCAAACATTTGGAGTTGGACGAAGAATTGCAATGGAAATTAAAAGAGCTCAAGAAGAAGATCGTCTTGACGAGATAGTCACATAACTATTCAAATAGTATTTAATTTTCCAGTATGTGTTTTAAAATATTCTTGAAGTGCCACATTAGAACGAACATCTTTGTAAGAATCTAACATTGTATCCATAATTCGATTAATGTGATTTTGTAATCGTTTAATTCGTTGTTGTGCTATTGGATGTTGTAAAAGTCTAATTTTATCAAAATGATCAATTTTTGAAATCACTATTGTTATCCTATTGATTTCTTCTTGAATATGTTCAAGTAATTTCAATCCATCCTTACTAAAACCAAATCTCCCACCATCACTCAACATTATTGTTGGGATCTTTTTGATCAGTTCAATTTCAAATTTTTGATATTCTAAGAAATTATCCATCATTAACGAAAATTGATCATGACTTTGAGGCCTGTCTTGTTTTTTATAGAATAAATTATTTTTTAAAGTTCTAGATTCAAGAAATCCCATATAGGCAAGTCTTTGAATTGATTCAACTACTTCAGATTCATTACCACCACATCTTTCAACAATGTCTTTTAGTTCAATCCACTGAGAAGTACAAAATAAAATGTAATCATCATGAATCGTTACCATTGTACTAACATGGATTGTATGGGATTTCTAATATGTTTAGGTAAAAGATTTGCATGAACTTTTCACATAAGAAATTAAATGGCGAAGCCCACTTAATTGCAGAACATTAAGAGATTTCCTCTTGTGGTCAAGCGTTAAACGCCTGAGTGCCTTTTTCGTTCTGCGGGGCTACGCACTTTATTCATTAGTTTTTGTAACTAACGACATCATTTATTATAAGACATTCAAATATTTAACATTATCATATAATTATTTCAATTAATTATTGAATTTATTATAATTCTTAAAGTAAATATTATAAAAATATGAAGAAAAGCATATTTTGATCGTAGAATATCAATGAATGTTAATTGGTTAGATAGGGGAATATGTTGAATACCTTTCATTCTAATTTCAGATGATTAAAACGGTTTGACATCTGAAATGGATTGCTGATACCAATTAGCATTACAAACTTTATTGTGTGTAATTATTCATCAGAAAACATGGGTAAAATGATATTTATCAAAGAAATAATCAGTATAGAAAAAGAACCAAGGCTTTGTCCAACCTGTCAAAAAGAAGATAGATTGGAGAAGGATTTGATTAGAGAAGAAAGGTCGGGAGGAAGAACAATCCTATGTTCACGATGTGAAGCACTCATTGTCATTACAACTAACAAATTGATAAATCCAGAATTGTCATCAATTAAAGGAGATACAATCATGCTGAAAGAACCACATTTGATACGCAAGGTTACGTATTAGATTTACATTTTAAATCAATCAAAAAATAATTTCATAAATACCATAAATTATTAAAAAATGGAAATGGACTCAAATTCTTTAGATGTTACAGATTATCTTATCCTTGGATCAATTACTAAAGGAATAACAAAGTATACCAATATTTTTAAAAACTGTAAAAAAACCAATGCAGGAAAATTCAAGGATCATGTCAATAAATTAGAAGAAATGAAGTTCATCACCATCGATAAAAAGGATAATTGGTTTACAAGAAATACAAATCCTTCAATAATTTTAAAAGAAGAAGGACAAAAATTTGTTAAAGAAAATATTGAAAAAATTAATCAACAATGGGAATTAGCAAATACAGAAAAGTGATAATCATTAATTCTCAGGTTTTGATAATAATTCCTTAATTACATATCCCCGTACATTAGCAAATTCCCAGTCTTTTAAATCAGCTAACCTACATTCTTCTTTAATTATTAATCCAGCAAGACCATCACTCCAGATGTGACGTTTTAAATCATAAACTTCTACAATTTTTCCATGTTTTGTAATTTTAATAGCACCATGACATCTTTTGATAATTTTTATGGCTACCCGATGATAGATTTTTTCAAAATTTGTCATAGTATAATAGAAATGATTTCATTTCAAAAAGCTTCTGGTCATTCATTCAATAACAATATACATCACAATAGTCAATCATGGATGCTGATGATTAATCAAACTCTCTAAGCTATACTGATAAAATGATGAGCATTGCCGAATTATGAAGCATTTTAAAAATACATTAACAATGATCAGACCCACAACCACAACCATCATCATTTTGAAGTGATCTTAGTTTTGTAATTGTTTCATCATGGATTTGAAGCAAATCTGTTGCTTGATTTTTTAAGTTTTCATCATTCCAGTTTTCTTTCTGCAATGATCTAACTGTTTCAATTATTTCGAGGTCAGTATTCAATATGCTGTCCATTAATTCTTCTTGTTTATTCATGAGTTATCATCAATATACTTAGAAAAAAACCATTCGAATGGAATTATGCTTCCATTTGTTCTTTCAGTAGTTTTTTTCTTACTAAGATTGGAATTTTGTAATATGCACCTAGGGCCATTGCATCAGAAGCCCTATGATTTTTCAAAACTAAATCCTTCTTACCAGTAAAGTATAGATTTGCTCGTAAAACATCTCCACTTTCATAAATTTTCACTTTTACAAGAGAAATTTCATTTTGCTCACAAATTTCTTCTATCATTCGATAAATTGATGGGGATTGCTCACCTTCAGTTTCATCAAAACTTGAGATATGTTTTGCAACTTCTCCTGAAAAAGCACGCATATGAAATTCTTTACCATTATCAGCTTTTAGAACAACCATCCCTTCTAAAGCATAAGGATCTACAAATCCCACATAATTAATTTTAACAGAATCATAATCAGGATCAGGAGCTTGATCAATTTCCATGTTATTACGCTTAAAGTTAGCAGATATTATTTATAAAGATAGCAAAAAATGTGGATCTAAAATTAGATCATAAATTAATAGTTAATTAGACATGACCCCAAATTATTTAAAATCCCGATATAAGGAAGCATAATGTCTACAAACCCAGAAAAAGCAGTTGCCTACGTCCTAAGTAAAAGTGTGACAGAATACATGGACAAAGATGTTTTGATGTTGGATCTAAAAACACTAACAAGAGAAGCAGCTACTATGTTACGTAATTATGAAACAGATGACATTGTTGTTATTGATTCTAAAAAATTTCCAGTAGGAATTGTTACAGATGAAGATATTCTAAGTAAAGTTAGTGACGCAACAGTTTATGCAGAATCCACAACATTAGAGCAAATAATGAGTAAACCACTTATCACAATTAATGAAAAATCAACATTACAAGATGCATTACATATTATGCGAGACAATAATGTTAGAAAACTTCCAGTAGTTTCAAAAAAGAATCAAGTTCTTGGAATGATTCTTCAATCTACCATAGCAAATATTATCCGAAATGCAACAGCAACTACACCTCGACTTTTGAGTCCACCAGTAAAAGCAGTTTTAGGAAACTTGGGATTTGTATTACAATTTGCAGGAGTATTGCTGCTTGTTCCAGCAGTTGTTGCCACATTACTTGAAGATACGGTTACAGCATCAGGAATTTACTTAACTACAGTGTTATTGCTTGTTACGGGATTTTTCTTGAATTCCTATGGTGAAAAATCAAGTCTTAATTTACAACAGGCGTCAATACTGGTGTTTTCAAGTTTATTCTTACTGTCGTTATTTGGAACAATACCATATCTGTACGTATTTCCAAGTAATGAAACAAATGTTCAGGTATTTGCTGATGCATTCTTTTCCAGTGCAGCAGGATTCACAACAGGAGGAATTTCATTATTTGATGAACCTGAAAAGCTAAGTCAAAGTTTCACATTTTTTAGAAGTTATACACAGTTAGTCGGAGGAATGAGTTTCATTTACTTAGTAATTACTGCATTTTATCCAGAATCAAAATTGCAAGCTATGCGTGGTTTTATTTCTGGAAAGACACTACACATGAAAGAACTTTTCCTTACGATTACAGTCATTTTTGCAATTTATATCGTAATTGTTGCATTCTTGTTGTATTTATTCGGAGAAAGAAACATCATAGATAATTTTTCTCTGGCGATGAGTACATTGTCTACTGGAGGATTTACACCCACATCGACAATTCTGGACGGACTTTTGTGGCAAGAGCACATTGTACTAATGGGGGCAATGATACTAGGAGCTTTACCATTTACATTCCACTATGCATTTGTTAGAAAAAAATTCTTGTCACCTAAATTAGGAAAGGAAGTACTAGCATATTTTGCAATTTTAGGTGGTGCTACACTAGTATTTGCATCAATTAGTGGATTAGATCCAATGCAAAGTGCATTTTATTCAGTATCAGCTAGTTCAACTGCTGGACTTCAAATGGAAAGTTTAGCAGGTCTAAGTGGAGGAGCTCATTCAATTCTAATAATTTTGATGTTTATTGGAGGATGTGGATTTTCAACCGCAGGGGGTTTGAAAATTTTTAGGTTATTCCATCTCAGAGACATCAAATCATTTATTTCAAAAGTTGGAAGATCAAAACTAACTAGCCAAAATAAAAAAGAAATTACTTCTACATTGATTATTCTTGCATTGTTTCCAACAATTTCTGCAATTACAGGAGCACATCTTGCAGCAATTGAAGATGTTCCATTTCAAGATGCATTTTTTGAAGCAGCAGGGATTATTACCACAGGAGGATTATCTGCAGGAGTAATCGACAAAGATACTGATCCAGCTACGATGATAGTATTAGGATTTTTAATGATTTTTGGAAGATTGGAAATAATAGCAATTATCTATATTTTTGTGCCTAGACTAAGTTAAGATAGAATTTAATTTCACACCAAAATCAAGACATCATGGAACAATCTAACCTAATCAACAAAGGAAAAAAAATGATAATTTTAGGATTTACGATTATAGGAGTTTTGTTTGTTCTGTATGGAAGATATCAAGATCCAGAACTTTTGACACCTAGTGCAATTGATACAATTCAAAGAATTGCATACGGATTTTACATTACATTGGTAGCAGCATTTGGTGCAATTGCTATTGGAATTTTTAGGTATCATAAAGGAAAAGTCGAAACAAAAGGCAAAGATCTGTCAACAATTATTGCACTAGTAACATGGAACTCAAAATCAAGAAAGATCTTTTTGTCAACATTCATTGGATATGGAATATTTTTTGCATTAATTTCAGGAACATTAGTTTATCAACCAGAAATTAATTTTACAACACATTACGGAGCATCAATTCCATCAGGGTTTATTGCACCATGTTGTGATGAACCAGGATACATGCCAAAAATAATAATCTACATTACAGAACATATTGGATTACAAATTATTCCAATTAATTTAGTACTACAAATTATTGTTTCATATTTAGTTGGTCTTAACGTTTCAATTGCAGTAACAGCATATTCAATATCTAAAAAAGGTGGAGGAATTAGTACCATTGGTGCTGCAACAGGATTGTTTATTGCATGTCCAACATGTGCGGGAACATTTTTATCAATTTTTATAGGAACTGCAAGCGGAATTGCATTGTCTGTGGCACTTTCACAAATGCAGACATTTTTGATTGGAATATCAATTCCCATTTTAATTGTAACACCATATCTGATGGCAAAGAAATTAAGAAATTCAGATGGAAGCTGTAAAATTAATTTTAAGAACTAAATGCCTTAACTTCAGGAATTTTATAATTACCAATATCATATCCGTCTCGCCTAAGATATTTCAAAGATAATTTGTAAATTAATTCATCATGATCAACTACATCCATTATTTCACTCCACAAAATTTTCTGATTATTTTTAATATTTTCCTTAAATTGAGGAATTAGTGATTCAGCAATAGATTTACACTCTTCCATTGTTTTTCCATTTTTGTAGGCACGTACTCGACTGTCACATGAATCCATAGTTAAAATTTCTAAAAATAGTAAATAAACCTAATTTGAAAAGATGGTAACAAATAGTAGGAAAAAAGAAAATATGGAATGGTAATTAGTTCTGCCCAGGAATATGTCGAATTTTTCATTAATTTGAATATGGGAAATGAGGTAAGTTTGTTAAGATTTGCAAATAATGAAAAAATGGTACTAAAACAAAAATTAAAAAATAAAATAAATGAAAAAGAGCCAATTGAAAAAGGCATCAAAATTTTAGAGTCAATAATTAAAGAAATTTCAGAAAATGGAGAACCGCAAGTATTAAGCAAATATCAAATATCAGATGAGAAAAATTATGGATAAAAATTCAGAAATTATTAGAACAGAAGTCATCAGAATTTTAAATGAAAGTGGAAAAATTCGAAGTAATGAATTAGCAAAAAGAGTTATCAAAAAAGTAGGTAGTGAAAAAACAGTTTATAGAGAAATTAGCGAATTAGTAGAATCAGGGGAAATAGAACGAACTATACACAGTAGATCACATATAGAATATGAATTAATTAATTTACATGAATCAGTTAATAATCAATTAAAAAATTTGCATAATGAAGTGAACCTAATTTTCGAAGAAATTAGAAAATTTAACCAAACTAGTAAGGAAGAGAAATTTTCATATCATGAGCGACTAAGAAATACAATTCACCTAATACACACAATACAGTCAACAGACAGTATCGTGAAATTACTATCATACTATCCAACATTCAAAAAAGATAGGATGTTTTCACAAATTAAAAGAAAAATTAGTGATTGTTGGGAAATGATGATGAATAATATTATACACCAACCTGAAGAGAATTTTTTGAATGAAATAATTAATAATTTACAAATGAAGGGTGGAAATCAAAATCATATCAATTAATAATTTTTTAATTTATTCAAAACAATATTGAAAATTGAATTATTATCTAATAGTACGTAAGGCAAATTATTTTCCTCACAAGCTTGACCACTTTCAGTGTCACGAGTAACCAAAATCATATTATTTTCTTTAGCATAATTTATCACCGAATAATCTGTTCTTAGTTTATGACCTTCCATGCGTAATTTTTTAACACTATAGGCATCAAAACCAAGTTCTTGAAGTTTTTCATCCCAACCATCATCCATTTCATCAATTAAGATTTTCATATCATTATGAAATTAGTTTAGAATATTAGTTAATACGCACAATTTACAAAAATTGTATAACAAATTCATGAAAAAGATTTTTTTCAGCTAAACTATGAGAAAAATTTTACATTAGAGAAGTAATAAAAATTTTTTAAATTGAGTTAATGTCAAAAATAGAAGCATACGACATCAAAGCAAGAAAAAAAGTTATCATGAATAATCCAAAACCATATTTAATGAAAAATGGATCATGGGCACTCAAAGGAACTAGTTCAGAAACCGGAATTTCACTATTTAGAATAGTGGGTAGAAATAAACCAGAAATTTCTCAATCCCGATTTGAATCATTCAAAAATTTGTTTGTAAGTAGACAATGTGAATGTGAAAAAATCTGCTAGTTTATTTTTTTATAAAATTAAAAATTTAATTAAAGAAAATATTTTTCTAAAATGATGACTGATTTAACTAATGATATAATTAGAGACATAATATTAGGAGAATTTTATAAAAGATCACAAGGGAAATCAGAAATACCAAAAATTCACATGTATAATTTTCCACAGTTAAAAGAAATTGAAAACGAGGTAATTTTTCAAAATATAAAATATTTAATTAATGAAGGTTTAGTCAGGGGTGGAATTGATCAAGATGAAAATCAGTCTTTTCCATGGATTACTAGATTAACGTCGTTAGGAATAAAATTTGTAGAAGATAAAAAATAATAGAGTAAATTAGACTAAAATAAAAAAGATCAAGTACTTATTTCTAAAAATTATATGAAAGATAATGGATGAAAAAAAAGAAGACAAATCTGAGGAATCAAAACAAAATCACATTACATATTACAAATCACTGAGTAAAATTATTGCAAATATGAATGAGGAGATAAATGAGGAAGGAGAACCTGCAATTAAAGAACATCTAAAAAGCAGGATTGATGCAATGGAAAAAGATAGAAAAAGAATCAGAGATTTATTTCCAGATATGAAAAAGGAAGAATGGGATGACAACGCCAACTGAAAAAAATCACAATAAACATCTAGATTTACTGCATGATTACAAAATACATCTAATAAAACAGGTGCAAGAATTAGAAAAAATGGATAAAAAATCAGAATTTTTAAAAGAATGGAATGAAATTACCATAAAAGATAGGAAAAAAGAAATTCAAGTGGTTGATAAAATTTTAAAAAATGTAATTAGATTTTAATCATGATATTTCTGGCTTAAATCATAAAGTGAATTACAAATAAAATCCATATGTTCAATTGAAACACCGTCAATCCAAATTAATTCCTCATCAATACTAAAATCATATAGTATATTTTTAAAATTTGAATTTACAAATATTTTTTCATTATTAATTAATTTCATTATTTCATTTAATTCAATCTTTGAAAAAACATAATCACATGTCATCAAATCAACATTTACAGAATAATGTCCATGTAATGGATTAATTTTAGATTTTATGAACGGTTTTTTTTGTTGTTGACATTCTCTATAATGTTTATCATATTCAAACATTTTAGAATCTGCAAGATATTTATGAAAAGTCATGAGTTCTAATAGTTTTAATTTGAATTACAAATCAGATATCTGAAGTAATTTTTTTAATTTTAGTAATTAATTTTATTTTTGTGCTCATTGGAGTTTCAGGTTCCATTGTGAAGAACACAATATTTCGTTTTGTGTAAATAACAAGTTGTGAAACTTTTTCTCTTTCTACATGGATGTATCTAACTTTACCTAAGGAACGATCAAATTCTTTTCTCATGGTACGTCTTTGTGCTACTTGTTTACAAAAATGCTCTTCTTCTTTTTGAGAATTAAGACTGGTTTGACCTTTTTTCATTATACCCTCTCGGATATTTCCTTTAGCATCAATTATTGCTGCAAATCTCATTTTAGAGTTTAAACTAACTATTTCTTCTACAAGTTTAAGAAGATCAATTTTCTTCTTTGTAGTCATACCACTACCATGTATTTTGTCAAATATAAGCCCTTAAAATAAAAAACACTGCCTAAGAAATGTCTGTTTATTAATTGCAAATTTAATTAAAAATTATGAGAACAGGAATACCATGGATGATAATAGGTGGTAGCATGTTCATTTTAGGATTAATTTTATTTTATTCAATTAGTCCTGAAAATAATGTAAATTTAGAAAATATAAAAAATATTGGTACATTTGTAGGCCTAACAGGTATCGGTGTAGCAGTTGCAGGAATCCTACTATTTTTAATCAATAGAAATCCTCAACCTATTAATGAAAATTACGATACACAGTAATTTCCAACAAATGACTAATTTTAAAAGAAAATAATATTCTAAAAAAATAAACTATAATAGTACAAAAAAAAGAATTTTGTAAATGTCTGAAAAAATATGGTTAGGAGGAATTTATCTTAAAGAAGAGGGAGGATATAAAATAATTTTAAAATCTTTAACTCATTATAAAAAAAGATTACAATCTATCCATGCAAGTCCAGAAGTAAAACAGGCAGCTGCAATGTTTGCCCCAGTATTACAATCACAAGCTAAAAAAAGAATTCCAATGATAGAAAGTGCTAAAGAAAATATTGAAAAATTTTTAGTTAATTCAAAAGCAGTAGAATCATTAGAACAAGATTTAGAGGTTATAGAAAAAGCATTGGAATGTAGAAAATCAGATATTGAGAAAGCAGAAAGTACATCTGAAGACTATTTCATTAAATTACTAAAAGATGTTGAAGAATCTAAAAAAGATTTACCAGAAATAGATAACGCATTATTGAAAATTAAGGCATATATTCAATAATTTTACAAGCCTTGCAAATACCAATCATAGTAAGGTAGAAGCAATTTACATTGTTTTTTCTTTTCAGATTCAGATGAAAGTTCAACAATTTTTTTAATTTTCCCTTTAAGGTATTCAACAGTCAAATTACTCTTAAATTCAAGCATAATTTGTTCCAAAATTTCTAAAAATTCATCAGATGCAGTATCTTCAAAATTATTTATAATATTTTGAACTTTAATCTCTAATGTCATAACAATTCATTATTTTTATTTAGATAATTTAAACAAATCTTCATCATCCCAAGTTAATCTAAATTTTCCAGTTACTCGAAACATATTGAGTTTACCACCATCTTTGAAAATTAGTTTATAGTTTTTATGAGAAGTGTCCTCAATCTCCAGTGAAACATTATCTTTCTTAGTTTGAAAAATTATAGGGTTGTTAGAAATTTGAGTCCATTCCTCATCATCAAAGTCTATGTAGAATTTTGTATATAGCAATCCCATGAAATATGTTAGAAACTACCTGAATAAAAACTAGATAAAATCAATTTTAAGAGTCATATTGTGGAACATTAACCTGGTGGTAACTAACAATAGTTGGAAAGATTAACTCGTAATCAACATCAGTTTTAATAATTTTAAAAAGTTGTGAAATTAATTGTTGGATCATCAAGTGTTCATCACGATACAATGTTTTTTTGGGATTTTTAATGGAATCCAGGATAGTAAATCCAGTATCAGTCTGAAGTAAACTTTTCAAGAACATAGTTCCAATTAGAATTTTCTCATCAACATCCTTGTGGGGAAAAGATACATCCAGATTTTTAATTTTTAATTTGATATCATGAAATGCTTTGTTTGTATTTTGTTCCAATCGTTGTTGAGATTTTTCCTTATAATTTGGTGTAGGAACATAAAATTTCATATTTCCTTTCTTTTTGACAAATAAGATTTCTTTTTCAATTAATGAATTGCGTGCATTTTCAAAAGTAGTTTTAGCCATATATTGAGGGACAATTAGTTTGATCAATCCATTATGATGTAAATCAGGATTATCCTTAATGGATTGCAAAATAATTCTTTCACGCTCATAAATCTTAATGTTAGGCTTTAATTGACTCATCATATTTAGGTCGACCTATATTAAATAGGTCATGTATTAAGGTTTTTTGTTAAAAATTTAAAAAAATTAACGGAATAATTCCAACTCTTCAAGAATTTTATTCATATCGTGTTTCCAACGTCTCATTTTGTCTATATCATGAGGTCGATTATCTTCCAAATCCTTTTTCTTTTTCAATAATTCATCATATCTACGATTATCAACTCGAACCATATACAGAAATTAAAAACTAATGATATTATTCTTTATCAATAAACTCGTTAACACCTGGTGGCTCAGGAGCTAATCCTTTTCTTTTTCTAATATCTTCTACAGCTGTTTTTAACATAGATTTTGGAACTTCGGTCCATTCTTTAAAGGAAGTATTCCATGTTGCACGTCCTGCAGTTTGACCTCTCATAGCTTCAGATAAAGTAAAAGTTTCAGAAGCAGGTAATTCACCAATAACTATACTTGATGCACCTTTTTGTTGCATATCTAAAACTTTACCACGTTTACCAGAAAGTATGGTTGCAACGTTTCCAACTAAATCAGTTGGTACACGAACTTCAATTGCAAGAGTTGGTTCTAAAACAGCAGTACCTGCAGTTAACAATGAACCCATACAAGCTCTACGGGATGCAGGGCCTAATTGAGATAGACCTCTGTGAGCTGTATCCTCGTGAGGTACAAAGTGAGTAAAAATGAATTTACAATCTCTCATTTGCTCTTTACAAAGTGGGCCTTCTTTCATCACTTCATCAAATCCAGAATTAATAGAATCCGTAGATTCTTGAACAAATTGAACACCTTTTGTTCCGTTAATCAAGACATTACCACGAGAATCAAATCTCATTACTCTTTTGATGGTATCAGTATCCCAACCAGCACCTTTGAGTAAATCAGCAACTACTTTCTTATCTTTCATATCACTAATTTCACCAGTTCTCAACATATGAGCAATTTCAGGTTCTAGAGGCTCTACTTTCATGAAAATTTTATTGTGTCTATTTGGAGATTTTGCCATGATTGGTTCACAACCAGCTTTAACAGTTTCCCTATAGTTAATCAAAGGTTCAGATGTAATGATTTCACATTTTGCGTCTTGAATTCTATGTGTTGCAACATCCAAGTGAAGTACACCCATTCCAGCAACAATAGTTTCCCCACTTTCCTCATCAATTTTTACAATCAAATTTGGATCCTCGATAGTTAATTGTCTTAAAATTTCTACAAGTTTAGGTAAATCTTTTGGATGTTTAGGTTCAATTGCAATTTGAACAACAGGTTCTGAAACATATTTCACACCTTCAAACATTGGAATATCCTTAACAGAAGATAAAGTATTACCAGCACGACATTCAGTTAATCCCAATAATGCAGGAATGTTTCCAGCACCTAATTCTCCAACTTGTTCTCTTTGGTTACCCATAAAGAAATTAACAGATTGAACTCTACCGTCTCTTTTTTCATCTATAATGTGAAGTGTTTGTCCATCCTTGATAGTTCCAGAAAATAATCTTCCAATTGCAACAGGACCAGCTGCAGGATCCAATACCATGTTTACAACCATCATAATTGTTGGTCCATCATCCTCACCAGCAAGTAAGGCTTTTCCAACATCAGATTCTAAATCACCTTTCCAAATTTGTGGAATTCTATATTTGATAGCATCTTTTGGTGCAGGATGATGTTTTACAACCATTCCGAGTACTGCATCAGCTAAAGGTGCTTTTTCTACTAGTTCAGGAAGTTTTTCTTCAGTGTAAGCATCAATTACATCTTTGAATGTTATTCCTCTCTCTTTCATTAAATCAGTGTTAATTGCCCAACGGTCTTTAGCAGAACCAAATGTTACACTTGCATCTTGAATTGATACTTTCCATTTTTCTTTGTATTCAGGTTCAGCGTAAGTATCAACTAATTGATTGAAAGTGGAAACAACTTCTGCAAGTTGTGCTTGCATTTTTTCTGGAGTTAATCTCAATTCTTTGATTAATCTATCCACTTTATTGATAAACAAAACAGGTCTAACTCTTTCTTCAAGTGCCATTCTAGTGACAGTTTCAGTTTGAGTCATAATTCCTTCAACGGCATCACATACAACAACTGCACCGTCAATGGCTCTTAAACTTCGAATTACCCTTCCACTAAAATCAACGTGTCCAGGAGTATCAATCATGTTAATGACATAATCATTATCATTTTGAGAATAAAGTAAAGTTACGTTAGCTTGGTAAATTGTAATTCCTCTTTCTTGTTCTTCTTTGTCAAAGTCCATTGCAAGTGCTTTACCAGCAGCAGAAGGGGCAATAATTCCAGAGTAAGCCAAAAGGCTGTCACTCATGGTTGTCTTACCATGGTCAACGTGTGCAATTACACCAAAGTTACGAATATTTTGTTTATTCTTGATAATTTTCATTACTTCTTGTGTTGACTTGAATTTTGCCATAATGCGAAAACCAGTCGAGCATTATATAATGTATGTGATGTTTAGTCATGAAATTAAATTGTTAATATTTTCAATCTTATAGAATTTGGAATTAAAAAAATCTGCACAAATGATCGTCACTAAATAAATTAGAATAGAATGATTTGGATTTTTATTACGATTGTTTAAAAAATAAGTATGGAAATTTCAGTAGGACATACTCCCGATTCTGATGATGCATTCATGTTTTATGGAATGTTTACGGACAAAGTGCCATCCCCAGATTTTACTGTAAATCATGTGATCGAAGATATAGAAAATTTGAATCTTAAGGCAACAAATCCAGAATTAGATGTAACTGCAGTTTCAGTCCATGCATGTGCATACATCCCAGGTTATACAATTCTAAGAAGCGGAGGAAGTTTTGGAATTAATTATGGTCCAATAGTTACAGCAAAAAAACAAATGACAATTGAAGAATTAAAAAAATGTAAAATTGCAATTCCAGGAAAAATGACATCAGCATTTTTACTACTGCAACTAATGATAGGAAAATTTGACTATGTTGAAATGAATTTCAGCGATATTCCTAAAGCTGTAGAATCAGGAGAAGTAGATGTAGGCTTAGTAATTCATGAAACTCAATTATCATATGAGCAAGAAGGGAATGTAAAAATTTTAGATGTTGGAGAATGGTGGCATAAAACCACAAATGGTTTGCCAGTCCCATTAGGAATTAATGTGATGAAGACAGATTTAGGAATGGATACAATTGTTAAATTTGATAAATATTTACAAGCATCAATTGAATTTGGAATAGAGAATTTTGATGATGCATTAGAATATGCCATGCAATATTCCAGGGGAAAAGAACGTCCTTTAATTGAAAAATTTGTTAAAATGTATGTAAATCCAGTTACTGTTAACATGGGTGACCCAGGTGAACAAGCAATTAGAAAATTGTTTGAGATGTCAAAAGAAAAAGGACTAGTTCCAGACTTTGAAATCAGTATTGCCACCAAGTAATTATAGAACAAAAAAAAATATCTGTTAATGTCTGATGAACTTGATGGAGATGGTATTGGCGGAGCAGTTTTAGAAGTTTTAACAGGAAATGCATTTCGATTATTGGTAAGTCATACTAGAAAAGACAACAAAGGTGATTATGGAAAAACTGAAAAAATCATAATGGGATTAATCAAAGATGAAGAAGAAGGACAACGTCCAGAACAAACTAAAGAGGATTTGGAACGAGCATTAAAAGGCAAATTTGTCACATGCAAAGTTCAGTATAGAGATAAAAAAACAGATGCACTTGTTTGTAATGTATTTGTTCAACGACCACCAGAGTAGAGAACATTATTTTAAAATAATTTGAATAAGAATTAATTTTTCATTTTTTTGGACCATTTTTTCAAAAACATATGATGTTGTTCACCTGTGGAAGTGAGATCATAACCAACCAAGCCTTCTTTTTTGATAATCTCAACAACAACGCCTTTTTTGACCATAATTTGTAAAGTAGGATCATTTTTGAAAGGATATCCAGAATTTTTGTTTAAAATTTTAAAATAATCCTGACCTTTAGTGGTTAATCTAAAAACAATATTTTGTCGATTCTTATCATCGATAACAGGTTCTAAAATCCAATCATTTACTAAATCAGATAAAATTAGATTATCATCAGAATTATTTTTAATTTCATTCACATATTTTAAAAAACTATACAGTATATGAAATTTGAATAGAAATATTTACTTTAAACAATGCAAAACAGTGGCTAATGATGATACCAACGGGTTCTATCTGATTCCTCAATTTGATGATACTTTGCCGAATTTTGAAGCCGTATATTTTAAATCTGGATTTGGTTTGCAAGAATAATTGTCATTGTGCCATACACTATCAAAGATAATGCCGCAAGGAAACATCCCCAGTTCACCATCTTTTCATATTTGAATCCACTTCTATAATCAAGAAAGATACCTCTAAGACCATTAAATCCATGAACAGATACTAAAATTAGTATTAATTCCAATAAAATGGCATAGCTCAAAGTTTGATAATTAGCAACTACAAATTCATACGATAATGACGATGCAAAATTTCCTGTAGAAAATCGTACAGAGATATGTAATGCAACTAATCCAATTGCACCTAAAGCTGTACTATAGTGAATTTTCCTAATATGACTCTCTCTTATCCTTAACATTAGAAAAACACATCCAACGCATAGTACAAAGCTAAAGCTGAAACACCCATTGTTACATAAATGCACAATCTATTTTTCTTACCCATAGATTGAATTTGATAAGGATAATCCGGTCTTGCAGGAGTTCCAATTCCAAGTCCACCTTGCTGAAACATCAGTCTAATTCCATTGATTGCATGGAAAGTACCCAATGCAATCATCACAGATAACACCACAAAACCGGTAGGAGAATATGTCAAAAATAGCATCTGCCCCCAAGTCATACGATCAAGAATTGATATACCATGAATTACATGTACAACAAAAAATACCAACAGATAGATTCCAGAAATTCTCATCATCAACCAAGAAACTCTACTTATTCCATATCCTTTAGGATTAAACCAAGCTCGAATTCCTTTTTTATTTTCTTTATTCAGAACTTAACTAATTTTTGGCAGTATATAGTATGAAATTAGCATAAGGTACTGGTGCCAAAAATGATATAATACAGACAAGGAGGATAGTGGCATGACAGATGATGTATGTGATCTTTGTAAGGGAGCAGGTACTTGGAATGGAAATCCATGTGTTTATTGTAATGGAACAGGAGAATGGAATCAAGCTGCTCAATCATACGTAAAAAATCATATTTGTCAGTGCATAACACTAGATAGAAAATTTTGTCCTGTATGTAACAAACCATGTCATCACGATACAAGTTTAAGTCCAAAACAAACAATCGATTCAGGGCATGGAGGAATGTCAGTGCCTGAAATACCAATGTAATTAGTTAAATGAAAAAAATTAAAAATATTAGAAATTACACAGTATCAAACTAAAAAAAACTCAAATAAATTAAAAAATAATATAATTTTACAATGGTTTAATTACAACACAATGTGTTAAAAATTTAGAAATTATGTCATACAATAGAGAAGATAGACAAATGTTTGACGCAAAATGCGGAGATTGTGGTACCGATTGTCAAGTACCATTTCAACCAAAAGAAGATAGACCTGTATATTGCAGAGAATGTTTCCAAAATCACAAACCAGCCCCAAGAAATAGAGACAGATTTGGTGGTAGACAAGGTGGAAGATTTGGTAGAAGAGACGATAGACCACGAGAAATGCATGACGCAAAATGCGGAGATTGTGGAAGTGATTGTCAAGTACCATTTCAACCAAAAGAAGACAGACCTGTATATTGCAGAGATTGTTTCCAAAATCACAGATAATACAAACAAATTGTTTTGAGAAAAACGCTCAAAACTTTGTAACTTTTATTAAATTTTTAAAAAAATAACCTTGTCGCACAATAAAAAGTGTAATTAAAAAGATTCAAAAAAATGATTCCCTAATATATGATGGAATTTAATTAATTCATAGAATGGTTCTTGTAAATAAAAAAATGTTAGCAGGAGGAATGGCAATGGTAATTGTTGGATTAGTATTAACAATTAACATCAATGCAGCGGTTCCAATAGGTCAAGCAGGAATGACCGAAGAGGAAAAATTGGATTTAATGTTAGCAGAGCAAGAAAATGAAGATTACAATACACTAGCAGGGATTTTGTTCGGATTAGGATTTTTACTAGTATTGATTAGTTTTGGAGCAAGAAGGAAGAAAGGTAAATCAACAAAAACGGTAGAGAAAAAAGCAGAATAACTTAATGTTCTAAATTAAAATTGAATTTAATAATTTATTTTTTAATTCCGATGAATTATTTTTGCAATTACCCAATACATAATTACAATTGGAGGAAAAACATAGATGCTTGTACCTCCAAACCAATCAAGAATATCAAACATCCCATTAGGGTTCAGATAGTCTTCAATCATAGGAATGTCATATGTGTTATTTACATAATCCATACCAATTGCAAATCCAGAAGCTATAATTCCAAGAACAACACAATTTCTACCCAATTTATCATATTGACGACCTTGTTTTCTCAAGATAATCATCGCAATCAGACCACCAATAATACTTCCAAAAGCAGGTAGTAAATAATACAAATTACTTTTTGATTTTAAATTAGACACAATTGATGCCCCGTTTTAGTTTGTTTTATACATCACTATGTGTGTATTCAATTACGTTTGATTCCAAAATCGCGTTAACCAATTCGGGTTAACAAAACGTAATTAAGTGAAGAACGGAACTCTCCATTCTTCATGAGATTGAGAGAGCCTCTTCAGTTCTTTCAATCTCGCTTTTCATAAACTATTTTAAATTTTAAATTGTTAAAAAACAACATGATACAAGCAGAAATTAGCATATATCCATTAGCAACAAAGACCACCAGTGTTAGTTTCTACATTGCTAAAGCAATAGAATCAATAAAAAATATAGAAAATTTAAGATACGAAATTAATTCCATGGGAACAATTTTGGAATCAGATGACATGGACATAATCAACAAATCATCTAAAAGTATGATAGAGGCAATTCATCATTTGGGAATAAACAGAGTCGAAGTAATTATAAAAATAGATTCAAGGACAGATAAACATCAAAAAATGGAAGAAAAAATAGATTCAATAAAAAAACAAATGGATTAAAATTGTTTTAAAATTCCAAAATGAGTATTTCTTTGAGCAGGTTTTCGGCCAATTTCTTTGACCATGGTAGCTAATTCATCAACAGAAGATGTAGTAGGTTTTCCTGCAGCACGATAAATTTCTTCAGAGAATGCAGTTCCAACTAGATCACTTCCACCATTGGATAGTGCAACTTGAGCTAATTTTTTACCATAAGCAACCCAATAAACAGAGATATTGTTTAGGGTATTTGCAAGCATCAACCTAGATAATGCAGTGATTCTCAAATCATATACCGAAGAACATTCATTATTTACCAAATTATCTTGTTCCAATTCAGTATTATCTAAACTAAATTTTAAAGGAATTAAAGTTACAAAGCCATTTGTTTTCTTTTGTAGCTCACGAATTTTTATTAAATGATCAACAATATGTTCAGGTTTTTCAATGTGACCGTATAACATTGTTACATTACTTTGAATTCCCATTGTATGAGCTTCTTCAATGACATCCAACCATTGTTGTCCAGTACATTTACCACGAACAATTTTACCACGTACATCAGGATGGAATAATTCTGCACCTCCACCAGGCATTGAATCTAATCCAGCAGTTTTCAAACGAGATAAAATTTCCTTAGTAGAATTTTTTGTTAGTTTAGATAAGAAATGAATTTCTGCTGCAGTTAATGCCTTGATGTTTAATTCAGGATGACTTGTTTTGATAGTTTTCATCATATCTTCATAATATTCTAAAGGAAGGTCAGGATGAAATCCACCAACAATATGTACTTCTGTTGCACCCATTTGTTTGGCAATTCCAACACGTTGTTCAATTTCTTTAGGAGTTAAGGTATATGCATCATCCTCATCTCCTTTTCGATAAAATGCACACATCTGACAACTAGCAGCACAAACATTTGTGTAATTCATGTAATATGACGCAGCAAATGTTACAGTGTCACCAACTAATTTTTTTCGAGTAGAATCTGCAACTGCACCAAGTAAATGTAAATTATCATAATCCATCAATTCCAAACCATCTTTGTAAGATAACTCATCACCGGCTAAAGCACGATCTAACGCCTGAGAGTCACCTACAAGTTGCTCT
The DNA here is from genome assembly GCA_003331425.1 of Candidatus Nitrosopumilus sp. GTDB lineage: Archaea > Thermoproteota > Nitrososphaeria > Nitrososphaerales > Nitrosopumilaceae > Nitrosopumilus. Next base: position 21,352 of record QOOS01000008.1, read on the forward strand.
AACATACAATCAGACATCCTCATAAGGATATATTCCTTATACTCTCAAGAAATAAGTAACCAGTAAAATCAGAATATTTGTGGTACTTCCATTAATTGACGAACATAAACCAAAATGCTACTTATGTCATGAAGGTTTTGAAAATATTGAAAAACTTAGAGAACATCAAAATTTGAAACATAAGGATTTCTTTGAAACAAATGAAACACAAACTAACAGAGAACCTGCACCAGGGGATGTTACAGTTTTTTAGAATTTGAGTTAATTGATTTCAAAAGTTCCTGCGCAGTATCTTTAGAAATTTGGGCCAAAGTACAATGCTCGTCAATAGATAATGCCTTTTTAAAACAACTAATAGATTCAGTAAGATTACCTAGTTCACCTAAAGAAAGTCCTTTGTATGCAAGAGCCATGGAATATTTTGGATCAATTTTTAATGCTTCATCGTAGCAAACAATTGCATCAAAATATTGTTCACTCAAATGTAATGCAGAACCTTTGTTAATCAGAGCATCAATATTTTTAGGAGATAATTCAAGAGCTTTATCAAAACTACGTATTGACAATTTGATTCGACCAAGAATTTGCAAAGTAACCCCCTTATCAATTAAAGCAGAAATATTTTTTGGATCAATTTTTAAAATTAAATTATAGAATTCAATGGCTTTTAAAAAATTTTCATCATCAATGCAATCGTTTGCTTTTAAAAATAACTCAACTAATTCTTTATTCAATAAATCACCTAATTCATTGTTAATAATATAGTGATCCTCAGTTTGAATTTCATTTTGTTGAATTGAGAGTAGTTTTAACATACAGAAAATTGAAATTTTTTGAATTAAAGTACGAGTAATTTCAACATAACCTATCAAAGCAGGTTAAATGAAATTAGGCTCAAATAATTATAAAAATGAATTAAAAGAGTTTAATTCATTCATTGACAATCCTTGCATTCAGGATCAGTGCAGACAGGATTGTGTTTTCCATCACGTGTAGGATGGGCTGTATCTCTACGTCTTTGTGTTCTTGTCATAACAATAGATGGTTTTCATAATTAAAAAGGTTAATTCAAAAATATACATAGTAATTATGAGGAAAATTTGTCTCTAGGATCTAGTTTTAGAGAATTGTTAAAACATTCCATAGATTCAGCATAACGTCCTAAGCTTCGTAGCGCAGCACCCTTGTAGTTCCATAAATCAGGATTTTTTGGGTCAAGTAATAACGCCTGTTCAAAATAAGACAAGGCATTGTTAAAATCACCATTTTCTAATAGAGATTTACCAGAAGATACAAGTTCATCAATTTTATTCATATTATTTGAAAGATTGTGTATGTATTAAATTTGAACATATAGCAACAAAAAAGATTAATGAAAAATATACGACTAAATAGAACAAATTGTTATTTTCAATAACATAGGATTAACAAAATGAATGCAATTAAAATTTTTATAATTTTAGTAATTACAATTGGGGCAGTACAAACAGTAAGTGCTCAAGATAATGATTCTGGAAGAGAATTAAAAATATCAGATGATGAAAAAATCATTTTATTTGCAGGTTTTTCTATTGCAGTGATTGCAATATTTTTATTTTTAGCTAGAGATGTCATATTAAGGAAAAAGACCACATACGATAAACAAGAACATGATTCAAAAAAGGATAGAACATATGAAAAATATCATTCAGATTGGGGAGACGATTATGAAGAAATTGGAAAGCGAGGAAACACTAAACAAGAAAAAGAGTTTAGAGATGAATTGGCAAATGAAAACTTACCTGATTATTATGAAATTTTAGGAGTAAAAAAAGATGCATCCGCAGAACAGATTAAAAAAAGTTTTAGAGAATTGGCAAAGAAAACTCATCCGGATAAAACCAAAGAAGATTCTGAAGAAGAAATGATTAAAATCAATAAGGCATATGAAATACTATCAGATGAAAAATCAAAAGAAAAGTATGACAGATATTTTAAATCAAATTAAAGTAATTCCAATTTAATAATTATCATACTCAATTCAATTGAATCTGGAGTTTGAACACTATTAGTTAAATTGGTTAAAATTTCCAAAGACGTCAGTTTTCCGTCTAATGCAATGGAAGTGGATATTTTTAATTCACCAAATTCAGTGTTAGGACCAAGCATTTTTTTCGTAAGTAATGGAACAACAGAGAGGTCTTTGATTGCACCTTTCATTTTGTATGCATATTTTTCAGAAAAATATACACCACCACGGGTAGTAGGTTCGTTTACAGGTACAGATGAATTTTCAATTGAAACATTAACTAATACATAATCATCATCATTAAGATGAAGTGTAAATTTAGGGGAGTTATTAGTAGTAAAATTCATCAAATTCTCAAATAAATTAGAATCAACAGACATGAAAAAAATTTCAAAACTAAATTATTGAATCTTGTGATTAAAAATTAGAAAAATATCGATCATTTTAGTCATCATTGCAAAATTTCTTGGAATATATTTAAAAACTCAAATTATGATCGAACAATAATGCAAGAACTAGCAAATACTCATTCAATGAGAAATGAGATTCTTAGTTTAATGGCACAACATGGATTAGAAAATGACTGTTATCTAGAAATGCTAGATTATACAATTGACCTATTTGATAGTCAAGGTTTAGGAACAGAGTATTATGGATATCACAATATCAATCACGAATTAGAAGTAACATACGTATCATTACTAGCAGTTAATCAAAAAAAAATTAAATTCACTGAAGAAGATAAAAAGTATCTTTACGTTGCAGCGTTATTTCATGATTTTGATCCACAAAAAAGCGTGGATAAACCACACGAAGAAAGTGTATTGAAATTTATTTCTGAAGATAAAAAACTCAGAGAATTATTAGTTTCTGCAGATATAGACCTGGAAATAATCAAAGTATTGATATTAAGAACTACATATCCATGGGCTGGAGAATTAAAGAAGAATGCAGAAATAGAAATTAAGAAATGCTTTGAAAAATCAGAAAAAACTAGAAACAGTTTAGCGTTACAAGAACACATAATGGAAATTGGATGGTACTTGTCAGTAGTAGATAGAATTAGTGGTTATGCATTAGGAGATTTTACAAAAGCAATGGAGATGGCAAAAATGAATGCACATGCACTTGCATGGAGACCATCAATAATAATAAGAACAGCAGTAGCATATTTTGAAGAAATATTAAACAAAGAGACTGAAATTGCACAAACAATTCTCAGAACTTTACCAAAAGAAATGAGAAAGAATTTTTTCGATACAGTACTATCGTTCATGAAGATGCGAGAGCAAGAAGTATGTATTCAAGCAGATTTTGCTTATGAAAATCTCAAATTAGTTCCAACCATTGAAAATCAAACTTCTTTAGAGGATCCAGAATTTGCTCAAAAATTATACGACATATTTTTAGAATTGCCAAAACCATTACAATTTGGAAAAGAGAATTTCAAGGAATCAATTAAAGATAAAGATACAATCATCAACACTTTGAGATTAAATGACAGTAATGGAGAAATCATAGGATTTTCAAAAGGTGGTCCACTTGAAAAATACCAATTACGTGAAGAAATCAGAGATGAGAATTTTGGCTTAAAAAATACCATATTTTTAGAGCCTTTAGCACTGAAAATGGGGTATTGGGGACTACGTGGCGGTAGTGAAATGAGACACATGTTCATCATGCAAGCACATTCTATGAAATACAAGTATTTGACAAGTTTTGCATTACGAGATGTAGTAAGAGCAAGAATTACTAAAGAGGATGCAGAATTTGTACAATTATTTGATCCAGAAAGATGGGATTACTATAGAGTAAAATTATAAAAAATAAATGAAAGAATCACTTCTAAAAATACTTGAATCCAAGATTAAAGGGGAGGTACATAATGAAAAACATTTCAAAAAATTTTATTCAGTAGATTCAAGCTCGTATCAAATAATTCCACAGATCATAGTGATTCCAATTAATGAAGAAGATGTTATCAAAACAATCAAAATTGCAAAAAAATATGGAACATCAGTAACAGTAAGAGGAGCAGGAACTGGATTAGTAGGAAGTGCATTAAATTATGGAATAATTATAGATATGAAAAAAATTAATTCAATTAGAATTAATAAAAAATCTGCAATAGTTGGCTCTGGAGTTTTAAAAGGAAAATTAGATATAGAATTACAAAAAAAAGGAAAATTTTTTCCACCAAATCCTTCAATTGGAAATTTTTGTTCCCTAGGAGGAATGTTAGGAAACAATTCAAGTGGAAGTAGAAGTATAAAATATGGTAGTACAATAGACAACGTTAAAGAAATCACATTCATTGATGGAAACGGTAAAAAAATTACATTACCAAAAAATAAGCAAATTAGTAAAAAAATATTTCAAAATATAAAAATAGATAACAACAACATCCCTAAAACTTCTAAAAATTCTTCAGGATATCAAATAAAGAAAATTACATCAGAAGAAAATACTCACAAAATAATTATTGGTTCTGAAGGAACGCTAGGAATTATTATTTCAGCAAAATTAAATATTTTAGACATACCAAAAAAGAGAATTTTGTACATAATTGAATACAAATCAATTTTTGAGGCAGCAAAAAACAGTCAATTAATAGCTAAAACAGCACCTTCAACGCTTGAATTTGTAGATAAAAATACCCTAAAACACATCAAATTTAATTTTGATAAATCAGCACAGTGTTTACTTTTTGTAGAATATGATGAAAATATAAAAAATACTCAAAATGAATTGAAATCAATTATTTCAGGTAAAATTATTCAAAAACTTGACACAAATTCAGATATGAAAACATGGTGGAGACATAGAGATTCATCATTACACTATAGTTTGAAATCAATTAAAACAGAATTAAGAATTCCACACATTATTGAGGATGCTGCAGTACCACTAGTTAAGATGTCTAAAGTATTTTCAGTATTGAAAAATATTGAAAAAAAATACAAAGTAAAAACAATAATCTACGGACACATAGGAAATGGAAATATCCATGTCAGATTAATTTCTAAAAGAAAGAATACAAAATTGATTAAAAATATTGCAATTGAGTATTTTAACGAAGTAATCAAAAACGAAGGAACAATTTCAGCTGAGCATGGAGATGGACTTGCACGTTCGGAATTTATAAAAAAACAATACGGAGTGATAAATTATCAAACATTTAAAAAAATTAAACATGTATTAGATCCAGATTTTATTTTAAATCCTGGAAAAATTATTACAAAAAAAAGTACAGTGGTAAAAAATTTAAAAAAATATTAAATTTTTGAATAACCGATACGAAAAAAATGGTTTAGGATCATAAAAATTGAGATCGGATATTTGCCTATTAGTAAAAAAAGTTCAACAACTTCTCGCTAATATAAGAACGAGCCTACAAAGATCATGACAATAGGATATTGTGTCAAGTGCAGAGACAAACGAGAAATCGGTAGTCCAGCACCATACACCATGAAAAATGGAAAACCTGCAATTAAAGGCACATGCCCAACATGCAGTACAGCCATTTTCAGAATAGGTAGAGGATAAGGATTTTTCAAAAACCCAATCTTCTAGTTACTAGATAGGCCTTGCCATAGCGAAAGCAATGGCGACGGATCTTTTTCAATTTCTTGAGTAATTCTATTTTTTAGAACAAATGAAAAATTTTCAATTGCATCTTCTCCACCATCATCAAAAATTTCTTGACCAATCTCTTTGATTCGAGCATGTTTTTGATCTATTTCAGAAGAATCAGGATTTTGTAAACAAAAAGTCATTAAATCAATTAATTCCTCTTCAAGCATCATATCCATACATTAAGACCAAAGTAATTCTTAATGAATCTTTTTTCAAATTAAAAAATTTCTTCAAATCTGTTTGTAACATAATCCCAATTAATTACATTCCACCAAGATTCAACATAATCAGGTCGTTTGTTTTGGTAATTAAGATAGTATGCATGCTCCCACATGTCAATTCCTAAAAGAGGTGTTTTTTGTAATGTCCAAGGACTGTCCTGATTAGGAGTAGTAATAATTTCAATTTTATGATATGTTTCATTAAAAACTAACCAACACCAACCACTACCTTCAATAGAAATTGCTTTTTGAGAGAAAATTTTTTTAAAATTATCAAAATTATCAAAATAGACATCAATTTGATCTTCTAATTTTCCACCAGGAACTTTATCACTTTTAGGAGTTAAAGTTTCCCAAAATAATCTATGATTTTCAAAACCACCACCAAAAAAATTAATGGATTTTTGGCCTGATTCAGGAAGTGAATGCAATTCAGATAAAATTGCAGAAATGTATTTTGGATGAGATGTGGCACCCATTTCAGCAAGAGATGTGTTTAGACCATCAACGTATGCCTGATGATGTTTTAAATGATGTATTTTCATAGTTTCTTGATCAAAATAAGGCTCTAATTCATCATAATCGTAGGGCAATCTTGGAAGTTGGTAAAGAACCATAGAAAGAAAAAGATAATCAACATATATTATTCAAACTAAAGTAACCCATGAGGAAATTAGGTACAATAGATTTAGAAATTTTACAGTTAGCAGTTAATCAAAATGGAACATTTAATGAAACCCATTTAGAGAATTCAAAACTAAAAAGACACGGAGTAGGAAAAATTTTAGATACATTAGCTTCACTAAAAGATAGAAAATTTATTTCAATGAATGATAATGGTTCTTTTACAATTACAGAATTAGCTAAAGAAATTCTTTGGAGTTCAAAAATTCCAATATGGGCAAAAATTTTAAGATTATTACAAATCAAATCATGTGATTTACAACAAATCATAGAAACAATAAACAGTTCAGAAGAGAAAATTTTTAATGAATTAGAGCAATTAAGAAAAAATCAGCTTGTTTTAATGTCGCCACAACGTCAAGATGAAAAGTTAATCAAAGTTTATGAAATTCTACCAGAAGGAATCGAAGTGATTGATAAAACAGAAACGCAGGGTTTTGAAAATATCAATTTTGGAAAAAATGAACCAGAAGGAGAAATAATAGGAACAATTGATGAGATCATAAATGAAATACAGAAACTAAGTTGTTCAGACAATGAAAAAAACAACATTACAAAAAAATTAGAATTATTGAAAAACAAATTAGAAATCTAATAATAATAAAATTTTAAAATTCAATTAAGGGTGTGAGCAAAGTTCGGCTAAAACTCCGCTTAATGATTTTGGATGGATAAAAGTGACTTTAGTTCCTGCAGAGCCAGGTCTAATTTTACCTAAAAATTGAATCCCACAGCCTTCCATTCTTTCAACTTCACCTTCAATATTACTAGTGTCTAATGCCATATGATGAAGTCCTGGACCCTTTTTATCTAAAAATTTCTTAATTGGACTAGAATCATTTGTTGGTTGCATTAATTCAATTCGACCATTCTCTAATGCAATTATAGCAACTTTCACTCCTTCAGATTCCACAGTCTCAAATTCAATTTCATCAACACCTAATGCTTGTTGATAGATTTTTGCGGATTCTTCAACATCATTTACTGCAATTGCAATATGATCAATTTTCAATTAAAATACCTCCTTTGGACGATATTCTCCAAAGACTTCTCTGAAAGTATTACTAATTTCACCAGTTGTTGCAAATGCCTTTGCAGCAGTTACAATGTAAGGCATTAGATTTTCTTCAGTATCAGCAGCACTTTGCATTGCAGACAATGCTTTTTCTAATTTTTTAGAATCTCTATCTGCACGTAATTTTTTTAATGCTTTCTTTTGTTGAATTTCAATTCTATCATCTATTCGGAGTAATTCTGGTTGTTCCTCTTCTTCTGAATACTTGTTAACACCAACAATCACTCTATCTGCATCATCAGTTTCTTTCTTTAAGCGATATGCATTTGCTCTAATTTCAGATTGGAAGAATCCTTTTTCAATTGCTTTTACTGAACCGCCCATTTTTTCAATCTTCTTCAAATATTTCCAAACATCTGCTTCAATTTGGTCACATAATTCTTCTAAATAATATGAACCAGCAAGAGGATCTGCAGTTTTAGTTATTCCACTCTCATGTGCAACAATTTGTTGTGTTCTCAATGCAATTTTTGCGGATTCTTGAGTTGGAAGAGCCAATGCCTCATCTCTAGAATTAGTATGGAGTGATTGGGTTCCGCCTGCAACTGCAGCCATAGTTTGTATGGCAACTCGAACAATGTTGTTGTTTGGTTGTTGTGCAGTTAAAGATTCACCACTAGTTTGAGTATGGAATTTTAATTGTAATGAACGAGGGTTCTTTGCATGGAATTTTTCTTTCAATATTTTTGCATAAACTTTTCTTGCAACTCTAAATTTAGCAACTTCTTCAAAGAATTCAATAGTGCAGCAGAAGAAAAATGATAAACGTGGTGCAAAGTCATCAATTTTCAATCCCTTATCCAAACAAGTTTGAATATATGCAATAGCATTTGCCAATGTGAATGCAATTTCTTGTGTTGCGGTACAACCAGCTTCTCTCATATGATATCCAGAAATAGAAACAGGATACCAAGATGGAACTTTTTCTGCACAATATTCAATCATATCACCAATTAATCTCATTGATGGTTGTGGAGGATAGATGTAGGTATTACGTGCAATGTATTCTTTTAGAATATCATTTTGAGTTGTTCCTCTAAGTTCATGACTTTTGAAACCTTGAGATTCACCAACTGCAATGTAATATGCAAGTAATGTTGATGCAGTAGAATTAATGGTCATAGATGAACTAACTTTTCCAAGAGGAATTCCGTCAAAAGCAGTCATCATATCTTTGATGGATGTAATTGACACTCCAACTTTTCCAACTTCACCCTCTGCTTGTGGGGAATCAGAATCATATCCAATTTGAGTAGGTAAATCAAATGCCATACTAAGGCCAGTTTGACCTTTTTCAAGCATGAATTTGAAACGTTCATTAGTTAATTTTGCATCACCGAATCCGGAATATTGTCTCATAGTCCAAAATCTTTCACGGAACATTCCAGGGTGAATTCCTCTTGTGAATGGATATTTTCCTGCATCTTCAGTAGGTCTCTTTTTAGAAGATTTTTGATAAATTCGTTTTACAGAATACTCTGAATCAGTGAAAACTTTCTTTTCAGGTACTTTGGATTTAGTTACTTTCTTTGTTGCCATAATATCACTTCATCATAGATTTGCTAATTTTATCAGCTGCAGTAAATGGGTCCATTTTTTTAGAATTTATTTTTTTAAGATAATTTGAGAAAGATTTGTTAGATTGCATCATTTCTTCAACCTTTTCATTAATGTTATTTAAAACAATGTCTTTCAATTCGGCTTCAAAACGTTCAAGATCCTTTTCTTCTTTGAATTTCTTTTTTATAGTCATCATGTCCTTGAGAGTTTTTGCAAAAACGGTAATTCCAGCATTTTTTTTAACTGAGGTTTTTAAAATTGTAGGATTTCTATCTGAATCTCCAATAAAATCGCGTACTGCATCAAATAGTTGATTTGTTCCAGGAAGATCACTTTTGTTCACCAGATAAATATCTCCAATCTCAGTCAATCCAGCTTTAATTGTTTGAATACTATCTCCAGTATTTGGATTGAAAACAACTACAGTAATATCAGCAATATTTGCAATTTCTACTTCAGTTTGTCCAGCTCCAACACTTTCAATAATTATGGGGTTAAAGCCAGCATATTCTAAAATACGAATACTATTTCTTAAAGATCTTGAAACAGCTCCAGTTGCACCTCTAGAAGCAATACTACGAATATAAGTTCCAGAATCAGTTGATTCAGTCATTCTAACTCTATCACCTAAAATTGCACCACCAGTTACATGACTAGTAGGATCAATAGCCAATACAGCTGGTTTTGAACCAAGTTTTTTTAAGGAAATTGCAGTTTTGTTAATTAATGAACTTTTTCCAGCTCCAGCTGGACCAGTAATTCCAATAATGGTGGATTTTCCAGTTTCTTTAAAAATTTTTTTTAATATTTTCCTTGTTTCTTTTTGATCATTTTCAACAATAGTGATAGCTTTGGCAATTGCACCACGTTTTCCTTTTTTTAAATCAGAAAGTAAGTCCACTAGAAATATGATTTAGAAGGTACAATAAAATCTTGTATGCGATCTAAGAAGGATCATAAATTATGTTTGGTACCGGAGTATTCATTTCATGAATTTCAGTCTTAATTTGAACATGACCAAAGTCCTCATGTTCAACTTCTAAAACAATTGGATGAATCGCCCAACCATATTTGGGTTTATTTGGAAATTCTACAATTTCAATAAATTCAGAATCAGTAAAAGATTTTTGAAATGAATTTTCCATTCCAAGAATTTCAAGAACTACAGATGTAGTTTTTTCAGATTTATCAAAATAAGAAATTTCAACATAACCAGTCTCATAGTAAATAGCTTCTACACTAAAATTTTGACGAAGAGGTTCTTTGTCATCAGTTGCACCACCAGTTAAAAATACAAGTGCTAAAACAGTGAAAACACCTAGAAATATTGGAGGGCCTAATTTTTTAGCCATTTTTGAATTCTTTACGCATTGTTCTTAAAAATTTAGAATTAATACGAATTCTTTCTAAAGTTTGTTTTTGAGTTCGTTCAGTTCCAGGAGTAGGATTCTTTTTGAAAAATAATTTAATTTCTTTTTCCATTGAATCATCTGCCACGCCTGCAATACTGGCAACAATCCTATTAAACAAAGGATTTCCATGTCCAACTTTCTTATTGATTTTTTTCCAATTTTTCTTCAACCATGGCCACAAAATCTTATCACCATAAGGATTAGCGGCAATTTTCATAATAGGTAATTGCATATTTTGAGATCTTACTTCAGATGTTTGAGAGAAATCTAGAGTTTTTGCAAGGAGTTTTTTATCTTGGAATCCACACATTGCACCTAAGAAACGAAGTTTTTCTTCCATTGTTTTTGAGTTTGTGTATAATTTTTTTAATTCATTGAAAGTTTTTGAATTTCCATTCCAAGCTGCAATTGAGCAAATTGGTTCAATTAAATCAGGAGATAAACTACGAGGAGATTTTAAGAATTTTTTATATTTTTCAATTGCAACATCAGTGACAGAATCATCATTCATCTTTCCTAGTACAGAGATTGTAAAAGAACGCAATAGTGCGTCAGTGTGTTTATCACTTTTTCTTGGTTCCCAACCAAGATTAGACAAAATTTTTCTAAAGTAGTTTATTGCATAACTACGAATTTCTTCTACGAATTTTTCATTAAATGAACGGAAATACAAGGATGCTAAATTGTGTGCAACATTAACAGATGCAAGATAACTGTCTTCATCAAAATAGGCATCAGAGAAATCTAGATAATTTCTAACTTGTTCATCTCCAGAAACACAGAGTGAAAACAAATCATTTTGAACTGCCCATCTGTCAATTGGAGGAATACGTTTTTCATCAACTAACATTTTTAGATCAAGTAGAATTCCTTCATCATACTTTACACGATAGAATCCTTTTCGGCCATAATTTGCAACAAACCCAATTGTATTTTTAGGCAATTTCACAGACATAGATTTTTTTGTAAATAATTTGTTGGAAATTTCTTTTTCCAAGCCTAAAGATAATGGAATTGACCACAAACCTTTGCTGAATTTAGAATTGGGTTCAAGTAAGTATCGTTTTTGTTTGATTTTTAGATTATTGCCGTTTTGATTAATTTCAACAAGAGGGAATCCAGGTTGCTTTAGCCAAGTATTGATCATTGAAGTTACAGGCATTTTGGAAGCTTTGCCAATTGCATCCCACAAATCCTGACCTTTAGCATTTTTATATTTGAAATCTGAAAGATATTTTTTTAATCCTTTTTGGAAGTTAGGTTCACCAACATAATTTTCCAACATTCGCAATACACATCCACCCTTATCATACGAAATTGCATCAAAAATTTCACGGATTTCAGCAGGAGATTTAACATCCACATCAATTGGGTGAGTTGTTTTCAATGAATCCAATCCCATTGCCACATTCATTGCATCCTCAACAAATTGATTCCACAAATCCCATTCAGGATAAAATTTATCAACAAATTTAGTTGCCATAAAAGTAGCAAAACTTTCATTCAACCATAAATCATTCCACCATTTCATAGTAACCAAATTGCCAAACCACATGTGTGCAATTTCATGAGATATTACTTCTGCAATGAATTGTTTAGTTCTAGTGGAAGATGTTTTTGGATCATAAAGTAAAATTGTTTCTCTGAAAGTAATTGCACCCCAGTTCTCCATTGCACCTGCAGCGAAATCAGGAACAGCAATTAAATCAAGTTTAGGTAGAGGGAATTTAATTCCAAAATATTTCTCATATGAAGTAAGAAGTTTCTTTCCAAGTTCTAAAGAGAATTTACCTTTTGAAGTATTTCCTTTTGTTGTAACAACTCTAATCTGAATTTTTCCAGCTCTTCCTGTTAGGTATTCAAATTCACCAACTCCAAGATAAATCAAATAAGTTGAAACAAGAGGAGTTTTTTGAAAATGATAAGTAGTTTTATTGCCAGTTTTTTTCTTAGTTTTGATAGGCATGTTAGATATTGCAGTAAATTTGTTTTCTGCAATAATAGAAATATCATAAGTTGCTTTAGCTTCAGGCTCATCCCAACAAGGAAAAGCGCGTCTTGCATCTGCAGCTTCAAATTGTGTTGTTGCAAGATATTTTGTTTTTCCATTTTGTTGATATTTACTTCGATAAAATCCCAATAATCTGTCATTTAAAATTCCTTCAAATTCTAAATGAACAGTACATGAACCACGTATTTTTTCTCCAAGTTTAATTTCTAATTCTTCCTTTTTTTCATTTGTTTTTGGAGACGATTTGATTATTTTTCCTCCAGATTTCACAATACAAGATTTTATTTTTAATTCAGCACAATTCATTCGAATTACATTTACAGATTTTTTACAATTGACAGAAATAGTTTCCAGACCAGTAAAAGTGAATTTTTTTAGATCTGGTTCAAAAGTTAGATTGTAATTTGTAGGACTAGTATCCATAACTTATAGAAAATTTTAGGCTTTATGTAGATTTTCTATATGTCAAAATAATCAAAAATTATTAAAATTATTCAGAAGAATCTTCTGTTTTAGGAGCTTGATCAGCTTTCAAGCCTTTGTATCTATTTCTGATTGTTACTTCAGTTACTCCTGCAGCTTCTGCAAGGTCACGTTGAGTGATAGATACTCCATTTTTTACACAAGAGAGATACAATGCAGTTGCTGCAAGCCCCATAGGATCTTTACCTGCAGATTCTTTTCGTTCTTGAGCTTCTTTCAATACTTTAACTGCATAACGTTTAGTTTTTTCAGAAATTTCTAACTTACTTGAAATTCGTGCAATACATTGAATTGAATCAACCACAGGCATCTTCAATTCTAATTCGTGATGCAATAATCGATAGCATCTTGCAATGTCTTTTCTTTTAACATTTGCTGAATCTGCTATATCTTTTAGAGTTCTAGGGGTTTCGGTATCTCTACATGCAGCATATAACGATGCAGCAATCATTGCAGAAATGGAACGACCTCTAACTAATTTTTTCTCTAATGCTTTTCTGTAAATATAAGCTGCTTTTTCAAGAACATTTGCAGGAACTGAAACTTTATCTTTTAATTTATTTAAATCACTTAGTGCTTGTCTGAGATTTCTATCAACAGGTTCATGAACTTGACTTCTGCTGTCCCAAGTTCTAAGACGTTCAATTGTACTTTTCATTGAAGTTGATAATGGTTTTCCAGATGCATCTTTGTTTAATGGATTGATAACAGTGGATAATCCCATGTCATGTATCATTAATGATGAAGGGGCACCTGTTCTAGCTGGATCCGCACCACCATCTTTTTGAAATGATCTCCATTCAGGTCCAGATTCTTGAGATTTTTCTGAAACCACATAACCACATTTTGAACAAAATTGTTCTCCAGTAACATCATCAGTAAGAAGAGAATTTTTTCCACAACGTAAACAACTTGGTGTTGAATTGGCAGCAACCATTTTGATTACCCTAAGAATTTTTCCTAGTTATAGTAATTTCAATTGTTGAGACATCCCTATTTCTTCCATCAGTAGAAACAAGAGATTCAGAATTTATTGAAACATTACTAATTTCAAATGCAGGATGTGTTTTCTTTAATACTACTTGTGAAACATCAATTGCAATTGAAGTAGTCAATCCCCTTGCTTTGATAGTAACTTTAGGTTTAGTGGCTAATTGAACAATTGTAGATGTAACATAGGTCATTAATGGTTTTTTACCGACGAAAATTGTATCATTTGAGTTATTAGACATACAGGAGTAATTTTCAGGTCTAATTTAAACAGATAGTTCAAATGATCAAAATCAATTAAACGGCCAGATAATGTGAGATCTCAATCGATCAGTCAATTTGATTAAATTCAATGAGTAGTATGCATGAATTTAGATTTTTGATACAAAGACTAAACCTTTTAAAATATACATTATAGAACGAAATTATGAAACAAAAAGCAGCATCACGAAATATCAAAATTTTAGTTGCAAAATTGGGTCTTGACGGACATGATAGAGGGGCACTAGTCTTGTGTCGAGCATTTAGAGATGCAGGAATGGAAGTCATCTATTCAGGATTGTTTGCAACACCAGACAGAATTGCACAGATTGTAGAAGATGAAGACGTAGATGCAGTTGCAATGAGTTTGTTAAATGGAGCACACGGAACATTGTTTCCAAGAGTCGTTAAAACTCTCAAAAAGAAAGGAATCAAGGATGTGTTAATTGTAGGCGGAGGAGTAATTCCAGAAATTGATCATAAAGATTTAGTTAAATCAGGAGTTGACCACGTGTTTGGTCCAGGTACACCATTACCAACAATTATTGATCATATCAATACAGGCGTATCTAAATTAAGAAAAATATAAAATAAAAAAAGATTATTCTGTGGAATCAGGCCACATCATTTTTCGCATTTCTTTACCAACTTTTTCAATTTGGTGTTCATCATTTTGTTTCATGTATTGATCAAATGCCTCTGAACCTTTTGACTGATATTCAGATATCCACTCGTTGTTGAAAGTACCGTCTTGAATCATGGTAAGAACTTTTTTCATGTTAGCTTTGCTTGCAGCATCCATAACAATTGGTCCACGCGTTAAACCACCATATCTAGCAGTTTCACTTACACGTCTCCACATACCATTAATTCCATATCTTTGAATCATGTCGACAATTAGTTTGAGTTCATGTAAAACTTCAAAGTATGCGATTTCTGGTTGATATCCTCCTTCAACTAGAGTTTCAAATGCATTTGTTACCATAGAAGCTGCACCGCCACAAAGGTCTGCTTGTTCACCGAACCAATCAGTTTCAACTTCTTCTTTGAAAGCAGTTTTGATTAATCCAGCTCTTGCACTACCAATTGCTTTTGCAATTCCTAAAGTTCTGTCCCAAGCTTTTCCTGTAAAGTCTTGTTCGACTGCAACAATAGATGGGGTACCAAAGTTATCAAGATAAGTTTCTCGAACTTTAGAACCTGGTCCTTTTGGAGCAACCATAATAAGATCTACATTACTTGGTGCTTCAATCCATTTCCAATAGATTGCAGCTGCATGAGAAAATGACAATGCTTTTCCTTCTGAAAGATTTGGTGCGATTTCATCTTTGTAAATTTGACCCTGAATCATATCTGGAAGTAAGATGTGAATAATGTCTCCTTGTTTAGTTGCTTCTGCAACAGACATTACTTTATGACCATCAGCTTCGGCTTTTTTCCAGCTTTTTCCACCTTCTTTAAGACCGACAATAACATTGAGACCAGAGTCTTTCATGTTATTTGCTTGAGCATCACCTTGAATTCCATAACCGATTACAGCGATTGTTTGATCCTTAATTGGATCTAGACTGATTTCGTTATCTTTCCATGTTTTTGCCATAAGGTGTCTAAAGGATTAGCAAATATTAACCATGAAAATACATTCAGAGTGAAAAAACTAGATTTCAATTACATTGTCACAAGAACGACATTTGACAGTAACCTTTTCTCCTGGAAGTCTTATGAATCTTTTAGAACCACATTTGGGGCAAATTGGACATGAACGTGCTGGCTCCATCAAATAGTTAGGAGATGATAGATTTTATTAAATTACGCTATAGAATTTTTCCACTGCCTAAAATTCTGATAGTAGTAGATTCAGGTTTTAAAATAACTGCAATATCATTTTTTTTACAAACAATAGGTTTCTCAAAAACTAATTTTAATGGAGTTATGGAAGAAAACTTTGCAGCTTTAGTTTGTAATCCAATATTTACAAGGCAGCCTTGATTTTCAGTAATTTCACTTTTGTAAAATGGACTTTTCTCAAAATCAAGTTCAATTTCAGTTTTAATTTCAACTGCATCCTCAACAGAAATTACATCACCGCGTCCAACTTCATCAGGTTTTGCACCCTTTACTGCAAGACCTACTCTAGCAGGGCAAATGGATTCAGAGACAGGATCATCGTGCATTTGAATTGATTTTATTAAAACATCAATGTTGTGAGGATATAATTTCAGATTATCATATTGTTTGATTGTTCCATTGGATACTTTTCCTAAAATAACAGTTCCAACACCTTTGACATCAAAACAATGATCAATTAATAATTCAGCAGGATTATCATTTGTAATTGGTTCAAGAGCATTCATCTCTTCTTTAATCTTGTCTTGTTCAACACGGGTATAATTTTCAACAACAGTTCCCTTAATCATCATGTTTAGTTTTGATTCATCAACATCAAATGTATGAGACAAAATCCCTTTTTCCTTTTTTAATGAATCCAAAGCAATTATTTGTTCGCCAGTGAATTTATCTAATTTATCTACATGAAATATCACATATTCAGCCAAATTAATTGCCTGAAACAAAGGCTGAATTTTTTCAGGAAATCCATTTGGGATGACCCAAGTTTTGATAACATCAGATTCTTTTCGATCATAAAGAGTCAAATCAGACTCGGTACCTTTTTTTCCAAATTCTGATGCAAGATCTTGCTTACCTAATACAACAAAATTGATAGATTTTACCATAATAATAAAACAAAAAAATCGTTCTTATGAATTTTTGAATTTAAAATAAATGATCAATGCTTGTGATTTTTGATACAGCTATCACAATATTCATTTCCACATTCATCACAAGAAATTAGCTGTCCTGGCCTATATCCTGTAAAACATTCATCACAACTTGTGCCATTCATATCACAATTTAGAAGCATAATTTTAAAAAGATTTTACTGTTTGAGGGTAAATTTAGGCAGGATTTAAAATAAAATTACGGAAATTTTTTCAGTACAGATGCATAACTTGCAAATCTATGATTTTTAGGTTTCAGCAAAATTTGAGTGTATTTTGAAACAGGTTTTCCAGTTGCTCCATTAAGCCCCAAAGGACCATTAACAAATTTTTCCTTTTCTGCCCAACCTAAAACCTCATCAGATGGAGCATAGTGGTTAACAATTTTTTTCTTTACGATATTTTGAAGAGTTTTTCCATATTTTTTTGAAGAAGGAACATCATCAGTAATAGATGCACCAAAAAAATATACTCCTTCTACAATTTCAAAATTACTTTTCTTTTTTGCAAGATATTCCAAAGTACTCAAGATAACCTGAGTACCAAGAGAGTGTCCAATTAAACGAATTTTTGTATTAGGGCTATCAGATTTGAAATCTTCAATAAATTTCCCCAAGTTACGTCCATTTTTCTTTGCAATAACTTGTCCTGCCGCCAATGATCTTTTTGCATATTTCAGTAAATGAGCACCCGTAGTGTTTGAATCATAACTATATCCAATTACAGGATAAGAGTACCCCAATTTTTTTAGTTTATTTTTTGCCAAAATAACTTTTGCAATTGCTCCAGCATTATCATTTCTCAAACCATGAATCATTATTGTTAATTCTTTTGAATCAATTAATTTTTTGAAATCTTGTTTTGGATACAGATAGTATGAATTATTTTTGATAGTTTTTCCATTTAGTAAATTATAGTATCCACGAGTTGAAATTCTTGGGACAGGTTTCATAATTATTCAGATGGACCTAATTCTTTTTTGTATTTTTCAATATCAGATTTTTCAATTCTTGCAAACAATGGTGAAGCGTCACCAAGTGTGTGTCCAGATGAAATACCCAATTCAGATTGAGAAGACCACGACATATCAGCCACATTTCCATCAAGGCCTAATTGTTCCCAAATTTTTTGGGCAGACTCAGGCACAAATGGGAATATAGCAATGGCAAAACTCCTAACTGCATTTACAGATAGATATACACAATTTGCAGTTCCAGGACCATTTTTCCAAGGTTCCTTGTGTTGGAAATACTGATTGAAAAATGAAGAAACCTCCATAATTTTCTTTAATGCCCTATCCAAGTGGTTTTGCTCCATTAAAGTAGAAACATCAGTAGCAAGGGATTTTATTTTTTGTTCTGCTTCAGAATCTTTTTCATCAAATGATTCAATTTCAGGAATTTGTCCATCAAATGATTTTTTTGTAAATCCTAAAGCACGATTAACAAAATTTCCTAAATTACCAATTAATTCAGAATTTATTCTAGTTGTAAAATCATCCCAGTCAAAATTCAAATCATCTTGGGAGTAGGGATTAATAGAAACAAGATAAAATCTCAAGTAATCTGCAGGATAGTATTGTAAAAATTGTTTTAATCCAATGTACCAATTTCTACTCTTAGATATTTTTTTTCCTTGAAGTGTAAGATGACCTCTAGTTGGAATGTAGGTAGGTAATTTGAATTCTTTATTGATTCCCAATCTCATTGCAGGTAAGAATAGATAATGATGATACACGATATCTTTTCCAATAAAATGATAAATGTCTGCAGAGTTCCAAAACTCTTTTCCATCTATTCCCTTATCATTGAGAAATTTTAATGCAGTAGAAATGTATGCAAGGTGATTATCAAACCACCCATAGAATACTTTACCATCTGCATTATCAAGTGGAACAGGAACACCCCAAGGAATATCTCTAGTAATATCCCAATCAATTAATCCAGATTTAATCCAGTTTTGAACATATTTTTTGACATCCTTTTGAAGAGTGGTAGTTTCTTCCAACCATTCAGATAATGAATCACCAAAATTTTTGAGTTTGAAAAAGTAATGATTAGTTTTTTCCTTTGTCGGAGTTTGGCCACAAAGAGAACATTTTGGATCAGTAATCTCTTCAGGTACACGCCCACAACTCTCACATAAATCAGAATATTGATCCTCAGCCTTGCAATGAGGGCAAATTCCTTTCACATATCTGTCAGGAAGGAATTTTTTATCATTATTGCAATAAAATTGGATTATTTCCTTTTCATAAATATGACCAGCGTCATTTAATTTCTTAAAAACATCTTGTACAAAGGAGATATTTTCTGAAGAGCTTGTTTTGTAGAAATAATCAAAATTAATTCCAAATGCAGTAAAATCATCATAATCACGTTTATTCCAATGAGCAACATAATCAGCAGGAGTTTTACCTTGTTTTTCAGACTGAATTAGGATAGGAGTTCCAAAATCATCAGATGCACAGACATAGTATGCTTCAACCCCGTTTTGTTTTAGAAATCTTGTAGTTACATCTGCTGGAAGATACGTAGATGCAACATGACCCAAGTGGATCTCACCATTTGCATATGGCAATGCACTTGTAATTATAGCTCTTTTATTCATGATACAGTTCTCAAAAGTAAAATCGGAGTTAAGAAGTTTTACCACGAAGGGAACACGTCGTTAAACAACATCATTGCCTGAAATCAATTAATTTCATAAATATGGCATATTATGGAGAAAGATATTGAAATCTCTATTGATTATTGCAATAGTAGCAGTTGCTATGATTGGAGTTATGGTTCCAAATGTTTTTGCTGAAACTTCTCCAGAACAAGCAAAACCCATACCTGCATCTACATTAGAATGTGAATATGGAATTCCAGATGAATATTGTAAACAGTTGATATCCCAAAAAGATACTGATGAAGAGTTAAATAAATTAAATAAATTAAAAAAATTAATTCCAGATAATTATAATATTTTGTCAAGTCAAATTGAATTAGATAGTTCGGGTATTGTCAAATGGCGTCAGATAAGTGCTGATGCAATTAGAAGTAATGATATGGATAATGGGGGAATTTTACTTGCACAATATGATGACAACGATAGTTTGTTGACTGCTTTTAAAATACTAAAAAATAGTGTTGAAAATCCGGAAAATGTATCTTACTTGTCTGCAACATGTGTTGAAGGATGGCACGAAAAACAATGGAAAACAATGCTCTGTCTTAAAGATGACATGTTCATAATGACTGGAAATAATTTTGGTGAAAGTAAATCGGTAATGAAACAAATACTGAATAAAATAGACGACACATTATCTTTACCTAAAATAGAAAATTCTAAAGACGGTGGTTGTCTAATTGCTACAGCAACATACGGTAGTGAATTAGCTCCGCAAGTTCAAATGCTTAGAGAAATTCGTGACAATCAATTGATGAACACAGAAACTGGCTCATCTTTCATGAGCACATTCAACGATATCTATTACTCATTTAGCCCAATTATTGCTGATTATGAGCGTGAAAGTCCAATCTTCAAAGAGATTGTAAAGATTACAATTACTCCAATGATTAGTTCACTCTCACTAATGGAAAATGCTGAATCTGAATCTGAAGTATTGGGAATTGGAATCTCAGTAATTATGTTGAATTTGGGAATGTATCTTGGTATTCCAGCTATTGTTGTAGTTGGAATTAGAAAATCCATTTTTTAAAACAAAAATTATTTTATCAAATCCCAAATGTTTGAGATTTATCCTCACATTTTGGACATTTCAATCCATTAGTCTTAGAACCACAGTTTTTACATTTTAATTCTACTCCCATTACATCACGTGAAGGTGTCTTTACAGCTTTAACAATTAGTATTACTACAATTAGAGCCACAATTGCAATTCCTATCCATAGTAATACCATCTATTATTCAATACACAATGATCATAGAAAAACTCTCTTGTAAAAGCAGAATATGAGTCTGAGGTGGTTTAACTAAGTCTCTACCAGTTATTTGCGTATTTTACTTGTTCTGGAGTTAATTTATCAATTTTAACATCCATAGCCTTCAATGCATCAAATGCAATTTGAATATCAATTTCTTTTGGAACATCAATAATTTTATTTTCCATTTTTTTGTGATTCTTTAAGATATACAATACAGACAAAAGTTGGTTTGAAAATGATTGTGCCATAACTTCAGGAGGATGTCCTTCTGCAGATACCAAGTTAGCAAGACGTCCTTGTCCAATCAAGTAAACTTTTTTACCATTTTTCAAAATACATTCATCAAGTGTTGGTCTAACTTCTTTAACGGATTTTGATTTCTTTAGTAAAAATTCAGCATCAATTTCAACATCAAAGTGTCCAACGTTACCCATAATTGCACCATCTTTCATTTTTAAGATGTGTTCTTTTCTAATTACACTAGTCATTCCAGTACATGTGATAAACATGTCACCAATTTTTGCTGCTTGTGCCATTGGCATTACTTCAAATCCATCCATGTGAGCTTCTAATGCTTTTACAGGATCAACTTCAGTTACAATTACTTTAGAGCCCATTCCACGGCATCTAGATGCGACACCACGTCCGACCCATCCGTAACCAACTACTACAACACGTTTAGATGCCATTAGTAAGTTCATGGCACGCAAGTAACCGTCAATTGTACTTTGACCAGTACCATATTGGTTGTCAAACATATGTTTGGTTACAGCTTCATTTACTAAGATTACAGGGTATCGTAATTTTCCTTGATTTTCTACTGCTCTAATTCTAGTTACACCTGCAGTAGTTTCTTCAGTTGCTCCTAAAACTTCCATGTCTTTGAATCTTTTATCAAAATGTGCTTTGATATTCATGTCTGCACCATCATCAGTTAGAATTGTTGGTTTGTGTTTGAGTACTTGATCAATTGACCAATCATAGTCTTTTACAGATTGTCCATGCCATGCATAAACATTGATTCCCTGTGAAGCCAAAAATGCAGCAATGTTATCTTGTGTGGTTAGAGGATTACCGCCACAAACTGCAACTGTTGCACCCAATTCTTTTGCACCCATTAGTAAAACAGAAGTTTCTTTTGTAACGTGTAAACAAAAACCAAGGGTAATTCCCTTGAGAGGTTTTGATTTTTTTAATCGATTAATTGTATTATCCAGAATTTGCATATGAGATCTAGCCCATTCGTAAGAGAGTTTTCCTTCTTTGATCAGTTTTGGACTAGACTTTACTTTACTCATAATAATTTGCCCTCTCGGGGAGTATAAAATGCTATCATGCGAATGTAAATAAATGACAAATAATTCAATAAACCAATGGCATGGAAGAAAATTGCAGATAAAGGCGATGTGCCAACAGGCGGAGGTAAGGCATTCAAAATTGATGGTAAACAAATTGCAATTTTTAATCAAGATGGCTATCATGCCATGGATGATCTTTGTGTGCATCAAGACGGATCAATTGCACCAGGTAAACTAGAGGGAGACATTGTAGAATGTCCATTACATTTCTGGCACTACAATATCAAAACAGGGGAATTAGTCGATTATCTCAAAGATGTCAAATTAGAGACATACAAAGTTGAGAAAAGAGATGACGGTCTATACGTAGACATTTAGAAAAAATCAACTAGTAATTTCTTTAAATTCATTTAATACTTTGATATCAACAAAATCAACATCACATTTTGCTTGAGTTTTATACGAAGAATCTATTTTGATTAATTCTGACAAAATTGCCAAACCATCTTTAACATTACCAGATTTAATTACTGAAGAGGATTTATTGTATAATGCAGTCTTATTTTGGGGCTTAATTTTCAGTACAATGTCAAAACATCCGATAGCCACATCATACTGTCCAATGTTATGATGACACAAGCCCTTATTCAGTAATGCCAGTAAATTTTCTTTTTCTTGCAAAAGAACTTTCTCATAACAAATTATCGCCTCATCAAATCTACCAAACCTTCCAAAAATATTACCTTTTTTTAGTAATGCCTCAAGATGTGCAGGATTTTGATCAAGAACTTTTTGATAAAAAGATAATGCCTCTTTTGGATTATCTAGATTTAATGATCTTTGGCCATCGCTCAATAATTTTGCTATTTCAGACATAACGAAAAACCTCAAGTAATTACATTAACAAACACATTTCCAAATGTAAAACATTTGTCATCAATAGTTACATCAATTGAAATGGGTTCTAGAGAGGTATCCAACATAGATTTAATTTCATTTTTGGTAAACCACTGACTTCTAAAACCAATACTATTGTGAAAAACTCTATTTGTTTCATCAAAAGAATCATCATCTATTTGTTTAATCATTGGTAGCATAGAATGATACAGTTTTGGTGCAACAAAGCCAAAATCATCTCCATTAAACATGGTCAAAATTACCAATCCATTTTTTCCAGCAATAGTTTTCATATTGTTAATGAAGCTTAGTCGTTTATCAGAGGGAACCACACCCATCGTATTATATGAACACATTACAATGTTGGAATTTTTTAACTCAAAGTATTGAGATAGTTTTGAATCAGTTAGATCATATTTTAAAAAAGTTATTTCCGATAAACCATTATGAGAAATATTTTTCTGATTTGCATAATTCAACATAGAATCAGAATTTTCAACACCAAAAAATTCAATTGAGTTATTGCGTAATTTTTTGTCCAGTGCAAAAACTACTCTACCAGTACCAGCACCCATATCAATTATTGAGAAATTTTTGTGTGAATCACTATGTTTTTGGCATAAAGTGTTTAGAATTTCAATTTCTTTTTTAAGATAATTAATAATTAAGGGATTTTGGTTGTCTTCCACACTTTTATCATAATCAGCAGCCAATCCATCCCAGGATTTATTATCCATAAATTTCTCCATTTTTCAATTAATTTAAAGTCTAAGATGATTATCCGATTAAAGACTAGTATTACAGTTCAATTAATATTCCAAGAAATTTTTTAGAAATATCATTGAATCAAGACATCATAAACAAAATAATTTCTCAAGATTATGCTTCAATTACAAATAAAATTGAAGAGTTTATGGAGAATGAATTAAAGAAAAATAATTCAAAAGGGATTATTTTAGGACTAAGCGGAGGAATTGATTCAGCAGTTTTAACATACATTTGTAAAAGAAAATTCAAAGAAAAAACACTTGCATTAATCATGCCAGATACGGATATCACACCTAATAGTGAAACTGAAGATGCAATGAAAATAATCAGTTTGACAGGAATTGAACATAAACTAATCGACATAAAGCCAATTGTAAATGAATATTCCATGTATTTGGTACCTAATGAGAAATCAAAAGGAAATCTCAGAGCAAGAATTAGATCAAACATACTCTACTATTATGCAAATATTGAAAATTATTTGGTACTAGGTTCCAGTGATAAAAGCGAATATCTGATTGGATACTTTACAAAATATGGAGATGGTGCATCAGATATGACACCAATTGTTTCATTGTATAAATTACAAGTTAGAGAAATTGCAAAATACTTGGGAATACCAGAAAACATAATATCAAAAAAGAGTAGCCCACATCTTTGGAAAGATCATGAAGCAGAAGCAGAACTAGGCACACAATACGAAGAAGTAGACTCAATTTTGTATTGTCTTATTGAAAACGGACTTTCAATTCAAGAGACGGTAGAGGCAACGGGGATAGACAAAGAGATAGTTGAAAAAATTTATAATTTAAACATAAACAGTGAACATAAAAGATTACTACCACAAAAATATGATATAAAATAATATGAATATTCAAGATACATTATCTAATACCGAACAAAAATTAGACAATTCAGAGAAAATTAAGATTTACCTTTGTGGGGTGACGGTTTATGATGAGTCACATATAGGACACGCCAGAACAATTATTGTATTTGACGTATTAAGAAAATATTTAGAAAGTAAGAAGCAACAAGTGGAATTAATTCAAAACTTTACAGATGTGGATGACAAAATAATCAATCGAGCAAAAGATGAAAAAGTATCAGCGCAAGAAATAAGCAAAAGGTATATCGATAATTATTTCAGAGATTTTGATAAATTAAACATTCAACGTGCGACAAACTATCCTAAAGCAACAGAACATATTGATGACATTATTGAATTTATAAAAAAATTAATTGAAAAGGGAATTGCATATGTTTCAGAAAATGGAGTATATTTTTCAGTATCAAAATTTCCAGAGTATGGAAAACTATCTAAGAAAAAAATTGATGAGTTAAAATCAGGTTCCAGAATACAAATTGATGAGACAAAAAAAGATCCACTGGATTTTGCAGTATGGAAATTTTCAGACATTGAACCATTATGGGATAGTCCATGGGGAAAGGGTAGACCAGGATGGCATATCGAGTGCTCAGTTATGAGTATGAAGTATCTTGGCGGGAATTTTGACATTCATGGAGGAGGAAGAGACCTAATTTTTCCACATCACGAAAATGAGATTGCACAGTCTGAAGCACACTCGGATTGTAAATTTGCCAAAATTTGGATGCATGTAGGAATGGTAACTATAACAGGAGAGAAAATGTCTAAATCCTTAGGTAATACAAAATCAATCAAGCACGTATTAGAAAATTGGGGACCAAACATAATTAGATTATTTTGTTTATCAGGGCATTATTCAAAAGTAATAGACTATTCTGAAGAAATGCTAAAAGAAAACATTACAAAATGGAGACAAGTAGAAACATGTTACTTTGAATTAATTCACGCCAACAGTAATGAGCAAGAAGACATTTCAGATAAAATTAAAAACATTAGTTTAGAATTTGACAAGTCATTAGAAGATGATTTAAACACACATCTGGCATTATCAACATTTTTTCAACTTGTTAAAGAAACAAACAGATTGGCAGCATCAGAAAAACTAGGAATAGAAAATGCGCAAATCATAATGAAGGAATTTGAAAGAATTTCAAATATTTTGGGATTAGAAGTTCCTAAAATGAATCAAGAAGAAAAACAAGAAATCGATAATTTGATATCAAATAGAGAAAAATTACGAGAAGAAAAACAATTTGAAAAAGCTGATCAAATTAGAGATGAATTAAATGAAATGAATATAGAACTAATTGATCATAAAGGAAAAACAATTTGGATGAAAAAAGAGAAAATCAAAAAAGATTGTTAAAAAATTAATTAAATTTATTTTCATACGCCAATTTTGATGATTAAGTCATTAACAAACACAATATTATTTTTTCACTATGTCTAAGCCCAATAGTGGTGTGAAATATTTAGATTTGTAACATAGAATGAATATCAAGTAAACTGATTTAACTAGTAGTATTTGAAATAATACCAAGTTGACAGGAATTTACGACGATAGAATATTGAGTTTTACCAATGAGTGGATTAACACAAACGACCTGTGTAGGCTCGTAAAAGGGGATAGAACGAGGATAATTCCTGCCTGCAAGGAATTAGTCGAGTTGGGATATTTGGATATGAAAACAGATGGATATGTCAAACGTTACAAAAGATTAGACAAAGCCCAAAGTCAAAAACAGTTTGATCATTTGATAGAACTTTTTGAATCTAACAAACTGATTGCAATAGATGAAATTAACGAAATGAAAACCATTGTAACAAAAAAAGGAATTCTAACAAAACGAGGGGAAGCATTACTTGATTGGATTCAATCAGAATTAATTGATAGATCTTTCATGGTTATGACACGATTAAAGTATCAAGATACATTGAAGCTACTACCACACAGTGTAGTTAACAAAAGATTACAAAGAATTGATCAATTTGTTGACAGTGTTATGAAATCATTAGCTCCTTTGAAACAAGAAAAACTAATTTTAGAAAGATTTCAAAATCATACTCACAAACTAGAACCATTCAAGATTTAATTTTATTTTTTAATGATAGTACGTATAGATAATACACTTACAAGCTTAAGCGATGACAGAATTAGTTGAATTTATTTTTAAAAACTACTTCATCCAAGCTCAATTGACCGCCACGTTGTTTTGCAGGTTCAAGGGATTTACCAACAACAATCATTAAAACAATCAAGTGATCATCTGGAAGTTCAATAATTTTTGCCATTTCGTCATAATCAAATCCAACCATAGGACATGAATCAAGTCCCATTTGTCTTGCAGCAAGCATTATAGTTTGACCGGCAAATCCACAAGATCGAATTGCCTCATCACGTCTATTCTGAGGACTATCAGAATATTTTTTTTCCAAAGATGCTTTTACTAATTCCTGTTTTTCAGTAGGATGATTCTGCCAATATCTCAAAGGATCATCTTTCCAAGCACTCATGTTTCCACACAGCAAAATGACTAAGGAGCCATCAACGGGTTGTGCCTGATTTCGAGCAGCGATTCCAATTTTTTCTTTAATTGACTGGTCAGTAACGGTAACAAATCTCCAGTTTTGTTGATTATAACTAGTGGGGGAGAGAATAGTTAACTTCATCAGGGAATCGACCTCCTCAGAAGTCATTTTATGATTAGGATCAAATTTCTTAATTGCACGTCTGCTAGATATTGCTTCAAAGGTATCCATGTACTAACCAATTTCAATTATCAATTTAATTGATTCCAAATTAACGAGAAATGATCGAGTATATTACAAGATAACCTTTGTTTCATATATTCAAATTAAAAAAAAAGTCATGGGAATTCAAGATTTAAATAAATTATTTGAAATTCATAGAGAAATTAAAAAAATTGATACAGAAAATAATTTTAATTTTGTAATAGATACAGATACGAAAGAAGGAAAGACAAGAATTGTGATTGACGAGTATGGAGCATGGAAAAAAACACCGTGTTTAACAGAAGAACAAGCATTAGAATTTAGAAAAAAAGGATATAGACAATTTGTTCCAGATCTGATCGATTTTAAAAATAAATTGATAATTGAATATCAAGAAGAATGTAAAGGTAGACAAGGAATACTAAGAAGGCGAGGTAAAATTAACAAAAAAGGCCATGATGAGTTTAGTGACGAAGATAAAGATATTTTCTATGAGTTAGCAAATTTTAATCAATTAAAAATTTGGGAAAACACAGATGTTAAAGAACAAAGAAAAGAAATGAAAGAATTTTTAGAAATATTTGCTTCTAAAAATAATTTTAAAAATTAGAAATTAATAAAAAAAATACAGTTATGGTAGTGGTTCGTGTCCACGTTTGTAGCCACTCCATTTTCTATATTCATAATCAGTTAATGGTGTGTCACAGCCACATTTACAAAATGTTTTCATAATAATGCTAAGAAACAATATCTATTTTTAGATTATCTTTAATTCAAACTAGCTATTGATCAACACCATTTCGATTTATAGAGATCAAAATGATCGGACAATAAAGAAAATTAACAAAATTATTTGGAGTGTATTTTATCCTGAATTTGTGCTAAAATTAAAGCAGCTTTGTCCTTATTTTCATAAGTATCAACAGTTTCATCCATAATTGCGTCAATTTCATAACTTTTGTCAACCAAAATACTAGCAACATGGTCATCCAACGTACCATTGCCGATCAGATAATATGCAAACACAGTATTTTTTTGACCGATTCTGTGAAGTCTATCCTCAGCTTGTCTATGAATGGCAGGACTCCAATCTAGTTCTGCAAAAATTACATATTTTGCTTTGGTTAAATTAATACCAACATTACCAGCACGAATACCTGCAATCATTAATTTAGATTCACCTTTTTGGAATTTGTCAATTTGATCTTGTCTTGTAGAATCAGTTTGTCCACCAATAATTGAGACAGGTGAAAA
This sequence comes from Candidatus Nitrosopumilus sp., assembly GCA_003331425.1. Taxonomy (GTDB): domain Archaea; phylum Thermoproteota; class Nitrososphaeria; order Nitrososphaerales; family Nitrosopumilaceae; genus Nitrosopumilus. The sequence continues at coordinate 50,244 of QOOS01000008.1, forward strand.
CTCTTGTAGACTTTCATGAAGTAATTTGTGAATTACTTTGTGATGACAAAATACAACAACGCTTTCTTCAATTTCCATAATATTTTTTACAAAATTAATTACATGAGGCAATTTTGCAACACCTGCAATTTGGCGTTCACTTTGAATTGCTCTGTGATATGATGCAGATTTTGAAAATTCAGTCTGAGCTTCTTTTTGTTCATTTTCAAGTTTTTTCCAGATTTTATCTAATTCTTCAAGATAGTAATCAGTATCAGATGCAATTACTTCCTTGTATCTTACTTTATCTTTTAATTCCTTTAGTACGTCAGCCTTCTTTCTTCTGAGCATTACATGTTTTTGTAATTCATTTCTTAATGATGCACGTTTGTTTTCTAAAACAATTGCTTTTCCTTTATCATTAACGTAACAAAAGTACTCACAAAATTCTTTAAAGCTTCCCAATAAACCAGGTTTCAAAATATCAATAATTGGCCAAATTTCAGAACCCCGATTATAGATTGGAGTTCCAGATAATCCTATTCTATATTGAACAGTAGGTAAAGCAGCAAGTTTTTTCACAGCTTTATATTTTTGAGTAGTTTTTGACCTCAAATTATGAACCTCATCACAAACAATAGTACGAATTCCTACTTGCTCTAGATCACCAGAACGTTTGAGCAATAATTCATAATTAATAACGTAAATGTCAGTTTTAGGAAGTTCTTTAGATTTACCAGTTCGAATTAATGTGACACTAGGAGAATTAGATTCAAGAATTCTACCATTTCTACTTTTTTTCTTAAGAAATTTTTCTATTTCACGTTCCCAGTTGTTTAAAGTTACCAAAGGAGCTACAATTAGAACAGGGAATGTTTGTTTTTCTGTCGAAACATAAGATAACGTTTGAACTGTTTTACCCAGACCCATTTCATCAGCTAACAATGCATTGCCAGAGGATTTTAGCAAAAAATCCAGACCTTCTTTTTGGAAATTCATCAATTTACCTCTAAACTGTTCGCCAGGTTTTGCACGTTTCAGTTTGTGTTTAATTGGAGGCAATGTTGGTTTTGGAGCATATGTTTTTACAATTTTTCTTTGCCACACAGTTTTAGATAATATTTCTAATGGGAATCGATCCATCAAGAGTTTTAGTTGTTTAATGCTATCAGTAGAATCCTCGATAATTACTTCATTTTCATTTTCACCATACCAAGCCTTAGAGGATAAACTAGAAATTTTGTCAATAGCTAGTTTACCAGTGATCTTCCAGCACCATAATTTGGAATACTTGTCTTGAACGTATTCCAACGTACCAAAGTTTTCTAGCGATGTGGTCATAATTTGTAGCTAGAAATTTTTTTTGTCTTATGAATCTTCAGGTTGTAAAAAATATTTTGAAAAAAAATAAAAAATCAAGAAGAGTTAAAATATAACATTAATTGCAAATTATGGAATAAAATAAAAATATACGTAGGCTCAAATTTCTTAAAAATTTATAATATTTAATGAAAAAAATTTGAAAAACCAACATACGTTTAAAATTAAATGAAAATTATCAAAAATATGGAATTTATTCAAACCAGAGATCCAAATATCAAAAAACCCATCATCATTGCAGCCATGCAAGATATGGGAAATGTAGGTAGCATAGTTATCAATTTCATTAATCAATCATTAAAGACAGAGTCATTTAGAACCGCTAAAGTTTCATTTCCAACATACGTAATAGACAATGGAGGAAGCATTGATCTTCCAAATGAAAGTTGGGATTACAAATTCACAGATGATCTAATAATATTTGGAGGAGGGAAAGGACAACCTCAAAACAATAATGAATTGAATTTGTTGTGTCAAGACGTAATAGATGTTGCAAAAAAACATTCTGCAAAATTCATTTACACATTAGGAGGATTTCACACAAATAGGATTTTAAAAAATGATCCTAAAACATACGTGACCACAACAACTACAGAACTTAAAAAACAAATGGAGAAATTGAATTTAGATTTAACTCCTCAAAAATCATTAATTTCAGGATTCAATGGATTGATTCTAGGATTTGCAAAACAACATGACATTCAAGGAATTGGAATGTATGGAGAAATAAACCAACCAGAAATTCCACAATACAGAGCAGCAATTAGCATAATCAAAACAATTGAAAAACTAACATATAGAAAATTGGGAAATACCGAGGAATTAGAAATGTTAGCACAAGAAATGGACCAAAAATTTAGAAATTAATTAGCTCTGTAATGAGATTTTCCAACTTCATGAGGTTGGGTATTTTCATCATGACAATCACAACTGCATAAGTGGGTTTTGTGATTATTCATACAATCAATGCATTCAAAGTGTTTTCTAGCTTCACATGCCGCACAAATCATAATTAATTATCACCATTAGATGAATTTGAATATTTCTTTAATTAAAGAGTTTTTAAGGCAAATAAAAAAAGCACATTATTGAAAGTCTATCACAAATCATCATGTATCACATGTAAAAAAACAATCACAGAGATTGAAAGAATGAAGATAGATGTGGAATCAAGGGACTTTTTCAAAGATCCATTTACAGAAACAGAGTTAAAAAAAATTATTAAAATGACAGGAAAAAAACCACAAGAATTACTTCGAAAGAGAGACAAAACATACAAAGAAATGAAATTGGATCAAACCAAAAAATCAGATTCTGAAATTATCAAACTCATGGTAAAATATCCAGGGTTAATTTTACGTCCAATTGTAATTTTAAAAAATAAAGCACTAGTAGGAAAATTAGACCCTAAAGAAATAAAGAATTAATCAGAATTCTCTTTTTTAAAAATTCTAATTGCCTCCAAATGAGAACAATTAGCTTTTTGCCCATTTCCATGATGGAATTTATAGTAATTTTTGAATCCAAAGCATTCACAAGTATCAGAGGTTACAAAATATGATTTGTTTGGGTCAGAAGAAGAACGGATTTGAAACAAGTCATCTTCAATTTTGGATATACAGCCATCATCAACGAGTTTTTTTGCTTTTTTGATAGTAGCAGGACTGCTCATAATATATGCAAAGTCCAATAATGAATTAATTTCTTACCATTTGATTTTAAAAAATCCTAATTGTTTATCAAATGCTCAATTGAGACAATCATGTCACCCATTGAAATTCTATCTTCAGATACCCACAAAGCTAGGTTTGCAACCCAAGGTGGTAACTGTTCATCTGCAATTCCCAAAATTTCTGCAAGCTCTGAAACATCCTGTGTTGAACCAGTCCAATCTGAAACCACATCATTGAGCATTGACTCGTCATAGAAACCCAACACTTTTTGGTTTACATTTGATTCAAAAACTAATGGTTCGTTTCCTGCAACCTTCAAAGTTAGTGGAAGTGCAACCTTAAAGAAATTTCCTGAACGGTCTGTAGCTTGAACCCAAACATCAGTTGTCTGCATGGGTTGCAAGAATTTCATCTTAAAGGATATGGTAAATGTTCCAACTAGTCCATCAAGGTTTGGTGCTTGTCCGCCTTCAACATACTCTGCAGACTCTTGTATTGTAATATCAGCAGGACTCCATTCTACTGTTTGATCATAATCATAAAACAAATCATCGCCAGTGTTGTGCCATTCATAAAATGTTGTACTAACTTTTCCATACTCGTCAAAATTGTTTGCATAAAAATTATTCATGTCATTAGGTTTGGTTAAGAAATTCGTATACGTTCCACTGTCTGCAATTTTTTCCAAAGTTCTATTATCAGTAAGTTCTAAAATTATCTCTACTTCATCACCAGGGTCTGCAATTATTGGAGTGATGTCATCATCAAACATTGGGTATGGAGTGTCTTGTTCAAAGTGCCAAATTTCACTGGATGTAGATATGCGTTGAGTGTCAGAATTTTGAGATGTGATATGAACCTCAACTTTGGTTAGTTTTGGTGCCTCACAGTCATAACATGTATCTGAACTGCTCTCTTTTTCTTCCCCTGTTGTAGAATCTTCAGAGGATACTAAAGCTGTAAAGACTATTGTTCCTGAATCACCAACAGCTACGCCGTTACTTGCATCACTCATTGAGACTCCGCGCACGTTATTAGCACCTACATTTGTTGTTGTAGCAGCAGTCCAAGTGTCACCGCCATCACTAGTGAATACTATTGTTCCATCACTCCCAACAGCTACACCGTTACTTGCATCACCCATTGAGACTCCGTTCATGGAAGTGGTACCTACATTAGTTGTAGTAGGAATAGTCCAAGTGTCACCGCCATCACTAGTGAATACTATTGTTCCTGCAGCACCAACAGCTACACCGTTACTTGCATCACTCATTGAGACTTCGTGCAGGTGAGTGGTACCTACATTAGTTGTAGTAGCAGCAGTCCAAGTATCAGCTGCAAATGCATCAGATGGCACATGAACAAGTAATGAGGATACGGCAAACAACATGATAAGCAAATGAATGCGACTCTTTCCAAGTTTCATAAGATCTGATCGAAGATTTTTCTAGTATGTATAATTTTCAAAAATATTAGGCACAAATATTGCAAAATTAGCCTAAAATACAATGTAACGAGAATTGACTGACTCTAATAATATTATAAACGATTTCTAACAAAAATCAATATTGAGTATGAAAAAATACATTGCCAAACGCGCAGCTACAATGTTTGGTGTTTTACTAATCACATTACTAATCACAATAATGCTTGTCGGCTCCAACATGGATACAATTCTAAAACAAGGAGTGGTGTTTCAAGTCAGATCAGAAATTACTGAAAATCCCGAAATAGCTCAAAGTTTTTCATCAGTGCAAGAGTTTGAAGGATATATTCAAGATAGAACAGATGAACGGATCAAAACTTTAGGTTTGGATGAGCCGTGGTACTCTCCACAAAGAATTGGATTGACAATGTATAAAATAATTTTATTAGACTTTGGACAGGCTACTTTTCTAACTAGTGATGTTGGCTCATCAGATGTAAAAGACATTATTTTTGAAAAACTTCCAAGAACAATTCTACTATTTACTACAGCTACAATTTTAATTTCAATTATAGGAATTTTTGTTGGAGCACTATCTGCAAGCAAGATTGGCTCAACAGTTGATAGGATAACATCAAGTTTTGCAATAATTAGTTCAAGTTTTCCGGTTTGGTGGATTGGAATGCTGATGATATTTTTATTTGCATTTACGTATCAAATTTTTCCAGCAAGGGCAACGCCAGATATTTTGCCATCAGACCCAGGATACATTGGTTCTTTGTTGTACCACATGACTTTACCGTTAATTACAATTGTAATGATAGGTTTTGGTTCATGGGCATATCTTGTAAGAAATTTTATGGTAGGAATTATGCAAGAAGATTTTATCACAGCAAAAAAAGCAATTGGAATCAAACAAAGCAAAATCACATACACACATGCATTAAAAAATGCAGCACCACCAATTATTACAATTTTAGCACTCAGTTTATCTGGCTCACTAGGCGGCGCAATAATTACAGAAGCAGTATTTGATTGGCCAGGCATGGGAAGATTGTACTTTGAGGCAATTACAGTCATGGATTTGCCAGTGATAATTGGAGCAACGTACATCCT
>QOOS01000009.1 GCA_003331425.1 Candidatus Nitrosopumilus sp.
ATCCATATATGGAACATTTAGACTAAATTTGCATGATTACACAAACACTTTCCTAATGCTTCTCCTGCTTTTATTTTGCCTTCCATTCTATCACTGCATCTCTTGCATCCTCCTTCAAAGCAATTTTTAATTCCTGGAGGTGTTCCGTTGTATCCAGTAGCTAATTGTCTATGATCTCTTACTATTACCGCTCCAACATGTCTTGTTATACAATTTGATCTTAATGATGCAAGTTTTGCTTGAAGCATAAAATATTCGTCCCAATTTGGCCGCTCAAAAGAATCACTCATACAAATTTAGTCTAAATGTTCCATATATGGATCTCGTTGATAATTATTTTATTTGCGATCAGGATTTTTTAAAATCCTTTGATTCCTCACCTTTAAATTCAAATTAAAATATTGAATATTGAAATGAAATTAAGTATTCTTTTAATTATTGCAGTGATTTCAATTTTTACAATTTATTCAGCAAGTCCATCAGCTTTTGCATATGGTGGTCCTCCTGCAAACAATAGTGCAAATAACTACACTGTTGAAATTAGTGCTAATCAGGAATCTTATTCGCTTGGTGAATCTGTGATTTTTACAGGAAATGTTAACAAGTACGATGAGGATCGTTCTTTGAGAATAACTATTTTTGATTCTAGTAAAAATTTAATCAGTACCAAAAAAACCCCTGTAGACACATATGGTAAATTCTCTTACACTGTTGAGCTAAATGAAAAATTTTCTGATGGGAAATTTATTGTAAAGTCTCAATATGGTAATTCTAAATCAACTGTAAATACTTCTTCATTTCTAATTGTTTCTGGAACTCCTTCCACAATGGAATCTAGTAATGAAATTCCTGTTTGGATCAAAAATAATGCAGGCTGGTGGGCAGATGGCTCCATAGATGACTCTTCATTTGTTCAAGGAATTCAATTCTTAGTTCAAGAAGGATTTATGAAAATTAGTAATTAATTCAAAATCTTCTGCTTTTCTTTGCTAGTTTTTTTCTAATTCTCATTGCAATTCCAAATGAAATAATCATTCCTGTTATTGAGAAAATTGCTAATGTACTTGTATTTGCCTCAGAAGGTGTTTCTGTAATCATTGGAATGAATAATGAAAATGTAAACATTGCTCCACTCAGATAACTAATATTTTTTAGAATTGGTAATTTGCATGGAATTGCCATTTGTATTTTTTATGTAATGTCTTACTCTATAAATTCATAATTATAAAAACATAGAATATGATATTATCATACTCCTATGTTCTTATGATAAACAATACTCTCTTTGTATAATACATAATCTAGCACAATTTTCATTAATGACTTGGAAAACTTCGTTACTGATTTTATTTGCAACAGTGATGGTTGCTTTCGTACCTCTATCTGCATACGCTGCAGTTGATGATGGTAATTTAAGAAAAATTACCTCTGATGGCCAGTATGATATTGGAATGTCTTGGCAACCTGCAGGCCCACTTCAACCTGGAATCGATTATCAATTTAATTTTGAGATCCGTGAAGGTATGAGCCAGAAAAATATTGATAATGCATCATTTAATTTTGATATCGTAAAAGATGGAACAATTACTGATAGTACATCATCTACCACTGGAACTCTAACAAAAACAATTTCATTTGAAGAACCTGGATTAGTTAATCTTTTGCTAACTGATGTTAATTCATCTCCACAACAAATTGATTTTACATTCCCGGTAGGTAATCAAAAATCTTCTGAGAATGGAATATCTTATGCCATGAAAAACTACAATGCAGAACCAAAAATTTTCTTTTGTGGTAGTGCTAAAGATTTGAAAACTTGTTTGGATAAAGAGGTTAAAGGTGATGTAGGCTGGTGGGGTAAAGTAACTGTCATGATATATGCACCAGGATGGAATATTGATTCTGATGCACGTGATAGTATTGGTCATACAGCTGATTCTCCACTGGAGATTACTGCACGTGGTGCTGGTGGATCAAATCATGAATTGACCTATTGTGGTACTGACAATACTAGCGGTAAATCTGAAGGACTGATTGAAACTGGTGAAGATACTGGTGTCTTTTATGGACGTCTAAAACTTGCTGCAATGGATCATGATATGAACAATGATGGTGTTAAAGAAACCGGACTTGGTGGAACTGGTTGTAAAAATTCTCCTTTTGATGAATATGCAAAAATTGAAACAGGTAGAGATGGTGCAGTAACTGTTAACTGGGAATATAATCCTGATGATAACAAAACTGTTACAAAAACTATGACATATAGTTGGAGTGTAGCTACCATTGAATTTTTGGAAGATGAATATCCAACTAATGGTATGGTGGAATTCAAACTCAAAGAGAAAGATTTAGGTGATATGCCTAAAGATAAAGTTGACTTGAACTTTAGAGTTTGGTCTGATAGTGACTTTGCTGGAATTGAGGTTGATGCATCACAAGATGCCAACTATAAGCAGAAAAAACCATATCACTTCTTCATACAAGACCATGAAGAATCAAATGGTGAAAACTTACGTGTACAAGAAGGTGACACTATCTATGTTGAGTATGTTGATACAACCCTACCTGCAATTGGTCCAAATGGTGAACGATGGTCAATATCTGACACATTAGATATCATTGGTACTTCAAAAGTAACCACTGGATACCCATACATTACACTACGTTAACATGGCTATCTTAGAATCAGTAACGCAAAACAAACAAATGAAAAACTCATATGATTTTTCTACTTTATCTAGTAGAGAATCTCTTTTTATTAATCTAATAAACCAAAACCCTGGAATTCGTTATCTTGAATTAAAGAATCTAACAGGATTATCTAATGGTGTTGTTTCTTATTATTTACGCCAATTGGAATCTAATGGATATGTTAAATCCGTAAGAACCCCTCGTGTAAGTTCTTTTTACCCTTTATCTTTATCTGAATTATCCCAAAAAATTTTTAGACGTTCTAGGCAAATCACTCCAAAAAAAATTCTTTTAGCATTAATTCAAAAAAACCACTCTTTTACCACTCTAGTAAAAGAAGTACAAAAAGCTCCATCTACTGTATCTACATATGTTTCAAAATTAATTGAAGACAATCTGGTATTTGCTGAATATGAAAATTCAAAGAAAATTTTTAAAATAAATCCTAAAATTCAGAATCAATTAATTTATACCTTAAAAATTTCTATATAGTTTATGAAAACTGAAAAGGAAGTTGAAGCATTTAGAAAAGATATTGAACAAAGATTGAATGATGTTTCTCAATTACCTAACCCTGATGCAGCTACAAAATATTATCAAGGTGCACTAAGAACACTTGAATGGGTAGTTACAGGACAAGATATTTGAGCCTATTTTTGAGTGATTCTGAGCACTGTTCCAATAATTAGGAAAATAATCATAAAGTATGATGTCATTACTGTCCACTGGGTGATTGTTTCAGACTCTAAATCATTAATTAACAATACAGAAAAGACCACTGCAAGAATTCCTCCAATTACTAACATTACATTTCTAATTATGCTTTTTTTGTTTAGAAATACCACAATTTGTGTCAAAAATTAAATTATTTATTCCAATGCATTTTCTAATTTACGCCACTGCGTCTTTTTTTCTCAGGCGTTTTTTCTGTGGTGACATCTTTTTGAAAATTTTCTAATTTTATCTTGTTTTCATCCATTTCCTCTTTTGTCCACTCCCTTACAAATTCATCTTTAATATTTACAAAATTTTTACAATTTTCACATAGCCATAATGCATCTCTTTGATCAGGAAATGCAATGGGAAATCTTCTTCCATTACATTCTTTGCATAATAATGGCATGATTTTCTGTAATTTTACTTCTATTTGTATCCCAGTATCTGAACCTGAAAGTTTGATACAATTCAAAAACTTAATGAATTGAAGAATTTATGATAAAATATGGAAAGTTGGATTACGTGCACTGGTTTAGTATTTTCTCAAATAACTGCTGTACACTGTAACACTTTTGGAGCAAATTAACATGTCCTGGTCTAAACATTCTGGTTCTGTTTTTTCTGGGAAAAGCATGATAATCATTGTCATTTGCGGATCAATAGCTGGTGGCATTTTGATGGTATTGAGATAAAAAATTCTTATTCTAAGTAGTAATTATGAGCATACATGCACCTATTATGATTGCAACAATTCCTATGATGAGTCCTTTGGAAATCATGAATTTTTTTAAAATCCGTAATAATCTAAACTTATCTTGAAGATTATGTAAGCCAAATTATGTTTTTTGTGCCTAACTGGGTATGAAATCTTTATTGATCAATTCATAATAATTATGACACAGAAAACATAAAATTCCTAAATTCTAATTTTTGTTTATACTTTGACTGAATATATTGAAAAAGAATTCATACAAAAAGATTCTGTTGAAAAGCGAGATTATCAAATCAATCTTGCTAGTCAATCAATTAATGAAAATTGCATAGTTGTCTTACCTACTGGTCTTGGAAAAACAACTGTTGCATTACATGTAATTTCTGAATATTTGAAAAAGAAATCTGGAACCATTTTATTTTTAGCTCCTACTAGGGTTTTAGTTAACCAGCATTTTGATTTTTTAAAAAAAAATCTAACTATTGATGATACTGTCTTAATTACGGGTGAGGATTCTGTTGAAAAGCGTACTGACCTTTGGAACCATCGTATAATTTGTGCAACTCCTGAAGTTGCAAGAAATGATATGAATCATAATATTGTTAAATCAACTCAATTCAGTTTAGTAATTTTTGATGAAGTTCATAGAACAACTGGTGACTATGCTTACTCTAGTATTGCTGAGCATCTTGAAAATTCATCTACTCGAATATTGGGAATGACTGCAACATTGCCTAGTGAACAAGAAAAAGCCACTGAAATTTTAACTAGATTACAAATATCTGCTGTTGCAGAACGAAATGAAAATAGTCCTGACGTAAAACCCTACATTCAAGAAACTAATACTGAGTGGATAAATGTAGAACTTCCTGCAGAACTAAAATCGATTCAGAAATTATTAAAATCTGCATTAGATCAACGGTATGATTTACTCAAAAAAAATGGCTTGCCATTAAATGATTCACAATCTCTTTCTTCGCTGCTAAGATTACGACCATTTGTTTTGTCCAAAAGTCGAAAATCTGCTAAACCATTGTTTTCTGGAATTCGAATTCACTATGCACTAAATATTCTTGAGGCTCATGGAATTACTCCATTTTTACAATTTTGTAAGCGTGCTCAGGCAAAAAAGGGTGTTGGAGTAAAGGATTTGTTTGAACTTGATCCTAATTTTACAAAAGCACTATCTTTAGCTAAAGAAGCAAAATCTAATGGTATTGAACATTCTAAAATTCCTAAACTAAAAGAAATTTTAAATTCAGTTCCTGGAAAAGCATTGATCTTTACTAGTTATCGTGATTCTGTAGATATGATTCACACTGAACTTAACAAAATTGGAATTCCTGCTGGTATACTGATTGGAAAAGCAGGTGATACTGGATTAAAACAAAAAAAGCAAATTGAAGTTGTACAGAAATTTAGAGACGGTGAATTTCAGGTTTTAGTTGCAACTCGAGTTGGAGAGGAGGGATTAGATATTGCTGAAGTAAATCAAGTAATTTTTTACGACAATGTTCCAAGTTCAATTAGATTTATCCAAAGACGAGGAAGAACTGGAAGAAAAGATACTGGAAAATTAGTTGTATTGATAGCTAAAGATACCATTGATGAGACTTACTATTGGATTGGAAAAAGAAAAATTTCTGCTGCAAAGTCTATGGGGTCTAAAATGACTAAAGTTTTAGAAAAAAATAAAGATCCTTCTGTAAAGACAGGACTAGATGCGTTTATCTAATTGTTCAGTTGTTTAGAAATTTTTAATATGATTTCTTGTTTTTTTTGTATTACTAAATTTTTCATGCCTGATTCTAGGTGATGTATGCTACTATTTTTTGAAATTAGTAAATTTTCTAAGCGTATGTCAAATTGATTTTCTAGAAAACTTTTCATTTCTTCTCCACCATTAATTTCTAAATTATCTAATCCATCTAACGCCAAGCTACTGATTGATTTTTCTAAATATTGCAAAATATCATTTAATGTTTGTTCGGTTAAAACTGTCATTGTAATTGAATTTTCTAGCCTAGTCTTTTAATGATGTGGTATCCGAACTCTGTTTTTACTGGTTGAGAAATTTCTCCAATGTTTAATGTAAATGCGACATCTTCAAATTCTTTTACCATCATTCCTTTTGTAAAGTATCCTAGATCTCCCTCTTTTTTGCTACTGGGACATGTGGAAATTTCTTTAGCTGCGACACCAAATTTTTTACCATTTTTGATTTCTTCTAAAATTTCTAGGGCTTGACTTTGTTTTTCAACTAGTATGTGTGAACATTTGACTTTATTTGACATATTTTTAAAATATTTTTTCAGTTCTTATTTGTTTTGATGATATTTTTAATAAAAAATAGAGTTAAGGGGTTACCTTTTCTAATTTCTCTTGGATTTTGTCATAATACCCATTTTGTTCGTATGCTGGAACGTTAAATGTTGCAGATATTATGTCACCCACTTTGGCTTGGCAGTTTTCTACAACCACTGAGTGTCCTAGTGATGATTCCCCTACACAGCCAATCTCTGTTGTTGCAATAACTTGGACATCCTCAGTTACTGATGTTGGTACAATGTTCCATGGTGTGATTGTAAACACCAAGATAACAGCCGTAGCGATTGAAATAATTGCTAAAAATTTCAATGCTGGTGATTTTTGTTGTTTTGTCTGTTGCATTGTGTTCACTTGTAATAGTAGAACTTTTTATTTAAAATAGTGGTAAGTATTGATTATAGTGCTAATAATCTGAACCATGCCAAAATTTTTTACAATTGTAGCATTGTTTCTTCCAAATTACTAATCCTTCGACATCTTTTTTCATTTCTATTATGCCAAAATTTTTTGAACCACATGTGGGACATCCATCATCATTCATAACTAAATTCCCTTCATGCGCTTTGAATAATCATAGTGAAATATTTTTTTTGGTGTTATTTCAATTGCAATTTCATTTTTTGAGTGACTTAGTAGAAATTTTGATAATGTTGATTCCTTATCTCCTAAATATTTTTTAATTAAAATTTTCAATATTTCTGGACCTTTGGCTGGTATAATTTTAACAATTCCTTCACCTCGTGAGCCCTTGTATGGTGGTTGATCTGCTGCTATTTCAAATCCACATGTGGGTTTGTTTTCCAAGTAATGTAGAATCTTTGCAGTTTTTTGTGTTGCACAATATATTTTTCCATTTATGTCAATATACCATAATGAAATAATTGATGGAGCTCCGTTTGGTTTGATAAATCCTATCCTAATTGGTATCTTTGTATCTGGAGCTAATTCTCTTTCTATGTATTGCATTTAATTACCTCATCAAGCAACAGACAGTTTTATTTTTTTTTGTATATGAACAATTTATGATATTTTCTATAGTGCTAACAATTTAGATTTCATGCTTTTCTTAAAATACTAATTTTTTGAGAATATTGTATGAAAAAATTATTTTTACTAGTTTTCATTGTAATGTTAATTTCTATATCTCCTGCATATGGCCATAAATTAATTAGCCATGATGACTCCCATAGGGATTTTGATTCTGCATTAGTGATACCTGATCATAAAATTTCATGGGCAATTTATGAGAATCTAGGCGTGGAAGAATCCAAATTTTATACATTTGACGCAAAAAAGGGTGATTCATTTTATGCAAGTATTGTGATTCCAAACCTTGAAGGATTGGAAAAATATTCTCCCTCATTAATTTTAATGAATGATGATTTGTATACTGGAGATGGACCCTCAACAAATATCGAATCTAGTGTTCAAAAATTTCTCTATGAAGGGGATTATCCTGGAAATGAATTTTACGAACCTTTTGGACAGGTAACTTATTGGGAAAGACAGGAGGTTAACACAATTATTCCTGAAGATGGCCAGTATTTCATTTTAGTACTAGATGAGAAAAATCAAAGTGGAAAATATAGTTTAGCAATTGGTACTATTGAAGATTTTTCTGGTGCTGATTTTTTTACTATACTTCCTAAAGCCTGGTTTGACACAAGAATTTTTGTAAATGACTATGCTGGACTTGCAATTGGAATTTCTATACTTGTTGGAATCCCTGTAATGTTAGCATTGATAATTTTGAGAAATAAAATATTTCGAAGATAAGAAATAAGAAAATATTTTAAAATTTTCTATTTTTTCTTACTTCGTGGTTTTGTTCTTAATACTGCTTTGCAACACATGCATCTGACATCTTCAGATTCCAGAAAGATTCCACAAAATGTGCAACGCTTTTGTCCTATTTCATACCTAATTTTATTAGGCACTGATTCTGCTTGGTGTCTTTTGCAGATATTTCTACAAGTTCTACCCAAGTTTCACATCTCCTACTTTGTTGACAATTTCTTTTCTTCTTTCTCTTATGGTTACAGCACTAATTCCTGATACTTTGGATATTTTTAGCTGTGATACTTTTTCAGCATTTGTAGTTGCTGCTAGGTGTATTGCTGCTGCTGCCATGGCCATTGGATTTTTACTTGTGGATACGTACTTTTTTGCGCACAAATCAAGTATTTTGAAGCTCAATCTTTGTGTTTTTTCAGATAAAGCCAATTCTTTTGCAATTCTGGTGACAAATTCTGATGGTGTGTATGATTCAGGGGATATGTCCATTTCTTTTGCAAGGAATCTGTATGTTCTTTGTAGTACTTTTTTCTTGATGTTTGCTGCATCTGAAATATCCTGCAGTGTTCTAGGTGTATCTGTAATTCTACATGTTGCATAAATTGTAGCAGATAACATAGCTGCAGTTGATCTTCCTGCAAGAATCTTTCTTGCAGCAATTTTTCTAAACAAATATGCGCTTTCTTCAACAACTGATTCAGGTAGGCCCAACTTTGAACCTATTGCATCAAGCAAAGTGAATGCTTTTTGAAATGATTTGGATGTGACAGCAGAGCGGCTATTTCTATCCCACATTCTTAATCGGTAGAACATTCGTCTGTTTTCAACTGATAGTGATTTACCTGTAACATCTCTATCTTTGGCTTCAATTAATGTAGATAGTCCCATATCTATCATCTTTAAAGATCTTTTTGCACCAACTCTTGAATTATTTTGGTAATCTGCTGAGCTGCCACCTGACATCTCTGCGCCCAGATCTATAATTGGTTCGGATGATACTATTCCGCAGTTACTACATGCAATCTCCCCAGTTTGTATGTCAGTAACTAATTCATGTTTCTTACAATTTTTTTGATGTACTAATTCAGTTAACATATCGACTTTATGCTTTTATTTTATTTAAGAGACCGAAGAAATTTCTACTAGTGCTAAATTTATTAATAAAAAAAGTCATTTTTGTCTTTTTACCACTAGGAAATTACGTATTTGTTAGCACTATTCACATTTTATTTCTGTCTTTTAATACGATAAATCTGACAGAAAGTTATGCCTCATATTGTGTTGGATAGAAAATTGGATCTTTTTGATTTTGCAATTTTATTCAAACCAATTTTTCAAAAATCCCCTTTAATTAAAATTCATGAAATGTACACTAATGTTGCTGGAACCAATTCATTGTTTTCAACAGTTGTTATTGATTCCTCTCATCGTGATTACTTTATCCAAGTAATGTCTAGTAAAGACAGAACCACAATTAGATTGTTCCCAGGTACTGATCCTGAAAAAACTGATGCAGTAAAACAATCTTTAGCAAATCTTTGTTTACAAATACTGGATTCATACCCTGACATGAAAGTTGTAAAATCAAATTTATGGGAGTATCTAAAAATCCCAATTGTAAATGAGTAAATTTAATCTTATTCAAAAAAGTAACCTTGATAGAGATTTAATTTTTAAAATTAGTACTGACGTTGAAAATTTTCACAAGGTGATGCCTGAATATTTTAAATCCTTAAAAATTATAAGTAATTCATCAAGTGAAAAAATTGTTTTAGAATCAATAGCATTTGTTGGTAGGCAAATTGAAATTAAAACTAAACATGTGATAATTCAACCAAATTTGCATAAAGTGTTTATTTTGACTGGTCCTGCAAAAGGTACGTCATTTATTGAAACATATGTCCCAAGTTCAGTTGGAACAGATATTTCAATTGAAGTTGATTTACAATTAACGGGAATTTTGAAACTAATTCCCTTTCTCAAAATCTTTTTACTGAAAAAGATGAATACTGTGATGTCTGAATTCATTACTTGTGCTGAATCATATTCTAAATCTATGTAAAATTAGTTAGCACTATAAAATTAAGTTAGCCTCTGTTAAATACAAAAATTATTGAATTTAGGCATGTCTGCACCTACAATAATTATTGGCGCTGGGGTAGGTGGGTTAACCACTGGTGCAATGTTAGCAAATAAAGGTCATAATGTAATGATTTTAGAAAAATCTTCCAAATTAGGTGGAAGGACTGCTGCTATGGAATACAAAAACCATATTTTGGATAATGGTTTTCATATAATGCCATTTTACAAAAAATCTGCTATATTTACAATTTTAAAAAATTTGGGAATTGAATCACGATTAAAACTTGCAAAAGTTGATGATATTGCATTCTATGCTGAAACAGGATTTCACATTTATCCAAAAGGAATGGTGGATTTACTAAAATTATCTCTAATTCCATTCAAAAGTAGAGTTAGACTTCTCAAATTGTTACTCCCATTGGCATTTTCTTCAATTGAAAAAACAGAATTATGGGATGAGGTACCATTAACAAAAATAACTGATAATTTGGACGCAGATACAAATGCATTTTTTGAAGCAGTATGTATGTTAGCATTTGCTGACACTGCTGATCATATTTCTTTAGGTGAATTTGCTAGAACCATTATTAGAGCAAATCCGTTTAAGGGTGGAACAAGTGAGTTTGCGTATCCTGATGGTGGCGGTTATGATTCAATTTGTAAGGTTCTTGGCAAATACATTTCTGAAAAGAATGGAGAGATTCAAACAAAACATTCTGTAAAAAAAGTGATTGTTGAAGATTCTAAAGTTACTGGAGTTATTGTAATTGATTCCTCTAATTCTGAAAAACTTATTGAAACAAACTCTGTTGTTATTTCTTATCCTGCATATACTGCGTTAAATCAATTGTTTGATGAAAACGTGATAGACAAAAAATTTGTTCAAAAAATTGACAAGCTAAATAAGACAACTTCTGTGGTTGAAGTGCATTTTGCACTAAATTCTCAAATAGACACTCGTCAAGTTGTTTTTCCAGTAGGGGATAATTATGTAACAAAGGGCATCTTTTTTATTTCTAACATTACTCCCTCTGTGTCTCCAAAAGGTGAGCATTTGATCATTGCAGGCACACCTGTGCTTCCTTCAGAAACTGAAGATTCTGACAAAATAAAAAATATTGTTGCTAAAATGAAGCAAGAAATTGCATCAATTTATCCAAATTTTGATTCATCTTTGTTGTGGGAACGTCCTATGGCTTGGAAATTAGTGGAATCTGTTGTTAAGGAACCTGGAAAAGTATGGAAATCAAAAATGCCTCATCAAATTCCTGGAATAGATGGATTGTTTTTTGTAGGTGACTCTACTGTCAGTTATGGAATTGGAACAGACTCAGCAGCTCACAGCTCCATTTTATGTACTCCAAAAATTGAATCTTTTTTAACTTCTAATTAGTTGCTGGAATTTTACGTAAAATTTTTGGAATATCTTCTAGGTTTGTATCTCCTATCACATTACCTTCAAACTTTGGGGGATTCTCAATTTGTAATGCATGACCTCCAATCAAAATTGGAGTTTTACTACTCTCTCTAATTTTTTTTGCTAATCTCTGACCTGCTAAAATATTATCTGGAATTGTAATTGAAATTAAAACAATATCTGGTTTTTTCATATTGATGAATTCCATTATTGAATCAGTTGGTATTGATGTTCCCATATTGAAAACTTTGAATCCTTTTATTGTGAGATATGTTTCTAGCACATCACACCCAATATGGTGTTCTTCTCCAACTGGCACACAAATCATAATTTTTTTCTTATTTCCTGAACCTGATACCTGATCCATGATAATTTTTACTAGTGTCTGAGCAACGTTACTTGCAACATGTTCTGTGGCAATTGATAATTTTCCACTATCCCAATCTTCTCCAATTTTACTCATTACTGGTCTGAGAATTTTATCAAAGAAATCTGATATGTTAAATATTTCAACATAATTTTTGTAAATTTTAATACATTCTTCTAAATTTCCATCTGTTAATTTTTTAAATAATTGCTGTTTTGATTTTTTTGTTGCATCCTCTCTTTTTTGAATGTCTTCAGGGTTATAGGATGCTAGTACAGATAAAATTTTAGCATCATTTCTAAATTCAGTAGGGATATCGTCTTTAACTACTTCTGATGCCTTGCCTAGATATTTTACAATCTCTTGTTTTGATGTACTTTTTTTAGAATCCCACACACTTTTTACTAAATAGAGATATTGATCTGATTTGACTTTTTTAGCCCTAATGTAGACCATCAAATTTATTGAATTTTTAGATATATAACTAATGGTAACCATTCTTCCTAGTGCCAAATATTTTTTAAATTTAATTTATTAGCACTAGCTCTAACACTTATCGTCGGTTAAATATCATAAATCAAAAAACATTATCATGGCAGGAACAGAAGAACAAGAATGGGCTAACCTTCTTGCAGAAATCTTTGACAAACTTACACAAAAACACGCCGCAATCACTTATGAGTTTGACAATCTAGAAATGGCTGGTAAGATTATGAAAGATAAGCAAGTTGTCCCAACTGGTACAGTTTCCCTTAGTGGAAAACTAACCATTACAGCAAAAGAAAAATAGAGTGTGGTTGACAATGAAAGACTTTGATCTACCCGCTAATTTTTTATCTTATCTAGATAAAGGAAAATTAAGTATCACATGTGATGATGAACCCACAATTAATTTTCGTGTTGAAGGAAGTACAAAAATTATTGATATAATTGATATTCCAATTGAAATTAATAAGATGCCTGGATTTTTAAAACAACTTTCTGAGGCAAAAGAACTTGCAAAGGATTTAGCAAAGAAAAAAACAACTATAGAAGTACGTTTCAAAGGTGACATTGTATTGAAATTAGGTGAAAAAGCAAACCCAAAACTAGCAAAAATTGTTACCAGAAGTGGTGATATAGAAATCACTGATTTGAGAAAATTAAAAAAATTGAGTGATGTATTTTAATAATGTCCACTGATTTCTCACAAAAGAAACCCTTTGATATTTTGGTCACTGGCTCTACTGGATTTATTGGTAAAAAACTACTTACCAAATTATCTGATTCTGGACTGAAGATTAGAGCCATGTCTAGATCTAAATACCCTGATACTGAAAATGTACAACACGTTCAAGCTGATGCATTTGATGTTGAATCATTAACTGCTGCAACTGACGGCATTGAAACTGCATTTTATTTACTTCATTCTATGGAAGGCTCAAAAAAGGAATGGGCAGAATTTGCAAATAGGGAAAAACAGCAGGCTCAAAATTTTTTGCAAGCTGCCACTAAATCTGGTGTTAAGAGAATTGTATATCTAGGCGGTCTGGTCAATGAAAGTCTTGAATTATCTAAACATATGAGAAGTAGACATGAAGTTGGGAAAATTTTAGCATCTGGAAGTATTCCCGTAACTGAATTAAGGGCATCAGTAATTGTTGGTGCTGAAGGTGGTTCTTATGCTATGCTTCGATATCTTGTTGAACGATTGCCTTTAATGGTATGTCCAAAATGGGTTAAATCTCAAACACAACCAATTGCAGTTGATGATGTTGTTGATTATCTAATAGGTGTAATGAAAAATTCTGATACATCAGGAAAAATTTTAGAAATTGGTGGACCTGATATAATGACTTATGAACAATTAATGAGATTGTATTCATCAATTTTGAATAGAAATCTTAACATTATTCAAATCCCATTTTTAACACCGCGTTTATCTTCTTATTGGATTGATTTAGTTACTCCTGTAAAGGCTTCTTTAGCAAGACCTCTTGTTGATAGTTTGGTTCATGACTCAATTGTTAAAGACAAATCTGTTCAACAATTAGTTCCAGTTCATCTTAAACACATGACAGAAGCAATTGCTGTTGCTAGGGAAGAAGCAAAATCATTTGAATCCATTAGAAAATCACCTGAAGAAAAAACATCTTACAAAATGAACCAAAAAATTCTTTTGATTAGTCTTTGTGCTATGGCTTTCATTGGCACAACATACTATTGGATGGATGATAGAACTGATGTCTGGGAAATTCCTTGGTTAATTGGTTCAATCATTTGGTATGCTGCAATTCTTTTTGCAATATCTTTTGTTAAACAAAAGGCAAGATTGGGATATTTGATAGGTGGAATATTGGCTTGGGTAACTTTGGCATTTTGGTTATTTGATAATTTCTATGTTGTATTTGAACTCTCATTAGTCGCATCAGAACCTAGTATTGACGTTACTATAAGAAATTTCATTGGTGCAGCAATTGCAGGATTGGCAATATTCTCTTCACACAATGTATTTCATAAAGTAAGAGTTTACCAAGCCCGTGGTGAACCTGTTATTGAGTCTGCTTCTGCAGAAGTACCTGAGGGTGCCAGACCTGTATACAATACTGACTTTTCTTAATTTAAAATAATTTTACCCTTTAATTTTCTGACACTGTAGGCATAATTTTGTATTTTTCAGTAGATTACATGTACAAATATTATGACAATTTTGACATTGTGATACTATCGTACTAAACATTTGATTATGTTATTTTATTACTGAATTATAAGAATAAGTTTGATTCTATGCCCTTGTTACATGAACGTGGTTTTATTTTTAATCATTATTTTCTAGTAGAAAATCTAATTTCCTTCATCATTACTTTGTAGCATTTTGAAGATATTGCCTTTTTCTGGGCTTGCATATAACAAAAAATATGTTTGAGATGAAAGATATGTCTTATTGAATCTAAATACTATTGGATGAATTTCTGCAAGTATGTCTCCAATTGTCATTTTTTCATCTTTATAGTTTTTTAATAATTCAAAGAATTTTTCTTTTTCTAAATCTGAAAATTCCTTAGAGAAAAAACCAAAAATATGCATTATTACGTTACTATGTGTTTTGTTAGTGGGCTTATACTGTAAACATAGGTTTAGATTTTTTTCATAATCGTTTAATATTTCTGAAAGTTTCACTTTTTTGTTACTGGCAACAATCCTTCCTAATACCTTCAATTCTTCTTGATTATGGGCCATTATCAAAAATTTATTCATTGCCTGAAATTCAACTAATTCTTTTACTTTGTTACTTTTTTTTACACTTTGAAATCTATTTAGAACAAATTCTTTGATTTCTTTTTGAGTTAACACTTTGTGATAGTCTTGCATTATAGTTTCATCCTGTTTTTACTCCGTAACTTGTCATACACGATGATCGATTATGATTTGCATATAAAGAACTCCTGATAGATTTATCGTTAGCACTATATTTTTTGTAAATAATTAGCACTAGAATATGATTTGGCACCATTTTAAATATAATTAGCGAAATTTCTCTATAATGAAAACTCTCTTAACTGCAATTTCAACAATTGCTGTATTGCTGCTTGTTGGCTCAAGTGTATCTGCTGTTTATGCAGAAGTTCCATCTTGGGTAAAGAACAATGCAGGCTGGTGGGCAGAAGGAACAATTGATGACGATTCATTTGTTCAAGGAATTCAATTCTTGATCAAAGAAGGAATCATGGAAATTCCTCCAACCACACAAGGAGTAAGTTCTAGTAATGAAATCCCATCCTGGATTAAAAACAATGCTGGCTGGTGGGCAGAAGGAACAATTGATGACGATTCATTTGTTCAAGGAATTCAATTCTTGATCAAAGAAGGAATCATGAGTATCACACAAGTACAAGAATCCGAACAATCTGTATCTTCTGTTTCAACAAGCGATGACTCTGTTATTGCTTCACTGGAGGCAGAACTTGAAAAATGTTCAGAAATAGTCAAAGCATACAAGAGACTTGATTGTGAAAAACCAATTAAACAAGAAATTCTTGTTCATACATACAAAACTGGCGCTGAATTAATGCAAGTAGGACCAATCAATTATTATTGGTTTGGTGTAAATTCTGAGGGTAATTCCTTTGAAATTAGTCCTACAGGACAACCAATTTTGAATATCAGAATGTTGGCCGACAACACTTCTTCAGGTATTGTTAGTTTGAATTGTACAAGTCCTTCAATTTGTAACTATGATGTTTGGGACGGTTCAAAATCCTTCAAGTACTCTGGAATGGATTTTACTAGTGGACAAATCAATCTAAACCCTGGAACTGCTAAGGAATTCAATATTTTGTTTGGTCCGAATATTGGATATGGTGGAACTGAATTTGAATATGATCCTTCAAAGACATACACTTTCAG
Source organism: Candidatus Nitrosopumilus sp. (assembly GCA_003331425.1). Taxonomy (GTDB): domain Archaea; phylum Thermoproteota; class Nitrososphaeria; order Nitrososphaerales; family Nitrosopumilaceae; genus Nitrosopumilus. Next base: position 16,495 of record QOOS01000009.1, read on the forward strand.
AATCAATGAACCATTTGGTAGTTTAGATGTTCACCTAGACTTGGAATAACTCTTTTTTCTTATTTTTATTTTATTTTACATATGTAGTTAGCACTATTCATAACTAGTTCTAGTTTTTATATAATTAAAATAAAATATTTTTTTTATGAAACTATTATTTGTGATTATTCCATTACTCGTTTTTTCAATTCCTGTTGCATTTGCTGAACCCTCTAATGTTGGAAATATGTATTGGAAACAAGAAATCATTTCACCAAATTCGTTTGTTGATATTTACGTTCATGATGATGACATGAATAAAAAAGAATATCCTAACTTTGCTGATAAATTTACAATATCTGTGTGGTCTGATTCATCTCCTGATGGTCTTGAAATAGAAGTTGTTGAAACTGGAGTTTATAGTGGGATTTTCAAAGGACGTGTTTTTATTGCTGATTCTGGCGACACGCTAAAAAATAGACTAGTTTCAATGCCTGGTGATACCGTTTATGGAAAATATGTTGATTTTACAATGCCTGATGGTTCTACATCAGAAATATTTTCTGCTGCAATTGTTAAGATCTCTGGTCAAAACATGAACTCACTTCTTGATAAAATAGATCCAAAATTCCGTGCATCTGCTGAAAAGGTTCCATCCTGGATTAAAAACAATGCAGGTTGGTGGGCTAATGATGATATTGATGATGATTCTTTCATTCAAGGAATTCAGTTTTTAATTAAAGAAAAAATTCTTGAAATTAGCGAAACAACTACTGCAGATAAAAGTGATAAAATTCCTGCTTGGGTAAAGAATAATGCAGGTTGGTGGGCCGAGGGTCAAATTACTGAGTCTGATTTTCTTAGTGGAATTACACATCTTGTAAAAACTGGAATTATTTCAGTTGGTAATGATTCTGTTGACTCTGCTTCAGATATTGATCCTATACTAGCTGAATGTCAATCAATTAAATCCACATACAAACGACTCAATTGTGAAAAAGAAATAAAACAAAAACTTGAATTTATTGAATTCAAACAATCTTCAGTTGGATATGGTGTTGGTCCAATAACTTACTATTATCCTGGAATTGGTAATTTTGGTAATGAATTTGAAATTAGTTCTTCTGGTCAAGCAATGCTTCGATTAAGGATTTTAGCTGAAAATACTGGTAATGATGTTGTTTCATTAAAGTGTACAGGACCATCAATTTGCAGTTATGATGTTTGGGATGGTTCTAAGGCATTCAAATATGCTGGAATGGATTTTGTATCTGGCCAAATTCCAATAAATCCTGGAACCTCTGTTATTTTTAACATGATGTTTGGTCCGAATATTGGATACGGTGGAAATCAATTTGAGTACGATTCTTCAAAGAGTTATAATTTTAGAGTTAATGAAAACTTTGGAAGTATAGATATTCCATTAAAAATTGAGTGAAAAATTTCTAGTTTAATCGTAAACCATCAAGTCTTTTTCTTCTAATAGACTATGAATTTGGTGAACTGAGCGATGAATTTCTTTCTCAAGTTTAGCTCCAACACAAACAAGTTTTCCTGATGCAAAAATCAAGATGACTGTTTTTGGATCAAGCATTCTGTGAATCAATCCAGGGAATTGTTCAGGTTCGTACATGCTTCTTGGCAATGTTCTTGCTGCTTGCTCCAAGTTGACTTTACCTCCAAGATTAATTGAAGATACGATATTTTGAATTGAAACTACGGCGTCTTTTTTAATTTTAATTTTACCTTTTCTTAAAATTTTTACAACATTTGAAACTGCAGTTTCAGCTAATTCTTGTGATTTTGCACCAGTACATACCATTTTACCTGAACTAAATAGCAATGTTGCAGTCTTTGGGTTTTTTAATCTAAATACTGCTCCTGGGAATTGTTCTGGATGATATTCTACATCTGGGAATTTTTTTGTAATGTCTACTAGATCTAATTTCTGATCAATTGTTGCAGATGCAACAACGTTTACAATTGCAATTACTGGTTTTGTTTGTGGCATTATCTCATTCTACCTCTCAATACTCTGATCTAATCTCAGTCCTTTGTATCTATTTCTAATTGTTACTTCTGTTACGTTAGCAGCTTCTGCGATGTCTCTTTGAGTTCTATCTTCCCCATTTTTAACACATGACAAATACAATGCTGCTGCTGCAAGTCCCATTGGATCTTTGCCTGCAGATTCTTCGTGCTCTTGTGCTTCTCTTAAAACTTTGATTCCGTAACGTTTTGTTTTTTCTGAAATTTGTAATTTACTAGCAATTTTTGCAACACATTGTGTTGGATCAACTACTGGCATTTTTAATTCTAATTCTCTATGTAATAGTCTGTAACATCTTGCAATATCTTTTTTCTTAATGTTTCCTGCATCTGCAACATCTTTTAGAGTTCTTGGAGTTTCTGTATCTCTACATGCTGCATACAATGCTGATGCAATTAATGCAGAAATAGAGCGCCCTTTGACTAATCCTTTTTCTAAAGCCTTTCTGTAAATGTAAGCTGCTTTTTCTATAACTGAATCTGAAAGTGAAAGTTTGTCTTTTAATGTGGCAAGTTCGCTTAATGCTTGTCTGAGATTTTTATCTGATGATGCATTTACTTTACTTCTGCTATCCCAAGTTCTAAGACGTTCAATTGTACTTTTCATTGAAGTTGATAATGGTTTTCCAGATGCATCTTTGTTTAATGGATTGATAATTGTTGCAAGTCCTCTGTCGTGCATTGTTAATGATGTTGGTGCACCAGTTCGTGTTGGGTCGGCTCCTCCATCTTTAGAAAATGATCTCCATTCTGGTCCTGCATCCTGTAAGGTTTCAGTAATTACATACCCACATTTGCCACAAAATCTTTCTCCGGTTACAGTATCTGTAGTAATTCCGTGTTTTCCACAACGACCACAAAGTGTATCCATATTTGCTTCTTGAACCAAAATAATACAGTATCTCACAACGCTATTAGTATATAAGCTATTTCAAATTTATTCAAAAAAAACGACTTTTTAGGACAAATTATCACTTATTTGTGCTTTTTACTAAACATCCCTCAATGAATTTGGCATTTTTAATCTCAATTTCAAACTCTTATTAAAAAAGCAATTTCATCAAATTTTGTGTCTGTAATTGAATTTTCTGAAATTGACCCTTCTGAATGGTTGTCCATTAATCAATTTGCATTTGAATTAAAGGAAGTCAAAAGTCAATGTGTGTCTGTTTACTATCCTTATGGTAAGGGAGAAAACACAATTCAATTATTACAAGAAACCAAAAGATCTGAATCTGTTGAAAAAATTAAAAATAAAATTGAACATAAAATTTTAGAATTAAAAAAAAATCCTATCTCTGTTGGTAAATTTACTAAAACATTATGTCTTTTTGGTTGGATTGTTGATGGCAAAATTCATCTTAAAGTAATTGGTACATCTAAAAAATTACCTTATCTTTACATCGTAAACAAAAAACCCTATGTAAAACCATTTTCTGATATTCTTAAAACTAACTACACTATTTTGATGGTAACAATTGATCAAAAAACTGCAAGAATACAAAAATTCATTGGCAGTCAAATTATTCAAGAATCTAAATTAAAAATTGATTTACAGGGAAGGCATAAAAAAGGTGGGCAAAGTCAAGGAAGATTTTTGCGAGCAAGACAAACAAAAATTCACGTCTTTTTCAAAAAAGTTGCAAATAAAGTTCGACTGATGTCTGATAATTCGGAATTAATTCTTTTGGGAGGTAGCGGTAATGGCAAAACAGAATTCTATGATGAATTGAATTCTGAATTAACTTCTAAATGCCGATTTGTTGATGGCTTGTCTTTTACAACTCCTGTTAAAGACATCCATAAGATAATCATTCATCATCTTTATGAATACCGAAAAAAACACATGGAAGAATTGATGCAAAAATATGAGAAATTAGTTAAAGAAGGACTAACTGCTAAAAGAAATAATGTAATTAATCGAGCACTAAAAATTGGTAGTGTAGAAACCTTGATTGTTTCTACTCTTTTTCATACTAAACCTCAATTCAAAAATATTCTTAAAATGTTAGAAGAGGCAAAAAATACTTCATGTAAAATTGAGTTTGCCATGTCTCCAAAAATTATTAAAAAACTTGAGATTGATGACTCTGTTTTAGCAATTTTGAGATATAAAATAAAATAATTTTTTTAATTTAATCCCCAACTTGTATGATTCTTTGGAATAATTTGTAAAAATGGGGCTTCATTTTCCTTCCATGGGTCGTTTTTTACCCATTGAAATTTTTCATAAAACATTTCATAATATTCTGAAAACTCTTTTCCTGATTCAATAATTTTTACTTGCCCTTGAATACACACCGCTTTGTGATTTCCTGGAATATATTTGTCAATTACAATGCTTGTGTGAGGATTAACTTTGATGTTTTGAAATGATTTTGTTTGATAATCTGTGGCAATAATTATTGTATTTTTATAAAATATGAAAGAAACTGGTTTGACATGTGGTATGTCGTTATTGGATGTTGCAATTCTAGCTTCCTCTACTGATTTTAGAAAACTAATTTCTGTTTCCTTGAATTTTGTCAATTGAAAATTCTTTCACGGATTTCTGGAATGTGTTTGTATATTATGTCTCTGACTCTCATTTGATCTTCTGGAGTGGGTGGTTTTTCTTGTGCACTCAATATTGCTCCGCTCATTCCTAATGCCATACCCATCACTATTCCATAGACAAATTCTTCAGGATTTTTTACTTTTAAGGTGTCATTACTTGCTTTGATTTCTTCAAGATAGCCAGGAATTGTAGCTATTGCACCATTAATTGTCTGTAAAATTATTGCTTCTAGTGGATCTTCACTCATACTATGAAATAAAATCTATGATTAATAAATTTGCGCCTAAGATTTTTAATTAAGAGTTTTTGAAAAGACACATGTTTTCCTTTTTCACTGCAAAAGAAGCTAATGATGCATTACCTGATGTGATTAAAAAATTTGAATATTCATTAGCCAAAAAAAATGATATAACCAAAATTGAGAAAGAACTACAACTAACTGTATCTACTACAGATTCTTTTGAAAAATACATGGAATTAAAACAAAAACTCAATACTGCAATTACTAAATTTTACCAATCAATAGAAATTTTGGAAAGTACTGGAGTTATGATAAAAAGTATAGATCAAGGACTGCTTGATTTTCCTTCAAAAAGATTTGATGAGGAAGTTTGCTTATGTTGGAAACATGGTGAAACTGAAATTAAATTTTGGCATGATAAGGAATCTGGATTTATGGGTAGAAAACCTATTGAAGTTAATGATGAGTCTTTAGTTTAAAAAATCTACTTATTTGATCTTTTTTTATCTCTACACGTTCCACAAAGATATGTTTTTTTGAATTCTTCTAATTTTGTAAAATATTCCTCTGTCTCAAAATATTTTTCACCTGTTTTCATTCCTCCTGGAACTTTTTTTTCACAATTATTACATTTTAATTCTAAATTGAAGTTAATGATTTTCTCATTTTCTTGAATTTCTCCAAACCTCATGACTATCTTTTGAAATATTTTCATATATAATTTGGTTAAAATAGAAACTAACAAATTTTATACTAAAAAATGACATAATCACTTATGATTTCAGTTTGGTTACGTGTGATTAGAGTTCGTTTTCTTTTAGCTTCTGTAATTGCAGTAATGACTGGATTGGCATTAAATTGGTCACAAAATGGTTCTATAGAATATTTTGATGCTCTTTTGACATTTGCAGGTGTAATGGCACTACATGCAAGTGTTGACTTGCTTAATGATTACTGGGATTTCAAACGAGGAATTGACACTAAAACTACTAGAACTAAAATGAGTGGTGGAACAGGTGTATTGCCTGAGGGATTACTCAAACCTTCTTCTGTTTATCGTGCTGGTGTATTTTTCTTAGTACTTGGTGCATTGATTGGTAGTTATTTTGTTATTACATATGGAATTTTGATTGCAATAATTTTGGGTTTTGCAATACTTTCAATTTATTTTTACTCCACAAAGATTGTCGATTCTGGTTTAGGTGAATTTTTTGTTGCTGTAAAGGGATCAATGATTGTCATTGGAACTTTCTACATTCAATCTGGTGAAGTCAATATTGAATCCATTTTAGCTGGAATTGTCATTGGAACTTTGTCCTCATTAGTTTTGTTTATTGCATCATTTCCTGATCATGATGCTGATAAATCAAAAGGTAGAAAAACATTGGTGATTACTGTTGGAAAAGAAAAAGCACGAAAATTATTTTGGATTTTCCCATTATTTGCTTATGGTGTAATTGTAATTGGAGTTATGTTAAATTATTTACCTGTTTTAACTTTGATTAGTTTAGTGAGTCTTCCATTGATAATTAAATCTGGAATTGGTTTACAAAAAAATTATGATTCTGTTGATAATTTGGTCCCTTACATGACTTCAACTTTAAAATTCAGCCGTCTTACCGGAATTTTATTTGTAATTAGTTTCTTGATACCTCTCTAATCCAATGTAAACATACTGTGGGAATTCTCTTACTATATTATCCACTATTAATTGTTGAAATTATTTGGTTAGATTGTGTGATTGGATATTTCATTAAGGAATTGGTTCCAAACACTCTGACATTTTATATTCAGAACATGCCATCTTTGTACATGCAAAATCTTCTATACCATCGGGATTTGTCACAATTGTACATGTATTACATCCATCATACCATACCGAACAGTTGTCAGGTCCAATTTTAGGCAGGGTAGATTTTGGATTCTCTACTTGTATCACATTACTTAGTAACATTCCAACAGTAAAGAGAATTAAAAATATGATTATTGGAAATATGATTATTTTTTTTGGATTCATGCTTTATCAAGTACTTTGTTCTTGATATGATTTTCTCATTTACCTCTCTAGATTGTTTGTTATTTACAACTATTATTTTTCAACAAGTAAAGTCACAACTATCTCAGTTTGATCATTTTCAAGATCATCATCTAATGTAATTTTTTTGTCCACAAGGCTGTATTCTTCAATCAAAGAACCATATTCGTTAAATCGTCTAACTAGTTTGCTTTTTGGAAGAACAACTACATCGCCTGCATTATGATATGTTTCAACTGATTCTCCATTTTTTATTATGATTTTCATACTTTTCCTTGTAACTTACTCTTGATATTGATTTCCAATGGTTGTTTAGTTGGGGGATTTCTGCTACAAACATAAATTTAGTTAATTTATAATCAATTCATGATTTCTGGATATGCCACATCCGAGGGAACAAAGGACTTTTCAAAAAACTCTCAAGTCAACCTAGATAATTTCAAAATTTTTGAAGACTTACATCTCTCAAATGTGGGAATTGGGACCTATCTTGGAAACCCTGATAATCAAACTGATGAATTGGTAAAAAATGCAGTAAAACAATCTGTTTTATCTGGTGTAAATGTTATTGATACTGCCATTAATTATCGTGCTCAAAAAGCTGAACGCTCTGTTGGTAAGGGCATATCTGAACTAATTCAAGAGGGAAAAATCACTCGAAATCAAGTTTTCATAAGTAGTAAAAATGGATATGTAACAAATGATGCAGACATTCAAGAAGATTTTATGGAATATGTTATGCGTGAATTAGGAAAAACTGGCATTGTGAAAGAGGGTGACATAACTTCTGGCTATCATTGTATGACTACTGCATACTTATCTGATCAATTAGATAGAAGTTTAAAAAATTTAGATCTTGAATGTATTGACTTAATGTATTTACACAATGGTATCGAGGGACAAATAAAAGATATTTCTAAAGATGAATTTTTGGAAAAATTAAAATCTGTTTTTGAATTATATGAACAAAAACGTGATGAAGGAAAAATTAAATTTTATGGAATGGCTACATGGGAGTGCTTTAGAGTTAAAGATAATGATCCTCAACATCTTTCCTTAGAAGATATTGTTGAAATGGCCAAAAAAATCGGTGGAGATAACCATGGATTCAAATTCATTCAATTACCATACAACATGAATTATGACCAAGCTCTTTTAGCTAAAAATCAAATAATTCAAAATAAACCTGTCTCAATTTTAGAGTCTGCAGTAACTCTGGGAATTGGAGTTTTTACAAGCGTTCCATTTATGCAAGGACGATTACTATCTCCTGGTGTAATGCCTGAGTTTAGTGATTTGAAACCATCATTACGTGCATTACAATTTATTCGCTCTTCCCCTGGTGTATTGGCTCCATTGGTTGGTCAAAAATCTGCAGAACATGTTTCAGAAAATTTAGAAATAATGAAAATCCCTTCTTTATCAAATGAAGATTTTGTAGAGTTAGTCAAAAAATTAACTTCTTGATGATTTTCACTATGTATTTTTGCTAAATTTCTTTTATGTATGAATATGCAATTCACATAATGTTGATTTCTATTACTGAATCTATAAATAGAAATTAAAAATTAAAAAATTTGTGCCAGTTGACCCTGTTTGTGGAATTGAATTAGATGAAGATATTGCTTTGATTCATGATCATAAGGGCAAAAATTTCTACTTTTGTTGTAATGGATGTAGAAAAATATTCATAAAAAAACCACGAAAATATAAAAATAATGTTTAGATTGGAAATGCTCCACACATTCGACAAAATTTTGAACTCATAACTTCATGCTTACAATAAGGACACTGCGTATTTGCTTTGTCATTTACTGGAATGCCGTATAATTTCTTATAAATTTCATAATAATACATCGATTCTCTGCTTCTGATCACAACATTATCTTCTTTTTTTACTGTTAACTTTTTTTCTACAAAATTCTCTTCATTAATTATCGATTCAAATAAATTAGTTAATCCAACAGTTCCTGCTCCATCTTGCATAGGTGATTTTTTTCTCCATACTATTTGTGGGGGTAAGTATTTTTCAAATGTTTTTCGTAAAATCCATTTACCATACCTAATTTCTTTTTCTTGTTTAATTTTTAAATTTGATGGAATTTTATTTGCAATTTTTATTAATTCCTCATCTAGAAATGGTGATTCGATTTTTATTCCTAATTCTTCCCCAATTTTTTGGCTTGGGAAATGCATTATTGAACAAACTCTTTTTATTTCAGCATCTAATTCGTTTTCAGGTTTGTTGACAAGAAAGTTATACCCTGCAAATAATTCATCTGCTCCATCTCCTGTTATGATTGATTTGTAATCGTTTTCTTTTGCCCACTTTATTGCTAAATACATGACGACATTATTTCTAATTTCAATATCGTTGAAATTTTTTAAAATTTTAATTGTTTTTTCAACTGCGTCAAGAATTTCTGATGTTGTTGCATTGTAAATTGTTAATGGAATGTTTGTTTCTTTTGAAATAATTTGACAATATGTTAGATCTGTTGAAACAAAATCTTTTGAAATTATTGCAATTCCGTGTGTCTTTCTTTTTTTAATAAAATTTGCCAAAATTGAACTATCTAAACCTCCTGATAATGCAATTAACTGTGATTTTGATGAATCGCAAGATTTTTCTAAAATTTGATATATTTTACTAGAATAATCTTCCACTACTTTGATTGTGTTTTGAAATTAAAATAGATATGCCTAACCTATTCTAAGATCTTTATTCTCACTGGAAACTTTAAATTCATATCTTCATTGTTGAAAAATAATGTTACTTCCTGCTGAAATTGAATCTAAAACATTGATTCCCGCACTAAGGGCAATTTTGGCAAAAAAATTGGCTGAAGAACATGATATTAGAGAAGATGAAATATCTAAAATGCTTGGAGTGACTCAAGCTGCTATTAGTAATTACATCAGAGGAACTCGTGGTGATCCATCTCTTATTGCAAAGCTATTGTCTGAAAAACAAGTTGCACAATTAATTGATGAATTATGTGAAAACCTTGCTTCTGATTTAGCTTATACTCCATCTAGTCTTTCAAAATTTATTGGATTATGTAATTACATCAAATCAAGTTTATTGATTTGTGAAATCCATCATAATTTGGAATCTAACATTGATGAACAAGTTTGTAAAGAATGCGAAAATATGCTTCTAAAAGGCCCTGGTAGTGTCTACTAAAATTTATTAATTATTATTTCAACTGTGGATGTCATTTTTCCAATTCCAGCTTTTTCTAATGTATCTAAATTAATTTTTTCAATTTTGGTAACTCCTTTTAACATTTTTTCTGTAATTATGTTTGCTACTGCTACTGCATTTGGAATTGAATTTCCTCTTGCTTTCAAAATAATATTATTTTGATTCATGAGCTTTGAGACAACGTCTACAGCAGTGAGCATTACTGGATCGTTTCCAATGTTTATTTCGGTCTGCTCTTGACCTTTCGGTTCATTTACGTCTTCCATGAGCATTATACAACATTCAAAATTTTTTTGTTCTTTTAAGTTTTATCGATGATTGGTTCTTTAAATGAAATAATCAATTGGAATGTTTTGATAGTCACCATTTGGTAAAACTCTTCTAATTGTAATTGGGATCACTTTCTTTTCTAATTCTTCCATTGAAATGTCTAGAGAAATTCTTGCATCTTTTGGAATTGTGATGAATGGTGGTGCTCCTAATGATAATTGTAATGCTCTTGCACCCATAATTCTGGCTTGCTCAAATCTTGTTAATGTTGGAGGTCCAATAGTGATTTTACCTTTTTCACAAGGAATTTCAACTGGATCATGATCTTCGATTTTTTCTACAACTTCTCTTTCTTCAATTTCTTTAATTCTATTTTCAAGATTTGATTGTTGTTTATCTGTTAATGGTTCTGTTGGATTGTCGGTATTTTTTTCAATTAATTTTCGATAAGTATCTAATGCTTTGTTTAATCCTAAATTGGGATCTGCTTCTGTTTCTATTGTTTCAGATTCTGGTGTAATTACTTTTGGTTCTTCAGCACTGGACAAGTACAAAAATTCTCTTAAAACGTTATATAATCTAATCATTTTTAAATTAAAATTGTCTAATGCTTCAGTCTCCAGAAAACAATTGATTTTGGAAATTGATGGAAAAGTCAAGTTATCATGTGATCTAAAAAGACATCTTTCTCCAAGAACTGTTGGGACTATAATGAGATCACTACCTTTAGAAGGAAATTCTCATTTGTTAGGCCAGAGTATTGTTTATTTTGAAACTGATGTTGATTCTGGAATTGAAAGAGCAAGAACAGAATTTGTAAAGGGTGATGTTGCATTTTTATCATCAACAGGTAGTTTTTGCTTTTTCGTTGGAAATGTTAAATCTGCTAAAAAAATGACTCCAATTGGTAAATTTACTGATGATGAAAATGTATTGAAGAATGTTAAACCTGGAGATGTAATTCGTCTCTATGAAGATACAACTTGATACAAATGGTGTCCTGCATATCCGCCTACTTTCTTTACTGTACCTTTTGCAGTTGATTGTTTTAAGAAAGCATTTGCAGCTGAAATCTTAACACCTGTTTGTCTTGCAAGATCTTGAACAGTTACAACTTTGGAATTTTGAATTACTTTCATGGCTTGCTGTTCATTTAACATAACAGTGATTTCTGCTTTTTTTGGACCGCCTTCTCCTTTGTCCTTCTTACCTTTCTTTGAATCTTTAGAACCACTTGGTTTGTTTGTTCCAGCCATATTCTAAGAAAAAAATATTCCTATTATAAACGATTAATCGGTCGATTTTAGGTTGCCCAAAACTACTTTTTCTAAATATTTTTAAAATTAACAAAATCGTTTAAATTTTTTCAAGTATAAATAACATCTTGATTATAGTAAATTATGGGCATTGTTGCAAAAGGTGCTAAGTGTAATGTTGAAGGATGTGATCAAGATGGAGCTCGTTCATTAAATACCACTAAAGTTGAAAATGCAGGTTTGCGAGTGAATTCTAAGGGCAAAAAAACAATTCTTTGTAAAGAGCATTACAAAGAGTGGAAAAAAGAATCCAAAGACGATCGTGAACTTGAACGTGCTAGATTTAGCAAATTTTAATCTCTATTAGGATTGTCAAAGTAATCTCTACTTAATTTATCATACAGCTGATCAATTTTTTTATAGAGTCTTTTTGGCTTTCTCTCTTTTTGATTACTAAGAACATACAGTGCTAAAATTGGAAATGCAATTGTTGCATCAGCATAAACTGTAATTATGCCTTCATGAGAATCTTGAATTTTCCCCCAACTTTTACCTTCTTGTAATGTTGCACCTGATAATCCTCCTGTATCTGGACGTGCATCAGTAATTTGTATGATGTATTCTTGACCTCCGTCATTTCTTTTTAAAATTTGATCCAATAGTGGACCTGTTTGTTGAGCAGTATTTTTTGGAACGCCTCCACCCAATTCTAAAATCCCTGATTTTTTTGAATCATATACAATTGCTGCTTGTTCAATAATTTCTCTAACAAAATCTAAGTCAAATTTTTTATCTTCTAATCTATGTACTGCTAAATTCAATGCTAATGATGAATCTTTTATTGTTGAAATGTATACTGGAACATCATAATCATATGCTGTTGTAATGAAACTTTTTTCTGGATGTTTTGCAATCTTCTTACTTCTTTTACCTAACAAATTACAAAATTCTGCAGTTGTAAATGATTTATCCTGAAAATCATCTGCAAACATCTTCTGAATTGTTTGATCCTCTGCTTCTAACGTTTCTTCAAATTTTATGTAAACATCTCTGATACGTACAATTTCATTTTCATATAATTTCATGTCATCAACCTCAAAACTTCCTTGTTTTACTGGTAATCCCAATGCAAAATGATCTTCATGATACACATTTGCACCTGTTGTTACAATCCAATCTACGAATCCTCGCTCAATCAATGTTTTAATTATTCCACCAAAACCAACTGGTGTCATTGCACCAGATATTGTAAGACAAATTGTTGCATCCTCTTCAATCATTTTGGCATATAGTTTTGCTGCTTCTCCTAATTGTCTACCATTAAAACCTGAATTTGCAAACACATCCACTAAATCTTCAATATTCATTTTTGGATCTAATTTGATGTGAGGGATATCCTTTCCATGAAATTTATGTGGATCCATTTTTACTTGGTTTTCTTGACTGTAAATAATACTTGTGTTATGACTAAAATTTCAATTTGAGACCTACTTTTAAAATAAATTTACTTATCTACCAATTATTTGATAATTGATTGTATGGACATAATTGACTTACATAATCCTGATAGAATAAATAAAAATCCAGATGAGATTAGATTTTTACTTGAAAATGGAAATTTTATTCAAGATGAATTTGAAATATCTGATATTGAATTACGCCTATACTTAGAAAAAATAGATCAAAAACTGGGTGCTTACTCGTTGATCACTTCATTTGTTAGAACCAACAAAGGAACAATTGAAATGATTTATGATGAAGGATTTCTAGGCGAGGATGCACTATCAAGAGCATTTACTTTTCTTACAACAAATTTGGGTTTGTCTGGATTGGTTTTAAGATCAATAATTTCAATTCGTCAAAAAATTTCCGATTAATCATTTTGATAATCCTTGAAATATGATTTATTTTTAAATTAATTATGTATGAAGATGCTTTAGTCACTTTAAACAAAGATAAAAAACTAAAAAAAATTATTTCATCTGTTGGTGAATGTAAAATTCGTACTATTTCTAATCCTTTTGAAGCGTTAATTGAAGCAATTATTACTCAACAAATATCTGACAGTGCAGGTAAAGCAATATCTTTAAGATTTAAAAATTTATTTGGTACAAAATATCCCACTGCAAATGATATTGTAAAATTATCTAAAGATGAGATTAAATCTGTTGGATTATCTCGAATGAAGGCAGAATATATTTTTGATATTTCAAACATGATTGTAGATAAAAAATTAAATTTTAAAGTTTTTAAAAAAATGTCTAACGAAGAAGTAATTTCTGAATTGATAAAAATTCGTGGAATAGGTAAATGGACAGCTGAAATGTATCTGATCTTTGGATTGGGCAGACTAGATGTATTCCCCTTAGGAGATTTGGGTCTCATAAATGGTATGAAAAAACTCTATGGTTTAGAAAATCCCACAACTGATGAAATTATAAAAATTACAAATAAGTGGATTCCTTATCGTACGATTGGTACGTGGTACATTTGGCGGGGTGTAAAGAATTTTCAATTTGTATGATTTAGGCACAAGATTTTGAATTCTTAGCACAATACTAACGATTTTAAACTGACTATAATTAATTTCAGTCATGCGAATTTTACAATTACATTGTGATAGTATTGAATACACTCCCACAAAAAAAGAGATTAAAAGTGCAGAAGATATTGAAAATCCGCAAACTCAAATACTTGAAGAATTAGTTGTTGTTTTTGTTGCCATTGAGGATGGTGATGATTCTACTGTTGCACAGAATGCTATATCTCAAATTAAAGGATCTATGCAAAAAATTGGTTGTAAAAAATTACTGTTATATCCATATGCTCATTTAAGTTCTAATCTTGCCAAACCATCTGTAGCAATTTCATTATTAAAAGAAATGGAATCTTCTTCTTCTGAATTAGATGTTTCTCATTCACCCTTTGGTTGGACAAAATCATACAAATTACAAGTTAAAGGACATCCGTTAGCTGAAAGTTCTAAAGTTATAACTAAAGATTCACCATCTGCAAAACCTGATTCTGAATTAACTTCTGATGCATTAGAAGGTGAATCAAAAATTCGTTCAATTTGGAAAATCATGTCTCCTGATGGCACACTAACTAACATTGGCGATTTTAATTTTTCAAAATATCCAAAATTAGAAATTTTAGCAAAATATGAAGTTGCAAAACAACGTCATGTTGACAAACCTCCACCACATGTTGCACTAATGAAAAAAATGGGTATTGCTGATTATGAAACTGCATCTGATTCTGGAAATATGAGATTCTTTCCAAATGGTCGTTTGATTAAATCTCTTATCGAGAGATATGTAACTGATAGAGTTAAAGAATATGGTGGATATGAAGTTGAGACTCCAATTATGTATGATTCTGAACATCCAAGTATGGTGAGTTACTTTAATCGTTTTCCAGCCAGACAATACAATATTGATTCAGATGGCAAAAAATTATTTTTAAGATTTGCAGCTTGTTTTGGCCAATTCTTGATGGCTAATCATTTTCAAATGTCATTCAAAAATTTGCCTTACAAACTTTATGAGTTAACTAGATACAGCTTTAGACGTGAACAATCTGGTGAATTAGTAGGATTAAGAAGACTAAGAGCTTTCACTATGCCTGACTGTCATGCATTTTGTGGTAACATGAATCAAGCAATTGATGAAATTAAAGTAAGATTTGATTTATCACAAAGTGTTCTTGAAAATCTTGGAATTGAAAAATCTGATTATGATATGGCAATTAGATTTACTGAAGATTTCTATAATGAAAATAAATCTTCAATTGAAGAATTGGTAAAAAAGAACGGTAAACCTGTTTTAGTTGAAATGTGGACTGAAAAATTCTTTTATTTTGTTTTAAAGTGGGAATTCAACTTTATTGACAATCTTGGAAAAGCATCAGCACTTTCAACAGATCAAATTGATGTTGAAAATGGTGATAGATATGGAATTGAATTTGTTGATGAAAATAATAATAAAAAACACCCAATAATTTTACACAATTCTCCAAGTGGTGCAATTGAGAGAATTATCTATGCATTATTGGAAAAAGCTGCAACTGATTCACATGAAGGACGCAAGCCCCAATTTCCATTATGGCTATCCCCAACACAAGTTAGAATTATTCCTCTAAAAGAAGAATTTTATGATTTTTGTGAAAAATTATCTGATAAAATTTCTGATAACTCTGTAAGAGTTGACATAGATGATAGAAATGAAAGTATTGGTAAAAGAATTCGTGAAGCTGAGAAAGAATGGATTAGATATATTCTTGTAATTGGAGAAAAAGAAGCAAATTCTGAAAATCTTAGTATTCGTGATAGAAAAACTGGAGCCGTAAGAGAATTGGCTTTTGATGAATTTATTACTGAAATCAATGAACAAACAAAAGATAAACCATTTACTGGTTTGAACTTTCCAAAACATATTTCCAAACGTCCAAATCTTATGGTGTAGAAGAAAATGAGTTTTCTTGATTTATACATGAATAGGAATCCGTTAATTACTGGTTCTGATGAAGGTGGTGACCCTGTAGCCACAATTTTTGGAGTTCCTTTTGATGCTACACATTCTTACAAACCTGGTTGTAGATTTGGGGCTGATGCAATACGTGATTCCTTTAATAATATAGAAATTTTTCATCCCGAACTTGGTGTTGATTTAGAAACTGTAAATATTGAAGATTTAGGTAACACTCGTCATACTGTTGTTGCATCTGAAATGATTGATATGCTGAAAAAAATTACTACTGAACTTGTTTCTAAACAAAAACAACTTTTCATTTTAGGTGGTGAACATTCCATTACTTATGGAACCTATACTAGTTTTCCAAAAGAAACTGGGTATGTTGTATTTGATGCCCATTATGATTTACGTGATGAATTTGCAGATATTCGATTAAGTCATGCATCATACTTGAGAAGAATTGTGGAAGAACGTGGCTCTGAAAATATTTTGCATGTTGGTGCAAGAGCATTTGTAAAAGAAGAACTTGAATTTCTTACTGAAAATAAAATTAAAACAATTTCTGACAAAGAAATTAGAGATGGTAAAGGCCCCCAATTAGTTAAAGATCACATATCTACTTTTGACACTGTATATTCTAGTTTTGATCTTGATGTTTTAGATCCTGCATACGCTCCTGGAGTTGGAAATCCAGAAGCTGTTGGTATTACATCTAGAGAATTATTTGATATGATTCATTCCTTTGAAGATACAAAAGTTACTGGAGTCGATATTGTAGAATTAAATCCCTATCATGATAATGGTGCAACTGCTTCATTGGCTGCAAAGATTATTTCTACGATGATTGCCATAAATGTGGCTCAACAATAATTCCTTTTTCAATAATTGTGATCATTCCATGCCTAGATGTTAAATATTTGATATTCTTTTGTAATTAGGTACATTAACTAAATCCAATTTATGAAATTCTGTTATGAGTAAAGATGGATTCAACAAAGATGGATATTGCAAAGCAACTGGAACAAAATTCAATAAAAAAGGATATGATAAAGATGGATTCAGTAGAAATGGATATGATGAAAATGGATATGATAAAGATGGCATTCACATAGCAACTGGTACTTTGGTTAATACTGCTGGATTAAACAAAGATGGAAATTATGAAGCAACTGGAACAGCATTCAACAAAGAAGGAAATCACAAAGCAACTGGAACAGAATTCGACGAAGATGGATTCGACAAAGATGGATTCAACAAAAATGGATATGATAAAGATGGATTCAACAAAAATGGATATGATAAGAGTGGATATAATCAGGATGGCATTCACATAGCAACTGGTACTTTGTTTAATACTGCTGGATTAAACAAAGATGGAAATTATGAAACTGGAACAGCATTCAACAAAGATGGTTTCAACAAAGATGGATATGATAAAAAAGGATATGATGAAAATGGATATGATAAAAATGGATATGATAAAAATAATTTTGATAAAGATGGTACTCACCTAGTAACTCATACTTTGTTTAACACTTCCGGATTCAACAAAGAAGGAAATCACAAAGCAACTGGAACAAAATTCAACGAAAAAGGATATGATAAAGATGGTTTTGATAAACTAGGAAAGAATAAACAAGAATTGACGAGTACTAAAGACGAATCATAAAAATAATTTCTAAAATTTTCTGCTTAATTTGGTCGTTAGATGGGTTCGTTTACTACAATCTACTTTATTAGATGGTATTTTGGGTGTAATTTGTGTTAAATAATTTACGTGAATCTCTTCGCCCTGGACTTGAAAAAATTGGAAAAGGATTTGCAGCAACTGGATTGTCTCCAAACTTTTGGACTGTTGTAGGCCTCATCATTGCATTAGCTTCTGCTGTAGTTTATGGAATGGGTATGGAATTTGGATTAATTATTGGAGGTATTTTGTTACTTGTTTCAGGATTCTTTGATATGGTTGATGGTCAGGTTGCAAGAGTAACTGGCAAGACTTCCAAAAAAGGTGAATACCTTGATTCAATGTTTGATAAAATTTCTGAAGTTGCAATATTTTTAGGAATTTTAGTTGGTGGTTATGCAGAACCATATCTTGTACTACTTGCAATCACTCTATCTTTACTAGTTAGTTATGCCAGGGCAAAATCTGATTTAATTAACATTAAACTTCAAGGAATTGGAATTGGTGAAAGAGCTGAAAGACTATTGGTAATTGCAGTAATTGGTATTTTTGGTTTTATGGATTATGCTGTAGTTATTGTAGTAATAATTGCTGGAATTACTTTGATTCAAAGAATGATTTACACTGCAAAAAATATTGATGAATAATACTATCGAAGTTTGCCGCGTTTTCTTCTGTTATCTTCAGATCTAATTTTAAGAATTTTAAAATGAATTGCACATGAAATACAATAATGTTTCAATACTGTTGGTGATGCGATGTATGCACCTTGTGCTCGTAATTCTTTAGCTAATGTGTGCTCAACAAGATTCAATTTGGAAGTAACTTTTTTGGCTTTATCTTTTGGAACTGTTTGTCCACAGTTTGTACATTGAACTGTTCCTGAAGAGCCCTTTCCTCCTTTTGTACGACCTCTACTTGCACGTTTAAGTGGCATGAATTCCAGCCATTTAGCCTACTTATAATCTTGTAGAATTTACTAAAAATCATACATTTATGCCTAAATTTTGAGAAAATTTACTTTATCTTTTAATCCTAGTTTGCCTAATAACTAATGGTCAAATTGGAGGGATTATGTCATGTTTGTTTCAGCTCTGGTGTAAAATTGCATCTTTCTAAAGGAGTGATACTATGTGATGAATGTCAGAAGAAAGAAAATGCAAAAAACTAAATCTGCTATGTCTAAAAACTAAAGAAATGAAAAAAATAGCAATTTATTCACATTGTGCACTAGATACTATTTCAATTGCAGGAAATTCATATGAGCAAATTGGGGGTGCTGCATGTTACTGTGGACTAATGGCACGTGAGTTAAAATTTGATGTTGATCTTTTTACAAAATATGGTGCAGACTTCCCAAAACAATACTTGAATGACAATAAAATTAATTTAACCAATCCTGATTCAAGCAAAAATACTACTAAATTTTCAATTTCAATTACTGGTAGTGATAGAACTCTAAAAATTGCAAATGAATGTGAACCAATAGAATACTCTGATGTTAATGCAAATGCCCATATTGTTAGTCCCATATTTCATGAAATTTCTCAAGATGTTTTTAAAAAAATTAAACAAAATTCTAATTTTCTATTTGTAGATCCTCAAGGGTTTTTGAGACAAAAGGATTCTGAAAATAATATTTTTCTTCAAAAAACTGATCTTGATTTAACAAATGTTGATGCAATTAAAATCAATCCTGAGGAAGGTCAAAATATTGTAGAAGGTACTAATGATGAAATGATGCTAGCATTACAAAAAAAAGGAATTGAACATGTGATACTAACTAACAAAACTGATGTTTCAATTTTAGTAAAAAATAGAGTTTACTCTTTAAAATTACCAAATAAACGCGTTCATGATACTACTGGAATTGGAGATATTTTTTGTTCTACATTTGCATGCACTATGATAAAGGAAAAAGACTTTCTATGGGCATTTTGTTTTGCTGCAGGCTCTGCACAGGCTGCACTTGAATCAAATAATGTGGGATTGCAAAAAATTCCTAAAAAAGGTGATATCGAAAATAATGGTTCTTATTTTTATAATTTAATAGATTTTCGAGATTTATGATGCATTATTCTTTTATTATTCATTTGAGGTTTGTAGACTAATGCAAATTGGTATTTATGGTTCTGGAACATCTGAATCTGCATCAAAAATTATTAAAAAAATTTTAAATGATTCTAATATTGAATCTTTTAACATTACAAAATCCAAAAATAAACAGGCTGATTGTATTATTGTTTTAGGTGGGGATAAGGGAGTTAGAAATTATTTCCATAGAACTTTTGATGCAACTTCTCCTGTATTAGGAATTAATGAAGGTGAATCAAGTGGATTTTTAGCTCAAATAGAATTAAAAGAATTTTCTTCTTATGTTGAAATTTTAAAAAAACAAAATTTCAGTATTGAAGAAGTTCCTAGACTTGGCGTTAAAATTGATGGAAAAAATGTTTATCCTGTTTTAAATGACGTTGCAGTATTCTCATCTAAAAGTGCAATGTTGATGGAACATACTTTGCGTGTAAATGGTGATGAGGTATGGCATGATAATGGCGATGGAATAATTGTTTCTACACCTATTGGATCTTCAGCATATTCAATGTCAGTTGGTGGACCTGTACTGTTTCAAGACTCTGCTGTTTTTGAAATTATTTCCGTAAACTCCCTTGATGTAACAAGAAGACCGATAATTGTTTCAAATTCTAGCTTTATTGAAATTGATGATATTTCTGCTAGATTACATTGTGAAGTTGTCTTAGACGGACTGGATAGGTACAAAGTAAAAAAAACAGTTGAATGTTCCAAATTTATCCCTCCTGCAAAAATTATTCGTCTAAAAAAAGACACTACTGGAATATCTGCATTAGCAAAAAAAGTTCATCTTGCTGAAGATCTATTGAGTATGCCTCCTAGCTCCAAATTATTGCTAAAAACGTTAGAGTATGAGGGTGAATTGACACAAAAGGACTTGGCAAACAAAACACTACTTCCTGATAGAACAGTAAGATTGGCATTAAGTCATCTGCTAAAAAAAGGCTATGTCAAAAAGAAAGTGTCCATTAGAGATGCTAGACAAAAGATCTATGAAATTTCTAAAATTGAATAATAATTAATTTGCAGATGCCTTGATAAATGCTGAAAATGCTTCTTCAGGAAATCCTGGTCTACTGTTAAATTCTGGATGAAATTGTACACCTAGATAGAATTTATGCTCAGGAATTTCTAACATCTCCATTCTTTTTCCATTATCACTATCAGCTGAAAATATCAATCCATTTTTCTCAAATTCTGGAATGTACTCTTTATTGATTTCATATCTATGTCTATGACGTTTACTGATTGACTCTGAATTGTAAATTTTTTGTGCATTTGTATTTGATTTAATGATTACTTCATTTGCACCTAATCTTAATGACCCACCCATATCTGAAACATCTTTTTGTTCTGGTAGTAAATCTACAATTGGATTTTTTGTATCTGCGTTAATTTCTGTGGAATTTGCATCTTCTAAACTTAGGACATTTCTGCCAAATGCTATTGCTGCTAATTGAAATCCAAAACATATTCCAAGATATGGAATATTTTTTTCCCTTGCATAATTTGCAGTTTGAATAATTCCTTCTGATCCTCTTGTTCCAAATCCTCCTGGAACTAAAATTCCATCATAATCTGATAGTTGATTGTAATCTGTAATTGATTCTGAATCTATCCAATCAATCTTGATTGATTTTCCAATTGATGCACCTGCATGTTTTAGTGCATGATTTACACTAACATAACTATCTGCTAGAGTGACATATTTTCCAACCATTGCAATTCTGACTTTTTGCTCCTCATGATTTACCATGTTTTCTGCAATTTTGTTCCATTTATCCCAATTTGCTGATGCATTAACCATTCCCACTATTCCAAATTTTGTAAATATTGAATCCATTATTCCTTGATCATAAAGCATCTGAGGAACTTCAAAAATTGATTTTGCATCGTGACATGATAATACATCATTAGTTGTTACATTAGTAAACATAGCAATTTTTTTCTTAGTTTTTTCTTCTAATTGTTTCGTACATCTTACTGCCAAAAAGTCTGCTTGAATTCCTATTCTTCTTAATTCCTGAACACTGTGTTGTGTTGGTTTTGTTTTTTGCTCCCCTACTACGTCTAATGAAGGTGCTAATGTAACATGAACAAAAATAACTCCCTGTGGACCTTCTTCTACTCTCATTTGTCTTAATGCCTCTAAAAATGGAAGTGATTCAATATCTCCTACAGTTCCACCACACTCTACAATTAAGAAGTCTAATTTTTCATCTTCAGCAACTTTTCTAATCCTATTTTTGATTTCGTCAGTCACATGTGGAATTATTTGTACACATGCTCCTAGATATTCCCCTTTACGTTCTGCCTCTATTACTGAAGAATATACTTGAGCAGTGGTAATGTTGTGATCTTTTGATATGTCTTGATTAAGAAATCTTTCATAATTTCCAATATCCATATCACATTCTCCTCCATCGTCAGTGACGAAAACTTCTCCGTGTGCTATAGGATTCATGGTCCCTGCATCATAATTTAGATACGGATCAATTTTGATACATGATACTTTTTGATCTGATAACTGTAATAATTTGGCAATCGATGAAGTTGTTACTCCTTTTCCAAGGCCAGACATAACTCCTCCAGTGACAAAAATAAACTTCGTCTGCACATTATTGAAATAAACATCTAGTTTTTGTATGTTTTGTATGGTGTGGCTAGTAACTGATCATTGAATAATAGTTTGTTTTTTTAGACTCTTTGTAAATGATATAATTTTTGATTCTAGTTCTGTTGACTTTGTTTTCTCAATTAATTTCAGATATGCACTTCCTACAATTACTGCATCTGCTCCAGCTTTGATGTATTTTTTTACATCTTCAGGAGTCGAAACACCAAATCCAATTCCAACTGGAATTTTACCTTTAGTTTGTTTTTTTACATTTTTGATTGCTTTTAATGTATAATTTTTGATACTTGTTTTTACTCCTGTAGTTCCAAATACTGCTACAAGATAAAGAAATCCTGTTGAAATTTTAGAAATTTTATCGATTCTAGTTTTAGATGTATTTGGTGAAATTAAAAATATTGTATCTGCATTATTCTTTGCTGCATCTATGTAGTCCTTTGATTCTTCAAATGACATATCAGGAAGAATAAATCCATCTATTCCTGCATTCTTTGCATCTTTGATGAATTTTTCATATCCCATACGATGTAAAATATTGGTATATGTCATTAGTACGAGTGGAATTTCTGTTTCTTTACGAATTTTTTTCACGATGTTAAAAAATTTTGAAACATTTGTACCTTTTTGAAGTGAAATGGTACTTGCATTTTGAATTACTGGACCATCAGCTAAAGGATCTGAAAATGGGAATCCTATTTCTATTATGTCTACTCCGCCTTTGACTAGTCCTCTTATGGTAGACATTGTAGCTTTTTCATTTGGAAATCCTAACATAATATATGAAATCAATGCTTTTTCATTTCGTTTTTCTAATTCTTCAAATTTTTCTTTAATTCTTGACATTTTCTTTGATCCTTCAAATTTTTTTATTAATTAAAACTGTTTCAATCTTATTGTTTTTGATAATTACCTTCCAGGCCTCTTATATGATCTTTCTTTAACTTGTCCTAATGATGAGGCTTTATTTTCAAATCTTTTACCTGTTGCTTCTTTAGGTTTTTCAGAATTTTGTTCATTAGTAATTTTTACTATTTTTTTGGAAACTACTTTTTCATCTTCACTTTTTTTATAAATAATATTTGTTCCTGGTGGAATTTGACTATTTTTAACAATTTTTTTCTTTTTAGGTTTTTTATCATTACTAGATTTTTTTTGTGACCAATTGATATTATTTACATCTGAAGATGATGATTTTTCAATATTGTAATCTCCTAGTGTCTTTCTCATAATACTTTCATTAATTACTAGTAAACAAATGTACTGGAATTTTTTATTTGTATTTTAGAAATTCTCATACAAATAGTAATGAAATAGACAATACCACAACTGTAACAAACCCTGATATCAAAGCAATTTTTGCATTATCCAATTTGTATCATTTTACAGGAATTTTTGTTATATTTTACTTATTTTTCTAAAACAACATAGTGGTAATTTTATATTATTATTTTTTAGTCATTTTCTAAACATAATCCAAATTCTTGTACCGAACATAATTCCTACAGCTGAAATGATTAATGCGGGTACTACTATTTCCATTAGTTCCATACTTTTACTAAATATTCGTTTTATTTTTTTATTTTGATTTCGAATTCCTTAAATTCAATAAAATTTAAGAGGATGTATGAAAATTTCTAAAAAAATATTGAATTTACTTCATGATCAAATAGCAATGGAAGCAAATGCTTCAAATTATTACTTGTACATATCATCTTGGTGTAAAGTTAATGGATATGATGGTGCTTCATCCTTTTTCCAACATCACTCAACAGAAGAACGTGATCATATGCTTAAGATCATTGAATATCTAAATGATCTTAAAATTCATACTGTAATTCCTTCAATTGAGAAACCTAAACAAAACATGAAATCATTGGAACAAGTGTTTAAGACTTCATTGGCAAATGAGCAAAAAGTAACAAAATCTATTGATAAAATTATTGACACTGCTCAAAATGAAAATGATCATAGAACTAGCATTTTCCTTGAATGGTTTGTTCATGAGCAAATTGAAGAAGAGGACTTGTTTGAATCTATTTTGCAGAAATTCGATGTTATTGGTAGAGATAAACTAGCTCTACATGAGATTGACAAGTTATTGCAAAAATTAACTGAGAAATAATTTTAATTCATAGTGCTAAACGATTATTTTTTTTAAATTGTTTAATTAACAATAAATTTAAAATTTTTTGTGAGCAAAACTGTTTTATTTGATCTTGGTGGAGTTTTAATAAATTGGAATGATAATTGGCTATATGATGAAATTTCGTCTCAACTAGATAAACCGTTTAATGAAATAAAATCAAAATTTAATGATAATCTTTGCAGTTTATTTGAATCTAAAATCAATGAAACTGAATTTTGGGATATAGTTCTTGGTTCAAATAATGATATTGACAAAAAAATAATTAGTAAAACTTTTTTAAAAAAATCAAGCATCAATAGTGAATTCTTAACATTTGCAAAATCTCTTAAGAAATATGGTCATTCAATTGGCATATTGTCAAATTTAACTCCTGAAACCTCTACTAATGTCCAAAAAAATCTCTTAAAGGAGTTTGATTATGAATTTTATTCAAATTTGTTAAAAATGTCAAAACCCAACCCTGAGATTTATGAGCATGTA
Source organism: Candidatus Nitrosopumilus sp. (assembly GCA_003331425.1). Taxonomy (GTDB): domain Archaea; phylum Thermoproteota; class Nitrososphaeria; order Nitrososphaerales; family Nitrosopumilaceae; genus Nitrosopumilus. The sequence continues at coordinate 41,604 of QOOS01000009.1, forward strand.
TGTGATCAAATACCTTCTCAAAATATCCTATTCATTGATGATAAACAAGAAAATTTGGATGTTGCAAAATTATTTGATATTGAGACTATTTTATTTACTTCTGATGATTATCAATCTGGATTAATTGAAGAAAAAATATTGAATTTTTTGAATTAATTTTTCTTCATCAATTTGTTTTATACAATTATTTTATAATGCAAGATTGTTATTTAGTTTTAAAAGTATATTTGAGAATTTTTTCTATGAGTCAAATTGAAACAAAACCTTGGGTCATTATTACAGTGTTTAAAGATGAAGTAAATCCCTCGGATATTGAAAGAATTGCTCCTCAAATCCAAAGTTTAACTGATGATTGGCAAAGCGCAGGCAAAATTATGTGGTCTGGTCCATTTAATGATGATGTCACAGGTATGGCTGTTTTTGAGGCTACAAAAAAGGAAGCAGATGATTTTTTCAAAAAATATGATCAAATTTGTTCTGGAATTTTAAATTATTCCATGTATGAATGGGATGCAATGCCTATCTTATCTGTCTTATCTAATAATTAGGTAGGTGAGTTTTTCTTTTTTTTAAAATGAATAATAAATTATGTAGATTACCTGGATGTGAAATTAAAGAATTGGATTTATGTTTAAAATGTCATTTAATCACAACTAGCATTTGTAATTGTTGTAAGAACATTGTAGATATTCAAACTCATATTCATATTGATTTCAATGGTTTGTAAAAAAATTTGTACACAGTTCAGTGCAAAAAAAACTATTAGTGGAAGTCGGTATGCTGCTGGGCAAAAAAGATGTCAAATATGTGAAATTTTTATCCAATGGGAAGGAATATGGTGTCCTTGTTGTGGATATATGTTAAGAACCCATCCTAGAAATAGTCAATCTAGAAAAAAATCTGATGTTTCTAAAAATCGACATTAATGTAATTTCAATTTCATTCATATAAAATCAGAATTTAGCACTATCAAAATTTCAAATTCCCAGTTATAACTAATGAATATCAAATTTTGATATGGTTGATTATGCGCGCCCAATTATTGGAATCAGTAAATGTTTAGAATTTGATATGTGTAGATATGATGGAAGTAGAATTAATAATAATTTTGTTAGAAATATGAAAAATTATGTGGATTTTGTTCAAGTTTGCCCTGAGGTTGGAATTGGATTGGGTACTCCTAGAAAACCTATTAGACTTGTTAAAATTGATGGAGTAAAAAATCTCTATCAACCTTCATCAGAAAAAAATCTAACTAAAGAAATGCACAATTTTACAAAAAAATTTGTTAGCTCTGTAGATAATCTTGATGGTTTTATCTTTAAACGAGATTCCCCAACATGTGGAATATCTAATGTTAGATTATATCATAAACTGGGTACTGATTCAGGATACCAAAAAACTTCTGGAATGTTTTCTGAAGGTGTATCTGCAGAATTTCCTAATATGGTTAAGGAAGATGAAAAAAGACTTGAAAATATTACCATTAGGGAGCATTTTCTAACAAGGATTTTTGTTTTAGCAAATTTGCGAGAATCTTTAGAATTACAATCTGTTGAAAAACTATTTGAATTCTACTCAAAAAATATGCTTTTATTTTTATGTCATGATGAAAAATTAACTGCAGAACTTGGGGTACTATTTACTAATGAGGATAATTTTAAAATTATTTCAAAAAAATTTGAAAATATTATTTATGATATTCTATCATTCCCTATTCAAAAATCTCCTATGATTAATACATTTGATTACATGTTTAATTTTGTAAAATCAAAATTGTCTGAATCTGAAAAATCTCATTATCAATCATTAATTGACGAGTTTGAGAATAATTTAATTACGCATTCAGAAATATCTACACTGCTATATTCTTGGGCATTAAGATATAATGTACAACTCATTTTAGATCAATCCCTATTTGATCCCTTTCCAAAAAACTTATTGTTAGATCTAGTTGAATCAAAAAAACAATATTCTGTTTTGTAATTATTTTTAGCATGATTCAATTTATGAAATTCAGATTAAAAGTTGTAATTTTTTTATTTTGATCTGTAATTATTTTATCATAATCTGTAAAAATTACATAAAAAAATTATACTTAATTACGATAACTTCCTAATCATTGTATTAGGAATAAGTCCACCTTAACCCCCTGAGTGCAATGCTCTAAAGGAAACTAAACGGGATTTTGCTCTGGGCTTATTCACCTTTTAATTTTATGAAATATTTTTAAATACAAAGCATTAATTTGTGAATTTTTTTGTTCCATATTATGTCCTTTGAAATTAATTGGTGTAGAGATTCTTTTAATATTTCATGGGCACGTGAACAGGATAAACTTGTTTTATTGGTGGTTTTTGAAGATAAGAAAATTGCAACAAATATTGCTCAAGAAATTGAGAGTTGGAGTGAAAAATTTACTCGATTAACAATTATTGAACAAGAAGATGACGAATATGCATTTTGTTGTTATGAAGATCCACAAATTTCAAAAAGTGACAAAAAAATTGGATTATTTATGACTGGAATGAGACAGAGCACTGGATATGAATATACAAAAATCATTATTGAAGACAAATCTACTCTTTTACAAATAATATATGCTGAAGATTTTCTTGATATTAAGACACATGAAGTAATCTCAAAATTAGTACCTCTGAGAAAATGTAGTATTATATCTGAAATAGATTTGAAAAAACAACAATATTATTTTGAAAGAACTGCCCATAACAAAAAAAATAATGAAATCTAAAATGTCTCATTCATTACTTATGGACAATTGGCAATAATCGTTTGAAATCCATATAAAGAATCACTATCAAATCATTCATAACATTCCTACTGATCAATCATTCATCTCTTTTAAATGCAAATTTGATTTACTCTATTCATGAATGATAACAACACCTCAACTAACTGGGAAGATGCTATAGGCTCATCTTGGTTAATTTCAGATGAGTAATACTTTTGATTACTTATTCTGAAATGAATCCTTTTTTCATAACTTTATTTTATTGATTTTTTAATGTATAATGATGCAAAATCGAATCGATATTGAGCATACAAAGGAATGCAAGTATAGAAATGATAATGATTTGCCTCATACAAATTGTTACTGCAAATGTCATAAAATTTTGATGATGGAATCTAGTAAATTACAATCAAGAACTTTCTGATTCCTTTTTTGGTTCAAAATTTTCTACAATTTCTGATACTGTTTTTAGTATTGCTTCTTTGATCTGTTCTTGACTCATTCCTGATTTGTGCATTAATTTCATTTGGTCCATTAATGCAAAATGCACACGACCTTGTAGATAATCTACAATTCCAAAATTGCCTTTTGGAAATTCTGTTACAAATAATTCATGATCTGTTGGTTCATTTGATGATTCTGACATACACTTTATTTAAAAAAATACTATTATAAAATTTACAAATATTCATTAATCTCTAAAAATAGATGATTTTATGACTGAATTTATTCACAAGCCATATGATAAAATCTATGTTCGTGACATGATACAACTTAGTCTTGATGATCTTATTGGTATGATGTCTTCATTGGAATCTGCAAATGCCTACTGGGTAGATGGTGTGTTGTTTGCAAGTTTTGCAATGACTGAATCTGAGGAATTGGCTAAAAAAGAAATGAACAATGAAATGTTTTTAGATAAAGTGATTTTTGCAAAATGTGAAAATTATTCTAAGACTGTAAAATCTTCAACTAATTTAGAAATTGGTGTATTAAACATGCAAAAAAGTAGTCTATACGTAGATTTGATTAATTGGCTAAAAACCCAACCTATTTGGTCCAGTTGAATTCTTAATTCTTGATATTTAATCAATCAAGTATAATCTTTTTATGATGATGAATTTGATTTAAAATATGGTACTTAAATCTGAAGAATCTTTTAAAGAATATCTAAAAAAATTATCTGATGAGACGATAATAAGGTACTATTCTGATGTTGAATATTCTCCATTTCCTATCTTACTTATTCAAGAATACACTAGACGATTTGAACAAAAAACTAAAAATCAAATTCTAAAAGATCTAAAATATCAAACACGTTTAGCCAAAAAAAAGACTCAAGAGATTGGCCAAATGGCTAAAAAACGTAAGCTAATTGATGATGTAACTAAACAAAAATCTCAAGAAATTGTAAGTCAGGCTAAAAAAAAGGGGTTCAAAATTACTGAAAAAATTTCTGACAAGCGTCATGTTTTAGGTTCAAAATTAAAAACCACTGCTAAATCAAAAATTCAAAAAACTGTGAAAGTTGGAAAATCTTTAAAAGTTTCTAAAAAAGAAAATCTTGAACTCTTAGAAAGTTTAGCAAGACTAAAGGATGCTGGAGTAATTACTGCTAAAGAATTTCAAGAAAAGAAAAAGAAACTTCTTTCAACCATCTAATTTTGGGATAATTTTTTAAATTTTTCAAATTCTGATTTTGTTTTTACAAATTGATCAGTTAAAATTTTGCAAGAAAAAATCTGATTCATTTTATTATCAATAAGAAATATTGTCTCGTTAAAAATTATAGATTCAATAAAATCCGTAGATGGATACACTGTATATTCTAGTAATTCTTGATTGATTTCAATTTTAAATTTACATCCCATCACTAATCCTATCTCTTCGTGTTTGTTTAGAAATCCTCTTAAACTTGCCTTAATTTGTGATTGATTTTCTAATGATTCAAATTTTAATTTATTTTCAGAATTATTGTCTATAATACATGCAACTGGATTCTTTTGAATATGTAGAACTGAGGATTTGTGAGTTTCTGCGTATTCTTCAACTTCTTTAATTTTGTCTAATGGCATGTTATGCTAATTAAAAATTAATTAATTAATTTTCAGAATTATGGTTATTTTTTGATATTGCCATGAAAAAAAAGTCAGTCTCCGTATCTAGGAGACTCTGTAATGCATTAACTAGTTTATGTGAGCATTGGGCTCTTCCAGCTAACACCGCGAGATGTCTCTGACTCTAGACACTATAGAATTATCTTTTTGTTAAAAATTAAATTTAAAAAAAATTACGTGGAAGTTTAACTTTTTCACACAAAATTGATCGAATATTATAATTTTTAAAAAAAATAATCTTTTTTTATGCGGCGATTCTAAACTTTCCATAAATAATGTAGATATCTATTAAAAGAATAATGATCGCTGAACCAATAAACCAATCTCTAATTGTTGATAATTCTGTCTCATACTCCAAATTGGTATTTAGTTCCAATAAGATTTCGTTTAAACCTTGTTCGTCTAATGATTTGAAATAATTTCCACCTGTACTACTTGCTATGTCTTGAAGTGTTTGTTCATCTAATTCTGCATACTGTGGATCACCGTATATGTCATCTCGTAAATATACTGGTTCATTTGAACCAATTCCAATGGTGTGAACTTGTACATTGTTTAAAATTGCATATTGAGTAGCTTGTTCAGGTGATACCAATCCTGAATTATGTATCCCATCACTGAGAAGTATGATGACTCTTTTTTTATCTAAAATGGATGATACCATGTCAATTCCTAACGATAACCCATCTCCAATTGCAGTTGCACCTGTACCCTGTTGAATGGATGAAATTGAATCAAGTGTTTTTTGTTTTACCGGAGTAAGGTATGATATTGTTCCCGCACCTGTTTCAAATAGTACGACTCCAACATTATTTGTTTCACTAGTCTTTGTTACAAGTGATGTAATTGCCCTTTTTGCAGCATCCAATCGTGTTGGCTCATAATCTGATGCAGCCATGCTTTCAGATCCATCTAAAACTATGCCTAAATTGACTCCTTTTTCACTGCCTAGGGTTACAATTTGAGGATTTGCTAATGCGATAATAATCAATGAAAATACAATTATGACTAGTAGAAATGGAATATGTTTTCTAATTAAATTATTTTTTGCATTTGTTTTTTTAATAATTTTTAGTGTACTAAATTTTAAAATTGATTCTTTTTTATTTGAATTATATTTATAATAAATAAAAACCAAAACTGGAATTAATAAAAAAAGAAATAATGCATTAATAAATCCAAACTCCATTAGTTCTTCATTCTCCACTTATTTCTAAAGTATTTGTTAATTGTAATGTCAAATGATTCCTCATTAGTTAAATTAATCATGTCTATTCCAATTTTCTTCATATTATTTTGGTTTTCAATGATTTTTTGTTCCATAATTTCTCTATATTGATTTTGAAAACTTTTGCTTGATGTATTTACTAGTATTTGTTCCCCTGTCTCTGCATCTTCAATGTATGCGTAACCTATTTCTGGAATTTCTTTTTCTTTAATATCTGAAATGTTAATTAAAATTACTTCATGATGTAATTTCAAAAATTTTAGTGGTTTTTGATAATCATCTGAAAGAAAATCTGAAATAATGTATATGATACTTTTTCTTTTTAATTTATTTTTTAATGTTGATAATGATTTTAAAATATCTGTTTCTTTACTTTTTGGTTTATACTCTATTAACTCTTTAATTATTTTTAGTAATTGTCGTTTGCCCTTTTTTGATGGAATGAATTTTTCTAATTGATTGGTAAATATCCCTAATCCCAATCTGTCATTATTTTTTAATGCAAGAAACATTAGTGATACTGCAACTTCAAAGCTTAAATCAAGTTTTGATTTCATAAATCCAAAATTTGTACTTGCTGATAAATCTAAGATGAGATAGATGTTTAACTCATTTTCTTCAACGAATTCTTTTACGTATAGGGAGTTGTGCCTAGCTGACACATTCCAATCTATTCTTTTGACATCATCTCCTGGAATGTACTCTCTGACTTCAGAAAATTCTATTCCTCCACCTCTATATTTTGAGTTGTAGGCACCAGATTCTACTCCTTCTACAAGATCCTTTGTCTGAATTTCTAATTTTTTGATTTGACTTAGTAATTCTGAAATTTTGCTCATTTTTATGGTGATGGGATTTTATCTAGAATTATATCAATAACTTTATCAGAGTTAATTTCATCTGCTTCTGCCTCAAACGTAAGAATTAATCTGTGACGTAAAACATCGTGTGCGACCTCTTTGATATCTTCGGGTATGACATATCCTCTACCATTAATCATTGCATTAGCTTTTGCTGCTTTA